>NZ_BSOA01000001.1 GCF_030160275.1 Dyella flagellata
CACGCCCTGCGGGCCTTCTGGACGTCATGCCGGGCACGTGGAATAGATCAGAGCATCCCTAGAGCGAGCGACCTGCAAAGAGAGCGACGTGGGCGCCATGCAAACGCTGATACAAGGACTCAAACATCCGTGCGGTGCAATCGGCATCCTCCAGCAACGCCTTGCGCTGTGCCCTTGTCGCCAGTTGCAGTCGCAGTTCCTCGTCATCCAGCACGCGGCGTATCGTTTCGGCCAGTTCTTCCCAGTCGCCCACGGGTACCGCCAGCGCCGCCAAGGGTGACCACTCCGCTATATGCCCAACCGCTGTCCCCACCGTTGGCACCCCGGCAACGGCCGCTTCCAACAGCACCAACGGCCCTGCTTCATGCAAAGACGACATCACCAGCAAGTCCGCGGCTTCCATGATCGGCCGCAGCTCACGCTGGGTCTTGAAGCCGAGAAAACGCACCTGACGCTGCAGGCCCAGCTCGCGTGCCAGTGTTTGCAACTCGCCTTGCAAGGTGTCAACGCCGACGATGTTCAGTTGGAAGTCCACGCCTTCCTTGGCCAGCAGCGCCATCGCCCGCAGCAAGGTCGGCTGATCCTTCACCCGATTGAGACTGGCCACGTGGACCAGGCGCGCACGCTCGGCACTGCGCCGGCGTGGCGTAAGCGGAGGCCACTTGTTGAGGTCAACGCCCAGCGGTACGCGTACCGGGTCCAATTCCAGGGCACGTAATGAATCGATGATGGGCATGCTGGCCGCTGTAACCACCTCGGTACTGCGCAACACCAGCGCTTCGCGCAAACGGCCCTTCCATTTGCGCCGGCCGCCGTAGCCGATCTCATGCAAGGCAACCAGTTCGCCGCCGGCGATATGCACCAGGCTTGGAAGACGCAGGCATTTTGCGGCGACGACAGCGACCAGGCTGCACGATCCGGAAAAAATGGCCTGGATCAGGTCAAAGGGCGCTCGCCGGTGCTCGGCAGTGATCGCCGCGATGGCGCGCAGGCGTGTCCAGCGTTCGCCGATGTTGTGGATGTGCGCGCCGGCCAGCTCCCACTGTGCCGCCTGCGCTTCCTGATGCAGCGCGAAAACATGCACTTCGTGCTGGCGCGCCAGGCGCTCGATCAGCGCCAGGAAGGCGGGAATCACCCCGCGTTCACCGCTTCGGTCCACGCCGCCGGGAAGGACCAGGGCGAGCTTCATCGGCCAGTCCCAGCCAGCACTTGCGCATAAGCTTCGGCCCATTGGCGGCCGAGCGCCTCAAACGAAAGCTTTTGCTCGAAATGCGCGCGCACCTGCGCTGGAGAAGATCTTTTGCCGGCCGCACGCACCAGCGCGTCGGCCAAGCTCGCGGCATTAGCGCAAGACCATAATTGACCGATGCGTCCGCCATCCGTCAAGGCACGAAACGATGGGATATCGGTAACCACCGGGCACGCTCCGCAAGCCATGGCTTCCAGCAACGCATAGCCACAGCTTTCGGCGCGGCTGCCGGAAACGAACAGATCGGCCGATTGCATCAGCCGCTCGATGCGCTCGTGCGGAACCTTGCCAAGCAGATGAACGCGCCCGGCCAGCCTTGCATCTTGCTCGATGCGCTGCTGTACCTGGGCGAGCAGCGGCGCGCTGCCGAAGGCGCACCATAGCTGCAGGCTTGGGAGTTGCTCGGCGGCTTGCGCGACTCCGCTTAGCACGGTCAATGGATCCTTGCCGCCACTTAGATGCCCTACCCACACGACGCATGGATCACCGTAAAGGCCGCTCTCGGAGCGCGCTTGCGCACGATCGCCCGGCGTGAAACGGCAGCTCGACTCGGGTATCGCGAACAGTCGCGTCCCGGCTCCGAACACGCCTGCCGCGGTAAAAGGTTTGGCCAATTCGAGCGAGGTAAAGGTGGCGCCCGCCGCATCGGCGTACCAAGCTCGCCATTGCGATCGCCGCCACCAGCGCGGCGGCCGGTCGGCATGGTCCTGGAACAGCACCGGCAAGCGTGGCAGGTAATGCGAAATGGCTAAAGCCTGATCGCCGAACCCAAGACCATGCACGTGCAAGACGTTTGACCTGAGATGGTCAAGCAAGTCCGCGAAGTGATAACCGCGGTCGAGCAGTGTTTTGCCACGGCCGACCGGCATGAAGTGGTACTCGATACCGTTACGCGTCAGCCGCTCCTTGTGTCTTGCGGCCTGGATGACCGAGACCCTGATGCCGGAGCTGGCCGCGGCTTCGGGAATATCGACCACCGAGGGCCAGTGCTCGAATACCTCGGCCGCTGAGAGACCCGCTGGAGCGGGCAGGAAATTGATATGGGTGACGTGCACGGTTTCCTTTCGCATCTACGCCCCCGACACCTGCGGTATGCGCAGGCGCACCAGCCGGTTGGCCAGGTTCAGTTCCCACGGCCGGTCATAGCAGCGATAGCGATAGCGCCACGTCGCCATGGCACTCAGGCTGCGCTTGGCCCAGTGCGGCGAGCGCAAGTCCTGCACGGTGGGATAGCGGCAGCGCAGCACCGTAACGAAATCGTGGATGCGCTGGCGTAGTTTGTCGGTAAGCCACGGCGCATCGACATGGCAGGCATAGTCGACCCATTGCCGCTGGGTCCATTCTTCGGGCGTTGTCGGAAATACCACCGGTTCGCCGTTGAGATCGAGCAACGGCGTGGCGGGTCGTTTGCCACGATCCTTCTCATGCCGGCTGCTCTCCGGCAGCGGCGTGTAGATGTAGACGACGACCTCCGTCTGCGGGTTGATGCGTTTCATCTCGCGGATGAACTCGAAGGTATGCTCGGTTTCCTCCTCGGTATTCTGCGGTGGCGCCACCATGAAGGACAGTTCCGGAATCACACCGTTGCGCCGGCACAACTCGACCACTTGCAGCGTCTGGTCCGGCCGCGTGCCCTTGCGGATCTCCTTCAGCATCTGGCCGTTGGGCGATTCCGCCCCGATGTAGGCCATCTTCAGCCGGCTCTTGCGGACCAGCTTCCACGTGCTTTCCGACAGCTTCAGCAATGCATCGGCGCGGGCGAAGCACCACCATGGCATTTCCAGCTTCGCCATCACCTCCAGCAGAGGGATCATGTCGGCTTCGCGATCGAAGAAGTTGTTGTCGAAATACAGCACCGAATCGGCGCCCAGCTCATACTTCAGGTAGCTCAAGTCCCGTTCCAGGCGCTCCGCGGCCGGCAGTATCGTGGTGCCGCCGAACATCGCGGCAACGCCGCAGAACGTGCAACGGAAACGGCAACCGATGGCGGCCTGGTGAGCGGCTGTATGCCGGCCCAGAAAAGTGCTTGCCAGATAGCGGCGCGGATCGCCCAGCTTGTCGTAGGGGAGCACATGGCCATCATCGGGCAGCGCAAAATGGCGATTCGGGTTGTGCACGATGCTGCCACCGTTTTTCCATGACAGTCCGCTGATACTGGCCAGCGCGGGCTCCGGGTTTTGCAAGGCATTCAGCAATTCCGGCAGGCTCTCCTTGCCCTCGCCACGGATGGCGTAATCGACGTAGGGGGCTGCCAGGGCGGTTTCCGTGTGTAGCGTGGGAAAGTAGCCGCCCCAGATGATGGGCGTGGCGGGAAAGCGCTCGCGGATAGCTTTGGACACCTCAATCGCCGGAGCAACTTGCGGGCCGCCCATCACGCTGACCCCCACCGCATCGAAGCGGCCCTGCTCCAGCTTGCGCAAGCTGGCATCGACCAGGTCGCGGTCGACGTTGCCGTCGACGATTTCGCTGCTGCCGTGTTTGTCCAGAGCGGCGGACAGGTGCAGCAAGGACAGCGGAAAACGCGCATTGACGCGCGACGTGGTGATGGTGGGATTGATCAGTAGTGTGTTGGGGGATTGGGACATAAGGATGTAGATCGCTCGCTATTCATTCCACACGGCAAGGAAATTTGAGGTTATCGACAAGACACTCAGCCTCTACGCAACCTGAACACCAACGCCACCGGCACAGCCAATGCCGTACGATCAAAATTCGCCTCGGCCGGAATGTCCATCGGATCAAGCATCGGTTCCAGCACATCCTCGATCACCCATCCAAGCGCCGCACACGCCGCGTGCCAATGGCTGTAAAGATGTTGCGTATGCCGCACCGCATAACGTTGTCCGTCATGCTTGAAATCGCGCTGCCAACCTAGCGCCGGACCGATCGGATGGAAGTCGCTGCACAGCACGATGCCATCGGGCCTGGTGACGCGGTGCAATTCGCGCAAGGCGTCATGCAAACGCTCCAGGTGCCCGACGACCAGTCCGCAAACAGTCAGGTCCGCCCAGGCATCGAGCACCGGCAACGAGGTCATGCTGCCTTGTGCGAGCCCGATGCCCGCGTCGAATCGGCCTGCAGTCAGCTCGGTGCAGGCACGCTGCAACATCGCCGAGGAAAGATCCACGCCGATCGTGCGTGATGCGCCGCGCCGCAAGACATGCAGCATGTAGCGCCCGCTGCCGCAACCGACATCGAGCACGTTCAAGCCATTGAGGTCCGCCGGCATCAGTCCGAGCATGGCGCGCTCTTCGGCCAGCATCACCGGGTTGTGGGCGCGCGCCGGATAGTGGGGTGCCCACATCGCGTAAGCTTCCATCGGTGACAGCACGGGCGCGCGGGTCATCATCCGAGACCCCCGCTTGCCGCCACAAGCACGCGCTCATCGCTGCATGGCCCCGCAGCCAGTTCGAGTCCCGGCTCAAGCGCCAGCAAGGCCGGATCTGCTAGCGCGCTGGCGAGCAGCTTCGGCCTGCCATCCAGCGTCACCGGCACCGCATCCACCCCGGCTACGGCAAACCATTCGGCGAAATCCGGGTCCGCGATGCGCGGCATGCCATCACGCAGGACGGCGCGAATCTGGCTGCGTGCAATCCCAGCCAGACTGCGTACGGGATCGCCGCCGAGGTCCTCGACGACCACCAGGTCCGCCACCGCACCCGGCTGCAGGTGACCGCGCGATGGCATGCGCAGGATATGCGCAGCTTGCGTAGTCACCAGCGCGAGCAATTGTGCAGGATCGAGGCCATATCGATCGACCGCGCCAGCCAATTCGTCCAGCAGATCGCGCGCTCCGCTGAGCCGTGAATCGCTGCCCAGCGCAAGCCGGCCTGCCGCGCACAGGCGACGCGGGTCCAGCGTATGCCCCAGCAAGCGCAAATTGCTGCTGGGACACCACACCACCGCGGCGGCTTGCGCTATCGCGCGCTCGATGTCCTCGCTGCTCAGACCCACGCCGTGGATCAACACGCTGTTGCCGGCCAGGCAGCCGATTTGATCCAGCTGTGCCAGTTCTGCACGCGCCACCGCATCGGTGCCTTCGGCGAGATGGATCAGCCATGGATGTTCCGCCGGGGTAGCGGCAAAACTCTCCCGCACCGGCGGCCCATACTCGGGCCAGCCCAGCGCATAACTCCAGCCGTAGTCGCGCAACAGCGCGACGGGAAAATCTTCCTCGTCCAGCACCGGATGCCAGGGATCGTGGTGCGCCACACAGGTGGTACCGGCCAGCAAATTTTTCAGCGCGCCGTGCCGCATGCGCAAGGCCTTGGGCAACCGCAGCGCGGCCATCACTTCCGGAGCCTGGAAATGCTCCTGGAACGCGCGAATCCACGCATAACTGTTGGGAAAAGGCGCATGGCCGCCCAAGGCGGGAATGGCATTGACGTGCAGATGGTCGTGCGCGTTGATCAAGCCGGGGAAAACCAGGTGATCGCGCAGGTCCACGCCGTAAGCCCGCGGCGCCGGCGTGGCATCCATGCGCCCTGCCCTGATCGACAAAGCTGCTCCCGTCACACCATCGGGCGTCACCGTGACAGCGTGGTGTAGGTTGACATGGGCCCGGGTCGCTGATGCATCCATAGGCTTCAGCGCCGCTGCATCACGATCAGGAAGTGATCGCCCATGTCGCGCAAGCCCGGCAGTGCGCCAAAGCGATCATCCAGACGGCCGAGCCGATCGCAAGCCGACTGATGGCGGTGATAAAACTCCACCAGGTAGGGCGGCGGCATGAACAGGCTCATAGCTCGATAGCCGTTCAGCGTGAAATGGGCTGCAAAGGTGCGATAGAACTCGCGCGGCAGGTAGTAATGCGTCCAGATCGTATGGCGATTCATGCCCACTGCGGTGGCGCCGCGCGCAGCGCGCACGCAAGCACGCTTGATGCGCCGCTTGAACAGGTAATAGCCCACTTCCCACGGGCAGATGCGCCCGATCACCGAAAACACCAGCTTACCGCCCGGCTGCAATAGGCGCGCGCATTGGACCGCGACGTCACCCAGGTCCGGCGCGCAGTTGAGAGGACCGAAATTGGAATAGATGCCGTCAAAGCCGCCCTCCAACCGGTCGAGCTGGTGCACGCCGACGTGCAGCGCCGCAACCTGCGCCTGAACACCTGCCGCGGTCGCCCGTGCCTGCGTGCGTTCCACCATGCGCGGCGACCAGTCGCTGGCGACCACCTGGTAACCGCGCCGTGCAAATTCCACCGCATCGATGCCTGTGCCGCAGCCCAGATCGAGCAGGCGCGAGCCGGCAGGGACTTCGCTGCTCACGCTGTTCCACAGCGTGAGACGCATGCGCTGGATCAGTTCGTTGTTGCCGCGTGGCCCGTCATAGTCCGGGGCAACGCTATCGAAGGCGCGCTGGGTATCGAGCAGCTGCGTTTCGCTCAGGGTTGCCGGGGGGCTTCCTGCTTCCAGTTTTAACGTACGGCTCACTACGGTCTCCACCGGGTCGGCATAGGGCACGCAGTGAGTGCGGGTTCGTGGGTGATTTGGTTGTATGGCAAAGCTGGGATTGGCAGCCCAGCCTGCGCGCTACACGCCGGCGGCGATGTGCTGCACTTTGGTGGACACCGCCACCCTGCGTCTGGCCGCATTCCTGGCCACCGCCGCCACGACTCCCGCGAACAGGCCCAACACCACACCCATTCCATACATCAGTACAGGGTTGGGAAATACCGGATGCTCCGGCACGTATACCGGCCACATCAGCGAAGTGTCATAGGTATAAGTGGCGCTGAGGCGTGTGAGCAGTTCGTTGCGCGTCTGCTCCAGCGCGCGGATCTCGTCGTTCTTGCCGGTCATCAGCACGAAGGCGAGATTGTCCTTGCCCTGCGTGGCGACCTGCTGCAATCGATCCCTTTCGGCCTTTACGCTCTCAAGATTGCTCTGAATTTCATCCAGGCGTTGATGGGCAAGCTTCAGCTGCGTCGCCTCCAGACCACGATGAATGCCCTGCAGCTGGGCCACCGTGCCTTCGGCCAGCTCACGCGCCCGTTGCGGGGAGTGCGCGCGCACGCTGAGCTTGATCAGCGGTCCGGCGTACGCCAACGGCTCCAGCTTGAAGCTCTTGCGATAAAGACCCGCTTCAGGCGACTTCGGGTCGATGCCCATGCTTTGCAGCGTCTGGTTCTGGAACGGAATCAGCTGCAATCGCTCCAGCACGCGCTGCAGCGGCTCGGCCTTGGGATCCTGCCCCGACGGAGCCGCGCCGACCTGGCCGATCTGGATCCAGGCGCTGGCCTGCCATTGCGGTTTCAGCGTGAACATGAAGGCAATGGTGGCCAGCAGCACCACGGCGAACGTGGCCAGGAACCACAGCCACTCCCGGCACAACAGCCGCCACATGTCGATCAGGTAGATTTCGTCTCGTTGCATAGGTGTCAGGCTCATGGGATGGAATGGAGGGGTTGCGACCTGCTCGGCAGCCATGCCGCCAGCACCTGCAGCGCCAGGCACACGCCAATGAAGCCTGCATTGGTCCAGGTGTAGGCCTGCGGGGCGAACGGCGACATGACGCAGCAATAGGCAACGCGCAGGAAAATCAGCAAGGGAAACAGCGCCACGGCCGGACACATGCGGCGCACGCTCCATGCCAGCAAGGCATACAGACCAACTATCGACAGCACCGCCCCCATCGCCCCCCACGCAATCAGGAACGGAAAGAACTCGGTGCCGACGTTGATGTTCGACGCGTCAAGCGGAATATCCGTGCCGGCGGTGGCGATGGAGCCCGCGCCCGGTACCAGCTGGTTGACCAGGAAACTCGCATTGACGTAGTGCTTGGCGAGAATCGAGCCGAAGTTGTACGGCCCGGCGCTTATATAGAGCAGCAGCCACTTGATGCCCTGCGGCGCGGCGCGATACATGTCGCTGAACGGCAAGGCCACCGTATCCAGCGAGCCCGAACGCAGGATGCCCAGCATGGAGAACATGCTCGCGCCCAGCACGCCGAGGAACACCACTGCTTTCCACGGTACCGGCTTGGCTTCGTTCCGACGCAGTAGCACCACCAGGGCAAGCGAAAACAGCGATGCGAGCAAGCGGTTGCGATCGATCACCAGCACCGGGAACGCCACGCCGATCACGATCAGCAGATTGCGCAGCCACTTGTTGCGTGCGCACAGCACGCCAATCGGCGGCAGGGTCCAGCACATGTCGGAAATATGCCGGATGTGCTCGTGGCCACCCTCCATCGTGGCGTACGCGGAAGGCTTGTCCAGCAGAGGAATCGGGAACAGCAGCAAGTCCAGCAGACAGAACGCCGTGATGCCTGCGGCGTAAGCCAGGGCCACGAACGACTCCCGTGTGCCCACGTAGCCGCGCGCACGAAACGCATGCATCGGTGGCAAGCGTGGCCCGGCAAGCACGTCGAACAGCAAGATGCCAAGCGCGCTGACCACCAGCAGCAGCATGCCTTGCAAGTAGTCACCCGGCAGATTGTAGCTGAGCAGCGTGAGCCCGCAGGCCAGCAGGATTGGCACGGACAGATAGACCGACGGCAGGCGCAGCAGCCGATTCATGTCTTCTCCACCAGCCTGCCGGCGGGCGGCAGGCGTACCTTCGATGCGGCCAACAGCGACAGATAGGCCAGCATGTGGCAGCTCAGCAAAACCGAACGCTTTTGCAGGAAGGCAATCTTGGCACTGATGTAATGCGACTGCGCCTTGAGCAAGGTGCGATAGGGCTCGTCGAACAGCTCAGTACTGCGTCGCGCGACCCGCCATGATTCGGTGAGGTTGACGATGCGCGTAGCCGTATGCCGCGTCCTGCTCATGTTGTTGCCATGCAGGCGATAGGCACAAACCGGCAGGTCGATGAAACCCAGCGCATCGCGCGCAGCCAGGCGCAGGAAAAAATCCCAGTCGTCGATGCGCAGCCCTTCGGTCCAGCGATCGACGGTTTCCAGCGCGCTCTTCCTGAGCAAGGCAACCGGACCGCCGATCGCCCAGTGGCGGATCACCGCGCGACGAATACCCTCGTCGGTGCGGTATAGACGCTTATCCGCGTGATACAAGTCGCGCATGCCGCTGTCGTGCAGCTTGTTGCCGTATTGGTCCACCACGATCGAATCGCCGACCACCGCCCGCTTGCGCGGATGGTTCTGCAGGTAGCGTACTTGCGCCTCCAGGCCACCTGGCAGAAGGTAGTCGTCGCTGGCGCCCAGGCGCAGGAATTCGCCGTGCGCGCGTGCCGCCAATTCGTTCAAAGTGGCGGCGACGCCGCGATTCTGCCCCTGGTGCACATATTCGACCCGCAACTGCTGGCCGTACCGGCTCGCCCATTCGGCAATGCGTTCACCGGTGCGGTCGGTAGAGCCGTCATCGATGATCACCACTTCCTTGGCCGGATACGAATCCTCCAGCACGCTGTCCAGGCAACGCTGGATGAAGCGTTCGTGGTTGTAGGCCGGAATCAACACGGATACGAGCGGCTCCGCCGAAGTGCTTATCGGCTGGTGGCTGGCTGCTGTCGTCATAATGCCCCCAGGTAACGTCGCGCGACCACCACGTTGAACGCAAGGTAGAACAGATAGTTGACCGCGAACGCGTACATTGCGCCGATCAGTCCGAACGATGCCGTGAAGACATAAACCAGGGCCAGGTAGCTGAGCGCGAACACGCACTCGGAGATCACGAACAGCCGCGTCATGGCCTTGGCCAGCATCAGGTACGAAAGCATGAAGGAGGCGATCTTGATCACGTCGCCGAACAATTGCGGGCCGTACAGCGCATTGGCGGCAGTGAAGTCCGCACTGAACAGCAAGCGCGTGACCCAGTCACGCAACGCATAAACCAGCGCCGCCAGAACGATCACCGCCGGCAAAAGATGGCGATAGGCATTGCGCAGCTCGGCCGCCAGCGACTCGCGCCCATGCGTGGAAGCCAGCTTAGGCAGGTAATAGATATTGATGGCGCTGGTCAGGAACAGCAGGTAGGCATCCGATACCTTGCTTACCGCCTGCCAATAGCCCACCTGTTCCCAGCCCAATTGCTGGGCCAGATGATTGCGCACCGCGATATTGATCAGCGGCGGCAGCAGCGCCGAGGTAAGCGTCATCACGGAGAATGCCGCCAGCTTGAGGCTCATCTCGCGATCGAACTGCATACGCAGCATGCCGCGCTCGAAATAGGGGCTGCGCCGCCATGCAGGCAGTCCGACCACCAGCAACAGCAGCTGCCCCACCACCAGCGCCAGCAATACGCCATACAAGTGCAGCCAGTGCGACAGGCCCACCGCCATCACTACGCTGAGTGCCGAGCCCAGTACCTGGATGAAGGCGAGCCGCCGCACATCCATGAAGCCGTTGAGCACGGCCAGAATATAGTTGGCCAACGCGATGCCTAGCTGGGCGACCGCCAGCACGCGAATCAGGTTTTCGTAACGGGCATCGCCGAGCAGCCACAACGAGAGTTGCTTGCTCAGCAACAACGCCGCACACCCCATCAGGCAGGAAGCAAACAGGGCGTACCACAAGGCGGCCGCCAGCAGGCGCGAAAGCTTTTGCGCGTCATGTCGGTATTCGGCCACGTATTTGACGATGCCCGCGCTGATGCCACCGCCCGCAAGCACCGCCAGCAGCGACATCAGGCTCATGAACTGCCCCAGCCTGCCCACGCCTTCGGGCCCGGCCAGCCACGCCACCAGCTTGATCACCACCAGTCCGGCCAGCAGGCGTGCGCCGGTGGCCAAAGTGGAATAGAAGCCAGCGCGCACGATATTCATGCGTTCCCCTCGAAGGACTGGCAAGCGGCGATGACACGCTCCACTTCCTCGTCATGCAAGACGGGCCCGATCGGCAGGCTCAGGACTTCCTCGTGCAAGCGCTCGGTCAATGGCAGGCGCACGTCACGCAACGCGGGATAAGCCGATTGCCGGTGTGGCGGTATCGGGTAATGCACCTGGGTCTGGATGCCATGGGCTTGCAAATGCCTCTGCAAGGCATCGCGTTGCGCGCAGCGCACCACGAACAGGTGCCATACGTGCTGCTCTTCATGGGCTACCGAAGGCAAGCCAATTTGCGGATGACGTATGCCT
Organism: Dyella flagellata; assembly: GCF_030160275.1. GTDB lineage: Bacteria > Pseudomonadota > Gammaproteobacteria > Xanthomonadales > Rhodanobacteraceae > Dyella_B > Dyella_B flagellata. The sequence goes on from NZ_BSOA01000001.1 coordinate 11,287, forward strand.
TCGCGATAGCGCAGCGCCACCTGGCGGCGCCGCGCGATGTCCTCGTCCAGGTACTTCAGCTTCACCCGCAACAAGGCGGCCTGCAGTTCGTCCAGTCGCGAATTGATGCCCTGGTACAGATGGCGGTACTTTTCGGCGGAGCCGTAATTGCGCAACGCAGCGACCCGATCCGCCAGCAGCGTGTCGTTGGTGACGACCGCGCCTCCGTCGCCCAGCGCGCCAAGATTTTTGACGGGAAAAAAACTGAAGCCTGCCGCGTGCCCCAACGCCCCTGCCCTACGCCCGCCGCTCGCCGCGCCGTGCGCTTGCGCCGCGTCCTCGATCAATAGCAACTGGTGGCGATTGGCCAATTCGGCCAAGGCCGGCATATCCGCCAACTGCCCATACAGATGCACCGCCATGATCGCACGTGTGCGTGGTCCGATAGCCGCCTCCACCGCGGACGGGTCGATATTGAAGCTGGCCGAGTCCGGTTCCACCGGCACCGGGACCAGCCGGCTCTCGGTGACGGCGAGGAAACTCGCGATGAAGGTATTGCCAGGCACGATCACTTCGTCGCCATCGTGCAGCTGGCCCAGCTCTTTGTAGGCCCGCAATATCAGCGCAAGCGCATCCAATCCATTGCCCACGCCGATGGCGTGCCGCACGCCGCAGTAATCGGCGAATTCACGCTCGAAGGCGGCCAGCTCCTGGCCGAGGATGTACCAGCCCGAATCGATGACTCTTGCGGCGGCCGCTTTCAGCTCGTCAGCGTGCCGGGCATTGATGGCCTGGAGGTTGAGGAAGGGGATATCCATGTCACACCGCCAGATGCTGTTGCTCCCTCCCCTGCGTGGCAGGGGAGGGTTGGGGTGGGGTTGCTTGAGCTTGCCGCGAGGTTGGTTTCACCCCACCCCAGCCCTCCCCTGCAAGCAGGGGAGGGAGCAGATCATGGCAAGCATGGAAATACAGGCCCATCACAACATCCACTCGTAAAAATCATGCACCACGGCGCGTGCTCCGAAATACTCCTTCTGTGCTATCAAGCCGCCATTGAGGACCCGCCCCTCCTGCTCGGTCGAAATGCCGAACGAGAAGTAATGCCGGTCCGCATAAATGCGCTCGATCAGCTCCGCCAGCAGCAGATTCAGTGCATTGCACTCACGCCCCCGTTCCGAAGCCGCCAGATACTGCGTATGCACTACCCGGCCAAAGTCATAAATCAGCGCGGCGGCCAGCAAGCCATTTTCGTCACGCGCTTCGTGCAACACGATCTGATGCGGAAAGCGGCTTTGCAGCAAGCGTAGTTCCGCCAAGCTATGGGTCGGCGCCACATCGTGGCGGCTGCGCAGCACTTCGGACAGCAACGCATGAAAATCCGCCAGGTCGCTACCCACGTGCATACGGATCGCCGACTTCCTCGCCTTGGCGACGGCCCGTCTGCGCCCTTCCGTAAAGCCGAACGGCTCGCGCAAGGCGATCACCGAAGCCACGTCGCGCCGCATCAGGCGCGCGCCCAGCCGATGCAGGGCGTACAAATCCTCTTCGGCGGGATACGCGTGAAAAACGTGCGGCACAGCTTTGTAGATGATGCGCTCCACGCCATGCGCACGGTAGTGTTCACCGATCCGCTCGAACACTTCCATCGTCCATTCGGCACGCATGGCGCGCGTCGCTATCAACCCGGCATAGCTAAGGCCGCCATGGCTGGTCGCCACCTTCTGCTTGACGCTGACGGGAAATACCGCCACCGCCTCCTCATTGCGCTTCACGACCAGCGAGCCGTCGGTGTAGCGGTCGGCGTGGTAATCCATATAAGCGCGCCGATGCAAAAAGTTGCCGTTCCTGGAATGCCCTACTACGGCATCCCATTGCGCGGTGTCGGTAGGCGCATAGCTACTAAGCGTGAACATGCACTGCACCGTCGACGGGCACGGCAGGGGCTTGGGCCACGCCGAAGCCATCCACGCCCATGTCGTTGCCGTTGTAGAACATCAGCCAGCTGTCGCCCTGGCGAATCAAGGCGGGATAGCAAAGCGTGCGCGAATCCCAGCCATCGGCCGACAACGCCAGACCCAAGGCTTCGTCGTGCCGCTCCCAGTGCACGCCATCGTTGCTGTAGGCGAGCCCTGGAAAATATTCCCCGGTGACATTGCCGCGCGTGAAGTACATGACATACCTGCCGTCCATGCGATACACGCGCGGCCGGCCGATACGGTATTCGGTGCCGCGCGGTAGCAGGCAGACGTTGTCTTCGAGCGGCATCTCGGCTAGCGAGTGCGTTTCCAGATAGCGGATGTGGTAACGAGGATACGGCTCGCCGCCGATCTGCTCCCAGTCATCGCCTACTGCGTACCACAGGCGCCAACGGTCGTTTTCCCACATCGCCGAATGCACGGCGGCGATCGTGCTGCGGCCGGGTGCGCGTTCCAGGATCGGCGTCTCTTGCAGCCGCTGGAAACTTTCGCCGCCGTCGCGGGAAAGCGCCAAGCCGGTAAAAGCCAGGAACTTGGCTTTGGCCACACGCTGGAAACCCACATAGAACATGTGCAGCCCGCCCGGCGCGTCGACCAGGTCGCCGAGGATCATGCCGTTGTCGTCGAAACAACCGTCGCGCCCGATATCCAGCACCGGTTCGGCGCTGACCCGCAAGACCACCGTGGGATCATCGGCCAGCACATCGACATAACCGATGCGGCTCACACCTTGCGCATCGCGAAACCCCGCATAGACGCGAATGGTTTCGCTGTTAAGCCGGTACGGTGTAGGGGTAAGCGCCGAATGCTGCATCCAGCCGCCCACGCCATGCCGCGCAGGCTCGAATACCAGTCCACGCTTGGTCCAGGTGTACATGGGCGTCAAAGACTCACATCGAGACTTGAGCGACCGGGCAACGCGCGCGCCGGCGAACCGACGTAGACCTTGCCGGGCTCCGTATCCTTCACCACCAGCGCGCCGGAACCGATTATGCAGTCGGGCGCGACTTTTACGTGATCGTTGAACGTGGCGTTCACGCCGATGAAGCTGCGCTCGCCGATTTCGCAGTAACCGGAAATCACCGCATGCGAAGCGACAAAGACGTTATCGCACACCACCGTACGATGCCCGACGTGATTGCCGCTCCACAGCACGACATTGTTGCCGATACGCACGAACGGCTGGATCACGTTGTTCTCGAAGATAAAGCTGTTTTCCCCCACCTCGGCGTTGCGCCATACGAAGGCGCGCGAACTGACGTACGTGGCGAAACGGTAACCCTTGGCCTTGGCTTCCCGGTAAAGGCGCGTGCGCAGCCGATTGAGCTGGCTGGCCGGCACGGCCACGAACACCTCCACTTCCGATGGCGGATAGTCGACGGCAAGCGTTTCGAACGCGACCACTGGGCGATCAGCCAGGGTCGGCTGCTTGAGGTATTCGCGCTCGACGCTGAAGGCTTTGACCTCATAGTCGCTGTCATGCTGGAAGTATTCGCAGGCGATCTGTGCAAACTCGCCCGCGCCGATGAGGACTAGAGGCTTTGGCATGCGGCCATGTCCCCCCGCAGCACGGAGCTGTTCACCTCACGCAGGAATTCGTCGTAGTTGGTGATGTAGTCGGCCGGGTCGTACAGCTGGTCGGCCAGCACCATCAGCACGCAGTCCTCGCTGAAGTCGTACATTTCCCGCCACACCATGCTTCCCAGCAGCAAGCCCTGCGAGGGGTCATCCAGCACCACTTCCACCGGCCCACTGCCGTCGTCGAGCAGAAACTTCACCGAACCACGCACCGTCACCGCCAGCTGATTGAGATGACGATGCGCATGCTGGCCGCGATGGACCTGCTGCTTGGTCGCAAACAGGTAATACACGCGCCGGATTTCGAACGGCACATTGCGATCCCTCTCCAAGGCAACAAGCATGCCGCGCTCGTCGCCATGCTGCTGCAGCTGGACTCGTTGGATTTGCATGGTCGGCCCGCTGTCATGTTGCCAGGGTGGTGTACGCAGTTGAGTGCCGAGACCTCAGGAAAAGGTTGCGTATGCCTGGCGTCCCTCCCTCAGGACAAAAGCCGACGCGATTCGCCACGCCTGGTCAAAAGGAGAAAAATCTAGCCGGCTGCAACCTTTCCCCCTATTGCCCGCACTCACCCGCAAAGGTCTCCTTCCGCCCCGCGCAAGCACATGTCGAAGCAGACTTGAGTCATCTTGGGCCACGGGGAGAACAATGGCGACGTACAACGAAACGGCCGGCAGGGAAGCGGTGCCCGCGCGTCCGCGCAAGCTTGTAGTACTGCATTGGCTTACCGTGTTGTGCCTGCTCGGTGGCGTGACCGCCATTCTGATCCGTGACGAAGTGGCGACACGGGTTGCGCGACAATGGTTATTGGAAATCCATCGCCACTTCGGCCTGGTCGTGCTCACCTTGTTCTTCATTCGAGTAGGGGTGCGTATCCGCATCGGCAAATTGCCGGCCGTGGGCACGCCCTCCCTCGCCATGCGCGCCGCGGCGGGACTGGTACATATCGCTTTATATGTCGTGCTGCTCATCCAGCCCCTGCTTGGCTGGGCGCTCAGCAACGCACAGGGCAAGCCGGTACATCTGTTTGGACTGACCCTGCCCGCACTGGTGGCAGCCGATGAAGATCTTGCCGATACCTTGCAGCAGTGGCACACGCAAGTCGCCTGGCTGCTACTGGGGCTGGTCGTGCTGCATGTGTCGGCGGCGCTTTGGCATCACTTTGTACTGCGCGACGGCTTGCTGCGGACCATGTTGCTGCAGCGCCAGCGCGATGAATGACCCGTATCCACCAGACAAGGAGAATGCCATGCAAACGTTCCTGCACCGACGCGCCTTGTGCCGGCCCAGGAAACTGCATTTGTGGTACGGCCTTGCCGCCCTGCCGCTAATCGCCGCACAGACGGCGCATGCAGTGCCTGCGTACGCACGGCAGACCGGTTCCGCTTGCGCTGACTGTCATGCGGGTGCCTATGGTCCCGCGCTAACGCCTTATGGCATGCGCTTCAAAATGAATGGCTACACCGATACGGATGGCCAGGGCACCAAGATCCCGGCCGCCATCCAGATCAACGGCACGCGCACCGTGCCTGCGAAAGGCCAAAGCAGCAACCAGCTCAGCGAAGCGGATATCTACCTGGCCGGACGCGTCTCCGACCATGTGGGCGGCTTCGTGAAAGTAGCGGATTACAACACTGGCAACAATAAATTCAATACGCAGTTGAGCGACGTCGATTTGCGCTTTGTCGCGAAGGATCTGAAACTCGCCGACAAGGAAGCGCTGATCGGCGTCAGTTTCAACAACAATCCAGGCTTCGATGATCCGGTCGACGCCCTGCCCGCGGCCACCTTGAACGGGCCACCCACGGTATCGGGCACCCTGCTCAACCCATCCAGCTCAAACACGCTGGCGCACCGCGTGTACGGAGCCAGTCTCTACGCGTTGTACGACAAGAACTGGTATGGCGAGCTGGGTACCTACAATTCTCTGCCGACCTCGATGCAGAACAACCTTGGTTATCGGATCTCCGGCGATCCCGGCAAGCTTAGCGACACGGTGTATGCGCGTTTTGCCTATCTGCGGGACTTCAAGCGCCAGTTCGTCTCCGCCGGCCTGGTGGGCCTAACCACCAAACGCCAGCTGCCACGCAGCGGCCCGAGCGAAAGCCTCACCGATCTCGGCTACGACGTAACGTATCAGTACCTGGGCAACCACGAGAACATCGTGCAGCTTGCCTACGTGAACATCATGGAGCGCCGCCGCTATGCCACTACGCCGTTCGGCCCCATTCCCGGCCTCGTGGCGCTGCCTCGCGGCGTGGTGCATGACCAGTCGCTTACGGCCACTTATGTATTCAAGCAGAGCTATGGCGTGACGATCTCCCACATGGTCAGCACCGGTACGCACGACATCGTGCGCTATGTGCCGTATGGCGAACCGGATACCTCCAGCAACTCGCTCACCGTGTTCTGGACTCCGTTCGGCAAGGACGACTCCTTCACGACCATTGCCAACTTGCGGCTGGCCGTGGAGTGGTTCCACTTCAACAAATTCAACGGCAGCAGCGACAATGTCTTCGGCGCGCCGCCGGGCGCACCGATGACCAACGCCAGGGATCTGAATGCCTTCGTGATTTTTGCCAGTGTCGCGTTCTGACAGCAACCGACGTAGCGGCGTAGGCTGGGATGTCAATCCCAGCATCGGGCGAGCACGGGGAAAGCTGGGATCGGTATCCCAGCCTACAGCCTTTTTTATCGCCCCCGTTTGAACAACCGAATCATCCTAGTAGCACGAACAGGAGTCGAAGTAGTGAGCCAACGATTTTTGGAGCATGGGTTGCGTGGTTCGGCCATAGCGGGGCTTTTGATCGGATGGATGCTCGCTTCGCCTATGGTTAGGGCTGGCGATGCCAGTGCAGGCGCGGATGTATTCAAGTCCGAATGCGCCGAATGCCATAGCCCCAAGCAGGGCAAGAACAAGAAAGGCCCGAGCCTGTTCGACATCGTGGGGCGCCCGGCCGGCACGGCGCCGAACTACAAATATACGGATGCGCTCACGCAGGGCAAATGGACCTGGACCACCGACAAACTGCATTGGTATCTGTCGCAACCGGCCCGGAAAGCCAACCCCGGTACCCGGATGAAATACGACGGCCTGGACGATCCCAAACAGCTGGATGACCTCATTACCTACCTGGGCACCCTGCATTGATGACATTCCCTTGTCCGATGGGATCGACTATAAGCTGGCCATGTTCCAGGTGAGGCGAAACCGTCATAGCCCATGCGACGCACGGTTACCCAAAGCATGAAGTGATGCCCCACAACAGCCCCCGGCCACTGATGATGGGCTGTGTGTCCGCCGTGGCCGACAAGCTGCCGCGGCGGTGGCGCCGTGCACCTGAAAAGACCGGACCATGAAGGCATCGCACCCGCTTCGTCACTACACTTTTTTACGCGTAGCTGTCGCCACGCTGTCGATGGCGGTCCTCGCCATACCCCTGCGTGCCCAGACGAGCAATCTCAACGGCACCGTGGCACTCAGTTCGCAATTGGTCGATCGTGGCCTGGCGATCACGCCGGTCACGCCCTTCCTGCAAGCGGCCACCTCCTGGACTTCGGCCAACGGCTGGGTGCTGGGGCTGTCCGCTGGCACCCAGTTGCGCTCGACCGGCCATGGTTCCGAAGCCCTGGCCCAGGCCGGGCATTACTGGTCGCTTGCCGATGACTGGCGCATGCAGGCGGGACTGGTCTATTACACCTACCCGGGCAATGCCCGCGGGCGCGCCTTTGACCGGGCCGAAGCCGGGGTCAGCTGGATGTACCGGGACGTGCTCACGTTCGGCCTGTCGGCCATCCGACTCACCCGCGGCGGCAACCACCAGCCGCGCGGCGCCGCCGACGTGGATTTTCACTGGCCCTTGCCGGCGCACTTCTCGCTTTCCGCCGGGTTGGGGGTAGCCCAGCCCCTGTCCACGGCCATCTATCACGGTACCCCCACCTACGGTACCCAGGACGACTGGGGTTACTACTACGGCGGGCACTACTACCTCTACCACCGCCAACGTTCGAGTTCATACTACGGCTATGGCCACTTAGGCCTGGCCTGGACCTATGAGGCCTGGCGGGTGGAGCTGGACCGTGTCGCCACGGATCCATCGCAGCGAGGCATGGCAGCTGCCCCATGGGTCGCCACGATCTCGTGGTCTTTTTGACGTAAAAGCAACCTTCTAGCGCTTAAGCGGCACTCATCCAGTGAACTAACGCTATCGGGTCATAAAAATCATGAACGACGCCGACGTCCCCGCTGATGCTACCGACCGTGTGTTGCTGCAGCGCATGTCCACCGGCGACCGGACCGCGCTAGCTACGCTGTATCGCAGTTACCACGGCCGATTGTGCCGATTCCTGTCACGCTTGACCCGGCGCCCCGACATCATCGAGGAAGTGATCAACGACTGCTTCTGGATCGCCTGGCAGAAAGCCGGCGACTTCCGCGGCGATTCGCGCGTGTCCACCTGGATCATGGGCATCGCCTACCGCTGCGGACTCAAGGCGTTGCGACAGCATGGCGAAGAGGCGGTCGAGGACAGCATCCCGGAAGATCGCACACCTGCCGACGATCCGGATGAGGACCGCGAACTGCGCGACTGGCTGAGCAAAGGGCTCGAACGCCTGTCTACCGACCAGCGCATAGTAGTAGAACTGGTGTACGGAGAAGGACACACCCTCGACGACGTAGCCACCATCATGCAATGCCCGGTAGGCACAGTGAAAGCAAGGCTGTTTCATGCCCGCGTAAAGCTGCGCAATGTACTACCTGCCCTAGCTGAAGGCTCGATCACCGTTAAAGAGCGCAACGATCAGGTACCATGAAGATGTTAGCTACCTATTTTGGCCAAGACTGTCCGCGTGCATGGGAAATGATGCCCTGGGTGCTGCAGAACAGGGCGACCAAGAAACAAGCCGATTGGCTCGCGAGCCACTTGGCGCAATGCGAAGCATGCCGCACCGAATTCGCGCAGCAGCAGCGCCTGCAGCAAGCCATGTCCCTTCCCTCCGAAGTCGAGGTGGATGCGGAAGCCGGCCTGCAACGCCTGCTCGGCCGTCTCGACACACCGGCGGCGGAAGAACCCAAGCGCACACGCGCAGGCGGCTGGCTGACCCGTGCGCTGGTGGCGGCGATACTGATCCAGGCCATCGGGATCGGCGCATTGGGATTGAAGATGTGGTCGACTGACCAAACAGCCAGCTACCGCACACTCAGCCAGGAAGAACCTGCGCCTGCGACGTCGGGCACGCTCCGGGTCGTCCCCGACGCCAGCATGACGCTGGGCGATTGGAATGCCTTGCTGCATTCGCTGCAGTTGCAGGTGGTGGGCGGCCCCAACGATGTCGGCGCCTACACACTTGCACCGGTCAGCGCCAAGTCGATCAAACCAAACACCCTGCAGCAATTGCGCGCCGCGCGCGGCATCCGCCTGGCAGAACCGGTGACCGGCGCGCCATGAAACGGGGCGCCAAACGATACTCAGCGTTTGCGGTTGCCGCGGCCGTTGCCTGCCTGAGTGTGCATGCAACTGCGGCGGCGGATGCCAGTCATGCATCGCCTGTATCGAGCATGGACAGCCAGCGCGACATCGTGCTGGCGGTTGCCAATCCGATCGATCCCCCTGCCCTGCATGCCGGCTCCAGCCTGCTCGGTTACGTGCCGGCCGGCTATTACGGCGCCGGGCAACGTGCCGTCTCCGCCCTTGCCGAACTGAAGCGGCACTACAACTTGGACGAAGTCACCGGCTGGCCGATCAAGGCACTCGGCGTGTATTGCGTGGTGGTAAAAACACCCGCGGGAACGGATCGCGAGGCATTGCTCAAGACGCTCGCCAAGGATGATCGCGTAAAGCTCGCGCAGCCGCTGCAGGATTATTCGGTGTATGCAACGGTAGCGGCCCAAACGCATCATCGCTACAACGATCCCTACGTCGATCTGCAACGCGGTTTCGTGGAAACCGACGCGGAGCTCGCGCACAGCGTCAGCCAGGGCGAAGGCGTGCACATCGCGGTGGTCGACACCGGCGCCGACCTCACGCATCCGGATCTGCAAGGGCGTATCCACGATACTCACAACATGGTGGACGATAGTGATACCGCGTTCAATCAAGATCACCATGGCACGGAAGTCGCCGGCGTGATTGCCGCCGATGCCGACAATCACCAAGGCATAGTCGGCATCGCACCCAAGTCCGTGCTCAGCCTGTACAAGGCATGCTGGTACGCACCAGCGCCGCAGGTCGGTGCGCGCTGCAATACCTTTACGCTCGCCAAGGCACTGGCTGCAATCATCGATACCGATGCGCGCATCGTGAACCTGAGCCTGGGTGGCCCTGACGATCCCTTGCTGGACAAGCTGCTGGCGCAACTGCTCAACCAGGGTCGCATCGTGGTGGCCGCCTTGCCGCCGGATGGACGTCTCAGCGGATTTCCCGACAACGCGCCCGGCGTCATCGTGGTACGCGTCAGCGATGCCGCACCGGCCCCGGCGGACGTATTGAGCGCTCCCGGCAAGGACATTCTTACCACCCAACCGGGTGGCGGCTACGACTTCACCTCCGGCTCGTCCATGGCCGCCGCACATGTAAGCGGCATTGTCGCCCTGCTGCTTTCCGTCTCGCCGCGACTGGATGCATATGCGGTGCGCGACCTGCTGCTGAAAAGCAGCAAGCTTTCCCATGGCGTAACCGAAGTGAACGCCGCATCTGCCGTAGCCGCGCTGCACGAACCGCAGCGAGCCACGCATTGACTGCCCAGGCGTCGGCAGGCGCGCGTAGGCTGGGATGGCAATCCCAGCATCGAGATGCCGCATAGCAAGCTGGGATTGCCATCCCAGCCTACGCCTGCGGTCCTTCTGAACATCATGCCGAGTGTGCGCAATAGATCAGAGCATCTTTAATGAAACCTATCAGCACCGCCATGGGCTTGATGCCCGACATTGCCGGCCATCGGCAACCGCAGCTTGGCAGCAAACTGGACGCGGTCGGCATGCAGGGCATCGAGATGCCGGTGCTGTTCGATGCGGGCAACGGCACGCTACAGCGCATCAGCGCCAAGGTGGATGCCTTTGTCAACTTGACGCGCGAGGACCAGCGCGGCATCCATATGTCGCGTTTGTATCTGCTGATCGATGAATACCTTGGCGGTCATGCGCTCCACACCGGCATGCTTGCCTCACTGCTGCAGGCCTGCCTGGAATCGCATCGCGACCTCGCCGATAGCGCGCGCATAGCCATCCACTTCCAGCCACTGATACGCCGCCGTGCCTTGCGCAGCGGCAACAGTGGCTGGCGCAGCTACCCGGTTTCGATCGAGGCCAGCCTCGATCGCGAAGGCGTCCGACTGGAACTCGGCACGGAGGTGCTTTATTCATCCACTTGCCCTGCTTCGGCCGCCCTGTCCCGCCAATTGATCCAACGGCAATTCGCCCAGGATTTTCCGACAGACCTGCCGTTGGACCATGCTGTCGTCTCAGCTTGGCTGGGCAGCGAAAGGGGCATCGTCGCCACGCCACATGCGCAACGCAGCGTGGCCCGGTTGCGAGTACGTTTTAAGTTCGGCGCGCCTCTGGACTTGATTGACCTGCTGGATCGTGTCGAAGCGGCGTTGGGTACGCCGGTGCAGACCGCGGTCAAGCGGGAAGACGAGCAGGCGTTTGCGTTGGCCAACGGCGAGAACTTGATGTTCTGCGAAGATGCTGCGCGACGTATTCATCGTGCGCTGGACGCTGATGAGCGCATCGAGGATTTTCATGTGCGGGTGGAGCATTGGGAGAGTTTGCATCCGCATGATGCGGTGGCGTGCGTGAGCAAAGGCGTTGCCCTGTAGCGTGAGAGTTGGGGCAAGCGCGTAGGCTGGGATGACAATCCCAGCATCGGGATGCTGCGCGGAAAGCTGGGATTAGCATCCCAGCCTACACGCTTGGCGACCGCCACAAGCCGCACCTCACCCCAAAAACGGTCTCTCTCCCGCAAACAGTATCGCCTTGGCAAAATGCCGCCATGCATCCGGCGCCAGCGGTCCAAGCAGGTAGATGCCGGCCACGTAAGCCTGCGCGCGCATTTCCATCGGCACCCCGCTCAAGGCGCGCTCGGCATCCGTCGCATCGCCGCGTCGCGCTAGTTCCACGAAACGCTGCATGCCTTGCACCCAGTCACGCCCTTCCTTGCCGTAATGCGCTTCCGTGTCTTCCAGTACTTTGGCAACGGCAGGGTCGTTGGCATCATCGCCCTGCGCGAGCGCCAGCCATACGGTCTGCTGGTCGATGCCCGTACCTTTGGGCAATGCGGATACGCGTGACCGCAGCAGGTACGAAGCTCCCTGCGAAGCCGCTGCCAGGCGCAATACATGCCCCTCCACCTGCGTGTGGGCAGCTGCCATCACCGCTTCGTCCAGCCGCCCCTCGCTCAGCAGGGACAGCGCACGATAAGGCCCTTCCTGCATGGGCTGACCAGGCTCCAACAACAAAATGCTGGTAAGCCCAGGCGACAGGGCGAGCAGTTTCGATTGCCGTTCTGGCGTGCCGGCTGGATCGACCAGACGCGACAGGCGCAGCACTTCCGCCGCGGTGGCATCGCGCAGCGTTGGGCTTTGCATCGCCTTGCTATATTTCTCCAGCGCCTGCTGATAGTTGCCTTGCTGAGTGTCGATGTAGGCGTCTGCGAAATTGAACCAGGCCGATTGCGGCCAGCGCTGTGCACCTTCAGTAAATTGGCGGTCGCGCTCCGCTCCTGACTGCATGCAACGTACCGCCACGTAGGCGAGATCAGGTTGTTCCGGCGCCGCCTTGGCGAGCGCCTCGTCGCGTGCGCAAACCTCGTCATGCGTGGCACCCACGTCGTGGTCCTGTTCCAGACGCATCGCATCCACGTCGATCGGGAAATGCTTGCGCCGCGCAGCAAAAACTTCGTTGAAACCGGGCAAGTTGCGCGCCAGCTCCAGCCAATTGCCCAGATTGGCCGAACCAGGCTTATCGAACCGTACATGCGCAAGCAGCATCGCCGCGGCCGCATGCTGATCGTTGACCTGCTCGGCATAGAATTCAGGCGGCAACGCGTCGAAGCCATCGAGCACGCTGCGCATACCTTCACCGGAGTTGGTTTGGATGCTGTGCGGCGGTTGCGCGAACACGAAATCGGCGTGCACCACCTGCCAGCGTTGGGGCTGCACCAGCGAAGGTGCAATCTTGGGTGCGGAGCCATACGAAGCCGTCCACGAATGCAGCGGAGCGGCAGCCGCCACGGTATAGATGATCTTGTCGTCGGAGCGATTGAGCGGCGCGGTGAAATGTTCGATCGGCTCGCCGTCATCCGTCCGTGCTTCCACCTCGACATGGCCTTCTTCGCGCAGCGAAACATCCTCATGCTGATGCGGCTGCACGCTGACACGGTGGCCACCCACGTTCGCCACCACCGCGCGATCCAATGGGTTGTAGACCGTGACATCGGTACTTTCATGCAGCCAGCCGAATACCAGCACGAAGCCGACGATCGCCACGGCCGCCGCTGCCCTGCCCAGGCCGGAAAGACGATCGCCAGCGCCCTCCAGTCGCTGCCATAAACCCTGCCTCGCCTGTTGCCCCCGTTCGCTGCCCGGTACCAGGGTGGGGTATTCGTCGTGGGCGGAGGGCGCTTCGATGGGCGCCTCGGCAAGCGGCTCGTCGCGTGTGGCCGCGGCAATCGATGCCTCCACGGCCAACAGCTCATCAAGGGTGGTGCGGCGTAGCGCCGAAAGCCAGTTGGCGGTGTGATTGATCCACCCGTCGATCTGGCGCAACCAGTCGTTGATGTTGGTGCGTTCCGGCGCCCGCAAGCCGTAATTGCCGAGCGCCTGCGGCCAGCTCGGCGCACCCAGCCGGGCAAGTATCCGTGCGCCGGGCTTTACCGTCGCGGCTTCATGGAAAACCCGGCTGAGCGCGCGATGCACGTCGCTCGCACCTGCCAGGATACGGCGCACGCCGTTTTCGCTGACTCGGCCCCGTGCCGTAACCTGGCGGTAATCCTTGGCAAGCGCAGCCTGGGCATCGCGCAGATTCGCTTCGGCATGATCGGCGTAGTGCAGCACATGCAGGCTGCCGAGCAGGTAATCTCGCCACACTGGCGCAAGCGTCGCGGCCACTTTCAGGTGCAAGCTGCGCACACGCCGCAACGTCGAGTGCAGGTTCGCCCGCACGCCCGTGCGCTCCTTTTCCACTTCGGCGATCGCCCCCGGAAGCTGGCTGCGTTTCAGGATATGGCCGCGATGACGAATCACGCCGTCCGGCGCGTCATAGATCCGATCGCGCAATGAGCACAGCAACGCGTGTTCGCGGTCAAGCGCCTGTAAGCGATCTAGTTCTTCGCCGATGCGCAGCGGGTACAGGTCGTCCAGCGACAACGGCAAGCGCGGCACGGCATTCTCGTAATACAGCTCGCCCGGGTTGGCGGCATGCCGTACGGCGGACATACCCAGGTAAATGCCGCGGTAATCCGACTTGAGGTGTTCGCGCGCGAACTGCTCGTCCAGCCGCCGCAGGGTTTCGTCCAGTTCCACTGGCGTTTCGTTCGGCTGGCCGGCCAGCTCCCGCGTCATGCGCTCGCGCAAGGCCTGTTCGTGCTCGAAAAGGGACCAGGCGCTGCGTTCGTCGGGCGATGCGAACAGGTAGGTGCGCTTGGCGTTGCTCTCGCGCTCATGGTTCATCGGATGGGTGGACCACATGCGCGGCGGCTGTGCCAGTTCGCTCTCGAACACGCGAAAAGCCGCCCCGCCCTCGGCCGGCAGCTGCGGGCGATTGGAGTAACCAGGATCGTTGTAGATGATGCCAAGGCGATCGACCAGAGCGTACTGCACGGCGAAAATGTCGCGCGGCGGACGCTTCGCTCCCACTTCGCCACGCAGGAAATTCAAGCTGCGATCCCAAGCGTCGTCCGCCACTTTCAGCCGATGCAGCGCATGCACCAGGGCATCGCTGCCGGTGAGCGATACCGCCACCAGGTCGGCCTGCAATTCCATTTCGCGCGAGAGCGCACGCTGGGCCAACACCACCAACCTAAACCCTGCATCGACGATCACGCGCAAGGCCCAGATCACGATGCCCAGCAGCCAGCCGATCCAAGCGATACGGATATCCAGACGGGACAAGCCGCGCAGGAACGAATCCAGCGCATCGCGCCTCGTCACGATGTGCACGGCAACCTGCTGTGCGGTATAGACCCAGCGGCCGACCGCCATCGAACGCTGGCCGAAATGGCCGAATTCATGCGCGCAGACCGCCTTGAACTCGCCCAGGTTGAGCATGTTCACCAGGCCCAGGCCGATCTCCAGATTCTTGCGCGACGGGAACAGCAGATTGAGCAATGACAGGTCGTACGAAACGGCAGCGTTGACGCGGCCGCTCGCGTACACTTTGTGCGGCCTTGGTGCGCCGGCATCATCGGCAATGCGATCGAGAAAATCGAACAGCCGCGGCTGCTCCGCACGGGTCAGTTCGATGCCATCGATTTTCGCGCCCTTCTTGATGAAGAACAGCGCCTTGATCAGAAAGAACGCCAGGAACAGGCTGCCTACGCCCACCAGGGCGGCCAGCAAACCGTTCCCACTGGCGACTCTGCCCAGCTCGACAATGCCGTTGTAGACGAACCACGCCGCCAGCGCGAAATACAGCGCCATGAACAGCAGCAAGGCACCCACTGCGATCCAGGCATGACGCACATAGGTGCCGCTGGGACGGGTAAAACCCTCCGGGACTTGGGCCGGGCCGGCCGGGTAGATCATGTTCACGCTTACCTCTCCATGCTAGCGGTGACTTCGTTGCAACTGCTTGCGTGCGCTGCCGTCCACGGCAGGACAGCCGCCATCGCGCCCCAGGCGGGACGTGCCGGATGAAAAGTGGTGTCTTGTGCGCACGCCAAGCCCGGCGTGCTCCCCCTTCATCCCTGGCCTTCCCCTGTTCCGCGTTTCCACGCTGGCACACTATGGCGGGTTCCACGTGGAGGTGGAAGGGGGTGTTCGGCTCGCCCTATGTTCACAGCGCGCAGGATCGGGCAAGAAAGCCCACCATCGTGGCAGTCAGCTGGCGGCCGTGCGGGCCTGTCGTGTCTCTGCCCGGCGCTTCGCGGTACATTGGCCATTCCCCGCCCCCAGCCAGCCTGAAGAGGTTCGCCATGCTCACCCTGAGTATCAACGGTCACGAGCATCAGTTTGACGGCCCGCCGGACATGCCCCTGCTCTGGTATCTGCGCGATACGCTGGGCTACACCGGCACTAAGTTCGGTTGCGGCATGGCCTTGTGCGGCGCTTGCACCGTGCATCTGAATGGCACCGCCGTGCGTTCCTGCATCACGCCGGTGGTTGCCGCCGCCGGCAAGCAAGTCACCACCATTGAAGGCTTGTCGCCGGATGGCAGCCATCCGGTACAGCGGGCATGGATGACCCTCAACGTAGCGCAATGCGGCTACTGCCAGGCCGGCCAGATCATGCAGGCCGCGTCGCTGTTGAAAAGCAAACCGCAACCTAGCGATGCCGACATCGACGCTGCCATGTCCGGCAACATCTGTCGCTGCGGTACCTATACGCGCATTCGTGACGCGATCAAGCTCGCCGCCGGCGAAGGGAGCGCGGCATGAGCCAGGACAACTTGCGAATCTGCAACGAAAGCCGCCGCTCTTTCCTGCTCGGCTTCGGCGCCGGCAGCCTGTTGTTGGCCTTTGGCCTGCCCACGCTTGCGCGTGCGGCGGAAACACCCAAGAAAGAATACGGTGGCGAAGGCCAGGAACACGGCCTGCGCGACGATCCGCACCTGTTTGTGGAAATCGCGCCGGACGGTACTGTCACGGTGGTGTGCATCCGCTCGGAAATGGGCCAGGGCGTGCGCACCAGCGTGGCGCTGGTGGTGGCCGATGAACTTGGCGCGGACTGGCCGCGCGTAAAAGTGCGGCAGGCGCCGGGCGACGAAGAAAAGTACGGCAACCAGGACACTGACGGCTCGCGCAGTCTGCGCCAGAGCTTCGCTGCTCTGCGTCGCGCCGGCGCTGCAGCGCGCACGATGCTGGAACAGGCCGCCGCCGCACAATGGGGCGTGCCTGCAGCTCAGGTAAAGGCCAGCATCCACGAAGTGGTCGATACCAAGAGCGGCCGCAAGCTCGGCTTCGGCGAACTTGCGGGCAAGGCGGCCGCCCTGCCCGCGCCCCATCCGGATACGCTCACGCTGAAGTCGCCAACGGAATTCCGCTACATCGGCAAGGGCAAGACGCCGTTGATCGACGGCCACGACATCGTCACCGGCAGTGCGCACTACGGGATCGATACGCGCCTGGACGGCATGCTTTACGCGGTCATTGCACGCCCGCCGGTGTACGGCGACAAGCTCGCTTCGTTCGATGGCAGTGCCGCGGAAAAAATGCCTGGCGTGGTGAAAGTGCTCACGCTGGCAGCCACACCGTTGCCGTCGGGTTTCCAGCCGCTGGGCGGTGTAGCTGTCGTCGCCAATAACAGCTGGGTGGCAATCAAGGCGCGCGAACAGTTGAAGATCAACTGGAGCAGCGGGCCGAACACCCACTACGACTCAGTCGCTTATCGCGCACAGCTCGAAGCGGCCAATCGCAAACCCGGCGAGGTCGCGCGCAACGATGGCAATGTCGACCAGGCATTGAGCGCAGCCACCAAGCGCGTCAGCGCCGATTACTACATTCCGCACCTGGCCCACGCCAGCATGGAACCACCTTCCGCCGTAGCCAAAGTCGCCGGCGACCGATGCGAGGTATGGGCCTGCACGCAAGCACCCCAGGCCGTGCGCGAGGAAGTCGCCAAGGGGCTGGGGATACCGGTGACGAATGTGACCGTCAACGTCACCCTGCTGGGTGGCGGGTTCGGACGCAAATCCAAACCCGACTACGTGGTGGAAGCCGCCCTGCTTTCCAGGGCCACCGGCAAGCCGGTGAAAGTGCTATGGACGCGCGAGGACGACATCGTCAACGACTACTTCCACGCCGTATCTGCCGAGCATTTGGAAGCGGCACTGGACGGTTCCGGCAAAGTTGCCGGCTGGCTGCACCGCACGGCGGCGCCATCCATCCAATCCACCTTCATGCCCGGCATCAAGCATGAACAACCCTTTGAATTGAGCCAGGGCCTGATCGACCTGCCTTTTGCCATTCCCAACGTGCGCGTCGAGAACCCGGCAGTGGAGGCGCATACGCGCATCGGCTGGTTTCGCTCCGTGTACAACATCCCGCATGCCTTCGGTGTGCAGAGCTTCGTGGCGGAACTGGCGCATGCTGCGGGGCGCGATCATCGCGACTTCCTGCTCGAACTGATCGGCCCCGATCGACGGTATGTACCGACGTCGCGAGTGGAGTTCTCCAACTATAGCGAGGATCCGGCGCTTTATCCGATCGACACCAAGCGCCTGAAACGCGTGATCGAAACCGTCACGGCTGCGGCCAACTGGGGTCGCGCACTGCCCAAGGGACACGGACTGGGATTGGCCGCCCATTACAGCTTCGTCAGCTATACCGCCGCGGTGATCGAAGTGGAAGCCGGCCCCGACGGCAAGCTGAGCATCCCGCGCGTGCACATCGCCATCGACTGCGGCCCGCAAGTCAACCCGGAGCGCGTGCGTTCGCAATTGGAAGGCGCGGTCATCATGGGTATCGGCCTGGCTCTGCACGGCGAGATCAGCTTCAAGAACGGCCGCAGCGAACAGTCCAACTTCAACGACTACCTGGTGCTGCGCATGAACGAAGCCCCGCGCGAAATCCATGTGCACATGGTCGGCGCGGATGATTTCTCGGTGCCGCTGAGCGGCGTGGGCGAACCCGGCTTGCCGCCGATTGCGCCGGCCCTTACCAACGCGATATTTGCCGCGACCGGGGAGCGGATTCGGACCTTGCCGGTGCGGCAGCAGTGGGTGAAGGCAAAGCATATAGCGTGAGGCACAACACGTAGGCTGGGATGACAATCCCAGCTTTGCCCAGCATGCAAGCTCGCCATGCTGGGATTGTCATCCCAGCCTACAGCTGGCGCCAAGCCACCCACTGTTCCTTCGTCAACTCCCAAATCTCCTGCCGCGTATAGCCCGGGTCCACAAACGCTCCCGGCGTCAAACCCACCAGTCTGGCTCCCGTGCGCAACTTGATGTTGCGCGAACGCTCGTTGCCTACCGCGTTGGCAAATATCAGCCGCTCGAAGCCTAGTTCATCGAAGGCAAAATCATTCACGCGTATCACCGCTTCGGTCATATAGCCATGGCCCCAAAAAGCCCGCCCCAACCAGAACCCGCGGTTTTTCCGCTCGCCATAGCGGCGCAGGTCGATGGTCCCGATCAAGCCATCGACGCTTTTACGATGCAGGCCCCACACCCAACGGTCCTGACCTTGCACGGGAACGATTTGATCGCGAATGAACGCCTGCACCCCGCCGGCCGGAAACGGCCACGGCACTTCAGCCGACAAATGCCGGATGACTTCGTAGTCGACAAAGTGATGCTCGTACGCTTCGGCATCCGCTTCGGTAACACCGAGAAGATTCAGCCGTTCGGTAGCGAGCATCGGAATCGGCATGCTAGAGCCTGTGCGCGTGCGCTGGAATGATAATCCGAGCCTTCCACGCCACCTTCAATGGTATTGCGTTTCGAAATCGGTGACCTTGCCATTGACGATGGTGACGATGATGGTCTTGTTGTCTTGCGCGTACTGCCATTGCTCGCCACGCGACAGCTGATGATCCGGCAGACCGCCATCCTGCTGGTCCAGAAAGGTTCTCACCACCGGCTGCCCCATCAACTCCTGCACGCGTGCCGCGGAATCGCCGATGGTCAGTACCTTGTCGCCCACGCGCAGCGAAGAATCGGCATGGGCTGCAAAGCATGCAAGCAGCAAACCGAGGAGTAGATAGCGGCGCATAACGAATTCCCTTTTGATTGGTTGGATGATTCCAGCGTTGTTTCTTTGGCCGTCAGTAACGACGCTCGATCACGAAATCGGCGCGGCAGCCGCGATCCACCCAGATACCGTCACGCGACCAGCCCCAGCTCCGGCCCTGCCGGCAATCGGCGCCCGAAAGCTGGTTGACGATGCGCACCGAGTCGTCACGGCGCAGATCCACCGGACAAAGCTGGTAGCTGCCGCCACGGCTTTCGCAACGCACTTGCAGCTGCGGCCTGTCCCCGCCCCAACCGGGCGGACGTCCCGGCCCCGGCCCGCCATACGGAGGCCAGCCGCGCGCCGGCGAAAACTCGCCGCGGCAGCCGTTATTCACCCAGATGCCGTAACCGTCGAAGCCCCAGGTCTGGTTGCGCACGCAGCGCGTCTTCGACATCTGCTGGACCAGCACCGCATCGCGCCATGGCACCTGGCAGCGGGCAAAACGACCATCGTTGCTGGCGCAATACACCTGCGGGCCTTGGTCATAGCGTGGCTCATACTGGGCCTGCGACGGCACGGCGACCGTCAGCAAGCCAATTCCCAGGCCCAAGCTTGCCGCTGTGCTTGCCCAAACTTTCCCGAACACGCTCATGGCTACTCCTTTGCGTCGCGTATCGCATTGGATAGGGACGATAGCCCCAACGCTGCGGCAAGTCATGGGGTCCCCATCAGGGGGTGCAAGCAGCAGTTCAGATTGAGCCGAGCGATCCCGGCCTCACGAGTTGACGTCCAGGCAAACGCGACGCTCCACGCAACGCGTGCATTTATGTGAAACTGCGCATTCCAAGCTCACCGGAGGAGTCACCCATGCGTTTCCTGTCCGCGGAAGATTTCGCCCCGCATCTCAACGAAACGTTTCACGTCGACATGGGTGAGAGCCGCACGCCTTTCATGCTGGTGGAAATAAAACCGCTAGCCACGCCGATGCTCCCGGGCATGGTGCGCGCACCCTTCTCCCTGGTCTTCCACAACGGCGCAGCCATTGTGTTTCCGCAAAAAATTTATCCGATGCACCACGATAGCCTGGGCGAATTTGGCATTTTCCTGGTAGCCGTCGCGCGTAACCGGGATGGCTTTCTGTATCAGGCGGTGTTCAACTGAGGATTCGCCTCCCAGCGCATGCGGATATAGGGCGATTCCTGTTCGACATCGACAAAACCTAAGCGTGCATAGAGCCGATGGGCCGCCGTATTGCGCACGTCCACGTGCAGATCGATACCGCAAGCCTGACCGGCATGCGCCAGGGATTGCGCCCATTGCAATAACGCGCCGCCAATACCGCGTCCGCGCCACGATGGCAGCAGGGCAATGTCGACAACGGTGAAATACGTGTTCTGCCTCAGCAGATAATAGCGGCCGATGAGCGTACCGCCGCTCTCCACCATCAGGAAATCAGCGTCGGCGTAGTAGCTCACAAAATGCCGATGTTGCAGCGCGAACTGGCTGCCGAGAAAGGCCTCACAGGCGGAGGCAGGCCATCCTGTCATACGCAACTCGTCGGCACGCAGCTCGCCATAGAGTTGCCGCAAGAACGGCAGATCCTCGGGCGTGGCGCACCGCAGACCAATGCCGCGTGCGCCTAACGAGGCGCACGCGGGGATCGGCTCCGACGTCGGTGGAAACGCCGGCAGGCTTGCGTCGATCTGCATCAGCTAAATTGCGGAAAAACGCCAACCAACGCGATGCAATAGTTGATGGCAAGAGACGGCTGACGGTTTTCGTGCGGGATGTTTTGGCCGGTCACGCCCAGCATGGTCGGCGCAAAAGTACCGTTGGGAACGGTGCCCTGCGGCGGAAACGGATCGGCCTGGTGGGGCAATTGCAGGGCGCTGTTGGTGGTGGGGCCAGCTGTGCGCTTGGTTGTATCGGTCTGGTTGAAGAGCTGGAAGCCGTGGTTGTGGGAAGGCATGGCATTGGTGAGCAGGGCGACCTCAGCCTCGCCAAAGGTTTCGCCCATCAGGCGTGAAGTGCGCCCAGGCCCTTGTCCTTGATTGCAGGCACCGCGCGTGACGAGGTTGGGGAGCTGGAACGTGGTCTGGCCGTTGCCGCCGTAGAAGGTGCCCAACAGAGAAAACAGTGTGGTGTTTTGCGAGATGGCCAAGGTGGCGCCGTTGCAAAAAGCCCAGTTCAACGGTGCGAAATTGAAGCCGAACAGCTGGATTTCACCGATATATGGCTGTGTCATGGATGTTGGCCTCGGATCACGATTGGGAGGGGAAAATGCCGTTGTAGGCGATGCAATACTGCACAGTCAGAGTGGGCATGGTGTTGTCGTGCGGCAGGTTGCCGCCGGTAAAGCCCACGGCATTGGCCGCCATCGTAAAAGCCGTTGCACCGGTCAAGTCGGCGGAATACATCGTATCGGTGCCGCCCAGCGTTCCTGGCACCAGCGTGTTTGCGGGGGTGTTGGCGTTGGCCGTGGTGGTGGTCGCATTGGCGATATGCGTATGTTGCGGCATTTCACCCGACAGCAACGTGACCCCTTCGGTCCCGCCGACCTGCCCCAGCGGGTGCGGACTCAATCCGAGGCCCGTGCCCTGATGCAAAGGCACTGAGCCGCGCAGATCAGGCACGGCAAAGGCGGTCGTGCCGTTGCCGCCGTAGGTGGTACCGATCAGCGCAAACAGGACCTCGAAGTTGGAAATGGGTAGCACGCTGCCATCGCAGGGCAGCCAGCCGGTAGGAACGCGCGAAAACCCGAACAGGCGGATTTCGCCTACAAATGGAACACTCATGGGTCACCTCGATGCAGGGGTTGATTCAGCCGCGTGCCGGAAAGATGCCGATCAATGCGATATTGAAGTTGATCGCGAGATAGGGCTGCATGTTGTTGTGCGGCTGGTTGCCGCCAGCGGGTTGCACCTGGGCTGGATTCAGGGGCGATAGCCCTGAGGCGGCGCTGGCGTAGATCGCCTCGTTGGCAAAGGCGCCGTAGACCGAATTGGTCGGGTTGCGGGTGGTGCCGTTTTGCGTACTGGTTGCCACGCTGTGGTTGTGCGCAGGCAGGTTGGCCGTGAGCAGGGTCACCGATTCCACCCCCAACGGCTCACCGATCACATAGGGCGCCGGTTGCCAGGAGCCATCGGCTGACGTGCCGGCGCCCACAGGCGTGCGTCCCCGCAGGTCTGGCAAGGCGAAAGTGACCGTGCCGTTGCCGCCATACTGGGTGCCCAACAGGGCAAACAGGGCAGTGTTCTGGTTGATGGGCAGCAACTGCCCGTTGCATTGGGCGAAACCGCGCGGCGGAAAGCCAAAACCGGTCAGCATGATTTGCCCAAGATAGTAGTCGGACATCGTGATCCCCTTGTGGCTGGATGGTGGAACCCGGGCCGTTCCCCCCTGAAGCCGGCGTCCTTGCGATACCGGTCATGACGCAACATGCCTGGGTAGTGCTAAAGTGCGGGCGCGCCACTTCAACCGTGACGCGCGTCACATCTGAAAGCTATACGTTTATCGCTCGCTGCGCGCCGTTTGTAAAGCCGCGCATCAAACAGGGGAAGAGTGATGAAGCTGCATCGGCAGTCCGTAGGGAGTGCCTGGCTGCGCCTAAGCGCAACAGGTCGCGGTATTGGGGGTTTCGCATGGCTGATGTCGCCGGGTTTCACCTCCCCGCGTGTGGGGGGTCGTGCGCAAGACTGCCCTACAAACATTTTCACCGGGGCAACCTGGGCTTCCGCCCGCATGGCCTCCGCCTTGTGCCGGCTGATGCTGGTGCTTTGCCTGAGCGCGCTTTCCTGGATGCCGGCCACGGCGCATGCCGGCAATTTGACCGGCTGCCCCTCCTCGTTCGAAGTGCCTGCAGGCGGTTCGGCCACGCTTGACACCTACCAGTGTCCCTTCACGAGCGGCCTGGGCACGTACTTTCCGGCCTTTTACCCTGATAGCACCACCACAGGCAACGACGTAGTCAATACCGCGCATGGCACTGCCACCAATGTCAGCAACGGCGATCAATATCTGGCCTACCAAAACAATGGGGATGGGGCCACTAGCGATACATATACCTGGGTGGATGCCAATAGCAGCACTAGCAGGCATGTAGAAACCATCAGCATCCTCAACATCAGCACAACCAGTCTTCCTAATGCCGCGGTAGGCACCGCCTACAACCAGACGATCTCCGGCGCTGGCGGCACACCCTCCGGCTACAGCTTTACTTCAACGAGCTTGCCGGCGGGTTTGACCCTCAGCACCGGTGGCGTTTTATCGGGCACGCCTACGACAGCCGGTAGCTATTCGTTCACCGTCACACTGTCGGACGGTGTCGTTTCGGTTCCCCGAACCTATTCCGGTTTCACCGTTGCCAATGCAGGCATAAGCATTTCCCCCTCCAGCTTGCCCAACGGCACGGTCGGCGCAGCCTATAACCAATCGGTCAGCGCCAGCGGCGGCACCTCACCTTACAGTTATACGATCAGCGCTGGCGCGCTGCCTGCGGGGCTGAGTATCAGCGCCTCAAGCGGCGCGATCACGGGTACGCCCACAGCGGGTGGCACGTTTAGCTTCACGGTGAAGGCCACGGATGCCAGCAGCAACACCGCCACCCAGACCTACTCAGGTTTCACGGTAGCCGCCCCCACCATCAGCGTATCGCCGACGACCGTGCCGGGTGCAACGCAAAATAGCAGCTACAACCAGACGATCACCGCCAGCGGTGGCACTTCGACCTATACCTATGCCGTAACCGCCGGCAGCCTTCCCAGCGGCCTTTCGATTTCCAGCAGCGGCGTGCTGAGCGGTACGCCATCGGTCTACGGCAATTACAACTTTACGATCACCGCGACCGATAGCAGCACCGGCACCGGGCCGTACACCGGCAGTCGCGCCTATAGCTTGTCGGTCACCGCATCGACACCTACGATCACCACCGCGAGCGTAGCCAACGGCACGGTCGGCGTGAGCTATAGCCAGACGATCAGCGCCAGCAGTGGCAATGCACCCTATACCTTCTCGATCTTGGCTGGCAGCCTGCCGACTGGTTTGAGTATCAGCAGCGGCGGCGTGATATCAGGCACGCCTACGGCCGGCGGTAGTTACAACTTCACCGTGAAGGTGACCGACGCGGCAAGCAACACCGCTTCCAGGACCTATAACGGCGTAACGATCAACGCGCCGATCATCACGGTATCGCCATCAACCCTGCCGGGCGCCACGCAAAACAGCAGCTACAGCCAAACCGTCACAGCCACTGGGGGCACCTCGCCGTATACCTATGCCGTGACCAGCGGCACCCTGCCCAGCGGCCTCACGCTCAATGCGAATACCGGTGCAGTGAGCGGCACACCCACGGTGTACGGCAATTACAGCTTTACCATCACCGCGACCGACAGCAGCGGTGGCACCGGCCCCTACAGCGGCAGCGCCAATTACACGCTGGCGGTCACTGCCTCAACGCCGATAATCACCACCGCGAGCGTAGCCAACGGCACGGTGGGCGTGAGCTATAGCCAGACGATCAGTGCCAGCAGCGGCAATGCACCTTATACGTTCTCGATCTCGGCCGGCAGCCTGCCGTCGGGTTTGAGTATCAGCAGCGGTGGCGTGATATCAGGCACGCCCACGGCCGGCGGCAGCTACACCTTTACCGTGAAAGTGACGGATGCAGCAAGCAACACTGCCACCAGGACCTATACCAGCGTAACGATCGGCGCGCCAATCATCACGGTATCGCCATCAACCCTGCCGGGCGCCACGCAAAACAGCAGCTACAGCCAAACCGTCACGGCCACCGGGGGCACTTCGCCGTATACCTATGCCGTGACCAGCGGCACCCTGCCCAGCGGCCTCACAATCAATCCGAATACCGGCACGTTGACGGGTACGCCGACGGTATATGGCAATTACAGCTTCACCATCACTGCGACGGATAGCAGCACGGGTACTGGACCGTATACCGGCAGCCGCGCTTACACCTTGGCAGTGACCGCATCGATCCCGGTGATCACCACCGCGAGCGTAGCCAACGGTACGGTGGGCGTGAGCTATAGCCAGACGATCAGTGCCAGCAACGGCAATGCGCCCTATACGTACTCGATCTCGGCCGGCAGCCTGCCGCCGGGTTTGAGCATCAGCAGCGGTGGCCTGATATCAGGCACGCCAACGGCCGGTGGCAGTTACAACTTCACTGTGAAGGTGACCGACGCAGCGAGCAACACCGCCACGCAAAGCTATACCGGCGTAGCCATCAGCGCGGCGATCATCACGGTATCGCCTTCGACCCTGCCGAACGCCACGCAAAACAGCAGCTACAGCCAAACCGTCACGGCCACCGGGGGCACTTCGCCGTATACCTATGCCGTGACCAGCGGCACCCTGCCCACCGGCCTCACACTCAATGCGAATACCGGTACGTTGAGCGGCACAGCCACGGTGTTCGGCAATTACAGCTTTACCATCACTGCGACAGATAGCAGCGGTGGCACCGGGCCATACACAGGCAGCCGCGCTTATACGTTGCCTGTGACCGCATCGAACCCGGTGATCAGTCCCACCACTTTGCCGAATGGCACGGTGGGTACGAGTTACAGCCAAACCATCAGCGCCAGCAACGGCAATGCGCCCTACACCTTCTCATTGAATGCTGGCAGTTTGCCGCCAGGCGTGACGCTCAGCAGCAACGGCACCCTGGCTGGCACCCCGACGGCGGGCGGATCGTACACGTTCACCGTGAAGGTGACGGACGCGGCTAGCAACACCGCCACGCAAACCTATACCGGCGTCACCATCAATGCGCCCACCTTGTCCTTGTCGCCCGCGTCCATCACTGCCGCAACCGTTGGCGCGGCCTATTCGCAAAGCTTCAGCGCCAGCGGCGGCACCGCACCCTACACCTACGCGCAAAGCGGCAGCTTGCCCGCTGGGATGGGCTGGAATGCGAGCACGGCCACCTTGTCGGGCACGCCTACGCAAGCCGGTTCCTTCCCGATCGTGGTGCAGGTCACCGATAGCAGCGGTGGCGCCGGGCCGTATACGCACAACTTCAACTACACCGTGCAAGTGAATGCGGCGAGCTTGTCGATCACACCTGCCAACAACTCGGCATTCACTGCCACCTATGCCACCGCGTATTCGCAGAGCTTCAGCGGCGCTGGCGGCACTTCGCCGTATTCGTTCAGAGTAAGCAGCGGCAGCTTGCCTGCCGGTTTGAGCCTATCCAGTAGCGGCGTGCTTTCCGGGACATCTACGCAGACTGGTCATTTCAGTTTTGCGGTCACCATGACCGATAGCTCCACCGGCACTGGCGCACCGTTCTCCACGACCGCCAACTACAGCCTCACGGTCAACGCCAGTACGATCACTCTGACGCCCGCCACGCTTACGAGCGGCATGGTCAGTACAAGCTACTCCGCGCAACTGAGCGCGCGCGGTGGCATCGGGCCTTACAGCTTCAGCGTCACCTCGGGCGCATTGCCCGCCGGCCTGTCGCTGAGCAGCAGTGGCGCCCTGACCGGTACACCCACCGCAGCCGGTGCGTTCAACATCACCGTGACTGCCACGGATGCAAACAGCTTTACCGGCAGCCAGGCCTATACGCTAACCATCGGTGCGCCGACGGTAAGCCTGAACCCAACTTCATCCACGCTGCCGACGGCAACAGCGGAAAGCGCTTATACGCAAAGCTTTACCGCCAGCGGCGGCACGGCGCCTTATCACTACGCCGTGTCCACGGGCAGCCTGCCAGCGGGGCTCAGCTTGAGCAACACTGGTGCATTGTCGGGAACCCCGACCGTAGCCGGTGCCTACACGTTCTCCGTTACCGCGACGGACAGCAGCACCGGTACCGGTGCGCCGTTTACGGCAACCCGCAGTTACACGCTGAACATCAACGCACCAAGCTTGGCGATTGCGCCAACCACCTTGCCCAATCCACAGCAGGCAGTGGCTTATAGCCAGCAAATAAGTGCGAGCGGAGGTGCGGGCGGCTACACCTACACAATCACCCAGGGTGCCCTGCCCGCTGGTCTTACGTTGAGCAACGCAGGCATGTTGTCGGGCACGCCAACAGCCAATGGCACGTTCTCGTTCACCGTCACCGCCAAGGACGGCAACAACTTCACGGCCTCGCAGAGCTATACGGTCAACGTACGGCAAGCCGTACCGATCGCCGGCAACGACACGGCGAGCACGCCAGCAAACCAGGCGGTAACGATCGCGGTAACGTCGGTGGATACCGGCGGCCCCGTCAGCAGCATCGCGATCGCCGGCACGCCTTCGCACGGCACTGCCAATGTCAGCGGCTTGACCATCGTGTACACACCGAACAGCAATTTCTTCGGTACCGATACGCTGACCTATACCGCCAGCGGACCAGGTGGCACGTCAGCGGCAGCGACTGTCACCATCACCGTCACGCCACTGGCTGTGCCTACAGCACCGGCGCAAAGCGTGACCACGCTGAACAATCAACCGTTGACGATCGACGCCACGCAAGGTGCCACCGGTGCACCGTACACGGCAGTGACGATCGTGCAGCAGCCATCCACGGGCCAGGCCGTGGTGTCGGGAACCCATATCGTCTTCACCCCGACAGCCGGCGCATCGGGCAAGGCGAGCTTGATTTATACCTTGGCCAATCCTTTCGGCGTGTCTTCGCCGATCACCGTCACCATCAACACCAACCCGATCCCCGTAGCGATCGCGCAAACGGCCGCCATGGTGGCCGGCCGGACCCTGCAGGTGAACCTCACTCAGGGCGCTCAAGGCGGTCCGTTCAACGGTGCGTCGCTAGTGTCGCTTTCCCCTGCATCAGCGGGCACGGCATCGATACAAGCGGCATCTGGCGGCTACCAGCTGACCTTTACCGGCACGCCGACTTTCAGCGGTACCGCCGTCGTAACGTTCACCCTGAGCAATGCGTATGCCGTTTCTGCCCCGGCCATGGTGACGATCGCGGTATCGGCACGGCCGGATCCGTCCAAAGACCCAACCGTGACAGGCATGCTGGCGGCGCAAGTGGACGCCACCCGCAGCTTCGCGCTGGGCCAGATCGACAACTTCCAGCAGCGCCTGGAAGTACTGCACAACGGTGGCGGCGAAGGCTTCCAGAACGGCCTGAGCTTCAGTTCCGACAGCATGCAGTTCCAGCAACAGATGCGTCAGCTCAAGAACATGCCCGCGGATCTCAATCGACGCTACTGGGCAGATCCACAGCAGCCTACGGCTTCCACCAGCTCGACCACATCGGGCTTGCCGGACGGCTATGGGCTCTGGACCGGCGGCGCGATCAACTTCGGGTCGCGCAGCTCGAGCCAAAGCATGAGCGGCTTCGGCTTCAATACCAGTGGCGTGAGCGGCGGCATCGACAAGCGCATCACCTCATCGCTTGCGGTAGGTGGTGGCATCGGCTACGGGCATAACGACACCGTTATCGGCCACGGTGACGCTCGCAATGACTCGAACAGCTACAGCCTCGTGATGTATGCCAGCTACAACCCGGGCGCCGCCACCTTTGTGGATGGTGTGCTGGGCTATCAGTGGCTTTCGTTCGACACGCAGCGCCAGATCACAGCCGACGGCAACACGGTCGCCGGCCGTCGCGATGGCACGCAGTGGTTCGGATCGTTCTCGGCCGGCTATCTATGGAATCATGACGCATGGAGACTCTCGCCCTACGGTCGCATTGACCTCGCCCATGGACAGTTGAATAGCTACACCGAACATGGCGATGCAATCTATGCGCTGCACTATCAAAACCAGACGGTGAGCACCAGCACCAGCAGCATAGGCCTGCTTTCCGGCTATACCTTCAAGCGCGACGACAGCGTGGTCATGCCCCAGCTGCGAGTGGAATTCGGCCACGACTTCCAGAGCGCCAGTGAGGCGACGATGAGCTACGCGGATCTGTTGTCCGGCCCGTATTACCGCGCCGCGGTCGATCGGCTGGCCCGCAATCATTACCTGATCGGCTTCGGCGTGAACTGGCAATACCGGGGCGGCGCGATGATACGGCTGGAATACGACGACCAGATCGACGGCAGCAACCAGAACAATCAGACCATCATGTTCGGGGTGCAGATGCCGTTGCATTGACGGAGAAGGAAGCTCCTTTCCTACGCAATGTAGCTCCCTCCCCTGCATGCAGGGGAGGGCTGGGGTGGGGTAAAACAACCTCGCGACCAGACCCCATAACTGCAATGAAAGAAAAATGGAAACGCGCCCGTCAGCTACGATGTGCGAGCACGGATGCCGAACGCCATCTATGGCAACACATTCGGCACAAAAATTTGGCAGTCCATAAATTCCGGCGCCAATATCCAATCGCCGGCTACATCGTCGACTTTGTTTGCCTCTCTGCCATGCTGGTGGTGGAGATCGATGGCGGCCAGCATCTGGATGCTCTTGAGTATGACGCGGCCAGAACCAGCGCATTGGAGGCGCGTGGCTTTCGCGTCCTGCGCTTCTGGAATGATGAAGTGTTGCTGCGCACGGAAGATGTGCTTGACGTTATCTGGCGAAATTTGGCTGAGCGCTAAAGCCCAAGCAACCCCACCCCGGCCCTCCCCTGCCAAGCAGGGGAGGGAGCAAGTCGAACACCGCGCGATTTGCAACTCCCTCCCCTGCTTGCAGGGGAGGGTTGGGGTGGGGTTGTACGAGCTTGCCGCACTGTTGAAGTTCAACGCCATCCATGGCAATCCATTCGGCACAGAAATTTGGCAGCCTATAAACGAGACAGCCTACGCCAACTCAGCCATCACCCGTTCGCGTAGGCAACATCGTAATCGCTCCAACGCACGCTTATGCAATTGAGAGACCCGGCCCTTCGTCACGCCCAGCCGCTTTGCAACCTCCACGAACGATAACTGGTGGTAGTAATGCAACACCACTACCAGCCGATCGCGCTCGGTAAGCAGCTCCAGGCTTTCCGACACGGCCGCGCTCAATTGCGCCTTCTCCAGCTCTGCGTAAGCGTCCGCGGGCTGCATGCCGCCCGGCATGGATTGCATGTCCAGCAGGAAGCCCAGGCCAAGGCCAACCGTGGTCGCTATGAAATCTTCCAGGGCATCTCCATTGCTTTCTTCATGCAACGATTCGACTCGCTCCTTCGCCGCCGCGGCTCTATAAGGCGCGTCATGGCCAAGCTCCAGGTGCACATTGCGCAATACGCGCAAGCCGTCGAAGACCGCACCGCGTACACGTAACCGTGCGAACGGCTTGAACGACACACCGCGGGAGACGTCGAAACGCTCAATCGCTTCCATCAAGCCAAGCAACGCGTTCTGTACACAGTCGTGCCAGGAGTCGCGCATCAGGTAGACGCGCAGATAGACATCGCGCGCCACCAGGCGTGCCCATGGCGAATAATGGACGATCAATGCATCACGTGCTGCGGCACTGCGCTCCTGTTGCCAGCACCGCCACAGGATGTCCTCGTCGCTCTCCACCTGGAGCGCCTGCGCATTCAGAGGTGGTAACCGCTGAGCAGGGCCTGGGCCAACAGGGTCCAGCCGTTGATCAGCAGGAATAGCAGGATCTTCAACGGCAGGCTGATCGTGGTCGGTGGCAGCATGATCATGCCCAGCGCCATCAGGATCGCCGCGACGACCAGATCGATCAGCAGGAACGGCAGGAAGATCACGAAGCCGATCTGGAAGGCCGTACGCAGCTCGCTCAGCATGAATGCGGGGATAAGCTGCAAGGCGCCGATGTCCTGCACCGACTTAGGCGGCGGTACTTTGGCCATGCGCACCACCGCCAGCAGATCATCCTCGCGCGTCTGGCGCACCATGAACAGCTTGAACGGTTCGAACGCGCGGGCTGCCGCCTCCTGGATTGGCATTTCATGCCGAAGATACGGATCCAGGCCATTCTGCTTGGCGCTCTGGAACACTGGACTCATCGAGAACAAGGTCAGGAACATCGCCAACGTAAGCAGCACGCTGTTGGGCGGCGTCTGCTGCAAGCCCAGGGCACTTCGCACCAGCGACAGCACCACGATGATGCGCGTGAACGAAGTCAGCGCAATCACCATCAGCGGAATGAACGACAGTAGCGACAGCAGCAGGAACGAGCGCAGGATAGGCGAGTAGTCCTCGCTGGAAGCGCGGGCGATGGCATCCTGGATCGGGTCCGCGCACCACCCTGCCATTGGCAGAAGCAAGCCGGCCAAAAACAAAACCGCCAGAAAACACTTGCTGCGCATCATGACGTTCCCTCGTCGATAGCTTGATGAGGAACCACCGGCGTTACCGTAGCGTTGGTGCCACGGCTGCTCTCCACGACCAGATAGGCCTGGCCTCGATAACTGATCACGTGCGCAGTCGTACCCATGCTGAGACGACGCGACGCCCGCACTTGAATGCCCTCTTCCGGTGAAACAGCCACACGCGTCGTCCCCCGCCAGGCGATCCGGCCCCGGCGGCGCACGTATAGCAATGCCGCCGTCAGCAAGCCCAATAGGCACAGCGTTATCAGCAACGCCAAGGCAAACGTGCCCATCGAGACCGGTGCGTCGGTTCGATACGGGATGACCGCAGGCGCCAACTGCGCAGCGGGAAAATTCAGCAGGCTCACAGGATCTCGGTAATCTTCAGGCCGAAACTGTCGCCTACGGCCATCAGCTGGCCGCGCGCGATCGACTTGCCGTCGAGTTGCAAGGTCACCGGTGCGTCCAAATGCGTATCCAGCGTTACCGAGTCGCCCTTCGCCAGGCTGAAAAGCTTTTCCACGTTCATCTCGGCCGAGCCCAATACCACTTCCAGGCGCACATTCACGTGGCCGAGCATGGACAGGTTGCGCCTGATCAAAGGATCGCCCGCAACGGGTTCGTAGGCGGTTTCTTCCAATTGGATGGGGGCTACGACGATTTCGTTCATGACTGCCTTTCCTTAAATACTTGGGATATTTGTAGGCTGGGATGACAATCCCAGCATCATTGGCGAGGCCTGAATGCTGGGATTGTCATCCCAGCCTACGTTTGCCCGTCGATTACGACGGCGCGTTGTTCGCCCGAACGCCGCAGGAAACCCGCGGCGATGGCACCGTGTCCTTGGAGATGAAGATGCAAGGGCTCATCGAGCCCACGGTCGCCGACCAGCACCTCGCCAATGCTGAGATCGGATAGATGCGCCAAGTCGACCGAGCCGAAATCCATCACCGCCGTCATTTTCAACGAAGCCGTCTGGATCGCGGCCTGCCGCTGTGCCAGGCCTGATTGCCTGGAAATCGCAGCCGGTGGAGCCAGGCGATCCGCCAGGTTTCGGTCGATCGCCAACTCCAATGTCAGGCGTCCGATCGAGGCGGTAACGCAGAACGCACCTAAGCGCGCTTGCTCGACGCTTAAAGGCGCACTCTCTTTGCGCAATTGCGCGGTATTGTTCACACCGGCACGGCGCTGCACGCGGGAGGCAAGATCCGTCATAGCACTCTCACCGACCTGGTGCACAAGATCCGCATCCGCGTCGGTGCTGGCGCTTGCACCGGCGAGAAAACGCCCGAGCCCGTCGAAATCCTTGCCCGCCGAGTAAATGGCCAGCGCTCCCGCATCGCTGGTCGATATCCAAGGCATGGAACGCTTTTCTTGATCGAGTTCCGTAACCTCGGCGTGCACCTCGATGGCACCCTCCGCCGAACCCATCCACCAATTGCGCGCCCAATCTTCCACCAGCCCCGCCAGCAGCGTGTGCAAGGCCGTACGGCGGGATTGGCCAAGCCAGCCAAAGCGAACATCTTGCGTCATGCATCAGCTCCCGCGCGTGCTGTCGTAAAGCTGCTGCAGCATGTCGCTGGAAACGGTCATCACGCGCGAGCTGGCCTGGTAGCCACGTTGCAGCACGATCATGTCTGCCAGCTCCTGGGTGAGGTTCACGTTGGACATTTCCAGGCTGCTGCCATCGATCTTTCCGAAGCTGGCCGAACCCGGACGACCGATCTGTGCGGTCTGGTTTTGCGGCGGCAGATACAGATTGCCCTGGATCTCCTGCATGGAAGCTTCGTTCGGAAACGAAGCTAGCGCCAGCTGCGGACCGGCGTGGGTGGAGCCATCGGCATAGGTCAGCTGCAAGATGCCGCTGGTGTCGAACGACTCGGAGGAAAGACCGACTACGCCATGACCATCCTTCACCTTGGCGGCCAGGCTGGTACTGGTACCCTGAATGCCGGTGGCGCCGCTCAAGCTGCCGGGCGTACCGAAATTGAACACGACGCTCTGGGATTTGCCACCCAGATTGGCCGTCATGGTGACCGAGTTCGCGCCCGCCTGCGGCGCACCGGTCGTATCGAAACTGACCTGGCCGCTTCCCACCGTGGCGCCACTACCATCGGTAAGGGTAACGTTCCATGTCGTGGAGCCTGGCGGAGTGGGTGTCGTCGAGCTAGTTGTCGTGGTGAGCCCCATGGTGAGCGTATGCGCCGTACCTTGCGCATCGTAGATGGTGATGCCGCTGATCGTGTCTGGCGAACTGCCGGTGACGATATTGCCGACCATGTCCACTTCGGTGGTGGCCACGGCAGGAAGCGTCTTCAGGCTGCTGATGTCGATATTGCCGAAGCTGCCGGTTGGGCTGTAGCCCTGCACCAGGTATTTGTTGACCGAATCTTCCAGCTGACCCGACGAGTTGAAGTCGAACTGGCCCGAACGCGTGTAGTAAAGATTGCCTTGCGGATCCTTGAGCATGAACAAGCCTTCGCCCTGGATAGCGACATCCGTACTGGTGCTGGTCTGTTCGATCTGTCCCTGACTGGTATCCGCACCCGTGCCGGCAATCTTGGTGCCGTCGTCGCCGATCACGTCTTCGAAGAACGAGTCGCTGCCGCGAAAGCCCGGCGTGTTCATGTTGCTGATGTTGTTGCTGATGGTGTTCAGGTTTTGCGAGAAGCCGAACAGGCCGGAGACACTGTTGTATAGCGCTTGCATGATGTTGCCTGGCATGAAGTTCTCCTTAAAGGGTTCAGCGCGCTTTGCCGGCTTGGCTGGCGCAGGCGGCTACGGCCAATCTCATGGCGTCACGAGGGTCACTTGCGACAAGTTCACATTGGTCAGCACGCTGCCGGTCGACGGCGTCACCGTGAGCTGCACGCCGTTCGCGCTGTACTGAATACCAGTCACCTTGCCGACCGTGCTCGAGCCGTCCGCATTGCTGACCTGCACCGTATGCGACAGCAAGGCGACCGTCTGGTCGGACGCATCGAGCGTGGCGAGGTTGTTGATGCCGCTGACCTCTTCGCTTTGCTGCTCGATGCCCACGAACTGCGCGAGCTGGGTCAGGAACTGGCTGTTGTCCAGCGGCTGCATCGGGTCCTGGAATTGCAGCTCGCTGACGAAGAGCTGGATGAAATCCTGTTCGTTGATGCCAGCATTGGGCAACGACGTGGCATTCGTCGAACTCAAGGTGCTACCGATCGCTTCCACCGTCATGGTGTACTCCTTAAATGAATTGGGGCGAAGTCCATACTTCGCGGCCGTTCAACATGATCTTGCCCAGTGCCATGCCTTTTGCCCTAGCGTCGCTCAGAACCCATCGAATCAAATGCGATGCCTCGCTGTCGCTGAGGCGAAAATCGCGCAACCAGGCCACGCTGCTGCCATCTCGCTGGCGAGTGAAGCGCAGCGAGCGTTCCGGCCAAAGTGCCGGTGCGGAACTGCTGGCCATCGTCGCTTCGATGGCATGGGCAGGCGTGGCCTCGTTCGGCGTCAGCAATGACTGCACCGGCAAGGTATCGACCGCCGAAGTCCCAGTGGTCGGTTCTGCCGGCTCGGCAGCTACCGTTTCATTCAGTGCCAGCGGTTCACTCACCGCCTCCGCCGCCTCGGCTAGGACACCTCGCTCCGATTGCCACGAGCCTGACTGCTTGACGCCAGCGTCCGCCGCGGTCAGTTCCGAGAGATAGGCCTGGGCCATGGCATGCCAGCCAAACACCCGGGCCTCCAGCAAAGCTTCCGTGACCCCGGTAGGCGCTACGGTGACAGGTTGGTTTGCCTGCACTGGCTCAAGCACGGCATCCTGCATTGGCAACGGTGGCAGCGTTTCGTTCGTTGCAGTATCGGCGTTGGGTTGCGCCGGCTCGAAGCTCTGCCGGACATCGAACCCCTCGCTGGCCATGGATTTCGTCTGGCTTGGCGTGGGCAATGGGGACTGCTTGCCATGCACATCCGGTTTTGCCAGCTCGTGGGCGAAGTCCTGCGCGGGCTGGCGGGATTCCTCGCGCTTGAGAAGCTGCGCAGATGTGTCGACCACATTGAAGATCGTCGTCATGGCGCCTCCCCACGGCTTTCAAGCCATAGTTCTACGCCCTCTTCCAGCGCCTTGGAGGCTCGCGCATGGGACAGCGCAAGGCGAACATCATCCAGATGCTCGTGAACCCTTTCACGATGGCGCTTCGCAGTCACGTTTTGGGCTGCCTTTTCGGCACGTCGCTGCGAGGCTTGCTCAACTTCCTGGTTGGCAAGCTGCAAGTTGCTGGTCAATACCGACGAGAGCTGGGTCAGCAATTCGTAACGGGCCAGGTCGATATAGCGTTCGCCAGCCACACAAGACTGGGCCGCCAGCGATACTTTTTCCCGCGCGTCGGCGATGGATTGCGCCTGCTGCTGCGCGGCCCGCTCTTTTTCGACGGACTCGGCCAGCGCCACCTGGGCACGCAGTTCCTTTACCTGCGCCATGCGCAAGGCCACTTCATAGGCATGCTGTTTGCGCTCGCTCACGCCGCCGCCCCCGCCTTGTTCGCCAGGACCTGTTCGAGCTTATCGACGGTTTCACGCAGCGACGCCGATTGACCGGGCATCTGGCGCAGGCAATCGACCAGCCTGGGATGAAGCACGATGGCTTCGTCCAGGGCCGGGTTCGCTCCGGCCTGGTAGGCGCCCATATCCACCAGGTCGCGTGAAGTCTCATAGGTGGAAAGGATCGACTTGACCCGTTGCGACAGTTTTTGCTGCCGTGCATCCGCCACGCGCGACAAAAGTCGGCTAACGCTCGACAGCAGATCGATGGCGGGAAGCTGGCCACGGCTCGCCAATTCACGCGACAGCACGACGTGCCCGTCCAGGATCGCGCGCATATGGTCGGCGACCGGTTCGTTCATGTCGTCGCCTTCCACCAGCACGCTATAGATCGCGGAAATCGAGCCACCCTCGCACACGCGCCCGCCGCGCTCCAGGATTTGCGGCAGCAGGTTGAAAACGGAGGGCGGATAACCGCGCGAGGTCGGCGGTTCGCCCACCGCAAGCCCGACTTCGCGCTGTGCCATCGCAAAGCGCGTGATCGAGTCGACGATCAGCAAGACATCCAGCCCCATGTCACGAAAGTATTCGGCGACCGCATGAGCGGCATGCACCGCATGCGTTCGCACCAACGCAGGCTGGTCCGCCGTGGCCACCATCATTACGGAGCGCCGGCGCCCTTCGGGCCCGAGCGATTCCTGCAGAAAATCCCCTACTTCGCGTCCGCGCTCGCCGATCATGCCGACCACGATCACGTCGGCTTTCACATGGCGCGCCATCATGCCCAGCAAGGTGCTTTTGCCGACACCGCTGCCCGCGAACACGCCGACACGCTGCCCCTTGGCAATCGGCATCACGCCATCGATGGCGCACACCCCGGTTTCCAGCGGCTCGTCCAGCGGCACCCGGCGCAACGGATTGATCGGCGCTGGCTGCACCTCACGATAGCCTTCGGCGG
This sequence comes from Dyella flagellata, assembly GCF_030160275.1. Classification (GTDB taxonomy): domain Bacteria; phylum Pseudomonadota; class Gammaproteobacteria; order Xanthomonadales; family Rhodanobacteraceae; genus Dyella_B; species Dyella_B flagellata. The sequence goes on from NZ_BSOA01000001.1 coordinate 48,325, forward strand.
CAATGCCCGGGCCGCCATCGAGCGGCTCGCCAAATGCATCCAGCACACGCCCAACCATGGCCCGCGCCACAGGTATACGCAGTGCCCGGCCCAACGAGCGCACGCGTGCTCCCGCCGCGACGCCGCGCAAATGCCCGAATGGCATCAGCAGCAACTTACCGTCGCGAAAACCCACGACCTCCGCGCTTACCTTGGGTGCGCGCGCGTCGCCCTCGATCTCGCACAGCTCGCCGATCTTCACGTCCGGGCCGCTGGCCTCGATCACCAAGCCGTTGAAGCCCAGCAAATGACCGTACTCCCGCACCAGCGCCATGCGATCCAGCGCGCTGTTGAAGCGGTCGAGGGTCATCACCGCGCTCATGCACGGCTCTCCAGTCCCAGTGTCTCTAGCATGGCGCTGTAAATGACGCTCAAGCGATGCGCCAGGGAAGTTTCCGCGTAGCCACGCTCGGTGACGAGACGGCACTGCCCCGCCGACAGGTTGTGCTCAACCACCAGCTCCAGCCCTTCGATACGTTCCGGCAGATGCCCGCTGTCGGTCGGCGAAACCTCCAGCTTCAGCGCCTTGCCGCGATAATCCTCAGCCATTTGCCGGCATAGGCGCCGCATCAGCTCGCCATCTTGCTGCATGCTGCCAGCCACCCGCGCAAGGCTGCTCAGTGCCAATTCGAACGCCAACTGTTCCATCGCATCGCCTTGCGCGCGCAATTGCTTCTGCAAACTTGCAGCCAACGCGGCAAGCTGCTCGCGTTCCTGTCGCAGCGCCCGATGCTCTTCTTCCAGGCGTTGGCGCGTCTCTTGTTCCCACGCCTGGTGGAACTGTTCGGCTTCGCGGCGGCCGTCTTCCTCACCGGCCTTGAAGCCTTCGGCATAACCCTCGCGATAAGCCTGCACATCCAGCTCATCCGGTTGCGGCGGTATTTCCGCCAACGAAGGCGCCGGCGCCTTCGCGTTGCTGATGGAGCGTGGCGCTGCGCTTTCCCGCAGCCCGTGCTGTTGCAAGCGGCGGATCATGGTGCAACCCCAGCCGTTCGCCCCGTTTGCCCGGACGTGTCGAGATAGCGCGCTACGGCATCCGCGAGGGCCGGCGGAAACGGGCTGGGCAGGCGATCCAATTCATGCCGCACCGATGCGGCGCGGGATTTCTCGCACGCCGCCAGGTAAATCTCCGCATGATCCGGTGCCGCCGCAGCGAGCACGCGCGCCGCCCATGCCGGTGACAAGCGATCCAGCAGCACGATCAACACGTCCGGCGGCGGAACTTCGCGCGCCACATAACTGGGCTCGTCGGCGAGCACGGCCTGCAACAGTTCCGCATCGAGCGCTGTGTAAAGCTGGGCTTCGTTGATCAGCGGGTTCAGCACGCTACGCCAGTCTTCCGGCAAGCGCCCGAGGATCCAGCGCCGGTCGGCCGGATGCATGGTGGCCAGCGCCAGCGCGGCCTTGCGGGCACCGGCCGGATTCATCGCTCCACCTCGGAGGTTTCGATCCATTGCCGCAAACGCAACAGCGCCGCTTCGCGCTCCGACAGGGTTAGGCGACGTGGTGCGCTGGTACGCATCGCCATTAACAACGCCCCCACCAGGACCAGCACCAACACGACAATCAACGGATAGATCCACCAGTAGCGGCTGGCCAAGGCGGACGATGCCGCCTCATCGGTTGCCGAAGCACTGGTTGTCGCAGTCGCATCTGTATGAGCCAACAGCGCATCATTCAACGGGCTGGGCGCTGCGGCCACGACCGGTTCCGCTGGCGCAATCGCAGCGATATCCACTTTGTCACCACGCGAAGCATCCAGCCCAAGTCCGGCCGATACCACCTCGCCCAGCTTGTTGATCTCGCTGCTCGGCAACGTGGCGGGAATGACTATGCCTACCGAAATACGGCCGATCCGTCCCGGCGCCTGATCCACCTCTTCCTGCTCGCGGCCATGCGCGTATTCCACTTCGCGATCGCTGCTGGTGTTGCCTTTAGTGTGATCGGTATCGGTGTCGTCGCCGGCATGCCCGGTCGAGTTGATCTTTTCGCGCACCAGCAGGCCATTGCCGTCCTTGCCCTGCCCGATCAGTTGTTCGCGCACCTGCTTCACATGGTCGTAATTGAGGCTGACACTGACCGAGACGGTGAAATTGTCCGTGCGAAGCACCCGGTGCAACAAATCGCCAACGCGTGCGCGCAACTGGTTTTCCATTTGCGACTGCGCATCCAGGTTCGCCGTATTGAGCGCACCGTTCTGCCCTGCTGCTGCATAGCCGGACAGCATCATGCCCTTGTCGTCGAGCACCACCACGGTATCGGAAGACAAGCCTTCGACCGCCGAAGCCACCAAGCGTTGGATGCCGGCTACTTCGCGCGCATCCAGATGCTTGCCCGGACGCATGTTCAAGGTGACCGAGGCCTTGGAAGGATCCTGGTCCGGCGCGAACAGGTCCGAGCGACGAATGGTGAGATGCACGCGCGCGGAGGCCACTTCATCCAGCGCTGAAATGGTTCGCTCAAGCTCGCCCTGCAAGGCACGCTGGAAGTTGACCCGCTGCGCGAATTCGGTCACGCCATAGTCGGAGTCCTTGAATAGCTCGAAACCGACGCTGCCACCCTTGGGCACGCCCTGCGAAACGAGCTTCATGCGCGTCTCGTAAACCTGGGCGTCCGGCACCAGGATGGTCTTGCCCTCGTCCGCCAGGCGATAGGGCACCTGCATCTGGTCGAGCGCCGTGCTGATCTCGGCGGCGTCCGTTTCGCGCAGGTCGCGGAACAACACCCCGTAAGGCGGGTGCATGATCCACCATGAAGCGGCGCCGACGATGCCGGCGATCAGCACGATGCCGATCACGAAGGTGATGCGCGCGCGCTGGGACATGGATGCAAAAAACTGCCGCATAGGTGTGCCTGTGTCCCGCTTAAAGCTGCATATTGGTCAAGTTTTGATACGCATCAACGATCCGATTGCGCACCTCTACCGCCAGCTGCAACTTCAGCCGTGCGTGTTCCATGGCAATCATCACGTCGTGCACCGGAATGTCCTCGCCTGCCGCCAGCGCACGTGCCGCCTGGTCGGCTTGCTCGAGGCTGCCGTTGATCTCGTTTACCTGCGAACCCAGCATCTGGATAAAGGCGGGGCCCTTCTGGGCCGTCTCATCCAGCGTCTGCGGCATTTCGAGCGGTCGGATTTCCATCGGTGTGATGGACGCAGCATGGATCGGCATCACGTTCATGCGCCACCGCCCAGGTCCAGCGCATGCAAGGCCATGCCGCGCAGCGTGTTGAAGGCACGCACATTGGCTTCATAGGCACGGCTCGCATCCATCAAGGCGCTCATTTCCGTCACCATGTCCACGCGCGGGTAGCTCACCATGCCGTTCTTGTCGGCGGCCGGATCGTTAGGGTCATGCTCTTCCCGCATAGTGGCGTCGGTCGCCAGCATCACCGGTTGGGACGGCACGCTGTGGCCGGTTTCGCCAAGCATGGCATCGAAGCTCGCGGCATAAGGCGCACTCACGCGCATCAGGCGGGCGGGATGCCCGGGCTGGTTCGGCGTATTGGCAACGGCGATGTTATGACTGGCCGCCTCGATGCGCAGGCGCTCGTATTCCAGGCCGAAGCGCGTTGCGGTGAAAATCTGATCCACGACCATGCTCAATCCCTCCCTGCCAGGGCCAGCTGCATCAAGCCAAAGCGCCGCGACATCACCGTCGTCAGCGATTGAAAGTTCACGTTGGCGGTTTCCAGCTCCGCCACTTCCTCGTCCAGGCTGACCGGCGCGTTCAAGTCAGGGTCGGCGGCACGTACCGATTCACCAAGCGTGTGCGGCGTGATCGCCCGCAGCTCGCCTTCATCCATCGCCGGTTGCTCGGCCGCTTCGCGTAGCAAGCCGGTCGCCTGTGCGAAGTCGGCACGCTGCGGACGGTAGCCACCCACGTCGACGTTGGCGATGTTCGCGCTGGCCACTTCGGCGCGAACACGCGCCATGCTTAGCCCTAAACGCAAGGCTTCGGTGGTCAAATCCATGCTTGCCTCCTCATTGAATTACCAGCTCGCCGCGCAGCGCGCCGGCGTCCTTGATTGATTGCAGAATGGTGATGACGTCGCGGGTGGACAGGTGGATCGCCCGCAACGCCGCGATCAGGTCAGCTACCGTCGCGCCATTGGGAATGCTCACCAAACGCGCTTCGGGATCCTGAACATTGATATTCGCCTGCGGCACCACCGCCGTGCCGATGTTGCGCGACGGGTTCACCAACACGCCGTCCGGCTGCGACACGAGATAGTCGGTCTGCACCTGGATGCGCAGATCGCCCTGCGAAATGGTGACCGCGCCCAGGCGCACGTCACCGCCCGAGACCACGGTACCGGTGCGCTCGTTGACGACCACGCGGGCAACTTGATCCGGCGTGACCGGCACGTTCTCGATCATGGAGATCGCTTGGACCAGATCCGAAGGCGGCGCCGCAAAGGTGACGCGCACCTTGCCCGCATGCTCGGCCACGGCCGACATGCCGGCATTTCTACGCAATGACTGGGCGATGCGCTCGGCCGTGGTGAAGTCCGGCTGATACAGCACCACGTCCAGGGTTCGGCCGCCTTCACCCAGGCCGAGTGGAGCCTCGCGTTCCACCGTGGCGCCATCGGGTACACGACCCACCGTAGGATGATTCTTCTGATCGACGCTGCCGAATGCGCGCACCTGATAGCCGCCGACCGAAAGCGCACCTTGCGCTAGCGCGTATAGCTTCCCGTCAGGACCATTTAGCGGCGTAAGCAGCAAAATACCGCCGCTGAGGCTGCGTGCATCCCCCAGTGAGGACACCGACACGTCCAGCTTCTGGCCGGATTCGGCAAACGCCGGCAGCGTTGCTGTCACCATCACCGCCGCGACGTTGCGGCTGTTCAGGTCGTCCGGGCTGATGTTGACGCCGAAATGGCTGAGCGTGTTGGCCACCGATTGCACCGTCAGCCGGTTCTTGGTGGTATCGCCGGTGCCGGCCAGGCCTATGACCAAGCCGTAGCCGGCAAGCGCGTTATCCCGCACGCCTTCTACGCGGGCGATTTCCTTCAGGCGTACGCTGTTGCCCTGCGCCAGCACATCGGCGCAAAACAGCAGCAGCAACAAGACGAGCAGACGTTTCATATCAGACCCAGCCAGCGTGTGATGCGGTAAAGAATGCTGTGGCGTTGGGCGGTGGAAATGTCCCCCTTGCCGACGTAGCGGATATCCGCCTCGCTGATGCGGTTGGAGAGAATGGTGTTGTTCGGCGAAATATCTTCCGGACGCACCATGCCGGTGAGCGCAAACTGCTGCTTCTCGCCGTTGATCTCCACGGTTTGCTCGCCATGGATGCGCAACATGCCGTCGCCATCCACGCCTACCACGCGCACTGCCAGCTGCGCTTGCAAGCTTCCGGCACGGGTGGTGTTGCCCTGCCCGGCGTCCTCGCCGTTCAAGCCCAAGGCATAGTTACGCCCGATATTGCGGTACGACGCATTCGCGCCCAGCTGCACGCCGCCGCTTGCATCAGTGTTGGCACTTGCCGTCGCACGCGCGGTTTCCGTCACCAACACCGTGAGCGTGTCGCCCACCTGATGGGCGCGGCGATCCGCCGCCAGCCCATGGTAGGCGTCTGGATCGATCATCGAGCCGGACGACGTCTGGGCATGCGCGACGACGCCCATGCACGCGATGAACAGGCCTATAAATAAGGATCTAGTCGACAACTTGCACCACTCCCCTGTCGGTAATACGCGCACGCACCGGCGCTTCGGCGCCATCTATCTGCACCAAGACGGTGTCGCCAGCGTTGCCGCGACCGATCGCCGTACCCTTGGCCTGAAGCCTGATCACGCCGTACGACTCCGTCACGTCCACTCGCTGCTGGCGATCGACATCCGGAATACGCTCGAAATCCTCAAGCACTACGGAACTGCCAGCCAGCACGGCATGACGCAAACGCATGCCGTCGAGCTGATGCGGATCACTCACCAGCGTGCCTTGCATAGCCGCGATATCCGCACCGTGCAACGCAAATTTCAGCGTCGACGCTGCCGTGCCGAGAGCGGCATCCGATGCATAGGTCGACACATCATGCTGAACGCTCACGGCAAACCACACCGTGGTCGAGCGCACCACGGCATCGTTGACGACGACATCCACCGGCACGCTCACGCGAGCACGTGGCCAGCGCCCTTCGGGCTTCCGGGCCTTGAGCGCAAGCTTGCCTGCAAGCACCTGCACGTCTTCCGGCCTGCCCACCACGGCTACTTGTGCCGCCGACTTGTCGCTGCCAAGACAGGCGTCCAGCTCTGCCTGGGCAACATCGACGATGCGCACAGCCGCGACGGTCTGCAGTGGCGGCGAAGCCAGCGCAGCCCCATTCATGGCAAGAAAAAAAACGGTGGGCAGCAGTTTGCGCATGATTACTGCCGCAGGTTGTTGATCGTGTCGAGGATCTGATCCGACGCCTGCAGCACGCGCGCATTGAGCTGATAGGCACGCTGTGCGATCACCAGGGTCGCCATTTCGCTCACCATGTCCACGTTCGAGCCTTCCAGCGATCCTTGCAGGATGGCGCCCATGCCGCTGTCGTTGGGTTTGCCCACGCTGGGGTCGCCCGACTCCTGCGTCGGCACGAAGTTATTGCTGCCCACCGACTGCAAACCCTGCGGCGACGGGAACGTGCTCAACTCCAGCGTGCCGAGCAAGGTTTGCGTATGGCTGCCGCCGACTTGCGCGTAGACCTGTCCGTTCTGGTTGATCTGGATATTGGTGGCATCCGGCGGAATCTGGATCTGCTGCGCCAGGCGGCTGCCGTCCGCGGCAGCGACATAGCCTTCGCTATCCACGTGCAGCTGTCCATCGCGGGTATACAGATGATTGCCGCTGGCATCGACCACTTCGAAGAAGCCTTCGCCCTGGATGGCGATATCCCAGGCGTTACCGGTCTGTTTCATCTGGCCCTGTGAAAAGACCGCATCGGTGGACAGCACTTCCGCGCCGGCACCGGATTGGGCTGGCGTAAGGCCTGCCTGCACTTGCGAAGGGGTGATCACCGCGATGTCGCCGAACGATACACGCTTGGCCTTGAAGCCCGGCGTCTGCATGTTCGAGAGATTGTTGGACAGCGTATCGATCTGGTTCTGCACGGTCTGCAGACCGGAAGTGGCGATGTATAGGGCGTCGATCATGCTCGTATCCTCAGGAGTTGTCGCCGATATGGTTGATGCCTTGCTGCAAGGCCGCGTCGTAAGCCTGGAGCGCGCGCTGCACGGATTGCGCGTGGCGGGTAAGCGCCATCAGGCGCACCATTTCCTCGCCGGGGTCCACATTGGACTGCTCGAGCGCGCCCTGCTGCACGCGGCCAAGGAATTGCTCAGCGCTGGCACTGGTGCCGCTGTAGCTGTACAGCCCGTCGCCTATCTCACGCAGTTCGCCGGGCTTATCGATGTTGACGATCTGCAGGGTGTCGACTTCATCGCCGTTGTCGGTGATGGTGCCCGCGGCGTCGATATGCACGTTGGTGTGATTGAGCGAGATCGGGCCCGACAGCCCCATTACCGGGTGGCCGGCCGCATCCACCAGTTGCTGGTTGGCATCCAGATGGAACTGGCCGTTGCGGGTAAGCATCTGCTGGCCGTTGACGCTCACCACAAAAAAGCCCGGGCCGCGAATGGCCAGGTCGAGGGGATGCCCCGTCGAGGTAAGGCTGCCATCGGCAAGGCTCAGGGTCGGCGTGTGGTCGAGCAAGCCGGTACGGAAATCCGTGGCAAGCCGCTCCGTGCGATAACCCGTAGTGCGCAGATTGGCCACGTTCTGGCTCAGCACGTCGAGCGCTTCCACGTCGTTGCTGAGGTAGCGCGCAATGCCTGGAATGATGTTGCTCAAAGTGGTTCCTCCTTATGCGGCAGCCGAAGCGGTAACGGTGCCGAACGCCTTCACCATCACGGTGGCAGGGACTTCGTTGATGCCCAGCACGGTGACGTGCGGCAGGCTGCGTTGGATCAATGCACGCAAATGACGACGCACCACGCTCGGGCAAAGCAACACCGGCAGATGGCTGCGTGCCATCATGGCCTCCGATTGCTTCGCCAGGCCGCCCAATAGCGCCTCCAGCTGGCCCAGATCGGCGAGCAGAGCACCTGATCCCTCGCGTTGGCGCACCGCCGATACGATCGAGCGTTCCAGCTCCGGCGCCAGCGTGAGCACATAAAGCTCGCCCTGTGCATTGCTCACGCGCTGGCAGATGCTTGGCCCCAGCCGCTCGCGCACACGCTCGACCAGGTCATCCGTCTGCTTGTGCGTCTTGCCCGCATCGACCAGCACTTCCAGGATGGTCTCGACATTGCGGATGCTGACTTGCTCGCGCAGCAATTGCTGCAGCACCTTTTGCACGTCGGTATACGACATCACGCCGGGAATCAGCTCGTCGACCAGCGAGGCCTGTTGCTCGCGCACGCGCGACACCAGTCGTTCGGTTTCTGCGCGCGTCAACAGTTCAGGCGCGTGGCGCTTGGTAACTTCGCCCAGGTGCGTGATCAGTACCGTCTCCGGATCGACCAGGGTGTAGCCTGCGCCACGCGCGTATTGGCGCTGTTCCGGATTGATCCACTGTGCCGGCAAGCCATACGCAGGATCGCGCGTTTCGCGTCCTTCCAGCTTCGGTCGCTTGCCGCCGGGATTGATCGCCAGCAATGCGTCAAAATGCAGCTCGCCACGCCCCACGCGCGAGCCTTGCACCTGGATTTCGTAGCCGTCTTCGGCCAGCGACGGCCCCTGGATCAACTTCACCTTGGGCAGGATGAAACCCAGGTCGAGCGCGAACTGCTTGCGGAAGGTGCTGATGCGATCGCCCAGGTCCAGGCCGCGCGCCTTATAGGTGGTGGAAATGCCGCTGCCCAGGTGGATCTCCACCGGCTCCACCGAAAGCAGCCGATAGAGATCCTCTTCTTCGCGTTTGGCTTCGGGCTCGGGCGCTGCGTCTTGCTTTGGCGCGATGGTGGCGCCCGAACGCATGGCGAAAAACGTCAACGCACCCACGCCCAGCAGCACCAGCAGCACCGGCCACGCCGGCAGTCCCGGCAATACCAGCAAGCCGGCCAGGGCCAACGCCACGATCAACAAGGTGCGCGAGCTGGACAACACCTGCTTGGCGATTTCCGTGCCCAGCTGTGCATCCGATGCGGCGCGCGTAATGATGATGCCGGTGGCCACCGCGATCACCAGCGACGGAATCTGCGTGACGATGCCATCGCCTACGGTCAGCAGCGTGTAGCGGTGCACGGACTCGGTCCAGGGCAAGCCCCGCTGCACCATGCCCACCGCCAGGCCGCCGATGATGTCGATCAGGATGATCATGATGCCGGCAATGGCATCGCCCTTGACGAACTTGGTGGCGCCGTCCATCGCACCGTAGAAGCTTGCTTCCTTCTCGATCTGCGCGCGCCGCCGGCGGGCTTCGTGCTCGTCGATCAGCCCCATGTTCATGTCGGCGTCGATGCTCATCTGCTTGCCGGGCATGCTGTCCAGCGTGAAACGCGCCGCCACTTCGGCCACACGTTGCGCGCCGTTGGTCACCACCACGTACTGCACAACGACCAGGATCAGGAACACCACCAGGCCGATGACGTAGTTGCCCCCCACCACGTACGAACCGATCGCATTGATCACCCGACCCGCATTGCCCTTGTCCAGGATCAGGCGCGTGGCCGAAATGTTCAGTGCCAGGCGGAACAGCGTGGTGATCAGCAGCAACGAAGGGAACGTCGAAAAACTCAGCGGCGTGTCGGTGAAGAAGGTGATCAGCAACACCAGCAACGCGCCGGTGAAATTGAGCACGAGCAGGAAATCCAGCAACGCCGCCGGAATCGGCGTGAACAGGATCACCAGGATCGCGATCATCCCCATCACCAGGATGACGTCGCGCTTGCCGTTCCAAAGCTGGCCAAAGAGAGAGTTCACGAGAAAATCCTGTTGCCCGGGCGCTTCATCAGCCAGCGGTAGATGGGAGCCAGCGGCTTGTACAAATGCGTCGGCACCGGGCGGTCGATCTTGCATTCGCGGTACAGCGCACGCGCCAATTCCGGCGAGCGCAGACACGGCACGCCCGATTGCGCGGCCAGCTTGCGCATGCGTGCCGCCAGCGCATCACTGCCTTTGGACAGCACCACCGGCGAGCGCATCGTCTTGGGGCGGTACTTCAGGGCGATAGCCAGATGCGTCGGGTTGGTAAGCAGCACGTCCGCTTCCGATACGCGGCGTACGGAGCGGGAGTGCTTCAGCAGTTCCACCATCAGCCGGCGGCGCTTCTGGCGAATGTCCGGATCGCCTTCGTGGCGCTTCACCTCGTCCTTGATGTCACGCCGGCTCATGCGCAACTTGCGAATGTATTCGCGCCGCGTGAACCACAGGTCGAACAGCGACACCAAGGCGAGCAGCGCCAGCATCCAGGTGGTTACTTGCACATAGGTCGAACGCAACAACAGGCCAATCGTGGAGGGCGCAACAAAAGCCGCCGCCTGCACCTTGTGGCCGACGCTTGCGGCCAGCATCCAGGCCACCGTGCCGAGGATGCCCAGCTTCAGCGTGAGCTTGAACAACTCCCACAGCAGGCGCAGCGAGAAAATTTTCTTGGCGCCCTGCGCCGGGTTCAGGCGATTGAAGTCCGGCTTCAGCGGCTCGGTGCTGAACACCGGACCGGTTTGCACCAGGTTCGCCACCACGGCCGCCACCAGCATCGCCATCACGATCGGCAGGATCGCCTGCCAAGAAGGCTGGAAGGTGCGCTGCAACCAGCCGGCCAGGCTGGCCGAAGGTGCCGGCGCATTGCCCGCCATCAGGATCGTGCGGGAAACGGAACGTGCCAGCGCCGCAGCAATGCCATACGAGGCTGTCGCCAGCGCTACGCTGAACACTATCATCACCACGATGCCGCTGAGGTCCGCGCTGCGCGGCACCTGCCCGCGCTTGCGGGCCTCCTGCAGGCGGAACGCTGTGGGTTGCTCGGTCTTGCTCTGCTCGTCGGCCATCAGTGCACTCCAGCCGGCGTAAACAGCGTGAACGCGTCGCGATACATGCGCTCGATCAACGGCGGCGCGTAGCGCAACGATCCGGCCAGTAGCACGAAGCCGGCCAGCACCTTGATCGGCAAAGCCACGAAATAGGCGTTGGCCTGCGGCATCGAGCGGCTCGCATAGGCCACCGTCAGGTCGATCGCGAACAGGCCAAGCATGGTGGGCGCGGACACCATCAGGCCCAGCAGAAATTGCGAGGAAAGCTTGGACAGCAGCACTGCAGGTGTAACCAGCAGACCGCCACTGCCCAGCGGAATGATTTCGATCGAGGCGAGCATGCCCCGCAGCAACAGCAGGTGCAGCCCCAGCGAGAAGAACACCAGCAAGCCCGCCCATTGCACCACCGTGCCAGCCAACGCTTCGGCCGCACGCGTACTCGGATTGAACAGGCTGGCGGCGCTCACGCCGGATTGGATATCCAGCACGCGGGCCGAAAAGCCCAGCGCCGCCATCGGCAGCACCACCGCCAAGCTCAATGAAAAGCCGAGCACACACTCGCCGGCCATGGCCAGCACGAACGGCAACGGATGATCCGCATCCAACGGCACCGCCGATGACTGGCGTACGCCCACCGCCAGCATCGTCAGCGCCAGCAGCACGCACATGCGAATCGTCGCCGGCACACCGTTGAAGGGCGTGAACGCAGGCACCATCAGCAGCGGCGCAAATCTCGCCATCGCAAGCAGGAAAACGCCGATTAGCGTGTCGATCACTGCCACCTTGCTACATCCCTGCGATCAGTCCGAACAAATGCTTGGTGAACTCCACCACCACCGCCATCATCCAGGCCCCGGTCATCACTACCATGGCCACCACCGTGATCAGCTTGGGGATGAAGGTGAGCGTCATTTCCTGGATCTGCGTCACCACCTGCAAGATCGAAATCACCACGCCCACCACCAGCGTGGCGATCAGGATCGGCGCGGATACCTTCGCCGCTGTCAGTAGGGTCTGCGAAAGCAGATGCATTGCGGTATCGCTATCCATGCTCAGCCCCTTGGACGTACCAGCTCGCGCAACCTGAAGATGAAATCCGCCGGCAGCGCACCCACTCCGGGCGAGCGCGCAAGCATGTCGTCGATCACTTTGCGCGCTTCTTCGACACGCCCTTCGTCCATCAGCAGGACGCTTTGCGCATAGCGCGCGGTGCGACCTTGCGGATCCAGGCGCGAGGCGCGCTTGATGGATTCCTCCGCTTCCTTGCGCTCGAACCGCAGCGCATGCACCAGGGCGTAACCGCCGTGCGTTTCGCCGAAGGTCCTGTCCAATGCGAACGCCTTGTCGAAACTGCGCTTGGCACCGGCGAGGTCGCCCTCCAGCAATTGGCACCAGGCCAGCGCATGCCAGGTGCCTATGTGATCGGGCATGGTGGTGGACGCACGCTCCAGCAAGGCACGCGCCCCTGCCACCTCGCCGCCCAGCATCAGATTCTGGCCTAGGCCAAGCCAAGCGCGCCCGGATTCGGGGTGCTTGGCAAGTACGCGCTCGAAAGCGGCGGTCGATTCCTGCACGCGCTGCGACCACAGCGCCAGCGTGCCGCGTACAATGCCGGCCTCATGCTGATCGGGGTCGGCTTGCAATGCCAAATCCGCTTGCTCAGTGGCCCGCGTTGTGTCGCCGACATCCAGCCAGAGCAAGGCGCGCAAGCCCTGCACTTCTGGCAAGCGGGCCCCGGATTGAATCGGCGCCAAGGCTTCGAGTGCTGCTTGGAGCTGTTTGAGTCGATGCAGGACGCGCGCCTTGAGCAGCGCAAGCGCAACCTGGTCGCCATCGCCTTCATGAGCACGCGCAAGCGTCTGCAACGCTTCGTCGGCACGGCCCTCTACGAACTGCGCGTAGGCCAAGTCGTGGACAACGCCGGCCGGGACGATTTCCATCTGGCCAAACAAGGCTTGCAGCAGGGCGATGGCGGTTTTGGTATCACCGCGCAGCAACGCACAACGCGCCTCCCGGAAGCGTACGCCCGGCATTTCTCGCAACGAAGCTGGTGCCTGGTCGAGGCGCGCGATAGCTTCCTCGGAACGCCCTTCCCCGAGTAGCTCGTCGAGCAGATCGCACAAAAGAACGGGATTCCCCGGATCGCGGTCCGCGAATCCGGCCAGCAGGGCGGCACGGCTCACGGCGCCCCCCTAAACTTTTTTGGCGTAACTTCGATATAGCCAACAGCGAGGGCTGCCAAGACCCTCGACACCAGGACATCCCACCGCACGTCTACTGCTCCCTGCGCGCGGACAGCCTCCCGAGCGCACTCCTTCCCCTTACAGCTTCCTTACGACGTAGGTCGCGCGTCGTTTGGTCCTCGGACGTTTTGCGGGCCACGTCACACTCAATCTGTGACGCAAGACAAAACGCTTATCTAATCTAGGATCGACCTTCACCAACTGTCAACAAAGTTCTCACATTGTCTTCACGCTTACGCCAAACGTATTAATTCACGATGACATCGTAATTTTTTGCTGGCGACGATATGGCGAAAAGACATACGCTTCCCTGCGCAATGCAAGTTCTACCTGAGGTTCATTCATGCACTTGGAAATTTCATGACGACTTGGCACCACCCGCTACACTAGGTCAAACGCGTTGTTCATCTCGGAAACCGGCATGTCCACGGATCGCATCCCCCCCTCCTCCTCGCTAGTGGAAACATTGAGGGCGCTTGCGCACGGACGCACCCAGGACGCCCGGCGCAACAGCCGGCCCGGCAAGCCTGATTCGAGCGGGCCGCAAAAGCCGGTCAAGACGAAGCACGACGTGCAGCTGCTACGCCAGCGCCTGCATGGCCTTGCCACCGAAGCCGACCTTGCCAACGAGCAGTCGATGCTTCACGCGAGAACCCAAGCGGTGCGCGAAATCCTGCTATGGGAATTCGGCAGCGACTTCCGCAACGATTCGCAGTTTGTGCCGATGGTGGATGCGATTGGCAAGACGCTGGATGCGGACCCGGCGTTTCAGCAACGTTTTGTGGATTTGCTGGCGGATTTGCGCAAGGCTTGAGAGCGTGCGACCTCACCGCACTGGTGCTTTACGGAAGAGACGCTATAAAGCTCGCCTCGGCGATGACGAAAGTTACGCACACAACGCGCAAAAACATCCAGTCCAGATCGATTGAATGGTCGAAACTAAGGCAGCCCGATCCCATCGTTGGTTTTGACCCAGGCCAACGCCTACGCTGCATGCTTGCGGGGTCGACCACCCTTACGCCCGTTCTCGCGTGAAGATGCCGCCTTTGCCTTGCTGCTGCGGCTACCATGATGCGTAGCTACCACGGTATTGGCCATGGCCATCAACGACTTGCTGGCCGCTACCAGGCCTGCAATGGAGATATGCAGGTCGCGCTTGCCCAGACACAGCGCACTCCCGCCGAAGCCCACTTCCATGCCTTTGAGTTCAGCGGTGCTCAACGCTTCCAGCTCGGGGTAGTTATTCACTGGCAACACGACCGCACTGTGATCAGCGAAACCCACTAACAGCGCATGAAGCTTCGGCACGTAACTCACTGAAGTCGCATGCACGCCAGCGTTCTTGCGCCGCGTTCCGCGCACTATCGCACGATCGAGCACTTCTTCCGTCACTAGCCGATCGAAGCGCGTAGCTGCTCTGATTTTGCTCATAGCCCAATCTCCAGGGATTCAGCCTGCCCCTTCAGCCTTAAGATGGCATGGTACCTCACCGCGTCGAAGCTGGCTGATTGAATGTTTACCGCGCCCGCCCGTCTTGCCTTCGAACTGACAACCTCCTGCAAATGAACATCCCACTGTAGGTCTTCCAGACACATCGTCTGTATTGCGGACCACCACGCCTCACGAGCCTTACGCAGATGAGCTGGCTTCATCAGCGCCTGACGCAATCCTTCCAGCACCTTGACAGACGGTTTGCTCCGTACAGGCACGACATCCCACAAGCACACGCTGTTGTGCCAAAAACTGAATTTAAAGCGGGCACTCCATTCAGCAGGCCCTACATGGACATGGGGTGGGCAGTGCTCATCGCGGGTCAGTACAGCAAGCACTAGTCCGTCATGTTTGCACACTTTCATAGTAACCTATCTGTTAGGTTTTTCAAGAGCACATCCACAGGAATGCTCAGCTAGCGTCGCAGCACGCAACAGCCCTTGGATCAATACCGCCGCACCATTTGCCAGGGCGTGTCCGTGAAGAATTACCTCACTCGGAATACGGCGTTTGTGGCGGATGGGCGCCTTGCAATCTGTTTGGTCGACGCCCATTACCTCAAGCCAGGTGCAATCCCCCGTCTGATAAAAATCGTCACTCAGGTTGCATACGCGCTTCATCCTCAAGCGACACGCCATCCTCCGGTTGACGTGTCGCATTGAGACCATACATGCGCGAAGTAACTAGCCCTCATGCTCCTTCATCAACATGGCATCGCCATACCGATGAAGAAAATGCAAAGCCGCACACAGGCCATCAACCTGCGTGGGAGTAAGCGGCAATGCGCCGGGTTCCGGTAGCCTGTTGTAGGCCTTTGCGCGATTAAAGGCTTCGCTGCTCTTCAGCAAGCCTCGAATGACCTGGATGGCCACGCTGGTACCCGCAAACTTCATCAAGTAGGCGTACCGCTCGTTTCTTTCGGGGTCTTTGGGAAACCGTGGCGGCTCACCGAGCCAGAAGGTTTCAGAAGGGCGTGCGCGTGTCGTACTATTCTTGGAGACCATGAGCAACTCCTCGTAAGTTGTTTGTGGTTCAGTGGATCGTGGGAGCGGCAAACTCTCACGGTCCACGCTTTTCCTGGCATTGCTGCAAGGGTCACGCACACAGGGAAAATTGATAGCGTGGGTGACATGCCCACACTATCAAATCGATGGGGTAGATGATGTAGGGGATCGTCGCTTTGCGTGTGCGGTTTTCGTAGCTGGATCAATCCTGTCGCGCGCCTCGTCCGCATTGGATCTTCGGATGCAAAAATTAGTGCATTTACTCATCACTTGTCTCTGGCGATGGCTGCACCATTTTCTTCATCGCCAACAGGAAAAATGCTATCGCCGTAAACGAATGCAAAAGCCATATCGACATCATCCACGCAAGCCCGCGTGGGTGGTCGACGAGGTTATTCGCATCCATCAAGAAACCGGCTTCGGCTCGCGAAAGGTGACAGCGACGTTCAACGGCCTGCATAAAGCCAAAGTCGGCGTAAGTGTTGGAAAGAGCTTCGTGGCCGAACAGATTCGCGCTCATCGTTACCAGGCCCTTCAACTCAGCAAGCAGTATAAACATCGACGGCCGCTGCCCTTGCCTCGCAACCACACTTGGGGCGTGGATATGACGGGTGCCGAAGACATCCATGGCACATCGCACACTATTGTCGGCATGATAGACGCAGGCAGCCGCATGGCTCTGGCGATGCATACGATTAGGCAACGCTCGGCCTTAGCATTGCTCGAAGCCATCATTGCAGCGGCCAAGGTTCACGGGTTGCCATGCATCATCAAGACCGACAACGAAGCCTGCTTCACGTCGCGCATCTTCCGCTTTGGATTGATGTGCCTGGGTATTCGGCATCAGCGTAGCAGGCCGGGATCGCCATGGCAGAATGGCCGCATCGAACGATTGTTTGGTACGTTGAAGGAAAAGCTGGATAGGCTTACCGTGTACCATGGCCTCGGTTTGAATCAGGCGCTAGATGAATTCCGTTTCTGGTACAACTGCATACGGCCTCATCAGCATTTGGATGGCTGGACACCTTGGGAGGCGTGGCACGGTGTAAATCCGTCCACGCATGCACCGAAGTCGGTCGTGCGATTCGTTGCTTGGGATGGGCTTCTCAGGGGGTATCACGTGCGAAGGTAGTCGACTTTTCTCTTCGCACGCAAGACAGCTATCGACTATCAGGGGAGAGCCCTGTGTTCGGATTGTGTGTCATTACAGATTCAACCAAAAGTGAAGGATTTGGCGACAGAAGAGCAGTCCATATCTAAACGATCGAGAGCGAAGACGATCACTATTTGACCGCCTTCGCTCGCTGGACTTCACGAACTCACCCCATTTGTGGGGATACTTTTACTTTGGCGGACGCGGACGGGGCACCGGTTGTGGGGAAATTTTTACTTTGGCGGACGCGGACGGGGCACCACCCCGTTTTGTGGGGAAATTTTACTTTGGCGGACGTGGACGGGGCAACGCCCGCGTGAAGCGGGCGCCGGCAAGAGCGCGTGCTAGTTAGATCAACCCGTTGCGAGTCCTACCATAGACCCGCAGCGCATAATCATCTTCAACTTCATTAGCTGCGCCTTCGCTATTGCCCCTGACATCGGCGGGCGCTCCGGAAAGCTCGATGAACGCATTCAGCTCCGAAGAAAAGGTGAGCGTACTACTCCATCCCGGATGAAGCTCACTCTCACCCTTTGCAACCCGCTGGAGATCCGCCATGTCGACAGTTTTGTTCGTTCCATCAAGGCATTTAACTATTAGCGGAATCATTGCAGGACCCTCAGACGCCAATTGACGATATTGTTCGAATTAATTCCCGGATAGTTCCATTCAAGATATCCACTTGCAGTTCGCCCACCCGGAACAAACTCTTTGTACGGCGCCTCAAGAACGTTCTGTAGGCCCGCCGGATCGTTGAGCTGGAACTCAAGAAGGTACTTGGGCTGATACGTCAGATCCAGGCTTTTAGCGTAGTCGGCACCGGTGTTAATGGAACTGACCTCCTCCGCTGACCCCAAGAAACCCATGCCATTAGGGTAGCCATCTACTGGCTTGCCACCAAAGTTAACCTGATCCCCCTGCATCAAGGAAAATGCGTCTTGTTCGTTGAGTGTCCGCGCGAAATATCCATCTGATGGCAGACCGTAGCTCTTCCATGCGGAGATATCGTAGGTAAGCGGTTGTGCATTTCCCGTAGCTACGTAGTTTGGAACCAAACTGCTGGCACTGAAAATTCCCTTGCCATCGTCGGCGACACATGTAAGAGCTTCAGCCTCCCCATCTAGCGCGATGTTAGCAGCTATCATAGGGGAGTTTACTGTCACGTTGTAGCCCGTATCGTACCCCATTTGCTCGGGCGTGGCGGTCTGAAATTCCCTAATTACAGACTTATTGAACGCATCCAAATGACTGCTTATCGAATCTGCAATGTTGTTTGAACTGACAGCCTGAAGGATTGATCCAACAATCTGACCTTGCTGTTGTTGGCTAGTGTTAAACACGAAGTTCAAGAGGCCAGAATCGGCCTCCGCAAGCTTTCCGGGAATGGATTTTATTCCGTTTAGGATTTCGCCCGGAAGTGCAGAGAACTGATTTTTCAGTATTTGCTCGCCATCTTGAACACCCTGATAGGCACCCAACGCAAACGATATTGGCGTAGCGCCTATGCCGTTCAATATCTCATAGAGGCTGGGCCCTTGCTTGGCGTACTCTTCGGCACTTTGCAACAGGGGGTCATTCGACTGCCCTTGATCGCCTTGCGCATTGCCATCCAGTCCAGGTGCACTGCAAGTGAGACTAGAAAGGGACCCTGAGCCTCCCGTACCGCCCAAAAGCACAGAAGAGGCCCCTCCAGTGTCGTTCGTAAGATTCGCAAGAGATGAGCTGTCCGACAACATTTGCGCGCCGCCAAGGAAAGACGCGAGGTTATTGCTATTGCTATCCGTCGATGCGGTGGCATTCCCCACCCCAACTTCTGACGCAATAAGCTGTTCGGCTGCGCCATCGCCAATGTACAGGTCGCGATTGCCACCATTTCCATTGGAGTCGATAGTTGCCAATCCTCCACCGCTACTCGTCTCCTGAGCCAACTGCGCATCAAGCTGTGCCGCCTGCGTGCTGGCTTGCTGCACCTGGGTATTGTCCTGTTGCGCCTGCTCGCTCGCCGCCTGGTAATTGTTCCGGTCCTGCTGCACCAGTGCATTGTCCTGGTTATATAGCGACGTATCTTGCGTGGCCGTCGCACTCAGCTGGGTGTAAGCGGACGGGTCCCCGACCGAGCCACCTGTATCGCCCCCGACTCCCGTGCCCGCGGTCGCCAGACTAAAGTTCGACCAACCGGTTCCGCCGCCGTTTCCGCCTCCATCCGAATTGTCAGTACCGTCGCCTCCCGTCGTATCGCCACCGCTAGCATCCGTGGCGGCGTTATTCACAAGATTTTCGATCATCTTATCGGTGAAATTTTTGAAGAACGCGCTGGTACTGGCCTGGTAGATAGCGTCCACCATCCGCGTAGCCATTTTTTGGTTGTACGTATCGATCTCCGTTTGAGTCTGGAGATAGGCGGCTCCTGGCGCGCCGTCCGGTACACTGAAATTCAAGCCTTGACTGTCCGAGTCCTCGATCGAGGACCAAATCTCATCCCTCATCGGTTTGTTGATGATCCAAGCTCTCTGCGTTTGGTAGGCTCTGACCAGCGCCTCGTCCGTACCGTACACCGCGGTCCATTCACTCACACCGCTTCCCAACTGCTTCCTGATCGCATCGGCCTCGACTTTGTAAGCGGCTTGTTTAGCAAGTTCCATGGCCTGCGCCTGCTGCGCGGGGGTTGCGGCCTGCGCCTGCTGTTCAGCCGCTTGCGCCGCGATAGCCGCCCCCTGGGCTTTGGCCGCCTGCTGTTGCGCGGTCGCCGTTACCTGTTCGTCCTGGGTCAGCTGGGCTTTTTGCTGATTGGCAAGCTGTGCAGCCTGTGCAGCCTGCGCTTGGGCAGCAGCCACTTCCCGCTCCTGCTCTTCCACCTGGGCGACGCTCTGCGCAATCGCCGATTGCTGGTTGAGCACCGCATCGATCGACATCGCCAGGATTTGTGCCGTGGTGTACAGCGCATTGGTGCTGCCACTCAACAAGGCGCCTTGCGAGTACGGCTGATACGTGTTCGCCGCGTTCGTATCAGTGGTCACCTGCGGGATCGTCAACATCATCCCGGCCGTTAACGTGGCCGTGGGTGCCAGGCCATTGGCTTGCGCCAGGATGTAGTAGTAGTTGCTATCGCCGTAGATGGCCTGTGCCAGCCCTTGCAACGTGTCGCCGGCCCGCACCGTGTAGTTTTGCGTACCGGTGCTGCTGTTGCTGTAGCCACCGGTGGTGCTAAGCACATCGATGGCACCGGTGGTATCGACGCTACCCAGTTCGTTTTCGTTGACCGATTCGTAGCTGGTGGTCGTGGTGCTGCCGTTGCTGGTGGTGCTCTTCTGCAGCAGTTGACCACCCGAGGTATAGGCCATCACCTGGCTTTGCGTGACGCCATTGACGATGCCCGTGCTGCTCGCCAGCTCACCCAGGTCGTTGTACGTATTGGTCGTGCTAGGGCTTGGGCTGCCGCTCCCCGTAATCGGCGTAAGCTCCGTGTTAGTCAGCAGCAAGCTGTTCTGCTTGATGTAGCTATTGAGGTACCCGCTGGTACTGGTGCTGGTGCTTGGTTGGCCATTGACGAGGGTGGTGGTGCCGGTAGTGACGCGATAGCCAAGCACATTGCCGTCGGCGTCATAGCCGTAGCCAGGGCCGGCGGCTGCGTAGTTGGTCTCGGTGGTCAGATACAAGGCGCCCGCGGTGACACCCGATGGCGCACTCGGCACCGCCGTGTCCTGGGTCGCGTAGGCGCTGCTCGCCACGCCGGTGCCGTATTGGGTGATCAGGTTTTGTGCGGATTCTTCAGCGTATTGGCTCTGATCGACCAATTCACCGTCGGCGTTGTAGGTGTAGAACGTATCGCTCTGGACCCAGCCTGCGTCGCTGAAGGTCACCACAGAACCATTGTACGTACCCGCACCCTGATGACCGGGCAAGTTGTAGAACACATCGGTGGCCAGGCGGCCGTCGTTGTCGTAGCTGCGGGTTTCGTATGGCGAGTAGGTCGTGCCACCGGGTTGCTCAGTCTGCACCAGCGTGAGCTGACCGAGCGCGTTGTAGCT
>NZ_BSOA01000002.1 GCF_030160275.1 Dyella flagellata
CGTCCAGAAGGCCCGCAGGGCGTGCCCCGCGGCTTGAACAGACGGCCAGTCTGCCCTGTGCCGCGCGGCACGCCCTGCGGGCCTTCTGGACGTCATGCCGGGCACGTGGAATAGATCAGAGCGTCCCTAGGGAGGATCGACAGCGGCCGCAAAAATGCCGAGGATGCCCCGTTTCCATCGCAGCAAACGGGCAGCCACGCAGTGAGCAAGGACCAGACATTACGCGAGCAGGTCGTCGCCTACGGCTTGAAACTGACCCCGTCGGGCCTGAGCCAGGGCACCTCGGGCAACCTGAGCGTGCGCCACGGCGACGGCTTCCTTATCACCCCTAGCGGCACCTCTTACGGCGAGATCACGCCCGAGGGCGTGGTGCAGGTGGGCATGGACGGCAGCCATGCCGAGGGGCTGCGCCCGTCCAGCGAATGGCGCTTCCATCGCGACATCTACGCCGCCCGCCCCGACCTGCATGCGATCGTCCACGCCCACCCGCCCTACAGCACTGCCTTGTCGATGTGCCGGATGGAGATCCCGGCCGCCCACTACATGATCGCGGTAAGCGGCGGCGATTCGATCCGCTGCGCCGACTACTACACCTATGGCAGCCAACAGCTGTCCGATGCGGTGATGCGGGCCATGGACGGGCGCCTGGCCTGCCTGATGGCCAACCACGGCATGCTCGCCGCCGGCCCCGACCTGGAACAGGCGATGTGGCGGGCGGTGGAGGTGGAAACCCTGGCCCGGCAATACGCGCTGGCGCTGCAGATCGGCAAGCCGGTGTTGCTGACTGACTCCGAAGTTGCGCAGGCTTTGGAAAAATTCAGCAACTACGGACTGATGTCGAAGCAGCCATCCCCGCCATCTTCGTGAGGAAAGCCCTGTGTCCGCTCCCGAACGCGTACTGCTGTGCTACTGCACCTGCCCCGACGCGGCCAGCGCGCAACAGCTGGCGCAGACGCTGGTGAATGAATCCCTGGCCGCTTGCGTCAATCATGTCCCAGGCATCCGCTCCACTTACCGCTGGCGCGGCGAAGTCACCACCGACAGCGAGGAACTGCTGTTGATCAAGACCACCGCGGCACGCTTCGATGCGTTGCGGGAACGCTTGTTGGCGCTGCATCCGTATGAACTGCCCGAACTGATCGCTGTGCCGGTGGAACACGGGCATGCGGCCTATCTGGATTGGGTACGCTCTAGCGGACATTGAGCAAGGAGAGGAAGCGATGAACACCGAGGAAAACAAGCGCGTCGTCAACGAATTGTTTGCGCGCATCAGCAAGGGCGACCTGGATGGCATGCTGGCCTTGCTGAGCGATGATGTGAAATGGTGGATCGCCGGTGAGCTTGAAGGGGTTCCCGCTGCGGGCGAACACGATAAAAAGCGGGTAGCCGGCATCCTTGCGAACATGCGCCAGCAACTAAAGAGCGATCTGCAGCTATCGGTGCACAGCCTTACTGCTGAAGACGGACGGGTTTGCGCTCAGGTCAGCGGTCATGGCGAATTGACCAACGGCAAGGTGTACCGCAATCAATATCATTTCCTGATCTCGCTGCAAGCCGGCAAGATCGTTTCGGTGCGCGAATACCTGGATACCAAGCACGTTGAAAAGACCTGGTTCTCGCCCTGAGCGATAGGCAGCGTAGGCTGGGATGAAATCCCAGCTTTCGCGATGCTGGGATTGGCATCCCAGCCTACGGAGTTTTCGGGTGATCCCATACCGTCAGCGTTGCGCTGGGAGCCGCGACGAAGACCACCAGCATAGTCGCCGGCTCGGTGGCGCTCGCATTGCCGCTGACGACGTGATGCGCGCCCATCGGCTCGAACCAGCTTTCGCCCGGGCCATACGTGCGCACAGCGTCGCTGCCTACCTGGCTGCGGATGTGGCCGCTCAGCACATACACAAAGGCGTCGCCGCCGTGTCGGTGCGCAGCTGAAGCCTGTCCGGGCGCATACGTCACGGTGACCGCTTGCAACTGACGATCGTGGACGGACGTCAACGGCGAGGTCAGCAAGGCGTGCTCTTCGGCGGCGAGGCTGCTGCCGCTGACGCCCAGCGCCATGCAAAGGGCAATGACTGTCATGTAGCGCACGACTTATCTCCCTGCCCGATTCACATGGCCACCAGCGACTTCAATTCATCACCCAAGTGCGCGTCCACCCCTTCGATGCGCCGCACGAGCTGGCCTTGCGCATCGAACACCAGCAAGGTGGGCACATGCATCACGCGAAAGCGGCGGAACAGCTCACCGGAGTCATCCAAGGCCAAGGGCATGCCAAGGTGGTGTTCCTGTTGATAGGCACGCAGATCGTCCTTGCCTGCCCATAGGGTGGAAGCGATGCCCAGCCAGCGAACGTGGTCGTCAGTCGATAGCGCCGTAACCTGCTCTCGCACGGCGCGGCAGCTGGCGGCCAGTGCCGGGCGACTTTTTGCCAGATAGGTCTCGCACCACGGCGACATGAATACCAGCACGGTGGGATGGCTCTTGGCGTCCGCGTCACGCAGATGAAACGCCGCGCCCGAGAGAGTGGGAACCGTCAAATCCGGCAATTGTTTGTCCGCGCCGCTGGATTCGCTTGCTGCCGCCGTGGCAACCGCAGTGGCGGGGGCCGACTTGCGCGCAGCCAGCAAGGCCGCATCCAGCTTCGCATTAGCCTCGTGACCGATGTACAGGATGCGGCCATCGCGCCCGATCACCACGTGCTGCGGCGTCACGCGCAAATGAAACGCCTCGCCGATGCTGCCATCGTCGAACACGATCGGCATCTTCAAGCCCATCTCCTTGCGGTAGCGACGCACGTCTTCCACGCTGTCGTCGAAACCGACGTCGACGGCGATCACCGCCATCTCCGAGCCCGCCTGTTCGTAAACATGCTTCAGATGGGGCATCTGCTCACGGCATGGCACGCACCAGGTAGCCCAGAATTTCAAATACACCGGCTTCTTGCCGTAGTAGCTGGCCAGGTCGATGGTTTGACCGTCGATCGTCTTCAGCACCAGCCGGGGCGCCGGCGTACCAACCAGCCCGCGCGCGGCGGCCTGCGCATGCTGCTCACCGGTTTCGGCCTGGGCGAGTGTGCCGAACAACAACAAAAACAACAGAACCACGATGCGCACGACGATCTCCTTGGGTGGGGTGGGTGCATGCTCCCCATTTGCCGGGCCGCCGATAAGAGCCACTTTGCGGCAATCCTGCTGGACCACCGTAGGCCGGGATGACCATCCCAGCCTACGTATCACCCGATCAGCTTCATCAGGCTGGCAATGCCTTCGTCGATCCGCTCCAAGTCGATCAAGCCAAAGCCGAATGCAAGGCCATTCACGAGCGCACCATCCCTCGCATCCCAGTCCAGCGGCTCCAGGTTGATCCCGCTGGCCATGGCGCGCCCGAGCAAGATCGAGCTGTCGACCGGTACATCCAGCCGTGCCGCCAGATGCAGACCGGCGTCCGACGGATACACATGCAATTTTCCCTTGCCATAGCGCTGCAAGGCATCCAGCAAGGCATCGCGCCGCTCCGCATACAGCTTGCGCATGTGTCGCACGTAACGCACCAGGTGCCCTTCGGCAATGAACGCCGCCAAGCTGTCCTGCGCCAGCACGTCGCCATGCCAATCAGCCTGGTGCTTGGCATTGGCCAAGGCGGTGCGCAGCCACGGCGGCACGACCGCATAGCCGAGCCGCAAGGTGGGGAACAGACATTTGGAAAACGTGCCGACGTAGCAGACGCTGTCGTCGCGATCCAGCGTCTGCAAGGCATCCAGCGGTCGAGTGCTATAGCGGAACTCGCTGTCGTAGTCGTCTTCGATCACCAAGGCGCCATGCGTACGCGCAAACTCCAGCAACTGGACACGACGATGCGGCGACATCACCACGCCGAGCGGGAACTGGTGCGAAGGCGTCACGTAGATCACGTTCGTGTCGCGGGGAAGCTGGTCGACGATCAAGCCCTCCTCATCCACCGGTACGTCGACCACACGCGCACCGGCAGCTAGAAACACCGCACGCAGGGGCGGATAGCCGGGGTCTTCCACCGCCACGACCGTTTGCCCTGGCGTAACGAGCACGCGCGCAAGCAGGTCGAAGGCCTGCTGCGCGCCGCTGGTGACGACCACATCCTCGGCCTCGCACGACACGGCGCGTGCAAACGAGATGTGCTGGGCGATCGCCTGGCGCAAGGGCAACCGCCCCTGCGCCAGGTCGTAGAACGGCGCGGCCTTGGACAGATTGCGCAAGACGCGTGCGGAAAGACGCCGCCAGATGTCGTAGGGAAAGGAGCGGCTATCGGGTATGCCCAGGCGAAAGTCGTAGGCAAACCCATCCGCCCGCATCGGCGTGGGCACGCTGGTAAAGTTTTGCCAATACGACGCCAGGCGGCTGTCGGGAGTCCGGCTGTCGGGGGGAAGGTTGTCGGCCTGGGCATGCCGGCCGCTACGGCGCATGGCCAGATCGGCCACGAAATTGCCGGCGCCGCGCCGCGCCTCGATATAGCCATCGCCAAGCAGCAAGTCGTAGGCCGCCACGACGGTGTTGCGCGACACCTCCAGCGCCTCGGCCAGCTCCCGTGTTGCCGGCAAGCGCAGCCCGGGCTTCAAGCGTCCGTCGAGGATGGCGGCACGCAGCTGGCGATGCAGCGCGGCCATGCGCTGGCGCGAGCCGCGTTCCGGCAATTCAAGCGGAAATTCGAAGGGATGCTCCACGTTGCCGGTTCCGACCCAACTGGACCCGTAGATTTGCCCTAATGTGGCCCTTTTGCAAGACCACGACCTTGCTTACGCTGATCTCGAAGCAACACCCCCTCACCGGACAGGTAGCCACGCCATGATCGATTTCTATTTCGCCGCCACGCCGAACGGACTAAAGGTGAAGCTGTTCCTGGAAGAGGCGCAGCTGCCTTATCGCCTGGTACCGGTCAGCCTCAGCAAGGGCGAGCAGTTCAAGCCCGAATTCCTGGCGATCTCGCCGAACAACAAGATCCCGGCCATCGTCGATCACGCCCCCGCGGACGGCAACGAACCGGTCAAGCTGTTCGAATCCGGCGCGATTCTGTTGTATCTGGCCGAAAAGATCGGCCGCTTCATCCCGACGGACCTCCACGGCCGCACCGAGGTGCTGCAATGGCTGTTCTGGCAGATGGCCGGTCTGGGCCCGATGGCCGGGCAGATCGGGCATTTCAATGTGTACGCCCCTGAGAAGGTGCCCTACGCGATCGAACGCTACACCCGCGAAACCGCCCGCCTGTACGGCGTGCTCGACCGCCGGCTGGCCGACCGCCCGTTCATCGCCGGCGAATTCTCGATCGCTGACATCGCCTGTTACCCCTGGGTGGTTCCGCACGAAGCACATGGACAACGCCTCGCCGAGTTTCCGCATTTGCGGCAGTGGTTCGAAACCATGGCAGCGCGACCGGCTACCCAGCGCACCTACCAGGATGTCGAGAACGTCTATGCCCCCAAGCAGGCCCTGTCCGAAGAAGAACGCAACGTGCTGTTCAACCAGGACACCAAGGCTCGCGCCTGAGCGGAACTCTGCTGACAAGCCCTGTCATCGCCCGGATCTAGTGTTGGTTGACCGCCCCCGCGAGTGCATTGCCCATGAAAAAGTCCGACGTCGCCACCCTTGTATTGCTCGGAGCCCTGTGGGGAGCCTCGTTCCTGTTCATGCGCATGGGCGCGGCGCAGTTCGGCAGCATGGCGTTGGCGGGCATGCGGGCGATCGGGGCCGCGATCTGCTGCATCCCCTTGCTGATGTCACGCGAGCGGCTGGCGGAATTGCGTGCCAATTGGCGTTCGGTCGCCTTGATCGGCCTGGCGAATTCGGCGCTGCCGTTCGTGCTGTTTTCCTACGCCGCGCAGTATCTGCCGTCCGGGCTGTCGGCCATCTTCGACGCGATCGCACCGCTGCTGGTGGCCGCGTCCGGCTGGTTGTTGCTGGGCGAACGCTTGAACGCTGCGCAGGCGAGCGGACTGGTGATCGGCCTGACCGGCGTAGCGTGGCTGATCGGCGGCAGCATGGGCTTCGGCCACGGCGGTGCCGGCATTGGCTGGGCGATGGCGGCCTGTGTGGGCGCCAACGTCTGCTACACCTTCGGCGCGCACTACAGCCATCGGCGTGTACAGAGCGTATCGCCGCTCACCGTAGCGATCGGCAGCCAGGTCGCGGCAGCCGTCATGCTGTTGCCCTTCACCGCCTGGATGTGGCCGGCGCAGTCACCCTCGCTGCAGGCATGGCTTGCCATGTTCGGTCTGGCCGCAGCCTGCACCACCCTGGCCTACGTGTTGTTTTACCGGTTGCTGGCGCGCATCGGCTCAACCCGGGCGATGGCAGTGCTTTACCTGATCCCCGTCTTTGGCGTGGTGTGGGGTGCGCTGTTCCTGGGCGAAAAGATCACGCTGGCGATGGCCGGCGGCTGCTCGGTGATCCTGCTGGGCGTGGCGCTCACCACCGGCATGCTGCAAATCCGCCGCTCTGCGGCACCCACACCGCTGAACGCGGTCGAATAGAAGCCAGCTCCGCTCGCGAGCTGGTCCATAATCCTGGTCGCGCCCCCACGCGATCCCCATGACTGGAGTTGGAATGCGCTCGCTTCGTTACGGCCGCGTCGCCGCTTATCTCTTCACCCTGCTGACCCTGGCGTTCGGCATGCAGGCCCTGGCCCAGGACGCCGAAGACAATCTGCTGCCGGTCACCGAGGCCTACAAGCTCAGCGCCGACGCCAGCACACCCGGCGTGATCAAGCTGCACTGGACGATCGCGCAGGATTACTACCTGTACCGCGGACGCATGGCGTTCAAGGGCGGCAACGGCGTCACGCTGGGCGAAGCCAAATTGCCCGATGGCGAAAAGCACAACGATCCCTACCTCGGACCGGTTCAGACGTATCACCATGGCGTGGACGCGAGCATTCCTTACACGCTCGCACCCGGCACCACCACGCTGGTGATGAGCGTGCGCTATCAGGGCTGCCACGAGACCGATCCGAAGATCTGTTATCCGCCGCATACCGAACAACTCTCGCTGCCGGTCCCCGCCGCAGCTGGCGCGCCGCCGTCGAACAAACTCAATGATCTGTTCCATTCGGGCGCCCAGCCATTGGGCGGCGGCAGCCATGAGCCGCTGCCGGCGGAACAAGCTTTCCAGCTCGATGCGATCGCGCAAGACGCCAACCATCTGCTGCTGCGCTGGACCATCGCCAAGGGTTATTACCTGTATCGGGACCAGACCAAGCTCTCCGTCAAAGACGCGCCGAAGCTTTCGCTGTCGCCGGCCTGGCCGGCCGGCACCAGCCATGAGGATGCGCATTTCGGCAAGACCACCGTGTACTTCGATGAACTGGCTTTGCCGGTCGGCATCAACGGCGATACCAGCGGCATGAAGTCGCTCGCGCTGGTAGCAAGCTTCCAGGGTTGCCAGGAAGGCGGCCTGTGCTATCCGCTGATGACCCGCGAAGCGCATGTCGATCTGGGTGGCGGCACCAGCACGAGCATGCAAACGGCGGCCAATCCGGCGCCGGAAATGCCGCCGGGCGACGCCACGCAAAACCATTCGCTCGACGTCAACTTTTTTTACGCCTTGCTGCTCGCCTTGGGTGGAGGCCTGGTGCTGAACCTGATGCCCTGCGTGTTGCCGGTGCTGTCGATCAAGGCGATCAGCTTGATCGAGAGCGGTGAGAATCCTGCACGGCGACGCCTGCACGCCTTGATGTACACGGCCGGCGTGCTGGTGAGCTTCGCTGTGCTGGGCAGCGTGATCATTGGACTGAAAACGGCATGGGGCGCGCATCTGCAGAGTCCGCTGGTGGTCGCCGTGCTCGCGCTGGTGATGCTGGCTGTGGCGCTGTCGATGTCAGGCGTGGTGCAATTCGGCGCATCGCTGGGCAATACCGGCAGCTCGCTCGCCAATCGCTCCGGCCCGGCAGGCGATTTCTTTACCGGCGTGCTCGCGGTGGTAGTGGCCAGTCCTTGCACGGCGCCGTTCATGGGCACCGCGCTGGCGTATGCATTGGTAGCGCCGATCGCCAGCGCCATCTGCGTGTTCCTCGCGCTGGGAATAGGTTTGTCGCTGCCGTTCCTGGCCATAGGCTTCGTTCCGGCCTTGTCGCGCTGGCTGCCGCGTCCCGGTCGCTGGATGGAAACACTGAAGGAAGTGCTGGCCTTTCCGATGTACCTCACCGCGGCGTGGCTGGCGTGGGTGCTCGCGCATCAGCGCGGCGCGGATGCAGTCGGCTTGCTGCTGGTTGCCGCGGTACTGTTGGCGGCGACGCTTTGGTGGTTCGAACGCAGCCGCTATCGCGGCGCACTGAGTCGCATACTGGTGGCCGTGCTCGCATTATTCACCGTGGCGCCGCTGTATTACCTCGCCACGTTGCCTCTCGCTGCGCAGGCGACGGCAAGCACGGATGGCGTCGTCGCCTACTCGCCGGACAAGCTCGCCGAGCTGCGCAAGGCCGGCACGCCGGTGTTCGTCGACATGACCGCCGATTGGTGCGTCACCTGCAAGGCCAATGAACACGCCGTGCTCGACGGCGATGACTTCAAGGCGCTGCTCAAGCGTACCGGCGCCGTCTATATGAAGGGCGACTGGACCAACGAGGACCCGGCCATCTCCAGCTTCCTGCAGCAATACCACTCGCCGGGCGTGCCGCTGTACGTGGTGTTTCCCAAGGACGGCAGCGTTGGCCGCAAGCTGCCCACGGTGCTGACCTACTCGCTGGTGGAGCAGGCGTTGACCGCGGCTGCGAAGTAAACATGCAGGTTGGGATGCCCGATCCCGGCATCGCTTGCGTTGCATGCATGGCGGTGCTGGGATTGTCATCCCAGCCTACGCGCCGTCCCGCTCCGCTCCCATGTTGAGTCGCCCCAACCTTTTCATTCTCGCCCTGGCCCTGCTGGCCGCCATCGCCGGCGGCTGGGTGCAACATGCAAGACGGCTGGCGCGCGTGCCAGCCGGCGTGCATGTAGCGGACGTCGGCGATCTTCGTCCGGACGTGGCCCTGGTCGATCTCAATGGCCACGAGCGCCGGCTCTCCGGCTACCAGGGCAAGCGCCTGCTGCTGAATTTCTGGGCCACCTGGTGTGGCCCGTGCCGGGAAGAGATGCCCCGCCTGAATGCCGCCCAGCGCAAGTTCGCCGATCAGGGCGTGATCATCCTGGGTATTGCCATGGATGAGCCGGGCGCCGTACGCGCCTACTTGGCCGAGCACCCGGCGAGCTACCCGAACCTGTTAGGCCAGCTGGACTCGCCCAGCACCACGCTGCGTTTCGGCGACCTGGATGGAATCCTGCCTTTTAATGTGCTGCTGGACGAAAACGGGAAGATCCTGGCCATGAAACGGGGGCGGCTGAAGCCGGGCCAGCTGGAGCGCTGGCTTTCGCCGACAAGCACGCCCTGACGCCATTTGCACCGCCATACGTCGACGCACGTTTAACATCTTCTTTCTCCGTCAAACATCGCCGAACTGCGCCGAACTGGACAACACTCCCGACACCGAGCACACTCTCGCCGATTCTGGACACCCGGGGGATGCCGGAGCCTATGGCGAAGCTGCTGGTCCTGCATGGACCCAACCTCAACCTGCTCGGCGTACGCGAACCGGACATCTACGGCCGCGAGACGCTGGCCGACATCAACAACCAGCTGGCGCAACGCGCCCAGGCAGCCGGGCATGAGCTGGCCTGGTACCAGTCCAATGCCGAGCATGAGCTGATCGGCCGGATCCACCAGGCGCGCGACGAACAGGTGGCGGTCATCCTGATCAATCCGGGCGCCTTTACCCATACCAGCGTGGCGCTGCGCGACGCGCTGGCCGCGGTGGCCATCCCCTTCATCGAGCTGCACATGAGCAATGTGCATGCCCGTGAGCCCTTCCGCCACCACTCCTACCTGTCCGACCTGGCAGTGGGCGTGATCTGCGGTTTCGGCAGCGCCAGCTACCGCCTGGCGCTGGACGCGGCCCTGGCCAAACTTGAATCCAAGCCTGCCGGCTAGCCGGCACCTACCGTTTTCTTTCACTTTCCGGCCGCCAAGCTGCGGTCCAGACCCTTAAGAAGGCAAAGCCCCATGGATCTGCGCAAGATCAAAAAACTGATCGACCTGCTCGAGGAGTCCAACCTCGCCGAACTGGAAATCAAGGAAGGCGAGGAAGTCGTTCGTCTGTCGCGCGTCCCCAAGGGCAGCATCACCGTCGCCGCACCGCCCGCCATGCACATGCCCGCACCGCTCCCGGCGGCTGCCCCGGCACCTGTGGCAGCCCCCGCTGCCGAAAGCGGCGAGGCGGCCAGCAATCTGCCGGCCGGCCATGTGGTGAAGGCGCCGATGGTCGGCACCTTCTACGCCTCGGCCAGCCCGGGCGCCGCCGCTTTCGTGAAGGTGGGCCAGCAGGTGAAGGTCGGCGAAACGCTTGGCATCATCGAGGCGATGAAGATGTTCAACCAGATCGAGGCCGAAGTCGGCGGCACCGTGCAGGCCATCCTGGTCGACAACGGCCAGCCGGTGGAATTCGACCAGCCGATGTTCGTGATCGCCTGAACGGCCCGACGACTATGCAGAAGCTCGAAAAGGTCGTTATCGCCAATCGCGGCGAAATCGCATTGCGCATCCTGCGCGCGTGCCACAGCCTCGGTATCCGAACCGTGGCGGTGCACTCCACCGCCGATCGCAATCTCAAGCACGTGGGCCTGGCCGATGAAGCCATCTGCATCGGCCCGGCGCCATCGGTCGACAGCTATCTCAACATTCCGCGCATCATCGCCGCGGCGGAAATCACCGACGCCAACGCGATCCATCCCGGCTACGGCTTCCTGGCCGAGCGCGCCGACTTCGCCGAACAGGTGGAACAGTCCGGCTTCATCTTCATCGGACCGACCGCCGACGTGATCCGCATGATGGGCGACAAGGTCGAAGCGATCCGCGCCATGAAATCCGCCGGCGTGCCGTGCGTGCCCGGCTCCGGCGGCCCGCTCGGCGACAACGTCGAAGAAAACATGCGCATCGCGCGTGAGATCGGCTACCCGGTGATCATCAAGGCCGCCGGCGGCGGCGGCGGCCGTGGCATGCGCGTGGTGCGCACCGAGGCGCATCTGGGCAACGCCATCACCATGACCAAGCAGGAAGCCAAGGCGGCCTTCGGCAACGATCAGGTGTACATGGAGAAATTCCTGGAAAATCCGCGCCACGTGGAAATCCAGGTGCTCGCCGACGGCCAGGGCAACGCGATTCACCTGGGCGAACGCGATTGCTCGATGCAACGCCGTCACCAGAAAGTGGTCGAGGAAGCCCCCGCCCCCGGCATCACGCCGGAGCAGCGCGCGCAGATTGGCCAGGTGTGCGTGGACGCCTGCCTGCGCATCGGCTATCGCGGCGCGGGCACGTTCGAATTCCTGTTCGAGAACGGCCGCTTCTACTTCATCGAGATGAACACGCGCATCCAGGTGGAGCATCCGGTGACCGAACTGATCACCGGCGTGGACCTGGTGCGCGAGCAACTGTTGATCGCCGCCGGCGAAAAGCTTTCGCTCAAGCAGGAAAACATCAAGATCCACGGCCACGCGATCGAGTGCCGCATCAACGCGGAAGATCCGGAAACCTTCATGCCCTCGCCCGGCACCGTCAAGCGCTTCGAAGCACCAGGCGGCCCCGGCGTGCGCGTGGATACGCATCTGTACGACGGCTATCGCATTCCGCCCAATTACGATTCGATGATCGGCAAGCTGATCGTGCACGGTCCCGATCGCGAAACCGCGATTGCGCGCATGCGCCTGGCGCTTGCCGAGACGGTGATCGAAGGCGTGAAGTGCAACGTTCCGCTGCAGCAGCGCATCATGTCCGACGTGGGTTTCCAGCAAGGTGGACAGAACATTCACTACCTGGAGAAGCGGATGGCCGAGCACAAGGAACATCCGCATAGCGGGCATTGATTCGCAAAGTTGAGCTTCGTCGCAAGACTCACCCTTCACCCTACCCTCTCCCCGACGGGGAGAGGGAAAATAGCGCCGTACCCTACCTTCCGGAACACCGATGCCCTGGCTCGAACTCTCCCTGACCGTCCGCGCCGAACAACAGCCCCGCGTGGAAGAGGCCCTGGAAGATCTCGGTTCGCTATCGATCACCTTGCGCGACGCCAACGCCGAAACGCCGGATGAGCAGGCAATTTTCGAACCGGGCGTGGGTGAATTGCCGTTGTGGCCAACGATCACCTTGAATGCATTGTTCGAGGCCGATACCGACCGCCGCGGCCTGAGCGAAGCACTGGGCGAACTGCTGCCGTTTCTGGAACCCGATCAGCTCAGCTTCCATGACGTAGCCGATGAGAACTGGGAACGAGCATGGATGGACCAGTTCAAGCCGATGCCGTTCGGTCGCCGACTATGGATCTACCCGTGGAACATAGCGCCGCCGGAAGATGACGAGCTGGCGATCGTGCAGCTCGATCCTGGCCTCGCCTTCGGCAGCGGCACGCATCCCACTACAGCGTTATGCCTTCAATGGCTGGACAGCCTGGATCTCACCGGCAAGCGCGTGATCGACTACGGCTGCGGCTCGGGCATCCTGGCCATCGCCGCCCTGAAGCTGGGCGCGGCATCCGCGATTGGCCTAGACAACGACCCACAAGCTTTGACAGCCTCTGCTGACAACGCGGAGCGCAACAACGTCGGCGACAGACTGGCATTGTTCCTACCCGAAGACTTTGCCGGCGAAGTATCCGACGTGTTCGTCGCCAATATCCTGGCCGGCCCGCTCGACGAGCTGGCACCCACTTTTGCTGCACTGGCCAGGCCGGGCGCGCCCTTTGCGCTGTCCGGCATCCTCAAGGGCCAGCACGAGGAACTGCTCGAGCGCTATGCCGAATGGTTCGATCAGTTGCGTGTGGATGTGAACGAAGATTGGGTGCGCATCAGCGGCCGGCGCCGCATTTGATTGCCCGCTACCCTGCTAAGCTTGCCGGACACTAGTTCCCGCATTCCGCATGTA
The DNA here is from genome assembly GCF_030160275.1 of Dyella flagellata. Lineage (GTDB taxonomy): Bacteria > Pseudomonadota > Gammaproteobacteria > Xanthomonadales > Rhodanobacteraceae > Dyella_B > Dyella_B flagellata. The sequence goes on from NZ_BSOA01000002.1 coordinate 12,966, forward strand.
TACGCAATGCCCTGAATGCTTGTCCGTGTTTTCAGTCGATGCGCGCACGCTCGCGCAGGCGCACGGCTTCGTCATGTGCGGGCATTGCGGTACGGGCTTCGACAGCATCGCCACGTTGGCCGATCAGTTGCCGCCGGAGCCGTTCCACGAACTGCCTGTCAATGAGCCAGGCGTGGAGCCGCCACGCCTGGAGCTGGCGGTGTTTCGCCCCAAAGCAAAGACCGAGCCCGAACCGGCCGAAACGCCGCCGATGCGCGACGATTTCGCCGATCTGGTGGTGACCCCGCGCTTTGCGAGGAACCCGCATCGCGAGCGGCCGCGCCGTTGGCCATGGATCGTCGCATGCGCAGTGTTACTGCTCGGTCTTGCAGCGCAAATGGGATGGGCCTTGCGCGACAGCTTGATCGCTGACCCCACCGTCGGCCCTTGGCTGCGGCAAGCATGTGCCGTCCTGCAATGCCGCGTGCCGATGGTGCGCGATGTTGGCAAGCTGCATCTGCTGGCACGCGACGTGCAAACGCATCCCTCGGTTCCGGGCGCATTGTTGATCAGTGCAACGCTGCGCAACGATGCAACGTTCACCCAACCCTGGCCGATGGTCATCCTTCGCCTGACCGACGGTAACGGCAAGGTGATCGCCATGCGCCGCCTTAATCCTTTTGAATACCTCGACGACGTCGAAGCCTTGCACCGCGGCCTCGCGCCGGGCGCCACTACCGCCCTGGTCTTCGAGGTGGAGGATCCGGGGCATCAAGCGGTCGCCTTTGACATGGAATTTGAATAACAGCGGCTTAGTGCCTGTTCGGTATGGCGTTATGCGCTTGCAAGACTTTTCATGTCGGAAGGCTCTTAATTTTGTCGCCCGTCACGAGTACACTCGGTCCCTCGCGCTAAAGGAATGTCCTGTTCCCCGGCGTGCAACGCCTACCCGCCGCGCAAGCGGTAACTGCCAAAACATGGCGACGGCCCATGCAGCCGTTGCGTATGGAGTACGTGAGGGGAAATGTCCTTGAACGCCGTCAGACTGCCTGCCAACGAGGCTGTTCGCGAATCCTCGTCGCAGAGCGCACTGAGTGAATGCGTCAGCCGTACAGTGCGCCGCTACCTGGCGGACATTGGCGATACGTCGTGCGACGAAGGTTTGCATGCGCTGGTGATTCGCGAAGTCGAAGGTCCGTTGCTGCGTGAAGTATTGGCTTTCCACGATGGCAACCAGAGCCGCGCCGCGGCGGTGCTGGGCATCAATCGCGCCACGCTGCGCAAGAAGCTCGCCCAACACGGCCTGCTGTAAGCCCAAGGCCGGGTCCGGCCGCCCCTGTTTAGCCGTCCAAACACCTGCCATATCGCGCTATAATGCGTGGCTTTCACGTCTCGGAAGCCGCCATGCCCGCACCTGCCGTCACTCCCATCCGCCGCGCCTTGATCAGCGTCTCGGACAAGACCGGGCTGATTGAACTGGGCCAACGCCTGGCTGCGGCAAAGGTGGAGCTGCTTTCCACCGGCGGCAGCGCCAAGGCGTTGCGCGAAGCCGGAATACCGGTCAAGGATGTCAGCGACGTGACGGGTTTTCCGGAAATCATGGACGGTCGGGTCAAGACCTTGCACCCCAAGGTGCATGGCGGCCTGCTCGGCCGACGCGGCACTGACGACGCAGTGATGGCCGAACTGGGCATAGCACCGATCGACCTGCTGGTGTTGAACCTGTATCCGTTCGAAGCCACCGTGGCCAAGCCCGATTGCAGCCTGGAGCAGGCGATCGAGAACATCGACATCGGCGGCCCGGCCATGCTGCGCTCCGCTGCCAAGAACTGGAACGACGTCGGCGTACTTACTTCGCCCGATCAATACGCGGAAGCCTTGGCGGAGTTCGAGCAGCATGGGGGCTTGAGCCGCGCCACGCGATTCAAGCTGTCGGTGGCTGCGTTCAACCGCGTATCCAATTACGACGCGGCGATCAGCGACTACCTCTCGGGCCTTGAACTCAACGATGCGCAAGACGCCGTCGCCGGCCACGATGCCTTCCCTGCCCAGCTCAACAGCCGCTTCGTCAAGACGCTGGATCTGCGTTATGGCGAAAACCCGCATCAACAAGCCGCCTTCTATCGCGATCTGCAACCCGCACCCGGCACGCTCGCCACCTTCCAGCAAGTGCAGGGCAAGGAACTCTCTTTCAACAACATCGCCGATGCGGATGCGGCATGGGAGTGCGTGCGCAGCTTCACCAAGCCGGCCTGCGTGATCGTCAAGCACGCCAATCCCTGCGGCGTGGCGGTAAGCCTGGAGGGCATCGGCCACGCTTACGACCTGGCCTATCAGACCGATCCCACCTCCGCTTTCGGCGGCATCATCGCGTTCAACCGCGAAGTCGATGGCGCCACGGCACAGAAGATGGTGGAGCGCCAGTTCATCGAAGTGGTACTGGCCCCTGCTTATTCCGCCGACGCGCTGAAAGCCTTCGCCAAGAAGAGCAACGTTCGCGTGCTGCATATTCCTGTGCCCACGGACAACACGAGTGCTGCCGGCGCCTACGACCTGCGCCGCGTCGGTTCCGGCTTGCTGGTGCAAACAGCCGATCGCGGCATGGTCGGCGCAGCAGATCTTAAAATCGTTACGCGCCGCGCTCCTACGCAGGAACAAATCGACGACCTGATCTTCGCCTGGAAGGTCGCCAAGTACGTGAAGAGCAACGCCATCGTGTACGCGCGCAACCGCCAGACCATCGGCATCGGTGCCGGCCAGATGAGCCGCGTATACAGCGCGCGCATCGCCGGCATCAAGGCGGCGGATGAGAAACTGGAAGTACGCGGCTCGGTGATGGCTTCCGACGCTTTCTTCCCGTTCCGCGACGGCATCGATGCGGCGGCGGCGGCAGGCATTAGCGCCGTGATCCAGCCGGGCGGTTCGATGCGCGATGCGGAAGTGATCGCCGCTGCGGACGAACACGACATGGCGATGGTATTCACCGGCATGCGCCATTTCCGCCACTGACGCTCGCCACGATGCGCTCCCTCCCCTGCTTGGCAGGGGAGGGCTGGGGTGGGGTTGCATGCGCTTGCCGAACAGTTGAATCTCACCGCTCGGCGATCACCGTTTGTCCGTTGGCTACCTCGCGCCGGGCTTCGGCACGCCGCGCATACCGCCGCGCCAACACCGCGCACGTCATTAACTGCATCTGGTGAAACAACATGATCGGCAACACGATCATGCCCAGCATCGGCGCGGGAAACAGCAGGTTTGCAATCGGTATGCCGCTGGCCAGGCTCTTCTTGGAGCCGCAAAATACGATGGTGATTTCGTCTTCGCGATCGAAGCCCAGCGCGCGTGAACCGTAACGCGTAGCCAGCAGCGCAATGGCAAGCAGGACGGCATTGACGATTAGCAGGCCGCCAAGCACCGGCAGCGGCAACTGCTTCCACAAACCTTGCAGCACGGCCGCGCTAAACGCGGTATACACCACCAGCAAGATCGAGCCCTGGTCGACCAGGCCAATCAGCGGCCGATGTCGCTGCACCCAGCCACCGATCCAGCGCTGAGCGATCTGTCCCGCCACGAACGGCACGAACAGCTGCAGCACGATGGCGCCGACTGAGTGCCAGGACAAGCCGCCTTGGCCGTGCGCCTGCACCATCAGCCCTGTCAGCAACGGCGTCACCACGATGCCGATCAGGCTCGACGCTGAAGCGGAACACACTGCCGCCGGTACATTGCCGCGCGCGATCGAGGTGAACGCAATCGAGGATTGCACCGTCGATGGCAGAGTGCACAGAAACAGGATGCCCACATAGAGCGCGGGCGTAACTAGTGGCAACAGCAGTGGCTTCAGCAACAAGCCCAACAATGGGAACAGGACGAAGGTGCTGGCAAGCACCGTCAGGTGCAAACGCCAGTTCGTCACCCCCGCGATCACCGCTTCGCGCGAAAGCTTGGCGCCGTGCAGGAAAAACAGCAGTGCGATGGCCAGGTTGGTCAGCCCATCGAACGCCACGGCAGCCCCGCCCCGGCACGGCAATAGGCTGGCCGTGATCACGCTGGCGATCAGGCAAAGGGTGAAATTATCGGGCAGGAAACGGCGCAGTGACATGGCTGCAAAGAGAAACAGCGGGGGATTGGCGTTATTTCAACGCAGGGCTATTGATAATTCAAATCACCTTATCGTATCTATTGATCCATTATGAGCATGAATGTCAATCTCCGGCAGTTGCGGGTTTTCCTGGCGGTGGCGCGGCAGCGCCATTTCCGCCGCGCCGCCGAGCATCTGCATCTGAGCCAGCCCGCCGTAAGCAGGCAGGTGGCCGAGCTCGAAGCCGAGCTTGGCGTGCGCCTGTTCGATCGCAGCACGCGCGAGGTGGTGCCCACCGAATCCGGGCGCTATCTGGAAAGCGCGATCGAGCGCGTGCTGGATGAGCTGGAAGGCGTGCTCGATCATGTCCATTCCGAAGGCGAGCGGCGGCGTGGCAAGATCCGCATCGCCTCGGTACCGACACTGTCGGCGAGCCTGATGCCGCTGTGCATTGCCGACTGCGTGCGCGAGTATCCGGAACTCACCATTCAGCTGCATGACCAATCGCAAACCCTGGTACTGGACAGCGTGCGCGGCGGCGAGGTGGATTTCGGGCTCGCCATTGAGCCACCGGAAGCCGGTGAGTTCGACAGCGAGGTCATCATGCACGATCCGTTTTGCCTCGCCTGCCGTCCGGATCATCCGCTGGCACAACACAAGACCGTGTCATGGCGGAAACTGCAAGGGCAGCCGTTAGTGCTGCTGGACTATTCATCCGGCAGCCGGCGGCTGATCGATCAGTTGCTGCAAAGACATGGCGTGCAAGCGAATGTGGTGCAACAAACCGGCCATCCCCACACCGCCTTCCGTATGGTGGAAGCCGGACTGGGCGTGACGGTGACACCCACGCTCTCCTCTCCGCCGACCACGCTCGCGGTACGGCCGCTAATTCCTACCGAGCGCAGAGCCATCATGCTGATTCATCGCCGCCAGCGTTCACTTTCGCCGTTGGCGACACTCGTGTGGAATCGCTTGCGCGAGTTGGCGGCCAAGGGCACGCTTACATCGACTTGAAGCCTCTCTTCTCCTTCTCAATTCTTAGAGGCACGTTCTGATTTGATGAATCGGCGTGTACTCCCGTAATCGAGAAAGGTCAGCAGGAGATCAACATGCGTTACGAACTCTATTACTGGACCGGCATTCAGGGCCGCGGCGAATACGTGCGCCTCGCCCTGGAAGACGCCGGCGCGGACTACCTCGACATCGCGCGCGAACGCGGCGATAAAGCGATCATGTCGTTCTTGCGTGGCAAGCAGGATGGCGCCTTGCCCTTCGCGCCACCGTTTCTCAAGGCCGGCCGACTGGTGATCGCGCAGACGCCGACCATCCTGGCCTATCTCGGCCCGCATCTGGGGCTGGTGCCCGGCGGGCAAATGGCGGAAATCTATGCGCAGCAGCTGCAGCTGACGATTGCCGATTTCGTAGTGGAAATTCACGACACGCATCATCCGATTGGCGCCGACATGTATTACGAACAGCAGCGTGCCGCCGCACGCAAGCGCAGCCAGGCGTTTCGCGAGGAGCGGCTGCCGAAATTCCTCGCCTATTTCGAGCAGGTGCTGGAACGTGGCAACGGTCGGCAGGCGCTTTCGCGCCATTCGTATGTCGATCTATCGCTGTTCCAGCTGATCAGCGGACTGGACTACGCCTTTCCCAATGCGATGCGTCGTATGCAGAAGCGAATTCCACGCTTGCGCGCCTTGGCCGAGCGTATTGCCAATCGGCCGAATATCGCGGCGTATCTTGCTTCGCCACGACGTATTCCATTCAATCAAGAAGGCATCTTTCGTCATTACGTCGAGTTGGATCCCGCACGCTGAAGACGCGTCAACACGTAACTCACATGCCGCCATTCCCGCGCGGGCGGCAGTGCTGGGATTGCCATCCCAGCCTACGTTCAGAACAGGGCGATCACCAGGGAACCGGCGACGATCAGCAGGCCGCCGACCAGCAGCGGCCAGCTCGGCTTTTCACCCAGCACAGCCAAGCCCAGCACGATCGCGATAGCCACGCTGAGCTTGTCGATCGGCGCCACCTTGCTTACCGGGCCCAATTGCAGCGCACGGTAGTAGCACAGCCACGAAAGTCCGGTGGCAATGCCTGAGAGCACCAGGAACATCCAGCTGTGCCATGGCAAGCCAGCGGGTTTCGCCCATTCCGAGCGCAGACTGAGGATGCCGGCGGTGACCGCGAGGATCACCAGGGTGCGAATGAAAGTGGCGAGATTGGAATTGATGCCCGCCACGCCCAGCTTGCCGAACAAGGCCGTGAGCGCGGCGAAGAACGCCGAGCCCAGGGCGAACAGCAACCAGCTTTCGCGCAGGTTCATGCGCCGGGTGTCATTGACCGTTGTCTTCCGTCGACGATTCCGTAGCCGGCTTGTGATTGCCCCACTCCAAGACCTTGTATTGCACCGGCTTCACCCGCGTGCGGCTGACCGGGTCGAACATGTAGCCGTTTTCATCCACGTTGTACACCTGCTGCGGACCGTGCTTAGGCGTTACCACCACCATGTAGACGCGGCCGTTCTGGCGGTATTCCTGGATGGTGTTCTCACCTTCCTGCCGCACCGACACGTCCGGCGGTGTCTGGCCATGGGCATCATGCGGCGCCGGCGCCCCTGCCACCTTCGGCACCGGGATCGGCTTGCCGGGCAAATGGCTGGGCTCCAGTTCGGCCGGGCTGGATACCGGCTTGCTGCTGGTGCTGGCAGCGGCTGGCTCCTTGGCCGGATTCACGCCCGGATCGTTCATGCCCGGCGGCGGCGGCGCGGGTGCGAAATGCGGCGTGCCGGAAGAATTGGAGGACGTCTGCGCGTAGGCCGAAGAGGCGGCCAGAACAGTAAGGGCTAGCAAGCAGGCTACACATTTCATGGCGGGGAAGCCTCGTCAAGGTCACAAAAGCATAACAGTGCGTGGTTCGCCCGGCGGTGAATGACTGGCATGCCATGCGCACCAGGCGTTTCCCGATGGTTGGGATGATAACGTCCACTTTCACCCGGCATCCCGATGCTGGGATTGCCATCCCAGCCTACGCGCTCCCTGCCTTCCACTAGAATCCGGGCATGCCAAAACTCACGCTCATCGACGGCTCGTCGTACCTCTACCGCGCCTTCCACGCGCTGCCCCCCTTGAGCAACGCCAAGGGCGAACCCACCGGCGCCTTGTTTGGCGTGGTCAACATGCTGCGCTCCACGCTGAAGGCCAAACCCGACTACGTGGCTTTCGTCAGCGATGCTTCGGGACCGACCTTCCGCAATGTGCTGTACGACCAGTACAAGGCCAACCGCCCGCCGATGCCGGACGACCTGCGCGCGCAGATCGAGCCGATGCTGAAAATCGTCGGCGCGCTGGGCTTTCCGATCCTGCGCGTCAGCGGCGTGGAGGCGGACGACGTGATCGGCACGCTGGCCAGCCAGGCGCACGAGCACGCTATCGAAGTGCTGATTTCCACCGGCGACAAGGACCTCGCACAGCTGGTGCGCCCCGGCATCACGCTGATCAACACGATGACCAACACCACCATGGACGGCGCGGCGGTAATGGAGAAGTTCGGGGTGAAGCCGGAGCAGATCGTCGACTTCCTCAGCCTCACTGGCGATACCGTCGACAACGTTCCTGGCGTGAGCAAATGCGGCCCGAAAACCGCCGCGAAATGGCTGGCCGAATATGGCTCGCTGGATGGCGTGATGGCGAACGCCGACAAGGTCGGGGGCAAGATCGGCGAGTACCTGCGCGAAGCGCTACCCGCGTTGCCTCTGTCGCGCCAGCTGGTCACGATCAAGACCGATGTCCCGTTGGATTTCACCGTGCCGCAGTTGATGCTGCGCGAGCCCGATGTCGAAGCCTTGCGTGAGCTGTATACACGCTATGAATTCAAGGCCGCGCTGAAAGAGCTGGAAAACGCCACGGCAGAGGTCGTTACCACGCCCGCTCCCGCGGCAGCACCTGGCGTCGCGCCCACACCCGCTGCCGCCAAGCCAAGCATCGAATCGGGCAAGGGCGAATACGAGCTGGTCACCACCCAGGCACAGCTCGATGCCTGGCTGGCGCGCATCAAGCAAGCGCCGCTGATCGCCTTCGATACCGAAACCACCAGCCTCGATGCGATGCAGGCGGATATCGTCGGCGTCAGTCTTGCCGTGGAATCCTGCAAGGCCTGCTATATCCCGCTGGCACACGATTATCCCGGCGCACCCAAGCAACTTTCGCGCGAGGAGGTGCTGGCCGCGCTCAAGCCGATCTTCGAAGATCCTGCCCGACCGAAAGTCGGCCAGCACGCCAAGTACGACATGAACATCCTGTCGCACTACGGCATCGTGGTGCAGGGCCTGAAGCACGACACCATGCTGGAATCCTACGTGTGGAACGCCACCGCCACGCGCCACGACATGGATTCGCTGGCCAAGCGCTACCTCGATTACGACACGATCAAATACGAAGCGGTTGCCGGCAAGGGCGCCAAGCAGATCTCGTTCTCGCAGGTGGACCTGGACACCGCCTGCAACTATGCCGCCGAAGATGCCGACATCACCTTGCGCCTGCACCACGCGCTTTGGCCGCAACTGGAAAGCGAACCGAAGCTGCGCAAGGTCTACGAGGAAATCGAAATACCGGTGGTGTCGGTGCTGGCGAGCATGGAACAGCGCGGTGTGCTGATCGACGGGAATGAACTGCGCAAGCAAAGCCAGCAGCTCGGCAAGCGCATGCACGAGCTGCAGCAGGAAGCATGGCAATCGGCCGGGCACGAGTTCAATCTCGATTCGCCCAAGCAGTTGCAAGCCATCCTGTTCGACGAACTGGGCTTGCCGGCCAAACTGAAAACACCGACCGGGCAACCTTCCACCAACGAGGAAGCGCTCGAAGCGATCGCACAGGAGCATGCGCTGCCGCGGCTGATCCTGGATTACCGCGGCCTGGCCAAGCTGCGTTCCACCTACACGGAAAAGCTCGCCGAGATCGTCAATCCGCGCACCGGTCGCGTGCACACCAGCTACCACCAGGGCGCGGTAGCGACCGGCCGCATTTCTTCCACCGATCCCAATCTGCAGAACATTCCGGTGCGTACCGAGGAAGGCCGGCGCATCCGCCAGGCGTTCATCGCACCCGATGGCTGGCAGGTGATGGCAGCGGACTATTCGCAGATCGAGCTGCGCATCATGGCGCATCTGTCCGGCGACGAAGGCTTGTTGCGCGCCTTCCATGCCGGCGACGACATCCACCGCGCCACCGCCGCGGAAGTATTCGGCCTCGAAGCGGCGGCAGTGAGCAGCAACCAGCGCCGCGCCGCCAAGGCGATCAACTTTGGCCTGATGTATGGCATGAGCGCGTTCGGCCTCGCACGCCAGCTGGGCATCGATCGCGGCGAGGCCAGCGATTACATGGCGCGCTATTTTTCGCGCTATCCGGGCGTGCATGCCTTCATGGAAGCCACGCGTGAGCAAGCGCATCGCGACGGCTACGTGGAAACCCTGTTCGGGCGGCGCCTGTACCTGGAAAACCTGAGCTCGCGCAACCAGGCCATACGCGCCGGCGCTGAACGCGCCGCCGTGAACGCACCGATGCAGGGCACCGCCGCCGACATCATCAAGCGCGCCATGATCGCCGTGGCCGCCTGGTTGAAGGGTCGCGACGACGCGCACATGCTCATGCAGGTCCACGACGAACTGGTGTTCGAAGTGCGGGCCGACGCCGTTCCGACCGTGCGCGAAGCGATCCGTCAGCGTATGTCCAGCGCGGCGGAACTGCGCGTGCCGCTGGTGGTGGAAGTGGGCGTCGGCAAAAACTGGGATGAAGCGCATTGATGGGGTAGTGCGCTTTCTCTCCTGCGCATCAGCGCATGAATCATTGCTGACCACAAACTGACGCTCGCACAGCCTCGTGCAACTTTTCCGGGCATGGCGCGTTCTAACGATTGGATGCACGCAACGGCATCCCCCTGTGGCGCCCACCTCCCTGGGTCGCCACCCGGAATCGGACCTCTCCCCTGGGTCTCCGATTCCCCCGGCCCCGCGGACTTACCCCTAAAGTCCGCGGGGCCCTTCATATCCGGCGCTTTTCTTGCCCTGCGGCGGGACAGAGGGACCGATAAGCCGTTAGGATGCTGTTATTGGGCCGGCCATTGCGTGCCGGTCAAGCGATGAGTTGCTCTGCTGTGTCCATCAAAGGGAAACCCACTTCCTTCGACATCGCCCACCTGACCGGGGTCTCGCAATCCACGGTCTCGCGGGCGTTGCGCGGCAGCCCGCTGGTAAGCGAGGAAACCCGACAGCGCATCAAGGCCGCGGCCGACCAGCTCAACTACAAGGTGGACAAGAACGCCTCGAACCTCCGTTCGCAGCACTCCGGCACGCTAGCCTTGCTGCTGTTCGAAGACCCTACCGCCGACGACTCGCACATCAATCCGTTCTTTCTTTCGATGCTGGGCTCGATCACGCGTGCCTGTGCACTGCGTGGCTACGACCTGCTGATTTCATTCCAGCAGCTGTCCGACGATTGGCATGCCGACTATGCGGACACCAAGAAGGCCGACGGCATCATCCTGCTGGGCTACGGCGACTACCTGGCCTATCGCGACAAAATGCAGAAGCTGGCTGCCCAGGGCACCCGCTCCGTGCGCTGGGGCGCGGTACTGCCCGACCAGCCGGACATTTCCATTGGCTGCGACAACCTCCAGGGCGGCCAGGCGGTGGCGACCCATCTGCTGGAGCAAGGCTGCCGGCGCATCGCCTTCCTTGGCGATGCCTCCAGTCACTACCCTGAATTCTTCGACCGCTACCGCGGCTACGTCGCCGCGCTAGAAGAGGCTGGCATGGAAGCCGAAGCCGCTTTGCAAGTGGATGCCGCCGAGAGTACCGAGCAGGCCGGGTACGAGGCATTGGAAAAACTGCTGGAACGCAAGCTGCCGTTCGACGCCATCTTTGCCGCCAGCGACCTGATCGCCATCGGCGCCATGCGCGCGCTCGCCGGCCACGGCATCAAGGTGCCCGAGCAGGTGGCCGTGGCGGGCTTCGACGATATCCCGATGGCCCGCTTCCTCAATCCGCCGCTGACCACCGTACTGCAGGACACCAAGCTGGCCGGCGAGACGCTGGTGGACAACCTGCTGTGCCTGATCCGCCGCGAGCCTGTTCAAACGCAGTTGCTGCCGGTCAAGCTGGTGGTGCGGCGCTCGAGCCAGTTCTCGCCGACGTAGGCTGGGATGGCAATCCCAGCATCGGGATGCCACCCGGGAAGCTGGGATTGTCATCCCAGCCTACACGTCAGGGATGCGAAGCCCCGTTTCAACCATCCGCAGTCACCGGCTGCAGCCGGCCGTGGCGCAGCAGCCGCGACTGGATCGCCCCTTTTGTACGCGAGTGCTCTTGGGCCAGATGCTTGATCGGCGCGCCGGCGTCGTAGGCCTCAAGCAGACTGGCATCCTCTTCCTTGCTCCAGGGCTTGCCCGCATTGCCGGGCAAGGGGTGTCGCGCCGGCTTCTCCCGTTGTTCCAGCGCCCTGATCGCGTGGAACAGCGCACGAACCACCATGGGGCAGTTGAACGGGGTTTGCTCGGCCATCGCCTCGCCGGTGGCCGGGTCTACGCCATTGGCTAGGGTTTCGAGAATCTGCCGTGCTTCGCTGGGGTCCATGGTCGAGGCTTCCTTGGGCTTAAGGGTACCTACATCGATACACCCGGAACGGCAGCCGGGCCATCGCCGAAATCGGCTTTTTTCGGAAGGGCAGATCCTGGCTGTCGCGTAGGAACAGAACGCGCCTGACATCGCTTACGCTTGCCTTTGCCGAACCCGTAATCCTGCCCCACCAGCTTGTCGATTTCCGCTTTCCTGCTTCGTCATCTATCCGAAGACCCCGCACAGACTGCCCTGGGCGCGGGTCACCACAGTCCAAGCCATGGAGGAAGCACCCATGTACGTTCAGTCCTATCTGTTCTTCAGCGGCCGCTGCGAGGAAGCCCTGGGTTACTACGAGAAGCACCTCGGCGCCAAGATCCACGCGAAGATGCGCTACGGCGACGCACCGCCCGATCAACGCCCGAACTCGGACGCAGTCGCCGACCACATCATGTACAGCGACTTCAGCATAGGCGACACCGTGCTGATGGCGTCCGACGATTGCGTCAATGCAGACACGAAATTCCAGGGCTTTTCGCTTTCGCTCACCGTCGAGAGCAAGGACGAAGCCGATCGCGCCTTCAACGCACTGGCTGATGGCGGCCAGGTGCATGCGCCACTGGCTCCGTCATTCTTTTCGCCCTACTTCGGCATGGTGGTCGACCGTTTCGGCATCAGCTGGATGGTGATCATCCCGGGGCAGCAGTAGGGAGATAAGGTCATGCGCTTCATGCTGCTGATGCTGCCCGCAGGCCACTGCGATGCCGCGCCCGATGCCAAGCCAAGCGCCGCAGCGGTCGAGAAAATGATGCGCTTCAACAAGGCACTGCAGGAGGCCGGCGTGCTACTTGCCCTGGACGGCCTGCATCCGCCTTCGGCCGGCGTACGCGTAAGCTCCGTCAACGGCAAAGCGAAGATCGTCGACGGCCCGTTTGCCGAGGCCAAGGAAGTGGTTGGCGGCTATTGGATGATCGACGTGGCTTCGCGCGACGAAGCGGTGGCATGGGCGACCCGTTGTCCGCTCAACCCGGGTGATACGGTCGAAATCCGCCAGGTGTTCGAACTGGCGGATTTCCCGGCTGACGGGCGCAAAGTGGCCGAAGACTTGCAGCAGCCAACGGCCTGATGTGCCGACATGAACTTGCGCCGCGCCCAGGCAAGTGCTGTGATCGGTGGCTATGACGGCCACCGACATCCATCGAACCATCGAAGCGGTATGGCGCATCGAATCGGCGCGTCTGATTGCCGGCCTCGCGCGCATGGTGCGCGACGTGGGGCTGGCCGAGGAGCTGGCGCAGGACGCCTTGGTGACCGCGCTGGAGCGCTGGCCGCAAAGCGGCGTACCGGACAATCCTGGCGCTTGGCTGATGACAGCCGCCAAGCACCGCGCCATCGACCAGCTGCGGCGCAAGAAGCTGATCGAGCGCAAACATGAGGCCCTCGTCTACGAAGCGGAAGGCGAAGCCGAGGACGGCAAGTCGGAGCTGGAAAGCATGCTCGACGACGACATCGGCGACGACCTGCTCAGGCTGATCTTCACGGCCTGCCATCCGGTGCTTTCCGCCGAGGCGCGCGCGGCACTCACCCTGCGCCTGCTCGGCGGCCTGACCACGGACGAAATCGCACGCGCCTTCCTGGTGCCGGAGCCGACCATTTCGCAACGCATCGTGCGCGCCAAGCGCACGCTGGCGGAAAAGCGCATTCCCTTCGAAATGCCTCGCGGCGAAGAGCGCATCGAGCGGCTCGCCTCCGTGCTTGAGGTGATCTACCTGATCTTCAACGAAGGCTATGCGGCCACTTCGGGCGATGACTGGATACGCCCGGAACTGTGCAACGAAGCCATGCGTGTGGGACGCGTGCTGGCTGGCCTTGCGCCGCAGGAACCGGAAGTGCTGGGCTTGATGGCGCTGATGGAAATCCAGGCCTCGCGCCTGCGTGCGCGCACCACGCCGGCAGGCGAACCCATTCTGCTGCCGGACCAGGATCGCAGCCGCTGGGATCCGCTACTGATCCGCCGCGGGCTGGCCGCGCTGGAACGCGCGGAAAAACTGGGTGGCACGCCGCGTGGGCCTTATGTCCTGCAAGCGGCCATAGCCGCCTGCCATGCCCGTGCGCGCACCTCCGACGCCACGGATTGGCAGCGCATCGCCACGCTATACGCCGAGCTGACACAGGTGTTGCCGTCGCCGATCGTCGAACTCAATCGTGCCGTCGCAGTAGCGATGGCATCCGGGCCGGCGGCCGGACTTGCGCTGGTCGACGCGTTGGCGGATGAACCGCTGCTGCGCAACTATCACTTGCTGCCCAGTGTGCGTGGCGATCTGCTTAGCCGCCTGGAACGGCATGCCGAGGCGCGCGATGAGTTCGAGCGCGCGGCTGCGCTGACGCGCAATGGACGGGAACGAACCTTCTTGCAACAGCGCGCCGCCGCCAGCGCGCAAGCCGCGCGCCATCCGTAGGCTGGGATGACAATCCCAGCATTTGCGGATCAAGCGCGTTGTGACGACATTCCCTCAAGCGCAGGCTCTTTCACCCGCAACACGCTCACTCCCGCCACCAGCAAACTGGCGCCACCGAGCACCAGCGCATAGATCGGCTGCCCGTGGAAAAACACGCGCAGCAACACGCCCAGCACGCTGGCGGCAAGCAACTGCGGGATCACCACGAAGAAATTGAAGATGCCCATATAGACACCCATCTTCTCCGCCGGCAGATTGTCCGACAGCAGCGCATACGGCAGGGAAAGGATCGACGCCCAGGCAAAACCCACGCCCACCATCGGCAGCAACAGCCAATGCGGATCGCGGATCAACAGGAACGAAACCAGTCCCGCGCCGCCCAGCCACAAGTTGACCAGGTGACTGATGCGCAGCCCCCAACAACGTACCATCCAGGGAATCACCAGTGCCGCGATTGCGGCAAAGCCGTTGTAGGCCGCGAACAGCACGCCCACCCAATTGGCGCCATTGTTGTAGGCCGCCGATTGCGGATCGCTGCTGCCGAAGTGAACTTGCGCAACGCCGGCCGTGGTGTAGATCCACATCGCGAACATCGCGAACCAGGAAAAGAACTGCACCAGCGCCAGACGACGCATGGCGGGCGGCATCGTGTGCATGTCCGTCATCACCTGCGTAAACATGCCGCTTCCCCGCGCGACGCTCAGCCACAATTGCGAGAGCCCAAAGGCCGCCAGTCCACCGGCCAACAGGTACAGCTCGTGCTCCAGACCGTACTTGTGCACGAGCCAGCCACCCAGCAGCCCGGCCAGCAGCCAGATCAGGCCATGCGCTCGCGCGCTAGCGCGCTCCACCCGCGCCGGCTCCGACTTCACCGCGTCATCGAACTCGTGCAGTTGCTCGGGCGGGTATTCCCGGGTGGACAGCACCGTCCACAAGACCGAACCGAGCAACACCACAGCACCAACATAGAACGCGTCGCGTACCGTGGCGGGAATGCCGCCGGGGCCAGCCACATTGCTCACGCCCAGATGCGCGAGCAGATACGGCAGCAGCGACGCAACCACCGCGCCCAGGCCAATGAAAAAACTCTGCATCGCATAGCCGAGCGGCCGCTGCCCGGTCGGCAGCTGGTCGCCGACGAACGCGCGGAACGGCTCCATCGACACGTTGATTGATGCATCCATCACCCAAAGCAACACCGCCGCGATCCATAGCAGTCCCGAGTTGGGCATCCACAGCAAGGCCAGCGTGGTCAGCACGGCGCCCGCCAGGAAATAGGGCCGCCGCCGACCAAGCCGTCCCCAGGTGCGATCGGACGCATAGCCGATCAGCGGCTGCACGATCAGCCCGGTGAACGGCGCGGCGATCCACAGCATGGGAATGTCACCCACGCTCGCCCCCAAGGTCTGGAAGATGCGGCTGACATTGGCGTTCTGCAGCGCAAAGGCGAATTGGATGCCCAGAAAACCGAAGCACATGTTCCAGATTTGCCAGAACGACAAACTCGGTTTGCGATTCATGGCGTACCTGTCGCAGGTGTGATGATCAGATCGCCGACGCGCGCATCGTTGAGCGGCCCTTCGCTGCCCCCCTTGCCGCCGGTGTAGTGCGCGAAATGGCTGAGATCGCTCATGTTGAAGCCTTGCTCCAGCTCGAAGCGGCAGGTCGCACCGGCCTTCGCCGCAACCACGCCGTAACTGGATGACTGCTCACCTACGCTATGCGGCATCACTATCGGCACACGTTGCGGTGCCTCGTTGCCACAGTGCATCACCAGCATTTTCACCGCCGCGGTCACGCCGGTATTGACCGGTCCGTGGTTGTTTTCATAGCGCAGCCATACCCGGTAGCGGCCCGTGGCGGGCGCGACCCACGTGCGCGGCCAGCTATCGTCGATCGCCACCGGTTCGCCACCGCAAACCGTCGGGCTATGCAGCGATTCGAGACCATGCTCGTCCACCCGCGTCACGCTTACGCACGGTGGCTTCGCCCCTTGTGCGATGTAAGTGCCGCCATCGATGCTGCCCACGCGCTGCCCGTCCGCATACAGCACCACTTTGCCATCCTCCTCCACCCGCCAGCCCTTGTTGTCTTTATCGATGGCAGGCGCGTCGGGAGATATGGGCGCGTATAGCGGCGCGCCAGTACGCAGGGGCAGCGAGGGCTGGTCGATGGCTTTTAGCGTCACCACCGTTTCGCTACCTCGCTGCTTGATAGTGTCGGCTATCAGCAGATTGCCCCGCAGCTTGTGTGGCAAGCGCAGCGTGATGGTCCGCTCAGGGCCGTGCAGACTGATGCTGTCTCTATCGCCGAACAAGGTCGGCACCAGGGAAGTTGGCAGTTTCGGCTCGATGCGCCCATCCGCGGCGAGACCGAACACGCCTTCGCTCACCAGGTCCAGGTAGGCAGCCACGGACCACAGCTGCCGCGGCGAATCGACCACCGGGCCGCTGAGCTTGCCATCATCCACATGGGTAGCCTGGGTGACCAGTTCATAGTTCTCCATGTTGGAACCGCTCATGGCGACGCCGCGCATGATGGAACGCAGCTCATGGGCGATGCGCGCCGGATCGTTCACGGCACGGGCGGCGCGCAGCGCATAAGCGCTCACGAACGGCCAGATGGCGCGGTTGTGATAGATCGGCTGATCGCTGCGTTCGGGCCAGATCACCGGGCTGCCCGCCTGCCAGGTGGGGTAGTTGGCCAAGGCGATGCGCGCGCTTTCGCCTTCGGCTATGCCACTGGTGATTACCAGGGCGGTGCCGAGCAGATCGTAGGTATCGTAAGGCGTGCCGTCGCCACCGATGTAGCTCATGTACATGCCGCGATCCGCGCGCCAGAAGCGTGCATTGATGGCGCTCTTCAGCGCGGCGGCTTGCTCTTCGTAGTGCTTCGCCTTGGCGGCATCCTGATGTTCTTTTGCCAGTCGCACGGCCAGCTGCAGCGCCTGGTAGTGCAAGACATTGGTGGACAGCGCAAACGACTGGGCAATGAACACCACGTTGCTCGCCGTCCATGCCGGGTAGGTTTGCTCGCGCCAATCCAGGAACGAGGTTTCACCGCGATACAGTCCCAACCCCGGATCGAACGCATACTGCCGATCCTGTGCCAGCGTGTCGTTCAACGCTTTGTACACGTCGGCGGCAAAGGCCTTGTCATCGAGCAGATGCTGCGCCCCCAGGAACCACACCACGCGGTCGGTGCTGATCGGCCAGCTACCGCCCGAGCCGGTGTCCTGCATCACGTACCGCCCTTGCGGCTGGGCCGGATCGCGCACATCCGACAGCTTGAAGCTCAAGCCGTTGCGCGAACGCTGCGGATCGAATTTCCACAGCCCCAGGTCGATGGAATAAGACAGATCGCGCGTCCACACGTATGGCCATTCCGCGCCGGTCTCGAAGCAGGTGCAGGGGATCGGCTGGCCGTTGTCGAACGCGCCGTCACGGATGGCGGTGACCGAATCCTGCGTCAGCTCGTCCTGCGCCAGGGCGAACAGGCCGTCGAACATGGGGCTGGCGGTTTCCGCGTGCATGCGCTGTGCGCCGATGTCGCGCCTGCCGAACGGGCCGGTCAATGTAAAGCGTCCGTCTTTGGCCACGCTCATATGCGCCTCAAGTCCGCGCCACGCGATCTCGTCGCGCCATACGTCTCCTTGGGCGCCTGCGGCCAGGGCCGCCATCATTACAACGCTCAGCATGCACACTCCGCGGATAGGTGACTCATAACCGATTATGGCGATGGCATAGGTAGGCTGGGATGAAATCCCAGCCTCGGGAAGCCAGCCTGGTAGCTGGGATTGTCATCCCAGCCTCCGCTGCCGTTCAATGCGAACCGGCCGCTCGCAACACCACGTGTCGCGCCCTCGCCGCTGCGAGCCGCAGCAACGTCACCTCGCCATAGCGATCGTGACCAACCGCCCAGCCCTCGCCCTTGGCCGCCTGCAGGGCGTCCGCATTCGCATAAGGCTTGAGCGCTCCTACGCGGGTAGCAGCCACGCCATGCACTTTCACCAGGTAGTACTTCAACGCGGGCTTGTAACTGCCGTGCGGCGCTTCGATGCCCAATTCCGCGTCATCGCCGCGACGTTGCGTAGTCAGTCGCTGCGAGTAGAACACGCCATGTTCATAGGCATAGGTGTCGCCGTCATCGTCGTAGTAGTCCAAGTGTGTGGCGCGCTCGGCGGGAAATACGTCCACCGTAAGTTCGGTGACAGGCTTTTCCCCTACGTAGTCCATCGCCGGCTGGGTGGGAATGATCGCCCCGTCGCGAACGAACAGCGGAATGTCATCCCAGGTCTGGCTGTCCACCGCGTAATGGATGGTCTGACCGCCCTGGTAGCGCTTGCCGGTGAAGTAGTCCGTCCATTCGCCTGCCGGCAGGTAGATCTCTTTGTCCGTCTGGCCTTTTCCCACCACCGGCGACACCAGCAGCCCTTCGCCGAACATCCAGGCATCCACGTCATCGCGCACCTGGCTGTCGTCCGGATAGTCGAAGCTGAGCGGCCGCACGATGCCGACGCCATCGGCGGTGGCGGCACGCTCATAACTGTAGATGTACGGAATCAAGCTATAGCGCAAGCGCATCGCGTCGGTCGCAGCCTTTTCGGCGACCGGTCCATAGACCCATGGCTGGCGCTTTTCGCCCAGCGTGCCGTGCACGCGGAAGATCGGCACGAAGGCGGCAAATTCGATCCAGCGCGCGTAGTTCTCGTTGTCCGGATGGCCTTTGAAACCGCCACTGTCCATGCCCCACTTCATCTCGCCCACGTCGATGGCGCTGAGCATGCGCTGGCGCTGTGCCGCCATGCTGTCGAAGCCGGTATCGATGTCACCCGACCATAGGCCATAGGCGTAACGCTGCGCGCCGAGGTAGAAGTCGCGATTGATCGACCATACACGGGTTGGCGTATAGGCGCGCTGCCCTTCATACAGCGCACGCTGCATATTGAGGAATTGCGTATTGCTGTTGGTATCGTCCGCCTCGTCGTTCCACCAGCCGACGATGCCGGTATCGAAAGAGTGCTTCAGCGCGTCGTTGAAAAACCACTCGCGCGCCGCAGCCCGGTCGAAGTCCACCTCGCGCACCGGTTTCAGCGAAAAGTAGTCCATGTTCTGTGGACGACTCGCTGCCCACAGGCCATGCGCCTCGACATAGCGCCCTTCCACCGTATCGACGTGGATGCGCGGTTTCATGATGCCGGTCATGTGCATGCCGAGCTGGTCCATCTCCTTCTTCAGCTGGCCATTGGAGCCACCGGGAAACTTGCTCTCGTTCCAGCGGAATTCGCCATAGTTGTCCTCGCCCCACGCCTTCCAGTCGAAGTCGAAGGTGAAGTTGTCGATGGGGATATGCCGGCTGCGGTAGCCATGCACGATGGCCAGCAACTCCTGCTGGTCGATGCCCCACTGGCTGTTGGTGAAGCCCATCGCCCATTTCGGGAACAACGGCGGCGCACCGCTGAGGGTGGCGAGCGCAGCGAAGATCTGTGGCGGAGTGCCGGCAATCACGTCATAGCTGACGTCCTCGCGACGGATGCCGCTGACGTCGATACGCCCATCGGCCAGATCGAACTTCGCGCCGACGGTGTCCACTAGCACGCCGTAACCCCGCGTGCTCCACACGAAGGGACCACCCGGATAGCCCTGCTCGCCGGCCTTCGCGATCTGTACGCCATGGCGCAGCAGCCCACCCTTGGCAGGCTCGAAGGCGTCATAGCCGCCGATGCCGTACAGCGGATCGCCGGCAGCATGTTGTAGATCGATGTGACGATCCATCAGCGTGGCCGGATCCGTCTGTACCAGCACGTGCCCTTGCGCGTCGGCGATACTGAGTCGTCCGGTCGGCTTGTCCCAGGTTGCGGTCAGCTCGCCGCTGGCCACGGACGCCGTGCTCGCTGTGGTGCGGACGCGCAGGTTGGCAAGGGTATCGCGCGAGCCATGCGGGTCCATCACGATGCCGGGACGCGTACTCACGCCATGCGGCATAGCATGGATCTGCACCACGTTCGGGGCGACGAAACGCACGCTGATGCGGTCGTTGCCAGCTTTAAGCTCGATGCCGCGTGTGTCCGCGTGATCGAGCTGGAAGCTTGGCGGGGTTTGCTCGGCGAAGGCCGAGCACGACATGGAAGCGATCAGCAGGCCGTAGAAGGCCAAATTACGCAGGGTTGTCATCCACCCATCCTTTCCTGTTGCAAAGTAGCTGGCATGCACGAGCCGCCCGACTATACCCATACTTCGCCGGCGCGGGGGACAATTGGCATGCCAGCTTTTTCATGCATGGGGCATCACGATGCTGGGATTACATCCCAGCCTACTGCAGGATCACGGTGGCGTAGGCCGGCAGAGTCAGTTTCCCATCGGCCAGGACGGCCCCACCCTCCCTCTGCAGCAGTACAGAGCTAACGTGCGCCTCACTCCCCAGTTCGAGCACTCGCGGCTCGCGCGACAGGTTGTGCACGACCAGCACACGCGATTGCGCATCCTCTAGCGTGTACGCCAATACATGCGGATCGGCGGCTGGCACGTCGTGCAATACGCCATCGCGCAACGCGCTCACTTGCTTGCGCCAGCTGATCAGCTTGCGATACAGGTTCAGCAGCGAAGCGGGATCGGCTTCCTGCGCTTGAACCGAGACGGTCGAGTCGTCCGTGCTGCTCCAATCCTTCCAGCTGGCCGTGCCCTGCCCTTTGCCGTTGCGATACCAGCGCATCGGTTCGCGGATGTCCTCGTCGGGCTTGCTGCCCTGCATGCCCAGCTCTTCGCCGTAATAGATGAAGGGATGGCCGGGCAGCGTAAGCAGCAGCGAGGCCGCGATGCGCATATGCAGCATGTTGTCGTCGAGCTGGCTCATCACGCGTTCCTGGTCGTGATTGGACAGGAACGGTGCATCGTCGAACGCGCCGTTCGCATGCTTGCGATACGCCGCATAGGTGTATTCGAGCCCACGGCCGATGCCGAGGTTGCGCTCCTGGGTCACGCTCTCGATCAACTGCGTGGCGAGCGGGAAATCGAACACGGCGTTCAAGGGGCCCAGGTACGGGTTCAGGTCATCCGGATTCTGTCGTGCCACCTCGCCGACCAGCCATACGTGGGGATTAGTCGCTTCCAGCGCGCGACGATATTCGGCCCACCAGCGCACGTTCTTTTGCAGCGCGATCGGATCGCTCATGTCCGTGCGCAGGTCGTCGTAGATGTGCTGCGCGGCATCCAGGCGGAAACCATCCACGCCCTGCCGCAGCCAGAACCGGCCTACGTCGATCATGGCTTTGCGGACGGCTGGATGATCGTAATTGAGGTCCGGCATGGCGGCGGTAAACGTGCCCTCGTAGTAAGCACCGTTCGATGCGCGATGCCAGGCCGGGCCGCCAACCGCGCTGATGGCCTTCAGGTCCGTACCCGGCTTGGCCCACAGGTACCAGTCGTGGTGCGGGTCCTTGGGATCCAGTGCCGCCTTGAACCAGGGGTGCTGGTCGGAGGTGTGGTTGATCACCATGTCCATCACCACCTGGATGCCGCGCTTGTGCGCCTCGGCCAGCAGCTTCTTGAAATCGCGCAGCGTGCCGTACTGCGGATTGATGCCCTCGTAATCGGTGATGTCGTAGCCGTGGTAGCTAGGCGATGGGTTGATCGGCATCAACCAGATGCCGCTCACGCCCAGCGACTTGATGTAATCGAGTTTGGCGGTGACGCCATTGAGATCGCCGATGCCATCGCCGTTACTATCGTAGAAGGCACGGACGAAGATCTCGTAATAGACGCCGGATGCCTGCGCAGCCGGCTTGGCCGGTGCTTTTTCTTGCGCCAAGGATGGCACCGACAGCAGCGCCAGCGCCGCAGCCACTGCGAAGGAACGTAGAACCGTTCTGAACTTGAACATAAGTTCGCCCTCCCGGGGATGGAGTGTCGTCGTCGCGGCACGGCCGCGCAACAGTCGGGAAAGCGACGAAGGCGAATCGGCTCACGCCTGGAAAAGGACCCGGCTCCCCAATCGTCAACGGAGCCGGGCCGGGGGAGTGTTACAGCTGGAAGTTCACGCCCAGGTAGCTGGTACGGCCGAAGTACTGGATCGTGCCGGTCTGCTGCGGATTGCCGCCGAAATAGGTCTTGGTCGGCTGGTTGCTCAGGTTGAGCATCTGGTAGACGACGCTGAACTGCTTGGTGATGTTGTAGGCCGCCTGGAAGTCGTACACGGTTTCCGAGGCAAACGTCACCAACTGGTTGGTCACTGCAATCTGCGTGTTGGAGAGGAACGACGAACGATAATTGGCCGAGAGGCGCGCCGAGAACGTGCCGTTGTCGTAGAACACCGCCGCACTGGCCACGCGCTTGGACAGGCCTGGCAGACCGATGTAAGTGGTGGGACCAGCCAGGGTGGTCGCGTTGCGCACGTTGCTCTTGGTGTACGCAAAGTTCGCATCGAAGCCCAGGCCCGACCAGATGCCCGGCAGGAAGTGCGTCTTGGTGAAAGAAGCTTCCACGCCGCGCAGATCGCCGCCCTTGGCGTTGTACGAGGTCTGGTATTGGCCGTTCAAGTACGGCTTGCCGGTGCTCGGATCGGTCGGCACGGTAATGCCCGCCGAGGCGAAGTCGAAGTTGTTGTAGGTGACGTTCTCGATGAACGAGTTGATCTTCTTGAAGAACACGCCGGCCGTCACCGCACCGGTGGAATCATCGAAGTAATGCTCATAATCCAGATCGTACTGCTGCGCGCGCAGCGGGTTCAGCAGCGGGCTAGTGCCGCCCCACACGTTGTACTGGCCAGCCGATACCCACGAACCAGCACCGGCCAGCATGGTGTTGATCGGCGGACGCGACAGCACTTTCGCCGCGGCAAAGCGCATCTGATCCTGATCCGTCAAGTGGTAGATCAGGTTCATCGACGGTAGATAGTCGGTATAGGTCTTGCCCGACTTGATCGGCGCATAGTCCATGCTGCTCTTGCCGTTGCCATCGACAATCAGCACGCCCGCACCGTTACCGACCTGCTGCAGGCCGTAGCTGTACTGCGATTGACGCGACACACGCACGCCCACGTTGCCGGTCAGCTCGTGACCGAACACCTGCGCGTCGAGATCACCCATCACGAACACGTCGCGGGTCTTTTCGTTGACTGAGCCGCTCTGGATTTCCGACCAGCTCTGGTCGGTGATGTTCTTCACCGGATTGGCAACGATGCCATGCGCGGCGAGGATGGCCGGGCCGTTGAGGGTCAGGAAGCAGGGGAAGCCGCTGAATTTGCCTTTCCAGCAGGTGACCTGAGCGGCCGAGGAAGGAATGCTCAGCGGCGGCTCGCCGGGAACGGGCGAAGTGTTCCACTCCGAACCGTAGACGTAGACCTCGCGATCCGCATTGTAAGTATGGTTATTGGCGTAGACACCCGCTTCGATCGCCGAAAACACCGGGTTGTTCGGCAGGTCGTACTGCACGCTGGTGCGGAAAGCCTTGTCGCGGTCGTGGTAGATGTAGGGATACACACCATAACGCGACAGACCCATGTCGTTGAGGTTGGTGTAGAGGCCCGGATTGGCCATCGACACGTCACCGATATTGCGACCCTTGAACAGGAAGTTGGTCGACTGCGCCATCAGCTGCGGATTGCTGGTACCCAGGCCCGTATAGGGATCGGCCGTGGTATCGACGTTGATTTCGTGGCTGCTGGCATGCGACATCGAGATGTCGGAATCGATGTGCCAGTTGTCGTGGTTCCACTTCAGATTCAGGCCGCCGGAGAACACATCGGTGTTGGTGGTGTAGTTGTCAGCCGTGGTTTCGTTGGAGAACTGATTGCCACCGACGCCGGCAGGATTAGTGGCCACCGTGCCGCCGATCACCGTACCCAGTGAACTGAGCACGGGATTGGTGATCTGCGCGTTGTTACCGTAGAAATTCTGCGAGCGCAGACCGTAACCGAATGAGCTGTTGTTGAACTTCGAGAAGAAGGTGTCCGCCGTCAGCTGCAGCTCCTTGGTCGGACGCCACACCACCGTGCCCAGATAGCCGCGGCGACGCTCTTCGCCGCCGTTCTGCTGCAACTGGTAGCCTTCCGGCAGATAGGCCGTCTGCGATGAGTCTTTATTCAATTTGTACAGGCCGCCATCCGACGCCTCGCCCACGAACTGCTCGGATACATGCGGCTGATACATGTCCGCAAAGCCCAGGCCGACACCCAGAGTGTTGTCCAGGAACTTGCCCTGGTAGGCAACGCTCAGGCGATAGCCGACCGGATTGGCGCCCGGCACGTCGTGAGCCTGGCCGTCATAGCTGCCACGCGCGTCGATGTTGAGCGACTGGTCCTTGCTGTTTTCCAGCGGATTGGCCGTCTGCAGCGCAATAGTGCCAGCCACGCCGCCGGTGACCAGCGAGGCCTGCGAGGTCTTGTATACCGTCGCCATGTTGATCAGCTCCGACGGATACTGATCGAACTGGATGTAGTTGGTGCCGCTGGTGGAAGGCTGTTCGCGGCCATCCAGCGTGGTCTGGATGAAGTCGCCCGACAAGCCACGGATGTTGATCTGCGAGGCCTGGCCGGCGATGCGCTCGGCGGAAACGCCCGGCAGATGCGTCAGCGAGTCGGCAATGGACTGGTCCGGCAGACCGCCGATGTCGGCAGCGGTCACTACGCTCTGGATGGTGTCGGCATAGCGCTGATAGTCGATCGACTTCTCGACACTGCTGCTGAAGCCGGTCACCGTCACGGTGGACAGGCTCTTGGCCAGCTCCTGCTGGCTCTTCGGATTGGTGGTGGCCTGGCTGGTGCTGGCCGTGTTGGTCTGCTGCGAGGTGCCGGCTGCAGTCTGTGCGCCAGTGTCATCCGTCGCTGCTTGCACGCCGAAAGCCATGGTGAGACCGGCCGCAGCAAGAGCCATCACCAGCAAATTACGCTTGAGTATCACGAGTCCCCTCCCCAAAATTCATTTCTTGTAATCGCCTCTTGTCGGCCGCCGACGCTTAGCTTCGCGGTACGGTCGGCGCCCACGCAGACGGACGAATCCGACGGCGTGAGTGGATGGTAGGGCGCGTTTTTCCAAGCAGACCACATCCTGCATACGTATTCATACCTTGCCCTGGTCAGCTGTCATCGCAGCGCAACATGCGCGACCCGCTTGCGCGCACTACTACGCTGAAACGGCGGGAAACGCGGGCATTACGCCATTTTTACGCAGTGCCCGAGCGCACTGCCTGGCGACGAGGTTTTTTTCGCCGCGCCGTCGATGCCGCAACCGCAGCACGAATGAATACGTATGCAAGCCCTGCGAGCAATCCAAGCCTCGCGACTAAGCTGCACCACGCCAACAGCTTTGCTTGCCTGCCCAGGGCGCGTTAGCCTGAAACCCGGGCAACGGGCGGATAGCCTTCGCTTAAGGAAAAAAAGCAGGGCCGGCGAGTTTCGGCTTTATCCAAGGAAAGCGTTTCCAATGACCGATGCATCCTGGTGGCGCGGCGCCGTCATCTATCAGATCTATCCACGCAGTTTTCTGGATACCAACGGCGACGGCGTGGGCGACCTGCCGGGCATCATCCAGCAGCTGGACTACGTGGCGAGCCTGGGCGTGGATGCGATCTGGGTCGCGCCGTTCTTCCGTTCGCCGATGGCCGATTTCGGCTATGACATTGCCGATTACCGCGACGTCGACCCGCTGTTCGGCACGCTTCAGGATTTCGATCGACTGCTCGCCAAGGCACACGGCCTGGGCTTGAAGGTGATGATCGACCAGGTGCTCAGCCACACCTCCGACCAGCATGCCTGGTTCAAGGAAAGCCGCCAGAACACAGACAACGCAAAGGCCGACTGGTATGTGTGGGCGGACGCCAAGCCCGATGGCAGCCCGCCCAATAACTGGCTATCGATCTTCGGCGGCTCGGCGTGGCAATGGGAGCCGCGGCGCGGCCAATACTATCTGCACAACTTCCTCGCCTCGCAGCCGGATCTCAATTTCCACAATCCGGCCGTGCGCGCGGCCGTGCTCGACAACGTGCGCTTCTGGCTGGACAAGGGCGTGGATGGCTTGCGGCTGGATGCGATCAATTTCTGCTTCCACGACCGGCAGCTGCGCGACAACCCACCCAAGCCGAAGGAAAAGCGCGTGGGCCGTGGCTTCAGCCCGGATAATCCGTACGCCTTCCAATACCACCTGTACAACAATACGCAGCCGGAAAACCTGGATTTCCTGTGTGATTTACGCGCCCTGCTCGACCGCTATCCGAGCGCGGTAACGCTCGGCGAGATATCCTCGGAAGATTCGCTGGCAACGATGGCCCAATACACGCGCGGCCAGCGCCTGCACATGGGCTATAGCTTCGAATTGCTCAGCAGCGACTACAGCGCCGGGTACATTCGCCAGACTGTGGCGCAACTGGAGGCACAGGTAAGCGAAGGCTGGCCGTGCTGGGCCATTTCCAACCACGACGTGGAACGCGTGCTTACACGCTGGGGCAACGGCAATGCCTCGCCACGCCTGGCCAACTTGCTCACCGCCATGCTGTGCTCGCTGCGTGGCTCGGTATGCGTGTACCAGGGCGAAGAGCTTGGCCTTACCGAAGCGGAACTGCCGTTCGAATCCCTGCGCGATCCCTACGGCATCACCTTCTGGCCCACCTTCAAGGGTCGCGATGGCTGCCGTACGCCGATGCCCTGGAATGACGGCCCCTTCGCAGGTTTCAGCTCGGCGCCGCCATGGCTGCCGATCGACGAAGCGCACAAGACCTTGGCCGTGACGCATCAGGAAGCGGACGCGAACTCGGTGCTGCATGGCTTCCGCCGCTTCATGCGATGGCGCGCCGCGCAACCTGCGCTGCGGCAGGGCGACATCCGTTTGCTGGATTTGCCCGAGCCGATCCTGGCCTTCGTTCGCAAGCATGGCTCCGAGCAGGTGCTGGCAGCGTTCAACCTCGGCAAGCACCCGCAAGCGGTGCCCCTGGCCGGATTCGATGCCGCCACGCCGCTGGACGGGCATGGCTTGCAGCAAGGCGCATTGCGCAATGGGCAACTGGAGTTGCCCGGGCATGGGGTGCTATTCGCGCGCATCCCGTAACACGAGGCTGGGATGACCTTCCCAGCCGACAAGCCCTGAATCAACCCGTCCCGCTTAAACCTATAAAAATCAAACTACTTAGCATTTCTAATTCACATTGTCGTCACGTTTCCAAGCCTAGAATTTCACACGTAGTCCTCAATTCTAGGAACCGGGGCCAATTCCTTTGATAGTCACGCGGCGCCTCCCGTCCGGCGCCCGATGAAAGCGTGATGTAACGACCGCTGCCCGGGCCGGCTGCTTGGCGCCCGACAATTTCCACAAGCTTGGCGGCGGCATGGTTTTCCTTGGCAGCACTTCGCCGGTCATCCCGTTCGTGCCGTTCCTCACGGAGAGAGCCGCCATGCATCGCCTAGAAAGTCTGCATGCTACCCACGCACCGTTCGCACCTTCGGTGGAAGACCAGGTTTCCAATGGATTGCGCCTGCCGAATCTTCGATATCCCTGGGCGAGCGCGTGCTCCCCGCATGCACCGTTCGTGGAAGCACGCATGCAGCAATGGCTGCTGCAGCATGGGCTGATTCCCAACGAGCGTTACCGCGCCCGCATTGCGCAGGCCAAATTAGGCTGGCTCGCCGCGCGCTGCCATCCGTATGCGTCGCTGGAGCGACTGCAGACCATTGCCAATTTCTATGCCTGGTATTTCCTGGTCGACGACTGGTTCGTCGGCCAGACCGAGAAAGTGTCGGCCTATACCATTTCCAACCTCACCGCGGTCATCGATGTGCTCGACATCGGCCGCGTCGGCAACGAACCGGTGTATGGCGAGACCGCCTGGATGGACCTGTGCCGGCAATTGCGGCTGAGCATGTCCGATCCCCAGTTTGAGCGTTTTGCGCATGCCATGCATCTGTGGGTAGGGATGGCCGGCCTGCGCATGCTGGAGCATTCGCATGCGCGCGCACCGCGCGCGCATCGGCACGAAGCCATCCTGCGCCATGCCGGAGGCCTTTACCCCTGCCTGTATCTGATCGATTTTGGCAACGGCCTGCCGCTGCCGCAGGAAGAATACGATCAGGCCAACGTGCAGCAATTGCGCCGTCACACCAATCGCATCGTGTGCTGGAGCAGCGACGTGCAACACCTGGGCATGGACGTACGCCAGTCGGCTCCGCATCGAAACACGGTTTCGCTGTATGCCAGCCAGGGCTATACGCTGCAGCGTAGCGTGGATCGTGTGAGTGAGCGCATCCGCAGCGAGATCGACGCCTTCATCTGCACGGCCAGCGGGGTGAGAGAAAGCGCCGGCCCCGCCTTGTCCGCCTACATCCGTGGACTGAAGCATTGGATGAGCGGCTATCGGGACTGGCTGGGCTCGCAGCCCGGCACCCAGGCCTTTACTGGACCGGACACGGCGATCAAGGCCTGGTAATTCCACGCGTCGACATCGTTCACGCCGCCGCCCCAAAGGGGGCCGGCGATTGCGAATGTAACCAAAAGTCGACTCGCTGAAAGCTAACGTGGTTAAAATCTCGTGGTTCGGCCGGGCGCTCGCATCCCCCCGCCCGGGCGGCAGCGTTCGGCTTGAAGAACGTCCGCCCTGCGACGCGTCTCCCTGTCCCCGCAGCTTGCGTGCTCCCAAGCGCGCACGGCGAGGTCATTGCGGCCGGAGTCCGACACCACCGAGGAACAAGCTTTTGAATACAGCGAACGAGACGGCAGCACGAAGCAACCCAGGCGTGAGCGGCATGAGCCTGTACGTACCCCGCCCCCGCGTATCCCTGCGCGACTGGTGCGAATGGACGGGCAACTCCTGGGATAAGGTTCAGGCCGTGGTCGGCCGCAGCTTCCGTCAGCCGGCGGCGTATGAAGACGCCTACACCATGGCCGCCACCGCCGTGCTGCGCTTGATCCGCCAGTACAACATCGACCCGCGCAACGTCGGCCAGCTGGCGCTCGGCACCGAAAGCAGCAAGGACAACTCCGCCGGTGCGGTGATCGTGCGCGGCATGGTAGATCGCGAGCTGGAACGCTTGGGGCTGCCGCGCCTTTCGCGCCAGCTGGAAGTGCCGGAATTCAAGCACGCCTGCCTGGGCGGCGTATATGCGCTGAAGAGCGCGCTGCGCTACGTGGCGTTCGACGCCAACGGCCGCCAGGCGATCGTGGTGTGCAGCGACATCGCCGCCTACGAGCGCGGCTCCAGCGGCGAGCAGACGCAAGGCGCTGGCGCGGTGGCGATGCTGGTGGAAGCGCAGCCGAAGATGTTCGAAGTGGACCTGGCCCACGCCGGCAGCGCCTCGGACTACCGCGGCCCCGATTTCCGCAAGCCGTTCCTGCGCCACTTCCATCACGAATACGGTCAACGTCACCGTCGCCTGCACGATTTCCCGATCTTCAGCGGCAAGTACTCCACCTTCGCCTACCTGGACGAAGTGGGCCAGGCCACCGACGCCATGATCCAACGACTGGGCATGGCGGATCTGGATTTCCTCAACGGCGCCGGCGGGCTGTTCTTCCACCGCCCGTACCACATGATGCCGCTGCAGGCCCTGGCCTTCATCTATGCCCGCGCGCTGGCACGCGCGCCGCAGCCCCACGCCGACTTCCGGGCCTTGTGCGAGCAGGCTGGCGTATCGCCGGAAGGCGTAGTGGCCGAATGCCGCAACACGCCGGACCTGTATGGCGAGTTCGTGCGCCAGGGCGCGCATGCCGACGCCGCCCAGGATGCCCACCCGCTCACTACCAAGCTGTCCGGCCTGGTGCGCAAGAGTGCCGCGTTCCAGCAATTGCTGGCTACGCGCGTAAACCTGGGCACCGATTGGGCCATGGAGCTGGGCAATCTCTACACCGCCGCGTTGCCAGCATGGATCGCCGCCGGCTTCGAACAGGCGCTGGAAGACCAGGTCGAATGGACCAACGCCAAGCTGTATGCCATCGGCTATGGCAGTGGCGACGCATCCGAAGCGATCCCGCTGCGCGTGGTGCCGGGCTGGCGCGAAGCGGCGGCGAAGATCGGCTTCCGCGCAGCACTGGCCGAATCCACCGACCTCACCCGTGAGCAGTACGAAGCCTTGCACGATGGCCACGACGTAGCGCTCGACCGCCCTCCCACCAACCAGTTCGTGATCGCGCGTACCGGCGATACGTACGAGGCGGCGTTCCAGGACCTGGGCGTGGATTACTACGACTACGCCCAGTGATCTTCCCCCTCGCCGGGATACGTAGGCTGGGATGACCATCCCAGCTTACGTGCAGTGGCGCGATGCTGGGATTTCATCCCAGCCTACAATGGATCCCGTCAGCCAATTAAGTTCAGCAGGCGGGGAATGTTCAAGCTCAAAGGCATATTGTCACTGCAGCTGGGCGACCAGGCGCTGGCTGGCGCCGATCGCATCGCCCTGCTGGCGAAGATCGAACAGACCGGCTCCATCACCGCCGCTGCGCGCGCGTGCGGCATGAGTTACAAAGGGGCATGGGATGCGATCGACGCCATCAACAATCTGGCGGACGAGCCCCTGGTGATGCGCGCGGCCGGTGGCAAGGGTGGCGGCGGCACGCATCTCACCGAACGCGGCCGGCGCCTGGTCGAAACCTTTGCGGCGCTGGAAGAGGTGCATCGACGTTTTCTCGAACAATTCGAGAACCTCACCGACGCTTCCGCCGCCGACATCCAGCTGATCAGGAGCCTTATGTTCCGCACCAGCGCACGCAATCAGTTTTCCGGCCGAGTCACGGCGATCCACAAGGGCGTGGTCAATGACACCGTGGAGCTTCAGTTGCCCGGCGGCGAACGGGTGGTCGCCAATCTGACCTGCGAGAGCACGGAAAATCTCGGCTTGAAGGTCGGCAGCGAGGCCATCGCCCTGATCAAGGCTTCCTCAGTGTTGCTGGCCCTGCCCGAAGAGGGCATGCGGCTATCGGCACGCAATCAATTTCCCGGTGCGGTCGTGCAGGTCATCGAAGGGCCGGTGAATGCCGACGTACGGGTACGGCTCTCCGGCGGCAACGTGATGGCTGCAGTCGTTACCACGGAAAGCGTGTCCCAGCTGGGCCTGAAGGAAGGGACCCCCGTGCTGGCTGTCGTGAAAGCCTCCAGCGTGATGCTCGGGACTACTCGCTAAGAGGACGCCCGCGGCTGCCAAAACCGTCATAAGCGCGGCCCGCCAACCGTCATATACTCAACTACATAACGCCAGGCTGGGGAGCCCGGCGATCGATCACTTTGGGACGGGGTACTGGCATGACGAAGCAACGGGCCCTTGCCGCCGCCATGGTTGGACTGCTCGCGGCGTGCGGCGTGGCGCACGCCGATGGCGACATCTTCAGCAACGGCCATGTGGACGGCGATTTGCGCCTCTACAACTTCAACCGCCTCTACGCCAGCAAGACCGTACCGAACGCCAGCGCGTTCTCCACCGGCGCCCTGATCAACGCGCAAACCGGCAGCTTCCTCACCGGCTTCAGCGTCGGCGGGACGTTCGCAACGGTCAACTCCTTCGGTACGCATTCGAACAACCCGGCGAAGATCGACACCACGCTCGCCGGCCCCAACAACTCGATCGGCACCTTTGCCCAAGCCTATCTGCAATACCAGCACGACATGTTCCTGTTTCGCGGCGGCTATCAATACCTCGCCGACGATCCGTGGATGGGCAACAACGATTCGCGCGTCATTCCTTCCTCGTACAACGCGCTGAAGCTGCAGATCACGCCACTGCGCGGCTGGAACGTGTTCGCGCTGCGTGAATACAGCTGGAAGAGCCGCACTTCCCCCGGCATGTATCCGGACAACCTGTACTACCCGTCCAAATACGACGGCGATTCGATGTACGGCAACAACGGCTCCCTCCCGCTGCACGCGCGTTCCGCACCGGGCACTTGGGAGGGCGGCACTACCTACGTCCACGGCGGGCTGAGCGCGCAGCTGCGCTATTACGATTTCATCCATTTCGCCCGCACCGTGTATGCAGTAGGCAGCTACGTGTTCGATACCGGTTCGGGCTTCGATCCCGTTATCGGCGCGCAATACCTGGTGCAAAACGACGGATCGGACAACCGCTTCACCGAAACGGGCACCAAGCTTTTCGGCGTGGCGGGAACACACGTGAAGAGTCGAGCCATCGGCGGCGACCTCGGCGTGGTAATTCCCAATGGCCGCTTTGACATTTACTACAACAAGCTGGCGCGCGAAGCCGGCGCGGTGGGCGGCGGCGCGGCAATTTCGCCATACACCATGAACTACGGCTCCGATCCGCTGTTCACCACTTCGATGATCCGCGGCCTGGTCGAAACCGGCCCGGGTCATGCGTGGAAAGGCAAATTCACCTACGACCTGCTCGACAAGAAACTGGAACTTACCGCCGCCTACGCAAAGTATCTGACGTATTACCGCGGCAACAGCCACAACTTGTATTTCGACGTGATCTATCACCTGGACGGCGCCCTCAAGGGCTTGACGCTGCGCGACCGCTGGGAACTCTCCAACGGCGGCGTCGACAATCTCAATCCGACCAACCAGAGCTTCGTCTACAACCGCCTGATGCTCGACTACAAGTTCTAACGCAGGCGTAGGCTGGGATGACATCCCAGCTATCTATATGGCTTCCTGATGCTGGGATTGTCATCCCAGCCTACGAATGAAGCGTCCGTGAAGCGGCCATGGGTACCGCCTTCCTTTTACTCGATGCCGGCGCCTATGATCGCCCCAACATTTTCGCGGAGCCAAGCATGCGCGCCATTCTGATCGTCCTGGGACTCGTGCTGCTGGCCGGCGGCCTGTGGGTCGTATTCGGCCACGGCAGCTATTCGCAAACCGACACCTTGGTGCAGATCGGCTCGGCCAAGCTCACCGCCACCCATGACAAGGCGATTCCGTCATGGATGGGCATCGGCGGTATCGTGGTGGGCGCGCTACTGGCAGCGGGTGGTCTGTTTTCGAAGCGCTGAACGCCATTGCTCCTCTTGGGGGACACCCACAGCGATGGCCTGCGGAAGCAGCCCGGAAGTGCTGCCTGAAGGGCGGGCGGCTGGATACACGGCCAATCGCCAACGAGGAACCTGATGTGCACGGGATGCCGCGGTTGAAGGAGCGATCAATCCTTCCCGCGGTCCGTGCCTTCCTTCCGGCGGAACCGCGTTCCTACGGTTCCTTGAATCGCAGGGAGTTGAAGAAAGTCTCCGCGGCATCCTGAGGCATGTCCGAGCTTGACCGGACGACCAGTTCAACCGCCAGGTTCTTTCGTATCAGCACTCGCGTTTCCATGCTCAGGTTTTTCGACGAATAGATCTCCTGCCTACCCCAGGCACCTTCATAGGAGACCCGATGCAGGGGATGAATCGAAGCATTCTGCGCGCCGCCCTGAAAGTGCCCGCTTATGCTCGTTTCCTGTCCCGCAAGAAATGCTTTCGCTATCTCATCGCTATA
The DNA here is from genome assembly GCF_030160275.1 of Dyella flagellata. GTDB lineage: Bacteria > Pseudomonadota > Gammaproteobacteria > Xanthomonadales > Rhodanobacteraceae > Dyella_B > Dyella_B flagellata. The sequence goes on from NZ_BSOA01000002.1 coordinate 46,494, forward strand.
GTCGGCGTGGCGTTGAAGAAGAACGAAGCCATAAATCAAACCATCTTTGGCGCAGCCATACTGAAAGGCGTCCGCACCTGATTGGTTGGATGACCCGAGCAGTTGCGGCGCACAGGGAAAGGACAACGTGACAGGTACGGAATTCTCCGCGACCTGGTGCCAGCCGGCAGGGGCGGGCTTGTAGTGCTCCTGGGCCGCGGGAACCTCGGCCCACTTTGCGTTGATTTGTGCAATAAGACTCATTGCCTCATCGCGGGTCACGGCCAATGACTGGGTGGCAAATAGCGCCAGCGCAACAATCAGACAGGCAAGTTTGGTTTTTCGCATCGGGAAGGTTGGCACGGCCATTTTGCCTGGATCTCTCATATTGAAAGGGAACAGGAACCATTACAAATGTCTTGGCAGCATGGCTACCCACGATGCCGGGACGATATGAGTGCCGGCCGCAACATCGACACAAGCAGGAAGCTGGCCCTTACTCCCCCTGACAATGCCGGGCTCAGCCATTCCCCGCCAAAAAGCGGTACCCCACTCCCGGCTCCGTCTTCAGCCAGCGCGGCGTCGCCGGATCGTCCCCCAGCTTCTGCCGCAATTTGCCGAGCACGATGCGCAGGTAGTGGGTGTCGTGCACATGCGTGCCGCCCCAGATCTCGCGCAACAACTGCTGCTGGCTCACCACGCGGCCGGCGTGAAGCACCAACATCGCCAGTACCGCGTACTCCTTGCGCGTGAGCGCAAGCGGTTCGCCGTCCAGCGTCACCTCGCGCAAGCCCAGGTCGATATGCAGGCGATCGTCCTGATAGCGCGGCAGGGCTTCGGTGCTCGCGCCCGTGGCGCGATTGCGCAGCAAGGCGCGCAAGCGCGCCATCAACTCCTGGATGCCGAACGGCTTGGTCATGTAGTCGTTCGCGCCCGAGTCCAGTGCTTTTACCTTTTCCTTTTCCGCATCGCGCACCGAAAGCATCAGCACCGGCACCTGCGTCCATTGGCGCAATTCGGCCAGCACTTCGTGGCCTTCACGATCGGGCAAGCCGATATCCAGGATCACCAGGTCGGGACTGCGGGTGGCCGCGAGCGCCAGGCCCTCGGCGGCGTTGGCCGCCAGCAGCACGTCGTAACCCTCGGCGCGCAAACCGATGTCGAGGAATTTGCGGATCTGCGTTTCGTCATCGATGACCAGGACGCAGGGAGTGGCGGCTGTCATGGCGATGGCGGCGTCGGCAAGGGAAGACTGATGCGAATGGTGGTGCCTGCGCCATCGCCCGGCAAGGCTTCCACGCTGCCGCCGTGCGCACCGATCATGCCGCGGCAGATCGCAAGCCCGAGGCCGGTACCCTGCGGTGCGCGATCGCCGCGCGACACCGAATAGAACATGTCGAAGATACGTGCGCGTTCTTCTTCGGGAATACCCGGGCCGCGGTCGACCACGTCGATGAACAGCCGATCCCCCGCCACGCGCACGACCACGCGCACGGCTTCACCGGGCGGCGAAAAACGCGCCGCGTTCTCCAGGATATTGAACAACGCCTGCTCGATCAGGGCTGGATGCACGAACAGCAAGACGGTTTCGTCGGGCAGTGTGGTATCCACACGCAACTCCGGAAACAGCTTGCGCATGCGCGTGATGGCCGAGGCGACAATCTCGGCCGAATCGGTCCAGTCGCGGTTGAGCTTGAGCGTACCGTGGCCCAGGCGCGTCATGTCGAGCAGATTCTGGATATAGCGGTCAAGCCGCTGGCCCTCGCCGAGGATGGCATCGAGCAATTCCTGGCGCTCGTTGGCAGGAAGCTGCTCCCAATAATTGGACAGCGTACCGGCGGAGCCGATCATCGAAGCCAGTGGCGAGCGCAGGTCGTGCGACACGGAGGAGAGCAGCGCATTGCGCAAGCGCTCGGTTTCGCCTTGCACGCGCGCGCCTTCCAGTTCGGAAGCGAGCCGCGCACGTTCCAGGGCTTGGCCGATATCCTGCACCATCGCCAGCGCGAGGCTGCGCCGGTCGATATCCGGCGACACCCCGCTTTCGAAGTGCAACGCCGCCACGCCAAGGTGATGATCTTCGCTACCCAGCGGCAGCATCCAGCAACGGGCGGCATTGAGCGTATCGGTATAGCGTCCGGCCGGCTCGACATGCTGTTCGCACCATTCGGCCGCTGCCATATCCTGCGTAGTCAGCGTAAGCGTGCGCGAACTGTTGGCCGCGACCTGCAGGCGGTGCTCCACGTCGCGCGAAAGGATGGCCACGTCGCAGCGCAGGGCGTGCGCCAGGGCCGCGCCGCCCACATTACGGATGCCGTCCGCGTCGGTGCTGGCGGAAAGGCGCTGCCCCAGCGTCAGTAACGCGTGGGAATAGTCATGTGCGGCACGCAGTGATTCCACCTGGCTGGCGAGGCGGGTCGCCAGGCGGCTGCAGATGAGCGCAGCCGCGAAAAACAGCGTCACCGCCAGCAGGTCGTCGGAATTGGCGATGGCCAGGGTGTAGCGTGGCGGCGCGAAAAAGAAGTTGTAGCCGAGAAAACACATGGTTGCGGTGTAAACCGCCACCACCATGCGTGTGCGCACCGCCACGATCATCACGGCGATGAGGAAAATCAGGGCGAGATTGGCTACCGACAGATAGCGGTCGGCGATAAAGGACAATCCGATCGCGATGACCGTGACCACGCTGGCGAAAATGTATTCGTCGCGCCGTCCGTACATCGGCATCAGGCGCAAGCGCTTGCGCGCACGCACGCGCTCGGCCGGCGTGGCGATGATGGTCAGTTCGAGATGCGCCCCACGGCGTAGCAGTTGCTGGGTGAGCGAACGGCCCAGCATGCGCGCGATCAGCCGCTCGCGCGTGCGGCCCAGGATGATCTGGCCGACGCCTTCGCGGTCGGCATGCACCAGCAACTCATCGGCAATGGCATGGCCACGCAAGATCATCGCGTCACCACCCAGGCGGCGTGCAAGCCGCATCGCCGTATCGATGCGCTCTCGGCGTGCGTCGTCCAGGGCAGCGCCAGTGTCCACGAAAACCACAGTCCACGGCGCACCGCGACGCTCGGCAATGCGGCGCGCGACGCGCACCAGGTATTCGCTTTGCGAGTGGCCGTCGATGGCGGCCATCACCCGGCGCCGCACCGGCATCTTGCCGCCGCGCGCCAGCATGTGTTCGCGCAAGTCGTTGTCGACGTGGCCGGCGACGGTATCCACGGCCAGTTCGCGCAGGGCTGCCAGATTGGTGGGCGAGAAGAACGCATCCAGCGCGGCGGCTGCGGTTTCGGGCACGTAGACCTTGCCTTGCCGCAGGCGGTCGATCAGTTCGCGCGGCGGCAAGTCCACCAGCACGATGTCGCGTGCGCGATCAAGCACGGCGTCTGGCACCGTTTCGCGCACGGTGATGCTAGTGATGCGGCGAACCTGGTCGTTGAGGCTTTCCAGGTGCTGCACGTTGAGCGCGGTATAGACCTCAAGGCCGGCATCGAGCAGTTCGGCGATGTCCTGCCAGCGACGCTCGTGCCGGCTGCCGGGTACGTTGCGGTGTGCGAGTTCGTCGACCAGCAGGATGTCCGGCTTGCGCGCCAACGCTGCGTCAACATCGAACTCGGTGAATTCACGCCCCTGATAGCTCAGCGCGAGTCGCGGCAGGATCTCCAGCCCTTCCAGCAGCGCCGCCGTTTCGGTGCGGCCATGGGTTTCCACCAGGCCGACCACGACGTCCACGCCTTGCCGTTTCAATTCGCGCGCAGCGGACAGCATGGCGTAGGTCTTGCCAACGCCCGGTGCTGCACCCAGGAAGATCTTCAATCGGCGGCTGCTTTCTTCCTGCACGACATCGAGCAGGGCGTCGGCGCGGGCGTCACGGGAGGTGTCGGTCATGGGGACATCATAGGCGTGTACTCGCATCCTCGCCGCGATCGGCTCCCTCCCCTACTCACGCAGGGGAGGGAGCAAGTGACTTGTTACTTGTTTTGCAGGCCATCCAACGCCAAATTCAGCTGCAACACATTCACCCGCGGCTCGCCCAGCAAGCCGAGCTGCCGCCCTTGCGTGTATTTCGCCACCAGCCCTTGCACCTGGGCAGTGTCCAGATGCCGCACGCGTGCCACGCGCGCCACCTGATACTGCGCTCCTGCCGGGCTGATGTCCGGATCCAGCCCGCTGCCCGAGGCCGTGACCAGATCCGCCGGCACCGGCGCTGTATTGCCCGGATCAGCCTTGCGCAAGGCATCGATGCGTTGCTGCACCGCGTCGCGCAAGGCGGTGTTGCTGGGACCCAGGTTGGAACCGTTGGAAGCCGTGCCGTTGTACGGCTGCGGCGCGGTGGCCGAAGGACGACCCCAGAAATACTTGGGGTCGTCGAAGGACTGGCCGATCAGTTCGGAGCCGATCGGCTTGCCGTTCTGCTCGATCAGGCTACCGTTGGCCTGGTGCGGGAACAGCACTTGCGCCACACCGGTGGCCACCAGCGGGTAGGCGATGCCGGTGATGACGGTCATCACCAACAGCATCGATACGGCATTGCGAATCAACCGGCTCATGGCGGTTACCTCAGTAGTGAATGATCGCGTCGAGCAAGGCAATGACCTGGTAGTCCTTCTTGCCGGCGTTGTACGCGTTCGTGTCATACGAGCGCTCGTAGCGAAGTTCCGGCTGGATTTCCAGATCCTGCGACACCCAGTGGGTCAGGCCAACGGTGTGGCTGCTGTAGCGGGTGGCGAAGCCGGTGCGCTGGCCCTTCTCGTCGTTGTAGAACTCGTTGCGGACTGACAGCATGTTGTTCGTATCCAGCTCGAAGTTCAGGTAGTTGACGATGCCGAATTCGCCTGCCGTGCCGGGCAGTGACGACGAGCCCGCAGAGCCAGGTGTACCGTAGGGACCGAAGCCGGGAACATTGCGGCCGTACATGCGGTAGGCCTCGGTCTGCATATGCACGTTCTTGCTGAAGCGATGACCCCAGGTGGCCACGTACATCTGCACGTTGTTGTAGTTGTAGTCCGACTTGTTCCAGTTGTTGATGCAGGGATAAAGCATGTCATTGTTGTCGGCTGACACCCAGCGCACGCAGGTCTGCAGCGAAGGACGCGCGGAATGGTTCCAGGGCGCGGTGTCGTTGCTGGCGTTGATGCCGATCTGGAACGTCCACTGCTGGTTGAGCCGGGTGGTGGTCATGATCCCGGTCTGCGTATACGGATCGGCCGTATATAGGATCGAGTGCGTCATCAGATAGTTCTGCGGCGAGAACTGCGCCTCGATGTCCGGCAGCGACAGCCAGCGGCCGATGCGCACGATCATGCCCTCGGCTACCCATGGAATGTAGATGTCACCGTAGAACAGCATCGGATCATCACCGTAGATCTTGCCGTTGAGCGGTTGATTCGGCGCCGGGTGATTCAACAGCTGATTGCTGAACACGCCCTTGGTCACCGTGTAGTGATAGTCGTAACCATAGAGGTTGGAAATGTCGAAACCCCAGTCGATGTGATCGGTCTGGACGGTATCCTCGACGCGTGTGATGTTGGTGACGAACTGATCCAGTTCCCCGCGGTTCGGGCGCGTGTTGTAGGAAAGCGGGAAATTGCTGAAGTTGGAGCTGCTGGCGTTCAATGCCGGCGTCAGCCAGCCATACACCTCGATGCGATTGCGCTGCATCCACTGGCCTACCTTGGTGCAGCCTAGCGCCTTCTCCAGCGGATAGGTGCTGTCCGTGTCCGGTACGCCGATCGGCGCGGGCACGCCGCCCATCTGCCATTCGGAGTTGGGGAACGGCGGGGAGTCGAACGGCGCATCCATTGCGCGGCGCTTGGGCGCGGCGGCGTTCGGGTCGGCTGGCTGCGCATCTTCACGATAGGCTGCGGCGAAGCGCGATAGGAAACCCCTGCTGCAATCGCCGCTTTCGGCTACGACGGGGGATGCCGGCAGACTGGTGCTTGCAGGCATGTTGCTGACGTTGGTGGACTGTGCCATTGCCGGCGCAAATACCGGTGCTGCGGCCAGCAGGATCGCTGCAGCTAGAGCCTTCTTGATATACATACCTTCCTCTCGAACCTATCGTTACTGGGCGGCATCGCCCAGTCAGCGATACCGATTTTTTTGTCAAATGCCGGCGTAACCGCCAAGCACGTATTCGTCTTGTGCCGTCATGGGTGTGTCCGGCGTCCGTGTGACCGCCCCCTTGGCGCGTACCGGCAGTTCGATCACCACGTCGCAGTCGGCTTCCCCCGAGGAAACATGGACCTGCATGTTGGGGTGGGTGGCATCCGGTAGGGAAAGGGAGAGTTTTACGGTTTGCATAATTCGCAACGCCTCCTCAGGCGAGACCAAACAGGACGAGCAGCATGTCGATCAGCTTGATGCCTACGAACGGCACGACGATGCCGCCCAGGCCATAGATCAGCAGATTCCGGCGCAACAGGTGTCCAGCTCCCAAGGGGCGGTACTTTACGCCTTTCAGCGCCAGCGGAATCAGGAAAATGATGATCAGCGCGTTGAAGATCACGGCCGACAGGATCGCGCTCTGCGGCGTGGCCAGCTTCATCACGTTCAATGCGTTGAGCGCGGGGTAAGTGGTAGCGAAGGCCGCCGGAATGATCGCGAAGTACTTCGCCACGTCGTTGGCGATCGAGAAGGTGGTCAGCGAGCCGCGCGTGATCAGCATCTGCTTGCCGATCTCCACCACTTCGATCAGCTTGGTGGGGTTGGAATCGAGGTCCACCATGTTGCCGGCTTCCTTCGCGGCCTGCGTACCGGTGTTCATTGCCACCGCCACGTCGGCCTGCGCCAGCGCCGGCGCATCATTGGTGCCGTCTCCGCACATGGCCACCAGCCGGCTTTCAGCCTGCATCTGGCGGATCAGCTTCAGCTTGGCTTCCGGCGTCGCCTCGGCAAGAAAATCGTCCACACCCGCTTCGGCGGCGATGGCCGCGGCGGTCAGCGGATTGTCGCCGGTCACCATCACCGTCTTGATGCCCATGCGGCGCAGTTCAGCGAAGCGCTCCTTGATGCCGCCCTTCACGATGTCCTTCAGCTCGATCACGCCCAACGCGCGGTCGCCTTCGGCCACGATCAACGGCGTGGCGCCACGACGCGCGATGTCTTCGGCCATGCGCTTCACCGCCGGCGGCAGATGGCTGCCCAGGCCGTCGAGATAGCGTTCCACCGCGTCGAGTGCGCCCTTGCGGATGCGACGGCTTCCTAAGTCCACGCCGCTCATGCGCGTCTGTGCGGTGAACGGCACGAATTCCGCATGCAGGTTGGACAGCTCGCGTTCGCGCAGGCCGAAGCGCTCTTTCGCCAACACCACCACGCTGCGACCTTCCGGGGTTTCATCGGCCAGCGAGGCCAGCTGCGCGGTATCGGCCAGGGTACGCTCCTCGATGCCGGGCGCAGGATGGAAAGCCACCGCCTGGCGGTTGCCGAGCGTGATGGTGCCGGTCTTGTCCAGCAGCAACACGTCCACGTCACCGGCCGCTTCCACCGCTCGGCCGGAAGTGGCGATCACGTTGGCGCGGATCATGCGGTCCATGCCGGCAATGCCGATCGCCGACAGCAAGGCGCCGATAGTGGTGGGAATCAGGCACACCAGCAGCGCAATCAGCACGGTGAGGGTGATGGGATTGCCCTTGCCCGCCACCTGCACGCTGTAGATGGAATAAGGCAGCAGCGTGGCGCAGGCCAGCAGGAAGATCAGCGTGAACTTGGCCAGCAGGATGGTCAGCGCGATCTCGTTCGGCGTCTTGCGGCGCGAAGCGCCTTCCACCATCGCGATCATGCGGTCGAGGAAGCTCTCGCCCGGGTTCTGCGTGATCTTGATCACCAGCCAGTCCGACAGCACGCGGGTGCCGCCGGTGACGGCGCTGCGGTCACCGCCGCCTTCGCGAATAACCGGTGCGGATTCGCCGGTGATGGCGCTCTCGTCGACGCTCGCCGCCCCGATCAGCACTTCGCCATCGCCGGGAATCTGCTCGTTCGCTTCCACCAGCACATAGTGGCCGGCGCGCAGTTCGTTCGACGGCGTGAACACGATCGCGGCATCGCGCTTGGGTTCGGCCAGTTTCTTGGCGATCACGTCCTTGCGGGTGCTGCGCAACGCAGCCGCCTGCGCCTTGCCGCGGCCTTCGGCCAGCGCTTCGGCGAAGTTGGCAAACAACAGCGTGAACCACAACCAGATCGTCACCCAGAAGATGAAGGCGGTGGGCGCTTCGCCGTGACCGGTCAGCGCCTGGATCCACAGCAGCGTGGTCAGCACGCTGCACACGAACACGACGAACATCACCGGGTTGCGGAACTGCAGTCGTGGCGAGAGTTTGCGGAACGCGTCCGCAACGGCCTGCCAGATCAGGGCACGATTGAACGTGCTTACGGTATGGGTATGCGAGGTCATGGAACGGGTATCCATACGATCAGTGGACCGACATCAGGTATTCGGCGATCGGGCCGAGCGCCAGGGCAGGCAGAAAGGTAAGCGCGCCAACCACGATCACCACGCTGGCGAGCAAGGTGACGAACAGTGGCGTGTGCGTCGGCAGCGTGCCAGCCGAGGCTGGCACATGCTTCTTGGCGGCCAGCGAACCGGCCAGTGCGAGCATCGCAATGGCCAGCGTGTAGCGCGCCCAGAACATGCACACGCCCAGCATCACGTTCCAGAAGGGAATGTTCGCGGAAAGGCCGCCGAACGCGCTGCCGTTATTGCCAGTAGCAGACGTTACGGCATAGAGAATCTCACTGAAGCCGTGGGCACCGGGATTGGCGACCGTAGCGGTAGCTGTCGGCGTCATCACGGCGATTGCCGTGCAAATCACCACAAGCGCACACGGAATCAGCACGGCCAGGCTGGCCATCTTCATTTCGTAGGCCTCGACCTTCTTGCCGATGTATTCGGGCGTGCGTCCCACCATCAGCCCGGCGATGAACACCGCCACCACCGCAAAGGCAATCATGCCGTAAAAGCCCGAACCGACGCCGCCGAAGATCACCTCGCCGAGCTGTATCAACCACATCGGCACCAGGCCGCCGAGCGGGGTGAGCGAGTCGTGCATGTTGTTCACGGCCCCGCACGATGCAGCTGTGGTGACTGCCGTGAACAGGCTGCTGGCGGCGATGCCGAAGCGCGTTTCCTTGCCTTCCATGTTGCCGCCCGACTGCAGGCCGGAGGCATGCTGGTCGATCGACAGCGTATGCAGGATCGGATTGCCGGCCTGCTCGGCCGCCGTAACGCCAATGGCCAGCGGTATGAAGATCACCAGCATGGTGACAAGAATTGCCCAGCCCTGGCGCTTGTCTCCCACCATTTGGCCGAAGGTTAGGCACAAGCCGCCGGGAATCAGGAAGATCGCCAGCATTTCCAGGAAGTTGGAGAACGGCGTGGGATTCTCATAGGGATGAGCCGAGTTCGCGCCGAAGAAACCGCCACCGTTGGTGCCCAGCATCTTGATCGCAACCTGCGAGGCCGCCGGTCCCATCGGCAGGGTTTCCGTGGTGAGCTGCGCGGGTTTGGTGACGGGGTTGCCGGACGCGTCCTTGACCGGATTGCCGGCCGCGTCGGTCACGGGATTGGCATACGTGGTGGTTTGCACCACCGGCACGTCCACGTACGGCTTGAGGTTCTGGATGACACCCTGGGACACCAGCAGCAGCGCGAGCAGGAACGAAATCGGCAGCAGCACATAAAGCGTGGTGCGCGTCAGGTCCACCCAGAAGTTGCCGATACCCTTGACGGTCTTGCGCGCAAAACCGCGGATAACGGCGATCGCAACGGCGATGCCGGTCGCGGCCGACAAGAAGTTCTGCACTGCCAGCGCCGCCATCTGCGTGAGGTAGCTCATCGCCGACTCACCCGAATAGGCCTGCCAGTTGGTATTGGTGATGAAGCTGATGGCGGTGTTGATCGACAGGTCCGGGCTCAAAGCCGGGAAATGCTGCGGGTTGAGCGGTAGATAGCCCTGCAGGCGCTGGAATGCGTACACCAGCACCATGCCGCACACATTGAACAGCAGCATCGCGATGGCATAGTGCTTCCAGCCCATGTCTTCTTGGGCATCGATGCCGCAGACGCGGTAGACCAGGCGCTCGAAGCCGGCACCGATGCGCGTGAGCCGGTTGGGTTCGTCGGCAAACACGTGCGCCATATAGCTGCCCATCGGCTTGATGAGCAGCAGCAGTACGACCAGGAAGATGCCGATCTGCAGGAAATCGTTGGCAGTCATTCGAACCACTCCGGCTTGAGCAGGGCCACGCACAGGTAAACCGTCAAAGCCACCGCGATCGCGGCAGCCAGTCCGTAGAAGAAGTTCATGCGATTCGCTCCGTTATGAAGTCTTGGCCGCGCCTCGCGCGGTCAGCTGCGCGGCCCCAGTCGGTCGCAGAGCATCAAAAAGCCAAGCGTGGCCGCTGCCAGCACGAAGCCGAAGAGTAGATAGACAAAGTCCATGGGTGTCGCTCGATGCTTTACAGCTGCGCACTTTAGGCACCGGCGCATAAGAAGCGGGTAGCGAAAACGGCACCTCGCATAAAGAACGCGTAAATTTTCGCTTTCCAGCGAGGCAGGCCGTAAAGCCATTACCTGCGGCATCAAGCGGGTCATGACTGCAGCGTTTTCATTACCTGGCCGGTATTCAGCCAGGCGATCCGGTCACACTTCAAGCCGTTGGGTGTAGCTAGTCTGGCGCGCGGTTAACAACACCGACCACGGAGCAGACGATGGAAGTCAGTTATTCAAGGCCAGTGAATCTCATCACTCGATTGTTACCCCTCTGCCTCATTGCCTACAGCGGCATAGCCGCCGCCGTAGTGGCCCAGCCCCCGCCCGGTTGGCCGACTTCGGCCAATACCGGCTATCAGGCCGCACTGGGCTATCCGGGCACCTATACGACGTATTCCGAAACGCCAAACGGCACGGAGTGTTCCGGCCCGATCCAAAGCGGCCAGACCTACCACTACTGCTACTTCCCCAATGGCTTGGTGATCGGCACGTCAGGCGTTCCGGGAACGCCTACCGACGTTACGTTCATCGGTTGCCTGTTCGAGGCGAATTTCAATGGCGCGGGCGGCGGCAGCCAGGCGGTGGTGCAGTACGCCAACGGCGATCGCATTCACTTCTCTTACTCCACTTTCAGACCATCCGGGATCACGTCCTTGCCGGTGACCTACCAGCAGGGCGTGGAGTACGGCATCGACCAGGTCGAAGCACCGGACAGCGGCTATAGTGCCGGCGCGTTTTCGGTCGACCACTCCGATTTCTGGGGCTTGGCGGCCGGGGCGCAAATCGGCCTTTCCAGCCAGACGCAGCCGGTCACGATCAGCGATTCCTATATTCACGACGCCCGCCAGGATGGCGGTGGCATCGATCACACCGATGGCATCTTGTCCAACGATGGCGACGGCGTGAGCTATCTCACCATCAACCACAACACCATCGTGTCGGAAGCCAACAACGAAGGCATAGCACTGCAGTACTCCACCCAGGGCTACGACCACGTGAGCGTGACCAACAACTATGTTTCCGGTTGGCACAACACGGTGGATTTTGGCGGACTCGGTGACGGCAATACCAATGACACGTTTACCGGCAACGTGTATGGCACCGATATAATGCCAACCAACAGCGCCTTGTATATCGGCTATGACAGCGATGCCTACTGGCACAGCAGCCTCAACAATGTCTGGCGCAACAACACCTTCTATGTGGTGCCGGGTAGCGGCTACACGCCGGCTTCGGACAACGGCAGGTATTGGGTGCCGCAGTGGACGGACCAGGGTTGGCCGAGCCTCTCCGACACCGATTGGAACCAGTAGGGCGATGTAGGCTGGGATGCCAATCCCGATCGCGCGGGCGCAAGCATGGCAGTGCTGGGATTGTCATCCCAGCCTACGGTTTCTCCAGCCAGCGCTTCTCAAGCTGGTGAGCCAATCCGGTCACCAGCAGCGCGCTGCCGATGCCCAGGGTGACTTCACCCAGGCGCGTCAGCGCAATCGTCCAGAACGGGCCGGTATGCGGCACCAGCATCACGATGGTCACGGTGGTCGCGCTGAGCCTGCCTGCGTTGCCGATGTTGAAGCACCAGCACAACACGATGGAGATGGCCATGGTGATGGCATAGACGAGGTAATTGTCCTGCACCAGGGAGGAAGCGATCATCGCGATCGACGCGCCGATGGCAGCACCGATCACCTGGTCGCGCGAGGAGTTGCGCGTGTCCAGATAGTTCTGTTGGGTGACCGCGATGGCCGTCAACGCACCCCAGAAGGCCTGCTGGGTGTGCAGCAGAAGCCCTAGGCCATAGCCGAGGCTGGCGGCCGCCAGCGACTGCACCGCCAGGGACAGGCCGCTGAGCAGGCGATGGCTCCAGGGCAGGTTTCGATAGACCTCTCGCAACTGCTGCTGGAAGAAGCCGAGTTCGCGGCGTGATTCGCGGATGGGACGCTCAATCATCGCTGCGCCATCCCTACAAGGGCTTGAGATTGGCGTAAGCGGCCACCAGCCACTTGCTGCCGGCGCCTTCGAAATTCACCTGCAGGCGCGTATGCGCGCCGCTGCCTTCCGCGCTCACCACTACGCCTTCGCCAAAACTCGGATGGCTCACGCGCTGGCCCAGCTTGACCGGCATATCCTCCTGTAGCGACGGCGCCGGTTCGGCAAAGCGGCCTGCATACAGGGGGCGGCTCACTTGTACGCGCGGGCGTACTTCATCGAGCAAGGAAGGCGGTATTTCGGCGAGGAAGCGCGAGGGGCGCGACAACATCTCGGTGCCGTGCATACGGCGTGACTCGGCATGCGTGATGACCAGGCGCTGGCGCGCGCGCGTGATGCCGACATAGGCAAGGCGGCGCTCTTCTTCCAGGCGACCTTCGTCCTCGACGGAACGCTGGCTGGGAAACAGGCCTTCTTCCACGCCGACCAAGAACACCAGCGGAAATTCCAGGCCCTTGGCCGAGTGCAACGTCATCAGCTGCACGCAGTTGTCCCAGGATTCGCCCTGGCCTTCGCCGGCTTCCAGCGCGGCATGCGAAAGAAACGCGGACAGCTCGCTCAAGCCCGCCTCGATATCGTCTGGCGTGAGTTCGAAACGGCTGGCGACGTTGACCAGTTCGTCCAGGTTCTCCACCCGCGACTCGGCATTGCCGCGACTGTCTTTTTCGTAGAAGTCGCGCAGTCCCGATTGGATGATGGCGTGATCGATCTGCTCGGCAAGGGACAATGCACTTCCACCTTCTGCCGACAAGGAAGACGCAAAAGCACGGGCCATCTCGTCGATCATGGCGAAAAAGCCTTTCACCGCATTCTTCGCGCGTCCGGCCAGCTCCACGCCGCTGGTCAATTCGCCCAACGCCGCTTCCCACATCGACAGGCCCTCGCTGCGCGCGCGCCGGCGCAGCACGTCCAGGGTGCGATCGCCGATCCCGCGCGGCGGCGTGTTCACAGTGCGCTCGAATGCAGCGTCGTCGTGGCGGTTGGCGGTGAGGCGCAGATAGGAAAGCGCGTCTTTGATTTCCGCGCGCTCGAAGAAACGCAGGCCACCGTAGACGCGGTACGGAACATCGTGCTGGATCAGCTGTTCTTCGAAGTTGCGCGATTGCGCGTTGGAGCGATAGAGGATCGCGCAGTCTTTCGCATCGCCATGCTCGGCAATGTATTCGCGGATGCGCTCGATCACGAAGCGCGCTTCATCCTGTTCGTTGTAGGCGGCGTACACCGCAATGCGCTCGCCCTCCTCACCTGCCGTCCACAATTGCTTGCCGAGCCGATTGCCGTTGCGTTCGATAACGCTGTTGGCAGCTTTGAGGATGGTGGAGGTGGAGCGGTAGTTCTGTTCGAGCTTGATCGTGCGCGCACCCGGGAAGTCGCGCAGGAATTGCTGCACGTTTTCCACTTTGGCGCCGCGCCAGCCGTAAATCGCCTGGTCGTCGTCACCCACTACAAACACCTGGCCGGACGAACCGGCCAGCACGCGGATCCATGCGTACTGCAGGGCGTTGGTGTCCTGGAATTCGTCGATCAGCAAATAGCGCCAGCGTTGCTGGTAATGCTCCAGCACGGCTGGCTGCTTCAGCCATAGCTCGTGTGCGCGCAGCAGCAGTTCGGCGAAATCCACCAGGCCGGCACGCCGGCAGGCGTCTTCATAGGCCTGGTAGATCTGCACCAGGGTGCGCGTGACCGGATGCTGGTGGTGCTCGATGTTTTCCGGACGCTTGCCTTCGTCTTTCCAGCTGTTGATTTGCCAGGCGGCCTGGCGCGGCGGGAAGCGTGCCTCGTCCAGGCCGAGGCCGGCGACCACGCGCTTGACCAGGCGCTGCTGGTCGTCGGCGTCGAGGATCTGGAAACTCTCCGGCAAGCCGGCTTCACGCCAATGACGGCGCAACAGGCGATGCGCAATGCCGTGAAACGTGCCTACGGTGAGACCCTGCGTGCCGCCCGGGATCAGGTTGTCCAGGCGCGCGCGCATTTCCCCCGCGGCCTTGTTGGTGAAGGTGACGGCAAGGATCGCCCACGGCGGTACGCGGTCCACCTGGTTCAGCCAACCGATGCGGTTGGTCAACACGCGGGTTTTGCCGGAGCCCGCGCCGGCAAGGATCAGGTAGTGGCCGGGCGCTGCGCAGACGGCTTCGCGCTGCGCATCGTTGAGCGAATCGATCAGGTGGGAGACATCCATCTACGGGATTGTAGCGGGTGTGCCCAAAGGCCACAGCGGCGTAAGCGAGTAGGCTGGGATGACAATCCCAGCATCGGGATGCTGTGTGGAAAGCTGGGATTGGCATCCCAGCCTACGCGCTGCGGTTCAGAGCATCCCTAATCCTTCAGGCGCGGCATCCCATGCAGGTCACGCTCCTCGATGGCGATCGGCCGCGTATCCAGCCGCCCGCCCACCATGCCATCTTCTGGCAGCAATTGCGGGCTTTCGCCGCGGACCATCGCTATCGCATTGCGATAGCAACGCTGCGCGAGCGTCGCATCGTCCATGCCCATGTAGGTATCGCCCAGGCTTTCCCACGCACTTGCACTGGGCGTCAGGGCCAGCGAGCGCTCCAGATACTGTCGCGCCTTGACCCACAATGCGAGGCGTACCGACATGCGTCCCAAGGCCAGCAGCAGGCTGGCGTCATTGGGATGAGTATCGAGCCAGCCTTCGGCGCGGCGCAGGCGTGCCTCCAGATCGTTGCCCGCCAGCGCACCATAGGTTTCCACCAGTTGCGACGACCATTCGCGGCGCAAGGCGGACTCCACTTCGTCCATCGCCGGCAGCACGAGTCCGTAGCTCGCCGCCCTGCGCGCATACGCATCGACTACGGCTGGCGCACGGCGCTGCGCCTTGGGCAATTGCGACCACAGCGTATTGAGCACGGCGCCATCGCCGGCTGCTTGGATGCTCGCCACCAGCACCAGTGCTTCGAGCGAGGCGTAAGCGCGAGCGCTCATCACGCCGCTTTTCTGCAGCGGCTCCAAGGCACTGCGTGCACGACGGGTGTCGCCTGCGGCCAGTGCGGCCAGCACCAGTTCTCGCCAGCCGCCAGGACTAAGGCTGCCGCTATCGGCTTCGGGCGTAAGCAGGGCAAGCGCTTCGGCAGGTTTGCCATCGCGACGCAATACCCGTGCACGCAATACACGTGCCGCGCGTGGCGCGACTTGCGCGGCTTGATTCAATGCCTCCAGCGCACGGCCATGTTCACCACGCCGCGAAGCGGCTTCGGCAGCAGCGAGCAGCGCTGGGCCACGCAAGGTATCGAGGCGCGACGCGCGATGCAATTCGCGCTCGGCATCGCCATGGCGGCCTTCCATCAACGCGACCAGGCCATCGGCCAGCCGTTGCTGACTCATGCGTCGATGGCGGCGCGAGAACGCCCCGAATGGCCAACGCGCCACGCGCCAAAGCAGGCCGAGCAAAGCCCACGCCAGCAACAGCATCACCACCGCAGCCAGCACGCTGGTTTGCGCGGTGTAGCCACGCAAACGCACCAGCACGTAGCCAGGATCTTCCGCCACCCAATGCCAGCCGAACGCGGCCAGCGCGGCGACGATCACCAACGCCAGGATCCAGCGCCACAACTTCATGGCTTGGCCCCGTTGGATGGCGCGGTGTTATCGGCATTTGGCTTGAGTGCATGCACGGCGCGCAGATTGCGCAACTCGGCCAGCGCCGTACCCAGCTTCACCGGCGCGGCCGGCTTGAGCTGGGCCAGCAAGGCTGCGATGCGCTGATGGGCCTGCTGTACGGAGGGCGATTGCGCATCGAACTGTGCCGCGAGCCCAGCATCGGCGCGCTTCAATGCGGCGCTGCCGGCTTCGTCATCCCATGCCAACAAAGCAGCCTGAGCCTGTGCGAGGTCCAACGCCACCAGTTCGCGCGCGATGCGCGCATCGGCGATATCGACCGGCGCGCCGTTGTCGCGCTTGATCTGGATGACACCATAGAGAGCACGCTTGATACGCGCCCACACGCCACCGTTTTGCTCCGCCATCGGTTCGTCCAGCGGCTTCAAGGCCAGACTGGGAAGATCGTTGCGCAGTTGCGCCACGCTATCGAGCGCCTGCTGCGGATCGGCCGACTGGCTTTTCACCAGCGCTTCATGCTCGGCATCGATGTTCTGCTGGACGCCCTTGAAGGTGTTGTCGTTCACGCCCGCCAAGGTCTGGCCGGCGAGGGCGAAGGCCTGCGCAGCGCCTTGTGCATCATGGAACAGGTTGTAGCGCTCGGCCCCCATGCGCAACAGCGACTCGGTTTCATCCAGGCGCATGGCGTCCTGCCCGGAGAGGGTCTTTTCGGACAGCTTGCCGACGGCTTCTTCCAGATCGCGCATGCGCTGGTCTTGCGACAGCAGCTCCTCGCGCAAGGAGCGGTTGACCTGGTCGGCATCGTTCAAGCGCTGCAGCAGCAGGTTGCCCTGGCTGGCAGTGCCCGAGAGCTGGTGCTCCATGCCATTGACCCGCTCTTCCAGCGTGGCCGTGGTGCGCAACGCCTGGGCGTTGATATGTAGCAATTGCCACTGCCGCCAGGCTACGTAGCCCACGCCGACGATGGCGATCAAGGCCAGCAGCAGGCCCAGTGCGGCAGCTCCGCCCCCCGGGCGAGCCGGTGCTGTGGGTCGGTTACTGCGTACGTCGGAGGTGAGATCGTCCTGGCTCATGCGCGCATGCTAACAGCACAGCGCAGGCATCACCGCCCCGTCTGTTCGCGGGCGTAGGCTGGGATGACAATCCCAGCGCTCTGGCGTCCTCCCGATGCTGGGATTGTCATCCCAGCCTACGCGTTGTCGCGCGGTGAATGGACGGCGCAAGCGGCCGCCAGCAAGTCCGCCTGGTTGGCTGACGCCGCACGATGGATGCGCCTAAATCCAGCAGCTTGGGCCACCTCCCCGATCCGCTCGCTGCTGACTATGGCGATGGCCTGGCACAGCCGCTCCCAGGCTGCAGCCGGCAACTGGCCCTGGAGGTTTTGCAGGGCTTCGGCGCTGGAGAACAACACACAAGCCCTGGCAGGCAGTTGCTGCACGGCCTCCTGGTGGCGCCGGGTCAACCTGGAAGCTGCACGCTGGTACACGTGCACTTCGCGCAGCTGCGCGCCACGTTGCAGGAGCTGCTGTTGGATCAGGCCGCGTCCGCCCGGCGCGGAGATCAGGGCAACCCGCTTGCCGCGCGGCTGCTGCAGCGGTGGCAGCAACAGCACGCCTTCGCTGTCTTGGCGGGAGACGGGCCACTGCGCAGTGATGCCGTGCCGATGCAGGGCACGTGCGGTGCCCTGGCCTACGGCGACGACCATCCCATGGGCTTTGCCCAATGGAGCGAGCAACAGTGCGTAACGCACGGCTGCGGGGCTGGTGAAGATCAGCACGTCGTCATGCTGGGCTTCGCACCATTGCGCCGTCGCATGCTGCGCATCGGTGGCACCGCGCAAGGAAAGGCCGGGCAATAGCAGTGGCACACCGCCCAGCGCCCGCACCCTTTTGGCCAGCGAGCTGCCGGTGCCGGCGGGGCGGGTGATGACCACGGTGTAGCCCGCGAGCTTGGGCGGGGAATGAGAGGGCGGCATGGGGCGGAGTGTAGCCTCTACACTTGTCGCCCCTCCCCACGCCACAAGCCTGATGACTCCATCCGATCCCCTCACCGCCGCGCAGGCCCTGGTGAGCTTCATCCGCGAAAGCATTCCGCTCACCCGCACCATGGGTCTGGAATTGGGCGGCTACGACGGCGAACGGCTGGTGCTGAACTGCCCACTGGCGCCGAACGTAAACGACAAGGGCTGCGCCTTCGGCGGCAGCCTGACCAGCTTGATGACGCTGGCCGGTTGGGGCTTGGTGGAGCTGGCCCTGCGCCAGCGTGGCGAGGATTGCGACGTATACGTGGGCGTATCCAGCGTGCGCTATCTCGACCCGGTATGGAGCGATTTCCACGCCGAGGCGCAGCGCGCCGAAGGGGCGGACTGGGAAACCTTCTTTGCCACGCTTGCTTCGCGCAATCGGGCACGCATTAGCGTGGCTTGCCAGGTGCCCGGCCAGGACGGGAAGCCGGCCGCCGCGCTTGAGGCACAGTTCGTAGCGAAGCGCCGCGCGGCTGCGGCAGAATGAGCCGTCTTAAGGAGGGAATTCCCATGCGCCGTATCCTCGGCCCGATCTTGCTGTCGACCGTGTTGTTGCTGTCCGGCTGCGCTACCGACCGGCGTAACGACGCGCTCGCCCACACCATGATCGCCTATGCGAACGCGGTGCGCTGGGACGGTTTCGAGGTGGCCGAGGCGTTCGTCGACCCCAAGGTGCGCGCGGCCCACCCCATCACCGATCTGGATCGCGACCATTTCAAGCAGGTGCAAGTGAACGATTACGACGACGGCAACGGCCCAGTCCCCGCCGGCGAGAATGAAGTACGCCAGACCGTCAGCATCGGCTTGACCAACCTGCACACCCAGGCCGTGCGCACCATCGTCGACCACCAGGTATGGCGCTATGACCCGGACAAGAACAAGTGGTGGCTGGAGACGGGGATACCCAATCTCAATCAGTAGGGCCACTGCCCTATAATCCACCGTTTACCTCAAGCCCCTTGCGCCCGGTGGACCCATGAACGACTTCCTGCACAAACTGCCCCAGTTCGTGAGCAACCATCTGGTGCTAGCCCTGCTGTTCGTGGGGCTGGTGGTCGCCCTGCTCGTCACCCAGGTGATGGTCTTGCTGCGCAAGTACAAGGAACTGACCCCGGCCGGCCTCACCCAGCTGATCAACCGCGACAATCCGCTGCTGATCGATCTGTCGGCGAGCGCCGATTTCGAAAAGATGCACGTGCCCGGCGCCAAGCACGTCGCGCTCAGCCAGTTCGACCCGGAGCACAAGGATCTGGCCAAGGCGCGCGAGCTGCCGGTAGTGGTGATGGACAAGGAAGGCCGCCAGTCGGACAGTGCCGCCCAGCGGCTGATCAAGGCGGGATTTACGCGCGTCTATACGCTAGGCGGTGGCGTGCTGGCCTGGCAGCAGGCGCAGTTGCCGGTAGCCAAAGGCAAGAATTGACGCCGTGGGCTGGGATGACAATCCCAGCATTGCCAGTCACCAGGCATCGCGATGCTGGGATTGCCATCCCAGCCTACCCTTCCACCGCGATGCCGGCTCGTCCCGCAAGAATCTGCGCCAGCACATCCGGCGCGTATTCGAACGAGTCGAAATACAGGCGATCCTCGGGCAAGCCGGCATCCACGAACAGCTTGCGTCCGGCATCCACCATCGCCGGCGGTCCGCTCATGTAGACGTCGTGGCCGGCCAGGTCCTGGTGGTCTTCCAGCACCGCTTCGTGCACCAGGCCGGTGCGCAAACCCGCCAGACCCGCCTGCTCCGGATCGGACAGTACGGCTTGGAAACGCAGGGCATGCGCCGTCGCCGCCCATTGCTCGGCATGCGCACGCAGATACAGATCCGCGGCGTTACGCGCGCCCCAATACAGGTCGATCGAGCGCCGTGTGCCCAGCGCCATGAAATGCTCCAGGATCGCCTTCACCGGCGCAAAGCCGGTGCCGCCGGCCATGAAGATCATCGGCCGTTCCGAGTCTTCGCGCGCCACGAACGTACCCAGCGGCCCCTCGATGCGCAGCCGGTCGCCCACCTTCAGCACGTCGCTCACCCAGGAGGTGAAGCCGCCACCGGCGACATGACGTATGTGCAATTCGATCGTGCCATCGGCCTGCGGTCCGTTCGCGATGGAAAACGGACGGCGGCGCCCTTCGTCCAGCAGCACGTCCAGGTATTGCCCCGGTAGCCAGTTCAGGCGCATGTCGCTCGATGCAGGCTGCAAGTGCAGGCCGATCACGTCGGGCGCGAGCTGCCATTTGCGGCTTACCTGCACCTCCAGCTGGCGGCGCACGATATCTTCCACCGACGTCACTTCACGCGCCTGCACCAGCAGGTTGTCGAGCGGAACGGCCTGGCACAGCAACACCGCGTGCTGCACGCGGTCCCGCGCATCCAGTGCGGCCGGCGGATTGCGCGGATAGTGGCAATGGCCTTCGATCAGCGAGGCCTTGCAGCTGCCGCATACGCCGGCGCGGCACGAATACGGCAAGGCAATGCCGGCGCGCTGCGCGGCTTCCAGCACGGTTTCGCCCGGCTGCACGTCGAAACGGCGCCCGTTGGTAAGGTTTACGGTAAACACGGGGCGCATTGTCGCCGCTGGGGTGGTCGGCGGACAATGCGGGCTTCTCATCGGATCTCAATACAGCATGGCCATCTGGAAACAGGACACCAGCCTCGAACGCCTGAACGGCTGGAGCCGCAGCACCCTGATGGAGGCGCTGGGCATCCAACTCACCGCCACCGGTGACGACTGGCTGCAAGGCACGATGCCGGTAGACCAGCGCACGCAGCAGCCCTATGGGCTGCTGCATGGCGGCGCCTCGGTGGCGCTGGCCGAAACGCTCGGCAGCACCGCGGCGATGCTCACGCTCGATCCGGCCAAAGAGCGCGCGGTCGGGCTGGACATCAATGCCAACCACGTCCGCGGTGTCACCAGCGGCACGGTAACGGGCACGGCGCGCCCACTGCACCTCGGGCGATCCACGCAAGTATGGGAAATCCGCATCGAGGATGAACAAGGCAAGCTGGTGTGCATCTCGCGCCTGACCATGGCGGTAGTGCCAGCGACGGCGGTGGGCACTCGTTGAGCATGCCCAACGAAACACCTTACGCGCGCCTCACGCCGGACCTGGTACTTGATGCAATCACCGCTTGCGGCCTGTGGCCGGATGGCCGCCTGCTCGCGTTGAACAGCTATGAAAACCGCGTCTGGCAGGTCGGCTTGGAAGAGGCGCGGCCGGTAATCGCCAAGTTCTATCGCCCCGGACGCTGGAGCGACGCGGCGATCCTGGAAGAGCACGCGTTCGCGCGGGAATTGGCCGAAGCCGAACTGCCGGTCGTCGCCCCGCTGCCGTTCGCGGACCGCACCCTGCTCCACCACGATGGTTTTCGTTACGCCCTGTCGCCGCGTCATGGCGGCCGGGCGCCGTCGCTGGAATCGGCCGATCAGCTGGAATGGCTCGGGCGGCTGATTGCACGCATGCACAGTGTCGGTGCGCGTGCCACATTCGCTTATCGTGGCAGCCTCGATCGCGATACCTTGATAGCCCAGCCGGTACGCGCTGTGCTGGCTTCCCCGCTGCTGCCGACCAGCTTGCATGATCGCTATCGTCAAGCGATCGAGCGCATGGATCTACTGGTCGCAGCGCGCTTCGACGCCGTAGGGCCGGTACGCAAGCTGCGCCTGCACGGCGACTGCCACCCGGGCAATGTGCTGTGGACCGATGCCGGCCCGCATTTCGTCGATCTCGACGATGCGCGCATGGGGCCGGCAGTGCAGGATCTCTGGATGCTGGCCCACGACGAGCGCGCGATGGAAGCGCTGCTGGAAGGTTATCTTTCGATGCGTGACTTCGATCACGCGGAACTGGTGCTGATCCCCGCGCTGCGCGCCATGCGGCAAGTGCATTATGCAGGCTGGATCGCGGCACGCTGGCAGGACCCGGCTTTCCCGGCGGCATTTCCATTCGCCGCCGAACCGCGCTGGTGGGAACAGCACATCATCGACCTGCACGAGCAGGCGGACGAACTCGAATAATTTTTTCCCTGGGGTGTTGCATGCGTCAAATTCTGTTTCGCCTGATCGGTATCCTGGAAGTGGCCGGCGGTTTCTATGGCATGGCCACGGTGCTTCCGCGCTTGCTGGGATCGGGCCCCTTGCATGCGGCGGTAATCCAGCTGATCGCTTTTGCGCTATACACCTTCACCCTGGTGGCCGGCGTACTGTTGCTGGAAAACAGCGAGCGCGGCATTCGCTTCTCAAGCATCTCCCAGCTGTTGCAGCTGCCGCTGATCGCCACGCCGATTTTCAGCTATGCCTTTTATTGCGGCGCATGCGTCAATGTGGCCCTGGTGCTGCACCTGCCGCCACGTCCGGAATTGACCTGGCATTTCGGCAACCAGGGCTTGCTGCTGGCCGTTGGCGGCCCTTCCGCGTCGCATCTGGGGCTGAACCTGCTGGCACTGTTGTCATGGTTGATTCTCAAGTTGCGCTGAGCCAGCCCATGCATTGACGCTTGTTGCGCAATACGCAACACGCTACCATGGCGCCGCGATGATCAAATCATTCCGGCACAAAGGACTGCGCAGGCTGTTTGAGACCGGCAATACGTCGGGAGTGCAGGCAAGTCACGCCAAGCGGCTTCGCATGCAATTGACCGCCCTGGACACTGCGCAGTCCATTGAAGATATGGATATCCCCGGTTACCGGCTGCATTCGCTCAAGGGTGCGATGCGTGGACGCTGGGCAGTTTGGGTCAATGGCAATTGGCGGCTGACCTTCGAATTTCAAAATGGCAATGCCCACGTTCTGGATTACGAGGACTATCACTGATGGCTATGTACAATCCTCCGCATCCCGGCGAGTTCATCACCGAGGTCTATCTTGAGCCCAATGGGATCAGTGGTCGTGAGCTGGCTGAAAAGCTCGATGTCGCACCGTCGACACTGAGTCGCATTTTGAAAGGCACCAGCCGGGTGACCCCTGAGATGGCGTTGCGTCTATCCAAGGCCATCGGCCGCTCCCCCGAAAGCTGGCTGACCATGCAGGATGCCCATGATTTATGGGTAGCCAGAAAACACGTCAACCTGCAGCGGGTCAGCAGGCTCAAACTCGCTGCTGCCTGAGCCTTTTCGCATAACCCGCTATCATTAGCGGATGAATGCCCCCTTCGCACTGCCCGTCATCCGCCTCAAATCCGACCGCACGCCCGGCCACCCCTGGGTGTGGTCGGCGCAGGTGCACAAACCCGAAACCCGCCTTCCGCCGGGCAGCGTGGTGGATGTCGTCGATGCGAAGGATCGCTTTGTCGGGCGCGGCTTCTGGAACGGGCATGCTCGCATCGCGCTGCGCCTGCTCACCGGCGACGCGCATGAAACGATCGATGCGGATTGGATAGCTGCACGCATCGACCGCGCCGTTCAACTGCGGCGGGAACTGCTGCAACTGGACAGCGTGACCGATGCCTGGCGTGTGGTGCACAGCGAAGGCGATGGGCTTTCCGGGCTGATCGTGGACCGCTACGACGACATCCTGGTGGTGGAGTATTTCGCTGCCGGCATGTGGAAATTCCGCGACGCCATTCACGCGGCCTTGCTGCGCCAATTCCCCGGTGCGCGGCTGTACTGGTTCGCGGAAAGCCACGTGCAGAAGCAGGAATCCTTCGATTGCCGGGCCGCCGAAGCACCTGCGCCGGTGGAAGTGCATGAGCACGGCCTGCGCTTTCATGCAGCGCCGGGCTACGGGCACAAGACCGGCTTTTTTGCCGACCAGCGTGAGAACCGCCGCCGCTTCGCCGAGCTGGCGCGCGGCCGGCGCGTGCTGGACCTGTGCTGCAATGCCGGTGGCTTCGCCGTGCATGCGATGGCCGGTGGTGCGAGCGAAGCGGTCGGTGTGGACATGGACGCGGGCATTCTGGAGATCGCGCGCGCCAATGCGCAAGCGAACGCCTTGCCCATTCGCTTCGAGCAGGCCGACATCTTCGAATGGTTGCGTCAGGCGGTAGCGCGCGGCGAGCGCTACGATGCAGTGATTCTCGATCCGGCCAAGCTCACGCGCGATCGCAGCAAGGTGATCGATGCGCTGAAGAAATATTTCGCGATGAATCGCCTGGCGCTGGACGTGATTCCGCCTGGCGGCTTGCTGCTGACGTGCTCCTGCACCGGCCTGGTCAGCGAGGCGGACTTCCTGGAAATGCTGCGCCGCGTGGCGCTCAATGCGGGACGCGAAATCCAGATCCTGGAAGTGCGCGGGGCCGGCGCCGACCACCCTGTGCGCACCGATGTGCCGGAAAGCCGCTATCTCAAGGCGGTGTTCTGCCGGGTATCGTAATCCTCATGGCCGTCATTCCCGCGAACGCGGGAATCCATCTTCTTTTTTTGCATTAGATCAAAATGGGTCCCCGCTTTCGCGGGGATGACGGCTGTGAGGAGATATTCAGCCCAGCCTGCGCCACAACCACATCAACCCGTACGACAAGCCCAGAAACGCCACCCACAACACCACGGCGTGGCGCAAGACCAGTGCGTAACCAAGCTCCGATGCATTGATGAAGCGGTACGGGTAATGCCCCATGAACAAGCCGCGCACTAGCACATAGATGAAATAGCCCACCGGATACAAGCTCCACCAAAGTGGCGCCGTCCGGCGCAAACTCGTACGCCGTAGCGCAATAGCGCTATAGATCACCACCAATAGCGGAACGACGTAGTGCATCAGCACATCCGCAAGCAGTTGCAGGCCCTGCGGATTCCACGCGTGCCTCAGTAGCACGAAATACGCCACTCCCACGAAGGCAATGCTGGCCGTCACCCCGCCAAGCACCGTCGGCCGCGCGAAGAAGCCTCCGCCGGCCGAGTCCGGCCAAACCAGCAGCGAACTGGCGGCCACCGCCACCAGGATGTTGGTGAGCACGGTCAGGTAGCCAAGGTAGATCGCCAGCCCCCACGCCGTGCTCATGCCCATCGAACCGGTCAGCCGCAGTGAGAGATACAACTGCAACAGGACGCCAGACCAGGCAACCAGGGCGATCAGCGCGGCCAGCGGCCTTGCCCTGGCATTGGATGGGTTCATGCGGGCTTTCCACCGATCAATGGCGTTGCGCGGATGCTACTCCGCCGGGCCGATCTCAGCGATTGATACGGCTGCGCGTAAACTGTGCGCTTATAGCCTTGGAAGCGCCCATGCCCCTGATCGAAATCTCGCTGGCCCTGCTGGTTGTCCTGTTGGTGCTGCAGGTGTTTGTGCTGCTGCGCGGCCGCGGCGACGCCGGCCTGCAGGCGCGCCTGGATAGCCTGAAAGACGACCTCCGCCATCTACGCGAGGCATTGGCCCAGGAACAACGTGCCGGCCGCAGCGAATTGAGCCAGGCACTGGTGCAATTCGGGCAGCGCCTGGATGCGCTTACCGAGCGTACGGACACCGGCCTGCAGACCCTCTCGCAACGCCTGATCGAGGAATCACGGCGTGGCCGTGAGGAACTTGCCGGCACGCTCAAGCAGCTCGGCGACCAGCAAAAGCAGCAGCTGGGCACGCTGGCCGCCGACAATGAAAAGCGCCTCGGTGAAGTGCGCACCACCCTGGAAACCAAGCTTGCCGCGATCCAGCAGGACAATGCCGCCAAGCTGGAACAGATGCGCGCCACGGTGGACGAAAAACTGCAAGCGACGCTGGAAACGCGGCTAGGCCAGTCGTTCAAGCTGGTATCGGAGCGGCTGGAGGCCGTCCAGCGCGGCCTGGGCGAGATGCAGTCGCTGGCCAGCGGCGTCGGCGATCTCAAGCGCGTGCTCAGCAACGTGAAGACGCGCGGCATCCTTGGCGAAATGCAACTGGCCGCGTTGCTGGAGCAAATGCTCACGCCCGAGCAATACGCCGCCAACGTGGCGACAGCGCCGGGTTCGGACGAACGCGTGGAATTCGCCATCCGCCTGCCCGGTGGCGATCGCGACAGCCAGGTATGGCTGCCGATCGACGCGAAATTCCCGCGCGAGGATTACGAACGCCTGCTCGATGCCCAGCAACAGGCAGATGTGGAGGCTATGGAACGCGCCTCCCTCGCGCTGGAGCGCCGTATACGCGACGAAGCCAAGAGCATCCGCGGCAAATACATCGCGCCACCGGCCACCACCGATTTCGCCATCCTGTTCCTGCCCACCGAAGGCTTGTATGCGGAAATCATTCGCCGCCCCGGCCTGTTCGACAGCCTACAGCGCGAGCAGCGGATCATTGTGGCCGGGCCCACCACGCTCTCGGCCATCCTCAACAGCCTGCAGATGGGCTTCCGCACGCTGGCGATCCAGCAGCGCAGCAGCGAAGTGTGGCAATTGCTCGGCGCGGTGAAGAACGAATTCGGCAAGTTCGGCGACGTGCTGAAAATGGTGCGCAAGAAGCTGGACGAGGCCAGCAAGCATATCGACAGCACGGCCGTGCGGACGCGTGCGATCGAGCGCAAATTGCGTGATGTGGAGACGCTGCCGGGTGAGCAAGCGCAGCAGCTATTGGGCGAATCGGCGAGTAGCGATGAGGAAGCGGTGGAGGAGTAATTTTCCACTCGCGATCGTCAAAAACTCAACGCATGCGCTGCCGCCCGTGCAATCAGCGCTTCATCCGGCCGCACGCCCGTATAAAGCACGAATTGCTCCACAGCTTGCAGCACGATCACATCGGCGCCGGTAATCACCGGTTTGCCCAATGACCGCGCCAGCTTGATCAGCGGGGTTTGCGGCGGCAGCGCCACTACGTCGAACGCCGCTCGCGCACGCTCCACCGCATCACGCTCGAACGCAAGCTGGTCTTGTTCGGGCCCCTCCATGCCGATCGGCGTCACGTTGATCAGCAAATCGGCTCGCAAGTCTGCCATGTCGGCCCTCCAGGCAAACCCGCTCACTTCGGCCAGTTGACGCCCGGTGGCCTCGTTCCGCGCCACGATGTGCCCGTGCCGAAAACCGGCATCGCGAAACGCACAGGCCACCGCCTTCGCCATGCCGCCGCTGCCGCGCAGGGCCAGCGGCATATCCGTGGCCAGACCATGCTGTTCGATCAAGCTGCGCACAGCGATGTAATCGGTGTTGTAGGCGCGCAGATGCCCGTCGTCGTTGACGATGGTGTTGATGGAAGCGATCGCCGCAGCCGACTCGTCGATGCTGTCGACCAGCGCCATGCAGGCCTCCTTGAACGGCATCGAGATCGCGCAGCCGCGGATGCCCAGGGCACGAATGCCGCCGATGGCGGCCGGCAAGTCACGCGTGGTGAATGCCTTGTAGACGTAGTTCAGATCCAACGCTTCGTACAGAAAATTCTGGAAGCGCGTACCGAAGTTGCCCGGCCGGCCGGACAGGGACATGCAAAGCCGGGTATCGCGGTTGATGGATCGAGTCATGGAGATGGGTCCTGGCGGGGATGCAGGCAGGCCCGGAACCCTAGCACAGGGGGCCTTGATCCATGCCGCGTGGGCGGCATGTAGGCTGGGATGTCAATCCCAGCATGTGTAAACCCGCGTAGAAGTGGGATTGATGCCTAGACCCAGATTGCCAATGCACTTATACAAAATGAATCGAAGCACCTCTTGACGCGAGCGTTACAATTGCAGGCCTGAACCCGTACCCAGGAAGCCGCATGAGCGAGCACGAGCCCACCGAAGTCACCCGCGAACAAGCCGAAGAAGCAGTGCGTACACTGCTGCGCTGGGCTGGTGACGATCCGCAGCGCGAAGGCCTGCTCGATACGCCACGCCGCGTGGTGAAGGCCTATCGTGACTGGTTCAGCGGCTACCAGACCGATCCGGGCGAATACCTGCGCCGCACCTTCGAGGAGGTGGCCGGCTACGACGAGATGGTGGTGCTGCGCGACATCGAATTCGAAAGCCATTGCGAACACCACATGGCGCCGATCATCGGTCGCGCCCATGTGGGCTACCTGCCTACCAACCGTGTCGTGGGCATCAGCAAGCTGGCACGCGTGGTGGATGCTTACGCGCGCCGCTTTCAAGTACAGGAAAAGATGACCGCGGAAATCGCGCGCTGCATTCATGACAACCTCAACCCGGCCGGCGTGGCGGTGGTGATCGATGCCAGCCACGAATGCATGACCACGCGCGGCGTGCACAAGCGCGGCGTGTCGATGATCACCAGCCAGATGCTGGGCTCGTTCCGCGACGACGCCCGCACCCGCGCCGAATTCCTGGATTTCATCGGCATCCACGGCGGCCGCCGCTGATGCGCTCGGCCCTGGCCTTACTGCTGCTGGGGCTGCCTTTGGCCGCGCTTGCGCAAAGCACGGCGGCCGGCCTGTTCCAGGCCATGGACAGCAACGGGGATGGGCGCATCAGCGAGGCCGAATACGTCGCCTATATGAGCCAGGGCTTCTACCGGCGCGACCTCAACCACGACGGCGTACTGGAGCCGGAAGAGCTGCCCGGCGGGCGCGGCAAACCAGTGACCTTGAAGGAGTGGCAGGACAACCTGCGGCGTGAATTCCACCGGCTGGACCGCCATCACCACGGCTACCTGAGCCCGCAGGAACTGATGCAGCCGCCGCGTTGAGTCGCGGATTCGCCCCCCCCGCGACATTTCCTGCACCTTCCAGCCCATGCCAAGCCAGGCCGCATCGGCTATCTTTGCGACTTTGGCCCATCCGCCGCCTAGCTATCCGCGCTCTTCGCATGGACTCAGCCTCGACCGTTCGCTCCTCCCGCCACACCGCTGCGTTCGCCTTCATCTTCGTGACGGTGATGGTGGACATGCTGGCCTTCGGCATCATCATCCCGGTGTTGCCGCACCTGATTGTGCAGTTGAGTGGCGGCAGCCTGGCGCAGGCAGCCGTATGGGTGGGCGCGATCAGCACCACCTTCATGCTGATGCAGTTCATCTTCTCGCCAGTGCAAGGCACGCTGTCGGATCGCTTCGGCCGCCGCACGGTCATCCTGATTTCCAGCTTCGGCCTGGGCGTCGATTTCATCGTGATCGCGCTGGCGCCAACCGTGTGGCTGCTGTTCGTCGGCCGCGTGGTATCGGGCATATGCGCGGCAAGCTTCTCGACCGCCAACGCCTACATCGCCGACATCGTGCCAAAGGAAAAGCGCGCAGCTTCGTACGGCGCACTCGGCGCGGCATTCGCGATCGGCTTCATCACCGGACCTGCGCTGGGCGGCCTGCTTGGCCATATCAGCATCCGCTTGCCGTTCTGGGTGGCCGCCGCGCTATCGCTGATCAATTTCTGCTACGGCTATTTCGTGCTGCCGGAGTCGCTGCCTCTGGAGCGTCGCAGCAAGCGTTTTGATTGGCGTCATGCGAACCCGTTTGGCGCGCTGGTGCTGCTGCGCCGCTATCCGCAGGTGTTTGCGCTGGCCACGGTGTATTTCATGATCACCCTGGCCCAGTTCTCGCTCAACT
The DNA here is from genome assembly GCF_030160275.1 of Dyella flagellata. Classification (GTDB taxonomy): domain Bacteria; phylum Pseudomonadota; class Gammaproteobacteria; order Xanthomonadales; family Rhodanobacteraceae; genus Dyella_B; species Dyella_B flagellata. Next base: position 75,900 of record NZ_BSOA01000002.1, read on the forward strand.
CCACCTATGTGCTCTACGCCGATTACCGCTATGGCTGGGGCCCCGAAGCGGTGGGCGGCACGCTCGCCTTGGTCGGCCTTTGCACCGGCGTCGTACAGGCTGGACTGGTGCGCCGCCTGATGCCGAAACTTGGTGAGCGACGCATGATCATGCTGGGCATACCGCTGGCGGTAGCCGGCTACCTGGTATTCGGCTTCGCCCCCGTGGGCTGGATGTTCCTGCTGGGTATCCCGCTGCTTGCCCTGGGCGGCCTGGCCGGCCCGCCCTCGCAAGCCCTGATGACCCACCAGGTGGATCCGCATGAGCAAGGTCGCCTGCAGGGTGCGCTGACCAGCCTCGCCAGCCTGGCCGGCATCTTCGGGCCGGCGCTGTTCGCCAACCTGTTCGGGTTGTTCATCAGCGATCACGCGCCCATGCACCTGCCCGGCATCGCCTTCGTGCTGGCGGCGCTGCTGCTGGCGATAGCCACCGTTATTGCCGCCTATGCGATCCGCCACCTGCATCCCGTGCATGCGGCGGAAAAACAACCACCTGCATCGCTGCACGGCGACTTCCCGACCGTCGCCGACGTGGTCACCCACGATTCCCTCCCCACTCATCACTCGGAGTCATCCCCATGAGTCTTTCCATGTACCAAGCTTCCGTGCCGGTGTTCGTGCGTGCGTTGACCAATCTCCATCACGTGCTCAAACTCGGGGAAAAACACGCCAAGGAAAAAGGCGTGGAAGGTTCCGTGATGCTGCAGACCCGCCTGATTCCCGACATGCTGCCGCTGGTCAAGCAGGTGCAGATTGCCACCGACATGGCCAAGAACTGCTGTGCCCGCCTCGCCGATGTCGATCCACTGAAATTCGAAGACAATGAAACCTCGTTCGACGAATTGCATTCACGCCTCGAACGTGCCATCGACTACATCAAGAGCTTCAAGCCCGAACAGGTCGACGGCAGCGAAACGCGTGCGATCACGCTGAAGACGCGCAACGGCGAATTGCACTTCGAAGGCCAGGCCTATCTGCTGCACTACGTGATTCCGAACATGTTCTTCCATTGCACCACCGCGTACAACATCCTGCGCGAAGCCGGTACGAATATTGGCAAGCAGGACTTCATCGGCAAGCAGTAAATCTGTCCCCATGCAGGGCGAAACAATCGCCCTGCATGCGGCAAGCCGTGCCCTTGGCAGCACCGGCAAAACCCCTTCGCATCTTCGTACTTGTCCGTAGTACAGCGCAGTAAGCGCACACCCTACGCGCCACAGCGCGCGTCACGAAAACGCCCCACGCCTTTGCGGCGCATCCCCCGATTGTTGCCAGCGCGCAACTCGCTAATTTGTTGTCTGCGGTTCCGAACGGAATTTTCTCCGGGATTTGAGCCGTAAATCCGCGACCGATGTTGCGCATGCCACGCGTGGCAGAGCGAAGCGTCGCCGCGTTCTTTCATAGACCGTCCGCCAAGCCAATAGGTGCGATGGCAAGTTCAGGGAGGCTGCAACTTGAAAGCAGGACAAGTCTTCAAGCGCACGTTGCTGGCGCTAGCATGTACAGGTGGATGCGCCAATGCATTCGCTCAGGACAGCGCAGCGGCAAATGGCGATAGCAGTCAAAAGAAGAAATTGGATGCGATAACGGTCACCGGCTCGTTGATACCGCAGACACAGCTTGAAACGTTCACGCCCACAACCTCCGTCACCTCCGAGCAGCTGAAGGCAGAAGGCTTTGCTACGGTCGCACAGGCTCTTCAACACCTATCCTTTGCCACCGGGAGCGTTCAGAACGCTCAGAACACCAACAGCTTCACACCTGGAGCCAAGACGGCCAGTTTCTTTGGACTCAACCCCGGCTATGTAAAACTTCTCGTTGATGGAAGACCAATGAACAATTTTCCTGTGCTGTACGACAGCACGGAGGTCATCAACAATCTGAACACCATCCCCACCGACCTGGTCGATCGCATCGAATTTCTTCCGGGCGGCCAGTCCACGCTGTACGGCTCAGATGCCATTGCCGGCGTAATAAACATCATCATGAAGAAGAAAGTAGATGCGCCGATTATCGATGCACGCTACGGATGGAATGGGTTAGGCGGCAACGCCAACCGCCACATCAGTTTTGCCGATACCTTCAGCTTCGGCAAATTCAATATCACCGCCGGTGCCCAGATCGAAAGCTCCCAGCCCATCTGGTCAGCCGATCGTTCGTGGACCTCGCATAACTTTGAGAACGGCGCATCGCCGGCTCTATCCGGTCGCGACTACCTCATTTATAACAGCGAACTACGTAACAGCTATTACATGCTCGACCCCAATCGTTGCGCACTCACCACAGGACAATTCGGGGGCACCGAAGGCTTGCAACATCGACCTGGACAGGGTGACTACTGCGGCTCGTTCTATGCCCCTGGCACCTCTACGCTTTCGGGCGATAGCAAAACGGCCAATATCTATACCCGAGCCACCTACGATCTGAGCGATACCACGCAACTGTACGGAGACTTCAGCTACAACTTCGACCGGGAAAAATGGAGCAACGGTGCAAGCACTATGTGGTGGGGCTCATCCAGCAAATATACCTACATCTACGACCCCGACCTGGACGACTTCATCAACTTCCAGAAGAGCTTCAGCCCAGAGGAAGTCGGTGGCTACCAACACATCATGTCCAAGAGCTACGAACGCAATTACACCCTGACACTGGGCTCAAAGGGGATACTTGGCGCCTCTGACTGGGAATACGACATCAGCGTCATGCATGGCGAGGACAAGCTGACGCAACGACCCTTCGCCCGCTTCACGAATGCGATGGAGAATTTCTTCACAACCCGTGTCCTGGGACCCGACCTGGGCCCTGACCCTGATGGCAATGGTTTCAGCACTTTCCGGCCTGACTATGCAGCGTTCTACACACCCATTTCCAATGCTGACTTCAATAGCTTTACCGGCTATCTCACAAGCAATGCGAAAACCTGGCAGAACATTGGTCGCCTGACACTGACCAACTCTGCGCTTTTCCACATGTCTGGTGGCGACGCAGGCGTGGCGGTGTTGGCTGAAGGGGCCAACGAGGGCTGGGACTATTCGCCGGATCACCGTTTGCTGACGGGCGAAGTCTGGGGTCAGAGCGCTGTGCAGGGCGCTGGTCATCGCTCTCGTTTTGCCGTGGCGAATGAATGGCGCCTACCGCTGCTATCCGAGCTAACCATGAGCGCATCGGCTCGTTACGACGCCTACAAAGTAGCCGGCAGCACGATTAGCAAACCTACCTACAGTGTTGGCTTGGAATACCGGCCCTTTGGCGATTTGCTATTGCTGCGCGCCCGTTATGGCACCGCCTTCAAGGCACCTACGTTAGCCGATCAGTTCACCGGTAACAGCAGTTACTACGCCAACCCCACTGATTACTATAACTGCGCACTATTGGGCTATGACCCCGCTGTCGCGTCAATCAGCTGCCCCGCCAAGTACAACGGCGCACCGGTCAAGGGATTGCAGTCGGGCAACCCCAAACTCAAGCCCATTTCCGCTACCAACTGGAGCGCGGGTCTCGTGCTGTCTCCGATATCGCGAATGGCCCTTGGCGTGGATTTCTATCACTGGAATATCAAGGACGAGGTCGACATCGAGGCCAGGGATAAACTTCTATTGCAGGAAACAGCTTGCCGGCTTGGTCAACTTGATATTTCTTCGCCCAGCTGCCAATCGGCTATCAGCAAGATCATCCGCAACGCCAAGGGCGAATTGGCCGAGATCCAGACACCCAAGGTGAACGTTGCCAATGAAATCCTGGATACGGTAAACGTCAATTTCAATTACGTGTTTTCCGCTGGATTTCTGGGTGAGTTCAGCCCAACCCTGAACTACACCAACATCTTGCAGCACAAGCGTCAACCTTATGTCGGCGATCCCTACATCGACCTGCTTCGATCGCCATACTGGAGCACCGACTTCAAGACCAAGCTCGCGGCATCACTGACCTGGCGACGCGGAAAGTGGGGCGCTACCCTCTACGCATCTCGATTTGGCAAGTCCCCCAATTATCTGGCAACGCTAAACGCGTCCAGTCCCTACACCAAGGCAGGTGAAGGAACGTTGCCGGCATGGCTGACGTACAACGCCAGCGTTTCGTACAAACCGCTGGCCAAGCTCGATGTGTCTTTCATCGTAAACAACCTGCTCAATGCGATGCCCCCTGTTGACACTAGCTACCCTGGTACGTCGTCAGCCCCGTATAACAAATACAACTATGACGTCTACGGACGCACCTTCTCACTGGAGGCAAGGTACAAATTCGGCCCGTGATTTGTCATTGCTGGTTTTCGGGGGAGTGGGACTTACCGCTCCCCCTATTTACTGCACTAAAAAGCCCTGGCGTACCCATTGATTTGGCGAACCATCGCCCAAATGGGTAGGGACTCCCGCCCCTCAGCCAGGAAAGTACGTGAAAACGGCAACCCACCTCATAATCGACTTCGTCTCCGACGTCGTCTGCCCCTGGTGCGCCATTGGCCTGAAATCCCTGCAGCAGGCGCTTGAGCGGCTGGACGGTGAGGTGGTGGCCGAGCTGCATTTCCAGCCGTTCGAGCTGAATCCGCAGATGGTGCCGGAGGGCGAGGAAGTCGCCGAACACTTGGCGCGCAAATACGGCAGTACGCCGGAGCAGATGGCGAAGAACCAGGAAGGCATCCGCCAGCGTGGGGCCAGCCTGGGCTTCACTTTCGACATGGGCAAGCGCAGCCGCATCTACAACACCTTCGATGCGCATCGCTTGCTGCATTGGGCGGAACTCCAGGGTCAGCAGCCTGCTCTGAAGCTGGCCTTGCTGGAGGCGTATTTCACCAAGGGTGAGAACGTCAGCTCGCATGAAGTGCTGGCGCGAGTAGCCGGTGAGGTTGGGCTGGATACGGCCGAAGCGTTGAAGGTGCTCGCGGACAATCGCTATGCGGAGGAAGTGCGCGAGCAAGAGCATTTCTACCAAACGCAGGGCATCCGTGCCGTGCCTTCGGTGATCATCAACGGGAAGTACCTGATCCAGGGCGGGCAGCCGCCGGAGCTGTTCGAGCAGACGTTGCGGCAGGTGGCGGCCGAAGCTCAAGCATGAACTGGCCACCAAAGTCTTGCCTGGAACGGAATTCGATAGCAGCATGGGGGGCGCTATATTGCAATACCGTTTCCTCATACCCATTAACTTGCTCGATTTAGCTGTGAGAGGCATCCGCAGCGAACACCTCTCACGCTGTGGCACGCGCAATACAATTACCTATGAGCAGCCGTTGTGGCGCCGGGAGCTGTATGACGGGTTTCAAGCGATGAATGGGGGATTTTGCCCATCCATTCGCGATTGATACCGAGACGATCAATCATTGCCTGATCTATAGATTCAGAGGCAACGGGGGGAATGACTAACGTAGAAATACCAGAAACCACCGCTCGAGGCAGGTCTTTCAAGGGCATGGCATCCGCTCTTGGCCCCCAAACAGGTGAAAAGGATGCCTCATAAACAATTACTTCTTGATTTTCCGGGTAAAACTGAAGGAGACGCTCCGTAAGTATCTCCATTGCAGGCGAGGTTTCAGCTTCCTTTGGAGTAAAGCATAAATCACCTATTACGCCGATTTGCCACAAGATCAACATGCATGACGGGAAGATCGGCACGGGTCGCACTAGGAAGCTGGTTGCCTCGTAGCTGTGGCAACCTATAGATGGATCCAGCCCCAAATCGGAGATCATGCAGTCTTCAGAAGAAACACCGGATAGCATTACCGCACGATACCCTTCCTTTCGGGCAAGGTATACGGACTTATGCGTTGGGTATGCGAAAACGCCAGGATGACCGTAGAAGGCTGCGCAAACGCGCTTATTTTTCCTAACCTCAGCCAGAATAGTATCAACCATGTTTTCGTAGGTAACTTTGCGTGGCTGACCCGGCACGTAAAAATGATAGAGATCTTCGGCGTCCGGATTAATGTCACGAATATATCGACTTGCGAACGGATCTGGCACTAGATAAAAGACCTTGTCTGCTTTTGCAAGGTAATCCTTCGTTTCAAGTGTTATCTGCCCGGGTGCCTGAATCCCGGTCCCAACCACTGCCAATGAGCCTTTTTTCATACTAAGACCTCATGCATATTGCAATGGAAAAAGAGGCTCGTCACGAGTCCATGGCGAACCTCGATACACGCTCAGAGATTCGTCAGCATCTCAATTTCTAACATGACGATCATTTTCATTGGTGCAGTTGGCTCATGCAACATCTGCAATAGGAGGTTCGCGTTTGGAGCACGAAGCAGATGCTTAGTATCTTCACTCATTTTCGACTCTTCCATAAATGCTTCCTTGTCGAAAGCAAAACGCTCGCGCCCTTCCGCATCTGTGGCAAGCCTCATCAAAAACCTAGTGGCCTCTTCAGCCGCTAGACTGCCTTGAACGGGTGGGTGCTGTGCATGGCTTGATGTTTCTACAAGGGCAGAAGTTTTAGCATTCATCGGATACCTCCTTTGTTGCGACATGTAGGGCCAAACTAGGCAATGAATCTGCCGCAGTCAGAACGACTAAGCTCAGTTCGCGCTTTGACCTTCGAGCAATCGAGGCCCCATTCAAAAGGGGGGCACCTCGACCGCACCGAAACACGTCTGAGACCCAGTTACCAAAATCGCCAACAGCCTGCGCCTCCTCCTCACGGTTCTCTCGTCAGGAAAGCTAAAGCTGCAAAAATCGTTTGAATGCCATCCGACGCCTACAAAACACGTCGGAAAAGCGGACAAATTACCGACAGCAGGGAAGCTAAGAGATGTTCGATAACCTGTGTCCTAGCGGTATCCGGTGCCAACCCCAGACGCCTGGGTGCTCGGCGATCACACATCACACCCCGCCCCAGCGAAGCGGTTGGTGCGGTACCAGATTAGGTTCCGTTGCCAATGCGGCGGTTTAGCAAAGACTAAATGGCCGGCTCGAATGTGGCCTCTCGAGGGCTCTGAACAGGGAATGGCGTCAGAAGCGGCACGAAAGCGCGAGCTTTGCGACAATAGCCTGCCGTTCCGCCCACCCTGCCCCGCATGCTGCGACTGACCGACATCAAGCTCCCCCTGGACCACGCCGAGGAAGCCCTGGCCGCCGCCATACGCGCCAGGCTGCACGTCGGCGCGCCGGCCATTCGGGGCTACAGCGTGTTCCGCCGCGGCTACGACGCCCGCAAGCGCGGAGCGATCCAGCTGATCTACACGCTGGACGTGGACGTTACCGACGAGGCCAAGCTGTTGGCGCGCTTCGCCGGCGATCCGCACGTACGCCCCACGCCGGATTCGGAATACAGCTACGTGGCCAAAGCCCCGGCGGGATTGGAACACCGCCCCGTGGTGATCGGCATGGGGCCTTGCGGCCTGTTTGCCGGCCTGGTGCTGGCGCAGATGGGTTTCAAGCCGATCATCCTGGAGCGCGGCAAGGCGGTGCGCGAGCGCACCAAGGACACCTGGGACCTGTGGCGCAAGCGCAACCTGCATCCGGAGTCGAACGTGCAGTTCGGCGAGGGTGGCGCGGGCACGTTTTCCGACGGCAAGCTGTACAGCCAGATTTCCGATCCCCGGCACTACGGCCGCAAGGTGCTCACCGAATTCGTGAAGGCCGGCGCGCCGGAAGAAATCATCTACGTGAGCAAGCCGCACATCGGCACCTTCCGCCTGGTGACGATGGTCGAGAACATGCGCAACAACATCGAAGCGCTGGGCGGAGAAGTGCGCTTTGAGCAGCGCGTGGATGACCTGCTGGTCGAAACCGATGCCCAAGGCGTGCGCCAGGTTCGCGGTGTCATGCTGGCAAGCGGCGAGCAGATTCGTACCGATCATGTAGTGCTCGCGCTCGGCCATAGTGCACGCGACACAGTAGAAGTACTGCACAAGCGTGGCGTGTACCTGGAAGCCAAGCCTTTTTCGATCGGCTTCCGCGTTGAACATCCACAATCCTTGATCGACCGCGATCGCTTCGGTTCACAAGCGGGCCATCCGTTGCTGGGCGCAGCGGACTACAAGCTGGTGCATCACTGCCGCAATGGCCGCTCGGTGTACAGCTTCTGCATGTGTCCGGGCGGCACGGTGGTGGCGGCCACCAGCGAACCGGGACGCGTGGTAACCAACGGCATGAGCCAGTATTCGCGCAACGAGCGCAATGCCAATGCGGCGATCGTGGTCGGCATCGAGCCCAGTGATTTTGTTCCATACGACGACAGCGGCAGCCCGCTTGCCGGCATCGCCTTGCAGCGTCAGCTGGAAAGCCGCGCGTTCGAGCTTGGCGGCGGCACCTACGATGCGCCGGGACAGCTGATCGGCGATTTTCTTGCTGGAAGAGCATCGACGGCCTTCGGTGAAGTGCAGCCCTCGTACAAACCCGGTGTGCATCTGACGGATTTGTCTTCCGCATTGCCGGATTACGCCATCGAAGCGATCCGCGAGGCGATGCCCGCGTTCGATCGCAAGATCAAGGGTTTCGCGCGGCCGGATGCGATTTTTACCGGCGTGGAAACACGCACTTCGTCGCCCGTGCGCATCCGGCGCAACGACGACGACCTGCAAAGCCTCAACACGCGCGGCCTGTTTCCCGCCGGCGAAGGCGCGGGCTATGCGGGCGGCATTCTTTCGGCCGGCGTCGATGGCATTCGGGTGGCCGAAGCGGTGGCGTTGAGCATCACGCAGCAGGAAGTCCATGCTCACTGATGCCATCAAGGACAGTATTCGCGACACCTATGCGCGCGTGAAAGACGGTTTGCCCGGCTTTCGTGCGCGCTCGGCGCAAACGCGCATGATCGCCGAAGTAGCCAAGGCGCTGGCGCAAAGCGGCGGTGCCGCGGTGATCGAAGCGCCCACGGGCACCGGCAAATCCATGGCTTACCTGATTGCCGGGGTCGAGGCGGCACAGGCGCAGAAGAAGAAATTGCTGATCGCCACTGCCACCGTTGCCTTGCAAGAGCAGCTGGTGGAGCGCGACATTCCGCTGTATCTGAAACTCAACGGCCGCGAGATGAAAGTGGCGCTGGCCAAGGGACGCGGCCGCTATCTATGCCCGCGCGACCTGCGCATGGCCGCCGGCGGCCTGGGCGAGAACCCGCAGCTGGGCCTGGGCCTGGACGCAGACCTTGCCATTTGGAGCAAGCCGCCGGCCGAACGCGACAAGCAAGTGTTGCGCAAGCTTATCGACGCGTTCGACCATCATCAGTGGAACGGCGACATGGATGCGTCTCCGGAAACACCCAGCGACATGCTGCGCGCCATGATCACTACCAGCGCCGGAGGTTGCACCGGCCGGCGCTGCGCGCAATTCATGGCCTGTCCGTTCTTTGCCGCGCGCCGCGCCGTGGCGGACGCGGACATCATCGTCGCCAACCAGGACCTGGTGCTCGCCGACCTCACCCTGTCCAGCGGCGATGAAAGCTGGGGTGGCGTCTTCCTGCCCAAGCCGGACGACACCTTGTACGTGTTCGATGAAGCGCATCACATGCCGGGCAAGACGATCGACCGCGGCGCCGCCGAAGTGCCTCTCACTACGGCCATACGGCAACTCAGCCGGCTGGGCCGGCAGGTGCATGCCGCCTATTCGCTTACCGACAAGGAAGTGATCGGCAAGCTCGCGCTCGATGCCGGCGATGAAAAACTGCAGCAGCTCAGCGATGCGCTGGAAGCGCTGGAAAAGGAAATCCGCCAGTCGTGGCTGCCCGATCCTGGAGAAACCGAGCCTATGTATCGCGGCTCGCTGGGGCAGTTGCCGGATAACTGGGTGCATCACGCCACCGAACTTTATGTAGCCACCGCCGAGATACAGCGCTGGCTGACGACGGTGCGCCGTGCCGTCACCGAGATGAGCGAGGGCGGCCCCACCCAGGAGGCCTTGTCGCGCGAGCTGGGCATGGCGCTGGAGCGTATCGATCGCCAGGTGCGCACTTGGCGTGCCTGGTCCAGCGACGACCCGGAACACGCGCCGCCACTGGCGCGCTGGGTTACGCTGGCGAATGATCAACAGCTGGTTTGTCACGCTTCAGCCGTTTCCGCCGGCGCCTTGCTGCGCAATATCCTGTGGGACAACGCAAGCGCCGTAGTGATGACTTCCGCCACCCTCAGCGTAGGCGGCAACTTCCGCGGTTTCGCCGATGCCGTGGGCTTGCCGGACGAGGCAGTGACGGTAAGCCTGCCTTCACCTTTCGATCTTGGCGCGCAAGCACGCCTGGAAATACCGGCCGTGTCCGCCTTGCCCGATGCGCGCGAACAGCACTCGCAGGAAATCACCGACTGGCTGGCGGAAAACCTGGACTGGGAGGCCGGCAACCTGGTGTTGTTCACCTCGCGCGCCAAACTGGAGCGCGTGCTGCAGCGCCTGCCGATCGACAAAGTGCGCAGGGTGCGCGCACAAGGTTCGCTGGGCAAAACGCAATTGATCGCCGAACACGTGGCGGCGATTGAAGCCGGCAAAGGCAGCACGCTGTTCGGCCTCGCCTCGTTCGGTGAAGGCCTGGACCTTCCCGGCAAGCTGTGCGAAACGGTGGTGATCACGCAGCTGCCGTTCGCTGTGCCAACCGATCCCGTCGGTGCCACCTACGCCGAATGGCTGGAATCGCGTGGACGCAATCCTTTCATGGAAGTGGCCGTGCCGGAGGCCACTCGCCTGCTGATCCAATACTGCGGCCGACTGATCCGCAGCGAGACCGATCGCGGCCGCATCGTGCTGCTGGACCGGCGCGTCATCACGCGGCAATACGGCAGCCAGATGCTTAAAGCCTTGCCCCCGTTCCAACGAGTAATCGAGCGTAACGCATGAGCATCATCCGCCTGCGCGACTGTCCGGCCGTGCCGTGGAAGAACGGCATGGGGCGTACGCGCGAACTGGCTGTCCATCCGGCCGGCGCCGGCATGGAAGATTTCGCCTGGCGCGTCAGCGTGGCCGAGGTGGACAGCGCCGCGCCGTTTTCTTCGTTCGAGGGGGTGGATCGTTACATCGCGCTGCTGCAAGGTGCAGGGTTTACGATGACACTGGACGATGGCCGCAACCATGCGCTCGATGCGCCTTTTGCGCCCTTTGCCTTTCCCGGCGAGGCCAAGGTGACGATTGCGCTGCACGGCGGGCCTACGCGTGATTTCAACCTGATGCTGCGAAGGGCGAAAGCGCGCGGCGAGCTGGTAACCTGGGAAGATCCGGGCCGGCAGGTGGTCGATGATGCCGTGGTGCTGATTTACTGCGCGCGCGGGCATGTCGATACGGCCGATGGGCGCATGCAACCCGGCGATGCGTGGCTGCCGACGGCGTCGACCGGACGCGTTACGCTGGACGCAGGGACATTGGCACTTGTCGCGCGGGTGCAATTGCTGGGAAATTGACGTCGCGTAGGCTGGGACGACAATCCCAGCAACACGTGACGTGAACGCAGCTGGGATTGTCATCCCTCTACGAGGTGTTTTCGCAAGGCGTACTTCATCCTTCTTGAGGTCCCCACCATGTCCGTGCTGATCCTCGGCCTGATCCTGTTCATCGGCCTGCATTCCATCCGCATCGTCGCCGACGACTGGCGCACCCGCCAGATCGAACGCATCGGTCTGAACCGCTGGAAGGCGATCTACTCCATCCTCGCCGCCGTCGGTCTGGTGCTGATCATCGTCGGTTTCGCCATGGCGCGACGCCATCCGGTGTTGCTGTACGTACCGCCGATGTGGCTGCGCCATCTCAATGGCCTGCTTATGCTGATCGCCCTGATCCTGTTTCCCGCTGCGCGCGTGCCGAACAACATGATCAAGGCCAAGCTGCATCATCCGCAGGTGCTGGCGGTAAAAACCTGGGCCTTCGGCCACCTGCTGGCCAACGGCATGCTGCACGACGTGGTGCTGTTCGGCGCCTTCCTGCTATGGGCAATCGTGCTGTTTGCAGCCTCGCGACGCCGCGACCGGCGCCTGGGCACGGTCTATCCGCCGGGAGGCGTGAAAGGCACGGTGATAGCTGTCGTAGCAGGTATCATGCTTTGGGTGCTATTCGCGTTCTGGCTGCACAGCCTGCTGTTTGGCGTAAATCCCATGGCATAGGCTGGGATGGCAATCGTAGGCTGGGATGACAATCCCAGCATTGCCATGCATCCAGCATCGCGATGCTGGGATTGTCATCCCAGCCTACACAGCATGCTGGTAGTCATGTACGCCGCAAGCTTGGGCTGCGTTACAGTCTAGCCGTCCGATTCACAGGAGGTAGCGCCCATGGCCGGTTTTCTGCTTTGGCTGGTGTTGCTGGTAGTTTGCTGGCCCCTGGCGCTGCTGGCGCTGGTGCTGTATCCCATCGTATGGCTGTTGTTGCTGCCATTGCGTTTGCTAGGTATCACGGTGAATGCGGTGTTTGCGTTTCTGAAAGCACTGCTTATGCTGCCGGCCCGGGTATTAAGCGGTCGACCCGTGTAAAGCCTCCCCTCTCCCGAGGGAGAGGGGGTAAAGCAAGCACCCAAACGTCAGGGTGATGACACCACCGGCAAACTCACAAAGCTCGCATGATCCGGCGTATGCCATACGCGCTGCGTCGCTTTCACGTAATCCGCCGGCTTGGCATCGAAGATATTCGGCACGAAGGTCTGCGGATTGCGGTCGTACAGCGGGAACAGGCTGGACTGCACTTGCACCATGATGCGGTGGCCCGGCTCGAACACGTGGTTCACCGTGGGCAGGCGGAAGCTGTAAGCCAGTGGTGCGTTCGCCTCGATGGCATGCGGGTGCTCGAAACTGGTGCGATAGCGGCCGCGGAAGATATCCAGCGAGATCGGCAGCTCGTAGCCACCCATGCTCGGGTTGGACGGCACCGTGTCGGGATAGACATCGATGACCTTCACCACCCAGTCACTGTCCGTGCCGCTGGTGGAAGCCACCAGGTTCACTTGCGGCGCGCCGCTTACGCGCAGCGGCGAACTTAGCGGAGCGCTTACATAGGTGAGCACATCCGGACGGTCATCGACGAAACGCTGGTCGTTGAGCAGCCAACGTCGCCAAGCGTCGCGATCCGTATCCACCACCGGACGAGGCTCATACGGTACCGGCTTGGCCGGATCGGAAGTGTACTCGTCGTACTTCGCGTCGCTGGCCTTCGGTGCTTCAAACGCAACGCGCCCATCGGCCAGCAGATACAGCGGCCTGGAGGTGGAATCGCAGCCGTGCGCGCAGGACAGCGGCCAATGCGTGAACCGGTCCCAATGGTTTTCAGCGGTGTTGTAGATCAACACCGGCGGCGTGTTTGCTTTGGGTGCACCGTCCTTGAGGTATTGGCTGAAGAACGGCAGCAGCACGTCTCGGCGGAACTGCAAGGCCGTGTCGCCGGCCCATTTCAAGGGGCCGAGTGTGCTGCCGTTGACGTTCACCTGACTGTGGAACCACGGGCCCATCACCAGGTAGTTCATGGTGTTGCTGCTGTCTTTGGGCTCCATCGCTTCGTAGCTATGGATGGCACCGTACATGTCTTCCTGATCCCACAAGCCCTGCAGCCACATGGTGGGCACTTTCAGCGGCTGCTGCGCCATCACCTTGTCCAGCGCCTGCGCCGACCAGAACTGCGTATAGGCCGAGTTTTCATGGATCTTGCGCCAGAACGGCAGGCCGTCCAGCCCGTTGGCGCGCGCATAATCGCCCGCCGAGCCGGCGCGCAGGAAGGTGGTGTAGTCGTCGTAAGCCTCGCGCGGGATGCGGTAGCCCATGCCACGCTGGGTGGTCTGGCCGGTGATGTAATCGAAGTTGGTCTGGCGGTAAGCGCCATAATGGAACCAGTCGTCGCCCATCCAGCCGTCCACCATCGGGCTTTCCGGTGCGGCCACTTTCAGCGCCGGATTCGGATTGACCAGGGCCATCACCACCGTGAAGCCTTCGTACGAGGAACCAATCATGCCGACCTTGCCATTCGACTCGGGCAGGTTCTTCGACAACCAACCGATGGTGTCGTAGGCATCGGTGGATTCGTCCACCTTGCCGCTGTTGAGCGAGCCGCGCAACGGCAAGGTCATCACGTAAGGGCCTTCGGAACCGTACTTGCCGCGGATGTCCTGGAACACGCGGATGTAGCCGGCCTGCACGAACTCCTCGTCGCTCTCCGGCAGCAGGTCGAGCATGTGCGGGGCGTTTTCGCGCTCGCTGCGCTTGTCCGCGTTGTAGGGCGTGCGTGTAAGCAGGATCGGCGCGTTATGCGCACCCTTCGGTATCACGATCACGGTGTGCAGCTTCACGCCGTCGCGCATCGGGATCATCACCACGCGCTTGACGTAGTCATTGGCCCCGGTGGGCGCCGTGAAACTGGCGGGAATATCGGGCGTCATCGGTGCGGTCTGCGCGTGGGCGCAAGCCGCCATCAGGCCCATGGCCAGAGCCGTCAATGAGAACAAGGTGCGAATCGGTTGCATGCAAAAAATCTCCGCCGCTTTCGGCCGCCCATACCCTGACGACCGCTGCATTCGATGAGGGGAAAGCTGCTCTCCCGGCAGCGCTATGACTTTAAGCGATCCGAAGCGCCGTCCATGCATGACTTTTCGCACTACCTCTTGCATTTGTGCGTGATGAGCGCAGGATGGATGCGATACCCGTTGCAGGATTCGAGTTTTGCAAGCTGTCGACACCTTCACGCCCTGCCCCTGCGGCAATCACAGCGGTTACACGCGCTGTTGCGGCCCGCTGCACGAAGGCGGCATTGCAGCAACCGCCGAAGCCTTGATGCGCTCACGCTATAGCGCCTACGTGCTGCAGCGCGAGGATTATCTGCTGGCCACCTGGCATCCCAGCACCCGCCCGGCCAGCCTGAAACTGGCGGCGCAACACCCTGCCCCCACGTGGCTGGGACTGGACGTAAAGCAGCACAAGCAAGACGGCGAAAACGCCACGGTGGAGTTCGTGGCGCGCCTGCGCTACGGCGGCGGCAAGGCGCAGCGCATGCATGAGATCAGCCGCTTCGTACGCGAACAGGGCCGCTGGTATTACCTGGATGGGCAGTTCCCGTAATCCTCATGACCGTCATTCCCGCGAAAGCGGGAACCCATTTTTGCTCTAATGCAAAAGTGAAGATGGATTCCCGCTTTCGCGGGAATGACGGCCACGAAGTTACAACGACAGTTCGCTCTCGCCCTCGAAACGGCCGTTCGGCCCGAATCGCCGCTCGACAATCAGCCCCTTGCCGTCATGGTCGATCGCCACGATGGTGCAAGCCCGTGTGCCATAGCTTTCGCCCCGAATGAACGCGGAAGACAGCCAGCGTTCGCGCTCCAAACCCACTCCAGTATCCGGTAGCAACTCGTCCGGCGCCTGATGCTCGTCGGCCAGGGCGTTGAACAGCGGCGCGAAATCCACTTCGTGACCGGCGTCCAGCCACGTCTGCAGGCGCTGCATCAAGCGATGCGTCTTCGGCCACGGTGTATTGAAGTCGGCGTTGGATAAACCGTGCACGCCCGGTTCGATCGGCTGCGCCTTGGAGGAAGGGCGATTGCCGATATAGAAACCGTATTCACCATCGAACGTGAGCAGATTGAACGGACGGTAGCCGGGCGCCGAGGGCAGCAGCTTGGCGGCGTGGCGTGTCGCATCGTCAGCGCCCACTAGATAATCCGTGGCCAGCAGACCACGCGATACACCCTGCTGCGGATCATTGGGATCGCGCACATTGGTCACGACACAGCATCGCCCCGTTGGCGTGACGCCCAACCAGGTGCCACCCGCTTCGAGATCCCGTCCGCCTATGACCGGCATGTCCGTCCAGCGCGATAGCGGTGCGCTGGGGCGCGCATGGAATTCATCACGGTTGCCGGCCAGCAGCAGGCGCCAGCGAGGGTGGGTTTGCCAGGCGAAAGCGATCAGGCACATGGCGTAAAGACTACCTCAAAGGTGGCCACCGGTAGGCTGGGATGATAATCCCAGCATTGCCTTGCATTACCTACGCGATGCTGGGATTGTCATCCTGAGGTATCCCCACGTTTTTTGTTCTTGGATCCCGTAAAAATCAGGCAGCTGCGTTTTAGCCCGCTAACATCCAAAGAAACGGGCCGTCATTCCCGCGAAAGCGGGAATCCATCTCGCTCTGATGCATCCTGAAAATGGATTCCCGCTTTCGCGGGAATGACGGCATTTGGGGCACGTATGCAGGTAGAGGAAAAACGTGGGGATACCTCAGGATTGTCATCCCAGCCTACAAAGCGCCGCGCGCTTGCGCAGCGCATCCGCCCAGCGCGCAGCCACCCGCGGCGACGTCATGCACACGGTTTCATCTGTCACCGTGGTCACCGCACGTTCCAGCAATTGAATGTCCGCTTCGTGCTGCCGCGCCACATGCGGATCTTCAAAAAAGATTGCGCGCTGGCAACGCCGCTCCAGCACCAGGTCGGCAATCTGTGCGTCGCCGCCCATCGGGCCGCTCTGGTAACGCTGCACCCATTGCTCGCCCTGGGGCCAGCCGCGGCTCCATGCCAGCTCGTTCAACTGCTGGCCGGTGGTGCCCGTGGCCACCCGTTGGGCGAACCGCGCGAGCACGTCGAAGTGATCGGCCGCGTACGCCATCATTTGTGGCTTCATCGCATCGTGCGCGATCAAGGCAATGGTCTGCTTTTCCAGTACATGCAGATCATTGGCGCCGGGATCGGGCGCCAAACCCGCTTGAATGCGCTCCATCTCGATCCAGTCCCGCGCCGACGCCACGGTGGAGACGAAGGGCTTCTGATGAATCACGCATTGCCGCTTCAACGCCACGGCCTCTGGAAAAACGGAGGAAGGATCGACCGGATCGATAAGGTAGATCGCGCCGTCGAGCGTGCGCTCGGGCGCATGCATGCCTACTACTTCGGCCACCAGCTTCATCAGGCCGCCCTCGCGGCCGTAGGGATAGCGCAACAAACCGGGATAGCCGGCAAGACAACCGCTGCGCTCGATCGCGGCATGGGTGCGCCCAACGGCGTGCAGGCTGAGCTTCAACTCGCCAATACCCTGCTCACAGGCACGCAGCCAGCGAAACAGCGCCGCGTCGTCCTGGTCGTGATGAAGCGCATTGGCGGCAAGGCCCATCCGCATGTTGCTTTTCCCCTTGTCGATAAGTCGAGTCAATAAACCGATGATAGCCGTGACAGCCGGTCACACCGCTCAGCAGGCACAGCCTACCGTATACCGCACGCGTCATAGCGGCATTGCCCATGCCTGTGCATAGGCCGTCTCGGCATATAAAAAGGCGCGCCGCTTGAGCGGCGCGCCTGAAGTACCTTCTGGAAGCGAACCTAGAACTTCACCTTCACCCCGACGTTCCAGAAGCGGCCGATGATGCCGGCGAAGTCGTAGGTCGGGTTGTAGAAGTTGGCCGCATAGTTAAGCGGAGCAATCGGCGGCTTGCGATCGGTAACGTTGTCCACCGAGGCCGTAAGCGTGATGTGGTCGTTCAACTTGTAGCTGCCCACGAGGTTGCCGTAGGTGAACGAAGACATCGTACAGTTGCCTGCCAACGGGCCACCGTTGGGGCCTAATGCATCGAAGCATGCCGTGGTACCGGTGACGTCCTGCGCCGATTCATACTCCTTGCTGACGAAGTAGATGGTGCCCGTCAGGCTGAGCGGCCCCCATATGACGGTGTTCGCCCAGTTGCCACGAGTACGGGGCGTACCCGCACCGGAAGACAGGTTGAACGGACCTTGCGTACCTACGTAGCTCTGGATCTGTCCGGCGGAATCCTGTTTCCACTGGAAGATCTGCGTGCCCTGCAGTTCGCTGATGTACTGGATGCCATTGCTGAACGTGAAGTGCACCTGCATGTCCAGATCCACACCCGTCGTCTTCAGCCAATTGCCATTGACGTAATCGGCGCCTACGAAAATCGGACGCAGCGGCGCAGCGGGATGGGCCGGATCGGGTACATCGAAGGTCATCGTGTAGCCCGGCAATACCGTACCGTTGTTGTAATAGTTCAACAACGCAACACCCGGGTTCGCCGGCACGATCACATTGCTCTTTCTGATGTTGTAGTAGTCGATCGAGGCGTTGAACCAGCTGATCGGCTGCACCACTACACCAAAGGTGAAGCTCCGCGATTTCTCCGGCTTCAGGGCGGGATTACCGGAACTGCCTTCTTCCAGCGCATAGGGGACAGTCACGTAATTGGAGTTGCCGTGCGCTGCCAGGAACGACGCCGGGGCGCCCTGCCCCGCGACCGAATTGGCGACGAAGCCCGCACTGAAGCTGCCGGGCCCTTCACCAAACTGCGGAGCACGGAAACCCTTCGAGTAAGTGGCACGCAGCGCCACCCAATCCAGCGGCTTCCACTTCAGGCCGACCTTCGGCGAGAAGTTGTTGGCGATATGCGGGTAATGGTCGAAGCGTCCGGAAACGTCGACTTCGAGGCTTTCCAGTAGCGGCGCATCGAATTCGGAGTAAATACCGCTCACGTTGCGCTGGCCGGTAATGAAGGTGTTGCCCAGGCCTTGATAGATACCGCCCGGATTGAGCTGCTCCTGCAGTTGCGCTTCATGACGGACCTGGACACCGGCGGCGAAGCCCGTTGGGCCACCAGGCAAGTCAAACAGCTGGCGGTTTACGGACAAGTCCAGCGCATCCATGTCCGAGTGATTGGCCGCGATATCCGGTGGCGCAATCGTATTGCGGATGGCCGCACTGTTTGCCGAAGGATTGGCGAAGTTGTACGTGCCGTTTGCAATGGCGGCGAGCAACGGCTGATAGCTCAGAAAGCCCAGGTTCTCGTAGCCCATCCACACGTGGTTGCCGACCAGCGACGCTTCATAGTTCCAGTCACCGAGGGTACCTTGCAGGTCGAGTACGGCACGCAGGTTATGCGTATCGACGTTGGTTCCGCCCGGAATATCGCTGAACAAATAGTTGATGTACGCGTACTGGCCCGGGTATGGATTGGACGGGTTGCCAGGCGGCAACTGTATGTTGTCGGTGTTGTTCGGTACGCTGGATTGGATCTGCGGCGGCGTACCAAGCTCATGCACCACGGACTGGTAATAGCTCACCGCGGCATAAGCCTTGGTGGTGTCGTTGAACTTGTAAGTGAAGCGGCCATACAGGCCATCTTTGTTCGAGTACTGCTGCGCATGCCCATAGGTATAAGCGGCATCTTCTGCGCAATACGTGCCCGCGGCCGATGTCATCGCCTGCGTACCGCCGGTGCATGAACCACCTATTGGCTCGTAGGGTCCCGTGGTGGCGCCGCCTGGTGCCGGCCCGGCCGGTTGCAGAACGGCAACCGAGGAACCGTTGAAGTTCGCAGGATTGCCGATGCGCAGATCCGGACCACCCAGAGAGGTAAGGTTCGTGCTGTTGAAGGGGAAACTGCGATCACTCAACTTGATCGCCTGATCCTGCTCCCATTCCGCGCTGAAATAGGCGTTGTAGTGATCCGTGTTCAGATCACCGATACCGCCCACTAACGATGCGTGTTTGTGGAAGCCGCCACCGTGTTGGGAATTGCCGATTTCGGCCGAGCCCTCCACGCCCTGGAAGCTGGGCTTGAGGATGATGTTGACCACGCCGGCGATCGCGTCGGAGCCGTAGATCGATGAAGCACCGTCTTTCAGTACTTCAATGCGCTCGATGGCGGCCAGCGGTAGCGTCTGCAGGTCAACGAACGAACGGATGCCGTCGTCCACCAGCGGATAGCTTGCTGCACGCTTGCCATCGACCAATACCAGGGTGGAGTTCACGGTCAGGCCGCGCAGCGCGACACCCGAAGAACCCGTCGCGAAACCGGCATAGAACGCGGGTGGGATGGTGCCGCTGTTGTCAGCGGAAATCGCACGCACCACATCGGATACGTTGGTAAAACCCGTACGTGCAATGTCCTGTGCGGTAATCACCGTCACTGGCGATGGTGTTTCGGTGTCGACGCGCGGCAATGCAGAACCTGTGACGGTAATGGTCTGTAGTTGCTTGGCTTGGCCTTGCTGCTGCTGAGGCGCGGTGGCTTGGTCTTGCGGGACAGTGTTTTGTGCGAAAACCGCTCCGGTGGCAGGTGCCAACAGCAAACCTGCAAGCGCGAGCGCAAGTTGATTACGTTTCATTTGGAACCCCTCCAAGGTTTAACCGTTAGTGGTGTAACCGCTTGTGAGTAGTCCAATCGATCCGCTGGATGACAAGTTGTGTGGGAATCCCTCCAGATCCCAAGCGCGGTCTACCACACTGGGGTGTCATGGACAAGTATTTAACATCTGCAATAATTTGCGATTCTGGCGGCGCAGCAGCGCACGACGGATCGCCTGATGGATCGCACGTCCTTGCCAATCCGGGTATTTAATCGATTACACTCGCCCGGGAGTTTTACGCAATATTTTGCGTTTTCACTTAACCTTGAAGCGAAATAATGCGCTGCAACAGTCGGCTAACTTTTTGCCCGCGCAAAAATAACGGCGCGTCGAGCGACGCGCCGTTATCGGAGACAACACCGAATGCTACGTAATGCACGACGTGTTAACGCCATGCATTACGGACTCGGTTTTTAGAACTTCACCTTCACGCCGAGGTTCCAGAAGCGGCCGACAGCACCCGACTGCGAATAGGTCGGGTTGTAGTTGTTGGCAGCGTAGTTGGCCGGATCGAACGGCGCCTTGCGATCGAACGCGTTCATCAGCGAAGCGGTCACAGCGATGTGCTCGTTGATGTCGTAGCTACCGGTGAGGTCGAAGTCGTAGAACGAGCCCACGTGGCAGCTCGCCGGCAGGAACGCCGTACCGGCGCCGTTGAGGGCCAGGCAGTTGCCCGGGCCGACGCCGACGTCAAGAGCCGTTTCCTGGTAGCCGCTGGTGTAGTACAGCGTACCGGTCACGGTCACCGGACCGTACATGACGGTGTTGGACCACGAGCCCTTGGTGCGCGGCGTACCTGCGCCGGACGACAGGTTGAACGGACCCTGCGTACCGACGTAGCTCTGCACGATGCCGCCCGGCAGCGTCATCTTCCACTGGAAGATCTGCGTACCCTGCAGCTCGGAGATGTACTTCAAGCTGCCGAAGTTCCAATGGCCCTGAACATCCACATCCACGCCGGTGGTCTTGAGCGAGTTGGCATTGATGTACTCACCCGTGAGCAACGCCGGACGTGCCAGCGCAGCCGGGTGCAGCGGATCGGCCAAATCCGGCGTGATCGTCACGCCCGGCACGGTGCCACCGTTGGCAAAGTAAGCGTTGAGCGCGCTGCCAAAGTCCGGTGCGGTGATGACGTTGCTCTTGCGGATGTTGTAGTAGTCCACCGAAGCGTTCAACCAGCTCGTCGGCTGCACCACCACGCCAAAGGTGAAGTTGCTCGCCTTTTCCGGCTTGATGCTGCGATTGGCCTGGGTGTACTCGGAGATCGCGTAAGGCGACGTGCTGTAGGCATCACCGCCGTGCAGCAGGCCGAAGCTCGCCGGCGGGGTCTTGGTAACGAAACCTTGCGCGGAGCTGGAGCCGTTTTCCGCGAAGCTCGGCGCACGGAAGCCCTTCGAATACGTGCCACGGATCGCCACCCAGTCCAGCGGCTTCCACTTCAGGCCGATCTTCGGCGAGAAGTTGTTGCCCACGTCGGAGTAATGGTCGAAGCGGCCGGAAACGTCGGCTTCCAGCGATTCGAGCAGCGGCAGATCGAGTTCGCCATACATGCCGGCAACGTCGCGGCTGCCCTTGGTGGTGGCATTGCCCAGGCCCTCGAACTCGGAGTTCGGGTTGAGGGTCGGGTCGTTCTGCGCTTCGTGGCGAACCGACGCACCCACAGCCAGGCCGGCCGGGCCGCCCGGCAGGTCGAACAGGCTGCGGCTGGCGTTGAAGTCCAGCGAATCCAGGTCGGAAGTGGAGGTCTTGTCATAACCAGGTGCGAGCGACGCGCGCACGGCGGAAGAATTCGCCGACGGATTGGCGAAGTTGTAGCTGCCGTTGTTGATCGAGTTGATCAGCGCCTGGTAGTTGATGTAACCGAACTGGTTCGAATCAAGCGAGGTGTGGTTGATGACCGCGGTGGTGTTGTAGTTCCAGTCACCGATGATGCCCTGGACGCCGCCCACCAAACGCATGTTGTGATTGGTGTAGTTGGTGCCACGCGGGATATCGCCGAAGGCGTAGTTGATCGGCGCCGGCGCAGCGAACGGGTTGGACGGGTTACCCACCGGCAACGTGATGTTGTTGGTGTTGACCGGAATGGTGTTCTGGATCTGTTCCGGCGTCAGGACCGTCAAGGTCTTGTCCTGCATGTAGCTCGCAGAAATATAGGCCTTGGTGGTGTCGTTGAGCTTTACCGTGAAACGACCGTAGATGCCGCCCTGCTCCATGCTCGGCTGGATCTGGGTGTACTGGTTGACCAGGCTCTGGTAGCAGTAGCTGCCGGGGTTAGCCGGATCGTTGTTGACGAGCGTGGTGTTCGGCGTGCAGCCACGCAGCGGCTGCACCAGGCCGGTGGCCGGATTGGTGATCGAGCCGACCGTGGAGCCGGTGAAGTTGGACGGCGTTTCCGGATTCGGGCCACCGATCGAGCTGAGGTTGTCGGTGTTGTAGGGGAAGCCGCGCTGACGCGTCCAGATCGGGTTGTCCTTCTCGTACTGCACGCTGACGTAGGCGTTGTGGCCGTCCTTCTCCAGGTCGCCACCGCCGATCATGAAGGTGGCCTTCTTGGTGAAGCCGCCGCCATGCTGCGAGTTGCCGATGTCGGCCGTGCCCTCGATGCCCTTGAAGCTGGGACGCAGGATGATGTTGACCACGCCGGCGATCGCATCGGCGCCGTACAGCGACGAAGCGCCGTCCTTCAGCACTTCGATGCGCTCGACCGCAGCGATCGGAATGGTGTTGAGGTCGACGAAGGAACGCTGGCCGTCATCGGACAGCCCATAGCTGGCAGCGCGCTGGCCATCGATCAGCACCAGGGTGGAGTTCACGGTCAGGCCGCGCAGCGCCACGCCCGAAGAACCAGCCGCAAAACCGCCGGTGAAAGCGTTGGGGATCGAGCCGGAGTTGTCCGCGGAGATGGAGCGAACGACATCGGAAATGGTGGTGAAACCGCTGCGCGCGATCTGCTGCGCCGAAATCACGGTCACCGGCGAGGGCGTTTCCGTATCGACGCGCGGCAGAGCCGAACCCGTCACGGTGATGGTCTGCAACTGCTTGGTGTTCTGGCCTTGGTCGGCAGCAGGGGCGTTTTGCGCGAAAGCAGTGCCCGCAACCGGGGCAAACAACAGGCCCGCCAACGCGAGCGCAAGCTTATTACGAGTCATTTTTCATACCCTCCGAGGTACAACTGATTGTGATTCGCCCAACTAGGGGATGTTGCGGGTAGGGGAAAGTTGGGCGTGTGGGGACACAGCGGCGGAGTCTTCCACAGACTCAATCAATCAGACAAGTCCTTAACATCACGTAATATCTTGCGATGACGTAGTACCTGAGGTCGGAACGCTAATTCCGCATTGCACAAGGACTTATGGGAAATCCAACGTCCTCCTAGCGTTATGAACCTGTTGGTCTCTTAGTCGGACTTTCCTGAGCCACGTGGTCCTAGCCTTAACGGCCGTCAACGACCCGTCAGATCCAAGGTAGGGACGCAAGAAAAAACGACGCGCCGATGACCCGGCGCGCCGTTTGGCTTTACTTACAGAGCTAGCGCGAACTCAGAAGAACTTGTATTTCGCCCCCACCGTGAAGTAACGGCCGATCGCGCCGCTGGAGTCCAGCGGGTTGTAGTTCATCGCGCCGTAGGTCACCGGGTCCAGCGGGGCGATTTCGTCGGTGACATTCTGGATCGAGCCGAACACTTCGAAGTTGTCGGCGAAGCGATAACGGGCCGACAGGTCCAGCGTGGTGAACGATGGGATACGGCAATGCGCCGGTGCGTCCGTACCGTCGGCAAACGCGCTGTTGCACGCTGCCCCCGCCTGGGGCACGTTCTTGAACGCGCTGCGATAGTTCACGATCGCGCCGAGCGAGAAGTTGCGGAAATCCCAGTCGGCACTGAGCTGCGCACGGTGACGCGGCGTGCCGATGCAGTTGGTGGTATCGCAGTTGCCGTGAGTACCCGCGTACTGCACGGTGCCGCTGGCGTCCTGGCGCGCATACGAGATCAGACGCGTCGCATTCAAGTCAAAATTCAACAGGCCGTACGTGCCCAGGTCGAAGCGTTGCGTGAAGTCCATATCGATGCCGCGCACCGACGTCGCCGCGGAGTTGATGTAGGTGCCTTCCGCCGCCAGCAAGGTACCGCTGTTGGGAATACCCGGCAGATTGTTATCCGAACGGATCACATTGCCCGCTGCGATCGCCGAAGCAGCCGTGCTCTGGTTGATTTCGTCGGTGCGACGGATACGCCAGTAGTCGACGGTCAGCGAGGTATTGGCCGACGGCGCTAGCACGAAGCCTCCGGTATAACTACGCGAACGCTCCGGCTTCAGATGGGCATTGGGCAGCGTGATGATGCCGATGGTTTCCAGGCAGTCGATCTGCGAGGCTCCCGGCAACGGCTTGCCGCCAGGACAACGCACTGGATCGGAGGCATTGGTGAACGCGGCCAGGTGACCATTGGTCTCGGCCGGATTCGGCGCACGGAAACCGCCCGCGAACGAACCACGCAACGCCAGCCAAGGAGTCACCGACCATTTCACGCCGAACTTCGGCGTGACGGCCGTGGCGCCTTCCTTGTAGCTGTCCACTCGGCCCGCCGCAGAAAGCTCCAGATTGCTGAGCACCGGCGCATCCAATTCAAAGTAACCGGCGGCTACGGATTGCGCACCCTTATAGGAGGAGTAACCCAGGCCGATGACATCGCCCTGATCGGTATACGAGGTCGGAGTGAGCGACACGGCCGTGCGGCGGTATTCGGTACCAAGCGCCAAGCCCAGCGGACCGCCCGGCAAATCGAACAAGGTGCGCGTCACTTTCGCATCGATCGAGTCGAGCTGGCTGCTGGCCGTGGCATGCAACGTCGGCGAGATGTAGCCATAGATGCCCGGGTTGTTGAGACCCGCGTTCGCGCCGATGCGCCAATAGCCGAACGGGCTGTTGGGATTGGTGAGTGCATCACGCACCGCGCTGTAGCGCAGATAGCCCCAACGTGAGCTGGTGAGGTCGGTGCCCGAATGCATGTACGCGGCATCGTAATCCCACTCGCCCCAGTTGCCCTTCACGCCGACCAGGAAGCGGTAGAAATCATTGTCCGTACGCGTTACCCGCGGACCCACGTCCCAAGAGGTATAGCGCAGACGCGCCGACGATCCTTGATACGGATTGTCCGGATCCGCCGGCCCCAGTACCACGGCGCCCGCACCACTGCTCGCATTCATCGCGCCGCCCGGATAGCCCCACGCGCCGGACACGCCCGAGGGCGTGGTCTGGAACTTCGACACCTTGTTGGAGTAACCGAATTCGCTATACAGCTGCGTGCTGTCGGTAACCTTGAAGGTGCCGCGCACAAACAGGCTGACCGAACGATCGCTGGGCGTGATCCAGCGGTACTTCGCCGTATCCCATAAGCAGCCGCCACCGCCGCCGGCCTGCGAGATGTTGGAGAATTGTGCGCAACCGGGCAGCGAATGATAGAGAAGCGTGTTCGGATCGCGCACCGCACCCGTCTGCGAGCTGCCGGCAGCCGTGCCACCACTGGTGATCGCGCCGCCAAGGAACTGGCTGCCGGTCGCGCTGTAGCCCCACGGGCGCAGGTCGCCGGTACCGATCCACTTGCGATCGCTGCGATCGGTGGCGAGGATCGCATCGTCCTTCATGCCTTCGATGTCGAACAGGATGTTGTAGCGGTCCTTGTTGAGGTCGCCAGTACCGGCAGTCAGCGACGCCTTGTAGCGATTGCCGTCGCCATTTCCGGAAACGCCCGCCGAAACCTTCGCCACCGCACCGGTGAAGTCGGTCTTCAAGATGATGTTCACCACGCCGGCGATGGCGTCGGAACCATAGATGGCCGAAGCGCCATCCTTCAGCACTTCGATGCGCTCCACCGCTTCCATCGGAATGGTGCTGAGGTCGGTGAACACTTTCTGGCCGTCATCGGCCAGGCCGAACGACGCCATGCGGCGGCCGTTGAGCAGCACCAGCGTGGAGCCGGCGCCCAGGCCTCGCAGCGAAACGCCGGTGGCGCCACTGGCAAAGCCGTTACCGAAGGTGGATGGAATGGAGCCGGCGCCATCGGAGGTGAGGCGCTGCAGGTAATCGGCCACCGTCGGCAGGCCACTCGCCTGCAGATCCTTGGCGGTGATCACCTGCACCGGCGAAGCGGTTTCCAGGTCGGTGCGCGGAATGCTGGAACCGGTCACCACCACTTTCTCCAGCGTCTTGCTGGACGGCGATGAATCCTGCGCGTTGGCCGCGAACGCGAAACCCGCGCTACCTGCAAACAAGGTCAAGACAATGGCGTCGCGCAGCCGTGTCGTTCTGAAACGCATATTAGGTACTCCCTCTTTATCAGCAGCAGATGTGGGGGATGGGTAGGGCTCTGCTGACTCCCCGCGCATTTATTTACATCGCAAGAAAATGCGCTTAGAGGGATAGTAACCAGGTTTCGCAAGAAATTAACAGCGCCCCGCGCGCCAGAGGGCGGAACGAAAGGCCTCTTGGGGCCAGAAAGTCTCTCCAAGCCATTGAATATAATCGAAATCAGGCAGAAGCCCTGACTTATGTGCGGGCGCAATATTTTGCGCCGCTAGACGCCCGGTTCGGACGGAAACTGGATGGGTTCGAAGAAGTCACACCCCAGGCTGCACGAGCATGCCGCCCAACTGGGTAGGCTGGGATGCCAATCCCAGCATGCTTGTGCTCTATACATAGCGATGCTGGGATTGGCATCCCAGCCTACTCAGATCGCGTTAGACCGCAGCTACTGCTTTTGCCGTTGCACTCGCCAGCATGCTGGCAATGCTTCTGCCGGCCTCACGGCCGTCATACACCGCGCGCACGACCAAGTCCGCACCACGGACGTTGTCGCCGCCGGCAAAAATTTTCGGGTGGCTGGTCTGATGCGGCAGCCGGCCGTGGGCACCGGTCACCACCTTCCCGGAACGGGCCAGTTCCACACCGTGCCCCGCCAACCAATCCGGCGGGCTTGGCAGGAAGCCGAACGACTGGATTACCACGTCCGCGACGATCTCTGATTCGGTACCAGGAACGTTCTGCGGTCGCGGACGGCCATCGCCGCTATCCACCAGTTGCGTTTCCACCACACGCACGCCGCGCACTTGGCCGTTGCCGTTGTCGAGAATGGCCACCGGCTGGCGGTGGAAAAGGAAGCTGACGCCTTCTTCGCGGCTGTAGTTCACCTCGCGGGCGGAACCGGGCATGCTCGCTTCGTCGCGACGATACACGCAGGTCACGGATGCGGCGCCGAGACGTATCGCGGTGCGGTTGCAGTCCATGCCGGTATCGCCACCGCCCAGCACCACGACATGCTTGCCTTGGAAGTCGAACACGGACGCCGGCTCGTCACGCAGCAATCGCTCGGTATTGGCAATCAGGAACGGCAACGCGTCGTGCACGCCCAGCAACTCGCGTCCGGGCAGGTGGCCGTCGACGAAAGTGTAGGCACCGGTGCCAACGAAGACAGCATCGTATTCTTCGAGCAGGGCGCCGAATTCCACATCACGACCTACTTCCCTGCCGAGCAGAAAGCGCACGCCCATGCCTTCAAGCACTTCGCGACGCGTGCGCACCACACCCTTGTCCAGCTTGAACGGAGGAATGCCGAAAGTGAGCAGGCCGCCGATTTCGCGCTGACGATCATAGACGTCCACGGCAATGCCTTCACGACGCAGGCGATCGGCACAGGCAAGGCCGGCAGGGCCCGCACCAATCACCGCTACGCGATGGCCGGTTTCGCGCACCTTGGAAAGATCCGGGCGCCAGCCCTGGCGCAAGGCTTCGTCGGTTACCCAGCGCTCGATGCTACCGATGGTCACCGCGCCGAATTCGGTCTGCTCCAGCGTGCAGGCACCTTCGCACAGGCGGTCCTGCGGACACACGCGCCCGCAGATTTCCGGCAGCGGGTTGGTTTCGTGCATCAGCGTGGCCGCTTCCAGGATGCGCCCCTGCTGCACCAGCTTCAGCCAGTTGGGAATGTAGTTGTGCACCGGGCAAGCGTGCTCGCAATACGGGTTGCCGCAATCGATGCAGCGTTCCGCTTGCGTAGCTGCCTGCGGCGAGGCGAAGTCGCCGCCGATTTCACCATAGCCCAGCACGCGCACCGCGACGGGGACGGTGCGCGGCGGCTGCCGTGGCACGTCGAGGAATTGGAATAGCTTCGCGCTCATGCCGCCCTCCGCAGTTCTTCGGCCAGCACGGCGAGGCTCGCGGCTTTGGGTTTCACCAGCCAGAATTTGTATTGCAGGCCGCGGAAGTCGCGCAGGATCTGCCGCCCCCAATCGCTGCCGGTCAATTCAACGTGGCGGGTCACCAGTTTCCGCAGGTGCTGCATGTAGTTTTCCATCCCCTCGGGTGAGATACGCAGGATGTCGACCAGCTCATGGTTGTAGCAGTCGACGAAATCACGCTCGATGTCGAGTACGTAGGCAAAGCCGCCGGTCATGCCGGCGCCGAAGTTGAGGCCAACCTTGCCGAGCACGGCAACCACGCCGCCGGTCATGTATTCGCAGCAGTGATCGCCTGCGCCTTCCACCACGGCAATGGCGCCGGAATTGCGCACGGCGAAACGCTCGCCTGCGCGGCCCGCTGCGTAGAGTTCGCCATCGGTGGCGCCATACAAACAGGTGTTGCCGATGATCGACGCGTCCTGGCTGGCATAGGGAGCATCCGCCGGCGGACGCACCACGATGCGTCCACCCGCCATGCCCTTGCCGACACCGTCGTTGGCTTCACCGATCAATTCGATGTGCACGCCGCCGGCGTTCCACGCACCCAGGCTCTGGCCGGCCGCGCCCTCCAGCTTCAGTTCGATCGGATGACTGTCCATGCCGTGGTCGCCATGCCGCCGCGCTACCTCGCCCGACAAACGCGCGCCGATCGCGCGATCGGTATTCGCAATGCGATAGGAGAAGGTCCCGCCAGCCTGGCGGGCCACCGCTGTAGCGGTGTCGGCTGCAATGCGCGCGGCAAGTTCGGCTTCGTCACGCATCGGGTTGCGTGGCAACGCGCAGGCGAAATCACTGCTTGCGCTCAAGCCCGTACCGTCGATCAGCGGCGTGAGATCGAGCTTGTGCTGCACTGGCGTGACGCCTTCCAACTGCTCCAGCAGATCGGTGCGCCCCACGATCTCGCCCAGCGAGCGCACGCCAAGCTGCGCCAGGTGCGCACGCACGTCTTGAGCGACGAAGCTGAAGTAGTTCATCACCATCTCGGGCAGGCCGATGAAGTGATCCTTGCGCAGCACCGGGTGCTGGGTTGCCACTCCGGTGGCGCAGTTATTCAAGTGGCAGATGCGCAGGTACTTGCAGCCCAACGCCACCATCGGGCCGGTGCCGAAACCGAAGCTTTCCGCGCCCAGCAGCGCGGCCTTCACCACATCCAGGCCGGTCTTCAAGCCGCCATCGGTCTGCAGGCGTACGCGGCCGCGCAGGTCATTGCGGCGCAGGGTTTGCTGCGTTTCGGCCAAGCCTAGCTCCCACGGCGTGCCGGCATACTTGATGGAAGTGAGCGGGCTTGCGCCGGTGCCGCCGTCGTGGCCGCTGACGGTGATCAAGTCGGCACCGGCTTTCACCACGCCTGCTGCGACCGTCCCAACGCCTGCATGCGAGACCAGCTTCACCGAAATCAGGGCGTCCGGATTCACTTCCTTCAGGTCGTGGATCAGTTCGGCCAGGTCCTCGATGGAATAGATGTCGTGATGCGGCGGCGGCGAGATCAGGCCGATGCCGGGCTTGGCATAGCGCAAGCGGGCGATGGTGGCGTCCACTTTGTGGCCCGGCAGCTGTCCGCCTTCGCCGGGCTTGGCGCCCTGCGCGATCTTGATCTGCAGCACTTCGGCATTCACCAGGTAGGCCGGAGTGACGCCAAAGCGGCCGGAAGCCACTTGCTTGATCTTCGATGCACGCTCCGTGCCGTAGCGCGCGGGGTCTTCCCCGCCTTCGCCGGAGTTGCTGCGCGCGCCCAGGCGATTCATCGCGATCGCGAGCGCTTCGTGTGCTTCGGGCGACAGCGCACCCAAGGACATGCCGGCGGAATCGAAGCGCTTGAGGATCGTGTCGACCGGCTCGACTTCCTCCAGCGGAATCGGCGAGGACGACGGCTTCAGGCCCAGCAGATCGCGCAAGGCGGAGGGCGGGCGGTGATCGACGTGGTCTGCATATTCGCGGTAGTCGCGCATATTGCCGGTGCGCACCGCCTTCTGCAGACTGGCGATAACGTCGGGGTTGTACATGTGGTACTCGCCGCCGTGCACGTATTTATACAGTCCGCCTGCTCGCAGCGACTGCGCCTGGTTCCAGGCTTCCGCCGCCAGCAGGCGCTGTTCTTGCTCCAGGTCGGCGAAGCTCGCACCACCGATGCGCGAGGGCGTTCCCGGGAAGCACAGCTCCACCACCTCCGGCGCCAGGCCCAAGATTTCGAACAGCTGCGCACCGCGATAACCGGCAATGGTGGAGATGCCCATTTTCGACAGGATCTTCAACAGTCCCTTGCGGATGCCACGGCGATAGCTGCGGCCGATTTCCAGCCGGTCGCCTTCAATATGGCCTTCGCGGCCCAGCTCGAACAGGCTCTGGTAGGCCAGCCACGGATAGATCGCGGTGGCACCGTAGCCGATCAGGCAGGCGAATTGATGCGGATCGCGCGGCGTGGCGGTCTCCACGATGATGTTGCAATCGCAGCGCAGGCCTTCGTCGATCAGGTGCGCATGCACCGCGCCGGTCGCCAGCAACGAATGAATCGGCAGCCGATCGCGCTGCGGATAGCGGTCGCTGAGGAACACCAGCGCACATCCATTGCGCACCACCTGCGCTACCTCACGGCACAGGCGGCGCAAGGCCTCTTCCAGCCCCTCTTCCGGCGCATACATCAGGTCGAAGCGCGGGGCGTTGGCGTATTGCGGCATCGCCACCAACTGGCGCAGCTTGCGCTGCGAAAGCACCGGCGAGTTGATCAGCAGTTGCTTGGCGTTCTCGGGCTTGAGGTCGAAGACATTGCCTTCGGGACCGATCTGGGTCACCAGCGACATCACCAGCTTTTCGCGCAACGGATCGATCGGCGGATTGGTCACCTGGGCAAAGGCCTGGCGGAAGCGATCGAACAGGGGACGCAGCTGACGCGACATTGCGGCAATCGGCGTGTCGTCGCCCATCGAGCCGGTGGCTTCGGCTTCCAGCTCGGCAATCACCTTCAGCACGGTCTCGCGCTCTTCGCGCGAGAGGCCGTAGAGCTTTTGATAACAGTGCAATTCATCCGTCGGCAGCGGCTCGGCGGCCAGCGACGGATCGATCAGGTCCGATTCCAGGTAGCTCACGCCGGCGCGCAGCCAGTCTCGATAGGGCGCACGCTTGCGGTTGATTTCGTCGATGTCGGCGTCGCACAGCAGGCGACGGGACTGAAAGTCCACCGCGATCATCTCGCCTGGGGCGAGGCGGCCCTTGGCGATCACGCGCGCGCTGGGTACATCCCACAGGCCGGCTTCGGAAGCAACGATCAGATGGTTGTCGTCCGACAAGGCCCAACGCGCGGGACGCAGGCCATTGCGGTCGAGCGTGCACACGGCGTAGCGGCCATCGCACATCACCAGTCCCGCCGGGCCATCCCAAGGCTCGCTATGCAGTGCGTAGTATTCGTAGAAGGCAGCCAGGTCTTCGTCGATGCCTTCGCGTGCGGCGAACGCCGGCGGCACCAGCACGCGCATGGCGGCGAGCATGTCCAGCCCGCCGGCAAGCAGCAACTCCAGCGCGTTGTCGAGGCTTTCCGAATCCGAGCCGCTTTGGCGTACGAATGGGCCGATGTCGGAGAGATCCACCTGCGGCGAGCGCCACACCTGTGCGCGCGTCTGCATCCAGCGGCGATTGGCGCGGATGGTGTTGATCTCGCCATTGTGCGCCAGCAAGCGGAATGGCTGCGCCAGGCGCCACTGTGGCGTCGTGTTGGTGGAGAAGCGCTGATGGAACACGACGGCGTCAGCGGCCAGCGCAGGATGGCGCAGATCGTCGAACACGTCGCGCAGGCGTCCCGGCGCCGCCATCGCCTTGTAGCCGATCACCTGGGAGGAAAGCGACACCACATAGAACTGCGCGTCGTTGGCCAGCGCGTGCTCGGCACGGCGGCGCGCACGGAACAGCGCGCGTTCGAAGCCGGCATCGCCCATGTCGTCCGCAGCGTTGACGAAGATCTGCCGCACCAGCGGCTTGGCCGCGGAGGCAATCGGACCGCAGGCTTCCGCATTCACCGCCACATCGCGCCAGCCGGCTACATGCAGGCGCTCTTCCGATACATAGCGCTCAAGTGTCCTGGCCGCCTCGCAATCCGCCGACTCAAGAAAGACCAGGCCCGCGGCAAAGCGCTCGCCCAGTGGGATGCCTGCTTGCACGGCCAGTGCACGCAGCCACGAATGCGGATGATGAATCAGCACGCCGCAGCCGTCGCCGGTAACACCGTCGGCATTCACGCCGCCGCGGTGGGAAAGTTTGGCCAGTGCCGCGAACGCCGTATCGACTACCCATTTGCTGGCACGGCCGTCGATCTGGGCGACCAGACCAAAGCCGCAGCTATCGTGTTCAAAACTGGGGTCGTACAACCGCGGTGACACCGACGACATGTTTGCTATTCCTCCCGGCTCGCTAGGGCGCAAAAAGCCTGCCGCTCTGGATCAGCGGCAAACGCATGCGAATAAGGCTTGCAACCCGACTTTAAGCACAACTTGTGCGTCGCGTCAAAGCCGGCTAGACGTCCAAATGAAATTTTGCCTCCAGGCGTACCAGCGCGCGCTAACAGACCAGTCCTGCGCCGGTGTCCGCCAAGGCGCATGGGGGCGCCGTTTGCGCTGTCTCGCGGGAATAGCCCAGCTCGTAGATAATCCACGTATGCCGACACACAGCCGCGTTCCCCGCCTACTCCTTTTTCCTGTCCTCGCCACGGCGATCGCCCTTTCTTCCGGCTTTCCCACCGACCTCAGAGCCGCTCAGGACAGCAAAGCCGAAGCCGCACAGGCCCAGGCCAAGCAACAGCTGACCGACTTGCGCAGCAAGATGCAGGCGCTGGCCAAGGAGCAGGCCGACACCGCCGCCAAGCGAGACAGCGTCAATGCCGAGCTGGCCAAGCAATCGGACGCAGTCGCCAGCGCCTCCCGGGCAGTGCGCGATACCGATGCGCAGATCGCCGCCAAGCAGCAGCAACTCGATCAGTTGCAAACGCAACGATCGGCGCTCAACCAGAATCTGAGCCATCAGCGCGCGGCGATCGCCGACTTGCTGCGTGCCACCTATGAAGTCGGCCACGGTTCCGACTTGCGCCTGCTGCTGGGCGACGAGGACATCGCGCGCATCGCCCGCTCGCTGGCCTATTCGCAGTACTTCCAGCAGGACCGTCTGCAGAAGGTACAGCAGCTGATGACCGAGCTGGCCAAGCTGCAGGACCTGGAAAACCAGATCACCGCCGAGCAGCAGGCCCTGCAAGCCACCCGAGCCCAGCGCCAGCAGCAGGCCGACACCCTGCAGCAGCAGCGCAAGCAACAGCAGCAGCTGGCCAGCCAGATCGACACGCAGTACAAGAGCCAGGCCCAGAAGCTGGCGGCGATGAAGCAGAACGAGCAGTCCTTGAACGACCTGCTGGCGAAATTGCAGAAGGCGATCGACGAAGCCACCCGCGAAGCGGAGCGCAAGGCCCGCGCCAATCCCACCGTACCGAGCGGGGGCGGCAAGGCGCTGGCCAACATCCGCGGCAACCTGCCCTGGCCGGCCCCCGGCCCGGTGCACACGTTCGGCAATGGCGTGCTGATCGCGGCGCCGCGCGGCGCCGAAGTCCACGCGGTGGCGCGCGGGCGGGTGGTGTACGCCCACTTCCTGCGTGGCTACGGCCAGCTGATCATCCTGAGCCACGGCAGCGGCTGGCTCAGCATGTACGGCAACAACGAAACCCTGTTGCACGGGGTGGGCGACGATGTGAACGCCGGCGAAGCCTTGGGCACCGCCATGCTCAGCACCGGCGACAGCACCGGGGTGTATTTCGAGCTGCGGCAAAATGGCAAGCCGGTGGATCCGCGCACTTGGTTAAGCCAGCGGCGTTAAATCCCACGGGATTGGCATCCCAGCCTACGCCGCCCGGCCGATCGTCTGAGGTTTTTTTCACAAGCCCGAAGCGAGAGCGAGTAAAACTATCTCCAACCGGGTTCGGCGTATCCTTTGCTTGAATCCCCGACGGCCGACAACGATCTCTACGAAGCCGTCACATCCTTTCTTGTGGAGTTTTGTCCCATGCGTTTCCCCCACCCCTGCCTGCTCGCCCTGCTGCTGGCGACGCCCTTGCTGCATGCGCAGGCGACGCCAGAGGTGGCATCGGCCGCCAGCACGGCCGCGCCGGCCAAGGCGTCCAGTAGTGCGGCGCCGGCCGATCAGGTGGACATGGACGATGTGCGCAACTTCGCCCACGTGTACCAGATCATTCGCCAGGCCTACGTCGAAAAAGTCGACAACAAGACCCTGATGAGCGACGCGATCAAGGGCATGCTGGCCGGCCTCGATCCGCACAGCGCCTACCTCGACAAGTCCGGCCTGCAGGAACTCAGCGAGGACACTACCGGGCAGTACGGCGGCCTCGGCATCGAAGTGATGGAGGACAACGGCCTGCTGAAGATCGTATCGCCGATCGACGACACGCCGGCCTCGCGCGCCGGCATCAAGCCCGGCGACGTGATCACCGCCGTGAACGGCAAAGTGATCACGCCGGACAATATCGACAGCATGTTCGACGCCCTGCGCGGCAACCCCGGCAGCAAGATCACGTTGGGCATCCTGCACGAAAAGGCCGAACAGCCGGTGACCATGACGCTCACCCGTGAGCGCATCTCGATGACCAGCGTGAAGGTGCGCGAGCTGGAGCCCGGCTATGCCTACATCCGCATCAGCCAGTTCCAGGACGACACCGCCAGCGACCTGGAAAAGAAGCTAGGCGCGCTGCTGGAGAAAAATGGTGCGCAGAAGGGCGCGATTCTCGACTTGCGCTCCAATCCTGGCGGCCTGCTGACGGCGGCGGTATCGGTGAGCGACGACTTCCTCGATTCGGGCACCATCGTCACTACGCGCGGCCGCCTGCCTGATTCCAATCTCACCTTCAGCGCTCATCCCGGCGACCTGTTGAACGGCGCGCCGATGGTGCTGTTGGCCGACAACGGCACCGCCTCCGCCGCGGAAATCGTGTCCGGCGCGCTCAAGGACAATCATCGCGCCCTGATCGTCGGCCGCCGCACCTTCGGCAAAGGCGTGGTGCAGACCGTGCTGCCGCTCGATTCCGATCACGCGGTGAAGCTGACCACCGCGCGCTACTACACACCGAACGGCACTTCGATCCAAGCCGAAGGCATCAAACCGGACATCGCCCTGGCCGATCTGGCGGTGACCAAGGTGGACGACTCGCAGGTGCCGATCAGTTCCGAGGCCGACCTGCCGCACCACCTGGCCAATGAAATCGCAGCGACCGGCGGTGACGGGATCAACAATGACGGTAGTGCGGAGAATGCCAAGCTGGCGACCAGCGACTATGCCTTGTCGCAGGCGTTGAACATTCTGAAAGGCTTGGCTCTACGCAAGGATGGCAGCCAACCGGCAGCGCATTGAGGGATAGGCTGGGATGCCAATCCCAGCATCGGAATCGGCCATGTAAGCTGGGATTGTCATCCCAGCCTACGCACTTGCCTAGAGGTTAGAAGCTGAAGGGCTTTTCCAGCGTCAGATACACGCCACGCCGCGGCCCGTACTGCGGCGCTCCCACGCCCACACCGGTACCGCTGCGCAGCCGGTACGAACGATCCAGCGCGTTGATCACCGCCAGCTGCGTGTGGAGCTTGCCGAAGCCGTCGAAGTTGAAGTCGTGCGCCACATTGAGGTTGAGCTGGAAGTAGTACGGCAACGAAAGGCCGTTAGGCACCAGTCCTGCCTGGCGCAAACCGCTACCGAATAGATAGTCGGCGCCCACCTTGGTGTTGTCGGTGATCGCGTAGCTCACGCCACCGGATGAAGCCAGCTTCTGATCGTGATCGAGATGGATGTAGTTGTCGGAGATGTACGCCAGCTCATCCACTCCGAAGTTGTACTGGCCGGTTATCACGTCCTTGCCCATTGCACGGCTGTATGCGGCATTGAAGTAAGCCGACAGCGGTCCGTGGTTGTAAGAGGCGGTGAATTCCGTGCCGCGCACCCGGCCGTACTTGTAGTTGAAGGTGGAGTACACCAGCGCCGTGCCAAACTGACCCAGGTCCTGCAGTCGCTCCACTTTGCGGTAGTACGCATCCAGGCCGAACGTCCAATCGCCTACATTCTGCTGCACGCCTGCGTCGAAATAGTTGGAGCGCTCCGTCAACGGCGTGTTGTTGCCGTAGTTCTTCACCGCATTGGTGGTGTTGGCAAACGCATTGATGTTTTCGTTGGAGATCAACTCCGTTTGCGGAGGCGTGAAATAGCGCGAGTAACCGGCGTGTACGGTGGTGCTATCGGTAGCCTGCCATACCAGCCCGACGCGCGGGCTCAGCTGGCTTTCTTCGCGGAACGCCGTGTAGCGATCGCCACGCAAGCCGTAGTTGAGGGTGAAGGAATCGCTGATATCCCACTCGTCCTGCAAATAGAACGCTGCGGTCTTGGCCAGGATGCGATCGCCGGTAAAGATATTGAACGGCACCGTGCTGGCCTGGCTGCCGTCCGGATTGGTCGGAAATACCAGCGAGTTGGTATGGGTGAAAGCGCGATCGAATTCGTAATACACGCCATAGCGCAAGGTGTGCGAACCGCCCCATGGGGTGGCGAAATCGGCCTGCAAAGTGGACGCACGGTCGCCCTGCGTGATCTGGCCGGCGACGCCATTGAACATCAGGTCACCGATGTCATCCGGGTAATACTGCAGGCCGCTGTAACGCTGTCCCAGCGAAACCTGGTACGAAGTAGCGCCCAGCTTGCCCTGTAGCGCCAGCGTACTGAAGCGCGTCTGTTCGTTCTGACGCTCATTCAAGAGGGTGGAATTGAAGGCCGTCTGATCCAGGTAACCGAAATTAGGGGTCTGGCTCGGGTTGTTCGGAATCTGGAAACGGTTATTGGTCACGCCGAACAGAAAGCTCAAGCGCGTATCGTTGTTGACCAGATAGGAGATATCGCCGAAGCCCTTCACCTGGTTGGTGCGATCGTGGATGGGGTTGCGGCTGCGCGTCGGATTCTCGATGCCGACGTTATTCTCCTGGTAGTTGCCGCTGAAGAAATAACTCCAGTTGCCGCTGCTGCCCCACAACGAGGCGTAGGGATTGACGGTACCGAACGAACCGCCAGTGATGCCCACCACGCCGCCATTGCCGAGGTCGGCGCCGCTCTTGGTGGTGATGTCCACCACGGCGGCCGTGCGTTCGCCGTATTGCGCCGGCAAGGCGCCGTCGAGCAACTTCACGCTCTGGATCGTGTGGGGATCAAGGGTCTGGCCGAAGCCGGCGATCGATTCGGGCAGCATGATGCCGTTGATGCGGTACTGCAGGTTGGCGTGGTCGCCGCGCACGTGCAATTGACCATAGGAATCCTGCACCACGCCGGGGGCCTGCAGCAGTATCTGGTTCAGCGGGGCGGAAGCGCCCAGCGGCAGCGCCTGGATGTCCTGCGCGCTGATCACGTACTCACTGCTGCCCGTGTCGGGGGACAGATTGTTGCGCGCCACATCCAGTGCAGCGGTAACGTTCACTTCGCCCAGCTGCTTGGCCTTGTTCGCATGGCGGTTGCGCGAATCCGGATCGGTGGAACTATCGCCCGGCTGTTCCGTGTTGGCGGCCGAGCTGCTGGAGGCAGGCAGCTTTTCGGCACCGGGCACGGTCAGCACGGTGGAGGCATGACCGGCGGCAGCGAACAACGCCAGGCTGAGGCCAAGGGCAAGTGGCGATACTTTCATGCGCAAGGGAATCCGGGGCGGTTTAGCGTTAGGGGAATGTCGAAATGTTATAACATTTCCATCCTATCGAAACGACCCTCCCAGAAGTCATACCGCCGGGCAGTTCATGCCGCCCTCATCAGTGCCGCACCGCGGCGGACTATGATCGCCGGGTCTGTTTGTTCCCTACGGAGCGCGGCATGACCGAGCGCAACGATACGCAGCCCAGCAGCAGCAACCTTCCTGCCGTGGTCACGCACGACGAAGCCAGCAGCCGGGTGACCCGCGCGATCCTGGATTTCGTCAGCCAGATCCCTGACAGCAAGGTGCATAGCCATGGCAACCCGGACACCGAAGCACGGCGGCTGGCGCATCGCGCCGCCCAGCGCGCCGCGCTTACCGCCGCCACACTCGCCTTGCCGCCAGGCCCACTGGGCTGGCTGACCATCCTGCCGGAACTGGTTTCGATCTGGAAAATCCAGGCCCAGCTGGTCAGTGACATCGCCGCTGCCTACGGCAAGCACGCGGAACTGGGCCGCGAACAAATGCTGTGGTGCCTGTTCCGCCACACCTCCGCCCAAGCCTTCCGCGACCTGGTGGTGCGACTTGGCGACCGCCTGATCTTCCGGCGCGTGTCCTATGGCGTAATCGAACGCGTCGCCAAGCAGATCGGCGTCAAGGTGACGCAGCGCGCGCTGGGCGAGGGCTTGTCACGCTGGATGCCGGTGATCGGTGCAATCGGCGTGGGCGGCTATGCGTATTACGACACGCGGCAGGTGGCGGCCACGGCGATTGCCATGTTGAAGAGCGAGTTCGGCATGGCCGAGAGTGACGATGCCACTGTGGTTGCCACGCAAGAGGTGGAGGCAACGCGGTTGCATTGACTGTTATCGTTGCAACCCTTGCGCGACGTCTTTCCGGCTTCGGCGGTACGCGGGGAAAGCACATGGACGTGCTTGGGTTTGAGGAGCGAGGAACGACGGCATGGCAAAATTGAGCATTAACGACGTGCAGGGGCCGTTACATGAATCCATCTCAGCAGCGAAAAGTCGCTTTAATCACCGGTGCCGCCAAACGCGTAGGCGCAGTGATTGCCCGTACCCTGCATGCCGCGGATTTCGACCTCGCCCTGCACTGTCGCCATTCCACCAGCGAGGCGAATGCGCTCGCGGCTGAACTTTGCGCGCAGCGTGCGAACAGCGCCATCGTGTTGCAGGCCGACCTTGCCGACCTGCCACAACTCCCGCGGCTGATCGATGCCACGCTGTCGCACTACGGCCAGCTCGATGCGTTGATCAACAATGCCTCCTCGTTCTATCGCACGCCATTGGAAACGGCTACGCCCACCCAGTGGAACGAACTGTTCGCCGCCAATGCGCAAGCGCCCTTCTTCCTTGCTCAGTCTGCGCTGCCAGCGTTGCGCACCACTCGGGGCGCGATCGTGAACCTGGTGGACATCTATGCCGAACGCGCGCTAGCGCAACATCCCATCTACGTGATGGCAAAGGCCGCGCTGGCCGCGATGACGCGCTGTCTTGCGCTGGATCTTGGACCCGATGTGCGCGTCAACGGCGTAGCCCCCGGTGCGGTCATGTGGCCCAGTGATGGCAAGTCCTACGCCGACCAGCAAGCCATGCTGGCGCGCACGCCCCTCCAGCGTGCTGGCGCACCGGAAGATGTCGCCAGCACGGTGCTCTGGCTGCTGCGCGATGCGCCCTTCGTGACCGGCCAGATCATCCGCGTCGATGGCGGCCGCAGCGTCACGGTGTAAGCGGCAACTTACACGCTAAGGCGGCATCACGGCGGAATTTACTGCTCGTCGACGGACATCCTTGCCCCGCGCCTCGCCCTAGGATGCATGCCGTCCATGACGTTCGGATTTGTACGAACTATGGCGTCGGCAGTTGCGTCGGGCAGGCATGGTTTCTACTTGTGCGATATCCGGCCTGAAAGGCGTCTGAAAAGACACGACATGGATGAAAAATCCTGCCCGGCAGCGACGTCTCCCCCAAACCCAAGGAGATAAGTTTATGCAACGTCACACTGCAATGCTTGCGTGTATGTTACTTGGACTGGCCTTGCCTGTTGCTGCAGCAAGCGCAAACGATACCGGTGATTTGCGCGCCAAGACTTTCGACACCTACAACAAGATCGAGAAGGCGCTCGAAAACGGCCAGCGTCTTTCCGTCGTGGTCCATTTCAATGCTTGCGACCAAGCCAGATCAGCCGCCAACGGCCATATCATGATGGCGCGCAGTGACAACCATGGCGGGCTTCCCATCCATGATTTCATGATCCTTCCCGACCATATTGCTTTTTCGTTGGTGCATCAAACGGTAGATCCCAACAACAACATCGTCTACGAATTCAACCGCTACAAAGTCTCCCCAGCAGGAACAGGGTCAACGGCAAGCGCGAAAGTCGAGATGTCGACCTATAGCTGGAAAACGGGCGATACACAGGCCACGCCCGGCGCTACTTACACCTGTGACACGGGTGGCGGCGGCGTGGATTTCACCGGCTAGGCACTCGGAATCCCCGCAGCATTGCGGGGATTCTTTCTTGCTGGAGTGTAGGCTGGGATGACAATCCCAGCATCGCGAGGCGGCATACAGGGCAAAGCTGGGATTAGCATCCCAGCCTACGTGACGGCCAGGTCGCGCATTGCGCGCAGCGGCAAGAGTTACAAGGATTCGACCACTAGCGGCTCTTGCTCAACAGGAAAAGCCGCCCACAGTTCCGCCATCGTACGGCCACTCACCGGATGCCGCAGTTGCGGTGCGATATCCGCGATCGGCTTGAGCACGAAGGCATGCTGCAATTCCTTGCGCGGAATATCCAGGTGCCCCGGCCCCTGCGTCACCAGCTCGTCATACAGCACGATATCCACATCCAGTGTGCGACTGGCATAGCGAGGTACATCGCGGCGGCGGCCATGCCGATCTTCCAACGCGTGCAACCATTCGTTGAGTGAAATGGGCGCAAGGTCCGTATCCAGGCCGACGGCCAGATTGATGAAGTCGGGGCCGTCGAACCCCACCGCAGAGCTGCGATACGCCGGCGATATGTCCAGCTCGCCAAAACGTGCATGCAACTCGTCCAGCGCGGCACGAAGATATCGATGCGGCTCCTGGTTGGAGCCCAGGCTTAGATAGACGCGGGCCATTCAGTGGCGCTTGCCGCGTTCGATGCACACTCCCACTGCCTTGGCGCCACGTACGGCCCCCGGCTTGGACAGTTTCAGCCGCACCCAGGTCACGCCGAATTCTTCGCGAATGATCGCCGCGCAGCGCTCGGCCAGCGTTTCCACCAGGCCGAAACTGGATTCGCCAACATACTCGATAAGGCGTTTGGACACGTCCTTGTAGTTGAGCGTGTGGGCGATGTCATCGGACGCGGCGGGGATGGTGTTGTCGAACGCCATTTCGATGTCTAACGACAAAGTCTGGCGCACGCGCCGTTCCCAGTCGTAGATGCCGATGACGGTGTCGATGCGCAAGTCTTCAATGAATACGATGTCCATGCGCACAAGAGTCGTGGATGCGGTGAATGCAATCAAGCGGCAGGCGGCAGGGTCTGCAAATCCCAGCGCGGGAACACCTGCACCGATTCATCCTGATGCTGGCCGTGCGCCAGGCGGATCGCACCAGCCAATGCAATCATCGCGCCGTTATCAGTGCAGAACTGCAGGCGAGGAAAATACGTCTTGAAGCCGTCCTTGGCGCCGGCGGCGGCCAGGTCTTCGCGCAGACGGCGGTTGGCGCCAACACCACCGGCGATCACCAGCCGCTTCGTGCCGGTTTCGGCCAGCGCGCGGCGGCACTTGATCAGCAAGGTATCGACGATCGCCTCTTCGAAGGCGCGCGCGATGTCGGCGCGGGTTTGTTCGCTCTGGTCGGACTGCTGCCAGGCCAGTAACACCTGGGTCTTCAGTCCGGAGAAACTGAAATCGAGCCCCGGACGATCGGTCATCGGGCGCGAAAAGCGGAATACGCCTGGCCGCCCCTGGGTGGCGAGGGCAGCCAGCGCCGGACCGCCGGGATACGGCAAGCCCATCAGCTTGGCGGTCTTGTCGAAGGCTTCGCCGGCGGCATCGTCCAGGGTGTCACCCAGAATGCGGTATTGGCCGACCGCCTCCACCTCCACTAATAGTGAGTGGCCGCCGGAGACCAGCAGAGCCACAAACGGCGGTTCCGGCGGATCATCTTCCAGCAACGGGGCCAACAGGTGTCCTTCCATATGGTGTACTCCGATGGCGGGCACACCCAGCGCCCAGGCCATCGCGCGGCCCGTCGCCGCCCCTACCAGCAGCGCGCCGACCAGACCGGGACCGGCGGTGTAAGCTACGCCCCCCAGATCAGCCGGGGTCAATTCGGCCTCTTTCAGCGCTTCACGCACCAGCGGCAGCAGCTTGCGGACGTGGTCGCGGCTGGCCAATTCGGGCACCACGCCGCCGTAATCGGCATGCAGCTTCACCTGGGTGTACAGGGCATGCGCCAACAGGCCATGTCCCGGTTGCTCCGGCTCCCAGCGCAGCAGGGCCACACCTGTTTCGTCGCAGGAGGTCTCGATGCCCAGGATGGGGCGCGGGGTGGAGAGCGGGGAACGGAGGAGGTCTGGCATCTTCAGATGCAACCATCGAGGGATCGGATAGCCCATTTTGCCGATCCATCCGGCCTCGCGACACCCCTGGTGTGCCCTGGCCCCAACTTTCCTGCCACCACGCTTTGAATTTTTCACCCACATCGGCGTATACTTTGCGGCTCGCCGCATTTCTGTGGCCCGTTTACCATCCGGAGTTTCCATGCCCAGCGTAAAAGTTCGCGAGAACGAGCCGTTCGAACTCGCCCTGCGTCGCTTCAAGCGCACCTGTGAAAAGGCCGGCATCCTCGCCGAGACCCGCAAGCGCGAGTTCTATGAAAAGCCGACCCAGGAACGCAAGCGCAAGCGCGCCGCTGCCGTGAAGCGTCACCTGCGCCGCCTGTCGCGCGACGTTTCGCGCAAGACCCGCCTGTACTGAGCGCGGTCCGCTCCGGCGGATCTTTAAGGAGTCTTGGCGCGCTGCGCGCCGCACTCCTGCAGCGTTAGCAGTCGGCGCGTCCATCCGCAGCCGCTGCCAGCAAGGCAATGCATGGGCCGACGTTGTCCCGCAACGTCGGCTTTGTGCTTTCCGAAGGAGTAGTTTATGTCCTTGAAGCAACAGCTTACCGAAGACATGAAAACCGCCATGCGCGGCGGTGACAAGGATCGCCTCGGCGTGATCCGCCTGGTGCTTGCCGCCATCAAGCAGCGCGAGGTGGATGAGCGCATCGAGCTGGACGACACCCAGACCATCGCGGTGCTGGAGAAAATGCTCAAGCAGCGCAAGGATTCGGTCAGCCAATACGCCGCCGCCGGCCGCGAGGACCTGGCCAACGTCGAGCGCGCCGAAATGGTGGTGATCGAAGGCTATCTGCCTGCCAAACTCAGCGGGGCCGAAATCGACGCCCTGATCGAGGCCGCCATCGCCGAAACCGGCGCCAGCGGCGCGCGCGACATGGGCAAGGTGGTCGCGGCCGTCAAGGCCAAGGCCGCCGGCCGCGCCGACATGGCGCAGGTTTCCGGCCGCATCAAGGCCCGCCTCGGCGGTTGATGCGCGCCATCGTGGCGCTTTCAAAGCGCCACCTTCACGCGTGCCGCAATTAAGATGCGGCCCACGCCATAGGCAAGCGGGAGCAAACGCATGCTGAAGTGGGCCATCATCTTCGCGATCGTTTCCCTGATTAGCGGCTGGCTGGGCTTTGGCACACTGTCCGGCATCGCCGCCGGCATCGCCAAGCTGTTGTTCGCGATCTTCGTGATCATCTTCCTGATCGCCGTGCTGGCGGTGATCGGAGTGATTCACATGGCGCTGTAACTGCGCCTTGTAGGCTGGGATGACAATCCCAGCTTTCCATGCGACATCCGATGCTGGGATTGTCATCCCAGCCTACGTGCCCCGCGCATGGTTTAGCGGCCATGCCCGGGGTCCGGCTAGACTAGTCGGATGCGCGGCCGTATCCCCGACAGTTTCATCGACGAACTGCTTGCCCGCGTCGACATCGTCGACGTGATCGAGCGGCGCGTGCCGTTGAAAAAAGCCGGCCGCGAATGGACCGCCTGTTGCCCGTTCCACAACGAGCGCACCCCATCGTTCTACGTGAGCCCGGCCAAGCAGTTCTTCCACTGCTTCGGCTGTGGTGCGCACGGCAGCTCGATCAAATTCCTGATGGACTACGAGCGGCTGGAGTTTCCCGATGCCGTAGAGGAACTGGCGCAGTCCGTCGGCCTGAAGGTGCCTTACGAAGGCGCACGTGACAACGCCCCGCGCGAAGACAAGACCGATCTTTACGCCGTGCTCGACGCTGCCGCGCGCTGGTACGAAACCGAGCTGAAGAAAAGCGACGAGG
Organism: Dyella flagellata; assembly: GCF_030160275.1. Taxonomy (GTDB): domain Bacteria; phylum Pseudomonadota; class Gammaproteobacteria; order Xanthomonadales; family Rhodanobacteraceae; genus Dyella_B; species Dyella_B flagellata. Next base: position 120,265 of record NZ_BSOA01000002.1, read on the forward strand.
CCGGGGCCTATTGCCAGAAACGCGGCCTGGACGCGGGCACCATTGCAAGCTTCCGCATCGGCTGGGCGCCGGCCGGCTTCGATGGGGTGATCCGCAGCCTCGGCAGCAACGAAAAGCGCATGCAACTGCTGACCGAAGCAGGCATGGTCGCCAGCAACGAGCGCGGCAACAAATACGATCGCTTCCGCGAACGCCTGATGTTCCCGATCCTGGACCGGCGCGGCCGCGTGATCGCCTTTGGCGGCCGCGTGCTGAAATCGGACCAGGGCCCAAAATACCTCAACTCGCCCGAAACCCCGCTGTTCCACAAAGGCCGCGAGCTGTTTGCGCTGTGGCAAGTAAAACAAGCCAACAGCAACCTTGCGCGCATCGTGGTGGTGGAAGGCTACATGGATGTGATCGCCTTGCATCAGGCCGGCCTGCCGATTGCCGTGGCGACACTGGGCACGGCGACAACGCCGGAACACACCGAAGTGTTGTTCCGCGCGGCGCCGGATGTGGTGTTCTGCTTCGACGGCGATCGCGCCGGACGCGCGGCCGCGTGGAAAGCGCTGGAATCCGCCCTGCCCCGCCTGCGCGACGGACGCCAAGCGTACTTTCTGTTCCTGCCGGACGGCGAAGACCCGGATACCCTGGTGCGCAAGGAAGGCAAGGAAGGCTTCGAGAAGCGCCTGCGCGAAGCCACTCCGCTATCGGAATATTTCTTCGGCGAACTGTCGCACGAGGTGGATTTGGGCAGCCTCGACGGGCGTGCCCGCCTGGCCGAGCGCGCCCGCCCACTGATTGCGCGTTTGCCAGATGGCGCCTTCCGCGATCTGATGGCTCAGGAGCTGGAAAAACGCACCGGCGCACGGGCCGTGCTGGAAGCCGATCCGGTGGCTCGGCGTCCACTGCAGCGCCCGGTAGCCGTGCAGCGTTCGCTGGTGCGTAGTGCTATCGCGCTATTGCTTGCACAGCCTGGACTCGCCGACGAAGTGGAACGGCCGTATGGTTTCCTGCGCCTGGACAAGCCCGGCGTGGACCTGCTGGCTGAGCTGATCGACACCGCGCGCGCAAGACCGGGCGTCAACGCTGCAATGCTAGTGGAGCACTTTACCGGGCGGCCCGAATACAACGCGCTGCAAAAACTGACCGTCGCCACCGTGGTCGGCGAACCGGAAACCCAGCGCCTGGAATTCCTTGACGCACTGCTTCGCATGCAACAGCAAGCTGTCGACCAGCGCCGCGATGCCCTGGTCGCCAAGAGCCGCGAAGGCACGCTGACCAACGCCGAAAAAGCCGAGCTGCGCGAGCTGCTCGCCGCACGCGCACCGACGCCCAGCGCCGCGTCATGACTCCGCCAGCCGACAAAGGGACCGTCGATGGACTTGCTTGAACGCCTGATCACCTTCTTCGCGGAAAACGGCTACGAGGCCGTGTTCATGGCGCTGCTGCTGTGCGGCGCCGGCCTGCCGCTGCCGGAAGACATCACCCTGGTGGCCGGTGGTGTGATCGCGGGCCTGGGCTACGCCAACGTCCACATCATGGTGGCCGTCACCATGGTCGGCGTGCTGGTCGGCGACGCGGGCATGTTCCTGCTCGGCCATCATTTCGGCACGCACATCCTGCAATTCAAACCCATCGCCTGGCTGATGCCGCCGCGCCGCTATGCGAAGGTGCAAGACCAATTCGAGCGCTACGGCAATCGCATGATGTTCTTCGCGCGCTTTCTGCCAGGCATGCGCACGGCGATCTACACCACCGCGGGAGCCACCCATCGCGTGGGCTTCTGGCGCTTCCTGCTGCTCGACGGCGCTGCCGCGCTGATCAGCGTGCCGATCTGGGTTTACCTGGGTTATTTCGGAGCCAATCGGCGCGAATGGCTGGGCATGTGGATACGGCGCGGGCAGAACAGCCTGTGGCTGCTGTTCGTCTTGGCCGTACTGGTCTTGCTGTTGCTGTGGTGGCGCCGGCGCAAACGCGGTTACGCCGATTCGTAGGCTGGGATGTAATCCCAGCCTTACTCCTGATTGAGCTGCGCCGAAAACTGCTTGTGCAGATCGTCGCTCAGCAGCTGCATGCTCTGCTGGCTTACCTGGATCAGGCCGTGCACGGGCGAATCGAGATCGGCGATCAGGCTCATCGAAATGGCCACCGTGAACACTGGAACGAAGGTGAGCAAGGCGGCACGACGTCGCTGGCCGTAGCCGATGATCAGCGACGTGACGACCGCCAGCACAGTCATCAGCGCCCAGATATCCGGCGGCACGCGGTTACGTCGCGCGGCCACACGCTTGGCGTCGAGATCGATCACGTCGTTCAAGGCCGAGACGTAAAGGCCAACGATCGGTGTCGGCGTCTGTTGCGCGGCGGACGTCGCCTGTTTCCACAACTGGTCCTGGATCTGCCTGGCGCGCTTCACTTCAACGCCGTGCTCGTCGATTTCAGTCGTCCGGCCGAAGATGGCCAGGCGCGCATCGACATAATCGCGCAGCAGCTCCTGCGCGTCGCTGCGCATCGACTCGGCCTGCATGCCGGCGCGCAGATAGGCGGTGCCGATGGCGTTGGCTTCGTCGATGACCAGTTGCTTGCGCTCATCAAAGCGATTGAGCGCCATGCTCAAGGTAAAGCCGATCAACAGGCTCAACAGCAGGCCAACCTGGTTGCGCGCTTGATGGACTTCCTTTTCCCAGTCGTTGTCGTCACGGTTCTTGGCCCATGCCCGCAGGCGAAAGCCAAACTCGTGGGCCAGCAGCAATACGACGACGACCATGACGAACAGATCAACCGGGTGATCCAGCAGATACAGCATCATGCCCCCTCCTGCGGATGTGTTTCCCTTGTGTCAGGTTGCGCGACATGCAGCTCCCTCCCCTACTACACGTAGGGGAGGGGGCAAATACCCGCCACCTGAGACATCGCGCCTATCAGGCCTGACCAGGGGCCAGGCACGCACATCTTACCGGGCAACCGCCACGTCGTGCCGGTTCCACCACCCTCCGCCCAGCGCCTGGAACAGGGCTACGGTATCGGCGTACCGCGACGCGCGCGCCTGGACCAGGGCAAGCTCCGCTTGCCGATACGTCACTTGCGCATTGAGCAACGCCACCATGCTGATATCGCCTACCGCGTACTGCTTCTGCGCGATGGCAAAGCTGTGCGCTGCGGCTTTTTCCGCACGTGCCGTCGCCGCCATCGCTTCCGCGTCGGACTGCAAAGCATGCAGGGTATCGGCAACGTTCTGCAAAGCGGACAGCACGGTGCTGCGGTATTGCTCCGCCGCCTGCTTATAAGTTGCTTCCGCCGCGCGCTGCTTGTGCTTGAGCGTGCCGCCATCGAACAGCGGCATGGTGATGGCGGTGCCGATGTTCCAGAAACCGGTGCCGGAACCGAACAGCGTATGCATCTGGTCCGTGGCGCTGCCCCAGCTGGCGGTGATGTTGATGTTCGGCAGGCGGGCTGCAAACGCCACGCCAACCTGCGCGCACGCCGCATGCAATTGTGCGTCGGCCACGCGCACGTCGGGACGCTGTTCGACCAGCCTGGCGGGCAGGGTCAGTGGCAGATCCTGCGGCAATTGCAGGCTGTCGAGGCTGAAATGGGCGCTGACGTCCTGGTCAGGGGTGCGACCGCTCAGTACCGCGAGCACATCACGTTGCAGCGCAAGTTGCTTGTGCAAGGGCGGCAGGCCGGCACGCGTCTGCTCAAGCGTGGCTTCCTGTGCGGCAACATCGCTCTCCGACACATCACCCAGGCCCAGCTGCTTCTTGCTGGCTTCCAGAATCTTCGACTGGCTGTCGATCATGTCTTGCGTAGCGGCAATCTGCGCGCGCAACGAAGCCTCTTGCACAGCAGCGTTGACGAGATTGGACGTCAACGTGAGGTAGGTCGCCTCCAATTGGAAACGCTGCGCATCCGCCTGCGCCACCAGCGATTCGACGGTACGGCGGTTGGCACCCCACACATCAGGTGTATAGGACACGCTGACCTGCGCCGTGGTGAGGTCGTAGAACGTCGCACCCGACTGGGCCGGGCTGGCGAGCGTACCGGCGATTTTCTGACGCGTAGGATCGACGCTGCCGTTGACTGCGGGCAAATAGAAGCCGCGTTGTGCACGCACGTTTTCCCAGGCCGCCCTCAAGGCAGCCTGCGCCGCCGCCGCATCGGGATTGTGCTTGAGTGCATCGTCGATCAGGCCGTTCAAGGGCTGGGAGCGAAACAGCGTCCACCATTGACCGGGTATGTCCACGCCCGGCTCAAACCGCTGCGCCTGCCCACTCGCACCTGGCGCGGACGCTGTCGTGGATGGCACACCCTCTTCCGTGTACCCCTGGGCAGCGGGTGGCGTCGGCCGATGATAGTCGGGGCCCACCGCGCAACCGGCCAGAGCAAGGCTCAGCCCCAGCGCCAGCGCATGAACGCGCCCTTTGCAAAGATCGATCTTCGCCAGCATGGTCATAGCTCCACCTCGGATGGCGCATGCCCCCAGCGCTTGTTGATGAAATTCTCCAGGCCGAAGTACAGGGTCGGCAGGATGTACAGCGTCAGCAGCGTGGCGACTGGCAGGCCACCCACTACCACCGTCGCGAGCCCGCGCTGCACGTCGGTACCGATGCCGGTCGCCAACGCCGCCGGCAGCATGCCGATGCTGGCCACCGTGGCCGTCATCAGTACCGGACGGAAACGTTCTGTCGCCCCCACCAGCACGGCTTCGAACAGCGACAGGCCTTCCCTGCGCACGCGGTTAATGTTCGACACCATGATGATGCCGTTCTGCACCGCCACGCCAAACAAGGCAATGAAGCCCACCGCGGTAGCGATATTCAGTGTTTCGCCACGCACGTGCAGGGCGAGCAAACCGCCCACGGTCGCCAGGGGCACCACTCCGAGCACCAGCACCGCCTGGTGGAACTTGCCGAACTCGGCGAACAGCAGCACTGCCATGATCGCGAGGACCATGCCCATCACCACGGTCAGGCGGGCCTGTGCGCGCTGTGCGTTCTGGAAATTGCCCGCCCATTCCAGCTGATACTTCTGCTGGTCGAAATGCACCTTCGCATTGATCTGGGCCTGCGCATCGGCGAGGTATTCGGATAACGCGCGATCACGGTTGTCGATGCGGATGGTGAGTTCACGCTGGCCGTGTTCGTGCGCGATCGTGCTTTCGCCCGAGACCAGCTTGATGTCCGCCACTTGCTTGAGCGGCACCTGCGCGCCGCTGGCTGAGGTCAGCGGCAGCTCGCCCACTGCCTGCAGGCTGTTGGCGACATCGTTGGAGACACGCGCAGTGACGTTGTAGATGCGATCAGCCACATACACCTGGGTAATCGGCGCGCCGCCAATCGTGGTCTGGATCAGGTTGGTGATGTCGCTGACATTGATGCCGTAACGCGCCGCCGCATCGCGATTGGCCTTGATCTCCAGCTGCGGAATCGGCGGCTCCTGGAAGATCGATGCGTCGGCGGTGCCGCGTATGCCCTTGAGCACGTCCACGATCTGATTGCCAACCCGGCGCATGTCATCGAGATCGTCGCCATAGATGCGCAATACCAGCGGACTATGCGCGCCACCGATCATGTCGTTCTCGCCGTCGATGATCGGCTGGCTGATGCCGACGCTCATGCCCGGCAACTGCTGCATGCGCGCATTGAACTTGCGCAGGAATGCCCCCTTGGTTTCGCCGTTGGCCCAGGTGCTGTACGGCTTCAGCCCCACACCAGCCTCCACGTGCGAAGGTGTCCAAGGATCGGTACCCGTATCGTTGCGGCCGAGCTGGGTCACCACATACGACACTTCGGGAAATTCGCGCACGGCCTTGCGCAACTCGGCCGTCATCTGGCTGGCCTTGTCCAGCGAAAGGCCCGGTGGCATTTGCACCTGCAGCCACAGCGAGCCTTCGTCCAGATCGGGCAGGAATTCGCGGCCGATGGTGGCGCCAAGGATCAGCACGCCGCAAAACGCGATGCCGGCGATCGCATAGGCCACCGGCAACTGGTGCAACAACCGGCCAAGACTGTGCGTGAAGCCGGCCTGCAGGGCCTCCAGCGGCTTGTTGTGGAAGATCTTGCGCGGCTTGCGCAAGGCCAGATAGGCCAACGCGGGCGTCAGCGTTACCGTGCACAGCAGGGCGGCGAGCAAAGCATAGCCCACGGTGAAAGCCATCGGCCGGAACAGCTTGCCTTCGGCATGCTCGAAGGCGAACAGCGGCAAGTAGGCGGTGATGATGATCAGCGTGGCGAAGAAGATGGAGCGTCCGACATGGCCGGTCACCTCCATTACGTCGTCTTCGGTCAGCACCTCGGTGGGCTTGTGCTCGCGCTTGCGCAGGATCGCCTCGGTGACCACGATGGCGCCGTCAACGATCACGCCGAAGTCGATCGCGCCGAGCGAAAACAGGTTCGCCGACATGTGCGTGAACTGCATCAGGATGAACACGGTGACCAGCGACATCGGAATCGCCACCGCCGCCACCATGGCCGAACGCGGACTGCCCAGGAACAGGATCAGCACGATGCACACCAGGCCGATGCCTTCCATCACGGTGTGAAAGACTTTTTCCTTGGTGGCGTTCACCAGGTCGTCGCGGTCGATGTACGGCACGATCTGCACGTCCTGCGCGGCCAGCTGCTTGTTCAGCTCCGCCACCTTGGCGTGAATGCCGTCCAGCACGTGCGACGGATTCTCGTACTTGAGCAGATCGACGATGCCTTCGATGGTGTCCGGATTATTGTCCTTGCCAAGGATGCCCTCGCGCACCTGATGGCCGTAGCGCAACTTGCCCAGTTGGCGCACCAGCACCGGTACGCCGTTATTCTGCGTGACCACGATGTCGCCGAGGTCCTTCAGCGTATGCACCATGCCGACGCCGCGCACGATATACGACTGCTCGCCGCGCGTGATGCGCCCGCCGCCAGCGTTGGATGTATTGGCGGAGATCGCCGCCGTCACTTGATTGACACTGACGCCGTAGTGCAACAGTTGCTGTGGATCGAGTTCGAGCTGGAATTCCTTGGTGAAGCCGCCGAAGTTGTCGACATTGATCACGCCGGACACTTTCTGCAGTCCCGGGATCACGATCCAGCGCTGGATCTCGGAAAGCTGCATCAGGTTCTTGCTCTTGGATTCGAGCGTGTAGCGATAGATTTCACCGGCCGGGCCGCTCACCGGGTCGAGCGACGGAGTGACACCCGTAGGCAAGGTGACCTGGCCCAAGGCGTTCTGGACGCGTTGGCGCACCCAGTAATCGTCGGCGCCGTCCTTGAACACCATGGTGATCAGCGACAGGCCAAAGGTGCTGCTGGAGCGCATGCTTACCAGTTGCTGCGTGGTGGCCAGCTGGCGCTCCAGGGGAATGGTGATCTGCTGTTCGATTTCCTCGGCGGCCAGGCCCGGCACCTGCGTGGTCACCTGCGCGGTGACGTCGCTTAACTCCGGATAAGCCTCGATCGACAATTGCGTCCACGAATAATAGCCAAAGCAGATGACGAGGATCGTCACCACCATGAACAGCATTCGCTTCTCGAAGCAGAAGCGGAAGATCTCATTAATCATTGAGCAGCACTCCGCCCCTCACGATTACGCGATCACCTGCCTTCAGGCCTTTCAGCACGCGCGTGTCACCGGTTTCGTCGTAGCTCAGATCCACCGCACGGCGCTCGAACGTCCACGGCGACACCTCGACGAACACGCTGATGGTGTCGTTGTTCATCAGCAAGGCCGATTCCGGCACGAAGACCTGCGCCGGCTGCGGCACGTCGATGCTGACGTTCGCATACATGTTGGGCTTGAGCTTGCCATCGGCGTTGGCAAATTCCGCACGCACCAGGTCTCGCCGCGTATCCGGCTGCAGCACGGGTTGCACGAAAGCCACCGTGCCATGGAACACCTGGCCCGGATAAGCCGACAGCACGGCATCGACCTTTTCGCCTTTGGCGATCAGCCCCACGTCACTTTCCGGCACGTTGGAGGTGATCCACACCGAATCCAGATTCGAGATGACCATCATCGCGGCAGTGGCGTCGTTGACGTACACGCCCGGCGATACCGACAGCGTCGTGATATAGCCACTGGTCGGCGCAACAACCTGCATCAAGTGCTGGGTACCCTGTGTGCCACCCACCGCGGTAAGGCGGGTCTGGGCGCGAGTGAGCTCCGCCAGCGCCTGGTTGTAACCGCTTTGCGCCGATTCCAGATCCTTGGTGGCATTGCCACCGGCGGCCTGAACCGCGCGCGCGCGGTTCAGCGCTTTCTTTGCAAGATCCAGTGCATCGCGCGCTTTGGCGACGTCGGCGGCAGCCTGGGCGTAATCGCCCGAGTCAATAACGGCCAGCAGCTGGCCTTTGCCGACATGCTCGCCCAGCCCAACCTTCAGCTTCATCACTTTGCCGGTGAGCGGCGGCAGCACGTTCGCGGTATGCGCGGGATCGGCCTCCACGTTGGCCGGAAATACCATCGCATGTGGCGCCTGGCGCGCCTCGACCTGCTGCACCACCAGCTCTTTGCGCAGCGGCGAGCCGTCGGGGACCTTGATCTGGTCGTGGTCGACCGTAAACGGCGGCGTTTCGGCCGGTTCGCTCCCGCCATGCGAGCAGGCAGCCACATTCAGCGCCAGGGCCACGGCAACCGCCAGTCGCCATCCTTGTTTATTCAGCAGGTGAAGCATGGGTGTTCCTCATCGTTGCCGCGCTATGGCACTTCCCCGTAACCACGAGGCCATAACGTTGTTGCAATACGGTGAAGGGTGCAAGGCAAGGTGTTGCACATGCCTTACAGGCCCGGACCGCGGTTGGACCGCTGCCAGCCGCTACCGGGTCATCGGCAGCAGTCAGCGAGGCGGGCTAATAGTGGGAGGTTCGGCTTGCGTATGACTGTCCAATTTCAGGCTTTTCCTTCTGCAGCGGTGTGGTTGCCATTGGGTTGGACCAGCCTGCCCTGCAGCAGGCCGGCGCGTTCCAGCGGCAGGTAGGCGATCGCCGCCAGATGCGAGTGGATGCGGCGCAGATCGCGCAGGATGCGCAGGTACACATCGCCACCGCCGCCGTCGCGCTGCTGGCGCAGGTCGCGGATGTGCCGGTCGGAGGCGTCGTTTTCCAGGCGCCACAGCAACTCCTTGCGCTCCATCAGGTGCTGGGCTGCGCGTAGATCACCGCGCATGAACACCGCAAGGGCCAATCGCAGGCTTTCCATGATCTGCGCATGCATGGCGGCAAGGTCCTGGATGTCATCGGCTGAGAAATCCTGCCCGCTTTGTGCTTTCTTCGAGGCGAATTCCACCAGGTTGTTCGCGGTGATATCGCCGATGTGCTCGATATTGATCACGAATGCATGGATTTCCTGGCTGCGTTCGCCGTCTTCCTCATTCAAGGCTTCGCTACCCAGGTCGGCCAGATACTGCCGAATGGCGACGCCCAGGCGATCCAGATACGGGTCCATCTTGCTGATGGAGGCGGCACGCACGCTGTCATCCTTGCCAAAAATCTCGACCAGTCCCTTCAACATGCCCTCGACCATGTCGGCCATCCGCATGGACTCGCGCTGTGCATTGACCAGCGCTACGCCAGCACTCTCCAGTGCGGCCTCATCCAGATACAGCGGCACGCCCTGATCGGCGGGCTTAGGCGGCTCCGGCAGCAGACGTACCAGCCATTGCGCAAGCTTGTTTACCGGCAACAGGAAGATCAGCGCCAGTGCGAGATTGAACGCGGTGTGGAAGTTCACCGCGACGCGCGCAGGCGTATCACCCAGCGCCGACAAAGAGTGCGCCAGTGGATGCAGCAACGGCAGGCAAACCAGGCAGCCAAACGCGCGCACCAGCAAGTTGCCGAACGGCAGCCGCCGTGCGACCGGTGTATGCGCTTCGAACAAAGCCGGCAAGGTGCTACCGAGATTGGCGCCAAGCACAAGCGCTATCGCACCTGGCGCATCGACGACGCCACCTGTGGCAAGCGATACGATCAGCAGCACTACGGCCACGCTGGAATGGCACATCCAGGTCAACAGCGCAGCGACCAGCATGGCCATCACCGGCTCTTCCGCCAGGGCCTGCATGCCCGCCTTGAGCAACTGCGCGTTTTCCATCGGCGCCATGGTCAGCACCAACAGATGCAGCGCCAACAGCATCAAGCCGAGGCCAATACCGACGCGACCGAGGTTTTCGTAGCGCGCATCGTCGCTGCGACGATAGATAGCCATGCCAACCAGAATCAGCACCGGGGCGATCAAGGCGATGTTGAACGACATCACTTGCACGATCAGCGTGGTGCCGACGTTGGCGCCAAGCATCACCGCCAGCCCCGGGGCCAGGCCGAGCATGCCACTGGCGGCGAACGAGGTGGCCATCATGCCAGTGGCCGTACTGCTCTGTAGCAGCGCAGTAACGCAGATGCCGAACGCAAAGGCGCTTGGCCGGGTGCCGAGAAAGCGGCCCAGCGAGCGGCGCAATGCGCTGCCATAGCCGCGCAGCACGCCGCTGGTGACCATGTGCGTGCCCCACAAAAGCAGGGCGACATAACCGGCAATGTCGAAGAGTGCGAAGGTGCCTTTCATGGCCGGCCTCCCTGTAATTTTCTTGGTGATTTTTATGTAGGCTGGGATGCCAATCCCAGCCTTCTTGCGGCTTTCAGGATGCTGGGATTCGCATCCCAGCCTACGAACTTATAGCCACCCTCGGAACCGGCGGATATACAACAGCTTCATCGCCTGCGTCAGCGCGCAATACGCCAGCACGGTCGCCGCCAACCAACCGAAGTACACCCACGGCAGCTCCAGCATGCCCAGTTTGGCGCCGATGCCGGTATACGGAATCGCGATGCCGATGACGATGATCGCCGTGGTCAGCGCCAGCACCGGCGCCGCTGCCACGCTCTGCAGGAACGGAACCTTGCGCGTGCGGATCATGTGCACCACCAGCGTCTGCGTCAGCAGGCTCTCGATGAACCAGCCCGATTGGAAGAACGATTGGTGGTCCGGATTGTTCGCGCCGAACACGTACCACAACAGCAGGAAGGTGGTGATATCGAACACCGAGCTGGACGGTCCGATCCAGAACATGAAGCGGCCGATGTCGCTGGCATCCCACTTGCGCGGCTTGCTCAGGTATTCGTCGTCCATGCGGTCGAACGGAATCGACAGCTGCGAAATGTCGTACAGCAGATTCAACACCAGCACCTGCAGCGGCAGCATCGGCAGGAACGGCAGGAACACCGCCGCCACCACCATGCTCAGCACGTTGCCGAAGTTGGAGCTGGCCGTCATCTTGATGTACTTGATGATGTTGCCGAAGGTTACGCGGCCTTCCAGCACGCCCTCCTCCAGCACCATCAGGTTCTTTTCCAGCAGGATGATGTCGGCCGATTCCTTGGCGATATCGGTGGCGGTATCCACCGAAATGCCCACGTCCGCCTCGCGCAAGGCCGGCGCGTCGTTGATGCCGTCGCCGAGGAAACCCACCGTATGGCCCTGGCGCTGTAGCGAGGTCACCACGCGCGCCTTCTGCAGCGGCGACATCTTGGCAAACACGGTGGTGCGTTTCACCAGCTCGTCCAGCGCCGTATCGTCCAGCGGCTCGATATCGCGCCCTTGCGCCGAGTGTTCCACGTCCAGGCCGACTTCGCGGCAGATCTTGCGCGTCACCGCCTCGTTGTCGCCGGTGATCACCTTCACTTCCACGCCGTGCTGGTGGAGCGCGGCGATCGCGGTGGCGGCCGTATCTTTCGGCGGATCGAGGAAGGCCAGGCAGCCGATCGCGGTCAGCTCGGTTTCGTCAGCCAGGCTGTAAGCGCGATTGCTCGGCGCTTGCTGCTTGACCGCCACGATCAGCACACGCAGGCCGTCTTCATTCAAGCGGCGCGTCATCGCCTTGATCTCGCGGCGGCGCTCTTCGGTCATCGGTATGACCTGGTCGCCTTGCCGCTCGGTGGAGGAAATGGCGAGCATCTCTTCCACGGCGCCCTTGCACACCAGCAGGTGATGACCCTCGCCATTGGCAAGCACCACCGACATGCGACGGCGCTGGAAATCGAACGGGATTTCATCCACCACGCGGTAGCGCGCAATGATCGGTTCGAGATCGCGATGCGCCAGCACCGCCTTGTCCATCAGGTTCTTCAGACCGGTCTGGAAGTGGCTGTTGAGGTAGCCGTATTCCAGCGCGTCGTCCGAATCCTCGCCGTCCAGGTCGAGATGGCGCTCCAGCACGATCTTGTCCAGCGTCAGCGTGCCGGTCTTGTCGGTGCACAGCACATCCATCGCACCGAAGTTCTGGATCGCGTTCAGGCGCTTCACCACCACCTTGCGCTTGGACATCGCCATCGCGCCCTTGGCGAGATTGGCGGTAACGATCAGCGGCAGCATCTCCGGCGTCAGGCCCACCGCCACCGACAGCGCGAACATCAGCGCTTCGAGAAAGCCGTGCTTGTACCACTGGATGCCCAGCACCACCGGCACCATCACCAGCATGAAGCGGATCAGCAGCCAGCTGACACTCTTTACGCCGCGATCGAAGCTGGTCTGCACCCGCTCACCCAGGATGCTGCTTGCCAGCGAACCCAGATAGGTGCGCGAACCGGTAGCTACCGCCACCGCGGTGGCCGAGCCGCTGACCACGTTGGTGCCCATGTAGCAGACGGTGGGCAGATCCAGCGCATTGCCCTTCTGCGCCCCGTGCGCACCGGCTTCCACAGCATGAGCTTGTGCCGGGCCGGCCTTTTCCACCGGCAGCGATTCGCCGGTGAGGATCGCCTGGCTGATGAACAGATCCTTGGCGGTGAGCAGGCGCAGGTCCGCGGGCACCATGTCACCGGCCGCCAGATGCACGATGTCGCCGACCACCAGCTCGTTCACCGGCACCTCGATCCGCTCGCTGTGGCCGTCCGAGGCGCGGCGCGTGACCGTGGAGGTGTTGCGCACCATCGCCTTGAGCTTTTCCGCCGCCTGCGAGGACCGGAATTCCTGGGTAAAGCTGAGCAGCACGCTGATGCCCACCATCACCCCGATGATGATCGGGCCGGACAAGTCGTCCGGCGTCACGAAGATCTGCACCACCGCCAGGATCAGCAGCACGATGATGAAGGGGTTGTTGAAGGCGCGCAGCAGCTGGATCGACCAGTGCGGCGGCTTCTCGTGGGAAACCTCGTTGATGCCGTCGCGTTCGAGGCGCTCGGTGATCTGCTCTTCGTCCAGGCCGGCCAGGCTGGTATCCAGGCTACCCAGCAGGGCTTCGTTTTCGCGGAACGCGTCCTGGGCTGCCGCCACGTGCTGAGGTGCTGGGGCGATCTTGGCCTTGGCCGCCTGGGTGACTCGGTTCATCATCTTTCGCTTCCGTGGAATCAAGCTGTTGCGACGAAAGCGAGCTATAGCAAAGGCCCGCCCCCGCTAGGGCAATCCGCGGCCAGGACGACGCCCCGCGGACCGGCGTTGCGGTCCTGGCGGAGGCCACCCTTTATGCCACCGGGTATGACGCATTAGTGACTTGATACCAAATGAAGATGACGGGACGTGCGCGGCCCCTCGATCGGGGCGCGCTCGACCACCTGCCGCGAGGTCAGCGGCTGGGGAACGGTGACGGTAATACGGGGACGCACGGCCTGACGGCGGCCAGCCAGGGGGAACCGGCCCGCGGTGCGAAAACGGAAGAACTCGCGAAGGAGCTTCATTGGCCCATCTCCTCTTTATACGGTGCCCACGGCACCGTTAGGAGCGGGCCGGACTTCCCTAGTCGAGGAAAGCGCCGGCCAACCGCTGGCGGTTGCCGCGAACGATCAGCTTGTTTTGCAATGCCGGCACCCGATGCTCGCGGATGTCGACGTTGCGACTAGGGTAAACGTCCATATGCCTTGGTTAGTTCGGACAGAGGCCCGGCCAGTCAGAAGTTGCACCGGTGGGCCCGGAAATTGTCATGCTGCGGTGCGAAACTGTCAAGTCTTGGAAATAAATTTTTTGCAACAGCCCTTGAATGAAGAGCGCAGCCCGGGCCTATCCATCAGATAGGCATGGCCTAGCTCCGCATTCACCATATCGCCTGATAGAGGCACCTCAACCATTGGCCCAGTCACCAAAGCCATCGCCACGGGAGCTTGGTGAAGGCCATTTTCCCAGACGCTCTTCACAAAAAGCGCTTTGAGTGTCAGATCCGCTCTCGGACACAGCCGGGCGTATCAATAGGCTTGAAAGCTCCCTGCGGGAGACATCCACAACAACCAGTGGTCGGCGAGCAGGAATGCAAAAAGAGCCATCAAATAAATGACCGAATACTTGAACACCCGCATCGCGAAGTATTCGTCCGGCGGGTTCATCAGGCGGATCGCGTAATAGAGAAACCCTGCGCCCAGCACCACTGCACCACCGAAATAGATCAGGCCGCTATGGCCGGTGATCGAAGGCAGCAAGCTCACCAGTACCAGCATGATGGTGTAGAGCAGGATCTGCCAGCGGGTGTATTGCACGCCATGCGTAACCGGCAACATCGGGATCTGTGCACGTGCGTAGTCGTCGCGGCGGAAGATCGCCAGCGCCCAGAAGTGCGGCGGGGTCCAGACGAAGATGATCAGGCACAGCTGCAAGGGAAAAGGATGCAGTGCGCCAGTGACGGCGGTCCAGCCCAACACCGGCGGAATCGCGCCGGCCAGGCCACCGATCACGATGTTCTGCGGCGTAGCGCGTTTCAGGTACGCGGTATACACCAATGCGTAACCAATCAGGCCAGCGAAGGTCAGCAACGCCGTGAGTACGTTCACCCATACGGCCAGCACCACCATCGACACGATGCCGAGGAGAGTCGCGAACACCAGCACTTGCCTGGCGTTGAGCTTGCCGGTGGCAAGCGGACGGCGCGCAGTGCGCGCCATCAGTTTGTCAATGCGCTCGTCGATCAGGTGATTGAATGCGGCCGCGGAACCTGAGGCCAGCCAGATGCCGAGTGTGCCAAGCACCAGGGCGCGCCAAGGTGGAATGCCAGGCACGGCGAGGAACATGCCGATCACTGCGCAGAACACCAGCAGCGCGACGACGCGCGGCTTGGTGAGCTGCAAGTATTCGCGCACCAGCGTCATGCCAACGACTCCGAATCATCCGCATGCCAGGATTGCAAACGCGTGTAATTGGCCAACAACGCAAATAGCAACAAGGCAGCGCCACCGTTGTGCAAGGTCGCCACCGGCAGGGGCAAGCCGAAATGCACGTTGCTGATACCGAGCAATACCTGTACCGCCAGCACGACGGCCACGGCGATACCGCCGAAACGAAATCCGTTGTGCATAAGGCGGTAGGCAAGCCACGCGAGATAGCAGAACACCACCAGCGCACCAATGCGGTGCGCGATCTGGATTGCGCTGCGCGCCGCCATGTCGAGCACGCCGCCTTCGTAGTTCACGCCGATCTCGCGCGACAGCGTAAAGCCCTGATGAAAATCAGTAGGTGGCGCCCATTGTCCCAGGCAGGTCGGGAAATCCGTGCCGCAAGCCAGCGCCGCATAGTTTGCCGACGTCCAGCCGCCTAGCGCGATCTGGCAAGCAAGCAACACGATGCCCCATACCACCGCCCGGCGCAGCGCGGCGTGGCGGTCGTCCGGCGAACCCAATCCGCTGTAGCGCAAGGCCGCATAAGCCAGCAGGCCGAACGTGGTCATGCCGCCGAGCAGATGCCCCATCACCACGATCGGCTTGAGCAGCAGCGTCACTGTCCACATGCCCAGCATGGCCTGGAAGATGATCACGCCCAACGCCAATACGCTCATCTTCAGCGCCGCACGTTCGCGCAGCCAGAAGGCGCCGGCCGTTGGCAGCAAGATCGCCAGCAACGCCAGGCCTGACGACCAGTTGCGTTCGCCATGCAAATACAAGGTGACGCCCGTCGCCGCAAACACCGCACTGATAATTATGGCAAGCATCACGACGCGATCGCGCCGCGCTGCCAGTAGAGCGAGCAGCACCACCAGCACGCCCAGGGTGCCGGCCAGCATGCGGTGCACCTGCTCGCGCCAGGCTTTGCTTGCTTCATACGGGCGATCGGGAAAGGCCAAGTTGGCGGCGGCAACGGCCTGCTCGTGGTGCGGCCACGTGGCTTTGCCATAGCAGGTGGGCCAGTCCGGGCAGGACAAGCCGGCATTGGAGAGCCGGACGAACGCACCGAACATCACCAGGCCGAAGGCGAACGCCGCCGCGAGCACAGCGAGATAGGGAACAATTTTGCGGGAGCGCAGCGCCATCAACGAATTACCTTCTGCAGATCCTTGCGCAGACCGCTCGGATCGAAACCGACAGGATACCGCGCCAGGGCCGTGCCGTCGGATTCCACCAGCAAGGCGCTCACGCTGTCAGGGGTGGTCGGGCGGTATGCAACGAGGCTATTGGCCACGTCCGAACCTATGGCCCAGTAATTGCGCATGCCATCGGAGGCCGCATTGGCCGGCGGCGGCCCGACATACAACAGGCGCAGGCGCGACATGTTGTTGTTGAGCGTGATCCGCGCGGCGGCCATCTTGGTGAGCGTGTCGATGCAGTGCGCGGCGCAATCGGGCCCCGTCAGCGCGATCAGCGTCATGCGCGGTTCGGCGTCGCGCCAGGCCCAAGTTTTCCCGTCGGCCAGGCGTATCTGCACATGGTCCTGGTCGAAGTTGCGCTGCGGGACGATGGGTTCGCCATAGGCCTTGCCGCTGGGCTGCCAGCCGCTCAGATTGAGCAAGCCTGCCGCGATGATCGGCGCGGCGAACACCAGGATCACCAGCAGGAATTTCAGGCGGCTCGTGCGTCGATTTGTTGGCGTGGAGGTAGTCATGTGAAGCTTCAAATTTCCTTGTCGGCGTGCCCGCTTTCCGGGAAATCACGGCCGTGGGGGCGACGGCGCTTGCGGTGCAGCCATAGAAAAATCACTACCGCCACCAGCGCAAACGTGAACCATTGAAACGCATACGCACGATGTCGCGCAGGCGGCATTGAAGAAAGATCGAGCGTGTGCACTCGCACGTAGATCGCCGAAGGATCGGCATCCAGCACCAGGACGCGCGGATACAACTTTTCATGCAAGTCGGTCGCTACCTGATCCAGATCCAGGTACACCGACGTCTTGGGCCAATGTTTCTGCTGCGCGAGCGCATTGCCGCCCATTTCCAAGCCCGTGCCAGGCGGCGGCTGATACACGCCTTGCAAGGTCTGCTGCTCGGTAGGCAGAGGCGGCAACTCGGGCGCCTTGTCCGAGCCATTGCCCGGCAGAAAGCCAAGGTCCACCAGCAAACCCTTGCTTTGGTCGACAGGCTGGAACGGCGCATACACCTCCACGCCGCCCATGCTGTCGTGCTTGGGGTTGTCGAGCAGATACAGGCGATCGGCCAGGTAATGACCCTGCACGCGTACGCGTGGATACGCATTGATGGGGGGCTGATCGGCCACCGCATCGAACGCCTTGACCGGCGCACTCGCCGCCGCGGCATACCGTCGCAGAAGCTCATCCTTGTAGTCCGCGCGATGCAGCTGCCATACGCCAAGACGCACGAAAACAAGCACTCCGACCACCGTCAGCAGCACCGACCACCATGCCGGACGGCGCATACCGCTCACGCGGCAAGCCCACGGTGCATGGCTATACTGGCGATGTCGAGCCTGCTTGGGATTCTCACGTGGAAACCATTTACAAAGTAGCGCTGGTGATCATGTTCCTGGTGGTGATCTTCAACCTTGGCCAGGCGCTGTATTTCATGATGACCGACAAGGAAGGCAGCAAACGGACCGTGTGGGCGCTGACCCGCCGCATCAGTTTTTCCCTGATCCTGATTGCGATGGTCATTCTCGGTATCCGGATGGGCTGGATTCACCCGCACGGCGTGGGCCAGTAATTGTAGCCGCCCACCCCACCCGCGCGCCGCACTGCGACGTTCCGGCACGAAAAAGCCGGCTTTCCCCAGCGGCCGCCCATATATCGGGCGGCTTTTTGGGGCCGACCAAGGCTCTGCTTAGAAGCCGAGCTTCACCCCAAGGTTGAAGCCGTTGATGCTCTGGCTCTTGTCCGAGAAGTGGCCGTTGTAGGCGATCCAGCCGGTCAGGTTCGACGTGATCTGCGCGCTCAAGCCAGCAGTGATCGAGCCCCAGTTCTTGTCCGGCGTGAAGCCGGGCATTTCGAAACTGCCGTTCATGCTGTTGAGGCCGGCGGTGACCATGTCGGTCTTGGCGCGGCTGTCGTGGTTCCAGCCCAGCTCGGCAAACGGCGTTACGGCCATGCCCTGGGAGTGCAGCGTGCCCTGCAGGCGCCAGCCCAGCGTGCTGATCACGGCATTACGTTGCTGCCGGCCGAACCACATCGCCGTCGCATCGTTGCCGTTTTCGTTGTAGCCGTCGATCTTGATGTTCTGGTATTCGAAGTTCGCGAACGGACCGGTCTTCAATGCGTTGAAGTCGAACCAGTAGCCGCCATGCAGCCCCAGGCCAACGTACGAGCCATCCACCTTGCCGCTTTCATTCGTGTGGTAGTTGCCGACCATGAACGTACGGTCGACACGGGTGTAGCTGGCCTGGCCGAAATCGCCATACACGCCGGCATAGGCGCCGCCGGTGTGCCAGGTCACGTAGCCCAGGCCGGTCAGTGCTTGCAATTTGTAACCGCCGCCACCAGTGACATCGGCGTTGTGTTGGCCGACGCCCAGCGCGACACCCGCGGAGATGTTGTCACTCGCATGGATGTCCGCACCGAGGGTGAGGTCCACATTGTTGCTGCTGGTGCGGGGAGCACCGGCGTGCTGGTCGAAATGCTGGTTGGCGTAGTTGACGTTGGCGAACGCGCGCGTGGTGCTGCCGAACGTGTCGGCTGTCATCTGGTCGCGCACCACGGCGGTCTGCGTGGTCACGGCGGCGAGCGGGGCCTCCTGCAGTAGCGAGATCTGTTGCGGTGCCGCCAGTTCGGAGAGCACCACCTGCCCGAGCATCATGTGCCCCGCCGTGGTGGGATGCACACCGTCCGCGTACAGGTAGCTCTGATTCGTGCCCGGCGCATAGGTGTAGGGCAGGCCCGAACCCTGTGGGCCGCACTGCACCGAACTGGAGCCGGCGCCGCACGCTGGCGTGGTGACATTGCTAAAGCCATAGGCGCCCGGATTGGCGATCACCTGATTGACCAGGGCGAAAGTGTTGACCGGGATGATGCCTTTGCCCAATTGCTTCAAGCCGGCGTTGAGCTGGCTGTTGAAGATCACGCCCAAGCCGGTCAGCGAGGTCGCTGCGGAACTGCCTTGCGCAAGCGCTTCGGGCGTCACGCCGATGTTCGGCAGATTGAACACGAGGATGTTCTTGGCGCCGGCGGCCTGCAGCGCACCAAGCAGCTTCACTTCCTGCTGTCCGGCGGCGGCGATGGTCGCTTGGGCCTGGCTTGCGGTCTGCAGCGTAGACACACCAGCCGCCAATTCGACCTGAAGATCCACCATGTTCGGCGGGATCTTAGGGGAAATTGGAAATCCAATTAATCCTGGAAATCCAATTAATCCCCCGGGGATGCCCGGCGGGGATTGCCCGGCCTGCATCTGGTCAATGAGTTGTTGGGCGGTCGCGCGAGCCGCGACTGAAGCGGCAGCGTTCAAGATATCGTTAGCACCACCCCACATTACATATAAAGCATGGCTGTCGACCTTATTGCTTGCCAAATAGCTGGTCACCTGGCGGGTGATGGTCGGCACGGCCCACTGCATGTGGGGTGCATTGTTGTTGACGCCTGCACCACCCCAGGCGTAATCGCTACCCCCAATCGATGAAGCGCTCAGCGAATAACCCAATCCGGCCGCAACATTCTGTACGGTCACCGCACCCGGATTTGTAGTGGATTCAAGCGGCGACTGAATATGCGGATTGATCGCCAATGAAATATTGCCAGCATCACTGAGGCTGTCGCCAAAAACCACCACGCTGTTGAAGGTTGAATGCGAATTGCTCGTCGCATGTACAACGCCGGCCATACCGAGGGCCAGCGCCACAGCGCCAGCGATCTTACGAGGGTGGAGCATGTGAGCGTTCCTTCGTCTATTGGTTATCGGGGGTGATGCATTAATGCATGCGGGTCGATTACGGCGTCCCGTGCCTTGTCAGCACAGTAGATGCTTACAAGAATGCCAATCCATGGGTGTGCCGCGGCAACCCAAGTACATTCCTAGCAGGAAGACCCATTGTAACCACCCGCCAACCCGCCGCACTGCGACGTTCCGGCACGAAAAAGCCCGCCTTGCGGCGGGCTTCGTCTTTGTAGGCTGGGATGGAATCCCAGCTTTGTTGTGGCTTGGCGATGCTGGGATTGTCATCCCAGCCTACATTTCCCTTAAAGGATGTAGACGAACATGAAGAGGCCCAGCCACACCACGTCCACGAAGTGCCAGTACCAGGCCACCGCCTCGAAGCCGAAGTGGTGGTCCTTGCTGAAGTGGCCGGCCAGCACGCGCAGCCAGATGATGGCCAGCATGATGGTGCCCAGCGTCACGTGCAGGCCGTGGAAGCCAGTGAGCATGAAGAAGGTGCAGCCGTACACGCCGCTGCCGAGGGTGAGGTTGAGTTCCTTATAGGCCTCGGCGTACTCGTGCGCCTGGCAGAACAGGAAGCTGGCGCCCAGCAGCACGGTAAAGCCCAGGAAAGCCAGCACCTTGCCGCGGTGGCCGGCCTTCAACGCATGGTGCGCGATGGTCACGGTAACGCTGGAGCTGAGCAGGATCAGCGTGTTCAGCAGCGGCAGGCCCCAGGGGGCAACGGTCTGGAAGGCGCCGCCGACATGGCCAGGGCCATTGCCGCCGCCCGCACCCCACGAAGCCGCGTAGTCGCTCCACAGGAACTGGTGAGTCAGCACGCCGTGGCCGTAGCCGCCCAGCCACGGCACCGAAAACATGCGCACGTAGAACAGAGCACCGAAGAACGCGCCAAAGAACATCACCTCGGAGAAGATGAACCACATCATGCCCATGCGGAACGAGCGGTCCACCTGGCTGTTGTAGAAACCGCGCATGGATTCATGGATGACTGAGCGGAACCAGCCGAAGAACATCCCGAGGATGCCAACGAAGCCAATCAGCAGCAGCGTCTTGCCGAAGCCGCTTTCGCCGGGCTCCGCATTCAGCCAGTGCGCCGCACCGAACACGGTGATGAACATGACCACCGCGGCCACGATCGGCCACTGGCTCTTGCTCGGTACGTAGTAGATGTCGTGCTGCTGACCCATGGTGTGTATCCCGTAGATGTTCCTGGTGACCTACGTGCCCCGCCGCTACGGCGGTTACTGCATGAGCGCTTCCTGGATTGCCTGCGCGTGTGCCTGTGGATGATGCTGCAGCCAGAGCATCTGCGCGATCGAGACCACGAACACCACGAAGGCGACGATGCCTACCGCTACCGCGGTGCGCCGCGCGCGACGCACTCGCTGTGCCTGTTCCGATCCGAGCGCTTGATGATCCAGCTTCATGCGATCAGTCCTCGACGTGTCCATGCGCCAGTTCCTCGTCATGGACGACCGGCGCGATGGAGAAGGTGTGATGCGGTGCCGGCGACGGCACCGTCCATTCCAGGCCCTTGGCGCCTTCCCATACGCGGTCGGTGGCCTTCTTCTTGGAGAACCACACGCAATGGATGAGCACGCCCAGGAAGATCAGCTGCGAGGCGCCGAACAGGAAGCCGCCGATCGAGCTGATCATGTTGAAGTTGGCAAAAGCCACGTTGTAGTCCGGGATACGGCGTGGCATGCCGGCAAGGCCGAGGAAGTGCTGCGGGAAGAACAGCACGTTCACCCACACCACCGAGTTCCAGAAGTGCAGCTTGCCCCAGAACTCGCTGTACATATGACCGGTCCACTTCGGGATCCAGTAATAAGTGGCCGCGATGATGGCGAAGATCGCACCGGTCACCAGCACGTAGTGGAAGTGCGCCACCACGAAGTAGGTGTCGTGATACTGGAAGTCCGCCGGCACCAGCGCCAGCATCAGGCCGGAGAAGCCACCGATGGTGAACAGGATCACGAACGCCACCGCGAACAGCATCGGCGTCTCGAAGGTCATCGAGCCGCCCCACATGGTGGCGACCCAGTTGAACACTTTCACGCCGGTCGGCACCGCGATCAGCATGGTCGCGTACATGAAGAAGATTTCCGCGCCCAGCGGCAGGCCTACTGCGAACATGTGGTGCGCCCACACGATGAACGACAGGAAGGCGATCGAGGCGATCGCGAACACCATCGCCTTGTAGCCGAAGATCGGCTTGCGCGCGAAGGTGGGGATGATCTCCGAAATGATCCCGAACGCCGGCAGGATCATGATGTAGACCTCGGGGTGACCGAAGAACCAGAACACGTGCTGGAACAGCACCGGGTCACCGCCGCCGGCGGCATCGAAGAAATGCGTGTTGAAGTATTTGTCGGTGAGCAGCATGGTCACCGCGCCGGCCAGCACCGGCATCACCGCGATCAGCAGGAAGGCGGTAATCAACCAGCTCCACACGAACACCGGCATCTTCAGCAGATCCATGCCCGGCGCGCGCATGTTGAGGATGGTGGCGATGATGTTGATCGCACCCATGATGGAGCTGATACCCATCAAGTGGATTGCGAACACCACGTAGGCCGTGGAAGCGCTCTGCAGCGACAGTGGCGGATACATGGTCCAGCCGCCGGCGGGGCCGCCACCGGGCAGGAACAGCGTGGAAAGCAGCAGCGCGAAGGCGAACGGCAGGATCCAGAACGAAAGATTGTTCATGCGCGGCAACGCCATGTCCGGCGCACCGACCATCAACGGGATCATCCAATTGCCCAGGCCGACGAAGGCCGGCATCACCGCGCCGAAAATCATCACCAGCGCATGCATGGTGGTCATTTCGTTGAAGAAGTACGGCTGCACCAGCTGTAGGCCCGGCTTGAACAGCTCGGCGCGGATCACCATCGCGAAGCTGCCACCGATGAAGAACATCAGCAGCGAAAAGACCAGGTACAGCGTGCCGATGTCCTTGTGGTTGGTGGACATCACCCAGCGCTGAAAGAAGTTCAGGTGCTCGTGATGCTCGTCGTGACCATCATGGTGGTGCTGATCATGGGTGGCTGCGTGGGCCATAGCCTTAGAACCTCTACCTCAATGAGTGCTTCGGTCGTGAACTGCGGTGGGCCGCCGAGAGATCAACCCTGGGAATTTTGCTTCGGTGCAAGCTGCGCTGTCGCCTGGGCGGGCACCGCCGCCGTAGACGCCGGAGCCGGCGCGGGCGTGGCAGGCTTCTGCTGGTCCGCCAGCCACTTGGCGAAGTCTTGCTGCGATACAGCCTTCACCACGATCGGCATGAAGCCATGGTCCTGGCCGCACAGCTCTGCGCACTGGCCGCGGTATACACCGGGCACCTTGATGTTGGTCCAGGCCGCATTCACCACGCCCGGAATCGCATCCATCTTCCAGCCCAGCGCAGGCACGAACCAGGAATGGATCACGTCGTCGGCGGTGATCACGAAACGGATCTTGGTGTTGATCGGCACCACCAGCGGATGATCGACATCCAGCAGGTAGGTGTTCTCGTCACCGACTTTCACGGCATAGGGATCGAGCCCGGAATCGAGCTGGCGGGTGGCGTTGCTGCGATCGTCCAGCCGGGACATGAAGTCGACGTGGCTGATCGGCTTGCCGAGGTAGTCGACGTAGTCGTAGCGCCACTTCCATTGGTAGCCGGTGACTTTCACCGTCATCTGCGAGCCGGTGGTGTCAGAGAATTTTTTGAGGCCATCGGTCGCCAGCCAGGCGAGGCAAACGAGGATGACCACCGGAATCGCGGTCCACACGATTTCCAGGGTGGTGTTGTGCGACCACTTCTCCGGCACTGCGCCGCGCGATTTGCGGAAGCGGAACATGGCGATGAACATCGCGCCGAACACCAGGATGCCGATCACCACGCACACGATCAGCGAGTAGTTGTTCAGCTCGTAGGGAACTTCCGAATAGGTCGTCACGCCAGGCGTGAGATTCAACTGGCCAGGCTGCGGATTGGCCAGGACGGCGCTGCCGATGAGACTTGAGGCTAGGCCCAACGCCCCGATTGCATGCTTGAAGTGCTTCCCAACCCTGATGCCATGCTTCCCGATGCCGCCAGCTGTCATGTTTGCACCTTTGTTGAACCTACCTGCGCTCAGCCTTGAGATCGGCCAGCAACGCCCTGAGTTTCCGGAACAGCTCGGTGCGTTCCTCGTCGGTGAGGAAAGCCCCTACTTCCAGCTTGCGTCCATGCGACGACAACAACAATCGGTAACGCCCCTCCCCTGACTCCAGCAGCACGCGCACCCAATAAGGCTGGAAACGCGTGCAGCGGCGTCCAGGCAGGGTTTGCACCTCCACCGACTCTGTGTCGAGGGTGATGCGTTCGCTGCGGTCGCCGGCCCGCCATGCCACGCTCAAGGCGATGGCCACCGCGGAAGCCTCGATCAGGGCGAACAGCGGAGCGAAGACGTCGCCCTGCCACGCTCCCAGACCTGCCGTTATCAACGCCAGCGCAGCCAGCACCAGGATCAGATGACGCAGACCACGCCGACTGAGTACGCGGTTGGGCCGAAGCCACAGCACGTACGGCACGCCGCCAAGGGCTGGTCGAAGCACGATCATGGAAGTCTTAGCGTGCCTGGAACGTTTCCGATCATAGGCCGCGTCGTGAAGTCGGGCAAGGACAGGCGCAGCGCAGCGCTGGCCGCAAAAATTCTTTGCGCACGCGTGATTTGCGCTACCTTGTCGCCAACTTGGGCGAGCCGCGACAATTTGTCTCGGCAGCAAATGGCGGCACGTTGCCATGCCGTGGTGGCAGAAGCGTGCGCTGGATGTCCTCGCGTAGGCTGGGATGCCAATCCCAGCTTTTCATGCGGCGTGCCGATGCTGGGATTGGCATCCCAGCCTACCCGCCACCGAGATCCGCCTGGCGCGGTTGTGCCAGACGCAGCGCCTTGAATCGGTCAAAACCTTGCCCGCCCGCGGCCCCCGTTCGATACGGATGCGTTTGCGCTCTGCCCCGCCTACAATCGCGGGTTCACCCCGCTTTCGTATCCTTTCGAAGCCCACGCCATCGTGACCCAAGCCATTCTTACCCCCGAACTGCCGACCAGCGTCGAGCCGGCCCGCGCGCGTATCACTGCCGCCTGGCTGCGCGATGAAACGGAAGCCGTGAACGACCTGCTTGCCCAGGCCACCCTGCCGCCAGTCGAGCGCGAAAAAGTGATCGACCTCGCGGCCGACCTGGTCAGCCGCGTGCGCGTCCGCGCCAAGGACCAGAGCGCGGTGGAATCCTTCATGCGTCAGTACGACCTTTCCAGCGAGGAAGGCGTGCTGCTGATGTGTGTGGCCGAAGCCCTGCTGCGCATTCCAGACAAAGCCACCGCCGACAAGCTGATCCGTGACAAGCTCGGCGACGCGAACTGGAAGAAGCACCTGGGCCAGAGCGAGTCGCTGTTCGTCAACGCCTCCACCTGGGGCCTGATGCTCACCGGCAAGCTGGTAAACCTGGCCGAGGAAACCCGCCACGATTTCACCGGCGCGCTGCGCCGTCTGGTCGGGCGCGCGGGCGAGCCGGCCATCCGCCTGGCCGTGCGCCAGGCGATGCGCATCATGGGCCATCAGTTCGTGATGGGCCGCAGCATCGACGAAGCACTGGATCGCTGCGGCAAGGGCGAATACACCGCTTATCGCTATTCCTACGACATGCTGGGCGAATCGGCCCTTACTGCGGAAACGGCCGAGCGCTACCAGCAGGATTACCGCAACGCCATCGCGCGCATCGGCGCGCGCGGCCCGTTCGCCAATCACACGGATGCGCCGTCGATTTCGGTGAAGCTGTCCGCCCTGCATCCGCGCTACGAAGTGGCCAATCGCGAGCGTGCCCGGCGTGACCTCACCACCAAACTGCTGGAACTGTCGCAGCTGGCGATGAAGCAAGGCATCGCGCTGTCCGTGGACGCGGAGGAAGCCGATCGCCTGGAGTTGTCGCTGGACATCATCGGCGACGTCTTCGCGCATCCCTCGCTGCAGGGCTGGAACGGCTTGGGCATCGTGGTGCAGGCGTATTCCAAGCGCACGCCGTTCGTGATCGACTGGCTGATCGAAACCGCGCGCGCCACCGGCCGCCGCTGGTACGTGCGCCTGGTGAAGGGCGCGTACTGGGACGCGGAGATCAAGCGCGCACAGGAACTGGGCCTGTCCGGCTATCCGCTGTACACGCGCAAGCCCAACACCGACGTGTCGTACCTGGCCTGCGCACACAAGCTGTTCGATGCGGGCGCCGAACTGATCTATCCGCAGTTCGCCACACACAATGCGCACAGCATTGCCGCCGTACACCACATTTCGCGCGGACGTCCGTTCGAGTTCCAGCGCCTGCATGGCATGGGCACGGACCTGTACGCCGAAGTGATCGGCAAGCAGAACCTCAATGTGCCCTGCCGCGTGTACGCGCCGGTGGGCACGCACGAAGACCTGCTGCCCTACCTGGTGCGCCGCCTGCTTGAGAACGGTGCCAATACCAGCTTCGTCAACCGCGTGGTGGACGAAACCCTGCCGGTGCGCGACCTCGTCGCCGATCCATGCGAAACGGTGCGCCGCTTCGCCTCCATTCCGCATCCGCGCATCCCCGTGCCGGTCAATCTCTTCGGTGAACTTCGGAAGAATTCCATGGGCGTCAACTTTTCCAACGACAACGAACTGAAGGCCCTCGCCGAGGCAGTCAACGCGAAATCCGGTACCTGGTCCGCCGGTCCGCTGGTGCCTGGCGGCGAAAGCAAAGGCCCCACCGTGCAGGTCACCAACCCGGTCGATCGCCGCCAGGCGGTGGGCAGCTACGTGAGCGCCGACGCGCCGCTGGTCGACAAGGCGCTGGCCAATGCCGTCGCCGCGCAGCCGGCCTGGGATCGCCTGCCCGCCGCCAGCCGTGCCGCGATCCTGGAGCACGCGGCTGAACTGCTTGAAGCGCGCCGTGGCGAATTCATCGCGCTATGCGTGCGCGAAGCGGGCAAGAGTCTGCCCGATTCGATCGCCGAAATTCGCGAGGCAGCCGACTTCCTGCGCTATTACGCCACCATGGCGCGGCGCCTGTTCGGCCATCCGGAGCAACTGCCCGGGCCGACCGGTGAAAACAACCAGCTGTTCCTCAACGGGCGTGGCGTGTTCGTATGCATCAGCCCGTGGAACTTCCCGCTGGCGATCTTCCTTGGCCAGGTGTCTGCGGCGCTGGCCGCTGGCAACAGCGTGATCGCCAAGCCGGCCGAACAGACCACACTGATCGGCCATGCCGCGGTGAAGTTGCTGCACGAAGCCGGCGTACCGGCCGAAGTGCTGCAGTATTTGCCGGGTGACGGCGCCGTGGTGGGCGCCGCGCTTACCAAAGACCCGCGCGTAGCCGGCGTGGCCTTCACCGGCTCGACCGAAACCGCCTGGGCGATCAACCGCACGCTCGCCGCGCGCAACGCGCCGATTGCCGCGCTCGTCGCCGAAACCGGCGGCCAGAATGCGATGATCGCCGACTCCTCCGCCCTGCCCGAGCAGATCGTGAAGGACGTGATCGCCTCGGCCTTCCAGTCGGCCGGCCAGCGCTGCTCCGCCGCGCGCGTGCTGTTCGTGCAGGAAGACATTGCCGACAAGGTCATCAGCATGCTCGCCGGCGCCATGGCCGAGCTGAAAGTGGGCGATCCTGGCCAGCTTTCCACCGACGTGGGCCCGGTGATCGACGACGATGCTTTGAAGATCCTGGTCGACCATGCCGCCCGCATGGACAAGGAAGCGAAAAAGATCGCCGAGGCCAAGCTTGATCCGGCCAATACCGCGCACGGCACGTTCTTCGCACCGCGTGCCTACGAGATTTCCTCGCTCGACGTGCTCAAGCGCGAAATCTTCGGCCCCGTGCTGCACGTGATCCGCTGGAAGGGCAGCGAGCTGGAGCAAGTGGTCGACCAGATCAACCGTACCGGCTACGGCCTCACCCTCGGCGTACACAGCCGCATCGACGACACCGTGGAATACATCCGCAGCCACGCGCGCGTCGGCAACTGCTACGTCAACCGCAACCAGATCGGCGCGGTGGTGGGTGTACAGCCGTTCGGCGGCGAATCGCTTTCGGGCACCGGCCCGAAGGCGGGCGGCCCGCACTATCTGGTGAAGTTCGCTACCGAGCGTACGCTCACCATCAACACCACGGCGGCGGGCGGCAATGCTTCGCTGCTCACGATCGGCGAGTAGTGCACTCTCGAAGCTCGCTACGTAACTTCATGGCCGTCGTTCCCGCGAAAGCGGGAATCCATCTTGCTCTGATGCATCTTTAAAAATGGATTCCCGCTTTCGCGGGAACGACGACCCTGAGGTGGACCAGAGATGCTTACTCGTTACGACCGTCAACAGTTGCTCATCGTGCGACAAATACTGATGTTGGTCGCGCTCCTGTCATGGCTGGCAAGCACAGCGTTCGCGGCAAGCCCAGCGCAAGACGAACAACACTTCATCGCCACCCTGCATCTAGGCGCCACAGCCCAGGTCCACTACCTCGACGCCAACGGCAAGCCGCTCGACTACGCAGCTTTTGCGCAGCAAATGCTCCAGGGCCGCCGCCACTACAGCATCACTCGCGACAGCGAGGCTGAAGTGGCAGTGTTGCGTTTGCGCCCAGCCGGCGCCCGCGCGGGCGAGCCAGGGCGCTTCGCGTTCGGCCGCGGCGACGCCTTTCCTCCTTTCGAGCTGCCATCCCTGCGTGGCGCCACGCAACGATTGGGCGACTTCCGCGGCCGCTACACCCTGGTGAGCTTCTTTTTCGCCGAATGCGCCCCCTGCATCTCCGAGGTACCCACGCTCAATGCGTACGCAGGCGAACACAGCGATATGAATTTTGTGGCCATCACGTATGAAGATGCCGAGAGCGCCCGCCAGTTCGTGAAGCAACGCGGCCTGGATTGGAACGTGCTGTATCAAGGGCAGGGGCTGACCGACACGCTGGGCATCGGCATTTATCCAACCCTGATGCTGCTCGACCCGGTCGGAAACGTCGTCGGCTCCGCGGTCGGCACGTCGATGCAGGATGATCCGGCCAAGCGCCTGGCCGACCTCGGTAGCTGGGTCGAGCAGTGGAAACACGCGGCCGAGGCACCGCTGCAAGCCGGAAAACCCGTGCAGCGGTAATACCGCAGTGCCGTTGGCGCCGGACTTGTGCGGCGCGCCAACCACCCCACCGTCGCCCGTGCTAGAACAGTCTCCTGCGCCATCGAGTTTGGCACCGGGGAAGGTCCAGCATGTCAGAGGCGGCATTCGAATTACCCGAAACGCGGCGCACGGCATCGGCAGCGATCGAGCCCGATCCGCGCGCCCAAGCTGCCGACATCCCGCCTAACGTGCTGGTGCATCTGGCCGAATTCGCCAGCCAGCGCGGCATTCCTAACGAGCCCTGGTTCACCGGCCTGGGACTCACCCGGCAGCAGATGAACGAACCTAGTGCGCGAGTCTCGTATCGGCAGGCCCGTACGGTGATTACCCGCGCCTTGCGCAGCCTGCGCGTGCCGGCACTGGGCCTGCTGATTGGACGCAATGAAACCGTCGGCAGCTTTGGCTTGCTGGGCCTGGCAATGATGACCTCGCGCAATTTCGGCGAGGCGATGAGCGTAGGCATCGAAAACCACAAGATCTGCGGCAGCCTGCTCGATGTGGATTTCGCCGCCGTGGATGCCCAGACGGTGGCCGTCCAGGCCTGGCCGCGCTTCGGTGAGATCGAGCTGCTGCCGTTCCTGTGCGAGGAACTGTTCTCCAGCTGCCTGGCGCTCGCGCGCGACCTGGTCGGCCCCGGGATCACGCCGGTACGCATGGAATTCACGTATCCGCCGCCCGCCCATGCCGCCGAATACATGGTTACGTTCCAATGCGACATCCGTTTCGGCGCGCAACACAATCGCATCGTGGTGGACGTCGGCTGGCTCGCCCATGCGCTGCCCGGCTACAACCCGCTCACGGCACGCCAGGCCCTGGCGCTATGCCACCAGCAGCTGCGCGGCCACAGTCCTTCCGACGAAATCGTGGTCTCGGTCGAACGCCTGCTGCGCAACCGCCTGCGCGAACATCCGCGCTTGATCGAAGTGGCCCGCAGCCTGCACCTCAGCGAGCGCTCGCTGCGGCGCAGGCTCGCCGAGAGCGGGCGCATCTTTCGCGAAATCCATGATCGCGTGCGCGCCGAGCGCGCGCTCGAATTGCTGCACGCTGGTCAATTGAGCGTGGCGGAAATCGGGATCGAACTAGGTTTCAGCGACCCGCGCGAATTTCGGCGGGCGTTCAAGCGCTGGACGGGGATGCCGCCGCAGCTGGCGCGGCGAAGCCTGCCTTGAATTTCAGCCTTGGCTGATCCGAAAAGCGCGTAGGCTGGGATGGCAATCCCAGCATGGGGATGCCGCGTAGAAAGCTGGGATTGTCATCCCAGCCTACGCACCGCCAGTTTTCTTTTTAGCCGCCGGCTTGCGCTTCGTGGCTGGCAGACGCTCGGCTGCCTGGATCTGGTGTGCCTTCATGATGGTCATCACCAAGCCAGGAAAGCGCTGATTGATTTCTTCGCAACGCGTGCAGTTGCGCATCTCCACGCCGTGGCGCTCGCTGCGGATCAGGCCCGCTTCGCGCAATGCGCGGAAATGTTGCGAAAGCGTGGACTTGGGGATGTCGCGGTCGCTGATCTTCAGGAAGTTGGAGCAAGTGGCGCCGCTGGAAATGGCCAGTTCGGCGTAGATAGCGGCGCGCACGGGATCGGACAGGGCATGCAGGATGCCCTCGACGGTGATGTCTTCGATGGATGGGTGAACCAGCGGCCGCATGCTGCGCATTTTATCGGCACTTGATTTCTAGTTCTATAGTTCATAAGTTACGAACTACAGGATTTACGAACCCCTTTCCACTGATCAGGACACCACCATGAGCAAGCTGCAAGGCAAAGTCGCCATCGTTACGGGCGCATCCAAGGGCATCGGCGCATCCATCGCCAAGGCATTAGGCGCGCAAGGCGCCTCGGTTGTGGTGAATTACGCCTCCAGCAAGGCGGGCGCGGACGCCGCGGTCGACGAAATCGTGAAGGCCGGCGGCAAGGCTGTGGCGGTGCAGGGTGACGTGTCCAAAGCCGCTGACGCGCAGGCGCTTGTCGATGCCGCCATCACCCACTACGGCCGCCTCGACATCCTCGTGAACAACTCCGGCGTCTACGAATTCGCGCCGATCGAAGCCATCACCGAGGAACAGTACGACCGGCAGTTCAACGTGAACGTGCGTGGCCTGCTGCTTACCACCCAGGCAGCCGTGAAGCATCTGGGCGAAGGCGCCAGCATCATCAACATCGGTTCGCTGGTTTCGCGCATCGTGCCTGCGAATACCGTCGTGTACACCGCCACCAAGGGCGCGGTAGATGCAATCACCGGCGTGCTGTCGAAAGAACTGGGCCCGCGCAAGATCCGCGTGAATGCGCTCAATCCGGGCATGGTGGAGACGGAAGGCACGCATGCCATCGGCGCCATCGGCGGCGATTTCGAGCAATACGCCCTGTCGACCACGCCGCTGGGCCGCATCGGCCAGCCGAACGACATTGCCTCGATCGCCGTATTCCTGGCTTCCGACGATTCGTATTGGCTGACGGGCGAGCGCTTATACGCCGGTGGTGGCGCGCGCTGATCCGCCTGGCATGGGTAGGGGCACAGAGCTGCAAGACGCCTCTACGATAGAAATAACGTTCACACCGCCCACGGCGGTGTGAACGGTGCACCATCGCCAATCACGGCCTGGCCACCGACTGGCAGAATCGCCACGGCACGGAAGGCTTGCGGCCCAGGGTTATGGATTTCGAAATCGGTATCTGCCGGCACGATCAGTGCGCTACCTGGCGTAACTTCGAACGTTTCGTCACCTATCGAGGCCAAGGCGCGTCCATCCAGGGCGACGAGGGTTTCTTCACGCGTCAGCTGATGGCGGACCGCCGGAAGACCCGGCGGCAAGGTCACCAGCCAGACCGCATTTTCCGTGGCGCCGCGGCTGGGTGACGCCATGCCTGTGAAGCTGGCGCCATGCAGCGTGAAGATAGGGGTTTGCGTGCTGTCGACTAGCGGCATGACACTCTCCGTTGCTCTCGAATATAATTCACCTCGGATTATCAACCTAGGTGAATCAATGTCAACGGATTTTGGCGTGTTGCTCAATCTTGCCTTCGGCGCCTTCAAGGGAGGGCTGCACGAGCATCTGGCCAAACAGGGGTTCGACGATCTGGGGCCTTCCTTTGGCTATGTCTTCCGGTTACTCGACAAGAGACCGCAAAACCTCCGCCAGCTGGCCAACGCCCTGCAGATCACGCCACAGGGCGCCTTGAAGATCGTGAACGACATGGTGGAAAAGGGTTACTTGATAAGACGCGACGACGCGCAAGATGCGCGTAGCAAGTTGCTGCTGCTGACCCCTCGCGCCACCAGCGCGATGGCAGCTGCGCGGCGCTTCCACGCCAAGTTCGAGCATGAGTTGGCCGCGCGAATAGGTGAAAAACACGCTGCATCCGCACGGCTGGCGATGGAAGATATCGCCTATCACTATGCTGCCCAGACCGACCTGAAACCTCGCCCGCTTTAAACGCGATCACTGGCGAGAGCACCACCACGGCAAGGTCTCTATCAGACCGCCATTCGAGCGCGCTGATGATGAAGGGTTGAAGCGCGGCGCCGGATCAATCGGCGCGGCATACACTTGTTTAGCCGTTTGGCATGTCCAGGCTCGCCGCCTGGAAACGAAAGCAGTGGGCTCCTGCCGGATGCTGCCATCCCGTGCCCATCGGTACATACCGGGGTAAGCGGTTCTCGCCCGTTCCCTCTCCGTCATACGCCAAGGCAAACATAGCGCAAAGGTGGTAACTGCCGTTATCCAACTTCTCGTAGACATAGGGTTTGCCGGTAACCGGGTCCTGCTTCCAGCGAGCCGCAACATCCATCGCGCTTATATCGTCCGGCAATACATGATGCCGTTCCCAATAGCCATGCACGTTGGAGGACAAAAAACCCAGGCTGGATAAGCGCTGGTCGTCCAGACGCAGCGCACGCTGATGCATGGGACTGCCCAATACGCACAAGCCACCCCATACCGCACCGGCCATGGCGATCGAAGCAACAATCAGCAACACACGCCCAGCGTTCACGGCGAAGCCTCGTCGCGGCGCAGATCCCGCAAGTAGTAGCCGAAAATCGTGCCCGCAATCGCTGCGGCCACCATCACCTTCAATACGAAACGCATAGTGATTTCACCACTGAGCAGACTATCCACCAGGGTGATCAAATCCACGATCAGCACGATGGCCGCAACGAACAGCGTCAAATAGGTAAGCCATCGCCGCACCGCCGACTGGCGCTTTATCGCCTGCTGCTTCAGCTCGCGCCCGATTTTTGCGGAAACCAGCAGGAATACGGGAAAGGCAATGACAATGGTTGCGATCGACCAGCGAATATTTTTAGGGTTGCCGTTCTCATAGGACGACACGATGCCGGGAAAGCTGCGGTTGATCAGTTCGAACAGCAGCTCACCCAAATGATAGGCGCTCAGGTACAGCGTGGTGAACAGCACCAGGTACAGAAAGGCTTCTCGCGCCGACAGATATGGGCGCGGTCTTGGTACCGGCACCGGGAACGCAACGTCAGCATAGCCAGTCAATGCCGCCTGCGTCTGTTCGGGGGCCCAGCCCGCGTCAGTCAATGCCTTGTCGATACTTGCGCGGGAACATCCTCGCGAAAGAGCTTCCCGTACGAATTGATCCAGATCCTGCATAGCACTGGCCATACATTCCTTCTCCCTGTCACTCCGAATTGAAGGGGCATAGCGCCCACTCAGCTCACTGCTGCCGATCAGCAAGCTGACATGAACGAAGGGCTGGAGCAAGGCAGATCCATGGCATTTGCCGGATCCCGGGGCGAGGTAACGCGCGTTAATGTGAAGCAGGACTCACCGCGCTTTTGGTATAGCCCTGCGCCTGCAGCCAGGCATAGAAATCGTCGATCCAATGATCGCTGCTGGTGCCCTGCTTGCGCATGCCAAAGCCATGGCCGCCCGCGCTGAAAATATGGGCTTCGGGTTTATCGCCGGCGGCATTCAAGGCCGCATAAAAGCGGGTGACATCATCTAGAGCCACCGGATCGTCCTGCGCCCACGCCATGAAGATCGGCGGAAGTTTTGACGGGATAGGTGGCATCACGCCGAACGGGGCACCGTAAACGAGCGCAACGAAGTTGGGGCGCGCGGCAGGCTCGCTTTGCAGCAAGGCGGCAGAAGCCACCATGCCGCCGGCCGAAAACCCCATGAAGCCGATGCGGTCGGGCGCAACTCCCCATTGTGCGGCGTGCTGGCGAACGAGCTTGATGGCCTCAATGCCGTCGGCGATGCCGTACTTGCCGGCTTCGTCCATGTTCAAGTCAGGCGGAATGCCCTCCTGCCGCTTTTCCACGGTGCGATACTTGAGTACGAAGGCTGCGATGCCTTTGCTTTGCAGCCATCGCGCCACGTCATTGCCTTCGATATCGATGGCCAGCGCCACGAACGCACCGCCCGGGGCGATGATGATGCCGGTGCCGGTAGCTTTGGCATGCTGCGGGAGATACGCCGTAAGCGTCGGCGTTACGACATCGATCACCACGCTACCGATGGGCGTATTCTTCTCGACCTGTTCCTTCTGCTTCCAGCTCTCCGAGCCTGGCGCAACGCCCGGCCACAATTTTACCGTCTGCGCGTAGCCGCAAAACGATATGAATAGCATCAAGGCCATCGCCGACAGTCGTCGCATGCCGTTCCCTTTTTTTGCCGCTGAATGGGCGTGCGGCGCGGACGTCACGAGAACAGGCTACCAAACCTTGGGCGCGCGATACCCGACAAGATTGGCCGGGCTGCCGCTTTGTCTTACTGCCTACGCAAGCTGCCATCCCCAATGCCCAGGCAAATGCGCCCCTTGCTGGCTGGGGCCGAGGGCGTGGAAGGGATGACCTCCACTGCGCGAACGGCTCGATCTTTTACTCCCCTGCGCCTTCCTTTGGACGCAAGAACTGCTGGCCGGGCCGCTCCATGGCCTCCCGTACGGCGACTGCGCAACAACTGATCCAACCAGGCGGCGCGCATCATAATCTCCAATAAAGTTGATGTGAGTTCAAGTTACGCCCCAAGCATTCCGCGCAAAAGCGATATCTTCACAAGCCAGAATTGAATTTATCTCAAGTCTCTCTAGTGGCAGGACCGGCGCAAGCGAGCTGCCGGCGAGGCGATGGCCAGCATCCATCCGCACTCTGGCCTATTTGCCCCCCATAGCCGTCCCTTTTGCCCTCCCCTGCCCGCACGCCTTGGGAGACAGTGCGTAGGTACGCGCCGGTATGGCGCGTGGGGAGAGACTTTCATATGCGCAACGCTTGCGGCTTGTTCGCCCTTTCACTGCTGCTATCGGCCTGCAGCCAACCGCAGAACACCACCCAGAACCAGGCCGACGCCTCGTTCGAGAGCAAGCTGGAGCAGCAATTGCTCGACGCCAAGCCCGGCAGCGTGATCGACATCCCGGCCGGTCACTACACGCTCAAGCGCGGCTTGAGCTTGCGCACCAACGGCGTGACCGTGCGCGGCGCGGGCATGGACAAAACCGTGCTCTCGTTCAAAGGCCAGATCGTCGGCCCCGAAGGCCTGTTGGTGAATGCCGATGACTTCACCATCGAGAACCTCGCCATCGAGGACACCATGGGCGATGCGCTGAAGATCAACCAGGGCAGGAACATCACCATCCACGGCGTGCGCATCGAATGGACCGATGGCCCCAAGAGCACGAACGGTGCTTACGGCCTGTACCCGGTGAAGACGCAGAACGTGCTGGTGGAAGATTCGGTGGTGATCGGCGCCTCGGATGCGGGGATCTACGTGGGTCAGTCGAACAACATCGTGGTACGCCGCAATCGCGCCGAACAGAACGTGGCCGGTATCGAGATCGAGAACTCGGTCAACGCCGACGTGTACGACAACACCGCGACCAAAAACACCGGCGGCATCCTGGTGTTCAACATGCCGAACCTGTCGCAGGAAGGGCATGCCACACGGGTGTTCCACAACAAGGTGTTCGCCAATAACACCGGCAACTTCGCCAAGAAAGGCGCGGCAGTGGCCAGCGTGCCGGCAGGCTCCGGCGTGGTGGTCAATTCCAACGACAAGGTGGAGATCTTCGACAACGACATCGCCGATAACCAGACGGCCAACGTGATCATCTCCAGCTACTTCTCCACCAACTACTACAACACGCGCGGTGTCGCCGCCGATTACAACCCCTACCCCAAAGGCATCTACGTCTATGGCAACCGCTTCAAGGGTGGCGGCGATTCGCCGGATGGCCTGAAGCTCAAGACCCTGAAGGCCGCGGTCTACGGCCTGGGCGGCAACTTCCCCGACGTGGTGTGGGACGGCTATGCCGATCCGAAGATCGCCGCAGACGGGCTGCCGCCGCCGGACGATCGCATTTGCATCCAGGGCGCCAACGGCGTGCTCAATGCCGATGGTCCGCATGATTACAAGAACCCAAGCACCGATGCCAAGCCGTTCCAATGCAGCTTACCCAAGCTGCCGCCGGTGGCGCTGAACCCGGAACCGAAAGTCTGAAGAGTTGCCCATGCCGACGAAAACGTGGATGCGCGGACTATTGCTGTGGTTTGCGCTGTTGTGCCTTGCTGCTTGCCACCACGGCATGCAACCGGTTGCCTTCCAGAGCGAGGGCTATCCGCAAAAACTCAGCGACTGGCACATAGTGGAAGCCCGCGATGGCGTCTTGCAGTTGAACGAAGGCGTGGTGCCGTACGAACTGAACACGCCACTGTTTACCGACTACGCGCACAAGCTGCGCACGATCTGGATGCCCAAGGGCGTATCGGCCCGATACAGCGCCACCGACACTTTTGATTTCCCGGTGGGAACCATCATCAGCAAGACCTTCTTCTACCCGCTGCCAAAAAATGAAGCGCGCAACGCCACGGACGTTGCGCGCACCTACGACACCAGCCTCGATTTCGCGGCACCCGGGCAGGGCCTTGAACTCGCCAACGTGCATCTGGTGGAAACACGCCTGCTGGTACGACGCAAGGACGGCTGGGTGGCCATTCCCTATGTCTGGAATGCCGAGCAGACCGAGGCAAGGCTCGCCCGCACCGGCGACGTGCAGGCGCTGACCTTGGTAAGCGACAACGGCGAACGCGAGAATTTCAACTACGTGGTGCCGGACCAGAGCCAGTGCGTGAGTTGCCATGCGCACGACTGGACCACACGCGCGCTGCAACCGATCGGGCCGAAGGCGCGCCACCTCAATCGCGACTATCGCTATGCCGATGGCGACGAAAACGAACTCGCGCACCTGATACGCGTGGGGTATCTCACCGGTGCGCCGACTCCGGCCGATGCGCCACGCAACACCAACTGGACGGACACGCACGCTTCGCTCGATGCGCGCACGCGCGCCTATCTCGACATCAATTGCGGCCATTGCCACAACCCGAAAGGCGCAGCCAATACCACCGGACTGACGCTGGATATCGCCACGCCCGAAGACCGCCACATCGGCATCTGCAAGCCACCGACGGCGGCGGGGCAAGGTACCGGCGATCACTTGTTCGACATCGTGCCCGGCCATCCCGACGACTCGATCCTGCCCTACCGGCTTGGCTCGGCCGAACCGGGCACGATGATGCCGGAGATCGGGCGCAGCACCGTGCACAAGGAAGGGCTGGCGCTGATCAAGGCATGGATTGCGTCACAGCCGGGGGAATGCCTGGTGTTGCATTAGCAGTGGCATGCAGCGCGGGCCGGGGCGCGAATCCCGGCCCGCATCGGCCGGCAGGCCTTGGGTTCATAGGGGAAAGGAAACAATATGATGCTTCGCCAACGAGCACTGTCCGCTTATGTGCGCCACCTGCTGTTCAGCGGGGCCACCCTGCTGATGTGTGCACCGCTTTCCGCTTTGGCCGACGCCGCGGCGCAAAGCAGCGATGCGGGAACGCAAAACCAGCCGGATGCCGAAAAAGCCAGGCAACTTGGCAATGTGACGGTGACGGCGCAGAGCCGTACGCAGCAGATGGAGCAAGTGCCGATTGCACTGCAGATCCTCACCGCGAAGCAGATCGACACGCAGGCGGCCACGGATCTGAGCAAGATTTCCCTGTTCGTGCCCGGCCTGGTGGTGGATGGCAGCCAGCCCACGCAACCGAACTATTCGTTGCGCGGCATCAGCACCAGCGACTTCGGCATCGGCACCGAATCGGCGGTAGGCGTGTATATCGACGGCGTCTATGCGGCGCGTTCCGGCGGCGCCTTGCTGGCCTTCAACGACATCGATCGCATCGAAGTGCTGAAAGGCCCGCAGGGTACGCTGTTCGGCCGCAATGCGGCGGGCGGCGCCATCTCCATAGTTACCAACGAGCCCACCGACAAGTTCGAGGGCAAAGCCGTACTGCGGTACGGCAACGATGGCCTGCGCTACGAAAGCGCGCTGGTCAACATTCCGCTCAACCACGACATGGCGCTGCGCATCAGCGTGCTGGACAACCAGAGCGACGGCTGGATCCGCGACCAGGCCAACGGCCAGCATTACGGCAAGAACGACGATTGGGGCACGCGCATCGTTTATCGCTGGAACATCACACCGGATACGCGCCTGCTGTGGTCATGGGACCACGAACGACTGGATCAACCGCCGCGTCCGGCGGTCGGCCTGGTACCGCTGTCCAGCGACCCCAACGAGCGCCCGCCTTTTCCGCCCAATCCCGCCACTTACTTGAATCCGCTTAGCGCACCGCTTTTCAACGATGCGATCCAGGCGCGTGAATGGCGGCATTTCGATGGCTCCACCTTGATCGTCGATCATTCCTTCTCTTGGGGCAGCCTTACTTCAACCACCGCATGGCGCCACTTCAACACCTTCAACGACGAAGACAACGACGGCACCGACCATGTGGTCAGCTATCTGGATACCGCCAACATCGAGCACAACAACAGCTACTACCAGGAGTTGAAGCTATCCGGCAACAACGACCTGATGGACTGGCTGTCCGGCGTGAGCTTTTACTCGGAGCAAGCGCGCCAGAGCAGCCAGGTGAACACTAATACGAGCAGCCTGGACACGCTGGCACAGAACGTGGACGGCGTGGGTTTGCCGCTGACGGACATCACCCAGAGCCTGCAAGCGCTCGGCCTGCCCTTCAGCTTGCTGGGCGATCCGTGGCGCGAGCAAATCAACAACGTCGGCAAGTTCAGAGCGTATGCGGCATTTGGCGACGTGATCTGGCATTTGAACGACCGGCTGGACCTGACCACCGGCCTGCGCTACACCGAGGACAAGAAGGACTTCACCTGGTACACGCCGCCGCGCCAGGCCAGCGCGTTCGACCAGACCGTGGCCGAACTCGTCGCCAGCGGTGTCTATTCCCTGCTGCCGCCGCAGGCGCAGCAGGCGCTGGGCGTATTCAGCGGCAACATCGTTTTTCCTAACGCGGTGGGACAATGGGTGCCGGTGCACCACTCCTGGCACGACTTCAGCCCGCGTGCGGTGCTGAGCTACAAGGTCACTCCCAACGTCATGACGTATATCTCGGCGACCAAGGGCTACAAGGCCGGCGGCTACAACAGCCTGCAGGTCGGCTCGCTGTACGCGCCGGAAAAGGTATGGAACTACGAAGGCGGGGTGAAAGCGGTCGTGCCGCAGTACAACCTGCTGGTCAACGCCTCGGTGTACTACTACCGCTATTCGAACCTGCAATCGTCGGTGCTCAACCCCAATTCGACCGGTTCGGGCGTACCGTTCTACACCGTCATGACCAGTGATCAGCATGCGCACGGCGTGGACCTGGAAGCGCAATGGCAACCCACGGATGCGCTGCGGCTGAACTTCACTACCGCGTATATCGACAGCACTTACATCCACGGCACCTCCACCTCAGGCGTCGTGCTCGATGGGCAGCCTACGGGTGAACCCTTGCTCTCGGCCACCGCCGGTTTGGACTACACCTGGCACGGTGTCTACCACGGCGACCTGGAACTGAACCTGCAATACGCCTATCGCGGCCACACCCGCTGCAATGCCGACTCGGAGTTCCAGGGCAATTGCTTCAGTACCGCCGCCTTCAAGATCGGCGCCTCCCAGCAGCGCACCGACGCTCGCCTGGATTGGCATACGCCAGACCAGCATTGGGGCGTGGGCCTGTTCGTCAACAACATGTTCAACAAGCGCTACGTGCTCGGCATCGGCAACGACAGCACCAATGATTTCGGGACGCCGTATGCCACCATTACGCCACCGCGCACCTATGGCGTGGAATTGCGAGCGAAGTTTTGATGAACCAGCCTGACCGACTCGATCCTGCCGCCGAACTCCAACGCCTGCGTCTTGTACAGGCGCGCGATCCGCTGCCGGATTGGCCCACTCGCGCGCGCCGCTTGCGCGCACTGGAAGCGGCACTAAGCCAGCATCGCGAGGAAATTGGCGCGGCCATCAATGCCGATTTCGGATGCCGCCCGCGCGAGGAAACCGACATGCTGGAGGTGTTTCCCAGCTTGTCGGCAATCCGCCACGCCTTGCGCCACGGACGCCGCTGGATGAAACCCAGGCGCGGCATGGCCAGCCTGGCCTTTCTGCCGGCCCGCACCGAACTGCGTCCGCAACCGCTGGGCGTGGTCGGCATCATCGTGCCATGGAACTATCCACTGTTCCTCGCCGTGGGCCCGCTGGTCGACGCACTGGTGGCCGGCAATCGCGTGATGGTGAAGATGAGCGAGTTCACGCCACGCTTTTCGCAGCTTTTTGCCGAGCTGGTCGCACGCCACTTTCAGCCCGACGAAGTGATCGTCATCAACGGTGATGCATCGGTGGCGCAAGCGTTCGCCGCATTGCCGTTCGATCACCTGCTGTTTACCGGCTCCACCGCTGTGGGCCATCACGTGATGCGTTCGGCCGCAGCCCATCTCACGCCGGTCACGCTAGAGCTGGGTGGCAAGTCGCCCGCCATCATCGGCCCCAGTGCGCGTTTCGAACATGCGGTGGAACGCATCCTGCTGGGCAAGCTGATCAACGCCGGACAAACCTGCATCGCGCCTGATTACGTGTTGCTTCCGCGCACGGAACTTGCGCGCTTTACGGCAACCGCACGCGAGGCTGCCACGCGCCTATATCCGGACCTGGCCAGCAATCGGCAATACGCCAGCATCGCCACCGATCGCCACTACCAGCGCCTGGTTGAACTGCGCAACAGCGCCGTGAATGCCGGCGCGCGCAGCGAGAATTTGAGCGACGCGGCCGATCGTCCCGAGCAACGCGTGCTTACGCCGGCCTTATTGGTCGGCGTGAACGATGACATGCCGGTGATGCGGGAAGAGATCTTCGGACCGTTGTTGCCGCTCGTGCCCTACGACACGCTCGACGAAGCCATCAGCTACGTCGCCAGTCATCCGCGCCCACTGGCGCTGTATCTGTTCGAGCAGGACCAGGCACGTATCGACCAGGTGCTGGCCCGCACCCATGCCGGCGGCGTCACGCTCAACGACACCATCTATCACATCGCCCAGCATCGGCTGCCCTTCGGCGGCGTAGGGCCCTCCGGCATGGGCGGCTACCACGGCGAGGCGGGTTTCCGAACGTTCTCGCATATGAAGCCCGTGTTTCGGCAAGCGCGGCTCAACGGCGTGGGACTGTTCAATCCGCCTTATGGCAAACGCTTCTGGCGATTGCTGGAAATCCTGTTGCGGCGGGGGTAATCCACCATCCCATCGCGGCCGAGGGAGCAAGAGACCTGTTTTGACCGTCCTGCCCGCTCTTGTCTCATAGCATGGGTGAAGGCCCAAACACCAAGGCCGCATTGGTTCCGCCAAAACCAAACGAATTGGAAAGCGCGTAGCCTATGCGTCTGGACTTGGCTTGAAGCGGCACCAGATCCATGCCTTCACATTCCGCAGATGGCGAGACCAGATTCAAGGTGGGTGGGGCGACCTGATCGCGCAAGGCCAGCATGGTCAGAATGGCTTCAACGCTTCCTGCCGCTCCAAGCAGATGCCCGGTCGCGGACTTGGTCGAGGAGATCGATACCCCACCGAAAGCATGCTCTGCGAATACCCGCTTGAGCGCGGCGACTTCGGTAAGATCGCCAGTGGGTGTCGAGGTGGCGTGCGCATTGATGTAATCAATGGCATCCGGCGCGATCCTGGCGCGCTTGAGCGCGGCCGCTATCGCACGTGCAGCTCCGTCGCCGTCCTCCGGCGTGGCAACGATATGATGCGCATCGCCGGACATGCCATAGCCAATCACTTCGGCATAGATGGTCGCACCGCGTTGACGGGCGTGCTCGTATTCTTCGAGGACGACCATTCCGCTGCCTTCACCCATGACGAATCCGTCGCGATCGGAGTCCCAAGGACGAGACGCCTGAGCCGGCTGATCATTGAAGTTTGTCGACAACGCGCGCGCTGCCACGAACCCTGCTACGCCCAACTCGCAGATCGTGGCCTCGGTGCCGCCCGCGATCATCACGTCTGCGTCGTCAAGCGCGATGAGCCTTGCCGCATCACCGATCGCATGCGCACCGGAAGCGCAAGCGGTTACGGCTGCATGCGTCGGGCCGCGAAATCCGTAGCGGATCGCAATGTGACCGGCGGCAAGATTGATCAGGTTGGAGGGAATGAAAAAAGGCGATAGCTTGCGGCCCGGCGATCGCTCCAGCGAACGCGCGGCGGCCTCGATGCCCGGTAATCCGCCTATGCCTGAACCGACCATCACGCCGGTGCGATCGCGCTCGGCCTGGCTTATCGAGGCCCAGTTCGCATCGTCCACCGCTTGCACCGCCGCGGCCAGCGCATAGACGATAAACGCATCCATCTTCTTCAGGTCTTTCGCTTCGATCCATTCGGCAGCGTCGAATCCTCCCTGCTCCTTCGACCCCCTAGGTAGCTGACCGGCGATCTTGCTTGCCAAATGCCTGGTATCGAAACGATCGATCGGACGGACACCGCTTGCGCCCGACAACAGGTTTTTCCAGCAATGCTCAACGCCGACCCCGAGCGGGGTGACCAGTCCGAACCCGGTCGCGACGACACGCCGAAAGCCCAGCGGATGCGGCAAATCGTTCAAATGGATGTTCATGCTTTCCGGTTTCATATTGCGTTTTCCTAAGGAGGTAAATCACGCGCACGCATTGATGCCTCTGGCGCGGCGCCTAGCCGGCTCGCTACCGGGCGTCACGACGACAGA
Source organism: Dyella flagellata (assembly GCF_030160275.1). GTDB lineage: Bacteria > Pseudomonadota > Gammaproteobacteria > Xanthomonadales > Rhodanobacteraceae > Dyella_B > Dyella_B flagellata. The sequence goes on from NZ_BSOA01000002.1 coordinate 163,452, forward strand.
TGGGTTGGGGCGGGCGAGTTTCCGTCGAATCTCGGCCGCCGACCGAGCATGGCCGACAAAAGCATTCAATGAACATGCCTATTCGTAGGACAGTAGACGAACACTCTCGTCCCAGGCCTCGCTGAGGATGACTTGCAACGCCTGGCCAGGCCCGCACGTGTGGATATCACATTGATGTAAGCCCGATCTTTTGAGTCGAAGCAGGCTTTTTCTTAACTGCACCGGATGTGCAAGATGTTTGACAAGATTGGCGAGCATCGTATCTGGCGAAGTGGTGAACTGCGCGTCGGCGTTGCTCAGAATGGGCACGTGAGGCGGGCTGAACGGACACGTTTGCAACGCTTGGCTTAGTTCCATAGCGGCGCTTTCCATATAGGGCGTATGAAATGCTCCCGCCACTGCAAGGGCTGTGCAAATTGCCCCCCTTTTTCTTGCACGCTCCATCACTAACGCACAACCGGAACCGCTGCCGGCCACAACGATATGCTGCTCGGCCAAATCAGTAGCAAGATAAACAGGCGTATCAATGGGTACGGTGCTCAACAACTCCATGGCGATTCCGCGTGGCAGCTCGCGGATGCTGATCATGCGCTGGTCACTTTGGCTAGCAGCGTACTGCATCGCGCGTCCTCGTATGTGCAGAAGCCGAATGGCGTCGGTGTCATTCAAAGCTCCGGCTGCGACCAATGCCGTATATTCGCCCAGGCTCAGCCCAAACATCGCTTCGCACGCATCAAGCAGGCCACTATGGTTTTGCAGCGCAGTACGCCACTCGAACAACGATGCCAGGAAGATGCCGATCTGGCTGACGTCGGTGCGCGCGAGAAGGGATGCTGGTCCGTGCGCGTAAATGGAACGCAGTGGCATGCAGGTCAGATCTTCCGCAAGCTCCAGCAGACTTACGCATTCGCTACGATCCGTATATGCATCCAACATGCCTATGAATTGCACGCCCTGCCCAGGAAACATGATCGCACGAGGTCGCGCTTTGGCAGATGCAGCCGATTTGCTGATGGTGTTTGCGCGCGCAGTCACCCTCGGCCTTGCCAGCTTCCCGCCCGCATGCCTTGGCAGACAGTCGACAGGCTCTATTAGGACGCTGGCCACACCGGGCGCGCAGAGCGAGTGTAGCCGTTGCTCCCACGCGTTGACGCGTGAAGTTCCCACACCAGCGGCAGGAACCACCAGCACCCGCAGATGAACCAACCGCCCCGCTTCACCATCCCAGCCGATACACACTTCATGCACCGATGGATCGTCCAGTAGCGCAGCCTCGAGATCCTGCACGAACAAGCCATGCTTGATTTCATCACCGGCCCGACCCCGTAGAGCAAGGCAATTGCCGTTGTTGACCGTAACCATATCGCCGGTGCGAAACCAACCCGCCTCCGTAAAGCAATCGGCTGTGCGTTGCGGATCGCCTCGATAACCCGTGAACATCGCCGGGCTTTGTATCCAAAGCTCCCCAACCGCACTAGCGCCAGCCAACGGCTCGCATGGCATGAGCTTGAAAGCCACGCCCGGCGCTGGATCGCCAAGATCGATCTGAGCATCCGAGCGATAGCGCTTGACAAACAGCGGACCACATTCACTGATGCCAAACGTTCCGATCAAGTCGACCGAACTATCGTTACACAGGTGGCGAAGGAGACGGGGGGACATCGGCTCTCCACCAACGACCACCCGCAGGGAGTCCAACAAAGCGGGGAAATAGTCCCCATGCGCGCAAAGTGCCGACAGCCATGAGGTGAACAATACAAGGTGGGTAGGATGATAGGCGCGGATGGCTTCAATCAGTGCTTTGGCATCAAAGCTTTTTTGTGCGAACAGGGTGCCGCCGCTTGCGAGCACAGCATAAGCCGTCATGAAACCGCCAAAATGGGGAATGCGATTGAGAAAAATAGTGCGCGACGGGTCAGCATGCTCACCATGCAGCGTGAGGCTGAAGCCCGAGACGGCTGCGTGCAAGGAACTAAGCGTATGCTCGACGCCTTTTGGAACGCCGGTGCTGCCAGACGTAAAAAACGTTACGCTTGCATCGTTCGGGCGTGGCGGAAGAGAGGCCCGATTTTGCGTGAGCGCGGGGTTCTCCAACACACTATCCAGATGCAGAAGCCCCGGGGACAGCGCAGCGTTCGGCGATTCGCTTAGCGCCAGGGTCGCAAGTCGCCCCGGCTGCGCTGGAGAGTTCAGCACGCCATAGGCCATCAGCAAGTTCGCAGGAGCAATCACAACATCGAAGGATTCCTGCTCAAGCATAGTGAGGAATGCAGCCGTCGCATCCGCATCGAACAATAGCGTGCGCATGCCACTACTGAGCGTGGCGAGCGGCACGATCAATGAATCCTTGCCCGGGGGCAGGCAAGCAGCCACGGTCTTCGCTCCGAGCGCGAGCAAGTGGGCGCTCAGCGTATCGACGGCCTGACCGAACGCCCGATAGGTCAGCGTTGATTCGTTGTGTACGAGTACGACAACATCCGGCTGCGTGCGGATGAAATCCTCGATAGCACCAATGAAGCAGGTTGTATGCTGCCAAGGCTGTCTGGCGCATGCGTCCAATGTCGCCTTCTCTTGCCTGAGCCACATGGCAAAATGCGCGGCCATAGCCAGTTTGCGCCGCCTCAGCTCGGCATAGCTCAGTGTCACGTCCTCCCATTCCAGCGCCACAGCGTCTGGCCGTGCCTCTGCATGGACATCAATGAGGTCAAGTAGGCCAGCTTGCGATGGCCACGCACGCGTGGGGCCGGCACCAATGCTAAGCAGGTGCACCCGTTCGGTAGGAGAGACCAGATCGATGGCGTCGAGCGGTGTATCCGGAGCTGCAGTAAGCGCCGTCAGCATATGCAGGTAGCGGTCGCGCAGCCTGTCCATGGTCTGCGATTCATACAGATCGGTACAGTAGACCAGCTCACCTTGTAGGACCGCCTGACCGTCGGCTCCGCTGCGTTCGCGGATCGACAACGACAGTTCGAACTTGCTGGTATCGCGGATGCCAGACAAAGCCTGCTTCGCATCGACCCGTACAGTACCCGCGAGACTGTCGCCTCTTATCCACCCTTGCTCCTGCTCCAGAGCAACCATGGTCTGGTACACCGGCAGTCGGCCGGCTGGCGCTCCGATCCGCAGCTTTTCCACGATTTTGTGGAAGGGGATTTCCGCATGCTCAATGGCCGTAAGCGTGATATCGCGTACGCGCGAGGTCAGGCCGCGAAACGATTGATCCACATCAACACGTATGCGCAGAGGGAGGATATTGACGAAACAGCCGATCAGGGATTCGGCCATTTCGTGCTCGCGATTGGCCCACGGCGTACCAATGATGATTTCGTCCTGCCCCGACATGCGCGTTAGGAAAACCGCCCAGGACGCTGTGATCGCCGCGAACAAAGTAACGCCGGTGCTGCGCACAAGAGCATTCAGGGCTGCCGTCACCGGGGCCGATAGTTCGAATGGGACGCGGTGCCCGCTGAAGCTCTGCTGTGCAGGATGCGACTGGTCGACGGGAAGCTCCAGCACCGGTAGCGGCACTACAAGTGCTTTACGCCAGTATTCGAGTGCTTCGTCCATTTCGCCGCGTTCAAAACGCGTCCGTTGCCACTTCCCCCAGTCGTGGTATTGCCCGTTGTTCAGCGATGGCAATTGGGGAGAGCGATGCTGTAGAGCCGCCGCGTACGATTCGGTCAACTCGTGCCAGAAGATCGGAATCGAAGAACCATCAGTGACCATATGATGCATGGTGATCACCATCACCCATTCATGCCCATCCCGCTCCAGTATGAGCACTCGGAAAGTTTTTCCCTCGGTGAGATCGAGTGGGCGGTTGATTTCCGTTTCGATCAGCCGGCGCAGCGATTCGCCATCCTGCTGTTCCGGTCGAATTATCCGCAGCGGTACGTGACATTTGTCCAGCGGCATGACCATTTGCTGGGCGCAACCATCGACCGTGGCGTAGCGGGTGCGAAGGATCTGGTGGCGAGACATGATGTGGCGCAGCGCGAACGACAATGCGTTAACGTCGAGCGCCCCCGTGAAATGGTCGATGCGTGGTACGTTATAGGCGCTTGTTTCGCCGATCTTTTCGAACCAGATCCACATGGGCTCCTGAGAGAGAGAAAGAGGATAGCGCGCATCCTCAGATGCCTCACAAACGGCGGCCGAGGCGATGCGCTCGTTTCCAGTGCGCTCGACCAGCAACTCGACCAACCGATGGATTTGGCTATGGCGAAAGACGTCGGCCACGCTGATCTTCATGTTCAGATGTTGATTCAGGTACCGGGAGAGCCGGGCTATTTCCAGCGAATCAAGACCCAGATCAAGCAGTGAAGTGACCTGGGAAAGGTGTGTGTGAGACGTCGGCGCGATCATCTTGATCGCCTCCTGCAGTAGCTCGCGTGCCTCGATCATCGTCAGGTTGTTGGCGGCTACGGCGGGAGCGATGAGTGACGGCTGGCGCTCGATCGCCAACAACAAGCGGGCACGCGACGAATCCTCGTCCGCACCAAGCACGCCTAGCAGTCTTGGCGCATGGCTGGTGAGGCGTGGCACCGAGGGATCGTTTGCCTGGATGCGCTCAATCAGCTGCTGAGCAGGTGCGGTTGAGGTCGGCCATGGATCGGTTTGAAATACAAGGCACCCGTACGATTCATCCAACAGCATCCATTGAACCAGGAATTCAAGCAGGATCGGGCGCCATTGCTCGGCCTGATCGGGTGTCACATGCACATCCACAATTCGCAAGGCCTGTCCTGATGGAAGGTCGATGGCTTCGTCGAGGGCGAGTGCGCACGGCGTGGTATTGCTTCGATTTACATATGCCGCAGCGTGGATCGTGTCGCGGTCATCACCGGATTGGACGACAAATTGGCCATGCGGATAGTCACGTAGTCTGCGCTCGACGAGCTCGGTCGCCTGCGTGAGCGGCAACCTCAGCCATGTCGCAGCAAGATTCGCGAGCACGGGAGTATCGGCGACCGTTGCGAAGCGGATTTGATGCCCTACAGGGCGCATCCGCTGGAAAGAGATACGGGTCAGCGCTTGCTGCTCCGGAAATCTGATCAGTTCCAGCGTGTGCAGGCGCGCTACGGCAGTGGCGTAGAAGAACGCCTTTGCCGATACCAATAACTGGCCGGTAAGCGCTTGTAATGGTTCGAAGTGCAGACTGATATCGTGCTGCTTGGTTTCAAACGCTCGACGTGGCTCAATGGCATGCACTTCCAGCACGAGCAGCTCATCATGCTTGCCGAGCGCACGCCGCCAACGGGCCAGATGATCGATCAGGCTATCCTGGACGTCACGGGCAGGCAGCACAGCCCCTTCGCGCGTGGCATGCAAGCCGCCGGGCACCAGCAAGGGGCCATCCTGGGTCATTGCTGGCGCGTTATAAGAGCGATCGTGATCGAGAAAGGAGCGCACATGCAGCAGCGGGCGCGTCAGATCTACGCCCCTGTCCGCGAGCGCCGAGCGAATCATCGCTGGGTCACCGATATCGCCACGCAGCGTCAAGTGAGGTATCGCGTTCGCCGTCAATCGTTGCTGTGTGACAGCAAGCGCCGCTTGGTTGTAATCGACTCCGATCATCGTTACCGGATGGGAGGCAAGTGCCTGGCCACGCGGTGAATCCTGGCGGATGCGCTGATACAGCTCCGTTAGTAGAGAGCCGTCCCCACAGCCGGTATCGATGATGTAGGCGGGCTGTTCATGCAGATGCTCCTGGTGGAACAGGCGCACGACCGTATCTGCGATGGTTTTGAAATAGGTCTTGTGCATCGACCCACTCGCGAGCACGTTAAGTGCGCGATCCACATGGCCTTCGAATCCGTCGATCTGATCGAACACCCCCTGGGGATCGCCGAACACCAAGTCACGCACGCGATGCAGAAGCTTCCTGTATGAAAGACCTAGCGCGTAGTTGAGCGCGTTTCTATATATCCAACGCCCAATAACGGTCAGCTGAAGCTTGTTCTGGTGCAGGCCATCGGCCCAACCGAGCAAATCGAATAGACGATAAACCTCGACAGCCGCAACCGGGCTGATGGCACTGATGTCGACTTCGCTGGCGGCGGGATCGGTTGCGAGGTCTAGCTGGCGCAAGCCGGTCAGAAGTGGAATCACCACCATGCCATCGGCGAATTCCCGCAGCCAATCAATGCTCAGTCCACTCCATCGTTGTTCGATCTGTGTAAGGGCGCCGGACCAATGACCGACAGGTGTGCGGGCCAGGTAGTCGACCGGATCAATGCCATAGAGTGTGAAAAGCGCCGGATCGAGCGCGCTTAGTTCGATATCGAGCATGGAAGAGGTAGGCGCCTCCCACCTGACGATGGCTTCGTCGCATTTGACGAGCCCCACTGCCTCCGCGACACGCAGCGCGATGCGCAAGTAGCCGGGCGAGGCGCTGATGGAATCCGTTAGTTCTGTTAGAGCGACGTGATATCGCTCTTTAATAAGTGAAAGGACGCCCCCTTGCATCAGGCAATGCAGGATAGGCATCAGCACATAGCCATGGGCATAGTGGTTCATGCTGATGGAATTGCTGGAGATCGGCGGGCTGCGCATGTTCCTTCCTGCGTTTGGATGAAGAAACGAAGTGATGCACCAGTCGTCGCACGAACCAGTGGCTTTGGTCTATCCAGCATGGAATTTCAGGATGTCGTCTTATTCGAAATGGCATTCGATTTCATCCTGCGCGACATCTATTTCCCTCTGTGTTGCAAGCCTCACCGATCTGACCGGAATGCAGGAGATGCTCGGTAGCGACGTGTAACGGAGGTTAGCAATTGCGGCGAACATGTAGCGTAGGTGACCGCCGCATTGATATGTAGGTAACGGCAGGAGCGCGCAGAGCAACATAGCCCTATCGCAAGGACGCACAGCCGCACGGAGGGGTAACAATTCGCGTATCCAGCCCTGCTTATGCTCGACGGCTTTGCATCGGTGGGCTAGGGTATACACATGCCATACAAACAACCCGAGGTCCGATCGGCTGGGGTGATCGCAATGCACCTGATCGATATCGCCGATGCGATCGATCTGTCCAACGCCGAAGCGCTATGGGATCAGCAGCAGCGGCCGGCCAGCGCGCGCAGCAAGCTGGCCAGCACGCCACCCAAGGCGATGGCGTTCGGCGTGCCGCCGGTAGTCCTGAAGCTCGATGCTATCGATCTGCCGTTGCTTGGCAGCAACTACCAGGCCAGCGCCACTGTACGGCTGTACGACTTCGGCGCAGCGGCCTTTTCGGTGCAAATTCCGGTCAGCGCTTGTAGCTGGGCCTCGTTTTCACAGCTGGTGAACGCGGTGGATGCGCTGTTGGGCCCAGGCGCCGACAGCCCGATCTGGACGCAACTGCTGGAGCATGTCCGCGCGGCGCTGTTGCCCGCCTTGACCAAACCCAGCCCCGCTTCATTGCACGAGGACTATCTGCTCGGCATCGTGCATGCCTTCGACGAACCGATACCGGTGAGCACGATGCACGAAAGCATCGATCTGGTGCCGTTGTTGTCCGGTGAACAGCGCCCTTTGTCGGAGCAGGCACGCCGAGACCTGCTGCTGCAACGGTTCTCCTATTACGCCGACGACCTGGTGGTACTGACCTGGGATCGCGCCTTCATCTACGAGCCGCGCGGCGATTCGGACGTGATCGACATTCTGGAGGTCGCCAATGCGCAGCTGCTGGAAATGCGCTTTTACGACGAGCTGCTGGATGCCGAATTACCGCGCATGTACGACATGGTCGAGGCTGCTTACCACGCCGGCAATCCGCTCGGAGCGCGTCACTTCGCCGATCTGGCGCGCAAGCTGTACACCCTGGTGGCGGAAGTCACCGAGATTACCGAAAAGGTGGATAACGCCCTGCAGGTCACCGAGGACGTCTACCTGGCCCGCGTCTACGCCGCGGCGCTGGATCTGTTCCGGGTGCGCCACGTGAGCGATGCGGTGGACCGCAAGCTGGCGATCATTCGCGATACGTATGCGGCGCTTTACGAAGAAGCCTCGGCCAAGCGCGCCGAATTGCTGGAACTGGCGATCATCGCGTTGATCGTGGTGGAGATCGTGATCGCGATCATCCGCCATACCTAATAAGCAAATAAAAAGCCCCGGGAGCGAAAGCTCCCGGGGCTCGCGTAGGACAGCTATCAGAACTTGTAGATCGCCGACAGCGCAAACAGGTTGCCGGCGTCGTCGAACGAGCCGGAAAGCACGTCGCCGGTGGGGCTCACGGCACCATTGATCGAGGCGCGGTTCACGAAGATATGCGCGTACGAGGCATTGATCGAGAAGTGATCGGTGGCCTTGTAGCCCACACCCGCCGACACCAGCTTGCGGGTTTCGTCCGGTACGCGCGGCTCGCGAAATGCGGCCGTGGTCGGCGTGGTGTCGTAGCCGAAGCCGCCGCGCAGGGTCAGCTTGTCGGTGAGGTAGTAATCGCCGCCGACCGAGAAGTACCAGGAGTTATGCCAGTTGAACATCTGCGTGGTGGTCGGCTGGGTCGGGTTGCCGTAATTCACCGTCAGGTTCTTGAACACATCCCAGCCGGTCCAGGCCACGTCAGCGCCAAAGCCGAACTGCTGTTCCTGATGCCAGTAGCTGACCGTGGCCGTGGATGGCGTAGTGAACAGTGCCGTGCCGGTCGTATGCTGGAACGGCAGCGTGGCAGGGGTCAGGCCCAGCGCTGGTGCCAGCTGGCCAACCAGGGCGGACACGTTGTCCGGCACGTTGAAATTGGCGGTGCCTTGCAGGCGATGGGTGATCTTGGAGCGGTAGTTGAAGGACAGCTTGTCCTGCGAGGTGACCTTCCAGTACGCGCCGGCCTGCCAGCCCCAGGCCCAGCTGGCGCCGCTGATACGAGCCAGGCCGTCCGACCCCGGCGGCACCAGGGCATAAACCTGGTTCACCGGCAGGTTCAGCGCGGTGCCCGGACCGGCCAGGCCCAGTGCGACGCTGGAGAAATTGATCGCATTGGTGAGCGTGGCGCTGGTGCGCTGGGCGATGGCGCTGGCGCCGATGCTGAGGTTGTCGGTGACATCGAACGAGGCCGACATGGTGCCGTCCAGCGATTCGAACTTGGAGTAGACCGAGTTGTAGCGGCCCACCCAATCGTTGTCATAGGTGGTCTTGAAACCGAACGGCACCGTGATGGAGGCGCCGACATGCAGGCGGTCGGTAAGCTGGGTGGCGAAGAAGAACGAAGGCAGCGGCATGGTGGTGCCGGCGTCGCCGCCGTTGCCGCCGCTGATCGGATTGCCCAACACGTCGTGTGCGCTGCCGGAGAACTGGGCGCTGAAGTTGATGGCGGTGACGTCCGCTTCGAAATAAGTGCCCTTCAGGTCGCTCATCGCCGCCGGGGCGTTGGCCACCACGGAAACGTCCCCACCGGCGGTCGCGGAACCAGCGTAGGCACGCCCCATGGCCTGCGCGGTGTCTTCCTTCAGCTGGAACGAGCTGGCGTGGGCCTGCTGCGGCATGGCCAGGGCACCGGCAATGGCCAGACCCAATGCGGCCAGCGCGTACGGACGGCCACCACGGACGGAGTTACGGAAGAACGTGTGCATTGCATGCTCCTGCTTTTCTTTATGGTGACGAGTCCGGCCCTGCAGGCCGGGGTCTGCCGGAAGGCTGCACGCCTCCCTGGCTCGGGTCGTAGCGGGGGCCCAAACGAACAAAATTTCATACGCGCGTTTGATACCCCAAGCGGGCACTCTGCCGAGTCGGGCCGAGCTGCGCAAGTGCGGCTGCAGCATGCTTCAGGTCCTACAGATGCCTGATGTCTTCCCTGACGTTATCTGTACGGTTCCCTTTCCTTGCCCTGCGTTCTCCGCGCCGCTTTACAGTCAGTGCTGCTAACCTTCTGACCCCCTACGAATTTAAGCGGGCCTAGCCATGCATTGCTTCGTCTACGCCAGCCAGCGCAAGGCCGATACGTATCTATGGCTGGATCGCAAGGATCACTTCGACGTGCTGCCCGCTTCGCTGGCGTTGCTGCTGGGCGATCTGCGTTTCGTGCTTGAGGTAGAGCTGCACCCGGAACGCCGTCTACCCAATGAAGACGCGGAAGTGGTGATGGAGCACTTGCGCACGCAAGGTTGGCACCTGCAGCTGCCACCGCAGGAAACCCTGGCCGTTCCCAGCGGTACGCAAGAGCCTGCCTCGGAATCCCGGCGTCAGGACGAATAAGCATGCCATGAGAAGGTTGTTAACAATGGATTACCGTCTGACGCATTGCTGATTCCTATACTGCCCCGCATGCCACCTATCAAATCGCGCCACCCTTCCTCCGCGCTCGTCTCGCTTGTCTGGTTTCTGCCGGGGTGGCTGTGCGCCGGCATCGCCGCGCTGGGTGCGCATCCGATTGCGCTGATTCCGCTGCTGCTGGCCAATACGCTGACCATGGCCGCGGTGTGCCACGCGATCGGCTTCGATCCGGAGCCGAATTTCCTGCGCACGGTGATCCGTCGCGGCGCGGCGCACCTGGCAATGTTCACCTGCTATGTCGCACTGGTATTCCTGTTGGTGGCCTGGCCGATGCTGCGGCTGACCCAGCAGCCCACCCTTGGCGACAGCCTGATGCTCGCCGCCGCCCTGGTGGTGGCACTGGTAACGCTTTGGCGACTGTGGCCGGCCTTCGCACTGGTCTACGTGTGGGATGACGCCTACCCGGCGCACGGCCAAGGCGAAGGCTCCTGGCTGTTTACCGCCACGGCGCGCAGCGTGGCTTTCGGCCGGCACCTGTCCCGCGAGGAGCATTTCTTCAGTCATTTCCTGCCCAGCGCGCTGGCGCTGCTGGTCCTCGCCTTCGCCGCCATCGCACTGAGTGGCCTATATGGCGTGCTGCCATCGGAGATGCGCACCGCTGCCCTGGTGCTTTATGCCGTGCTGCTGACGCCACTGGGTTGCCTGATCATTGCCAACCGTACGCTGCGCGTGATGTTGTGCGAAAGCCGCCGCCCGCGCCGACAGGAACAAACCAGCGAAAAGGCCGAGCCGGTCATCGCCGTCGCGCAGCCGCTCAACGAACAAGAGCGCACCGCCGGCACGCCCGAACAGGCGCGTGCCCTATTGGCCGCAGCACGCAGCGGCGACGTAGCTCGCGCGCTAGTGTTGACGGAGGCCGGCGCCGATCCCAACACGGCGCCTGCCGCCGGTGATCGCGATCAGCGCCCGGTGTTGATGCTGGCTGCACTGCTGCCGGACACACGCTTGCTACGCGCCTTGATTGCCAAGGGTGCCGACGTCAATCGCGCCAATGGCGGCCTTACCCCCTTGCTCGCCGCGACGCGTGACAGCTGGCATGGCCGTGCCGACGCGGTCATGACGCTGCTGACCAACGGCGCCAATCCGCTGGTCGCGGATACCGAGGGCAACACGCCGCTGCATGGTGCGGTGCTCAGCGGCGAACCCACCGTCGCAGCCATGCTGCTGGACGCCGGCGCACCACTCGATGCGCCCAACCAGCACGGCGAAAGTCCGCTCTCGATCGCCTGCCGCGCGGCCAACTGGCCACTGGTGCGCTTCCTGCTCGAACGCGGCGCCAAAGCCGCACCGGCCAACGGCGAACCGGCGCTGGTCGCCGCGGCCGGCATTGCCGAAGACGACGTTGCCGGCGTGAAGATGCTGCTGAAGCACCGCGCCGCGGTGAATGCAGTCGACGCACGCCAGCGCAGCGCGCTGATGACGGCAGCGGCCGAAGGGCACGTGCAGATTGCGCGCGCATTGTGTGCCGCGGGCGCCGACGTGAACCTGGCTGACCACCAGGGCAGCACCGCCCTGATGGAAGGCGCGCGCGCCGGAGCGGTCGGCATCATCGAACTGCTGGCGGATGCGCAAGCCGATGCTCACGCACGCGACAAGCACGGCCGTGCCGCGCTCACGCTCGCCTGCCAATCCCCGCACGCCCAGGTCGAAACCGTACGCGCATTGCTCGCCCTCGGCGCAGATCCCAAGGCGCCGGGCAGCGACGACCGCAGTGCGCTCGATCATGCCGCCGCCAGCGGGCGTTGGGACCTGGTCGCGCTGCTCGATCCGGCCACGCCACTGCCTGCCAGCCTCGATGTCGCGGCGATTTCCGAAGGCGCCGATACGCCGGCCCATCTGCTCGACGCACTGCGTTTCGGCCATTGGGCGATGGTTTCCAGCTTCACGACCCGTGTGCGGGACTGGCCGCAGGAACAACTCGCTCCGCTGTATCCGGAACTGGCCGACCCCGGCTTGCGCGCGGCGCGGCGCTGGCTGCTCGATCACGGCCTGCAGGCCGAAGCCCGCCTGCCGCCGCAATTGATCGACGAAGTCGACAACGAAAATCCGGCCTTGCCGCCGCTCGGCCGCCGCCTGTTCGATGCCCTGGTGCCGCGACTGCCGGAAAGCGCCGAAGCGATCGAGGATCTGCTCGATGCCGGCGCCAGTCCGGCGGGCGCCCGGCTGCTCGCGCAAGTCCTTGGCCGCTTGCACCAAGCAAGCTCCACGCTGCCGGTGACGTTGCTCGAACGTGGCGCCGACCCGTTCGGCACCGACGAACGCGAACGCACGCCCTTGCAGCTGGCTGCGGCGAACGGCCAGCTTGGCACACTGGAAGCACTGCTGGCTCGCGGTTGCGATCCGAACACTCGCGACGTCAACGGACGTACGCCGCTTTTCGCCGCCCTGGAACATGGCGAGGATGCGTTACCGCTGGTACGCGCGCTGGTGGCGCACGGCGCCGACGCCGAGGCGATGGATGCCAACGGTGAAACGGCACTCGGCCTTGCGCTGGAACAGCCGCAGCTGGAACGTTGGCTCGACTGGAACGGCTGGCAACGCCCCCGTCGGCCGTTGCGCGCCGATGACCTGATCCAGGCCGCCAAACAAGGCGCTGATACGGCCGTATGCCGTCTGCTGGACCTTGGCTTTCCGGTCGACACGCGTGATGCGCAAGGCGCCACCCCGCTGCTGCATGCCTGCGGGGCCGGCTATCGTGATGTCGCCGCCACGCTGATCGGCGCCGGTGCGGACATCGCCGCTAGCGCGACCAATGGGATGACTCCGCTTGCGGCTGCCGTCGCGGCGCGGCGCGACGCCCTGGTTGCGTTGCTGCTTGAACGCGGTGCAGCGGTAGATCAGCGACTTCCGAACGAGGCCACGGCGCTGATGATCGCCGCCGTGCAAGGCTATCCGGAGATTGCCGAGCAACTGCTTGATGCCGGCGCCGCCCCCAATGCGGTGGACGCCCGCGGACACAGCGCTCTGCATGCCGCCTCGCAGTTCGGCTTCGAGCAGAATGACAGTCTGCGCGCACGCCGCCTGTTCGACGTGCTGTTGAAGCGCCAGGCCGATCCAAACCTGGCCGACAGCGAAGGCAAGACGGCCTTGCTGCTGTTGCTCGGCGCGCATCAACGCCCAGGCAGCCAATGCGATGCAACCCATATCGGTGCGCTGCTGCCGGTGTTGCTGGATGCCGGCGCGCGCATCGAACACGCTGACCAGCGCGGCGTTACCGCCCTGCACGCCTGCGCGATGCACGCCCTGTTGCCGCCGGCACGCTTGCTGCTCGCCCGCGGCGCGGACCGCAATGCCGCCGATGCCTTCGGCCGCACCGCGGCGGATGTAGCACGGCACTTGGGCCTGATCGATATCGCGCATGAGTTGGCTGCTCGCCACAGCGTTATTCCCAGCGTGCGGCAAACCTTGCGGCAGCCGGCACAACCGGATTAAACGTAGGCTGGGATGCCAATCCCAGCATCGCGAAGCTGCGTGAAGGCAATGCTGGGATTAGCATCCCAGCCTACATAACGGCAGCCTCGTTTGATGTGTTCGCACGCAAGGGCAACGCCTGCCACGCAGCGATGACCTGCTCCGGGGCGATCGCGTCAACGCGTGTGCTCAGGGGCGGGCCACCCAGCACCTGCACCGCTTCCGGCACGCGACTGCGCGGCCGCCAGTGATTCGGCGATACGGAACCGAACATCACCACCAGCGGACATCCCATTGCCGCGGCAAGATGAGCTGGCCCCGTATCCACCGAAATCATGCTGTGCGCGACCGCCAACAAGGCCCGCATGCGCGGCAATGGCAATTCCCCGGCGACGACTTCCACATCCGGTTGCGCGATCGCCGTGCGCATGTTTTGCAGATAAGCACGTTCCGCTGCTGATCCGCACAGCAGCACACGAGCCCGCGGCAAGTAGGCGCGTACGGCTGCGACAACGCCCGCCCAGTTCCCGATCGGCCATGACTTGTCATCATCGCTCGCCTTGCGCACACCGCTCCAACGAAGCGTACGCTTATTGGCGGGCTGCAGCAGCACCAGCGGATGCCCTGCGAGGCCACGCTCGGCCAGCCATCGATTGCAGTCATTGCGTTCAGACGCGCTCACCACGAATTCGGGTACTGCACTGGTGGCGGCCGGCACCTTCGCAGCACGTTCTACAAAAGCAGGCGGCGTGGCGTCGCCCAGTTCCAGCAGGTGTTCGATCCAATGCCCCTCGGGCGCCAGCGGAATATCATTGAGAAACACGCAATGGCTTTCGGCAATACCCGCCAGCTTCAACAGCAGCCGGATGCGCTCCAGCGAGCGCCGCTGGGGCTCACATACGTAAACGGGAACGTGCCGCAGTCGTCGCAAGACAGCGATCGCACGCCATTGCTCGGGACTCAGCAGTAGCGGCCGATGATAGGCGCGCAGGGCAATCACTTCGGCCACATCGGGCTGCCCTCGATAGAGATCGGTCGCGTAGCTACCTGCCGCAAACAGGGTGCATGGCTGGCCGTAGCGGACGTGCAGGCGATGCAACAGCGGCTGCAGCAACAAGGTGTCGCCGATTCGGCCGAAACGGACAACGAGCGGATGGGTAGGTATCGGCATGCGATTGGCAGCAGCGCTCGTCAATGGTTGCTCAACAGCCAAGCATGCTTGCCGGCCGCTTTCAGGAAACTTACCGTATTTTCTTGCTGCACAACGACCAGATGCGCACGGCTCAAGGCTTGCCCATGCCTTGCTCTTCATTGCCCGCCACCAGCGGCGTATCGGCATCTGGCCCTTTTGCCGGCGGCGGCGCGACCTCGGCATCGGCTTCGAACAATCGGTTGAGGTCCGCTAGCGCTTCTCGCGTGGTCTGTACCAGCTTGGCTTCGTCGTCGTAGACCAGGTATTGCAGCTTGAGCAGCTCGGCATCCTTGCGGCGGAAACTTTCCACCTCCGCCGTCGCCTCCTCCGCGCTCAGGCCCAGCGCTTCGAGCGCCTTGCGGCTCATCTTGAGGCTGGAGAACAGCGTCTCGCGCACCGGCTCCTCCACCCCCAGGTCCATCAACCGCCATACGTGCTGGCGATTGCGCGCACGCGCAACGATTTTCAGATGCGGGTATTGACGACGTACTACACGCGCCACCCGCAAGCTGGATTCCGCATCGTCCGTGGCCAGCACGAAAACCTCGGCCTTGTCCGCCTGCGCCGCACGCAGCAGCTCCGGGCGGGCCGGGTCGCCATAGAAGATGTCGTCGTCGTTACCAAAGCGATGCACCAGGTCCAATTGTTCGACGGAATGGTCCAGCGCCACGAAGGGGATTTTCCGCGTGCGCAGGATGCGCGCGACGATCTGGCCCATGCGCCCGTAGCCAGCAATGATTACGCGCGGATGATCCACGGTAATGGTGTCGAAGGGCCGCTGCGGCGCCTGCTTTTTCTTGGCGCCGATCAGCTTGGCGGCGGCCGCCACCAGCACTGGCGTCAAAGCCATCGACAAGGTGATCGCAAGAATCAACATGGCACCTTGCTGTTCGGCGATCAGGCCATGCTCCATCGCCTGGCGCAGCACCACGAAGGCGAATTCGCCGCCGCAGGCGAGCAGCACGGCAAGACGCAAGGCGTCGCTGCGATGCAGCCCGCCAGGCTTGAGCCCGAGCGGCCACAGCAACAAGCCTTTCACCAGCAGCAGGCCGAAGGTGAATCCCAGCACGACCAGCGGCGCCTGCAGCAGCAGATCGATCCGCATCGACATGCCTACGCTGATGAAGAACAAACCCAGCAGCAGCCCCTTGAACGGCTCCAGGTTGGATTCCAGCTCATGCCGGTATTCCGAATCGGCCAGCAGCACACCGGCCAGGAACGCTCCGAGCGTGACCGAGATGTGGAGCTTTTCCATCAGCAAGGCCGTGCCCATCACCACCAGCAAGGCGGTCGCGGTGGAGACCTCCGCCGAATTGGCGCGCGCGACGAAGCGGAACACCGGGCGCAGCAGGTAACGACCGCCGATCACCACCGCCACGATCACTGCCACGGTGCGCGCCACGGCCAGCGGATCGACGCCATGCCGGGACGAGGTCGAAGCCAGCAACGGCACCGCCGCGATCAACGGGATCGCCGCCAGGTCCTGGAACAACAGGATGGCGAAGGATTGCCGGCCATAGGCCGTCGACGCTTCCTTGCGCTCGCCAAGAATCTGCAGGCCGAACGCGGTGGACGACAGCGCCAGGCTGCCGCCGACGATGGCGGCCGCATTCGGGGCAAGACCAAAACCCAGGTAGGCGATGGCGCCCAGCACCAGGCCGCTGGCCAGCACCTGCAACAGGCCGGTACCGAACACTTGATGGCGCATCACCCATAGGCGCTTGGGTGAAAGTTCCAGGCCGATCACGAACAGCATCAGCACCACGCCTAGTTCGGAGATGTCGCTGGCACGGCTGGGGTCGGCGATCAGGCGCAACTCGGCCGGACCGATCACCACACCCGCGAGTAGGTAGCCGAGTACCGCGCCAAGGCGAAAGCGCTTGGCGATCGGCACGGCGATGACCGTGGCCAGCAAAAAAATGACTGCCGTTTCCAGAAGACTATAACTGCCCACGCTGATCGCACCTGCAAGTTCCTGCGAGAGATTATTTCACGCGCCGTCCTGCAAAGCGCGGCTGACGGCCTCGCTTCCCGCATGCGATCATCCGATCCCATGAAACCGATCCCTCGTTTGCTTGCTGTTTTCGCGCTGCTGCTGGCGTCGACCGCCTATGCACAATCGGGCATACCGATCTACGGTTACACAGTGGTGCAGACGTATCCGCACGACACCAAGGCGTATACGGAAGGACTGTTCTTTCTCGACGGCTATCTCTATGAGAGCACCGGTACGGAAGGCGACTCGTTCATTCACAAGCTGGACCTGGCTACCGGCAAGGTCTTGCAGCAGGCCGAACTGCCGCCGCCCGATTACGGCGAGGGCATCGTGGCGTGGAAGAATCGCCTGATCGAACTCACCTGGCAGTCGCATCGCGGGTATATCTACGACCTGAAGAGCTTCAAGCGGATAGGCCAGTTCGACTATCCAGGCGAAGGCTGGGCGCTTACCCGCGACAGCAAGCACATCTACATGAGCGACGGCACGCCGACCATCCGCGTGCTCGATCCGGAAACCCTCAAGCAGGTAGGCAAGATCGACGTCACCGTGGAAGGGCGGCCGCTTGCCAATCTCAACGAACTGGAATGGGTGAAGGGCAAGCTCTACGCCAATGTCTGGCTCACACATAACATCGTTGAGATCGATCCGACCAACGGCAAGGTGGTCGGCGTCATCAATCTCACCGGGTTGGGTCCGGACCGCAGCCAATTGAGCGATCCGGACAATGACGTGCTCAATGGCATCGCTTACGACGCGAAAACGGACCGCCTGTTCGTCACCGGCAAGCGCTGGCCGCAGCTTTACGAGATCAAGTTGGTACCGCCGAAGCCTTGACCTGTTTTCGTCACACTTCCTGCAACTGCTGCAAGATCAGTTCGGCCAGGCGCGCCACGGCGGGCGCCGGCTCCGCTTCAGCGCGATAGAGCGCAAGCCCGAGCTTTGGCAACGTAGGCAAGTTCGCCGTGTCCAGCACCTGCAAGTCCGCCGGCAAGCCGAAGGGCGTACGCACGCTGATGCCCAGCCCCGCCTTCACCGCCGCCCAGGTACCGGCCAGGCTCGCGCTGGTGAAGGCGATGCGCCAGGCCAGGCCGGCGCGATCCAGGGCATCGATGGCAGCCGTGCGCATCAAGCAGGGCGCATCCAGCACCACCAACGGAATCGGCTCGCCGGTTTCGTACGGTAGCTGGCCGGCGCCGGCGCCAATCCAGCCCATCGGCAAGCTCTGGATATGCTGGGCGTGCTGCGCGCGCCATTCGGTTTCCCACGCCAGCGCCAGATCGAGTCGACCGGACTGCAGCGATTCCATCAGCGCCGCATTGCGCGCGATATGGACTTCCACCCGCAGCCTGGGATGCGCCCGCTTGAAGCGTCCGAGCACCACCGGCAGCACGCTTTCGCCAAAATCCTCCTGCAAGCCGAGTCGCACGCGCCCCTCCAGTTGGACGCCGCGCACCGCGCTGACCGCTTCATCGTTGAGTTCCAACAGGCGCCGCGCATAGCCCAGCATGACCTCGCCAGCCTCGGTCAGCAGCATGCCGCGGCCGGATTTGCGCAGCAGCGGCGTGCCAGCCTGCTCCTCCAGCTTTTTCAGCTGCGCGCTCACCGCCGAGGTGGAGCGGCCAAGGCGATCGGCGGCCTTGGCGAAGCTGCCCAGCTCCATACCGGTGGCGAAGCTGCGCAACACCTCCAGATCGAAATGGATCCGACGCATGGCAATCGTCCCGTTTTTTTGAACTATCTATTTAAAATTTCCTGATTTTCAGGATCATGCTGGATCGTTAGGCTAGTCCCGTCAAGCCAATCGCGCAGGAGCGTACCCATGATCACCATGCAGTACCGCATCGGCCTGCCTGCCGACTACGACATGGACATCATTCGCCGCCGCATCGCGGAGCGCGGGCATCTGACGGACGCCTTCCCCGGGCTCGCCTTCAAGGCCTATCTCTATGCGACCGGCCGCGAAAATCTCTATGCGCCGTTTTATTTGTGGCACGGCACCGAAGGCATGAACGCCTTTCTCGGCGGCGAGGGCTTTGCCGGCGTGGTGGCTTCGTTCGGGCGGCCGACCGTGCGAACGTGGTCAGCATGGCATGCGGAAACCGCGCCCGATCTTTCCCTGGCCCGCCAGGCAAGCCGGGCGATCGTCCCGATCGGCGCCCACGCTGCGCTGGCAGATTTGCGCCGCGAGGAAAGCGCCAAGCTACAGTCCGATCTGGAGCGCGGTGCGCTGGCAGCCATCAGTGCATTCGATCCGACAAACTGGACGCTGATGCGTTTTCGCCTTTGGCGCGGAGCGATCGCTTCGTCCGAAACCGACAGCACGGACGTCTACGAGATTGGCCATGTCTCACAACCTGCTCGCGACCACTAAAGGAAACCGCTATGCCTCTCGTCCGGATCGCTCTGCGCCGCGGCAAATCCTCGGCTTACATCGCAGCCTTGCGCAACGGCATCTATGCCGCGATGCGCGAAAGCTTCAGCGTGCCGGAAAACGATCGCTTCATCCTGGTCAGCCAGCATGAGGCCGAGGAGTTCGACTACGATCCGAACTATCTGGGCATCGCCCGCAGCGATGATCTGGTGATCGTGCAGATCGCGTGCAACAACACCCGCAGCGTGGAACAGAAGCAAGCGTTCTATCGAAGCGTGGCGGAAAAACTCTCCGCCGATCCCGGCGTGCGGCCGGAAGACGTGTTCATCAATTTGCTGGAGACGGCCAAAGAGAACTGGTCGTTTGGAAACGGGATTGCGCAGTACGCATGATTGCGTAGGTTGGGGTGGAAACCCCAACCTACGGAAATGAATTTACTCGCGCAACCAGCGCGCGGCATCCAGCGCGTAATACGTAAGAATCGCATCCGCTCCCGCTCGCTTGAATGCTGTCAAGGTTTCAAGCACCACCGCACGCTCGTCCAGCCACCCATTCTGCGCCGCGGCCTTCAGCATCGCGTATTCGCCGCTCACCTGGTACACGAAGGTAGGCATGCCGAAGGCATCCTTTACCCGGCGCAGCACGTCCAGATACGGCAGACCCGGCTTCACCATCACCGCATCGGCGCCTTCGGCGATATCCAGTTCCACTTCGCGCAGGGCCTCGTCGCTATTGGCGACATCCATCTGGTAGGTGTGCTTGTTGCCCTTGCCGAGATTGGCCGAGGAGCCGACCGCATCGCGGAAAGGTCCATAGAACGAAGACGCATACTTGGCCGAATAGGCAAGAATGCGCGTATGGATATAGCCGGCCTTTTCCAGCGCCTCGCGGATGGCGCCGATGCGACCGTCCATCATGTCCGAAGGCGCGACGAAATCCATGCCCGCCTCGGCCTGCGCCAGCGACATCTTGATCAGCGCCTCGACGGTAGGCTCGTTCATCACGTAGCCGTGTTCATCGATCAAGCCATCCTGGCCATGGGTCGTGTAGGGGTCCAGCGCCACGTCGCCGATCAGGCCCAATTGCGGATACTTCGCCTTCAAAGCACGTGTGGCGCGCTGCATCAGGCCTTGCCGATTCCATGCTTCGGCCGCGTCCTCGCTTTTGGCCGAAGACTCCGGCGAGGGGAACAAGGCCAGCGCAGGAATACCCAGGCGTACGCACTCCCCAGCCAGTTCCAGCAAACCATCGATCGACACTCGATCCACGCCCGGCATCGATGGCACCGCTTCGCGCCTGCCCTCGCCGTCGACCAGGAAGGCCACCATGATCAGGTCCGAAGGCAGCAGCGTGTGCTCGCGCATCAGTGCACGGGAGAAAGCGTCGCGCCGCATGCGACGCATGCGGATGGCTGGGAAGTTCATGAATCCGTCTCTCGCAAAAACTACGCCTAGTTTAGCGCCGGCATGGCTGGTAACGCCTGGACAGAACGCCGCTGTCCCGTGCGGGATGCTCTGACCCTTTACACGACACGATGTCCCTACGCGGGTTGAACACATTCCTTGTGCCATCTTTGCCGACGCATGTCATGTCTGATTAGGAGCCGCGCCATGATCCAGCACGCCAAGCATCCGTCGCATTGGACCTCCCCGGCAGGCGTAAAGTACCTCGGCCCGCATCAAACCGCCGAACCGCTCGATGTGACCGTTGTCTTGCGCCGCCGCTCCGATACCAAGCCGGCGCCCACCGAATTTCCCAGCTCGCCACGATTCCCGCGCGGGACGTTCGGCGAGCACTACGGCGCCGATCCGGCCGATGTGGAAAACGTGCGCGGTTTCGCCCGCAAACATGGACTGGCCGAAACCGGCTGCGACGCTCATCGTCGCGTGTTGCATCTGCGCGGCACACCGAAACAGCTTGAGCAAGCGTTTGCGGTAAGCCTGGGCAAATATCAACTCGACGACCATCAGTTCATCGGCTGCGGCCACGCGCCCACCCTGCCGGCGCAAGCCATTGCCGTGTTGGGATTGGATCGCAGGCCGGTGGCCCGGCCGCATTTTCGCGTGCCACTCGCACAACCAGATACGTATTACAGCCCGCTCCAGCTCGCCCAGCTCTACAACTTTCCCGCCGGCACGGACGGCACCGGCCAGACCATCGGCATCATCGAACTGGGTGGCGGTTACACCAGCAGCGATCTCGATCAATATTTCTCCAGCCTGGGGATCGGCACTCCGCCGAATGTCGTGGCCGTTTCCGTGGCCGGTGGACAGAACCAGCCGGGCGGCGGCAATGCGGACATCGAGGTGACGCTGGATATCGAAGTTGCTGGCGCACTCGCCCCCGGCGCCACCCTCGCCGTGTATTTCGCGCCGAACACGGACCAGGGTTTTTACGAAGCGATCTCGCAAGCCGCGCATGACACGGCCAACAATCCCTCGGTGATCTCGATCAGCTGGGGTGGCCCCGAGGACAGCTGGAACAGCCAGTCACGCGACGCGATGGAAACGGCGTTGCAGGATGCCGCGGCGCTTGGCGTAACGGTGGTGACGGCCTGTGGCGACAACGGTTCCAGCGATGGTGTCAGCGATGGTCAGCCGCATGTCGACTTTCCTTCCTCCAGCCCCTACTCGCTGGCCTGCGGCGGCACCACCCTGGTGGCCAACGGTCAGACCATCCAGAGCGAAGTGGTGTGGAATGAAACCGCCAGCAACGAAGGCGCCACCGGCGGCGGCGTGAGCATCGAATACCCAATGCCAAGCTGGCAGCAGAACGCCAATGTACCCAACACGCCCGGCGGCAGCACCGGGCGCGGTGTGCCCGATGTTTGTGCCGATGCCGATCCGATGACTGGCTACGAAGTACTGGTTGGTGGCCAGACGCAGGCAATCGGTGGCACCAGTGCTGCCGCGCCGCTATGGGCGGGATTGCTTGCACGGATCAACCAGCAACAGGGCAAGCCGGTAGGCGACCTGCATGCAGCGCTCTATCAGATCGGAGCATCGGCGTTGCGCGATATCACGCAAGGTAATAACGGCGCGTACCAGGCAGGCCCCGGTTGGGATGCCTGCACTGGCCTGGGCAGTCCCAATGGGCAAGCCTTGCTGGATGCGCTGTCTTCGCAGCAAGGATGACGCCTGTGAGGCCTTAGCTTCAGCCATGCTGGACGAATCCGACAACAACGGGCAGTCTTGTAAGGTTCGCTACGCTGGATTCCCCATGGATCGCTCCATCGCCTCTCCTACCCTGCTGGCCGATCTCGGCGGCACCAATGTCCGTTTTGCGCTCGCCGATGCCGCTTCTCCCGATCCGCTGCTGCTGGACAGCGTACGGCGCTATCGCGTGAAGGATTTCGACACGCTGGCCGATACCATCCGCCAGTATTTCGCCGACACCGGCCATGTCGCGCAGCAGGCGATCATCGCTGCCGCCGGCCGCATCGCCAACGGCGAAACGGTAAAGATCACCAACAACCCGTGGGCGGTGTCCGCGCACGGCCTGGAGGCGGAACTGGGTTTGGAGCGCGTGCGCCTGGTGAACGATTTCGCCGCGCAGGGCATGTCCATTCCGCTGCTCAAGAGAGATCAGCTGCAGGCGGTCGGCAGGGTGTTGCCGCCGGAGCATAACCACAAATCGGCGCAGACCTTCGTGGTGATGGGTCCTGGCACCGGCCTGGGCGTGGCTGGCCTGCTGCTGCGTCACGGTCACTGGATCGTGCTGGAAACCGAGGGCGGCCATTCCGGCTTTGCCGCGCATACCGCCGAGGATGTGGAGATCCTGCATCGCCTCAACGCACGCTTCGGCCGCGTTTCCAACGAGCGGATGATTTGCGGCAACGGCCTGGTGAATCTCTATCTCGCCCTGGCCGACATCGCCGGCCAGCCGGCGCAGGAATACACGCCTGAAGACATCACCGCACGCGCTACCGACGGCAGCGACACTCTGTGCGTACGCACCGTGGAAACGCTGGCCGGCATCTTCGGCAGCGTGGCTGGCGACCTGGTACTGAGCCTGGGCGGCTGGGACGGCGTCTATCTCACCGGCGGCGTGCTGAAGATCCTGATGCCATGGTTGCAGAGCGGCGGTTTTCGCGAACGCTTCGAAGCGAAGGGCCGCTTCCGCGACACGATGGAACACGTGCCGACGATTGCCATCACGCATCCGGAACCTGGTTTGCTTGGCGCGGCGGCGCTGGCGGTGCTGGAATCCGGCCGAACTTTGTCCGACCATTGATGACCTGAGTTCGTCCGTCATTCCCGCGAAAGCGGGAACCCATTTTGATCTGGTGCTGAAGCGAAGATGGGTTCCCGCTTTCGCGGGAATGACGACCTCCTCGATAAGGATCACCATGCCGCGCTCGCATACCGCTTTCCTGTTCGACCTCGACGGCACGCTGATCGACAGCGTGTACCAACACGTGCTGGCCTGGAAGGAAGCGCTGGATGAGGAAGGCGTGGTGCTGCCGGTGTGGAGCATTCATCGCAAGATCGGCATGAGCGGCGGCCTGTTCACCAACATCCTGCTGCGCGAAACCGGCCTGGATATCACGCCGGAGCGAATCGAACGCCTGCAGCAGCGGCATGCGGAAGCCTTCAATCGCCACCATGCCCAAGGTTCGGTACGTCCGCTGCCGGGTGCGCGCGAGCTGCTTGAGTTCCTCACGCGGGAAAAAATTCCGTGGGCAATCGCCACCAGTGGCCGCATGCGCACCGCCGCGCATAACCTGGCCGCGCTTGGCGTAGATCCCGACGTAGTACCGGTCGTGACACGCGACATGGTGCGTCACGCCAAGCCAGATCCGGACCTGTTCATCGCCGCGGCCGAGCGCCTGGGCGTGGATATCCATCGATCGCTGGTGATCGGCGACAGCATCTGGGACATGCTGGCCGCGCAGCGTGCGCGGGCGCTAGGCGTCGGATTGCTCTCGGGCGGCTACGGCGAGGATGAATTACAGCGCTCCGGCGCCTTCCGCGTGTACGACGATCCGGCCGACCTGCTCAAGCATATCGACGAAGTCGCCGCGCGCGATTGATCCCCTCGCATTGGGATGACAATAGTAGGCTGGGATGGCAATCCCAGCGTTGCCATGTCTGCACCGTGCGATGCTGGGATTTCTTCCCAGCCTACGGCCCAGGCGCCAGCAAGGCATCCAGATCGGCCTGGTCGAAGCTCAACCTCTCGCGCGTACCGCCACCCTCCAGCACCGCTTCGGCAAGTTCCGCCTTGCGTGCCTTCAGTTCCTCGATGCGCTCCTCCACCGTGCCCGAAGTAATCAGGCGGAACACGAACACCGGCTTGTCCTGCCCGATGCGATGCGCGCGATCGCTGGCCTGCGCTTCCGCCGCTGGATTCCACCAGGGATCGTAGTGGATCACCGTGTCGGCGGCGGTGAGGTTCAGTCCCACGCCACCTGCCTTCAGCGAGAGCAGGAACAACGGCACGTCACCTTCCTGGAAGCGCTGCACCGGCTCGGCGCGATCGCGCGTTTCGCCGGTAAGCATCACGTAGCTGATGCGATGGCGTTCCAGCTCGTTGGCGATCAGCTTGAGCATTTCGGTGAACTGCGAGAACAGCAGTACTTTGCGCCCCTCGGCGAGCAGCGCCGGCAGCATGTCCATCAGCAGCTCGAACTTGGCCGAATCGCGCACGCCGCGTGCCGCTTCCAGCTTGACCAGACGCGGATCGCAGCAGACCTGGCGCAGCTTGAGCAATGCGTCGAGCACCACGATGCCGCTGTGCGCGATGCCACGCTGTGCGATCACCTCACGCAGTTCGTCGGCCAACGACAGGCGCAGGCTCTCGTACAGTTCGCGCTGGCGGCCATCGAGCACCACGCGACGGGTGATTTCCGTCTTCGACGGCAGCTCCGCCGCCACTTGCGCCTTGGTTCTGCGCAGGATGAACGGCGCCAGCCGGCGATTGAGGCGTGCCTGGCAATCTTCGTCGCGCTGTTTTTCGATCGGCACGCGATAGTGACGGCGGAATGCGCCCTCATCGCCGAGCAGACCCGGCACGGCCAGGTCCACCTGCGACCATAGTTCGCCCAGGTGATTTTCCAGCGGCGTGCCGGTGAGGCAGATGCAACGTGGGGCGCGCAATGTGAGCGCTGCACGACGCGCCTGCGTGCGCGGATTCTTCACCTGCTGCGCTTCATCGAACACGATCAGCGAGAAAGGTTGCTTGCGCAACGTCACTACGTCGCGTGGCAGCAAGGCATAACTGGTGAGGATGATGTCTTGCACCGCGATCTGCGAAAAATCGCCGCTGCGTTGCGGACCATGCAAAGCGAGTGCACGCAGGGAGGGCGCAAAGCGTGCGATTTCCGCCAGCCAGTTCGGGATCAGGCTAGTCGGCACCACGATCAGCGCCGGCTGTTCCAAGGCGCCGCTTTGCTTCAACGCCAGCAGGTGCGTGATCAATTGCAGCGTTTTGCCCAGGCCCATGTCGTCGGCCAGTACGCCGCCGACGCCGGCTTCGGCCAGCGCATTCAACCAGCGCAGGCCTTCGCGCTGGTAAGGGCGCAGTTCGACCGTGAGCCCGTCGGGAATCGCATCGCTTGCGCGCTCGGCGGCATCGCGCAGGCGCGCCGTAAAGCCGCGCAACTGCTCCGGCGCCTGCAGCTCGCCACCGACCGGCAGGGCCTCGACGATTTCCTCCAGGCGCCCGGCCTGCACGCGCGGCAAGTGCAGTTTCTTCTTCGGCTTTTCAAGGTATTCGGCAAGCGGCGCCAGCAGGCCGCGCAGCTCTTTCAAACGCACCGGCACGCGACGGCGTTCGTCGACGGGGGCGTACCACACGGCGTCTTCCGGCTCGTTCGGCGCGGGGCTGAGATTGAGCTGGTGCTCGGCCAGCGCCTGCGCCACGGCGGGCAGCAAATTGCGGCGCTTGCCTTCCACCTCGATGCCGATTTCCAGGTCGAAGGCGTGATCGTCAGCGTCTTCCACCGCATTGCCGTACCAGCGCACCGGACCTTCCAGCACTTCGAACGGGAAGCTAGGCGCATATTCGAGCATGAAGCCCTCGGCCTCCAGCTTGGGCCGCAAGGCAAGCCAGCGCGCGGGCGTGTTCACTTCCAGCGCGCCCGCGTGGCCCTTGCCGGGGAACAGCCAGGCGTCTTCCGGCAGCGTGTCGGCCAGGTCCCAGGGCAGGCCTTCGGTATCCACCCCCAGGGTCAGGCCGGCGCGTTCGAGCTGCTCCATCGCGGACAACTCTTCGGCGCGCTTGCGCGTGATTTCTACCAGCTGGCCGTTACGCACACGGCGCACCAAGGGCTCACCTCCGCGTCCGGGCAGGCGTTCGCCGGCATAGTCGAACGCGAGTCGTGCGTAAGCCAACGGTGGGGTACCGGCCGCGAGGCGGGCGTGGCGCGTAAGCGCATGCAGGGTCAGCACCGGCTTGGGGGCGAGCTCGGCGCGGCGCAGTTGGTCGAACACCTGCGGCAGCGGGATGCGCTGCGCCAGGCGGCTCGACGGCAGTGCCCGGCGCAAGGCGCGACTGTATTCGTGCTTGAGCAGCGGCAGGTCCAGCCAATGGGTCTCTTCCGGCTCCGCTTCCAGATGACCCAGTTCGGCCCGCTCCGCGTCCAGGTACCACAGCCCATCGATGCGCAACAGGCGCTGGCTGTGCGGCAACGCCGGCAGCAGGCGCTGGCTGCCATCCTGCTCCAACTGCCAATGCCAGTTGAGCTGGTGCGACTTGCCGCGCGACAGGCGCAGGCCGGCAAGACCGCCGAGGAAACAGGGCGCGGTATCGAGCATCTCCGCCAATAGCGCATTGCCCACATGGCCGGACAGCCGCGCGTAGCTGCGCGACTTGCGCAAGGCCTGCGGCAGGCCTAGCGCGGTGGTGGCCAGCCGCTGCTCGTGCAAGGTCAGCACGGAATGCGAGAGCAGCTTGCTTTCCAGCGGTGCCGGACGGGTGAAGCGGCCGTGCTCGCTTGGCACCAACAGCACAGGGGCCGCATCCAGCCGTGCGTACGGTGCGCCGTCTTCGGGCATCACCTCGAAAAAGAAGCCGAGCACCACATGTTCGTGCGCCGCGGCCGCAGCCGGCCGGCCCAGCAGCTTGCGCCACGTGCCGGGCAGGGTTTCCTCACGCTCTTCATCGGAGGCGGAAGGATCGCGGTGCTGGTTCTCGTCCGGTAGGTGCATGCGCATGCGATCCCTGGGGCGATCAAAACCTTGAGCTTAGCAGCGATCCGGGTGCGCGCCGCAAGCGGATGCGCACGCTTAGTCTCAAAATCGATCTTTCAATGCGTTCCGAACAAGCCCTGCGGGTATTCCGGCTTCTGCTCGCGCGCCATCAGCGCCTTCATGCCTTCGACCGGCGTCACCTCGCCATGCAGCACGGCGCGCACGCCCTTGCTGATCGGCAGATCCAGGCCGTGCTTGTCGGAGAGGCGCACGACTTCGTTGGCGGTGACCACGCTTTCGACCACCTGGCCGATCTGCGCCACCGCTTCCTGGATGCCGATGCCCTGCCCCAGCGCGAGCCCGAGGCGCCGGTTGCGCGAGAGGTCGCCGGTGCAGGTCAGCACCAGGTCGCCCAGGCCGGACAGGCCCATCAGGGTTTCCGGCTTCGCGCCCAGCGCCACGCCCAGGCGCAGCATCTCGTTCATGCCGCGGGTGATCAGCCCAGCGCGCGCATTCAGGCCGAGCCGCATGCCGTCGGCCACCCCGGTGGCAACCGCCAGCACGTTCTTCATCGCCCCGCCCAGCTCCGCACCCAGCACGTCGTTGCCGGTGTACACGCGGAAGTTGGGCGCATGCAGCAAGTGGGCAAGCTGTTTTGCGAATGCCTCGTTTTCGGAGTGCACCGTCACTGCACTGGGCATGCCGGCGGCCACTTCGCGGGCGAACGACGGCCCGGTGAGCACCGCCGCTGCCCGGCCGGGCAGCCTTTCGGCCACCAGCTCATGCAGGAACCGGCCGGTGCCCGGCTCGAAGCCCTTGGTCGCCCAGGCGATGCTGGAGTGCGGCCCGAGCAGAGGCGCAAGCTCGCCCAGCATTTCCGTAAAGGCATGGCTGGGCACCACGATCAGCACCGTGGTAGCGCCGCGCACGGCTTCGGCCAGGTCGGGCTCGAAAGCGAGCCCGGATGGCAGATCGAGATCCGGCAGATAGCGCTGATTGCGATGGCTGGCGGCCATCTCCGCCAGCGCCGCCGCGTCGCGTCCCCACAAACGGGTGGGGACGCCATTGCGCGCGGCCAGCGTGGCCAATGCAGTGCCCCAGGAGCCAGCCCCGAGGACAGCCAGGATCGGCTGGTCGGTCATGTCATTCAGGCCTGTTCGCCGTTTCAGCTATTGAGCGTCGGCGCCTCGCCGCCCGCGCCGCTACGGCGCTGCTGCTCGGCGTACAGGGCCTCGAAGTTGATCGGCTGCAGCAGGAACGGCGGGAAGCCGCCTTCCTGCACCAGGCTGGAAATGATCTGGCGGGCGTATGGGAACAGCAGGTTCGGGCAGTAGCTGCCGATGATGCCGGCCTGGTCCGCTTCGGTGAAGCCGGCGATGCCGAACAGCCCCGCCTGGTGCACTTCCGCCAGGTAGGCGGTGCGCTCGTTGATGGTGCAGGTAAGGGTCAGGGTGAGCACGACTTCGTACATGTCGTTGCCCAGGCCGGTGGCGCGCTGGGACAGGTTGAGCTGTACCTGCGGGGCCTCGGTGATCTCACCGATTTCCTGGAAAATTTGCGGCGCATTGGGCGCCTCGAAGGACACGTCCTTGACGTAGATCTTCTGCAGCACGAGCTGCGGTTGGTTGGCCGAGCCAGTGGCCAGGCCGTTGGCGGTGATGTCTGCCATGGGTATCCCTCGGGTTCGATAAGCTTAGGCGCACGGGCGCAAAGGAGGGGAATTGTTCCATACATCCCCGTCTGCCGCCATGTGGGTAAAAGCCGAAAAAAACCGAGTGGATTGCATTTCGGACGGTTTTTACCGGATAATGCACGGCTCGCCATACGTCGACCCGGCTCACCGGGCATTCCGCAACGCGATACGGAACTCACGACACAACGGCGTCAGCAATACCCTCCAGCATCGCGTGGCGCACAGCGCCGCTGGGCCGATGTCGCCCTGGCCAACGGGCGGTTTACAGAATCTACGGAGGTCATCATGGCCCGTGTATGCCAAGTCACCGGAAAAGGTGTGCAGACCGGCAATAACGTCTCGCACGCCAACAACAAGACCCGCCGCCGCTGGTTGCCCAACCTGCATGAGCGCCGGTTCTGGGTTCCCAGCGAAAACCGCTGGGTGAAACTGCGCGTCTCCAACCAGGCGCTGCGCACCATCGACAAGAAGGGCATCGAGGCCGTGATCGCCGACCTGCGTGCCCGCGGCGAAAAGATCTGAGGAGCGTTGAGCCATGTCCAAGAGCAAAAGCGACAAGATCCGCCTGATCTCGTCGGCCGGCACCGGCCACTTCTACACCACGCAGAAGAACAAGAAGAACACCCCGGAAAAGTTCGAGTTCAAGAAATACGATCCGGTCGTGCGCAAGCACGTGATCTACAAGGAAGGCAAGATCAAGTGATCCGCCGTTAGGCGGGTCATCCCGGCGCAAGCCGGGATCCAGGAAAGCCCGCCGCCAGGCGGGCTTTTTTGTTTCAAGCCTTGCTGGCCTGGCAACCGCAGAGCCTGTAGGCTGGGATGACAATCCCAGCTTGTTGCCGGCTTCCGGATGCTGGGATTGCCATCCCAGCCTACGCATCGGACACGATCGCTCCATGGAAATGGCCCAGGCACTCTTTCCCAACCTGCTTGGCGAAATGGCCTGGCATCGCTTGCCCGCTTCGGTGCGTCGCATGCATGGCTCTGACGCGCGCGTGCTGGCGCGTGGTGTAGCCGATGTGGAAGGCGACGATAATCCTATCTTGCGGGCTCTGCGGCGCATGCTGGGCCTACCGCCTCCCTCAGCGGGGCAGGCGCTAGAGGTATGCATCGATCGCAACGGCAGCCATGAAACATGGACACGTCGCTTTGCGCTAGGTTGCATGCAGTCGGTACTGCACCACGATGCAGACGCTACACACCTGCTGGAGCGACTCGGCCCGGTCACGCTGCGTTTCAAACTCAGTCCAGATGCCCACGGTGTGACTTGGCATTTGAACGGCGCATGGCTGCTAGGCCTACGCATACCACGTCCCTGGCTAGGCACGGTGCTTTCGCACAGCGGCGAACGCGAAGGTCGCTACGCGTTTACCATCGATACCCGATTGCCATGGATCGGGCGACTGGTGGCTTACCGAGGCTGGCTGGAGATCGTTGCCGATGATTGAAAGTACGTCAGCCACTGTGATCGTCTACGACGGCGTATGCCTATTGTGCAGCCGCTGGGTGCGTTTCCTGCTTGAGCGCGATCGCGAAGGCCGCTACCGCTACGCTTCGATGCAATCAGAGATCGGCCGACAACTGTTGCAGAGCCATGGCCTCGATCCCGACTCCCCGTTTTCGATGCTGCTGGTGGAAGACGGTCGCGGCTATACCGATACCACCGCCATTGCACGCGTCTTGCGCGGGTTGCCCTCTCGGCGCTGGCGCTGGCTGAGCGCCATGATGTTGTCGGTGCCCCGGTCCGTTCGCGACGCGGCCTACCGTTTCGTTGCGCGCCACCGCTACAAAATGTTCGGCCGCAGTGAGCAATGTTTTGCGCCCACGCCGGAACAGCGCTCGCGTTTCATTTCATAGCGTCTCCAACTTCGAACTGACCTGGTAGTCACCGAGCGCGGCCAGCGCTTCGTCCAGATCGAACAGCCCCATGCAAGGCATGGCTCCGCAAGCCTTGAGCAAACCGTCCGCCTTCTTGCGGGCGAGTATCACCGCCGGCATGGCAGGGATATGCGGCCCATCGCCGGCGGCGGCATGCAATGACCATTTCAGGCTCAGTGGCTTTGCTTGCGCATCGAGACCCTGCAGCAGCACTATCATGCCCCCTTCATCGCTACCCGCATGCAAGAACCACTCGCTGGCGCGACGCAATCGACCTGCATGGCGCGCCAGATGCTTCAAAACACCTAGCCTCACCAGCCAGGCCAGCAGCCAGGTTCCAAAATGGAGCCGGCGCAATTCCAATCCTGCGCGAAACGTCACCCGCCGCACCCCGGCATAGCGCTGAGGGAAAAGCGTGAGGTCGGGCACATCGCACAAACCGACCCAGCGCGGCCCGGAAATGAATCGCACGCGTCGCGTGGAAAGCCAGCCGTATCCGCTTTGCCATCTTCCGCTCCGCCATATCGATAGCCGACGTCCGCAATAGCCAAGTATCGCCGCCACCGTCGCGTCGCCGCGCGGCGTGCGATTACCGGGGCTGATAGCGTGGTCGATGGACGTCAGTTGGGAAAATCTGCCACGCAGGCAATCAACGACGGCGCTGCTTAGCGCTGGCACCGTCGAGGCCCCGCTGACCAGCAGGCGACCCGACTTGCGCGCCTGCTCATCCAAGGTACGAATACCCGCGACGAACTCGCGCGCGTCAGCCAGATCCACATAATCGCAGCCGCCGGCAAGGCAAGCCTTCGCTACACGGTAGTCCTGGGATTGGAAAGGCCCTGCAGCGTGAATGACCAGTTCGGGGGCCAGGCCGCGTAGCGTATTTTCGAAATCAGCAGCCTCTACATCGATGACGGCCACCTGCACGGATGGATTACCCAATTCACTGTGCAATTGCTCAAGCGCGCCTCGTGTCCGGCCAGCGATGGTCAATTGGAACCGCGCATCAAGAGCCAGGCGCGCAGCGATGCGCGCACCGAATACGCCGGTTGCACCAATCAATAGCACTCGCATCGCTGCAACGCATCTCCATAAAAAAACCCGCCTTGATCCAGGCGGGCTTTTTGCTCATCGGGTTTGGCCGTCCAAATCAGCCAGCCGCCACCGAGTATCCCTTCAAGCGCTGCGCGAACTCCTGCAGCGCGCGGATGCCACTCTGCTCGGCCTCGACGATCCACTGCTGCAAGCCCTTCAGCGCCTGGTCGGCGCCGCGCTGCTCCATCAGTTCCGCGAGGCGGTTGCGGAATTCGCACACCGTCTTGAGCATGGGACGCTTGGCCAGCACGGCCTGCATGCGCTCGCGGTTTTCACCGTCAAGCCAGCGGCCGCCGTCAGCCAGGGCGCGACGCAGGCGGCGCGGCATGGACTTGATGCCCTCGCCGGCGTGTTGCGCTTCGTCGCGCAGGGTCGGGACGATCACGTTGCGGTAGAAATCGGTCATCGCCTGGAAGCGATGGGTAAGCACGGCCTTCAGGGTTTCCGCATCAGGCAGGTGCACATTCGGGCGCATGTCCAGCGAGGGCGCCACGCGCAACACCTTGGCCAGACCCAGCTTGCGCAGCACGCAGATGGCCGCCCAGCCGATGTCGAATTCCCACTTGCGCAGCGCGAACTTGGCCGAGCTCGGGAACGCGTGGTGGTTGTTGTGCAGCTCTTCGCCGCCGATCCAGAAGCCCCACGGCGACAGGTTGGTGGCCGTATCGGAGCTTTCAAAGTTGCGATAGCCCCACCAGTGGCCGATGCCGTTGACGAAGCCGGCCGCCCAGAACGGGATCCAGGCCATCTGCGCCGCCCAGATGGCGGCACCGATTACGCCGAACAGCGTGAAATCGATGATCAGCATCAGGGCCGGGCCCCAGTACGGGTGCGCGGTGTAGAGCTTGCGTTCGATCCAGTCGTCGGGCGTGCCGCGACCGTACTTTTCCAGGTCTTCCTTCACATAGCTGGCGTCGCGGTACAGCGACACGCCATCCCAGAACACCTTCTTGATGCCGTAGATCTGCGGGCTATGCGGATCTTCCTCGGTTTCCACCTTGGCGTGGTGCTTGCGGTGCACAGCCACCCACTCCTTGGTCACCATGCCGGTGGTGAGCCAACCCCAAAAGCGGAAGAAATTCGCAATCGCCGGATGCAGGTCGATGCCGCGATGCGTCTGGCAGCGGTGCAGGTAGAGGGTGACGGTGAAAATGGTGATCTGCGTGACTACCAGCAGGTAGACAAGCGTCGCCACCCATCCGGCGTGGGCCACACCACCGGAAAGGAATTGCAATACAGCGTCGAGCATTG
Source organism: Dyella flagellata (assembly GCF_030160275.1). Lineage (GTDB taxonomy): Bacteria > Pseudomonadota > Gammaproteobacteria > Xanthomonadales > Rhodanobacteraceae > Dyella_B > Dyella_B flagellata. Next base: position 196,722 of record NZ_BSOA01000002.1, read on the forward strand.
TGGGAGGGTCCTGGAGGGGAAAAAGCAGTCTAGTCGAGGGCGTCCGTACCTACCAGCATGGTACAACCCTATCACTTGGACTCCCGTTAAACCGTGACGGTGACGGTTGTGTGGGGGATGGGGTCACCCTGACAATCATGCAATGAACGCGCCTAACCCCGCTTTACCTCCCGTACTGCAACTCGAACAGGTCACCCGCAACCGGGCCGGCCGACCGGCCGTGCGCGATCTCTCGCTGCGCCTCCATGCCGGGCAAATCCTTGGCCTGCTTGGGGTAAACGGGGCTGGCAAGTCCACCACCCTGAGCCTGATCGCCGGGGCGCTTGTGCCCGATAGGGGGGCCATCCGCCTGCTGGGCAAGGACTTCCTGGAGCAGCCCGAACTGGCGCGGCAGGCCCTCGGCTGGCTGCCGGAAGCTGCCCCGCTGTGGCCGGAACTGACCCTGCGCGAACATCTGAACGCCCATGGCCGCCTGCGTGGCCTGACCGGCATCCGGCTGAAGGAGGCCGGCGATGCGGTGCTTGAGCGACTGGAACTCAAGGACCTGGCGCAACGCCTGGCCGGCGTTTTGTCGCAGGGCCAGCGCCAGCGCCTGGGACTGGCCTGCGCACTGCTGCACCGCCCCGCCCTGCTGGTGCTGGACGAACCGGCCAACGCGCTCGATCCCGTGCAAGTGGTGGCGCTGCGCAACCTGCTGCGCGAACTGGCCGCTGCGGGCACCGCTGTGATCCTTTCGACTCACCAGCTGAGCGAAGTTACCGCCGTGTGCGATCGCGTGGCGATCCTGCATGAAGGCGTGCTGCGCTACGACGAGCCTCTACCGGCCGACCAGCACGCCGCCCTGGAAAAGAAATTCTTCGACATCGCCCTGCACGGCAAGGCCCAAGCCACATGACCTTATTCGCTGTGACGCGGCTCGAATTGCGCCGCCTATTTGTGCGCCCGCTTGGCTGGACTATCGCCGCCCTCGCCCTGGCGGAGCTTGGCTGGCGTTTTGCGTTGCTGCTGCAAATATTCCTACTCAACCAAGTGAGGCTCGCTGCGCTGCCGGACGGTCCTGGCTATACCGATCTGGTCGCGGTTCGCCTGTACAGCAGTTTGATAACTGGCAGTACCCTGCCGTTTGGCGTAACCGAACTCGCACTGTTGCTAGTGCCGCTGTTAACCATGTCCACGTTAGCTAGCGAGCGCAACTCGGGCACTTTGCCGCTGCTGTTTTCGACCGGGCTTTCGCCTTCAAGCATTCTGTTGGGCAAATACCTGGCGGTGCTGATCTGGTTGACGCTCTGGCTGTTGTCCGTGATCGTCTTACCCGCGAGTGTTGCGCATGGCGTGAAACTGGATTGGGGCATGCTGGGTGCGGCCACGCTGGGAACCTTTCTTGCGCTAGCTGTGCTCGCTGCAATAGGCGTGGCGTGTTCAGCATTTGCATCACATCCCGCAGTCGCGGCCGTGGCTGCCTTTATGATTGGTGTGGCACTCAATTGCGTGAATCTCGGCGCCCAGCTCGCGGGGGTCAACATCGGCTTCATCAACTGGCTGGCGATGAGCACGCATCAGGAAAACCTGCTGCGTGGACTGGTGTCTAGCGCGGATGTGATTTGGTTTCTGCTTGCGATCATCGTGGCGCTCGCGCTCGGTATCCGGCGCCTAGCGGCCGACGGGGAGCGCGGCTGATGAGCATTTCCCTTATGCGCCGCATCAATGGCTGGCTGTTTGCGTTGCTTGTGCTGCTCGGTGCCGGCGCAATTGGCTTCCTCACCGCGCGCCACGACCGCATCGTCGACTGGACTTACAACAGCCGCAGGAGCATGTCGCCGGAAACGCGCGCCGTGCTGGCGAAATTCAACGGTCCAGTGGATGTCGTCAGTTATGCAAGCCCGCAGGGTGACCTGCGCCAGACCGTCGCCGCCGCCCTGCAGCGCTACCAGAAGGCCAAGCCGGACCTGCATCTGAGCTTCGTCGATCCGCAGCAGGATCCGGCGGCCATGCGCAACCTCGGCATCACGGTAGACGGCGAACTGATCCTGCACTACCACGATCGCCAGCAGCGGCTGGACACCTTGACCGAGCGCAGCCTTACGGATGCGCTGGAACGCCTGGTACGCGGCAACGATCGCATCGTCGCCTTCGTGACCGGGCACGGCGAGCGTCGTGCGGACGGCGTCGCCAACTCGGATCTGGGCACCTTCGTTTCGCAGCTCGAACAAAGCGGCATGCGTGCGGTGCCGCTGAACTTCTCGCAAGTGACCAGCGTACCCGCGCAAACCGACCTGGTGGTCTTGGCTGGTCCGCAAGCGTCGCTGGCGCCCGGCGCCACCAAGGCACTGAGCGATTACCTTGCCAGCGGCGGAAACCTGCTGTGGCTGGTCGATCCGGGCAACCTGGATGCAAGCCTGCAACCGATCGCCGATGCACTCGGCATCCGCGTGCTGCCGGGCGAGCTGGTCGATGCATCGTCCTCGGCGCTGGGGTTGAAGGACCCACGCATGATCGCGCTGGGCGACTACCCGCCCAACATGATCACGCGCGGCTTCACGCTTACCACGCTGTTTCCGGAAGTGGCGCCGCTGGCGGAGGTGCACAAGAGCGACTGGCAGATCGAGCCGTTCCTGCGCTCCAGCCCCCAGGCCACCACGCAACCGTTGGATGGCAACACCGCCGCACAGTTGAAGGGGCCGCTCGATTTCGGCTTCGCCTTCAGCCGCCTGTCGCCCAGTCCGGCCAAGAGCGAGCAACGTGTAGTGGTGATCGGCAACGGCGATTTCCTTTCCAACAGCTATCTGGGCAATGGCGGCAACCGTGCGTTGGGCGAGCGCATCTTCAACTGGCTACTCGGCGATGACCAGCTCATCAGCATGCCATCACGCGGTGCGCCTGACCGGGTCCTTAGAGTGTCGCAAGGCGAGTTGAGCGCGCTGACCATCGGCTACTTGGTGGTCTTGCCGCTGGTCCTGCTGGCGATAGGCGGTTTAGTTGCGTGGCGCAGGCGGCGTGCATGAAGCGTGCGTTGCGACGCCAGTTAGGGTTGTTGGCCGTAGTGATCGCACTGCTTGCCATCGTGTGGTGGCAGGTACACAGTGATTTGGCTTCCGCTCCTGGAACGCTGCTGCCACTGTCCCCCGACAAGATCACGCGCGTGACCCTGCAAGCAGGCCAAATGCCACCCGAGCACTACGTGAAGCGGGGCGAATCTTGGTGGCATGTCGATCAGGCGACTCCGACACGCGCCGATGACAAGCGCCTGACCGAGTTGCTGAGTATCGCCGCGGCTCCGGTGCAGAGCTGGCAACCCGCAAGCAGCTACTCGCTGGCGAAGATCGGCCTGGCACCGCCGCAAGCCAAGCTTGAACTCGACGACAAAACCTTGCGCTTCGGCGCCATGACGGCCATCGGCCAGAATGTCTACGTGCAGGCGGGCGAGCGCGTAGGTATCGTGTCGTTGCGGTACATGCCGCGATCCGCGCAAAGCGCGTCCATCCAGCCGCAATGACAGCCTGGGTTTGACATGCCTGAACTGCCCGAAGTCGAAACCACCCGGCGAGGCATCGCCCCGCATCTGATCGGCCGGCGCATCGTAAGCGTCACACTGCGGCGTGCGGACTTGCGCTGGCCGATTCCACGCGAAATCACCGAGTTGCTGCCTGGTCAGCGCATCGATGAAGTGGAACGCAGAGCCAAGTACCTGCTACTGCACACGCATGCCGGCAGCGCGCTGATGCATTTGGGCATGACAGGCGTGCTGCGCGTGCTGCCACCGGACGTAGCGCCCGGCATCCACGATCATTTCGATATGCTGCTGGAGCCTTTGCAAGGCGATCGTCCGCGCCTGCTTCGCTTCACCGACCCACGCCGCTTCGGCTGTCTGCTATGGCAAGCACCTGGCACCACGCACGAATTGCTGGCCGATCTCGGCCCCGAGCCGCTTACCGATGCTTTCGACGGCGATTTGCTGTGGCATCGCTCACGCGGCCGCAAAGCAGCAGTGAAGCTGTTCCTGATGGATAACGCGATCGTCGTGGGCGTGGGCAATATCTACGCCAGCGAAGCCTTGTTCGCCGCCGGCATCGATCCGCGCCGGCCGGCCGGCAGCGTGTCGCGCGCACGCTATCAGCGCCTGGCCGGAGAAGTGAAACGCATCCTCGCATGGGCGATCGAACGCGGCGGCACCACGCTGCGCGATTTTCTCAACCCGGATGGCGCGCCGGGTTATTTCTTTCGCGAACTGTTCGTCTACGGACGCGAAGGCGAGCCGTGCAAAGTTTGCGGCAGCGCCATCCGCCAACAGGTGATCGGGCAACGCTCGACCTTCTGGTGTCCGAAGTGCCAAAAGTGAGCAAAAGCCCGTAGACTGGGATGAAATCCCAGCATTGCCATCCACACGGCAGCTGGGATTTCATCCCAGCCTACAGGCTCATTCCACGCTTTGTGGCCAATGGAAGGCCACATAGGTGTTATTGAACTGCGGATCGTCGTAACCACCGCCCAGTTCGGCCACCAATCCGCCGAACATGCCGTCCAGCTCCAGCGCCTTGCCTTGTTCGAAATGCGCCCCCAGCGCCTCCAGCTCAACCAGCCGCTGGCACAACGCGCCGGCGTGATCGACCTCGGCTTCCGGCACATTATGCAGGCTGATGTCGGCACGGCCGAACTTGCGCATGCCGCGGGTGTGGATCCAATAACGACCGGTTTCGTCCTCGTCGCGCAGAATCAGCACGTGGCTGCGCAAAGGCGCGCCATCCTTGACCAGATAGCGCCGACGCCATTCGTCGGCATCGAACAGGGTCAGCATCTGCGGGTCGAGAATCGCCACGCCGCCGATGTCCAGCAGCCCCGCCAACACACCAAAGGTATCGCGCAAATAGCCGGTATCGGGCTGGTCCTTGAACCGGCCGTGCAACACGAGCACTTGGGGCGTGGCCAGCGCTTTCTCGTAAGTCTCCGGCGAATCGTGCTTGAACAGGTCGCCCAGCGGCTCTTTCAGCGGATAACCCTCCCACTCGCGCAAGACGTGGTGGTGGTGGCTGGAAAGTTGCACTTCTTCCGGCAAGCCGTCGCTGCCGTACTGGATGGACGGTACGCGAGTCGGCTCGAACTTGCCGAACACGTAGAACTGCAAGATGACTTCTTCGTCACTGGGCTGCCAGTGTGGACGCTGCCAGGCCGGAAAATACGTGACCGGATTGCTCATGCTTGTTCCTTGAGGTGGATCAGTGCTTCTGTTCCAGCGGCAGGCTGGGCTGCTTCAGCTCGATGCGGCCGTTTCCCTGGGTGATCTTCTTGAATTCCGCCCGGCTCACCGAGACATAGCGTTCGTTGCCGCCAATCTCAACCTGCGGCCCTTCGGTAATCGCCCGCCCCTGCTCGTCAACGCGTACCACCATGGTGGCCTTGCGGCCGGTGTGGCAGATGGTCTTGATCTCTTCCAGGCTGTCGGCCCAGGCAAGCAGATAGCGGCTGCCCTCGAACAGTTCGCCACGGAAATCCGTACGCAGCCCATACGCCAGCACGGGGATGTTGAGCTGATCGACCACGTCGGTCAGCTGCCAGACCTGCGCCTTGTTCAGGAATTGCGCCTCGTCCACGAAGACGCAGTGCAGATCCCCATGCGCAGCGATATCCCCTTGTGTCACGGCGAGCAAATCCGTCTCCGCCGTGAACCGCTCCGCCTGCGAGCGCAAGCCGATCCGCGAAGCCACCACGCCCTCACCGTAGCGATTGTCCAGCGCAGGCGTGAGAATCAGGGTACGCATGCCACGCTCGTAGTAGTTGTAGGCGCTTTGCAGCAAGTTGGTGGTCTTGCCGGCATTCATCGACGAATAATAGAAATAGAGCTTGGCCATGGGCGCGCCGGGTCGAGCGGGTGGGGCATGGTAGCGCGAGAAGCCTAGGAGTGAGTGAATTAGAGTGCGAAGATAGAGAGGGCAGCCCCGTAAGGGGGCCATTCTCGCTTCTTACCTCTAGTCACTCATTCCTAGCATGCTCAACCCCCAACAACTGGCCGCCGTCGAGCACGTCGACAGCCCGCTGCTGGTGCTCGCGGGCGCCGGCTCCGGCAAGACTTCCGTGATCACGCAGAAGATTGCGCACCTGGTGCAGCGCCGCAAGCTGGCCGCGTCCAGGATCGCCGCCATCACCTTCACCAACAAGGCCGCACGCGAGATGCGCGAGCGCGTTGGCAAGCTGGTGAGCGCGGAGGATGCACAAGCACTTACTGTCTGTACGTTCCACGCCCTGGGCCTGAAATTCCTGCAGATGGAGCATGCGCGCGCGGGATTGCGGCGTGGATTCTCCGTGCTGGATGCGGACGACAGCGAGGGCATCGTCAAGGAATTGGCGCCCAAGGGAATCAAGCCCGACGTGCTGTTCGGCCTGCGCAACCTGCTCAGCCGCGCCAAGAACAGCGGCTTGTCGCCGGAGGAAGCGCTGGCCGCCGCGCGTAGTCCGCGCGAACTGGAAGCCGCGACGATTTACCAGCTCTACCAGCAACGCCTCGCCATCTTCAATGCCGTCGATTTCGATGACCTGATCCGGCTGCCCCTGCGCATCCTGGAAAGTGACGAAGAATGCCGCGACACCTGGCGCGAACGCCTGCGCTATCTGCTGGTGGACGAATACCAGGACACCAACGATGCGCAATACCGACTGTTGAAAGTGCTGACGGGCGAGCGTGGCAGCTTCACCTGCGTGGGGGATGATGACCAGTCCATCTACGCCTGGCGTGGCGCCAATCCCGAGAATATCGAACAGCTGGGCAAGGATTGGCCGTCCTTGCGCGTGATCAAGCTGGAGCAGAACTATCGCTGCGGCCGACGCATCCTGCGCGCCGCCAATACGCTGATCGCCAATAATCCGCACCTGCATACCAAGAAGCTGTGGAGCGAGCATCCGGAAGGCGCGCCGATCCGCGTGATCGAATGCAAGGAGGCCGAGCACGAGGCCGAACGCATCGCCGGCATGGCTGCGACGCTGGCGGAAAAGCACAAGGTGCGCTGGCACGACATGGCGATCCTGTATCGCGGCAATTTTCAGGCGCGCCCGGTGGAAAAAGCGCTGCGCCTGGCACGCGTGCCCTATCACCTCACCGGCGCGCTATCCTTCCTGGATCGCGCGGAAGTGAAGGATCTGCTTTGCTACCTGCGCCTGCTTACCAATCCCAGCGACGATGCCGCCTTCCTGCGTGTGGTGAATGTACCCAAGCGCGAGATCGGTGCGACCACCTTGGAGAAGCTGGGTCAGATCGCGCAAACCAAGCATTGCTCCCTGCTCGAAGCCACACGCAGCGACAGCGTGCTGCGTCAGCTAAGCCCACGCCCCGCCGCCGCACTCGCCTCGTTTTCGGACTTGCTGGACGAGTTCCGCAGCGCTTCGCTGCATGAAAGCGCGGCGGACCTGGTCGATCGCGTGCTGACCCGCACCCAGTACGCGGCGCATATTGCAGCGAGCACGCAGGATGTCGCCTTGCGCGATCGCCGCCTGGGCAACTTGCGGGAGCTGGCCGACTGGTTCCGCGCCATGCAAAAAGGCAACAGTGCAGGCGATCTTGCCGCGCAGCTTGCCCTGCTTTCGCACGCCGACCGCGACGAGCCCGGCAATGCCTTGCGCATGATGACCTTGCATGCGGCCAAAGGCCTGGAATTTCGCTTCGTCTTCATCGTCGGCTGCGAAGACGGCACCTTGCCGAACGACGCCGCCATCGACGAAGGCCGGGTCGAAGAGGAGCGCCGTCTGATGTACGTGGGCATCACCCGCGCCAAGGATTTGCTCACCTTGTCCTGGTCGTCCAAGACCAAGCGCTACGGCGAAATCCACAGCAACCAGCCCAGCCGTTTCCTGCAGGAATTGCCGCAGGACGACCTGCATTGGGAAGGCAAGGATCCGGAAGCCGACAAGGAAGCGGTGCGCGAAACGGCCGAATCGCACATGGCGAAGATCGCCGCGATGCTCGCCGGCCCTTGAGGTATCTGTATGAGCGATCATGGTTTTACCGAAGAGCAGCGCGCGGGCCTGTATCGCGCCATCCACGAACGCCGCGACGTACGTTCGCAATTTTTGTCCGACCCCATAGCCCCCGAGGTGCTTGCGCGCCTGCTGCAGGCCGCGCATCACGCGCCGTCGGTGGGCTTCATGCAACCGTGGGATTTCATCGTCATCGACCGCCTCGATGTGAAGCGAGCGGTGAAGGCACTGTACGACGAAGCGAATGCGCAAGCGGCCGACAATTACTCCGGTGAACGCGCAGAGCAGTATCGGCGCCTGAAACTGGAAGGCATCGTCGAAAGCCCGATCAATCTGTGCATCACCTGTGATCGCCAGCGCGGCGGACCTCACGTGCTCGGCCGCAATACCATGCTGGATACCGACTTGTTCAGCACCTGCCTGGCCGTGCAAAACCTATGGCTGGCGGCGCGCGCCGAAGGCATTGGCGTGGGCTGGGTGAGCATCGTCGATCCGGCGCGTCTGTCGGAAACCTTGCGATTGCCTGCGCAGGTCTATCCATTGGCTTATCTGTGCCTGGGCTACGTAAGCGAATTCCTGCCCAAGCCCGAACTGGAACTCGCCGGCTGGCGTTCCCGCCTGCCGCTGGAACAACTGCTGCACGCCAATACGTGGGATGGCAGCATCGACAACGATGCATTGAGGAAGGCCATAAGCGAAACGTAGTGCCATAGGGTGGCATGGCATTCCCAGCGTGCTTGGCGATGCTGGGATTGGCATCCCAGCCTACTTGGCTGGGCTGCAAATCACCCCAACGTCGCCTTTGCCGCGGCGTTGGGGTGAACCTGCATTTGACGCTCAAAGCGCTATCCAGCGCCAACCATCACTGCACGATGGGATGTGCGATCTCGCATTGGTTGGTGTCATTGGACCAGGTACTTTGCATCGCAAACGAACCGGTGCCCATGCTCACGTTGGCGGACGCTCCTTGGCCGGAGCTGATCCAGGCGCACTCATCGCCGTCTTCCTGGCCGTTGTAGCTTGAGCCAGTTTGATTGGTCCAGCCACCGGCCGGATTCTGGTCCGTGACCGTCTCGGCGTATTCATGACCCTCCACGATGGAGAAGCCGTCCAGGTTGTTGCCGCCATTGACGAAGCCCGCACCGCAGCCGCTGCCCTGGTCGGACACGTAGGGCATGTTGGTAAAGGCGATGTCGCCATACGGCGATGACACCGGACCACCCGACAACGAGCCGTCACCGTTGTAGTCGTGCCAGGCGCAGAAGCCGCCCGTCTGGTAGTTATCGGGATTGGCGCCGGTGGGCGACAGAATCACGTATTGCACATAGCGATTGGAATCGGACGTGGTATTGCCGAAGTACGCCGCGGCATTGATGGCCTCCTGCGCAAGCTGCGCCCCGCTAGCTGCCGAAGGAGAGGGTTGCGAGTTGTCATACCACACGCCGGCAAGCGCCCCGCCGGTGGGATAACCGATCAACGGCGCGCCCGACGGGCAGGAGGTTGCGCCGCTTGCTACTGAGGGCCCATCGCAATACTGGGTCATCGTGCCCGACCACAATTCCCCACCGGTACCCAGGCCCTTGAAAAGCTCCTGCAGATAGGGCGCGGCACCACTGGGATCATTGTCGAAGTTCAGATCGCCATTGGCGTCGGTGCTTTGGTTACCCCAGTCGCTGCCGAAGAACACCAGGTAGACCTTGGGTGTGCCGCTGGTTACACCAATGCCGTCGATGCCGCCGCCGAAGGACAAGGTTTCCGGACCGGTCGCCGCACCAGCTTCCACTCTGTAAGCCCTATAAGCCTTCATTTTCGCGTGCGCAGCACGCGTCGGCACCGCACCATGCCGATAAGGATGCCCGAAAGCGGGCGAATAGGGATTGCTGATTTGCGGTTCGGTATTTTGAGCCGCAAAAGCACTGCCCGCCATCAGTGCAAGCAAGCCGGAGACGGCTGCCACCTTAAGCAGGCTGTATTTCGTGTGTTCGAACATTTTTGTTTCCTCATTTAGGCAGAGAACAAAAGGACCCGCCCTGCGGCCGCCAAGCCACAGCACTCCGCTTAAGCGGGGCTTACATTTCGCTCCTGATCCATGAAAACGAGGCTTTGTCGTACTCCCGACGTAGCCCGCCCCCTCCCCTCCCTACGGGCATACGTTGGAAACGCATTGCGCATAAGCCGAAGTCTTCGGCCTACATCCCTGACAAAGTCGTTCGCCGCATGACATCCCCAATGGCGAACCGCAAAAACCTATCCCACAGCCATTTCAATTGCAACTACTATGTTGTGAACAAATCGTCTTTGGACGTCTAGACGTCCAGTCGACCAAAGGACGACATGGCGTTTGAGCGTTTGATACAAACACCGAGGCTGAATAAAAACTTGCACAAAATTGACGTCAAGACATCGAGCGTGCCCAGCTTCCCGCATAAGGAATGGCACCTCACCCCAAACGCCAAAATGAAAACGCGTCGGAGTGAGGTGCGTTTGGCGCTTACTGCACCGTCAAGGTGATGTCATCGAGCACAAACGAAGTCTGCAGCGAAGCATCTTCCGAACCGGTGAACTTCAAGGTCACGGTCTGGCCGATGTACGCGCTCAAGTTGTAGCTGTGCACCTGATAGCCGGAGGCCGCATTGAGGTTGGAGAAGTTCGCCACCGTAGCGATCACTGCACCGCTACTGTTGAGCACCTGTACCTTCAACTTGTCGTAGGCCGTCGTGGTGGTGGTTTCGGCCGTGTCGACATGCAGATAGAACTGCAAGGTGGCGCTGGTCTTGCCGGACGGGATGCTCACTTTCTGCGACACCGTGTCGGTATGGGTGGTGCCGTAGCCATCCAGCCAGGCGAACCACTGGCCATTGTGCGCAACTTCGCCCGCGCAGCTGCTATTGCTGCAAAGCACGCCTGCACTCATCGACCACGGCGAGGCAGCGCCGGACTCGAAGCCGGTATTGCCCAGCAACTGCTGCGAGCCGCCACCACTGCTTACGCTCACCGACTTGGTCGCCGAGCTGGTCTTGCCGCTGACGCTGTCCTTCACCGTCTCGGTTACGCTGTACGTGCCACTTGCCGCATAGGTATGCGACGGACTCTGCGACGTGGACGTACCGCCGTCGCCGAAGGTCCACGACCAGGAGTTGATGCTGCCGCCGCTGTCGGTGGAACTATCGGTGAAGTTCGCGGCCAGGCCGTTGGTCACGACACTGAAGCTGGCCGTGGGCGTACCGCCGCCGCTGCCGCCACCACTGACGATGGGATGCGCGATTTCGCACTGGTTGGTGTCATTGGACCAGGTGCTTTGCATCGCAAAGGAACCGGTGCCCATGCTCACGTTGGCCGATGCTCCTTGGCCGGAACTGATCCATGCGCACTCATCGCCGTTTTCCTGGCCGCTATAAGTTCCGCTCTGGTGATTGGTCCAGCCACCCGCCGGGTTCTGGTCGGTCACCGTTTCGGCATATTCGTGACCGTTTACGATGGAGAAACCATCCAGGTTGTTGCCGGCATTGACGAAGCCCGCACCGCAGCTGCTGCCCTGGTCGGACACGTAGGGCATGTTGGTGAAGGCGATATCGCCGTAGGGCGAGCTGACGCCCTGGTCGCCGTTGTAGTCGTGCCAGGCGCAGAAGCCTTGCGTCTTGTAATTATCCGGATCGGCGCCGGTGGGCGACAGGATCACATACTGCACGTAACGGTTCGATGCCGCCGTAGTATTGCCAAAATGCGCTGCGGCGTTGATGGCTTCCTGCGCAAGCTGCGCGCCGGTCGCGGTGGCGGGCGAGGCTTGCGAATTGTCGTACCACACGCCAGCAAGCGCCCCTCCGGTGGGATAACCGATCAACGGCGCGCCTGACGGACAGGAAGTGGCGCCGCTGGCCACCGACGGCCCATCGCAGTATTGGGTCATCGTGCCCGACCACAATTCGCCGCCGGTGCCCAGGCCCTTGAACATCTGTTGCAGGTAAGGGCCAGCGCCGCTGGGGTCGTTGGAAAAATTCAGATTGCCATTGCTGTCGGTGCTCGAACTGCCCCACTGATTGCCGTAGAACACCAGATAGACCTTCGGCGTGCCGCTGGTGACACCGATACCATCGATGCCGCCTCCGAACGACAAGGTCTCAGGACCGGTCGCCGCACCGATTTGCGCAGCGTAAGCCTTCATCTTTGCGTGCGCTTCACGCGTCGGCACAACGCCATGCCGGTAGGCATGCCCATAAGCGGGCGAATAAGGATTGCCGACTTGCTGTGCGGCGTTGTTGTCGGCCGCAAAAACGCCAGCGGAAACCAGAGCAAACAAGCTAGAGACGGCCGCTGTCTTGAGCGGGCCGTATTTCCTGTGCTTGAACATTGGGTACCCTCATTTATAGAGAACAAAAGAACCCACCCTGCGGCCTACCGACCACAGCACGCCGCTCGAGCGGGGCTCACATTTCGCTCCACACCTATAAAACGGGGCTTCGTCTATTCCCGGCGCCGTCCGTCCCCTCCCGCTCCCTACGGGCATGCGCTAGGAATGCTTAGTAGGACCGAAGTCTCGGCCCATCTCCCTGACAAAGTCGTTCGCCACGTACTGCCCCTAAATGACGAACCGCGGCAAGCTAACCCACGGCATTTTTATTTGCAACCAATAAAATCCGACAAATAGATTTTGTAAAAATTAAATCCATTTAAATGCCGTTTGAGGGCATTGTCACCCAGGAAAATGAGATTTTCTTCACAGTCACTTCGTCACGACGTCATCACAAATAGGCGTGATGTTTTGGTCACGACACTGCATACGGTCGCGCATCTTCAAATCAACCGCTGCTGCTCAAGCTCACGCTTCAAGTACGCATAGTAGATCGGCGCGGCGACCAGCCCGGCCAAGCCGAACGCCGCCTCCATCACCAGCATCGCCACCAGCAACTCCCATGCCCTTGCGCGGATCTGCACCCCGATGATGCGTGCATTGAGGAAGTATTCGAGCTTGTGGATCACGATCAAAAATGCCAGCGCCGCCGCGCCCACCCATATCGATACGGACAGGCTGGCAATGGTCACCGCCGTGTTGGAAATGAGATTGCCGATCACCGGCAACAGGCCGGCAAGGAAGGTGACCACCACCAGGGTTTTCGCCAGCGGCACGTGGATGCCCATCAACGGCAGCACGCCGAGCAGGAAGACGGCAGTGGCAATGGTATTGATCAGCGAAATCTTGATCTGCGCGAACACGATGCTGTGGAAAGCTGCGGCCAGATGATGGCAACGCTCGCTCAGCGCAGCCGCCAACTGGCCCACTTGATGCGCTGGGCGTGCGCGGTTGAGCGCCACCAGCGCACCGAGCATCAGGCCGACAATGATGTGCACCAGGACACGCGCGGTTTCCTTGCCGGCGTTCTGTAGACTCATCGCATGTTTGCGGGTGAGGTCCAACGCCATCACGCGCAATTCGTCGACGCTGTCCGGCAGCCAGTTGGTCAAGGATTGCGGCAGCTGCGCGCGCGCTTTCTCTACCAACGGCATCAATTGCTGCTCCCACAACATCGCGGGGTTGTTGATCTCGTTGCGGAAGAAGGCGATCAAGGCAACGATCAGCAAGGTAAGCAAGCCGACCACGACCACACCCAGCACCGTCACCACCACCAGGCGCGCGCGTTCGCCGGAAATCCGCCGGCCCAGCAGCGGCCTCATGGCATGCACCAATTCGTACACCAGCAATCCCGCGAGCAGCGCCGGCAGAAGATGCAGCTTCAACACCAGCACCAGCGCGAGGGCACTCAATACGTAGCTGGCGATGCGAATGCCGCGGATGAAGGAAAAGGCTGCGTGCACGGGGCGGTCCAGGGCGAAAACGAAGCCAGGCAAGTCTGTCATAAACTTGCGCCATCCTCTCGCAACCTCATCACTCTACCGGGTGTTTCATGACCAAGGCCCTGCCCATTCTGTTGGGCACGCTACTGCTTGGTGCTTGCGCCAGCCAGGCACCGCATTCCAACTCAGCCGCATCGACTGCTGTGGCTCCAGCGCCTGTTGCTGCCGTGGCCGTTCCGGCGGATGACAATCTCAACGCCGTCGCCTGGACGCAGACCGCGCTGGAGCACGACCTGATCTATCAAGAGACCTTCCGTAGCGCGCAGTCGCAACTGCTTGCCGCGCTGAAAGACAAAAACTGGGACGCCCTGCCCGCCGAAGACCGCATCACGTCTTCCAAGCAACTCAAACCGGCGGTGATCCTGGACATCGACGAAACGGTGCTCGACAACTCGCCCTACCAGGCACGCCTGATCCGCAAAGGGGGCGAATTCAACGAGGCCGACTGGGCCGCCTGGTGCAAGGAGGAACGCGCGCGCGCACTGCCCGGCGCCGTGGCCTTTACCCAGTTTGCGGCCCGGCACGGCATCGCGGTGATCTACATTTCCAACCGTGCCCAGGACCTGGACGCGGCTACGCTCGATAACCTGCGCAAGGTTGGCCTGCCCGTTTCAGCACCCGACGCCTTCCTGGGGCTGGGCATTATCCTTCCGGGCTGCGACCAGGTCGGCACCGAGAAGAACTGCCGCCGCCAGCTGGTCAGCCAGCACTATCGGGTGCTGATGCAGTTCGGCGACCAGCTCGGCGATTTCGTCACCGTGCTCAGCAATACGCCCGCCGGCCGGGCCCAAGCCATGGCGCCCTACCAGGACTGGATCGGCAGCCGCTGGTTCGTACTCCCCAACCCCGCGTACGGCTCGTGGGAACCGGCCTTGTTCAACAATGAGTGGAGTACGCCACGCGCCCAACGCCGCCAGCAGGAGATTCAGGCACTGCGTGATAATTGATTTAAAATCAATAAATTAGCGAACACATCTTAAAGTGTTGCCTGAAGTAAAAAGGGGCCGTATCATGGGCTCGCCGACCCTGCTGACCTCCAATACTGCGGGCAAGGCCATTTCCCTTCCGGCGCTGCCGGCATGACCCTGCGAGGCCCGACCGCCCGCGGGGTTTTCTTTTGGGTAGGCTGGGATGGCAATCCCAGCATCGGGATGCTGGATAGAAAGCTGGGATTGGCATCCCAACCTACGCGCCGCGCGACCCGACCGCCCACAGGGTTTCCTTTTTGATGAAGTAAGATGCACCGCGCCCCGCCGTATGGCGCCGCCCTTGCCCTTGCCCCGGACGGCAAGCTTCCGTCCTCCCTTGCGAGAAATTTCATGCGTTTCCAAACACTTAGGCATTGCCTGCTGCTTCTGGCGCTGCTCGTGCTGGCCGCCTGTCACCAGAAAGAAGAAAACACCGCACAGCCCGGGGGAGCCACCCCGGAAGCCTCCGTGCAGCAATCCGTAGCGCTGATCAAGGCCGGCGACTTCGCCGGCTTCTGGAAACACGCCCTGCCCGCGGCGGATTACGCCAATCTGCGTGCCGACTGGACGCGCCCGCGTCCCGGCCAACGCCCCATCACCGACGAGGATCGCGCCCGCTTCGACCAGGCCGTCAAGCAGCTCACCGCACCCAATGCGGAAACCACGCTGTACGACCAGCTCAAGCCCAAGCTGACGCAGATGGAGCAGCAATATCACGACCAATTGCCGGTGATGATCGGCATCGGCCAGGCCATCCTTACCACCGGCATCGCCCAGAACAAGACGATGACCGAAAACCAGAAGCAGCAGATGCGCGACGTGCTCGACGTGCTGCGGCCCTGGGCGCAGCAGACGGCTTGGTTCGATCAGGACAAAGCCAAGCAGGCCGTGGGCGTGGTGGTGGCTAGCGCACGCAAGCTCGACCTCAAGAGCCCGGATCAGCTCCAGCACATGGATTTTGATACCGCGATGAACAAGTACAGCGTTGCCTTTCAGGGCATCAAGCAGCTGCTTGTGATCTACGGGCTTTCCATCGACGACACGCTTGGTTCGGTAAAAGTCAGCACCATCGGTATCGACCATGGCCTCGCGCACGTGAAGATCGACTACAGCTTGCTGGGCAAGCCGCTGAGCACCGACTCGCAACTGGAGCTGGTGGACGGCCGCTGGTACAGCAAGGACCTGATCGACAGCGAGCGTGCGCAGCACGAGCAACTCCTGCATCCGCCGGCGCCGGCAGCCAGCAGCACGGCACCCGCACCGGCCGGCAGCAGCTCCACCGGCGCCACGCTGGCGGCAAAGCCCTGAGCTTGCCGTCAGACCCACCGCATACACTATGCAGATGCCGACTATGACGACCGCGGACTCCAACTACCGCAGCCGCGCCCCCTGGTGGTTCAACCTCGCCGGGCACCTGCTCGAACCCTGGGTACGCCTGCGCCGCGATCCAGCCGAACCGGCCAGCCTGCTACAAGGCGAGGCCCCCGTTTGCTACGTGATCGAGCGTGATGGATTTTCCGACGCGCTGATCCTGGATCGCGCCTGCCGCGAAGCGGGCTTGCCCAGCCCAATGCAACCGCTGCCGTTCACGCGCCGGCGCCGCTCGGTATTTGCGCTGGCGCGCCGTGACGGCCCGTTGTTCGGGCGCAATCGCAAGCGTTCGCCGCAGGAACCGTTCGGTCAGCTGGTCCGTGCATTGGAAGGCTTTCCAGATCGCGACATCCAGATTGTGCCCGTATCCATCTATGTCGGACGCGCACCCACGCGCGAATCGGGCTGGTTCAGCGTACTGTTTTCGGAAAACTGGGTGGTCGTCGGCCGCTTCCGTCGCATGCTCGCAGTGCTGCTCAACGGACGCGATACGGTCGTGCACTTCTCCGCCCCCGTCTCGCTGCGCGCGGTCTTGAACGAAGAGGACGAACTGCGCCCTGAGCGCTTCGCACGCAAGATGGCCCGCGTGATGCGCACGCATTTCCGCCGCATTCGCGCCGCGGTGATCGGGCCGGACCTTTCGCACCGCCGCACCGTGGTCGATGCCGTGCTCAACGCCGAACCGGTGCGCGCCGCGATCACCTCCACCGCCGCCAAGGAAAACATCACTTACGCCAAATCGTGGGAACGCGCGCACAAGATGATGATGGAGATCGCGGCCGACTACTCCCACCCCGTGGTGCGTTCGGCCTCGTTCCTGCTGCGCAATTTCTGGAACAAGCTATACGACGGCATCACCATGCACCACTTCGACAAGGCGCGCGCCGCCGCGCCCGGCTACGAAGTGGTCTACGTACCCAGTCACCGCAGTCACGCGGACTATTTGCTGCTGTCCTACCAGTTGCACGCATCGGGTGTGGTGGTGCCGCACATTGCTGCCGGCGTGAATCTCAACTTGCCCTTGATCGGCCCGATCCTGCGTCGCGGCGGCGCCTTCTTCCTGCGCCGCAGCTTCAAGGGCAACGCGTTGTACTCGGTGGTGTTCAACGAATACGTAGCGCAGCTGATCGATCGCGGCGTACCGATGGAATACTTCATCGAAGGCGGGCGCTCGCGCACCGGCCGCTTGCTCGCGCCGCGCGCCGGCATGCTGGTGATGACCGTGCGCGCATTCCTGCGCGCGCCACGCCGCCCAGTGCTGTTCCAGCCAGTCTATATCGGCTACGAAAAGCTGATGGAAGGCAAGAGCTACATCGGCGAACTTTCCGGCAAGCCCAAGGAAAAGGAATCGCTGGCCGGACTGATCCGCGGCCTGGGCGTATTGCGTCAACGCTACGGCCACGTAGCACTGAACTTCGGCGAGCCGATCGAGCTGACACCGCTGCTCGATGCGGCCAGCAGCACCTGGCGCGAAACCACCGGCGACCCGAGCGCCAAGCCGGAGTGGCTGAACTCTGTCGTCGACCAGCTGGCAAAAAAAATCCAGGTCAACATCAACCGCGCAGCGGATGTGAATCCCATCAATCTGCTCGCGCTGGCACTGCTGTCCACGCCCAAGCATGCGATGGCGGAAAATGACCTGCTCGCGCAGTTGGATCTGCTCAAGGCCTTGCTCGAAGAGCTGCCGTATTCCGAGCGCATGACGCTTACGTCGCTGACGCCCGGCGCCATCATCGCCTATGGCGAGCAGATGAACTGGATCACGCGCGTGCGCCATCCGCTTGGCGACGTGCTGACTCTGGAAGGCGAGCAGGCGGTGTTGCTGAGCTACTTCCGCAACAACGTCCTGCACCTCACCGCCGCTGCCGCATGGGTTGCGTGCTGCTTCCTCAACAACCGCCGCATGTCGCGGGCTTCGGTGCTGCGCCTGGGCCGCATCATCTACCCCTTCATCCAGGGCGAACTGTTCCTGCCCTGGGACGCCGAGGGCTTCGGCGCGCAATTGCAGGCCACCATCGACTTCTTCGTACGCCGTGGCCTGCTGGAGGCCGTCGGCGAGGCGCGTGTGCTGGAACGCGGGCCTGGCCAGGACGATGGCGCCTATCGGCTGGGCGTGATCGCGCGCAGCCTGATCCAGGCCTTCGAGCGCTATTACATCACCATTGCAGCGCTCGCCAAGAACGGCCCGCACGCCATCACCGCCTCCGAACTGGAGAACGTCTGCACGCTCACCGCCCAGCGCCTGAGCCTGCTCAGCGAATCGCTGGCGCCGGAATTCTTCGACAAGGCGCTGTTCCGCGGCTTCATCCAGAAACTGCGCGAGCGCCGCGTGGTATGGACTGACGCCAACGGCAAGCTCGACTACGACAGCGCGCTGGAAGACATGGTGCGCGACGCCCGCGTGATCCTGGCTCGCGAGATGCGCCACGCCATTCTCAAGATCACCGGTAGCGAAGAAAAGGATTCGTCCCGCAACACAGCTGGAACGGAACCGGCATCGACCACATCGGAGCCATCGCCGGAATCAGCCCAGCCGCTGAACACCAGCGAAGAGCTGCACGAACGGCATGTGGCTGCCGAGCATCATGAGCATGAGCGGACTTCGGCGGACCGTCCCGAGGAATAGCCCTGCGCTGCGCACGAATGGCGACATCCGTGCGCAGCCGTTCCATTTGATCAGAAGCGATACCTTGCGCCGGCACTGAACACCGCCGCCTTCGTACCACCGCCTGCGACCTGCCCATCCAGGTTGACGAACCAAGACCAGCGATCGCCCAGCGTGGCATTCAAGCCCGCGCCGATCCAACCGCTGTTGCGCGGTGAATTCACGCCTTCCAGTTCAAACGTCGCGTTCGGTGCGCCGGCATATGCGGCCGTGAAACCCAGGTTTTGCCCGCTTAGCACGCGTTGATACAGGGCAAAGCCCTTCAGCGACAGCTGGCCGGTAGCCAAACGCCAGTTGTAGCCCAGGCGCGCACCGAGCTGCGCAAAACTCTGATTGAAGTCGTGACTTGACGCGCTGATGCCGAAGCCACCCGCGCCTTGTTCCGCGATGGCTCCCCGGCGCAGGTATTCATCGCCTGCGGAGACGAACGGCGTGGTCGTCCACGCATTCGACTTGGTGTCATAACCAAGCTCCAGATAGGCTGACGTCATCTTATCGTTGCGCGCACTGTTGATAGGCGCCGATACCGTGCCAAGCACGCCCCAGCGGCTGGTATCGGTATGAATCCAGTCTTCGCCGACCCGGCCCGACACATAGGCGTTGCCCGTGCCGTACTTGGCATACAGCATCACGCCGGTGCTACGTGACGTATTGTTGCCCCCTTGCATGCTGTAGTTGGAACTCAGGCGATTCCAATCCAGGGCAAGGCCAAGCGTGAAGCTATCCGCAAGCCTGACGTCATAGCCGGCGACAGAACCGCCGCCGCTGTAATGGCCAGTGGCGTAGCCAGTGCGCGCGATATCACCATCGGCGCCGGTGCCTTGGAACCATGCGCCCTGTCCCGCATGATCTTCACCCAGGTCGGCCAAACGATCCGCCACAGTGCGGTTGATAATGCCCGCCTGCTGCAAAGTAAGCTCCTGCGAAGATGCCAGCAACTGACCGGACAGGCTGTTGATCGATGCGGCAGCCTGCGCGAAGGAACTTACATGGAGAAAATCGCCGGCGGCATCAAGGAACGACTGATGCGACGAGGGATCTGTGGCGGCCCATTGGTTGGCCTGCACTAGCGCAGTTTGAATGTGTTGGGCGGTTTGCTGGGTGGTCGCCACGGCCGGCATCGATGCCTGTGCAACAGCTGAGATCGAAGCCTGGGTGAGACTTACGTCTACCTGTGTCGGGGTATAAGACAAAACGCCAGTGGTATAAACGCTGCCATTGACGAAGAGCGAACCGAATGTGTCCAATACGCCGCCGTTTGCCTGAAGTACCAAGTCCTGCGACTGCAGGGAGTAGCCGGAAGGTACGTCTACGAACAGCGTGGATTTATTGAGTGTCGCCGTACCCGAAATTTTCAACGGATAACCCAGTGTAATCTGCGTATCGCCGAATGGCCCAGCGACCACGGTGTAATTACCGTTGATTTGGAGCGCCAATGAGGCCTGCGTAGAAATCATTCCCCTGTTAAGGACATTGCCGTTGATCAGAACTCCTTCCAAAATTCCCTGCTGATTGACGACAACGTTAGAATTCAGCGTTCCATCGACCCAGAGTGTGCCACCATTAACCGCCGTTGCCCCGGCAGTGGTGCTGGTGTTGCTTTCTATCGCCAACGCTCCGCCATTCACGACAATGCCACCGATGGTGTTCTGTCCCGCCAGCGTGAGATTTCCCGCCCCATCGAGCTGAAGCGAACCGGTGCCAGCCATGTTATTTAAAAAGATGGCTGATTGATTGGCGGGAATATTGACGTCAAAGACCCCCCAATTGAGTTGACCAGGGCCATTTACAGCGGCCTGCGCATTCACCAACCCGTAGCCGTAGTAGTCAGGGCTACCCAGATTGGTGGCTGTACCCAACAGCGTTTGTTGCACATTGGATGCCGTGAAGAATGGGAATTTTTGCCAGACAAGCGCCGCCACGCCGCTAACCACAGCGGCCGAGTCCGACGTGCCATCGGACGCACCCGTTGCGAATGAGGTGTTCGGCGCAGGAGACACATATGTGTAACCAGGCGCCGCCAGACACCACGGCGCAGCAACACCACAGGCATTTGACTTTTCTATTGTGTCCAGACCCGTCACCTGGCCGTTGGAGTTCAGTGAAACGTTTACTACCGCCAGCCAGTTGTTTTGCAGGCTGGATTCGAAATAGGGCAACCCTGCCTCGATGCTTGGTTGTGACTTACCCTCGTTACCTCCGGCCCAAACCATTAACTGGCCATTGTTCGCCGTCGACGAATAGGCAGCATAATGCTGTGCAATCTGCGGATCGGCCGAGTTGACAGCAGTGATCGCGGTCGAGCTTCCGTAGGAATTGTTGATCAGTTTGACCCCTTGCGCATTCAGATCTGCAAGCGCTTGAGACCCCAGACTCATATTGAATTTGCCGCTGCTGTCGCCAACCCTCGCTATATACAGCGAAGACTGTGGCGCCACGCCACCATCGAATGGGCTGCCGCCCGAACCGCTGGCATTCGCCGTGCCACCGATGATTTGAGACATCATCGTGCCGTGGCCATCCGGGTCCTGCGGTGTCGTGTTGGTGGGATCGACGTAGTCCTTGAACCAGCTGATGCGATTGGCCAAGCCGGGGTTACTGGCTTGTGCGCCAGTGTCCAGGACACCGACTTTCACACCCTGGCCCTGATTGCCGGTGACGCTTTGTGCCGTGACCCACGCCAAGGGGACGTTCTCTGGATCCAGTTGCGCGCGCAAAGTCGAGTAGCCTTGAATGAGCGGCGTCGGGAGCGGCGTCGGGCTGCCGGTTAGCGTGGTGGGCGCGGGCCCGTAGGTCGGAGTGGGAGTCGGCGTGGGAGTCGGGGTCGGCGTGGGAGTCGGGGTCGGTGTGGGCGTCGGCGCAGGAGTCGGCGTCGGTGCGGGGGTCGGCACAGGCGTCTGCACCGGTCGCACATTGCCATTTCCGCCACCGCCACCACCACCGCCACAAGCGGTAAGGGAGGTGGTCAGCGCGATAGCAACGGAAAATGCCAGGACGTTATGGCGATTGAACAGACTCATGGATGCCGCTCCCTGTTAGAGGCAAATGCGTGCGCGGCCGGTGTGCCGTGCGCACGACTTTGGTGTCGAAAAAAATGAACGCCCCTACGTCAGCGATGAAGACGCTTACGTTGGCTGTCGGCTGAGGGGTCGATAGGCCGGTACGGTCGAGCGCGAATCGTCGCGATGAGCAAGTTGCTTGACGGTTGAACTGACATCGGTCCATCGACTCCCTGCAATGACATGGAGACAGAGACATGCCGTCGTCTGTCCTTCTTCCAGAAGCCATCCGCTCAAGAAGCATCCTTCATCACCGCCATGGACGCGACGGTGTCTGACCAGATACGTGCAATGATGGTAGTGCGCTGCTTTTCCCTTACGCGGCACAACGCTGCACGTTGGCCAGCCCCTGATTCGCGAGCAATGCTACGTTATTTCGTGCTCGACAGCACATGTCGATGGGCACAGCAAACGGCGTGTAGCCCCATCATTTCGCATGAATTTGCGATAACGTTTCCTGACACTCAGAGATGGCCGCTGCCTTCGCCCAGCACCTTGCCATTCACCGCGACGCCGTACAGCGAATAGGGCGTGTCGTGATAAGCCTTGCGCGTCTCCGCAACCGAGTTCTTGAAACGCGGATCCTGCGGCCGCTCGTGCGCATCCATGAAATACGCCACGTCCCACGCATCCTGGTCGGTGAGCGTATTGCCGCGCCCCAGCGGCATGTTGGCCTTGATGAAGCCTGCGGCATTGTCGAGCCGCTCCATGCCGGCGCCCCAATTGAAGGACTGCGCTCCCCATAGCGGCGGAAAGACGGTACGGCCTGCTACTTGCTGGCCTTGGCCGTTGTCGCTGTGGCAGAGCGCACAATCGCGTTTGAATACAGCTTCACCGCGCGCGTAATCGGGAGCTTGCGTCGGCTTGGGCAATTTCGCGTAGCCATGTCCGGGCGGCGCCACACCGATGGGTTCGCCTTTGGACATCCAGTACGCATACGCTTCCAGCGCGACCAGCACGTCGTCACCCAGCGGCGGAGCCTTGCCGTTCATGCTGTACTGAAAGCAGCCCTGCAGGCGTTCGGCAAAGGTATTCACCCGGTGGTTCTTGGCGCGATACGCCGGGTACATCGGATAGGCGCCCCACATCGGCGCACTGTGGGCAAGGCGGCCTGCATCCAGGTGGCAGTTTTCGCAGGTCAATGCGTTGCCGACATAAGCCTTGGCGTAGCGGCCGGTATCGCTGAAGATCAGTCGTCCCAACTCGATCTGCTTGCCGAAATCGTCGTTGGGCATCGAGGATTCCGCCGGCGGCTCGAAACGGGCAGCCACTTTCGGCGCCGATGCTGAGGTAGCGGGTGCATGTGGCGCAGGCAAAGCGGCCTGCGGCTCCGTACGATGACAAGCCGTAAGTGCAAGCACGGCCGTCAACAGTATCCATTGCGGCGACTTCATGGCTGCTGCTCCTTTGCCAACGTGGCAGGTTGCGCTGCATACCATGCACTGATCGCCGCGATGTCCGCATCATTCAACTTGCTGGCGATGCTTTGCATCAATTGCAGCGGATCGTTCCGTCGCGCCGCCTGCTGCCATGCGTGCAGTTGATTGCCCAGATAGAGTGCCGGCTGTCCAGCCAGCGGCGGAAAGTGATCGCCTACGCCGATGCCTGCTGGTCCATGGCATTGCTCGCATGCCGGAACACCTTTCGGCCAGCGCCCGCGAGTGGCCAGCGTTTGCGCAAGTTGCACGGAAGCAGCAGACGAGGCCGATGCCGGTGCGCCTGGCGGTATTGGCAACTTGCTGTAATACGCCGCTACCGCATCACGCTCCGCTTCACTCAATCCGCCTGCCACAGGCTGCATGGTGGCATTCGTGCGCGATCCATTGGCGAAATCATCCAGCTGCTTGCGCAAATACGCCTGCGGCAGTCCCGCCAGACGCGGAAAGCCGGCTGCCGCTTGTCCACCACCGTCGGCAGCGTGGCAAGCCATGCACGGCGCTACGCCATGACCGTTACCCCGCTGCACGATGCTTGCACCATCGGGGGTATCGGCAGATGCGCTACTTGCGATCAACGTGCAACACACAAACAAGGCGATAGCAAACAGCTTCATGGCTGCGCGGGCTGGAAGCCATATTTGTGGTAGATCGCCTGCGCCTCGGTGGAAGCCATGAACGCCAGGAAATCCTTGGCGGCCTGGGCATGCGGCGCATCCTTCATGCGTGCGGCGGTGTAAGTGGCCGTGACGTTCTGGCCCGCAGGTATCGCGATCGTTTCCACCGGACGGCGCAGGATCTGCTGCTGGAAATACGCCTCGGTCGACCATACCGGCGCCGCATCCGATTCGCCCCGCAAAACGCGTAGCGGCGATTCGCGATGATGGATGCGCGTGAGATAAGTGCTGCCGTCCTTCACTTTGTCTTGCATGATGCGGCGATCCAGGGCATCGCCGCCGGCCTTGCGATAGCTGGCTTCGATCTGCTTGGCGATGCCCTCCCACTGCGGATTGGGCATGCTCACCCGCACGTCGGCGCGGCCAAGGTCCTCAAGGCCTTCGATATGCTTGGGGTTGCCTTTTGCCACCATGATCGCCAGCGGATTGCGCGCGTAGTCGGTGGTTGCCGCAAACCAGGCGTGCTGTTTTTGCAGTTCGGCGATCGAGCCCTTGCCGTTGGTGAAGACGTCCGGTTTCAGTGCGATGCGCAGATTGCCCACGACCAGCGAGCCGCTTTCGATTTGCTTGGCGAGGATGCCTGGCGGCAAAGTTTCCACGAACACACGCTGGTACTGGGGATAGCGCTGCTTGAACGCCTCCACCAGATCGTGCACCACCATGAACTGGTTGCCGGCGAAGAACACCGTGAGCTGCGGGTCGACGATGTCACCATGCAAGTCGGCGATCGCATCGAACGGCGGCACCGCGAACGAAACCCCGCCGGTGGGCGGCGGATTCCACGGCGGCAGGTAGTCCGCCTGCGTGGCCTGCACCGCACTGCCGGCGGCAAACAACCAGCCTGCCAGCAACACCTGCCGGCAATGCTTCCATGTAGGCGACATGATCGGCTCCTAAGTTTACAGCGGCATCAGGGCGTAGCCCTGCTGCTCCAGTTCGGTGATGGTGGTCAATGCGGACAAGCTGAGCGTCACGTCCTTGGATGCCCATTCATTGGCGAAATGGTGCTCGGCCATCGCCTGGCCGCAAACGGCCACGTCAATGCCCGCCTTGCGCAATTGCGCGATCACCGGGAGATTGGGGTTGGCCACGCCGAACTGCGCCTTGTAGTGCTCATCGTCCAACACCAGCGGAGTAGCCGGGCCGTATGCCACCGCCACGAACTTCAGATGGTCCAAGGGCACACCCGCGGCAGCATAGAGGTTGACGGTACGCGCCACCCTCTCCAGGGCCGGATTGACCTCGCTCGGCTTGTCGCTGCCCTTGGTCAACCCGAACACCACTTTGTAGGTATTGGCAGGGTTGGGCTGATAGGCCGCCTTGGGTAAGGGGTGGTAGTTCCCGGCCGCGGTAATCACCTGTGCCGCCGTGCCTTGTGCGGCAGCGGTGGCGCAGCCCAGCAAACCCGTGATGCAAAACAGCGCGAGCGAAGACTTCATGGTCACTTTCCGCCGTGGAGATGGACGGCAAGGCTACGCCGGCCGCCGCGATCAGGCCACTTCATGTTGTCTATATGACATATAAGGTCGATTTATTCGCCTGGCGCATCCTGTACCATGCGCGCATGAGCGAGCAGTCCACTACCCATTTCGGCTTTCGTGACGTGCCGGTCGCGGATAAGCAAAAGCTGGTCGGCGAGGTGTTCACCTCGGTCGCCCGCAACTATGACCTGATGAACGACCTGATGTCGCTCGGCATCCACCGCGTGTGGAAGCGCTACTTTGTCAGCATCAGTGGCATCCGGCCGGGCGACCGCGTGCTGGACCTGGCGGGCGGCACCGGCGACATCGCCGCGCTGCTCAAGCCGGTGGTGGGCGACAAGGGTGATGTCATCGTGGGTGACATCAATGCAGCCATGCTTAACGTGGGCCGCGACCGCCTTACCGATCGCGGCCTGGTGTCGGGGTTGCGCTGGGTGCAGTCGAACGCCGAGGCACTGCCCTTCCCGGACCATAGCTTCGATGCGGTGACCATGGCCTTCGGCCTGCGCAACGTGACCGACAAAGACAAGGCGCTGGCCGATATCTGCCGCGTGCTCAAGCCCGGCGGCCGCGCCCTGGTGCTGGAATTTTCCAAGGTGCGCAGCGAACTGTTCGGCAAGCTTTACGATTTCCATTCCTTCCAGGTGCTGCCCAGGCTGGGCCGACTGTTCGCCGGCGACGCGGACAGCTACCAGTATCTGGCCGAGTCGATCCGCAAGCACCCGGACCAGGAAACGCTCAAGGGCATGATGGAAAACGCGGGCTTCGGGCGCGTCGAGGTGCGCAACCTCAGCAACGGAATCGTAGCGATCCATCGCGGCTACAAGTTTTGATCAAAAGCTAACGCCCACCAGCAGCATGTTTTCTCCGCGGTTGGGCATGTGCAGAAATCCATTGGAGCTGTGGCGCAAGCCGAGCATCCAATGTTCGCCCTGCCATCCCAGCGTGCTGGTGAACTCGTAGCTGGTGCTGAGCCCCTGCGTGCGGCCGGTATGCAGCGTCGGCTGGAAGCTGAAGAACAAGCGGCGGCACCACGCATCCGGCGCGCCGTATTGAAGACGCACGCCACCGGCAAGCATCCAGACGTGATCGCGGGTGGTATAGCGGGTATACCGAAAGCGGCTGATGTTGTCGCGACCATCGATCCAGCCCGCGGTGATGTCGGGTGCCCAGGTAAAGCTGCTGCCATCCACCGCATGCGCATCGAACACTGCCTCGGCAAACACGGCCGGCGTGCCATCGCTCCAGGTGAAATAGCCGCCCAGGAAACTTTCACCGCCCTCCAGGGAAAGACGCGGACCATCGGCCATGGCTGGAGCAGCCATGAGAGTCAATATCATCGCAGCCGCAAGACGACGGTAAGCGGGCATCAATGCCATGGGACACCTGCGTATTACGCCTGTCCGCCCACCAAGTGGCCCCTGCCCCACCCGCTCGGATGGTTGCTTGGCCGGCCTGCGCATGCACACGCGAAAGCCTGAACAGGATGGCCGCCACCCTACTTATTCACTCGTTCTGGAAAAGCGAAGATTTCGCCATGCCGCCCACAACGCGGGTGCTGGCAATGACCAGCGCCCGCGTAAATTCGCAATCAAGGCAAGCTTGCGGTAGCGGCAAACCTCAAGCCGCGCGCAGATCCTGCAGCAAAACGCCTTGACTCAGCGTCTCCTGCTCGTGATCGGAGTCACGCCAGGTTTCCTTGAGCGCGGCCTCATACCAGCGACGCATCGAAGGCAAAGCCAGCAGGTGCTGCACATAAGCACCGGCAAAGTCGTCGACGGGTAGCCGATAGCTCTGGATACGAAACGCTACCGGCGCATAGAAAGCGTCAACAGCCGTAAAAGCATTGCCGGCGAGAAAGGGCCCGCCGAAGCGCTGCAAGCCTTCGTTCCACAGTTCCTGCACGCGGGCAATATCGCGCGACAGATTCGGCCCTATCTCGTTCAGTTGCAATCGGATGCCGCAATTCATCGGGCAACGCGAGCGCAGCTCCTGCAAGCCCGAATGCATTTCCGCCGCGGCACTGCGTGCCCAGGCCCTCGCGCGTGCGTCAGAAGGCCAAACCTGCGGATGACTTTCCGCGACATATTCGGCGATCGACAGCGAATCCCATACCACCGTATCGCCGTTGTGCAGGCAAGGTACCTTTCCGGTGGGCGAAAACTCGCGAAAGGCGCTCCAGCTCGAAGAAGTTCCGCCCAGGAACGGCGCAAGCTTTTCTTCGAAGGGAATGCCCAGCTCGGTCAGCAGCACCCACGGCCGCAGCGACCAGGAGGAATAATTCTTGTTGGCAATGTAAAGCGTGTACATAAACCTCCTCGCATGGGTTGCGCAGATCTCAGCTATCCAGGATCAGCAAACTGCCGTAACTGCCTTCGCCGACGCTATGGGCAACACCCGGCGGCACAACGTAGATCTCGCCTGCGTTCACGCGCAAAACCTGCCCGGCGACATGCAGCACCATCTCGCCGTCCAACACCAACAATCCTTCGGCGTAATCATGGCACTCTTCCGGATAGGCGCCGGCGTCCATGCGTACCAGCTTGAGGTTGCCGCTGCCGAATCGGGCGACAAGCTTGGACGACCATGCGTTCGGCAACTGGCAGGCGGATTCGGCTAACCGGATAAGGCTCATGATTTGGGTCAGGCCTGCTTGCAGGATGGATCGATGGCGGTGGATGAAGCCTGCGCAGGTGCAACAGCTGCGCGACGGCGTGCGTTCGCCAAGGCCACGCCAGCGACGGTGATCGCACCACCCAGTAGCGTCAGCATCCCCGGCTTTTCGCCCAGCCAGACCCAGCCGATCAGCACGGCGATCGGCGGCGAAAAGTAGATGAAGCTGGTGACCTGCGACGCTGGCGCCCGCTTCAGCGCCGCGTTCCAGGTGAGATAGCCAACGAACGTCGGGGCGATGCCCAGCCACACCAATGCGGCGATATGTGACCAAGGCGCCGCCGCCAGCGCATGCGGCAGCCCCAGACCGAACGGCACCGCGCCCAGCGTGCCGGCCAGAAAACCGAAGGTGGTCACGCCGATCATGTCGTTGCGCGCGAACAGCGGCTTTTGGCCCACGAAGAACACCGCCGAAGCGAGCACGCTGATCAGCACCAGGGCGGCCATCGGCTGGAAGCGCACCTCCTTGCCACTGGTGAGCACCACCAGCACCACACCAAACAGCGCCACGCCCAAGCCCATCACGCTGCGCGCGCTGATGCGCTCGCCGATCCAGAACGCCGACAACGCGGCGGTTACCGCCGGCACCAGCGAAATCAGGATCGCCGCGGTACCGCTGGCGATGCGCGTTTCCGCATAGTTGAGGCACAGGTGATAAGCGGTAAGGCCAAATACGCCGAGCACCGCGAGCTGCAGCCAATCGCTGCGCCGAGGCAGCGCCGCGCGCCGCAGCCATAGCAAGGCCACGAAGCACAGCGAACCGATCGAAAGCCGTGCCAGCGCCACTTCGCCCGGCGTGAACGAAGCCAGCGCATACGCGATCGCCGCATAGGCAGACGACCAGGTGAGCAACGCAATGGCAATGTAGATGAGCGCACGCCCATCGAGGCGTTCGGTACTGGTCATAGGGTCGATCCCGACATGGGCAATAGTGAAAATCCTAGTCTTGGAGCGGTGGCTGATGAATAATGCATCTGAAGTCAGCCCCCATGTTTCGCCATCGATCGAACTATCAATTCCAGCCCATGACCTACGAATCGAAACCCGAGTGGGACACCAAGGATTGGCAACTGCTAGAAGCCCTACAGCACGATGCACGCATAGGCTACGCCGAGCTGGGCCGCAAGGTGCGGCTTTCCGCTCCGGCCGTAGCCGAGCGAGTCAAGCGCATGGAAGAGGCCGGCGTCATCTCCGGCTACCGCGCGGTGGTCGAACCCAAGCGCCTAGGCTTCGGCATCGAAGCGATGGTGCGCATACGCTGCGATGGCGGCACCTGCGCACGCATGGGCAAGCTCGTCACCGATATTCCGGAAGTGCTCGATTGCCGCCGCCTTGCCGGCGAGGATTCCGCGCTGCTGCGCGTGGTGGCCATGTCGATCACGCATCTTGAATCGGTGCTCGATCGCCTGTTGAAGATACACTCAAGTATCAGCACCACTACGCTGATTGTCCTGCAGACACCTCATGCGAACCGCCCGGTCACGCGAGCCATGTGGGATACGGCGCGCTCGCTTTCGGCAGACTGAGCGTATCTGGCGTGACGATCCCGGCGTTCCACGCGGCTTGCTGATGCCGGGATTGTCATCCCAGCCTACATGCTTCCAAGGACACTCTACCCATGCGCACGATGTATCCGGAGATCGAACCCTACCGCACTCATCACATCGCGGTAGACGATCGGCACACGCTTTACATCGAGGAGTGCGGCAACCCGCAGGGCTTGCCGGTGATATTTCTGCACGGCGGCCCCGGCGCAGGCCTGTCGCCTTACCACCGGCGCTTTTTCGATCCGCAACGCTATCGCATCGTGCTGTTCGACCAGCGCGGCGCGGGGCGCTCCACGCCATTCGCCGATCTCACCGACAACAGCACCTGGCACCTGGTCTCGGACATGGAAACCATCCGCGAGCAGATGGGTATCGAGCGCTGGGTGGTGTTCGGCGGCTCCTGGGGTTCTACCTTGGCGCTCGCTTACGCGCAAACGCATCCCGAGCGCGTACTTGGCCTGGTATTGCGCGGCATTTTCCTGTGCCATCCCGAGGAAGTCCGCTGGTATTACGAAGAAGGCGGCGCTTCGTGGATCCTGCCGGAAAAGTGGCAGCGCTACGCGGCGGCGATACCGCCCGAAGAACGCGGTCATATGCTGGAAGCGTATTGGAAGCGGCTGACCAGCGATGACCAGACCGTACGACTCGAAGCCGCCAAAGCCTGGGGTGCTTGGGAAGGTGGAGGCATTACGCTGGAGGAAAGTCCGGAAACCGAGGCGAGTTTTGCAGCGCCGGAAGTCGCGCTCAGCCTTGCACGCATCGAAGCGCACTATTTCCGCAACCACGGTTTTCTCGAACCGGGCCAGTTGCTGCGCGACGTGGCGAAACTGCGCCATATTCCCGCCACCATCGTGCATGGCCGCTACGACATCATCTGCCCGGTGAAAAATGCTTTCGATCTTGCCGCCGTCTGGCCCGACGCGGATTTTCACGTGGTAGTGGCCGGACACGCGGCAACCGAACCGGCGATTGTCGATGTGCTGGTGCAGGCAACGGACCAATTGGCCGATCGTTACTGCTGAAGGAAGCAAGCCACGGATATCCGGCGGCAATGGCTTTGGACATTCGACTATCCCGCGTCCGAAAACGCCCGGAAAGACTCGCACAGCGCCGGGGAACTGCCCTAACCAACCTCCGCCATGGGCCAAGCAAGGGGCGGCGATGGCATACTCGCCGCTCCCGATTCCTCATGGAAGCCGCACGATGTCCCCGCTTCGTACCCTGGCCCTTGGCGCACTGGTCCTGCCGGTGGCCGCCCACGCCAACGATCCCTACTCCTATGCCCAGCCGGACGAGGTGCGCGTCACCCATCTGGACCTGAAACTCAAGGTCGACTTCCCGCAGCACAAGCTGGACGGCCAAGCCACCTTGACGCTGGACTGGAAAGACCCCAAGGCGCCGTCGCTGGTGCTCGATACGCGCGACCTGACCATCAGCGGGGTGGCAGCTGTCGACGCCGACGGCAAGACTTCGCCGCTCAAATATGCCTTGGCGCCCCGTGACCGGCAGCTTGGCAGCAAGCTGACCATCCAGGCCCCACAACATCCGCGCGCGGTGCGCATCGTTTACGTCACCTCACCCGGCGCCAGCGGCCTGCAATGGCTGCCACCCGCGCAAACCGCGGACAAGAAGCAGCCTTTCATGTTCTCGCAATCGGAATCCATCCATGCGCGCTCCTGGGTGCCGCTGCAGGATTCGCCGGCGATTCGCTTCACCTACAACGCCGAAGTCACCGCGCCGAAGGATGCGCGTGTGGCGATGAGTGCCCCGAACGATCCGGCGCACAGCTTGAACGGCGATTTCAGGTTCGAGCAGACGCATCCGATTCCTTCCTATCTGCTGGCGATTGCAGCGGGCGATCTCGCAGTGAAGGAAACCGGCCCCCGCTCGGCGGTGTACGCTGAGCCTTCGGTAGTCGGCAAGGCTGCGCACGAGTTCGAAGACACCGAGAAAATGATCCAGACCACCGAGCAGTTGTACGGCCCCTATCGCTGGGGACGCTACGACCTGCTGGTGCTGCCGCCGAGCTTTCCCTACGGCGGCATGGAAAATCCGAACATGACCTTCGCCACGCCGACAGTACTAGTCGGCGACAAGAGCCTGGTATCGCTGGTCGCGCATGAACTGGCGCACTCGTGGTCGGGCAACCTGGTAACTGCTGCGTCATGGCGCGACATCTGGCTCAACGAAGGTGTTACCACCTACGTGCAGGGCCGGATCACCGAAGCGGTGTACGGCAAGCGTCAGGCCGACGAGGAAACGCTGCTGTCGATCCACTCGCTGCAGAAAGACATCGGCGAGCTGCCGGACAATTCGCAGCGGCTTGCACCGGTGCCCGGCAAGGTGGATGCGGACGACACGCTCACCGACCTTCCCTACAGCAAGGGCTCGTGGTTCCTGCGCACGCTGGAGCAGCGCTTTGGGCGTGAGGCGTTCGACAATTACCTGAAGGGCTATTTCGATCACTTCGCCTTCCAGAGCATCACCACCGAGCAGATGCTCGACTATCTCAAACCCAACCTGATCGACAAATACCCTGGCAAGATGAGCTGGGACGAAGTGAAGCAATGGGTGTACGACACCGGCATTCCGAAGAACGCGCCGATTCCCGACTCGCCCAGTTTCGACAGCATCGACAAGGAGCGCAGCGCCTTCCTCGCCGGTACGCTGGGCGCAGACAAGCTCGACGCGAAAGGCTGGAATACGCAGGAGTGGATGTACTTCCTGGATGGCCTGCCGGATGTGCCGGCGCTGGCCAAGATGCAGCAACTCGACTCAGCCTGGCAGCTTACCGGCACGCCCAATGCGGAAATCGGCATGCGCTGGTACGTACACGCGATCGCTGCCGGCGACAAGGCCACATGGAAGGCCGCTGCGGAACATATGACGCGTATCGGCCGCCTGTATCTCACCCTGCCGGTGTACCGTGCGCTGAGCAAGACGCAGGATGGACTGACGTTTGCCAAGCAAGTGTATGCGAAGGCGAAGAGCGGCTATCACCCGCTGACGCAGCAGGCGGTGGAAGCATTGTTTGCGAAGGCTGGGAAGCGCTGACGCACAATCCCGACCCCTCCTCTACAGGTAGTAGCGGAGGGCCGGGGTGAGGTGAAGCAAGCTCGCGGCGAACTCAAACGCTACGGCAAGCTCTTGCAACCCCACCCCAACCCTCCCCTGCCCAGCAGGGGAGGGAGCTACATCCTCAGCACTGCCTGGACATGAATCCCATGAATACCCCCAACAACCGTCCCCTGTGGCAGCGCCTGCTGCTCCGCCGCCTCAAGTTCCTGGGCAGCATCGTGGTGCTCGCCATCGTCGTGCTCGGCGGCAGCTATCTGTTCAAGCCACAGTGGCTGATGCAGGCCAACAGCTGGCGCGAAGCGATGAACGCGCAGCTGGAAAAGCGTAGCGTGCAAGCCGGCGATACGCGCTGGGTGTACTACGAAGGCGGCCAAGGCCCGACCATCGTGCTGTTGCACGGCTTCGCGGCGCGCAAGGAAGTGTGGCTGAAGGTTGCGCCGATGCTGACCGCGCATTTCCGCGTGGTGATTCCCGATCTGCCCGGCTGGGGCGAGTCTTCGCGCAATCCCGGCGCCAGCTACAACATCGACAACCAGGCCGATCGCCTGAACGATTTCGTCCAGACGATGCATCTGCAGCACGCGCTGATCGTGGGGCATTCGATGGGCGGCGCTATTGCCGGCGTGTATGCCGCCGAGCATCCGCAGGATGTCGGGCAATTGGCGCTGGTTGATTCGTTCGGCCTGAAATTCAACGAAAACGCCTTCGCCAAGGAGGCGATGAGCGGCAAGGATCCGTTCGTCTACGACGACCGGGCCGGCTTCGCGCGTGCCAATGCCTGGGCCTTCGAGCACGTGCCCAATATTCCTGGACGCTTCATCGACGTGTTCGTTGAGGACAACGTCAAGAACCGCGCCTTCATCGACAACACCTTCAATGAGCTGCGCGAAAACTCACAAGTGCTATCCCTGCAGACTCGCCTGGACAAGCTGACCATGCCGGTGCTCGGCATGTGGTGCCATGACGACAAGATCATCGATATTTCGGCGCTTGAAAGCCTGCGCAGCGGCCTTGCGCACGCCCCATCGATCAGCACCACCATCTTGAACGGCTGCAATCACATGCCGCAGATGGAGAAGCCTGAAGCGTTTGCGCATGCATTGACCAGCTTCCTGCTGCAGCACTGAGCAAGAACGCGTCACCGAGACCTATCATTCACGTAGGCTGGGATGACAATCCCAGCATCCGGATGCCACGAAAGAAAGCTGGGATTAGCATCCCAGCCTACGCGCTGAGCAAGGGCGCGTCATTGAGACCCGTCATTACAGTGTAGTGCGTAGGCTGGGATGGCGATCCCAGCATCCGGATGCCATGAAAGAAAGCTGGGATTAGCATCCCAGCCTACGCGCATTCAGGGTGATATCAGGGCTAGGCAGCAGAACCGGCACACGCATCATTCACGGGATGCTGCGGCCTTTCATGCAGCAAGCGGCGCATGACGCCATTGGTCCAGCCGAAACCATCCTGCAGGGGGTACTCGCCGCCACCGCCGCCGACTGCCTCGCCCGGCGGCATCGCCAGCACGTATTTCTCGACCAGCTTGCTTTCGCGCTCATACAAGCCGCCCACGGTGTGCAGCCAGCGATGCGCAATCTCCTCGGCCAGCTCATTTAGCCCGTAGCGGCGCAAGCCGTGAATAGCCAGCCACTGCAGCGGTGCCCAGCCGTTGGGCTTATCCCATTGTTCGCCGGTTTCCATCTCCGTGGCGCCCAGGCCGCCTTCCTCCATCAGACGCGAACGCAGGGCCGCCGCAACCCGTATCGCCTGCTCCTTGCTGGCGAAGCCGACGTACAGTGGTGCACTGGTTGCCGCGTTGAGCGCATCGCGCGGCGTATGGCGCTGCCAGTCGTAGTCGAGAAAGCTGCCGATCGCATCGTTCCATAGCCATCGATTGACCGCTTCACGCCGACTGCCTGCGCGCATCCTGAAAACATCCGCTTGCCGGTGCTGTCCATCGGCTTGGCTCAGCACGGCAATCTGCCGCTCCAGCTGATACAGGAAAGCATTCAAATCGACCGGCAGGATGGCGGTGGTACGGATGGTTTGGAGCTTGCCGTCGTCGCACCAGCGCGAGCTGAAATCCCAACCCGAGGCGGCGCCCGCGCGCAAGTCGCGATAGACCTCGGCGCGAGGCCGAGTGCTGCGCAGCGCGGTAGTGACATCTTCCAGGTGCGATTCCTCGCGCGGCGTATCGCGATCGTCCCAATACCGGTTGAGCAGGCTGCCGTCGTCCAGCCGCACGCAATGGCGATGCGCATCACCGGGCCGCAACTCTACGGCGCCCTCCATCCAATAGTCGTATTCCTTGCGCAGCTGCGGCAGCCAGACGACCGCCTTGTCCACCCCACGGGCTTCGAACAACTCCACCATCAAGGCAAACACCGGCGGCTGCGAGCGGCTCAGGTAATAGGTGCGATTGCCGTTGGGAATATGCCCATAGGTGTCGATCAGGTACGCGAAGTTGCTGGCCATGCAGTTGAGCAGATCGCAGCGTCCGCTCTCCGCCAGACCAAGCATGGTGAAATACGAATCCCAGTAGTACAGCTCGGTGAAACGCCCGCCCGGCACCACGTAGCAGTTGGGCAAGGGCAACAGCGATGACCTGGGAGGATGCAGGTTCGGGTGGCGGCTCAGTACGTCCCACAGGCCGTCGATGTGATCGCACAGCGGCTGTCCTGCGACGGATACGTAGTGATTGGCGTGCACCACCGGCACCTCGAAGTGCTCCTGCACGAACGTGGCCAGGTCGAATTTCGGCCTGCCCCGTTGCTCCCGGTACAAAGCCAGGATGCCTTCAGGCTCGCCTAGCGGCGCACAGTCGACGAAAGTCTTGCTGTCGGCGAACACGCGATTCATCTGCACGTCGACGAACAATTCCCGGTAGCGATCCGCGGGAGTCAACGTATCGGCTGGCGCCACGCCTGCGGGTCTGGCGCGTAGGCTGGCAAGTGTCTTCTCATTCATCACGTTTTCGCATCGGCATCGCGTTTGCCATGAAAAAGCGTGCGATGCGATCAATGCCCAAACGCTACGAAGATGGCCGTGCAATGCGGGTGAAGCTGTCCGAGCCGCGTTCTTCCCTGCTGCAGAAGAAGTGGCGCATGGCGCTTCTCAGTCGGCGACGTCGGCGATCAGGCGATCCAGCTCGGCTTTCAGCAAGGCGCCGTTCTGGCGCAGCCAATCACGCTGTTCGCGCCAATCGGGAAAGATCGCCTCCACGTGCGCCCAGAAACGTGGCGAGTGGTTGCGTACTTTCAGATGACACAACTCGTGCGCCAGCACGTAGCGCAACGCTGCCGGCGGCGCGAGGGCCAGCGCGAGATCCAGATTGATGCGATCGCGCGTATCCAGGCTGCCCCACAAACTCTTCATCGGGCGAATACGCAACGCGGTTGGCGCAAGACCCAGTTGCGGTACATAGCCGGCGAGCCAGCGCGAGACGTCGCGACGGATCTGGGTTTCGAAATACGATGCAAGCAGGCCGCGCGCGACCGGCAAGGCGCGGCTATGCGGACGGGGAATTTCCAGCGTGAGGCCGCCTTCATAGGCCACGACACGCGGATACGCGCCTTCGGCCCAGTCCAGCGTGATGGCCTCGCCGCGCAAGGGGAATTCAATCGGGGAGCCCACGCGCAGCGGTGGCAGCGGCTCGATCACCAGGTTGAGTTCGCCGAGCTTCTTCTCCAGCCAGTCGGCGTTGTGGCGCAGGAAAGCGTTAACCTGCGAAGGATGCGTTCCTTGGGGATAGGTGACGCGTGCACCCTTCGTCGACACCGTCAGGCGCAGTCTTCGCGCCCGTGGATGCGAAGCTTTGAGCACACGGATAGTGTTGCCGCTGGGGGTCGCCAGCTCCAGCCAGTCGCCGTCGAGATACGCCATGATCTAAGCCTTCCCATACTGCCCCCAGACCGAAGGGGAGGGGGGGTCTGGGCAAAGGCAGGATGTGGGGTGCCGAGGCTTCGCGCAAGGGCTTTTTTGCCCCTTTTGCGGGAAGCCCGGTCTGATGCGCGTCTCAGAGCGGCTGGGACGGTGTTTGCCCGCTCCCTGGCAGGAGCGCGGGCTGGCGAGGGGCTGTCCGTAGGCCGGCCGCCTCCCCAAAAAGACCGGGGCGGGAGCTTGGCTACTCCGGCCGCGGCAAGCCGAACCACTCCTCCAGTTTGCCCAGCAGCCGCTCCAGCTCCAGCGTGAGCAGGGCAAAGCGGGCATCCATTTCGGCCGCGGCATCCTGCTGGCTGTCGCCCATTTCATCGAGCACCGCATCGAGGAATTTCAGCTTGCGCAGCACCAGGTCTTCGCCGAGCACGAAACTGATGCGATCGTCGAACACCAGGCCGAGCTGGAACACCTGCTTGCCGTTGCGCAGGTGCTCCTTCACCTCCTCCGCATCCAGATCCTGGCGGCGGCAGCGTGCGATCGCGCCGGTGGCGGTGGCCGGATCGCGCAGTTCGCATTCGTCGCCCAGCGCGAGGCCGCCTGGCAGGTTGCCACCGGCCAGCCAATCCGTCATCAAGACACGCGGACCCTCTTCGGGCGCGAGCGGCACGGCGGGGAAGCTGCCGAGTGCTTCGCGCACCTGCGTGAGCGCGTTCTCCGCGTTCTTGCGGCTCGCGGTATCGAGCACCAGCCAGCCGTGCTTGCGATCAACGTAAGCGGACATGCGCGAGCTGCGCACGAAGGCGCGCGGAAGCAGTTCCGTGAGCAGGTCTTCCTTGAGGCGCTTGCGTTCGCGCCCACCGACCTTGCGCCCTTCTTCTTCGGCGATCTTCTGCACCTTGCGCTGCAGCTCATCGTTGACCACCGCCGAAGGCAGCAGCTTTTCCTCGCTGCCGACGGTGATCAGCGTGCACGCGTTTACTACGTGCGTCATCGGCGCGTCGTCGCCACGACCGACCGGCGGCACGAAACCGCGCGTTCCCATTTCCAGCGGACCGCAAGGGCGCAGGCGATGATCGCCCAGCGCTTCATCGAGGCGTGTCAGGTCTTCGGCAACGGCGGGGGAAAAGCGAAACAACGTAAGGTTGCGAAAAAACATGCTTGGGTCCGATAGATACCCCCTCCCCCTGCTTGCAGGGGGAGGTTGGGAGGGGGTTGCTGGAGCTTGCCGTAAGCGTGAGGGTCTACACCCCACCCCAACCCTCCCCTACTGCGCGTAGGGGAGGGAGCGGTCATCGGCGTGATGAAACTTAGCGAATGACAGCAGCCACTGCGGTCACGACGGTATCCAGATTGTTGCGGTTCAGCGCCGCCACGCAAATGCGCCCGGTGCCGATCGCATAGATCGCATGCTCTTCGCGCAAGCGATCTACCTGCGTCTTGCTCAGGCCCGAGTACGAAAACATGCCGGCCTGCTGCTGGATGAAGCCGAACTGTGGCGCACCGTGCGCGGCGAGCTTCTCTACCATGCCGGCACGCATCGAGTGAATGCGTTCGCGCATTTCGGTGAGTTCCTGTTCCCACAACGCACGCAATTCGCCGCTGTTGAGCACGCCGGCCACCAGAGCACCGCCGTGCGTAGAAGGACTGGAATAGATCGAGCGGATGATGCGCTTGACCAGCGACTGCACGCGCAACGCTTCCTCGCGAGTGGCGCCCACAACCGACAGCGCGCCCACGCGCTCCCCATACAGCGAGAACGACTTGGAATACGAGTTCGCCACCACGAACGAATCGATGCCCGATTCGGCAAACAGGCGCACGGCGGCGGCGTCCTGGTCGATGCCCTTGTCGAAACCCTGGTAGGCCATGTCGATGAAGGGCAGCAGCTGGCGATCCTTCACCAGTGCAACGACCTGCTTCCATTGCTCGACCGACAGGTCCACGCCGGTGGGGTTGTGGCAGCAAGCGTGCAGCAGCACCACCGTGCCCGGCTCCAGCTTGCCCAGATCCGCCAGCATGCCGGCGAAATCCAGGCCATTGGTGGCCGCGTCGTAGTAGGCGTAATCGACCACTTCGAAACCAGCCGCGTTGAACACCACACGATGGTTTTCCCAGCTCGGGCTGCTGATCGCCACCTTGGCGTTGGGCAGCGCCTTTTTCAGCAGCTCCGCGCCTACGCGCAGTGCGCCACTGCCGCCGACGGTCTGCGAGGTGGCCACGCGGCCAGCCGCCAGCAGCGGCGAGTCGGGTCCGAACACCAGTTTTTGCGTGGCCTGGGTGTAGGCCGGCAGCCCGTCGATCGGCAGATAGCCACGCGGCAGCGATTCTTTCGCCAGCGCCTGCTCCACCTCGCGCACCGCGCGCAGCACCGGAATACGGCCACTTTCGTCGTAATAGATGCCCACGCCCAGGTTGACCTTGCCGGGACGCGAATCGGCCACAAAGGCTTCGGTGAGGCCCAGGATCGGATCGCCTGGGGTCATTTCAACGGATGCGAAATGGGACACGGTTCTACTCGATGCAAAAAGGGAGAAAAAATATGGACGTCCAGACGTCCGCCTGAAACTTAGGTGTCGTGCTCGCTTTCGCCTCCAGCCAGCCAGCCGTGCGCGTCGGCGCGTTTGGCGCCTTCGCGTGAGCCTAGCGTCGCGAAATCGAACAGCTTGCGATCCGCCAATTGCGAGGGCGCCACATTGCCCAGCGCGCGAAATATGGTTTCGCTGCGCCCAGGGTACTGGCGCTCCCATTCCTGCAACATGCGGCCGACCGCCTTGCGCTGCAAATTCTCCTGCGAACCGCAGAGATTACAGGGAATGATCGGAAACTGCTTGTGCTCGGCGTAGTCGGCGATGTCGCTTTCCTTGCAATAGGCCAACGGACGGATTACGACGTGGCGGCCGTCGTCCGAGCGCAGCTTGGGCGGCATCGCTTTCAGGTTGGCCTGATGGAACAGATTGAGGAAGAACGTGGCGAGGATGTCGTCGCGGTGGTGGCCCAACGCGATCTTGGTGACGCCGTTCTCCGCCGCCCAGGCGTACAGCGCGCCACGGCGCAGGCGCGAGCACAGGCTGCACATCGTCTTGCCCTCGGGGATCACCCGGGTGACCGTGCTATAGGTGTCCTGCTCGATGATGTGGAACGGCACGCCACGCTCGCTCAGGTACTGCGGCAGCACATACTCGGGAAACCCGGGCTGCTTCTGGTCCAGGTTCACCGCGATCAGTTCGAAGCGCACCGGTGCCTTGGCCTGCAGAGACAGCAGGACGTCGAGCAAGGTGTAGGAGTCCTTGCCGCCGGACAGGCACACCATCACCTTGTCGCCATCCTCGATCATGTTGAAGTCGGCGATCGCCTGGCCGACCTGGTGGCGCAGGCGTTTGGCCAGCTTGGCGGCCTCGTAGGCGCGCTTGCGGGCGAGATCGGGCGAAGAGGCCTCGGGATGGGCGGACATGGGCGACAAGGGGATGCGACGGGCAGACGCGTATTGTACCTGCCCCGCCGCCATGTCCGGGGCGGGTTACAATGATGGTCTCCCCGCCACCACCCCGTGCTACGCCACCATGCAGGCCCAGGACCCCGCCCAGATCGCCCATCTACTGGCCGAATTGCGCCAGGAACACCGCGACCTGGACGTGGCGATCCAGCAGATGTCCAACTCGATCGGCTGTGACGAGCTGCAGATCACCCGCATGAAGAAGCGCAAGCTGTTGCTCAAGGACGCCATCGCGAGGCTGGAAAGCAAACTGATCCCGGACCTGGACGCCTGATGCCGCTCACCCCGACGACGCTCCAGGACGATCACGTCCTGCTCGAACCCCTCGGCCTGCAGCACGCGAGCGAGCTTGAGGCCGCCGCCGCGGACGGCCAGCTGTGGAACCTGTGGTTCACCAGCGCCCCGGCGCCGGGCCAGGCTCAGGCTTATATCGAGAAGGCACTCGCCGGCGTGGCAGCCAACGCCATGCTGCCCTTCGCCGTGCGCGAGAAGACCAGCGGCGAGATCGTCGGCACCACGCGCTATTACGACTTCGTACCGGAGCTGCCGCGCCTCGCAATCGGCTACACCTGGTATGCGAAGCGCTGGCAGAAGAGCCACCTCAACACCGCCTGCAAACGCTTGTTGCTGAAACACGCCTTCGAGGCGCTCGACTGTGTGGCGGTGGAATTCCATACCGACCATCGCAATCTGGATTCGCAACGGGCGATCGAGCGCCTGGGCGCGCGCAAGGATGGCGTGCTGCGGAATCATAAGCGCCGCCCGGACGGCACGCTGCGCGATACGGTTTGCTATTCCATCCTTGCCAACGAGTGGCCGGACGTCCAGCGTTGGCTGGACATGCGCCTCGCGCGGCTAAGCCCGCACAGCTGAAGATCGCATCCTGGGGTTCGCCCCCAACCCACCGAAGCGCCGCGTAGGCTGGGATGGCAATCCCAGCATCACCATGCACGCAAAGATCCCGATGCCGGGATTGTCATCCCAGCCTACGCGGCTTCATGAATTGTGCGGAATTAAGCACTGTTCTTGCGGCTCTGCGCATCGCGCTTATTCGAATACCTACGCTCCGCACCGCATCGCACGTATGAAATGCACGGAATGATTTGGTTTCGAATGCAACAACCTTAAGTTGCGCATGTAACCAAAATGCCCGTGAGTGCTTGATAGCTATGGACGTTTAGCCATCCATTCGCGTGCGAATCGGCAATTCGGAAAATTTCTCATAAAAAAAGTGTTGACATGTCCGCGCAGCATGCCGTACGGTCGACGACATGCCGCAACGCAACAGCCAGCGCGAATTCATCGCAGCGATCCGTCCACCGACGTTGATCGACGCGCTGCCGCTCACCGGCCTCCTTCTTCTTTCCCTTGTACTCGTACTCCTCATTACCAACGGAGGTGCGGGCTGAGGGCGCGTGTCAAGGTAAAGCAAAACTAACCGAGACCCCCAAAGAACCCCGCACCCACCAGGATGCGGGGTTTTTTATCGCCCTCGTCTGCACCGAAACGGAGCCAGGCCATGACCTCTGCAACAGCGCAACCGAACGACTCAGGTGAAAGTACGGACAGCGCCGAAGATCGCGTACGCATCTTCGACACGACCCTTCGCGACGGCGAACAGGCCCCCGGCTTTTCCATGGATAGGCGCGCAAAATTGTGCATGGCACAAGCGCTGGAAGCGCTAGGCGTGGACGTGCTGGAGGCCGGTTTTCCGCAAGCCTCGCCGGACGATTTTGCCGCCGTCGAGGAAATCGCGCGAAGTTTGCGCAACACCACCGTGTGCGCCCTGGCGCGATGTCAAACCGGCGATATCGACACCTCGGCACGCGCACTGGAGCGCGCTCACCGATCACGCATTCACCTGTTTCTTTCCACCAGCCCGCTGCATCGCGAACACAAGCTCGGCATGAGCAAGCAGCAAGTGCTGGATACCGCGGTCGCTTCCATCCTGCATGCGCGCAAATACTGCGCGGACATCGAATTCTCCGCCGAAGACGCGCTACGCACCGAGCCTGAATTCCTGGTCGAAGTCTTCAGCGCCGCCATCGCCGCAGGCGCCACCACCGTCAACGTTCCCGACACCGTGGGCTACACCACGCCGGCCGAGATCTTCGATCTGTTCACCTACCTGCGCCAGCACATACGCGATGCGCACAAGGCGGTGTTTTCCTCCCATTGCCATGACGACCTGGGCATGGCCGTAGCCAACAGCCTGGCCGCCGTCAGTGGCGGCGCGCGCCAGGTGGAATGCACCATCAACGGCATCGGCGAACGCGCCGGCAACGCCGCGCTGGAAGAAATCGTGATGGCGCTGAAAGTGCGCGCACCGCGCTTCGGCCTGCACACCCACATCGACACGCGCAAGCTGTTTCCCACTTCGCGCCTGCTGAGCCAGCTCACCGGCCAGACCGTTCAGCGCAACAAGGCGGTGGTAGGCGACAACGCCTTCGCCCATGAGTCGGGCATCCACCAGCACGGCATGCTCAAGCATCGCAACACCTACGAAATCATGCGCCCGGAAGACGTCGGCATTGCCGAAACCACGCTGGTGCTGGGCAAGCATTCGGGCCGTCATGCGTTGCGTCAGCGCCTGGAAACGTTGGGGCACAAGCTGGACGACGAAGCCATGGAGAACGTGTTCAAGCGCTTCAAGGCGCTGGCCGACCGCAAGCGCGAAATTCGCGACGAGGATCTGGAAGCGCTTGCCTTGGGTCAGGATCCGGATGCCACCGGCCCCTGGCATCTCACCCAGCTCAACACCAGTTCACACCTGGGCGGCAGCGCCTCGGCCAGCGTGAAGCTGCGCCATGAAAACGGCCACGAAGTGGGCGAAGCCGCCATCGGCGACGGCCCGGTCGACGCGGTGCTGCGCGCGATCGAACGCGCCACCGGTACCGACATGGTGCTGACGCGCTTTCAGGTACGCGC
This sequence comes from Dyella flagellata, assembly GCF_030160275.1. Classification (GTDB taxonomy): domain Bacteria; phylum Pseudomonadota; class Gammaproteobacteria; order Xanthomonadales; family Rhodanobacteraceae; genus Dyella_B; species Dyella_B flagellata. The sequence continues at coordinate 239,783 of NZ_BSOA01000002.1, forward strand.
GATCAGCGAAGGCGGCGACGCGCAAGGCCATGCACAGCTGGTCGCTCGCCATGCCAAGCGTGACTGGCACGGCAGCAGCGTCAGTACCGACATCATCGAAGCGACGGCGCATGCCGCGCTCGCCATCGTCAATCGCATCGAGCGGCAGGTCCGCGACGGCAGCGCCGATGCACTCGCACTCGAAGGAGCCACCGCATGAGCACGCCTTTCCTCTGGCATAACGGCCGCATCAAGCCCTGGGGCGAGGCCAATGTTCACGTCAGCACGCATGCACTGCACTACGGCTCATCCGTATTCGAGGGCGAGCGCGTGTATGCCACGCCGGAAGGACCGGCCTATTTCCGCCTGGCCGAGCACACGCGTCGCCTGTTCGAATCGGCACGCGTGTACGAAATCGACATCGGCTACAGCGAAGACGAAATCAACGAAGCCTGCCTGGAAGTGATCCGCGCCAACCGGATGGCGTCAGCCTACGTACGACCGATCGTTTTTCGCGGCGCCGGCGGGCTCGGCGTTCTCCCCAGGGACGGTGCGCCCGTCGACGTCGCGATCCTGGCCTTGGAATGGGGTGCGTATCTTGGCGAAGCCGCCGAGCGCGGCGCGGATGTATGCGTGTCTTCATGGAATCGCGCGGCGCCCAACACCTTCCCCACCTGGGCGAAGGCCGGCGGCAACTACCTCAGCAGTCAGCTGATCGGCCTGGAAGCGCGCCGTGGCGGCTTCGACGAAGGCATTGCGCTGGGCTACAACGGCCTGCTGAGCGAAGGCGCCGGCGAAAACCTGTTCCTGGTCAAGCGCGGCAAGCTGCTTACGCCGCCTTCGAGCGCCGGCATCCTGGCCGGCATCACGCGCGACTCGGTAATCACGTTGGCCAATGACATGGGTTATGTCGTGGAAGAACGCGACCTGCCGCGCGAAGCCCTGTACACCGCCGACGAAATCTTCATGACCGGCACCGCCGCCGAGATCACCCCGGTGCGTTCAGTGGATCGCAAGCAGGTCGGCAAGGGCATGCCAGGCCCGATCACGCGCGCGCTGCGCGACGCCTTTTTCGGCCTGTTCGATGGTCGCACGCAAGACCGTTACGGCTGGCTGACCCACGTTGAAACCACCACCGCAAAGGAGGCGGCATGAGCGCCCGCACACTATTTGAAAAGATCTGGGATGCTCACGTCGTAGCGCCCGAAAGCGCCGACACGCCGGCCGTTTTGTACGTCGACCTGCATCTGGTGCACGAAGTCACTTCACCACAGGCTTTCAGTGAACTGCGTTCGCGCGGTTTGAAACTGCGCCGCCCCGATCGCACGCTGGCGACGCTGGATCACTCCACGCCCACCTTGCCACCAGCCGCGAACGGTGAACGCCCGTATGCGAACGCCGAAGCGAAGGCGCAGGTAGCCCAACTGGAAGCCAATTGCCGCGAATTTGGCGTGCAGCTGTACGGCTGGGACAGCAGCGATCGCGGCATCGTGCACGTGATCGGCCCTGAACTGGGAGCCACCCAGCCGGGCATGACCATCGTGTGCGGCGACAGCCATACCTCCACCCACGGCGCATTCGGCGCGCTCGCATTCGGCATCGGCACCACTGAAGTCGGCCACGTGATGGCCACGCAATGCCTGCTGCAACGCAAGCCGAAAACCTTCGCCATCCATGTCGATGGCCAATTGCCGCGCGGCGTCGGCGCGAAGGACTTGATCCTGCACATCATTGGCGAGATCGGCGTCGATGGCGGCACCGGCTACGTGCTTGAGTATCGCGGCGAAGCGGTCGAAGCGCTGTCGATGGAAGAACGCATGACGGTGTGCAACATGTCCATCGAAGCCGGCGCACGCGCCGGATTGATCGCCGCGGACGAAACCACCTTCGCCTGGCTGAAAGGCCGCCCGCGCGCCCCGCAGGGTGCAGCATGGGACGCGGCCGTGCAGCGCTGGCGCGAGCTGCGCAGCGACGAAGGTGCGCAATACGACCGCGAAGTGCGCATCGACGCCAGCCGCATCCGCCCCACCGTCACCTACGGCACCCACCCCGGCATGGCGATAGCGATGGACCAGCCGGTCCCGGCAGCGCGCAACGCGGTGGAACAGCGTGCGCTCGATTACATGCAGGCCAAGGCGAACCAGCCCATGCAGGGCACCGCCGTGGACGTGGTGTTCATCGGCAGCTGTACCAACTCGCGCCTGTCGGACCTGCGCGAAGCCGCCAGCGTAATGCGTGGCCGCCGCGTCGCTGATGGCGTCCGCGTACTGGTCGTTCCCGGCTCCGAAGCCGTGCGTCGTGACGCAGAGAAGGAAGGCCTGCACGAAGTGTTTCTCGCCGCCGGCGCGGAATGGCGCATCCCGGGCTGCTCGATGTGCATCGCGATGAACGGCGACCTGGCGCAACCGGGGCAGCTGGTGGTGAGCACGTCCAACCGCAATTTCGAGGGCCGCCAGGGCAAGGGCGCACGCACCGTGCTGGCCAGCCCGGCAACCGCCGCCGCGTCCGCCATTGCCGGTGCGATCGCCGATCCACGCGAATACCTGACGGAGGTGGCTGCATGAAGCCGGTAACCCGCATCCACTCGCGCACCGCTGTGCTGTTGGACGAAAACATCGACACTGACCGCGTCATTCCGGCGCGTTTCCTCACCACCACCGAGCGCGCCGGCCTGGGCAAGTTCTGCTTCAACGACTGGCGTTACCGCCAGGACGGCAGCGACAACCCGGATTTTCCGCTCAACCAGCCCGAAGCACGCGGCTGCTCGATCCTGGTCGCCGGCCGCAACTTCGGCTGCGGTTCCTCGCGCGAACACGCACCTTGGGCGCTGCTGGATTACGGCATCCAGGCGGTGCTGTGCAGCGAGATCGCCGACATCTTCCGCGGCAACGCGCTGAAGAACGGCCTGCTCGCCATTGTGTTGGACGAGGCCGAGCACCGCTGGCTGCTGCGCAATCCCGGCGTTGAGCTTTCGATCGACGTGCGCGAGCAGGCGATCGAACTGCCCGATGGCGGGCGCATCCGCTTCCAGCTCGAACCCTTCGCACGGCATTGCCTGCTCAACGGCGTCGACCAGCTCGGCTTCCTGCTGCAGCACAACGACGCAATCACTCAATACGAACATCATCAGGAGAAGGCGGCATGAAGGCGCGCATCGTTACCCTGCCCGGCGACGGCGTAGGTCCGGAAGTTCTCGACGCGGCGGTCGCCGTACTTGAAGCCGTTGCCGAACGCAGCGGCCACAGCTTCGAATTCGAATCCCATCTGATTGGCGGCTGCGCCATCGACGCCACCGGTGAGCCCTTGCCGGCCGCCACGCTGGAAGCCTGCAAAAAGGCTGACGCCGTGCTGTTGGGCGCCGTGGGTGGGCCGAAGTGGTCCGACCCGCAAGCGAAGGTTCGCCCCGAGCAGGGCCTGCTCGCCATTCGCGCCGCGCTGGGCGTGTACGCCAACCTGCGTCCACTGCAGGTCCATCCGGCACTGGCTTCGCTATCGCCGCTGAAGAACGAAAAACTGAAGCACGTCGACGTACTGTTCGTGCGTGAACTGACTGGCGGTGCGTATTTCGGCGCGAAGACGCGCACCACCGATACCGCCACCGACGAATGCAAATACACCGTAGCGGAAGTCGAGCGCGTTACGCGCCGGGCTTTCGCGCTGGCCCGCGAACGCCGCCAACATGTCACTTCGGTGGACAAGGCCAACGTGCTGGAAACCTCGCGCCTGTGGCGCAGTACGGTGACGCGCATCGCCACCGAGTACCCGGATGTAAAGCTGGAACACCAATTGGTCGATTCGATGGCGATGCTGCTGCTGACGCAACCGGCGCGCTATGACGTGATCGTCACCGAAAACCTGTTCGGCGACATTCTCACCGATGAAGCCGCGGCGCTGGCCGGCTCATTGGGCCTGTTGCCGTCCGCATCGCTAGGTGAAGGCACGGTCGGCTTGTACGAGCCGATCCACGGCTCGGCACCGGATATCGCCGGCCAGGGCGTCGCCAATCCGCTGGGCGCGATCCTTTCCGCTGCAATGTTGCTGCGCCATTCGCTCGACCTGGACGTGGAAGCCACCACCATCGAAGCGGCGGTCAGCCATGTGCTGAGCAACGGTCCGCACAGCCGCGATATCGGCGGCAAAGCCGGCACCGCCGCGATCCGCGACGCCGTCATTGCCGCCTTGGACGACGTTGCCACGCCCGCTTTTCTGAGCGGCCTGCGTGCTTGCGGTTGAGCGAGGACCCGATGCGTAGCGATCTGATCAAATCTGGCCCCGACCGCGCTCCGGCGCGCGCGATGCTGCGCGCCACCGGCTTGCAGGACGGGGACATCACCAAGCCACTAGTAGCGGTGGTGCACACCTGGTCCAACGTCAGCCCGTGCAACCTCAACCTGCGCGAACTGGCCGAACATGTTTCGGCCGGCATTCGCGCCGCGGGCGGCACACCGATCGAATTCAACACCATTGCGGTCACCGATGGCATTGCCATGGGTACGCCCGGCATGCGTGCTTCGCTGATCAGCCGCGAGGTGATCACCGATTCGATCGAGCTGGCCGTCGATGGCCACTGCCTCGACGCGATGGTGGTGCTATGCGGTTGCGACAAGACCATCCCGGCTGCGGCCATGGCGATGGCGCGTCTGAATATTCCTGCCGTTGCGCTGTACGGCGGCAGCATCGCGCACGGCAACCACCATGACCATCCGATCACCATCCAGCAGGTTTTTGAGGCGGTCGGCGCGCATGGCGCCGGCAAGATCGACGATGCCGAACTGACCGCGGTTGAAAAAGACGCCTGCCCGGGTGCCGGCGCCTGCGGTGGCCAGTTCACCGCTAACACCATGGCGATGGTGCTGCAGACGTTGGGCTTGTCGCCGATGGGCTTCAACGATATTCCCGCCACGCACCCGGCAAAACAGCACGCCGCCTTCCGTTGTGGCGAATTGGTGATGGATTGCCTGCGTGAACAACGTAGGCCGCTCGACATCCTGAGCCAGACGGCGTTCCGTAATGCCGCACGTATGGTGGCCGCCACAGCAGGCTCCACCAATGCCGTGCTGCATCTGCTGGCCATCTCTTCTGAGGCTGGCGTGCCGTGGACGATCGAGGATTTCGAACCCGCCTCCGTGCACACACCGGTGATCGCCGACCTGATGCCCGGTGGCCGTTACACCGCGGTGGAATTGTTCGGCGCCGGCGGCAGCGCACGCGTCGCGCAGGAACTGATTGCCGCGAACATGCTCGAAGACAGCCCCACCGTCACCGGCCGCAGCCTGTTCGAGGAATGTGCCGCGGCACCGCGCGCCGAACAGCAAGACGTCGTGCACCCGGTAAGCCAACCACTGAAACCGCGCGGCGGCTATTCGATCCTGTACGGCAATCTGGCGCCGGAAGGCTGCATCCTGAAACTGGCCGGCAAGGGCGCCACGCATTTCGAAGGGCGCGCGCGCGTGTTCGAAAGCGAGGAGCAGGCTTTTGCCGCCGTGCAGGCCGGCAAGATCGAAACGGGTGACGTGATCGTGATCCGCAACGAAGGCCCGGCCGGCGGCCCCGGTATGCGCGAGATGCTGGGCGTCACTGCCGCACTGATTGGCCGTGGCCTGGGCAACGACGTCGCGCTGATCACCGATGGCCGCTTCTCCGGCGCCACGCACGGTTTCATGGTGGGCCACATCGCACCGGAAGCCGCACGCGGTGGCCCGATCGCCCTGCTGCATGAAGGCGATCGCATCGTGATCGACGCGCAGTCGCGCACGATCTCCACCGATGCCGATCTCGCCACGCGCCGCGCCGGCTGGCAACCGCCGGCACCGAAGGTCACGCGCGGCGCGCTCGCCAAATACGCACAACTGGTGGGCTCGGCCTCTCAAGGCGCCACCACGCAACCCTCCACCCGTTCATCCAAGCAAGCCACCACCTCCCATTCCGAAGCAGGAGTCACCGCATGAGCACCACCGCCACCACCGAAACGCTCGCCAAGGCGCGCATCGCCGTTCTTGGCTACGGCAGCCAGGGCCGCGCCCACGCGCTCAACCTGAAGGACTCCGGCCTGGATGTCGTCGTCGGCCTGCGCCCGAACGGCCCCACCTGGCACAAGGCGGTTGCCGATGGCTTCCATGTAGTTGAACCGGCCGAAGCGGTGCGCGATGCCGACCTGGTCGCGGTGCTCACGCCGGACATGGTGCAGCCCGCGCTGTACCAGCAGTCGATCGAGCCGAACATCAAGCCCGGTGCCGCGCTGCTGTTCGCGCACGGCTTGAACGTGCACTTCAAGATGATCGAGCCGCGCACCGACATCGACGTGGTACTGGTCGCACCGAAGGGTCCGGGCGCACTGGTGCGCACCGAGTACGAACGCGGACGCGGCGTGCCCTGTATCTACGCCGTGCATCAGGATGTGAGCGGTCACGCTGAAGAAAAGGCCACCGCCTACGCCGCGGGCCTGGGCGGTGCTCGCGCGATGCTGATCAAGACCGACTTCAAGGAAGAAACCGAAACGGATCTCTTCGGCGAGCAGGCCGTGCTGTGCGGTGGCGCCAGCGAGCTGGTGATGAAGGGCTTCGAAACGCTGGTCGAAGCCGGCTATCAACCCGAGATTGCCTACTACGAAGTGCTGCATGAGCTGAAGCTGATCGTCGACCTGTTCTACGAAGGCGGCATCACCAAGATGCTGGAGTTCGTCTCCGAAACCGCGCAATACGGCGACTACGTCAGCGGCCCGCGTGTCATCGACGCCGGTACCAAGGAGCGCATGAAGGCAGTGCTGAAGGACATCCAAGACGGCACCTTCACGCGCAACTGGGTCGCCGAATACCAGGCCGGCCTGCCGAACTACAAGAAGTTCAAGCAGGCCGACCTGGAGCATCCGATCGAACAGGTCGGCGCCAAGCTGCGCGCGCGCATGGCGTGGCTGCAGAGCGGCGCCAAGAGTGGCCAACCGGCGCTGAAAAAGGTGGGTTAAACACCATGCGGCGCTCACTTCGCTCCCCCTGCCTCCGGCGGTGAGCGCCGCATGGTTCCTTTCAGGAATGCATCTATGAAACGTTTCCACATTGCCCTGGCAGTTGGCGATCTCGGCGCTTCCATCGCCGACTACAGCGTGCGCCTGGGTCGGCAGCCAGCCGTCGTGGTCGAGGGCAAGTACGCGATGTGGCGCACGGAGTTGCTGAATTTCTCGATCAACCAGAACGCCGAGCGCGCCGGCCAGCTGCGGCATATCGGCTTCGAGGACGACAGCGCGAAGGATTTCACCAGCACAGCAGATGTGAACGGCATCGAGTGGGAACTCTTTTCCTCGCACGCGCAAGACGAGCGCATCGTTCAGATGTACGGCGTGCCGGTCCGGACTTGATCGGCACGCTGCCCCGCCATTGTTTCGTTTACCACACGCTTCCAACATCACCAAGGGATCGACGTGAACATGCCATTGCGCAAACCCCCATCCATCGCCGAGGCCGAACCGGCCATCGCGCGCCATCCGCTGGCAGGTCTTGCCATGAGCGGTGCGGATGTCGTCGTACGAGTGCTGGCGGATGAAGGCGTGGACGTACTGTTCGGTTATTCCGGCGGCGCGATCCTGCCGGTTTACGACGCGGTGTTCCGTCACAACGCGGAACACCCCAAGCCCGATGGCAGCGAACCGATGCCGCTGATCGTGCCGGCCAACGAACAAGGTGCCGGCTTCATGGCATCGGGTTATGCGCGCGCGTCGGGCAAGGTAGGCGTAGCCATCGTTACTTCCGGTCCGGGCGCCACCAACATGGTGACGCCGGTGCGCGATTCCATGGCCGATTCAATTCCGATGGTGGTGGTCTGTGGGCAGGTAGCCACGCAGGCGATCGGCAGCGATGCCTTCCAGGAGGCTCCGATCAGCAACATCATGAGCGCCTGCGCCAAGCACGTGTTTCTGGTGACCGAAGCCGAGCGCCTGGAAGCCACGCTGCGCACCGCGTTCGCCATCGCGCGCAGCGGGCGGCCCGGCCCGGTGGTGGTGGATGTGCCCAAAGACATCCAGAACGCGACGGTTGTGTTCGACGGCAAGGAGGAACTACCTCTTCCCGGCTACCGCGCACGCTTGCGCGCGGTGGAGCAGGCCACGCTGAGCGATGCCGACTGTGCCGCTTTTTTCCAGGCACTACGCCAGGCCAAGCGCCCACTGATCTATGCCGGCGGTGGCGTCATCGCCAGTGGCGCGGCAGCGTTGTTGCGCGAGTTTGCCGAGACCTTCGGCCTGCCGGTCACCACCACCTTGATGGGCATCGGCGGCTTCGACACCACCCATCCGCTGGCGCTACACATGCTGGGCATGCACGGCACCGCCTATGCCAATTACGCGGTGGAGGATTGCGATTTCCTGTTCGCGCTGGGCGCGCGCTTCGATGACCGGGTCGCCAGTGTGCCGTCCCAATTCGCACCGAAAGCCAGATTCATCGCGCATGTCGACATCGATCCGGCCGAGATCAACAAGGTGAAGCACGCCGACTGGCATCATGTCGGCCCGCTGGACCGTGCACTGCAACGCCTTACGCAATACGGCAAGGCTCACGGCGACCAGCCGGCGCTGGCCGATTGGCATGCGCATGTCGCCGCCTTGAAACGCAGGCACGCGATGAACTACGACCGCGACAGCAACTTGATCCAGCCCTACGCCGTCTTGGAAGAGATCAACCGCCACACGCAGGGCCGCGCCATCATCAGCACCGGCGTGGGCCAGCACCAGATGTGGGCGGCGCAATACCTGGATTTCCGCGCGCCGCGGCATTGGCTTACCTCCGGCTCGATGGGCACGATGGGCTTCGGCCTGCCCGCCGCGGTTGGCGCCCAGTTCGCGCAGCGCGACGCGCTGGTGATCGACATCGACGGCGATGCCAGCATCCGCATGAACCTGGGCGAGCTGGAAACCGTCACCACCTACGGCCTGCCGGTCAAGATCGTGGTGTTGAACAATGTTGGCGACGGCATGGTGCGCCAGTGGCAGAAGCTGTTCTTCAAGGCCCGCTTCGCCTCCTCCGACAAGAGCTTGCATCGCAAGGATTTCGTGCGTGCCGCCGAAGCCGACGGTTTCGGCTGGGCACGCCGCCTGGAGCGCCCTGAGGACCTGGCCGCCACCATCGCCGAGTTCCTTGCTTTCGACGGTCCGGCCTTCCTGGAAGTGATGATCGACCCGGATGCCGGTGTGTATCCGATGGTCGGTCCCGGTGCTAACTACTCGCAGATGATCACCGGCGACTTCATTCCAGCCCGCACGGTGGCGCAAACCGGCGAAGCGGCTGCCGCCGACGCCTTCTGAACCACCCACGCTCAAGACACGTCACACGGGAACAGGCTCATGCAACACACGCTTTCCATCCTTCTGCAGAACGAAGCCGGCGCCTTGGTTCGCGTCGCAGGCCTGTTTGCCGCGCGCGGACATAACATCGACACGCTGACCGTGGCGCCCACGACCGATCCGGCGGTATCGCACCTGATCCTGACTGTGCGCGGCGACAACGCCGCGCTCACGCAAATCCTGCAGCAGACGCGCAAACTGGTGGACGTATTGCAGGTACAACACGCGACGCACGCATGAACGCACAGCTCGCGGACAAACCATCGGCACCCACCGCCGCGGCCATATTGCGTCGTGCGGAAGTGGCGCGTGTCTACGAAGTAGCGCAGCATACCGCTTTGGAACGCGCACCGCTGCTTTCCGCGCGACTCGGCGCTGATGTATGGCTCAAGCGCGAAGATCAGCAACCGGTGTTTTCGTTCAAGCTGCGCGGCGCCTACAACCGCATGGCACAGCTCGATGCCGCCGAACGCCTGCGTGGCGTAATCGCGGCCTCAGCTGGCAATCATGCGCAAGGCGTGGCCTTGGCTGCTTCGCGATTGAAAATTCCCGCAATGATCGTGATGCCGGTGACTGCGCCGCAGGTGAAAGTCGACGCGGTGCGGCGCTTCGGTGGTGCGTATGCGGAGGTGGTACTGCACGGCGATTCGTACAGCGACGCGCAAGCGGAAGCCCAGCGCCTGCGTGACCAGCGCGACGCTACGTTCGTGCATCCCTTCGACGACCTGGATGTAATTGCCGGTCAGGCCACCATCGCACTGGAGCTGCTGGATCAACACCAAGGGCCCTTGCACGCCGTGTTTGTACCGATCGGCGGCGGCGGCCTGGCCGCCGGCATGGCAGCTGTGATCAAGGCGCGCCGCCCAGGCGTGCGCGTCATCGGTGTTCAAGCCAGCGATGCTGACGCGATGGCGCGTGCGATCGAAGCGGGAGAGCGCGTGTTGCTGGACGAAGTCGGCCTGTTTGCGGACGGCACCGCCGTCAAGCAAGTAGGCACGCTAACCTTTTCCCTGTGCCAGCAGTATCTCGACGAAGTGTTGCGCGTGGATACCGACGCCATTTGCGCGGCCATTCGTGACATCTACCAGGACACGCGCAGCATTCCCGAACCTTCGGGGGCGCTGGCGCTGGCCGGCTTGAAGCAATACGTCGCCGCGCATGGCGAATGCGCAGGCTCCTTGGTGGCGGTGGTTTCCGGCGCCAACATGAATTTCGACCGCCTGCGTTTCGTGGCCGAACGTGCGGAAGTAGGCGAACAACGCGAAGCCGTATTCGCGGTGACCATCCCGGAGCAGCGCGGCAGTTTTCGCCGCTTCTGCGCCGCGCTGGGACAGCATTCGATCACCGAATTCAATTACCGCATTGGCGACGCCCAGGCCGCGCATATTTTCGTTGGCGTGCAAACGGCCAAGCGTGGCGAACGCGAGGCGCTGGCGGAGGCCTTTCGCGCCAATGACTTCGGCGTGCTCGACCTCACCGACGATGAACTCGCAAAGCTGCATTTACGCCACATGATCGGCGGCCGCTCGCCGCTGGCTCGCGACGAGCGGCTGTATCGCTTCGACTTCCCCGAGCGGCCCGGGGCACTGGCGCGTTTCCTGGATCGCATGCATCCGGACTGGAACATCAGCCTGTTCCACTATCGCAATCATGGCGCGGATTACGGCCGCATCCTGGTCGGCATCCAGGTACCTCCGAGCGAACTGGAACTGCTCAAGAATTTTCTTGCAGGACTTGGCTATCCTTGCGTTGACGAGAGCGGCAATCCCGCGTATCGACTCCTGTTGTGCGTTGAAGCCTGAGTTGCCGAATGCGCCAGGGCCGGCTCCCAGTCCACAATGTCCATCGGGCCAGAAGCAGCCGAGATGCCAGCTTTCTACCAGACGCCACTACTTCGCCGGTATCGCGGCTCGCCGCTTTTGGCGCGGTGTCCCGATGCGCGAACACCGCGCCAACAATCACCACTACGCCAACATAAAACCATACGCCCAGCTGCCGCTGCTCACCCAGGAACAGCCCCGCCAATACCACGGAGTATACGGGCTCCAGATTGGTGATTATTTGCGAGGCAAACGCGCTTACATGGCGCATTGCAACCAGCATCAATGAGAACGGCAGCAATGTGCAACCAAACGATAGGGCCAACAGCCATACCGCATCGTGCGGACTTGGCAGCGGTAACACCTGCCCCGCATGCGGCAGCAGCGGTGCCATCGCTACCAAAAATAGCGCGCCCGCCCCCATCTCGATGCAGGTGACGGTCAACGGATCACCATGGTGGACCATGCGTTTATTGAATGAATAGTACAGCGCCAAGAACAGTGCGGCGATCACGCCTAGCACAATGCCCGCGTGCATGTTGCCGGGTACGCCGCCTACCACCATTATCACCCCAGGAATGGTGACGATGGCGATCAACAACTCGCGCGGATTGAATCTGCGCTTGGCCAGCAAAGGTTCGACAAAGGCTAAAAAAGCGGGAGCCAGTGCGATGCATGCAGCGGCTACCGAGGCATTGGCCAACTTGATCGACGCATAGAAAATCAACCAGTGCGAAGCCACCACCACGCCGATGCCAGCGTAGGTCATGCACAGCTTCAGTGGCATGACACGCAAGCCACGCCAGACGCTCGGCAATAGGAGTAGGGCGCCGCACACCAGAAGCATGCGCCAACACACCAACGCCACAGCCGACAGCGTGATCAGCTTGCCGAAAATGGCAGTAAATCCCCACAAAAATGCGCAGAAATGCATTTGTAGACGAGCCTTGCTATGGGTTTGCATAAATAGCACCGACGAGATAACGCGTGGGCTTTAGCCCACACAAAGGGATATAATCTTTCGCTATGTCTTCTCGGAAGGAATATCCACTCCCGAGGCATCCTTGGCAGCAGCCTTAAATGTGGCAACTTCCTTTTAATTTTTGGACAACGCCGCCATGCTATGGCGTATGCGTCGCTACGCAGTAGCGATATTTTCTAATGGAGTAATTAATCAGGCTTATGGACAACCTACTGGACCCCTCCATCCTTGGCATGTTGCCTTGCTTCGTAGCCGCGGCGCGGCTGAAGAGTTTCACTAAAGCCGCGCAAGCCCTGCACCTTACCCAAAGCGCCGTAAGCCAGCAGATCCGGCACCTGGAAAGTCGGCTTGGCTACGAGCTGTTCGTGCGCCAATCGCGCGGCTTGGCGCTCACTCCAAAGGGCGAGTTGCTGTACCGCGCAGCGGCGGGAGCGCTGGGCGATCTCAAGGAAGCTTTGCATGAACTGAGCAATCCGGACGCATCGCTACAGATCAGTTGCCTGCCATCCTTTGCCTTGCAATGGCTCGTGCCACGGCTGCAGGCGTTCCGATCCGTTCATCCGGACATAAGCGTACGACTGAGAGCCGAGTATCAAGACCTCGATCTTGGCGCATTGGAGACAGAAGGCATTGACATAGCCATACGCTACGTGCCCGTCACCAATGACACCCCTTACTGCCGCACCCTTTTCGATGAGTATTTGCTGGTGGTCGCCACGCCCGAATACCTGCGCGATCATCCACCGTCCGCCACCAAGACCTGGCTTTCGAGCGTCACGCTTTTGCATGATGCAGAGCCCTGGGATAACGCTCCGGCGCTTATCGAGTGGAAGACTTGGCTCGACGCTGTCACCCCGGGACAGATCGACATGGTGCATGGCTTGGAATTCAACCTCGCGAGCTTGGTAATAAGCGCGGCGCTCAATCACCAAGGCGTTGCACTGGTGCGTCATGCCCTGGTAGCCGAGGAACTTGCCTCACGCCGACTTGTCGCCGTCTTGGGCAAGTATGTGCGCGCCCCAGCCAAATATGTGCTGATGTGCCGTCAACCTCATGCGCACCGCGTGGCCGCGTTTATGGAATGGCTGACGTCTGAGGCCCAGCAATTCGATCAGACGCGCAAGCTTGCGCCAAACAAGTAGGCTGGGATGATAATCCCAGCTTCCCGCACGCCGCCCCGATGCTGGGATTACCATCCTGAGGTTTCCCCACGTTTTTTGCTCTTGGATCCCGTAAAAATCAAGCAGCTGCGTTTTAGCCCGCTGACATCCAAAGAAACGGGCCGTCATTCCCGCGAAAGCGGGAATCCATCTCGCTCTGATGCATCCTGAAAATGGATTCCCGCTTTCGCGGGAATGACGGCATTTGGGGCACGTATGCAGGTAAAGGAAAAATGTGGGGATACCTCAGGATTACCATCCCAGCCTACGCGCGATCGATGAATGCCTAAGCCTGCAGGGTTCCTGCAAGCACCTCATCGAGCGAACCACCCGCATCCAACTCGAACACATGATTGTCGTAATCGGTGAAATACAACGCCGTATCTTCGCGCGCCATGAAGTGCTCGACGTCGTAAGTAGCCAGCTTGCCGGCATAAGTCTTCAATTCGTCGCGACCGACTTCGAACGCGATATGGTCGCCATTGCGGCAGGAAGGACCATCCCCCTGCCGCAGCACAAACCACACGCCGCCGTACTTCGCAAAGGTCTGCGAATGCCCGAGATCGTCAGGGCAGTCGGCGATCACCTGTGCACCGAGCACGTCCGCGAACAATCCTGCTGTGCGTGCGGGATCCCGCACGATCAGTGCAATGTGAGCGATGGCGATGTTCATGGACGTGCCTCCCGATGCCATAGGTCCCCCCGGACCTATCTCCTTGGCGGGCACACTGTACTACTGAGGTGGCCGCGCGGCACAAACTTTGTAAGTTGCCTGTAAGCTAGGGAAAACCCCTGCATCCGGCGTGTGGCAAGCCGGCATCGGGGTTCGTTGCCCTCAAACTGCTCCTGCAGCACCGTTTCGGCGTAAAGGGGCAAGCTACACTTGCCGTCATGGCCCCGACTTCCCGCAAGCGCCCCCGGCGAACCTCCCCCGCTCCTGCGCCACACCGTGCGCGAGCTTCAAACGCCCCAACGCGTGCGCAGCCGGACCGCCCGGCCGATAGCTCCACACGCGCCGCAAGCGTACTGGACTGGCTGCTACAGAAGCTGCCGGAGCGCCACCGCCAGAAGGCGCACGACATCCTGGTGCTAACCCGCATGGACCGGCCCATCGGCGCCCTGCTGCTGCTGTGGCCAACCTGGTGGGCACTATGGCTGGCAGCCGGCGACCTGCCGCCATGGAAGCCGCTGCTCATCTTTACGCTGGGTGTCTTTGCGATGCGCGCGGCCGGCTGCGCCATCAACGACTATGCCGACCGCAAGCTCGACCCGCAGGTAGCTCGCACGGCAGGCAGACCCATCGCCTCCGGCCGCGTGACACCACGCGAGGCGTTGATCGTCTTCGCCAGCCTGTTGGTGTTCGCCTTCCTGCTGGTGTTGTTGACCAATCCGCTGACCATCAAGCTCTCCTTCATTGGTGCCGCACTGGCTGCGCTCTATCCCTTCACCAAGCGCTACACGGATTTTCCGCAAGTAGTGCTGGGCGCAGCTTTTGGCTGGGCCATCCCGATGGCGTTCGCCGCCGTGCAGAACACCGTGCCACCGCTGGGATGGTTGCTATTCATAGCCAATATCCTGTGGTCGGTGATCTACGACACCGAGTACGCGATGGTGGATCGCGAGGACGATCTCAAGGCCGGGGCGCGCTCCACTGCCATTCTGTTCGGCGATGCGGACTTGCTGATCATCGGCGTGCTGATGGGCACGCTGATGGTTGCCCTGGTGATGATCGGCACGCGTGGGCATCTGGGCTGGCCGTATTGGCTGGGAGTAATAGCGGCAGCCGGACTGTTTGGCTGGCAGCAATGGCTAATTCGGAATCGCGAGCGCGAGGCATGCCTTACGGCATTTCGGAACAACAACTGGGTGGGACTTAGCTTGTGGATAGGTATCGCGCTAGCACTTGCTGTACGGTGAACTGTGAGACGAGGCTACTTTGAGTTACGTGATCTCAATAGATCATTAACTCCTCGGCCCACATTGCAGCTTATTCGTGCGCGCTCCACCTTTTAGCGACGCGCCATCCTCCGATTGACGCGTCGCATTAGTACTATGCATGCGAGAACAAGCTAACTCTCATGCTCCTTCATTAACATGGCATCTCCATGCCGATGAAGAAAATACAAAGCCGCACACAGGCCATCGACCTGCGTGGGAGTAAGCGGCAATGCGCCGGGTTCCGGTAGCCTGTTGTAGGCTTTTGCGCGATTAAAGGCTTCGCTGCTCTTCAGCAACCCTCGAATGACCTGGATGGCCACGCTGGTACCCGCAAACTTCATCAAGTAGGCGTACCGCTCGTTTCTTTGTGGGTCTTTGGGAAACCGCGGCGGCTCACCGAGCCAGAAGGTTTCAGAAGGGCGTGCGCGTGTCGTACTATTCTTGGAGACCATGAGCAACTCCTTGAAAGTTGTTTGTGGTTCAGTGGATCGTGGGAGCGGCCAACTCTCACGGTCCACGCTTTTCCTGGCATTGCTGCAAGGGTCACGCACACAGGGAAAATTGATAGCGTGGGTGACATGCCCACATTATCAAATCGATGGGGTAGATGATGTAGGGGATCGTCGCTTTGCGTGTGCGGTTTTCGTAGCTGGATCAATCCTGTCGCGCGCCTCGTCCGCATTGGATCTTCGGATGCAAAAATTAGTGCATTTACTCATCACTTGTCTCTGGCGATGGCTGCACCGTTTTCTTCATCGCCAACAGGAAAAATGCTATCGCCGTAAACGAATGCAAAAGCCGTATCGACATTGTCCACGCAAGCCCGCGTGGGTGGTCGACGAGGTTATTCGCATCCATCAAGAAACCGGCTTCGGCTCGCGAAAGGTGACAGCGACGTTCAACGGCCTGCATAAAGCCAAAGTCGGCGTAAGTGTTGGAAAGAGCTTCGTGGCCGAACAGATTCGCGCTCATCGTTACCAAGCCCTTCAACTCAGCAAGCAATATAGGCATCGACGACCACTGCCCTCGCCTCGCAACCACACCTGGGGTGTGGATATGACGGGTGCCGAAGATATCCATGGTACATCGCACACTATTGTCGGCATGATAGACGCAGGCAGCCGCATGGCTCTGGCGATGCATACGATTAGGCAACGCTCGGCCTTAGCATTGCTCGAAGCCATCATTGCAGCGGCCAAGGTTCACGGGTTGCCATGCATCATCAAGACCGATAATGAAGCATGCTTTACGTCGCGGATCTTCCGCTTTGGATTGATGTGCCTGGGTATTCGGCATCAGCGTAGCAGGCCGGGATCGCCATGGCAGAATGGCCGCATCGAACGATTGTTTGGTACGTTGAAGGAAAAGCTGGATAGGCTTACCGTGTACCACGGCCTCGGCTTGAATCAGGCGCTAGATGAATTCCGTTTCTGGTACAACTGCATACGGCCTCATCAGCATTTGGATGGCTGGACGCCTTGGGAGGCTTGGCACGGTATAAATCCGTCCACGCATGCGCCGAAGTCGGTCATGCGATTCATTGCTTGGGATGGGTTGCTCAGGGGATATCACGTTCGCAGGTAGCTGACCTTACTCTTCGCACGCAAGACAGCTATCGACTATCAGGGGAGAGCCCTGTGTTCGGATTGTGTGTCATTACAGATTCAACCAAAAGTGAAGGATTTGGCGACAGAAGAGCAGTCCATATCTAAACGATCGAGAGCGAAGACGATCACCATTTGACCGCCTTCGCTCGCTGGACTTCACGAACTCACCCCGGTTGCGGGGAAATTTTTACTTTGGCGGACGCGGACGGGGCAACGATCACCATTTGACCGCCTTCGCTCGCTGGACTTCACGAACTCACCCCGGTTGCGGGGAAATTTTTACTTTGGCGGACGCGGACGGGGCACCTATTTGATGGATGTCCCAGATTCCGTTTGTGGGGATACTTTTACTTTGGCGGACGCGGACGGGGCAGCGGCCAGTAGGTTTGCAGTGCCTTTCCTGGCTGAGCAACTTCCGCATCCGCTACTGTCGTGTTTGGAACTATACGCGATTAAAAGACCTGATCATACTAATAGACTCAATATCAAGATTTAAAAATCTGATACCCACGAGCTCTTCGTTGCGTATCAAGAACCATACGTCACCATAACTTACACGCGAATCAAAATCCTTGTTTTCGTTAATGCTAATCTCAGCAATATCCTCAGATGTTGCCAAGGAAAAGTTACAACCAATATTTGCCCGCCGAGCAGACGCAGGCCCGGTAAATTCAGTACCGCCCGGCAGCTCCAAAACAGGAAGACCAGTGGGACCGGTATCGACCCCACGCATAAGATTATGTCCAACCTCACCGACGAGAGTTACGGTCACTCCTCTTAAGGTCATCGAATCGGAGGAAACTATCAACTCCAATAGATTATTTTCAAAATTACCCATCCGAATATAACGCGCGCCCCCCAGCGGCTGTCGCTGCGTGCGAAAGGTAATAGGCACATACTCATTCACATTAACCAGACACGAATAATCTGTCGAACTAGCGAAATCAACGATTTTTAACATTTTTACTTCCTTAATTAGTCGGGAGAGCATGAATCAGAGCTGGCAATTGGCCAGACTGCCGCGGAGGAGAGAATATTAGCTCCCAATCACCTTGATTTATCAGGGTTCCGTAAGAGACTCCGTTAGCAGTGGCGTCACCCACTGCAGCCTGTAGGCTACTCAACTGAATTTGAGAGTTCAGATTCACTAAATTAGGGCTAAATCCACCGGCTGATCCATTGTTACCGAGGGCATACTCCGCCATATGCTCACTTGCATTCGGTGCCACCCAAACGTCAGCGCCATGCGTAGACAGCGTGAAGGAACGTGGGATTTGAGTACCATCATAAGCGTCCTGCGTAGGATTAATCGAATCCCAGACGGTTCCTGTTTTGTCTGGAACCAAACTGCTGGCGCTGAAAATTCCCTTGCCATCGTCGGCGACACATGTAAGAGCTTCAGCCTCCCCATCTAGCGCGATGTTAGCAGCTATCATAGGGGAGTTTACTGTCACGTTGTAGCCCGTATCGTACCCCATTTGCTCGGGCGTGGCGGTCTGAAATTCCCTAATTACAGACTTATTGAACGCATCCAAATGACTGCTTATCGAATCTGCAATGTTGTTTGAACTGACAGCCTGAAGGATTGATCCAACAATCTGACCTTGCTGTTGTTGGCTAGTGTTAAACACGAAGTTCAAGAGGCCAGAATCGGCCTCCGCAAGCTTTCCGGGAATGGATTTTATTCCGTTTAGGATTTCGCCCGGAAGTGCAGAGAACTGATTTTTCAGTATTTGCTCGCCATCTTGAACACCCTGATAGGCACCCAATGCAAACGATATTGGCGTAGCGCCTATGCCGTTCAATATCTCATAGAGGCTGGGCCCTTGCTTGGCGTACTCTTCGGCACTTTGCAACAGGGGGTCATTCGACTGCCCTTGATCGCCTTGCGCATTGCCATCCAGTCCAGGTGCACTGCAAGTGAGACTAGAAAGGGACCCTGAGCCTCCCGTACCGCCCAAAAGCACAGAAGAGGCCCCTCCAGTGTCGTTCGTAAGATTCGCAAGAGATGAGCTGTCCGACAACATTTGCGCGCCGCCAAGGAAAGACGCGAGGTTATTGCTATTGCTATCCGTCGATGCGGTGGCATTCCCCACCCCAACTTCTGACGCAATAAGCTGTTCGGCTGCGCCATCGCCAATGTACAGGTCGCGATTGCCACCATTTCCATTGGAGTCGATAGTTGCCAATCCTCCACTGCTACTCGTCTCCTGAGCCAACTGCGCATCAAGCTGTGCCGCCTGCGTGCTGGCTTGCTGCACCTGGGTATTGTCCTGTTGCGCCTGCTCGCTCGCCGCCTGGTAATTGTTCTGGTCCTGCTGCACCAGCGCATTGTCCTGGTTATATAGCGACGTATCTTGCGTGGCCGTCGCACTCAGCTGGGTGTAAGCGGACAGATCACCACCCGAGCCGCCCGAGCCACCTGTATCGCCCCCGACTCCCGTGCCCGCGGTCGCCAGACTAAAGTTCGACCAACCGGTTCCGCCGCCGTTTCCGCCTCCATCCGAATTGTCAGTACCGTCGCCTCCCGTCGTATCGCCACCGCTAGCATCCGTGGCGGCGTTATTCACAAGATTTTCGATCATCTTATCGGTGAAATTTTTGAAGAACGCGCTGATACTGGCCTGGTAGATAGCGTCCACCATCCGCGTAGCCATTTTTTGGTTGTACGTATCGATCTCCGTTTGAGTCTGGAGATAGGCGGCTCCTGGCGCGCCGTCCGGTGCACTAAAATTCAAGCCTTGACTGTCCGAGTCCTCGATCGAGGACCAAATCTCATCCCTCATCGGTTTGTTGATGATCCAGGCCCTCTGCGTTTTGTAGGCCCTGACCAGCGCCTCGTTCGTACCGTACACCGCGGTCCATTCACTCACACTGCTTCCCAACTGCTTCCTGATCGCATCGGCCTCGACTTTGTAAGCAGCTTGTTTAGCGAGTTCCATGGCCTGCGCCTGCTGCGCGGGGGTTGCGGCCTGCGCCTGCTGTTCAGCCGCTTGTGCCGCGATAACCGCCCCCTGGGCTTTGGCCGCCTGCTGTTGCGCGGTCGCCGCGACATGCTCGTCCTGGGTCAGCTGGGACTTTTTCTGACTGGCAAGCTGTGCCGCCTGTTCCGCCTGCGCCTGGGCAGCAGCCACTTCCCGCTCCTGCTCTTCCACCTGGGCGACGCTCTGCGCAATCGCCGATTGCTGGTTGAGCACCGCATCGATCGACATCGCCAGGATTTGTGCCGTGGTGTACAGCGCATTGGTGCTGCCACTCAACAAGGCGCCTTGCGAGTACGGCTGATACGTGTTCGCCGCGTTCGTATCAGTGGTCACCTGCGGGATCGTCAACATCATCCCGGCCGTCAACGTGGCCGTGGGCGCCAGGCCGTTGGCTTGCGCCAGGATGTAGTAGTAGTTGCTATCGCCGTAGATGGCCTGTGCCAGCCCTTGCAACGTGTCGCCGGCCCGCACCGTGTAGTTTTGCGTGCCAGTACCGCTATTGCTGTAGCCACCGGTGGTGCTGAGCACGTCGATGGCGCCCGTGGTATCGACACTACCCAGTTCGTTCTCGTTGACCGACTCGTAGCTGGTGGTGATCGTGCTGCCGTTGCTGCTGGTGCTCTTCTGCAGCAGCTGACCGCCCGAGGTGTACGCCATCACCTGGCTTTGGCTGACGCCGTTGACGATACCCGTGCTGCTCGCCAGCTCACCCAGGTCGTTGTACGTGTTGGTCGTGCTGGGGCTTGGGCTGCCGCTCCCCGTAATCGGCGTAAGCTCCGTGTTAGCCAGCAGCAAGCTGTTCTGCTTGATGTAGCTATTGAGGTACCCGCTGGTACTGGTGCTGGTGCTTGGTTGGCCATTGACGAGGGTGGTGGTGCCGGTGGTGACGCGATAGCCGAGCACATTGCCATCGGCGTCATAACCGTAGCCAGGGCCAGCGGCCGCGTAGTTGGTCTCGGTAACCAGATACAAGGCGCCCGCGGTAGTACCCGATGGCGCGCTCGGCACCGCCGTGTCCTGGGTCGCGTAGGCGCTGCTCGCCACGCCGGTGCCGTATTGGTTGATCAGGTTTTGTGCGGATTCTTCAGCGTATTGGCTCTGATCGACCAATTCGCCGTCGGCGTTGTAGGTGTAGAACGTGTCGCTCTGGACCCAGCCCGCGTCGCTGAAGGTCACCAAAGAACCGTTGTAGGTACCCGCTCCCTGATGACCGGGCAAGTTGTAGAACACATCGGTGGCCAAGCGGCCGTCGTTGTCGTAGCTGCGGGTTTCGTACGGCGAATAGGTCGTGCCACCGGGTTGCTCAGTCTGCACCAGCGTGAGCTGACCGAGCGCGTTGTAGCT
>NZ_BSOA01000003.1:0-327917 GCF_030160275.1 Dyella flagellata
GACGCGCCGGCCCACCCGGCCACCGCACCGGCTGCTCCGGCACCCGCCAGCACCGCGGCATCGGCCGCCGTGCCCGCCGCCGCCGAAGGCTTCCAGGTCAGCTCCATCACCCTGGGCGACGCCATCACCAGCGAGCACAAGGTAAAGAAGGAAGCCACCATCTTCTCGCCCAGCCAGAAGACCATCTATGTAAGCGTCGATACCACCGGCACCACGCAGGGCGCTACGCTCAACGCCAAATGGACTTATCTGGACAAGAACCAGACGATCGTCAGCACCAGCCAGTCGATCGTCGCCGACAGCCCGAGCACCACCACCTTCAGTATGAAGAACCCGGACCTGTGGCCGGAAGGCAAGTACAAGGTGGACATCTCGGTGGACGGCAAGCCGGTCGCGAGCAAGACCTTCGAAGTCAAGAAGAGCTGAGCCGGGCTGACGGTATGGATACGGGGCGCCCTTCGCGGGGCGCCCCTTTGTTTTCATGGGAACGTGTCCAGGACACGTCCGCGATGGCGGGTCGCAAGTTATTACCTGTCATGCCATGTATGGCACCATCGCGGTCCGGGGAATTGAGAGGCGCGGTACGTGGAGCAGCAAGGCGGGGCCGAAGTCCTTAGCCAAGAAGACGCCCTGAGCCGGAGCGGTCCGGTGTGGCTGCGTCGATTCGTCGGTCCGATTCTGTCGGTGCTGATGCTGTGCCTGGCGCTATGGGCGCTGTACCGGCTGGCCGGCGAAGTGAGCTATCACCAGGTTGGCGAGTACATGCACCGCCTGCGCCGCGGGCGCATTGGCCAGGCCATCGTGCTGACCGCGCTCGGTTACGCGGTGATGCCGCTGTATGACCTGTTTGCGCTGAGCGCGATTGGCCGCAAGTTGCCGAAGCCGCGCGTGGCGCTGATCTCCTTCATCAGCTACGCCTTCAGCAATACCCTCGGTATGGCGATGCTGGTATCCGGTTCGATCCGCTACCGCTTCTATATCCAGGCCGGCCTGACGACGCTGGACGTAGCCAAGGTGGTGCTGTTCTGCACGCTCAGCTTCTGGCTGGGCCTGTTCACCATCACCGGCGTGACACTGCTGCTGGTACCGATACCTCTGGGCTTGCCGTTTGCTCATTGGCGTCTGCTGTTGGGTGTCGGCTTGTGCCTGATGCCCTTGCTCTGGCTGACCGGAGCGGCCCTGCTGCGTCGACCGATCAGACTTTGGCGATGGAAAGTGCAATTGCCTTCGTTGTCGGTGGGATTGCGCCAGGTGTTCGTGGGGGCGCTCGACTGGGGTCTCGCGGCCGCCGTGCTGTATGCACTGATGCCCGATTCACTGGCGCTGCATTTCGGTTCGTTCCTGGCGATCTTCGCGCTGGCTCAAATCGCCGGCCTGATCAGCCATGTACCGGGTGGCCTGGGCGTGTTCGAAGCCGTGATGCTGGCCGGCTTCGGCGCCACCGGTAACCAGGCTTTGTCCGCACCGATACTCGGTGCGCTCGCCGCTTACCGCGGCGTGTACTACCTGCTGCCGCTGTGCGCGGCCACGGTGGCAGTGGTGATCCGCGAAGCCCGCGGGCTGCGGCAGGCCGCGCTGCTTACACCGTGGTTCAACGGCATCCTGCCACCGTTCTTCGCGGGTCTTACGCTGGTATCCGGCGCGGTACTGCTGTTCTCCGGCGCCACCGCGGTCTTGCCGGGGCGCCTGGAACTGTTGAGCGACCTGTTGCCGCTGCAGGTGATGGAGGTTTCGCACTTCCTCAACAGCGTGATCGGCATGTCGCTGTTGATACTCGCGCGCGGCCTGCAGCGCCGGCTCGATGCGGCCTATTGGCTGACGCTGGTGCTGTTGCTGGCCGGCGCGGTGGCTTCGCTGCTCAAGGGCATCGACTACGAAGAGGCCGGCTTGCTGGTTCTGCTGGCGGTGGCGCTCGCACCTGCGCACCGCCTGTTCTATCGCCGGGCTTCGCTGTTCGACATGACCTTCTCGTTCGGCTGGCTGCTTGCTTGCGCCACGGTACTGGGTTGCACGGTGTGGCTGGTGCTTTTCAGCTACCAGCATGTGGAATACCGCAACGACCTGTGGTGGCAATTCAGCTTCTACCACGGCAACGCGCCACGCGCCTTGCGCGCCCTGGTGGGTGCGGCCGGGGTGGCGTTTCTGTTCGCGCTTACTACGCTGATCCGCTCCGCGCGCTCGCGTCCTACCCCGCCCGGCGAAGTAGAACTGGCGCGCGCCATACCGTTGATCAAGCAATTCCACTCCGCCCAGGCGCATCTGGCGCTGATGGGCGACAAGAGCTTGTTGTTCGATCCGGATACCCAGGCCTTCATCATGTATAGCGTCGAGGGGCGCAGCTGGGTGGCGATGGGCGATCCGGTCGGCCGCGATGATCGCGCGCGGCAGGAATTGGTGTGGACCTTCCGTGAGCGCTGCGAACGGGCCGGCGGATGGCCGGTGTTCTACCAGGTGAACCCGGACGACCTGGATCTCTATCTGGAGGTGGGCATGAGCCTGCTGAAGATCGGGGAAGAAGCACGCGTACGGCTGGCACAGTTCAACCTCGACGGCAAATCGAAGAAGGTCCTGCGCAACACCGTGAACAAGCTGGTGCGCGAGGGCCTGCGGCTGGAGATCGTGCCGGTCGAACAAACCCCGTCGCTACTGCCGCAGCTGAAGCCGATCTCCGACGCCTGGCTGCGCGAAAAGCGCGTGCGCGAAAAAGGCTTCTCGCTCGGCGCCTTCGACGAGCGCTATCTCTCGCGTACGCCGATGGCTGTGGTGTGGCAGAACGACAAGCCGGTCGCCTTCGCCAACCTGTTCCTCACCGACAGCATGGAAGAAGCCTCGGTGGACCTGATGCGCTTTGCGCCCGATGCGCCGCCAGGCTTGATGGATTACCTGTTCGTGGAACTGATGCAGTGGTCCAAGGCGCAGGGCTATCGCTGGTTCAACCTCGGCATGGCGCCGCTGTCGGGCTTGCAGAGCCGCCGTCAGGCGCCGCTGTGGAATCGCTTCGGCGCGCTCATCTTCGGTCGTGGCGAGCGCTTCTATAATTTCCAGGGCCTGCACCGCTACAAGGACAAGTTCGATCCGGAATGGGAGCCGCGGTACCTGGCTGCCCCGGGCGGAATTGCCTTGCCGGTGGTGCTCACCAATGTCGCCAGCCTGATCTCGGGCGGGCTTAGCGGAGTCGTCCGTCGATGAAATTGCGTATTGCCGTGGTGGTGGTCGTGCTGGCGATCGCCGCGGTACTGGCCATCTGGAAACCGTTCCCTCATCCCAGCCTGGAAGATGCCTCCGTCAAGCTGATGCCGACCACGCCGGCGCCGGCCGGCCATGACGACGTGATCGCGATCTTCTATTCCGGCGACGGCGGCTGGCGCGATCTGGACCAGCAACTGGGTAAGCGCCTGCAAGCCCACGGCGTGCCCGTGCTCGGCATCAGCTGCCTGGACTACTACTGGCGCATGCGTCCGGCCGAGGAATCGGCACGCGACCTGGATGCGCTGATCAACCAGTACACCACGCAGTGGCACAAGCAGAAGGTATGGCTGATCGGCTTCTCCTTCGGCGCAGACGTGCTGCCCACCATCGTCGACAAGCTCAGTCCCGCGAACCGTGCGCGCATCACGCAGATGGTGCTGCTCTCGCCCAGCCAGGACGTGAACTTCGAGATCGAGATGGAAGGCTACATCATGATGCGCGAGAACTGGCTGAAGACGCATCTGCAGCAAATCAAGCAGTGGATCCATCCGGTGCCGCACTATCCGGCGCTGCCGCCGATCGAGGCGCTGCAAGGCAAGCCGCCGCTGGTCTGTTATTACGGCCACGACGATGGCGACGATACGGTATGCAACGATCCGAAGCTGCCGAAGTGGG
Organism: Dyella flagellata; assembly: GCF_030160275.1. Classification (GTDB taxonomy): domain Bacteria; phylum Pseudomonadota; class Gammaproteobacteria; order Xanthomonadales; family Rhodanobacteraceae; genus Dyella_B; species Dyella_B flagellata. Next base: position 3,865 of record NZ_BSOA01000003.1, read on the forward strand.
TGCAGGTCTACGTGAAGCCGGGCGACCATCACTTCGACTACAATTATGACGGGCTGGCGATGCAGATGATCGCCGATTTGCCGAAGCATCCGCCCTCGCCCTGACTCGTGCGGGACGGGACGTCCCGCGATCTATGGCGCGAGACCAGGCGCCTGCCAGCGACGCAACGCCAAGCGCCACGCTCAATGACCATGCTTTGAACAAAGGCTTCATGCCCGCCAGGCTTTCGGCGGCTGTCTCGCATACCGCGCTTGCACGAACATCGCGCGAGATTTTCACCTATCTGAACTGCCTGGACGGCGCGTACGCCTCTTTCACGGCCGCATTGATCGAATCGACAACGCCGAACGCGCTACCGCGCCGGCTATCCATCGATCCGCACGGAGATTGTGATGCTTTATTGGGCCGCCGTATTTTTCATCATCGCCATCATCGCCGCCGTGTTCGGTTTCGGTGGCATTGCCGCCGGAGCGGCCAGTATCGCCAAGATACTGTTCATCCTGTTCATCGTTCTATTCGTGCTGTCGCTGATCGTCAGCGGTATACGCCGGGGGCCACGTCCTTGACCCATAGGCCGGGATTGCCATCCCGGCCGGCAATATAGTCGCTAGCGGCTACGAAACAAGGTCACGCTTCCGCGCTCGCTGATATTGTCCATCGTCAGCCACGATTCCCGGGCCAGCACTTCGGTGCAGGGTCCCAACGTGCAAAGTCGAATCGGGCGGTCTTCGGCTTCCCGCTTCAGCATATCCAACACGGTGCGCAAGATCGTGCCGGTGAACGGCGTGTACAAATAGAACACCGTGCCTTCTGCCAGGCACGCATGCCGTACATCCTGCGCGATGAAACTTGCATTGCGCAGGTTCAACGCTTGCGCGCACTGCCGCGCGCTCGTCACGTAAGCGGCCTGCAATTCGATGCCGACGCAACGGGCCCGTGTGCAGATCGCCGTCAACAGCGTGACATGACCTAACCCCGCCCCGAGATCGATGACCACATCCTGGTCACCCATGGGCACGCGCGCCAGGAGGTCGAAGATATGGCGCGCCGGTGTCGGCTGATAGAACACCATCTCCGCGTCAAGCTCGGGCACGTTGCCGGGTTCCGCCAAGTCGAGCACGCCGCTGAGCAGCGCGTCGAGCGGATCGTAGCCTTCTTCATCGCCATTCCGGGGCATCGCTGCTGCCCAATGCAGCAGCCTGCCTGCCCCCTGACCACGTCGAATGTCTGCGCGAATGGCGTGATAGAGCCGGCGATCGATCACTTCCAATTCGATCATCAGGCCTTCGCCGCGTTGTCGTAGCGATGGCTCCAGGCTATCGCCGGCATGGAAAAGAGCACGTTCCAATTGCTCTTGCATGTCGATACGGCGCCCCAGTTGGTCCGGATCGCGCCAGGTTCGATCCTGTAGCATTTGGTTCAGCAGGTTGCGCAAACGGGCGTCCATCCGATCATCCAGGAATGTCACATGAGCAAGCCCTTCGTCATCAGGCAGGTACGGCAGGCGGATTTTTCCGAGTGGCTGCCGTTATGGCAAGGCTACAACGCTTTCTACGGCAGAGCGGGCGCTACGGCGCTTCCTGCGCAGATTACGCATACGACATGGCAGCGCTTCCTCGACGCCTATGAACCCGTGCATGCACTGGTCGCCGAATGCGACGGACGCCTGCTTGGCTTGGCGCACTACCTGTTTCACCGCAGCACCACCCAGATCGAACCGAGCTGCTATCTGCAGGATCTGTTCACCGACGAATCGGCCCGTGGCTTAGGAGCGGGCCGCACACTGATCGAAGCGGTCTACCAGGCCGCGGCGCAAGCCGGCTGCCCGCGTGTGTACTGGCAGACGCACGAAACAAACGCCACCGCCATGCGGCTTTACGACCAACTGGCGGAGAAATCGGGCTTTGTCGTCTACCGCAAGTTGCTATGAATAGCCCGCCGCTTTGCGGTTGCGCAACCATTCCAGCAGTTGTGCCATCACCTGGTGCCGCCCGGTTTCGGTTTCGTTGAACAGCTCGTGGAACAGAGTATCGAAGAAGCGACTGGTGAGTTGCTTGGTGGCCCAGGCACCGTTGGAAAAATCGCGGCTGCCGGACGGATCCACCAGGCGATCGCTGCCGGCTGCCAGCAACAAGGTCGGTACGCGCAAACGCCAGGCGTCGGTAATGCACGCTGCGCCGGCACGGAAAATGAAATCGGCCAGGCGCGGCGTTATCCAGCGTACGCACAAGGGATCGTTGCGATACTCCTGGACCACCTTCGCATCATGCGACAACCCATCGAACGGCAAGCCATTGCGCAAGGGCAGATTCGGCAGCACCCGCGTGAGCACGGCCGCCAAGCGACGCTGCCATGGCGCCGCATACGAGCGCAAGGCGGGTGAGGAAAGCACCAGTCCGGGTGGTTCCACGCGACCATCCAAAACCGCGCGCAAAGCAATCAGCCCACCCATGCTGTGACCGAGCAGTAGTGGCGGCTTACCCAGGCTGGCCGCGTAATGCTCGTAGACAGAGGCGAGGTCGCGCAGCAGATCATCGCCATGCCGCAAGGCGGCCCTTTGGCCCGGCGTATGTCCATGCCCGCGTTGATCGTAGCTGCGCACGGCATAGCCGTGCGCGAGAAACCACTGCGCCAGTGCTTCGTAGCGTCCGCTATGCTCGCCCAACCCGTGCACGATCAGCACTGCATCGTGCGCGGGGTGCCGTGGCCAATCACGCAAAAACAGCCGCTGCCCGTCGGCCATGGTCAGCCAGGTCGCCCCATCGTTGGTATTCCCACCACCGGCCATCGACTCCGCCCTTGCCTGTCGTTCCACAGCAGTCCCCTTGTTGGCTTGCGTACATTAGCCCTTGGCGGAAGTTCTGAGAACCTGGGATGCCTTAGCGGCTTGGTACCAAGCCTGGCTTACCCACGGTGCTGCACGAAGGCCCCTGGTCCGGCGGTGGTGCAGAAGGAAAGGCCTGCTCAGGGTAAATATAGACTGGGGTGGTCGCGACGAAACTATCCGCGTAGGTCAGCTCGGTAAACATCGCCAGCCAGCCGCTGTCCGGCTTGTCCACCTCAACGGTCACTTTGCCATGGCTGATAGTCGCCGGCATTTCCTTGTAGCGGACGCCGCACGCATAGCGGAAATCGCGTGCCGAGGCGTTCTCAGCCACCCATACCCGGGCGCTCTCGGGTGCTTCCGACGACGAGGCGCTAAGCTCTAGTCGAGCCCCTACGTTCCATTTCGAATGCACCACAGGAATGGAGCGACCTTCATTCCAACGCTGCAGCGTCGGGATCAACGCCTCCTGCAGGTGTTGCTTGATGCCGTAGTGGTCGGAGTTGGGCACGACGCGTTCACCGGTTTCACCCTGCAATTTGTCGATATAGAAGCGCGACACATCCGGTGGGAAGAAGTCATCACCGCTGGCATTGACGATGTACTTGGGTATCCGCAGGCGTTCCCCATACCGGCTCGACAGATATTTATAGGGATCTTCCACCTGCATCAACTGATCGAACTCCGGAGTCTGATAACGCCCTAGAATGCCGTGGTTGTAATAGTCCCGCAGGGCAATCGGCCACGCGCCGCCATAGCTCTTGTTGATATAGGGGATCAGCGGCTCGATATGCATGCCGATCACAAAAGGAACCACCGCATCCACTCGCTGATCGCCCAAAGGCACCAGCCAAGTAGCCCAGGCCCGCTTCGACACACCGGTCACCACGAAGGAGCGCACCTGCTCGGGAGTCAACTCGCGCTGCGCCAGATCCATGGCGTGTACCGCTGCCTCGGCCATCGGTACATGCAGCGGCAGCGTGCGGTTTTGTTGCGGGTGGTCCAGGAAACGCTCCCAGGTCTCACCGATCAGGTCGTCTTCCTCTCTTTGCTGGCTGTCGCCCGGCAGCTGCACATATTGATTGGGCTCATACGCCAGTGAAATCACGACCATGTGGGTCTGCCGAGCAAGGTTTGCCAGGATGTCTTCATCGAAATCCGTAGGGGGAGAGCTGTCCTCCTTGGCCTGGTCTTTCGCCACGTTGGTGCCGTTGTTGATCACCAGCAGGGCACGCGCCGTGGATGTTTTCTCCGGCACATAGACATCCACCTGATGCGTCCAAACCTCAGGCCGTGCGCCACCGCCCTCCGGCCATTGCTGGGAAGTCATCTCGTAACTGGTCTTTTTGACGTCCGGCGGCTGGACTGCCGGCGGTGGCAGCTTTTTATATCGCCAAGGCCAACTCGCCTGCTGCTCGCGATAGCAGGGCCACGCGTCAGAAAAATTGAGAGAACGACACGGATCGGCGGCAGGTTGCGCCACCGGATCGGCGTGCACCTTCGCGTGGAATGCCACTACGGTGACAACAATGAGGGTAAAGCCGACGACCATCAGCGACTTGAACATACACATGCTCCTTGTGTTTGCTGCGCACATACCGTGCGTTGCCGCGATTGAAGACGGCATGCGCGGACATGAAAAATCATCCATGACACGACTGCAAACAGGAAATGTCTCAAACACCCACGATGGTGAAAGGACTCACAATCAGTGTGTTGGCGGGTACCTGGAATAGATCAGAGCATCCCTAGGGAATCCAGGTCGCCGTACGGGGATCCGTAGCCCACGCGCGCCATTTTGCGACATTCAAGCCTACGATGGTCAACCACAGCGCGATCGAACCCTCTCCGGGCAGGCACGGGAACAACAGATACGGCAACAAGCGGTTTTGCAGCGATGGCGCGATGAAACTGAGGAAGCCGTCGAGGAAATAGCAAAGCCCGGAAAGTGCAAGCAGCGCACCGAGTAGCCGTGGCAAGAAGCCGGAGCGGAAAATCAGAAAGCCCGACAGTATTTCATCGAGCCCATAGAACGCGAAGGAAATAAGCAGACCTGTGTCCTGCAGTTGCAATGATAGATAGGACAAGGCTTGCAATTGTGCCGGACTGAACGCGGCCATGGCGCCGCCTTCGGCCGCAAGCTTCAGCGGCACGTAGGCGTTAAGCATATCCAGGCCTTCGATCGCCGTGCCGATCAACCCGCAGCCCATCGCGATCGCCGCGACTATGCCGTTCACTCGCCTGAACAGGATGAAGCTGATGATTTCATCGGGGACATTGCACAGCAGCAGCACGACATGGGCCGCAAAGCCCAGCCGGAATAAATCTTCGTGCATCGCGATGTTATGCACCGTGGCGGCGGCATTGCCGGACACGATCAGCGTGCTTCGCACGTAGCCAATGTCGAAAGCGCCGGTCACGATGCCGATCAGCGACACGACACCGACGATTCTCGCCAGCACCAGCGGGGAAAACCGTTCCGGACTGGGATGCTGCATAAGATCCCCTTGCCGGCGCTGCGGCCGGGTGCGGTACCTACACTGGAAAGCTTACCGCCTATAGCATGCACTGATGAGGGCCACGTTCCGCGTGCCGAAAGCTTGGTTACCCGCCAGGGCCTGCTGTCGCGCTAACGTGCTGGCGCGCCGTCGAATCCTTAAGCCTTCGTAGCGCGGCGAAAGTCGGTCGGTGCACGACCAAAGGCCTGCCGGAACGCGCTGGTGAAATGGCTATGACTCGAGAAACCCAGTTCAGCGGCCAGCGCGGAAAGATCGTCATAGCGCTTGATCAGGTCGAGCGCACGCGCCAGACGCAGTTGAAGCTGATAGCGGTAGAGCGGCGTACCTTCCACTTGCCGGAACACCTGGGTGAGGTAGGCAGGCGAACTACCGATCTCTTTGCCGATCTCGGCCAGGGTCCAACGTCGTGACAGGTCGCTGGACAGCATGATCTTCACGCGGTCGGCGAGACGCCGGCGCGCAGGCGTAGCGGCCAATGGCCTGGCCGTGCTTGGCCCGAGGCTGCGGCTCACCAGGGTGAACGCCAGGACCTCCGCCTCCAATGGCTCGATGGTTCGGCTTTCGAGGCGTTGGTGCAGCAGCGCAACCAAGGCCTGCGCATGCGCATCGATGCGTTGCGATTGCGCACGAAAGGCTATGCCGGCACTGGCATGCAGCAGCGCTTTGGGCGCCAGCTCGGCAAGCAATGCCTGATCCAGATCCAACGATAGGCAGGCGTCACCCCCGTCTACAGGATGGCTGACCTGGTAGCCCTCCTGGGCATTGAAGAACAACACATGATTGGCGTCCGCCACCGCCTGGTCTTTGCCCAGGTGTCGAAGGTAAAGACCCCGGTAAGGAAAGTTCAGCTGTGTCGCCGAGACGCACTCTTCCGCGCTGCGATGACGGCAGATCCCCGTGCAAAGCACGTTTCGCAGCATCAGCGAATCGGTCCAGAGCAGGGTCTTGGCGGTAAGGGCGGACATGACTCTTGCCTCGACAGGCGCCCGTTCGGGTGAAGAAGGTGGGGGGAACTGGCGACGAACCGATCTGCGCAGCGGCAGCTAAAGATTTTGATAGCGCGATTGTAGCGGTCAATGGTCTGATCTGCTCGCCCGAGATGAGGGTGTAAATCCAGTGCATCGAGCATGAATCCAGAACAGAAAAGCCGCGCCGAATACTTCCATCAACTGCACACCGGCCCAGACCCGTTGGTACTGCCCAATGCCTGGGACGCCGCCAGCGCGCGCGCCATCGAAAGCGCAGGCGCCAAGGCCATCGCTACGACCAGCGACGGCATGGCGTGGGGACTGGGCTACCCCGGTGGTCAGCAGATGCCCGTGCAGGAACTGCTGGCTGTCTGCCAACGGGTCTGCGGCGTCGTAAGCGTTCCGGTGAGCGTGGATATCGAGCAGGGCTACGGCCGCGACGTGCAGGAAACCAGCGAGGTGGTAGAAGCCCTGATACGCTGCGGCGCCGTCGGCATCAACATCGAAGATGGTGTGATGCACGACAGCCAAACGCTGGCGCCCCCGGGCGTACTCGGCGAACGTATCGCAGGCGCTCGTTCAGTAGCGCGGCAGCGCAACCTGCCGCTTTTCATCAATGCGCGTATCGATACCTATTTCGCCCCTGGCCTTGACGCGCAGACGCGATTCGAGGAAACGTGCAAGCGCGCCCTGGGCTATATCGAGGCTGGCGCCAGCGGCATCTTCGTACCTGGCCTGGCCGACCTGGGTCAAATCGCCAAGCTGGCTGAACTGCTGCCGGTACCGCTGAATATTTACGCTGGCTATGCCGGGGCCCACCACTCAACCGAATTGAAAAAACTGGGTGTGCGACGAATCAGCTTGGGTTGCGGCACCACGCAAGCAAGCCTGGCGCACCTGGTTCACATGGCCAGGGAGGCATTGGCCGAGGGCCGTTCCGAAACGATGGCTGGCCGTATGTTCACGGTGTCGCAAGCCAGCAGCTTGTTTCAAACCTAAGGACAAAGAGCAGTGACGATGAATCGTCACCGCTCCCCATGACAAGCGCCTAAACATCTAGCCTCGTCACTGTTGATACGCACCCCGATCAATCAGGCCACCGCCGTCAGTCCGCGGCGAGCCTGCATAATCATAGGCTCCCTCGATGGCCAGGCCGAGGTCCGCGCCACTGCCGATACCCGGCGAGCCGGCCGAAAGATGCAAATCCGGCGTGGTCGTGCTGCTGAACAAGGGATCGGCCAGCAAGCCATTGGATTCGCTCTGGCTGGCCTGCTGGAACGAGCCCAGGCTGGTGTACGAAATGTTGTTCCACACCCAATACGCTGACGCGCCGCTGTCGCTGGTATAGAACAGGTCGTTTTGCAACGTCACCGGTGCTGTGCTCGACGAGATCGGGCTGTTCACCAGCAGCCCCTGGCCATTGGCGTACAGAATATTGTTGGCGAACAGGTTGTTGCTGGCATGGTTTTGCACCTGGAATTCGCCGCTGCCAGATAGCGTGGTGTCGTTCTCGAACAGCGTGTTGTTGACGATGGTGCAATGGTCGGTGCCCCCCACCGACGAGCTATAACCGCCGATGGAGATTCCGGTGACGTTGCTATAGAGCACGAGATTATTGCGCGCCGTGATAAAGCTGGTGTCATGCCCGAAGTGCTCGCTTGCCAGCTCGATTCCCAAGTCGGCCGCCTGCACATTGTTCTGCTCGATCGTGATATGCGTGCCACCATCCACGTAGATGCCATCGGCGCCCGGTTGGTAGTTGTAGGCCGGATTGGTGGTGGAACTGATGTTGTACACCGTGTTGCCGGCGATCCATCCATTGCGCGCCTGGTCCAGGCTGGCATTGGGCGCCGTGCCTTCGAAACCGATCGCGACGATGCCGATGTTGTTATTGTCGTGCACGCGGTTGTTGGTTACCTGCCAGTTCTGCACGTTGCCGTTCACCGACAGCGATTCACTGTAGGCAAGAGTGAGGTGATCGAGCTCGTTGCCGTCGATGATGAGGTTGCTGATCGGCGTGGTGGCGTTGCCGTACACCGCCAGGCCAAACGCATCACCCTGCGAGGTCGTCACCGTGGTAACGATGTTGTGGATATGATTGTTGCGGACCTCGATGTGGTCACCTGAGCCCACTACATAGATACCCAGCGGCACCAGGCTAGACGAGTTCGAGGTGTAGTTCTGCAATTGCAGACCGATCACCCGTACGTAGCTGGCGTTTTGCAAGGTAATCAAGCCTTGCTGGCCTTGCGGCACGCCCAGGCCGCTGCCGTCGAGGGTGGCCGTCTGGCCCGGCGCGGACGTCAGGGTAATGTAGCCGGCGCTAGCCGAGCCGGACTGGGTAATGGTCACCAGCTCGTTGTACGTACCGCCTGCCACTTGCACCGTTGCGCCGGCAGGTACCGAATTCATCGCGTGCTGGATGGTCCTCCATGGCGCAGCCGCGCTGCCGTTGGCGCTGTCGTTGCCGGAGGTAGCGACGTAATACACCGGCCCGACAAAGGTGGATGCCGCCACCGCCACCGATGCGGCGCTGGTGGCGAGCGGCGCCGCATCGGCCTGCGCCGTTACCGTAGCGGTGAACGATGACGAAGCACCCGCAGGCGCGGTGTAAAGACCGCTGGAGGAGATCGTACCCAGGCTCGGCGCGCCACCAGGCACGCCGTTGACCAGCCACGTTACGGTTTGATCGCTGCTGCCGGATACCGTGGCGGCGAATTGCTGCGTGCCATTGGCGGGCAGCGATACCTGCGAAGGCGACACGGCGACCGTGACTGCCGCCGAAGCAGGCGCTGCTGCGAAGAACGTCGAAGCCATCATCACGGCCAATGCGGCCATGCGCATCTTGGGAGGCGTGCTCATACTTTCCGTATCCTTACAAAGGGGAAGGTCGCCATGGGCGACGGGGAGGCTGGACAGCCGCCGCACTATGGCGCAGGTGCTCCTTGCGAGAATGCGATGGCTTTCGCAAGATCGGCCGCGTCCTGATCCCGTCCACGCAAGACCCTGCCGCACATCAGGCAGCATGCATGTCATTTCGCAAGGGCTTATTTAATTGACGGTAAATCGTCACGCGCCGTGACGCGGAAACATTAATGCGTCAAAAAATACACACTGCGCTATGGGTTCGCCAAACCGCGCGCAATCCCCGTGCGGCCTGAAATATCAATCGTACTGAAGCGTCATCAACACGGGGTGTTGGGCATGGCCCTCCGCGCTCGTGAGGTAGTTGAAAAAATACCTGAGCACCTGGTCATTGGAATCGGCTTGAATGGCTTGGGTAGTGAGCCGATAGGTGCGCACCGATTTATCTTTTTCCAGCCCGCAGGAGTGATCGGCAGCTGCATCATGAACAGATGTATCCGTTGACACCTGGCAGGTTGGTGTCACCACCGAACCCACAAACGTGATGGTTCCCGTTTCGGCATTCGCGCCAAACGACAAACACGAGAGCGTTGCAGCCAACAGGCCGATCCGTGCGCGTGACCCCAGCGTGCGAGATATCGCAAGCTGGTGAATGCGCCCCTTCGCAGTGCTTGAGTCGATTAGGTTTCTCATGACCTACGTGTTGCATCGAGCAAGCCACGCGGGATATATCGAATGAGAGCCTGATCACAATTTATTAGATTGCGCCAAATGGAAAAGCCATTAAGCCAAAGCGCATTTAGATCCGAATGAAAACATTATCTTCACTTATACCCAAAAGCGCGCCGTACGCGACACAAGTTGACGCTAATGGGCGGCATTTGAAGCTGAACAAACTGAATGAGCGATCGTAAATGCACAGTGCGCAGTGCCCAAATCGGGCCCTATCTCCTACGTGATAATCAAAGATGCCCCGTTTCGAATGAATTAAGACGATTATCGTCACCCGAATCGTGAAGAATGCCTTCACATTTCTGAACAAACGTGCATCTCACGGTAATTTCAAGGCATCGCGGCTGGCTAGGCCATCACTTGACCGCGCGGGCGATGCTTTGGGCAATCTCCGCATACAAGGCATCCCTGCCGGCCTTGTCCGCGTGGGAGGCGGTCAGAAAAGCCGCGACAATAACCGTATGGCCATCCGGCCAGGTCATGATGCCAATGTCGTTATAGGCGGCCGTCTCCCCTTCCAGTGAGGCAGAGGTGCCGCATTTGTCGGCCAGGCGCACGCCCTCGGGCAGGCCTGACCTGAGGCGATTGGGCTTGGTTTGGCCATATAAAAGCTGTAGCAGGCGCTGGGTCGAGCCGGGCGACAACAGCGTGCCTTTCCAGAGCTTGTTCAGGAAATGCGCCGCGGCATCCGGCGTGGTGCGGTTGCGTGGATCGCTCAGATACGCACGGTAGCCGCGACGCCAGCGCTCCAGCCCCTGCTGGTCAGTTTCATCGGCAGGTATTTGCTCACCGTGTTCAGTGCCCTCGAAGATCCGGTCGATACCTGCCTCGTCCAGGTCGACGCGCATGCCATCAACCCCATGCGCGCGCAAATAGCCGGTAACCGCCTTGGGACCGCCTATCACCCTCACCAGCACATCCGCAGCCGTGTTGTCGCTTTCGCTTACCGCCGCCGTCAGCAGCTGCGCCACTGTGAATGTCATGCTGTCACCACGGAAGTGGGCGCCGATGGATGGAACCGCGGCACCGCCCACGACGTCGGCACGCGTCAACGTCACCGTCTGATCCAGCGACAACTGCCCGCTATCCACCTGCGCAAGCACGGCTGCTGCGACGGGAGCCTTGAACACGCTCATCATCGGGTAGGCGCGATCGGCGTTGACCCGCGCCTGTACGCCGGTCTCCAGATCCAGCACGGTAACGCCAAGCAGACCTGGCCGGGCATGCTGCGCAAGTTCGTCCAAGGCGTGCTGAAGCCGGGTCTGTTCCTTCTCGCCGTTATCGGTGGAGGCAGCCGAGGCCGGCGCACCCATCAGCAGCAAAGCCGCGCCAGCAAACAGCCCATATCGGTAGATCATTCCTGTTCTCCCCAGACGAGGCCGTTCGAGCCGGTCTGCATTGCGCGCGCGGCCACCGCGAAATAGCTGGTCTTGTGGCCGAGCCCTTCCCTTGGCAGAAACGACCACCCTATCGATCCGGCCGGCGAAACGCGTGCGCGAATAATGACCAATTCGAGGCAGCGCGTAGGCTGGGATGACAATCCCAGCATCGGGACGCCGTGTGGAAAGCTGGGATTAGCATCCCAGCCTACGCGCTAATGACCCGCCTGCCGGCTATCGAGTGCCCAGGTGCTTTTCCACTCGTGGCGGGTCCATGCCATCCGGATAGAATTCCAGCGCGGTGACCTCCCCGTTTGTCGACTTCACGACATGAAAATAATCGGTACCGTCACCGGCATAATAAAGAAGCTCGCTGCGAGCCGGCGTCAATGGACGTTTGGGTCCGGGTGCCCGCTGAATGTAAAGCTGCCCACTGTCCCAGCTTATGACATGCCGGGATTCGCCCTGGATTTCATAGCTTCCCAGCAGAGCGCTTACCTCGCCCTTTGACAGGGTTACGTCGTCGAAGCGCCGGTAAGGCTTACCGATGGCCAGCGCGGCCAGCTGATGCGCGACGCTGCGTGCATTGGGCTTTCCGGCATCCGAGTTGGCGAGGACCACCACCGTGACTTTTTCTTCGGGCACGTATACGTATTGCGATGCGAAACCCTCGATGCCACCGTTATGCTCAAAGACTTGTTCACCGCGTACCCGGTCCAGCATTACGCCGTAACCATAGGGAACGGTGCTCCCGTCCGAAAGTCTGGCCGGCGTCGTCATTTGCTTGAGCAGTGAGGATGGAAACGTCTGGCTGTTGTTGAGGCCTTCGACCAGGTGGCGTATGTCATCGCTGGTTGCAGCGAGCGCCCCGGCAGTCATGGGGCCATCGATGGACACAAAGGGCGGCCTGGTCACAGCGCCACGGGTGTCGGCACTATAGCCTTGCACTAGATGGTTCACGACCGCATCGTCGGAGTAATAGCCGGTATGGGCCATGCCAAAGGGGGTGAGCACCAGGTCATGTTCGACCTGATCCCAGCGGCGACCTGTCACTTTTTCGATGACGGCGCCCAGCAGCATGTATCCCGAATTGCTGTAACGCCAATCGCCTCCTGGCTTGAAATCCAACGGTTGTTTGGCGATCAGGCCGACCAGCGCCTTGGTGTCCAAGCTCAAGCCTGGATCGACATTCCAGTTATCGCTTATGCCTGCTGTGTGGCTCAGCAGTTCGGCAATGGTGATGTCGGAGGCATGAGGAAAGTCCGGCAGAAATCGGGACAAGGGGTCGGCCAGTGACAACTTTCCTTGCTGGCCCAGCAACAAGATCGTCGCTGCCGTGACGGTTTTGGTGATCGACCCTATGCGGTAGACGTCATCGTCCGAGCTTGCTACATGAAGCTCCAGACTGGCCATTCCGCGCGAGGCACGGTAGATCACCTTGCCGTCCTTGGAAACCAGTGCGGAGATACCCGGCCCATCCTGCCGCGTGGAGCGGAACAGGATTTGATCGGCTGCAGATGCAAACGGTGACGGTTCCGATGCCGTGGCCTGGAAAGCCACGCCCAGGAGTGAAATACCCAGCAAAGCGGCTCGAAACACGCGAACTATGCAATCCATGGTCATTCCCTGTCTTGGTTTGTGCGATCTACGGGCAAATCGGCCGCGAAGGACTCGGCCTTGGCCGAGTTGCCAAAGGCGTCTTTTTACGCCTATCCCTGGCAAAGACTACCGCTCAACATAACGCAGTGACTTGCACCAGGCCAGTCACGCATCACCTTGGCCCCGATATCCGTCGGCCAGCAAGGGACGACGCGGCGTGACCGAAACTTCATTGACCTTGGTCCAGTGAACGGCAGCTTGTCCATTCGGGTAGATGACGAAGGGCATGTCCATGAGATCGCCCACATCGACGTCCATGCTGGCGCTGATGGTACGGAACCGCGTGTTATTTTGAGACACCGCAAAAAGATGGCGCACACTCGTTCTGATTCAAGACCCATTACACTTGTCTGCAACAGAGTGCCGACCATCGACACTCAATCCAACCCCTTTCAGCCGCCATCAGCCCATGAGTCATCTTGACAAACTTTCTCGTTTCTTTAGGCGTCGGGCTCAAGACAATCAGGAAAATGCGGCACGCAAGCGGATTCTCACCTCGCACCCCAACGGCCATTTCTACTCCCCCGTGGTTGATCCTTCGGAGATTTCCGCACGCACCGATCAGATATGGCCGGTACACCCCGCGATTCTTGGCATTGATTTCAACGACGCAAGCCACCAATCGATACTGGCTCGCGAATTTCCGCGTTTTTATCCGCAATATGATTATCCGGAGCATTTGCAGGAATCGGAAACACTGAGTTCGTTCTTCACACAGAACTCCCAATTCAGCTGGCTGGACTCGCGCTTGTTTTTCGTATTGTTGAGAGCCTGGCGACCCGCGCGAATACTCGAAGTCGGCAGCGGGTTCTCCACTCTGCTTGCCGCCGACGTCAAACGGCGGTTTCTCGATGGGGATCTCGACTTGACTTGCATCGAGCCCTATCCGCGTCCATTCCTGCACCATGGATTCGATGGACTGACGCGTCTTATTGAGCAAAAGGTGCAGGACGTACCTATGGCCGAATTCCTTAGACTTGAAGCTGGCGACATACTTTTCATCGATTCGTCGCACGTCGCCAAGACAGGGAGCGACGTCAACTATTTGTATTTCGATGTGCTGCCTAGATTGAAACCAGGGGTACGCATTCACGTGCACGACGTCTTCTTCCCCCATGATTACCCCAAGGAATGGGTTATTGATCAAAACAGGAGCTGGAACGAACAGTACGTGTTGCGTGCACTTCTGATGTACTCGAATGCGTTCGAGGTGATCTTCTCGTCCAGTTATGCGTATTGGCGCTTCCCCGAACAGGTACGTTCCGCGCTGGCCTATGCGGATGGAAGATATTTCGATGGCGGTAGCATCTGGTTTGAGCGGCGTTGATGCCGACGCCATGCCAGGCCTGATTGGCCCTGGCCCCAGCCATGGAAATGATTGACTGCTCGCCAACAGGTTATTGCTAAGGCACGCACAGTGCCTTGGCGCAAGACTACACCGTTGGTGTGCGGGTCTGCGCAGCGAGTAACCGCCTTTCTTCAGAATCTAACGCACGCTTTGCCCTGGACCGTAACAGGACCGCAAAGCCGGATCGATGCCGGCAAGTGAGCCTGGCCGGCGCCAATGGACCCGCGGAGCGAGGCCAGGCGGCCGATCACGCGACCGGCGTCGCGGTTTTGCTCGCAATTGGCGCGCCCGGAGGGATTCGAACCCCCGACCAATGGCTTCGGAAGCCACTACTCTATCCGGCTGAGCTACGGGCGCGTGATAAGCGCTGGCGCGAAGGATCCAAAGGAGGATGAGCGCCAAGCGGAGGGGAAGTATAGCGGAGGTGGATGGGGATGCCCATGATGGCGCTTCTCACCAGGGCAGACCCTCACCCCAGCCCTCTCCCCCGCGGGGAGAGGGCTGAAAGCAAGCTCACTTCGCCTTGATCAGCTGGCTCAAGGTATCCGGCTTGCTGCTATCACGCTCCAGGTGCGGGTACTTCAGGCCGCCGTGGTAATCGATGCGCACAGTCTTGTACTCATCGAAATTCTTCACCAGCAGTTCGATCGGCTGGCTGCTGTCCTTGGCGGCGGCCGTGACGGCATCCTTGATCGCATCCGAATCGTAGCTGCGGCCATTCACGGCAACGATCGTCATGCCCGGCGAGAGGCCCGCGTTGAAAGCGGGGCCATCCCATAGCACGTCGTTGATGGCGCCTTCCTTGCCGATCGAAACGCCCAGGGAGTAACTCAGGTCGGTCATATGGCGGAACATTTCCATCGCCTTGACCGCATCGGACGGCTTGTCGTTGTAGACCAGCTTCCAGCCATGCGAAGCCAGGCCGCCGGTCAGCGGGCCGTGTCCGTCCAGGCGCGTACGCAAATAGCTCGCCCAGTCGTACGGTGAGATGCCGTTGAGGGTTTTCACAACGTCATCAAAGGTATACGGATCGACATCCCACGCCCCCGGATTCACACCGAAGAATACCTTGGCGAAATCATCGATGGTCTTCTTGCCGCCGGTCAGTTCGCGCAGCTTGCCGTCCACGTCCAGCCAGATCATCTCGCCGGCGGAGTAGTAATCCTCGCTGCCCTGGTAGTTGCGATACGGCAACGGGCGGCGCAACGCGATGGTCGGATCGTTGGTGGTGTCCTGCACATTGCGCCAGCTGGCCAGGCCCGGGCGCCCCTTGTCATAGACGGAGGCGACAGCGGCGATCATCTCCAGGTACTGCTTGTCGCTCCACAGGCCCGAGCGCGCGGCGACAACCTGGCCCCAGAACTGCGTCTGGCCTTCGTACACCCACAGCAGCGAATCGCCCATCGTCACATTGAAGTTCGGCGTGGCCAGGTCTGCGCCGCGGCGATATTTGCCGTCCCATGAGTGATTGAACTCGTGCGAGAGCAGGTCGCGCATCGCCCAACCCTTGCCCCACTCGGTGAAGTAGGCGGGCGGGGTGCCGTTTTCGCTGGAGCGGTGATGTTCCAGGCCGTTGCCGCTCATCTTGTCGCTGAGCGAAAGCAGGAAGTCGTAGTGGTCGTAGTGATGCGCGCCATACAGCTTGTACATCTGCTGCACGAGCTGGCGGTGGATCTTCAGCTGGTCCGGCGTGACTTCCAGGTACTTCGGATCATCCGCCACGATGTTCAGATGCACCGGCGTGCTTGCGCCGGGGTCGAGGTCCAGGCGCTTGAAATACTTGCCGGCATAGATCGGCGAGTCGACCAGGTCGTCGTAATCGATCGGCTTGAAGTGCACGCTGCCGCCATCCTGCGAGGCCACTTCCAGCGCGGAGCCGAACTGCCAGCCGGCCGGCAGCTTTACGCTGGGCTCGGCCTGGATCTGACGCGCGTAGTAGCCGGCCGGGTAAACCGAAACCGTGTTCCACTGCAGGTTGAGCATTTCCGGCGTCATCACCACGCGACCCTGGCGGGTGTCCTGCGGCGAGAGGAACTGGAAATCCACTTCGACTTCGCTGGCGCCCTGCGGTACGTCGACATTGAAGGCATACACGTTGTATTCGTCACGCGTCCACGGCAGCACCTTGCCATTGGCCTTCACCGTGAGGCCGGCGAACTTGTCGATTGGGCCGGTGGGCGAATGGTTGCCCGGTATCCATTGGGGATACAGCAGCGTCAGCCGGCCGGCCGCCGCGACCGGGATGGTTTCTTGCACCCGGAACACGCGGTGGGCGAGGTCGGTGGCATCCACGTTGATCTTCAGCGCGCCGGCGCTGTAGGGAACGTTCTGCGGGGCGGGCACATCGTCGGCAAAAGCAACGACAGTGGTACCTCCCAGCGCGATGGCGAAAAGGGCGGCTGCAAGCGGGGTGCGTTTCAAAGGAGTCTCCTGGTGCGGCTAGGCCGCCAACAGCAACGTGAAGGCGGCGTAAGCCACGATCCTAGCCATGCGCATACGCTCGGCTCCCCTGCCAGAGGTCACGCGCAAACCCAGCGCCATCTTGGATTCGAAGCCTGTAGGAAAATGCTGCGGCGCAGTAACAAAACCTGAACCGCAGACTCCGCAAGAACCATTCGGCAAAGTTTGGTTCAGCCCGAACGTTACAGGATTGTTACCGCCGTGTTCCCCCGCACGGCCCTTCACCTCGTTCTCCCCATCGCGGTGAAGCCCTATAAAAAAGAGAAGGAGTCCCCCATGAACAAGCTAGTTCTCTCGGCCGCCATGGCCGCTTTCGCGCTGTCCCCCGTACTGAGCCAGGCTGCTCAGACTGATGCTGCCGCCACCAGCACTTTTGGCGCCAACATCAATCCCAACTGGCAAGACAATTTCTTCGTCGCCGGCCAACTCGGCCAGACCCAGTACCGCGACAGCTACCTGACCCACAACCATAGCGTGTTCCAGAACGTACGCTTTGGCTGGCGCTGGAACGGCATCGTCGGTCCGGAAATCGGCTATGCCTACCTGGGCCGCCCGAAGTACGACGCTACTATGCAAAACGGTCTGGGCAACCCGGTTGACCTGACGGGCTCAGTCAAGACCCGCGTCCTGACCGCCGGCGTGAACGGCAAGTACAACGTGTACAACAACTGGTACGCCACCGCGCATGCGGGCTACCTGCGTTCCCAGTCGAAGAGCAATTTCACTGCCGTAACCAACTTCGGCGCAGGCGACCTCAGCACCAACAGCGCCAAGAGCACCGACTATGACGACGGTTGGTACGCCGGCCTGGGCGTGGGCTACGACCTGACCCGCAACTTCAGTGTCGGCGTGAACTACGACAACTACCACCTGAACAGTAAGTCAGGAGCAGGCGTGAGCGTAGCGGCCTATTCCGCTTCGGTGGAATACCGCTTCTAATCGAGCGCGGCACGTAACGATGAAAGAAAAACCCCCGGCTTGCCGGGGGTTTTTTGTGGATCTGACTGGGTATTCCGGGATCGTCGGGCGTACCTAAAGTTTCTCCCGATGAGGCCGATACCGGTTTTCGGTGGCTCTTCAAGCCCACGCCTTTCCCCCTAAGGACTCATCCATGAAAATCGTACTCGCCGCGACCCTGTTGCTGGTCGCCCCCATCGCCGCCCATGCCACCTGCGCAGCCAGCGATTTCGCCATCCAGGACGTCAAGGTCGCCGCGGTCGGCAGTGGTGTTGCCACCCGTCTTAGCGTCAAGGGCAAGCTGGTGAACAATTGCGCTTCAGCCGCTGCCGCCCAGGTTCGCCTGGACGCGAAGGACGGCTCCGGCAACGTGCTCGCCTCCAAGGTAGGCTGGCCCGCCGGCACCACCAACGTCAGCCCCGGCCAGTCGGTGGAATTCGACCTGGGCCGCCTGATGCATTACCAGTCGGACATGCAGAACTACTCGCTCAGCGTGGTCGACGTAAAAGCCTGGTAAGACACCTGGCATTTACTCAAGCTTGTGAATCGGCCGACGGCCTGCGCCGTCGGCCTCTTTTTGCGAATGAAACCACGCTCGTGGCCAGCGCATGCAAACCCTGCAGCATCGCTAAAGTTTCGTCGTCCCCAGGCCGATAGTTGTTTCAAGCCGTGCTGTTCCTGGCGAACCGAGTCCTGAGGAGTGACACATGAGAACCGTACTCGCTGCGACCTTGCTGCTGGTCGCTCCCATCGCCGCCCATGCCGCCTGCGCAGCTACCGATTTCGCGATCCAGGACGTCAAAGTCGCGGCGGTCGGCAGCGGTATCGCCACCCGCCTGAGCGTGAAGGGCAAGCTGGTCAACAATTGCGCCGCACCCGCCGCCGCGCAAGTTCGCCTCGACGCCAAGGACGGTTCCGGCAACGTGCTCGTCTCCAAGGTGGGCTGGCCCGCCGGCACCACCAATATCAGCCCTGGTCAATCGGTGGATTTCGACATGGGCCGCCTGCTGCACTACCAGACTGACATGCAGAGCTATTCGCTCAGCGTGGTCGACGTAAAGGCCTGGTAAAACGCTTCACCCAAACCCAATGCGTGTGAACCTGCCGGCGGTGCTAGCCCACATCGCCGGCCTTTTTTTGTGCGGTGGAATTTGGACTGCGGCGCAGAACTACGCAACACCTTGTTCGCCGAAGACGTAGCAAGCGCTTATTAGTCGAAGCCGATCGAAAGCGGCTCCCTTGGGCGGTGAGCGCGTAGGCTGGGATGATAATCCCAGCTAAGCGGAGAGCTGGGATTATCATCCCAGCCTACGCTTCTCAATGCAGGGTAAACAGCTTGTCGAACCCGGCTACGCGTAACGTACCACGCAGCGCGGTGCTGGCATTGACGATACGGATCTCAGCACGATCGCCACCGGCGTGCTCGCGCAGCAGCAGCAGCATGCCCAGCGCGGAGCTGTCCATGCTTTCCACTTCGCCCAGGTCGATCACATAGCTGCGTGAGGGCTTGTGTTCGCCCAGGCAGGCTTCGTGGAAACTGCGGTGCACGCTGAAGTCGAAGCGGTTGCTGAATTGCAAGGTCAGGCAATCCTGTTCGCTGTCATGTTGAACATTGAGATGCATGGCTTATCCTCAAAACAGTTCGATTTCGCCGGCGTCCATGCTGTTCTGCAGCGCCGGGCCACGCGAACGGATGCGGGCTTTTTCACGCTGCAAGGCCAGACGCTCGCGCACACGCTCGGAATGCTGGCGCAGCACTTGCACATCGAATTCCTCGCAGGCCAGCGATTCAATGTCACGCGTGGTTTCGGCGGCCACGCCTTGCAATTCCACCAGGCGCGTGCGCGTCTGATTGAGCAACTGGCTGAGAATATCTTCGAACTGCAGCGAGCGGATGGTGGTGGAAACATCGTTGCCGAGGCCGCGATTGATCTCGACCACCTGGTCAGCTACGGCCGTGGCGCGCGCGTCGCTCTCGGTCACGTGGGCCATCATCGCGTCGATGCCGCCCTTGGCCGACAGCGCCACGTTCAAATCCTGCGAAGCCAGCTCGCCGACCAGGTCGCGCACCTGCTCCATCGCGATGCGCGCGCGCTCGACGTGGCTGCCGATCTGCTCGTTGAACTGGTTGGAATGGCTGGCAAGATTGCGAATCTCACCGGCCACCACCGCGAAGCCGCGGCCCGCTTCGCCGGCTCGCGCGGCTTCGATGGCCGCGTTGAGCGCCAGCAGGTTGGTTTCCTCGGCAATGGTGTTTACGTTCTTCAGCAGGGCGAACACCGCATCCATTTCCTTGGACATACCGTCGATGCGATAGACGATGCGCAGGCTTTCGCGCGACAGCTGCACGATCAGGCCGACGAAATGTTCCAGCAGGTCGCCGGTACGCGAAGCGAAATCCTGCACCGACACACCGCCATTCTGCACGTCGATGATCTGCTTCAGCAGCGACTGCTGCATGCCGGTCTTCTGCGACAGGCCGTCGAAGCCGCCGCCCAGCTCGGACACTGCGTCACGCAGCAAGTCCAGTGCCTGGTGCAATTCACGCGCGGCGTGGCCGAGTTCGTCGACCAGCGCACCGCGTATATCCTCCAGCGCCTCGCGTACCGGCGAATGATCCTGTTCAGGCGCGGCTTCCACGACCACCGGGGTAGCACTAAGGCGCCGGCATTCGAAGATCCACACCGCGCAGACGGCGGTGACCAATACGGGCGCCATCCATGCCGGATTCCAGATCAGGCACAGCAGCAAGGCGGCAAGGCTTGCGCCGATGCCGACGAGGGGGCGGGGAGCGGAGGCGGAAAGGATGGCGGACATAAGCGATTCCGATACGTCAGGATGCCGCGCGTCGTGCGCTAGCAATGGGTTGTTGCGCCAGCACCAGCAAGCGTGCGGCGATGTCTTCGAGCGGAAGCTTTTCGCCGGCTGCGCCGAGTTTCCAGGCGGCACCCGGCATGCCCCACACCACCGAGCTGGCTTCGTCCTGCACCAGGGTGGGGGCGCCGCTTTCGCGCATTTCCAGCAAGCCCCGCGCGCCGTCGTCGCCCATGCCGGTAAGCAGTACGCCGATTGCGGCTGCGCCAATGCTGGCGGCGGTGGAGCGGAACAGTACGTCCACGCTGGGTTTGTGGCGATTTACTTGCGGGCCGTCATGCAAGCGGCAGACATGCTTGGCGCCGTCCCACATCACCAGCAGGTGTTCTCCGCCAGGCGCGATGTACGCATGCCCCGGCTGGATTGGCTGGCCATCGCGCGCTTCACACACGCGCATGGCCGAGCAGTTGTTCATGCGCGCCGCAAACGGGCCACTGAAGGCCGCGGGAATGTGCTGCGTGATCACCATCGGCGGCGCATCCGGCGGCATCGCTTCCAGCAGCACGCGAATGGCTTCGGTGCCGCCCGTGGAGGCACCTACCGCGATGATGCGGGTGCCGCCACGCGTGCCTGGCGATTGCGAGCGTGGCAATACAGCGTCGGCAGAAAGGCGCGGTGGCACGGCGATCTTCTGCACTTGTGTGTAGGCACGCGGACGCGTGCGCGCAGCCAGTTTCACTTTAGTGCAGATTTCCTGCGCGCTCTCGGCAAAGCAATTGGCCAGGTCGCTGGACGGCTTGGTGAAGAAATCCACCGCGCCGATCTCCAGCGCACGCAAAGTCACCTCCGCTCCGCGCTCGGTCAGCGACGACACCATCACCACCGGCATCGGCCGCAGCCGCATCAGGTTTTCAAGAAAGGTCAGCCCGTCCATGCGCGGCATTTCCACGTCCAGCGTGAGCACGTCCGGATTGAGCTGCTTGATCTTGTCGCGCGCGATCAGCGGGTCGGCGGCCGCGCCGACCACCTCGATACCGGGATCGGAATCGAGCATGGCCGACAGGAGCTTGCGCACCAGTGCGGAATCATCGACGACCAGGACACGGACTTTTTCCATTACCGCTTTCTCGCTCAGTGCTTCAACGCAAGGGGAGCTTCAGAACAGCTCCACCTCTCCCTTTATCGGATCGTTCGCCAAACGCTTGAGGTAGCGCTGTTCGTTGGCCGCCAGCTCGGCATCGCGCTGGCTGCGCAACTGCCTCACGCGCACCCTTCCGCTGGCCGGGAAAAACTGCAGCTGGCGCGGATAGATGTCGCCCACGTCCGCCGCCACGATCGGCAAGCCTTCGGTTTCCAGATAGCGCTTCACGAACGCGACATTGCGCTGGCCCACATCGGTCATCTGCGCCAGCACGCGCCCCCCGCCGAAAATCTTCACCGTCAACGATTCGCGCCGGCCACCGGCTTTCAGCAGGGCGTTGATGAGCTGCTCCATCGCGTCGGTGCCATAGCGCGCCGCGCGGCCAATCGCCGATGACCAGTCGTTGCGCTCGCCGTTCATCGGCTCCGGCAGCATGAAATGATTCATGCCGCCGATGCGCCGCTCGGCGTCACGGATGCAGGCGGAAACGCATGAGCCCAGCACGGTGGACACCATTTCCTCCTGCGCGCTCACGTAATACTCGCCCGGCAGTACTTTCACCGTCATGCAGTTATGCGTGGGATCCCAGAATCGGCGCATGTGCTCGAAACCGGGCAGGACGGGCTCGCTGATGCTGGGCGCAACGGCAACGCCTCGGATGGGAGCGGTCATACGGCACGCCTCCGATAGACGGTACGGCCGACCAGGTCGAACTCGTCGCTCAAGCCATGCATCGATTCGGAATGGCCCAGGAACAGATAACCACCCGCCTCCAGTAGACCGGCATAGCGTCCGAACAGGCGCTGCTTGGTCGGCTTGTCGAAATAGATCACCACGTTGCGGCAGAAAATGGCCTCGAACGGCCCGCGCATCGGCCAGTCGTGCAGCAGGTTGAGCGGCTGGATCGTGACCAGTTCGCGCAAGCGCGGATGCACGCACGCATAACCTTCATAGCGACCCTCACCGCGCAAGAACCAGCGGCGACGGCGCTCATCGCTGATGCCGCCCATGCGATCCAGCGCGTACATGCCGGCACGCGCGTGCTCCAGCGCCTGCGGCGATAGATCGGTGGCGAGGATGCGCGCATCGACCTTGCTGCCGGTGCGTTCCAGTGCTTCGGCCAGCACCATCGCCAGCGCATAAGGCTCTTCGCCGGTCGCGCAGCCGGCGGACCAGATGCGCACCCGGCCGCCATTCTTCTTCTCGTCCAGCCAGCGCGGTAGAAGTTCGTCCACCAGCAGATCGTAGTGATGCATCTCGCGAAAGAACGAGGTGACGTTGGTGCTGATCGCGCTGGCCAGCTCGCCCAGCTCTGCATCCGGGTCCTGGCGCAGCAGCTGGCAATAGCCGCCGAAGTCCTTCAAGCCCAGGGCGCGCAGGCGACGCAACAAGCGGCCTTGCACCAGCTGACGCTTTTGTTCGCTGAGCGCGATACCGCAATGCCGGTACACGAAATCGCGCAGGAACTGGAATTCGGCATCGCCGAGCGAGGGTCCACCCGAGCTCGACACGGCTGCATTGAAATCGGAGACGGCGGTCGTAGCCATGGCTTAGAACTCCATCCGCTCGCTTGCGGCGCAGAACACGGGTTGCAGCGCCTGTACCAAAGCCTGGCCGCGCGCGGCGGCGAACAGCGACTTGATGGAAATGGTCCAGTTACCCAGCATCACGATGACTACCTCTTGGAGTTCTACAGCGACGAATGTCGCTCGCAATGGGTGGTGCACGATCTCCTTCTGCGCCAGTACCACTCCCACACCAGCCGGCACCCCTT
Source organism: Dyella flagellata (assembly GCF_030160275.1). Classification (GTDB taxonomy): domain Bacteria; phylum Pseudomonadota; class Gammaproteobacteria; order Xanthomonadales; family Rhodanobacteraceae; genus Dyella_B; species Dyella_B flagellata. The sequence continues at coordinate 27,305 of NZ_BSOA01000003.1, forward strand.
AAACAGCCGGCTGGCAACCAGGTTTTGAATTCACTGCATTGCCGGCGACAAGGCCTCAGAATTCCTTCCACACGTCGGCGTCGGCCGTAGCCGGCACGCTGCGGCGCTGCGGCGCAGCCGCCGGAGCGGACTGACGTACGGCCGCAAACACCGCTTCGGTTTCGGCCAGGATTTCCGCCGCCTTCGGCTTGGCCTGCGGCGCAGTGGCCGCTTCCTCGCCGAGGCGGAAGAAGCCCACCTGCCGCGACAACTCGCCGGCCTGTTCGTGCATCGCGCGCGCGGCGGCGGAAGCTTCTTCCACCAGCGCGGCGTTTTGCTGCGTCATCTCGTCCATCTGCGACACGGCGTGGTTCACCTGGTCGATACCGGCCGATTGCTCCTGGCTCGCAGCGGCGATCTCGGCCACGATGTCGGTCACCTTTTTCACGCTGTCGACGATGTCCGCCAGCGCCTTGCCGGATTGATCCACCAGCTCGGAACCCGCGCGCACCTTGTCGGCGCTGTCGTTGATCAGCAGCTTGATTTCCTTCGCCGCACCGGCGCTGCGCTGGGCGAGGTTGCGTACCTCAGTCGCCACCACCGCGAAGCCGCGGCCCTGTTCGCCGGCGCGTGCCGCTTCCACCGCCGCGTTCAAGGCAAGCAGGTTGGTCTGGAAGGCGATCTCGTCGATCAAGCTGACGATGTCGGAAATCTTGCGGCTGGAGGTATTGATCTCGCGCATCGCCGTCACCGCCTGCGCCACCACTTCGCCGCCGCGCTCGGCCTGTTCACGCGCACCGCGGGCGAGCTGGTTGGCGTGGCTGGCGTTTTCGGCGTTCTGCTTCACGGTGGAAGTCATCTCCTCCATCGACGAAGCAGTTTCTTCCAGGCTGGAAGCCTGTTCCTGCGTGCGCTGGCTGAGGTCGTCGTTACCGCGAGCGATCTGCTGTGCCGCCGTGCTGACCGCGTCGGAACCATTGCGCACTTCGCCGACGATCTCGACCAGGCGCTGGTCCATCGTGCTGAGCGCGGCGAGCAGTTGCGCCAGCTCGTCCTTGCCCTTCACTTCGACGTTATGGCCGAGCTTGCCGGCAGCGATTTCATTGGCGACTTTCATCGCATAGTTCAACGCATGCGAGATCGAACGGATCAGCAGGGCGGAGCGCAGCGCCGAGAACAACAAGCCGGCAATCAGCGCGACCAAGGTGATCAAGCGCACGCGCTGATAGCTCTTCACCTGGTCGGCGTAGATCTGGCCAGCCTCCTCGCTCTGTACCTTCACCAGCTTGGCCAGCGCGTCCTGTCGTTGCATCAGCAGCGGACGCAGTTCCATCTCCACCAGGTCAGTAGCGCCGGTATCGGCCTGCTTGATGGCGTCGAGCACATCCTGCTTGGCCTGGGTGTAATCCTTGTCGCTGGAATGCCATTCCTTGTTGGCTGCCGTCACGGCAGGCGTCATCGGCAGCTTGCCGAATTTTTCCTTGTAGTCGTTCATTTCGACCTGATAGCGATCGAACTCCGCCATCTTCTGTTTCACTTGGTCGGCCTTGCCGACCAGCGCGGCCGCTTCGCTGAGCGTGAGGAACGACTTGAGCGAGTCGCTGCGTACCTGGTCCAGGTACTGGCTGGGCACCATGCCGGTTTCGTAGATGCGCTGGGTGCCAGCGTTCTGCTGCGACATCGAATACAGCCCGAGGGCCGCACCGGCCAGCAGCATGAGGCCGAGCAGGCCGACCAGCGTGACCAGCCGCGCCCGCACGCTGGAGGATAGGAACTTGAATGTCGGGAAACGCAATTTCATGGAGGTTGTCCTTCAGGCTACGGCTTTCACTTGACCAGCCGCGTCGAGGGCGGCTTCGAGCATCTGTGCATCCTGCGGTTGCAGCAGTTTGTCGGCGTCCAGCAGCAACACCATGCGGTCGCCGACTGAGGTCAGTCCTTTCAGATATTCGGTATCCACGGTGGTGCCCATGTCCGGCACCGGGCGAATCGCATCGCTTGCCACGTCGAGCACATCCGATACGGCATCCACCACCACGCCGAACTGGCGGCCGGCCACGGTGATGATCACGGTGACGGTGGTGGCGTTGTATTCCTCGCGGCTGAGGCCGAAGCGCAGGCGCAGATCGATCACCGGGACGATCGCGCCGCGCAGGTTCAACACGCCCAGCACATAGTGCGGCGACTGCGGAATGCGCGTCACGGGAGTCCAGCCGCGGATTTCGCGCACGGCCAGGATGTCGACGCCGTACTCCTCATGCGCGAGGTTCACGGTGAGATATTGCGCTTGATCGGACATGTTTCGCCTCATGGTCGGGAGCCTCCGGGTGCTGCTCCCGTTCGTAGGAGAAATCGGCGGTTTTTAGGGAAACTTGAGGTGGGAGAAGCGGGCGACGAGCCGAATTTGCAGGCTGGGACGACAATCCCGGCATCGCGATCCCTACGCGCACGACCAAGCTGGGATTGTCATCCCAGCCTGCGAGATGGTTTTCGGCTCAAGCTGCCTTGCGGCGCGACTGCAGGCGAATCAACCCGGCCACGTCGATGATCAAGGCCACCGAGCCATCGGCCAGGATGGTGGCGCCGGAAATGCCGTCCACGCGCCGGTAATTGGCTTCCAACGATTTGACCACCGCCTGCTGCTGGCCGACCAGTTCGTCGACGAACAGGCCGATTTGCGTGCCGTCCGCCTCGACCACGATCACCAGACCCTCTTCGACGAGCTGGCGTGCGTTGGCACAACCGAACTGCTGGTGCAGGCGCACGATCGGCAGGTATTCGCCGCGGAAGCGGAACAATTCGCCGCCGCCGGTCACGCTGCGCACCGCATCGGCGCCCAGCTGTACCGATTCCACGATCGACACCAGTGGCACGATGTAGCACTCGCCGCCCACCGCGGCGCGCAGACCGTCGATGATCGCCAGCGTCAGCGGCAGGGTAATGGTGAAGCTGGTGCCCTGCCCCGGGCGGCTCCTGATGGCCACGTTGCCGCCCAGATCCACCACGTTGCGGCGGACCACGTCCATGCCTACGCCGCGCCCGGAAAGATCCGTGGTGACCGCCGCAGTGGAAAAGCCCGGCTGGAAGATCAGCTCGCCGACTTCTTCCTCGCTCAGCCCCTCGCCGCTCTTGATCAAGCCCTTCTGCAAGGCTTTGGCGATGATCGCCTCGCGATTCAGGCCGGCGCCGTCATCGGAAATTTCCACCACGATCGAGCCACCGCGGTGGAAGGCCTCCAGGCGCAGGGTGCCCATCTCGGGCTTGCCGGCAGCGCGGCGCTTCTCGGGCGTTTCCAGGCCGTGGTCGATCGCATTGCGCACCAGGTGCACCAGCGGATCGCCGATTTTTTCCAGCACCGTCTTGTCCAGTTCGGTGTGTTCGCCGACCAGGTCCAGCTTTACCTGCTTGCCCAGCTTCTGGCTCAGGTCGCGCACCAGCCTGGGGAAACGGTTGAAGACCGAGCCGATCGGCAGCATGCGGATGCCCATCACGCTTTCCTGCAACGCGCGCGTGTGGCGGGCCAGCTGCGCCAGGCCGTGCTGCAACATCGCCAGACGCGAGGGGTCGAAATCCTCGCGGAACTGATCGAGCATCGCCTGTGTAATCACCAGTTCGCCGACCAGGTCGATCAGGCCGTCGATCTTGTCGATCGCTACGCGCACCGAGCCGGCATCATTGCTGCTGCCCGCCGGACCGCGTGCAGCCCCTGCCGATCCGCCCGCACCGGCGGCCGGCGCTGCGACAACAGCCTCGACTGCTGGTGCGGGCGGTGGCGCGGCGGCAACGAGCGGCTCGATGCTCAGATCGCATTCGTCCTCGACCCATTCGAACACCGACTTGATCGCATCCTGGCTAACCGCGCCGGTCAGTTCGATGCGCCAAGCCAGGTGGCATTCGGAGGGATCGAGCGCGTCCAGCGTGGGCACACGATCCAACTGTGCCTCGACGACCAGCTGACCGAGCGCAGCCAGTTCACGCAATAGACGCAACGGGTCGTTGCCGCCGGCCAACATGCCGGCGTGGGGACGGAATTGAATGATCCAGCCGCTACCGGCGGCCGGCTTTGCCGCAGCCTTGCTCGCAGCTGCCGGCACGTTATTGCCGACCGCCGCGGCAAGCTGCCGCTTGAGGCTTTCGCTGTCCGCGTCGGCCAGCGGTTGCCCGCCCTGCGCGCGGTCGAACATGCCGCGCAGGCAGTCCACTGTGCGCAGCATCAGCTCGATGATCGACTTGTCGATCGCACGGCGCCCGTCGCGCACCTGGTCGAGCAACGACTCGGCCTCGTGCGTAAGCGCAGCCATGTCCGGAAAACCGAAGGTGGCCGAACCGCCCTTGATCGAGTGCGCCGCGCGGAAAATGCTGTGCACCAGCTCCGCATCGCCGCCTTCGTCCAGCGCCAGCAGCGCCGCTTCCATCGCATCGAGCCCTTCCAGGCTTTCCTCGAAGAAGACTTTGTGGAATTGGGTGACGCTGATGCTGCTCATAGGAAAAATCCAGGAGATACGTGATCTCTCCCTGCCGTCGTTCCCGCTTACGCGGAAATGACGGCGAGGACATTTATGTCTGTGCCGTCACCGGTGGCGCTCAACCGAGCACACGTTTGACCGTCGCCAGCAACTGCTCCGGATCGAACGGCTTTACCAGCCAGCCCGTCGCACCGGCCGCCTTGCCTTCCATCTTCTTGTCCGTGTTGGACTCGGTGGTCAGCATCAGGATCGGTACGCCCTTGTATTCGGCACGCGTGCGCAGCTGGCGCACCATGCTGATGCCATCCATAACCGGCATATTGACGTCGGCCAGCACCAGGTCGAACTTCGAGGACGCCGCCGTATCCAGCGCCACTTGCCCGTTCTCCGCTTCACTCACGTCATAGCCGGCGCTGCGCAGCGTGAATGCCACCATGCCGCGCATCGACGCCGAATCGTCCACCGCAAGAATCTTCGCCATCTTCCACCTCGAGTTCAGGCCGGCTTCTTGGCCGGCAATGCCAATGCTTCTGTCAGACCCAGCTGGCTCGCCGCATCGTGCAGCGGCGCGCTGACCTGTGCCCATTGCACCTGCCGTTCGCGCTGCTTCGCCTCACGCTGAAACACCACCAGCAACTGCAGCGCGGCAGTGTCGACGCGATCCACTGCGCTGCCATCCAGCACGATCTGCGACGACTCCAGGGCGCCCCGCAATTGCGTATGCAGCGCGCCGACGTCGGCGATACGGCAATCGGCAGGGATACTTACCCGCGCGTCGTGCTTGCTTTTGCCGCCCATGGTGGTCACCTCGCTGGCTTGGTCTGTGCGAGATTTATCGGCGGGAGGCTGGGCAGCTTTAGGACGCCTAGGCTGGGGCGCCGGGATGCTGCAAAGCAGCTGGGATGGTCATCCCAGCCTATGCGCCCCGCGGGAAAAAAAGCGGTGGGAGCCCTAAAGTTCCGGCGAGGTGGGCCGATACCCATACCAAAGGTTCGCGAACAACGCGCGCGCCCGCGCGTCGCTGGCCAAGGAGCCAAGCGTGATCATCCAGCCAACCAGCGTTGCCGCACTGACCTGGCTCGGTGCCGCCGCAGGCGCCAGCTCGGAAGGCTGGCGTATTGGCAACGTGCTGTCCGCGCGTCCGCTCGGCATCAACGAGCAGGGCTTGCTGGTGCTGCAGGTCGGCGGGCTGGCTGTTGCGGCCGAAGCGCCGGGCACCAGGCTGCCGCCACAATTCCAGGTGCGTGTACTCAGTGTGGGCGCGCAACCGCAGCTGGAAATTCTTGGTGTCGACACCCACCCCGACACCGGTGTGCATCAGGCGCTGCGCGAGCGATTGCCGCAGCAGAACGGCTATGCGCCGCTGCTCGCCACCGTAGGTGCGCTCTCGCAATGGTCCCTCACCAAGCAATTGCCACCTTATCTGCGTTCGGCGCTGGCACTGCTGGAGCACAGCATGAGCACCCCACGGGAGCTGGCTACGGCCGAAGGATTGCGCCAGGCCGTGCAGCGCAGCGGACTGTTTCTGGAAGCGCAGCTCGCGCAAGCGCCAGCCAGCGATGCCACCACGGCGCACGACGACATGAAGGGCGCGCTGTTACGCCTGGTTGCCATCCTGAAAGGCCAACCCGTACTTGGCGAAAGCAACGACGCCGAGGTGGACCCGCCGCTGCTGTATCGCGGCGTGGTGCCGCAAGGGCGTTTGCCCTTGCCGCAGGAGCTGGCCGCCACCTCCGAAGCCACCGATCTGCTGCCGCGTCTGTATACCGACGTGCAGGCAGCATTGGCACGACTGGAGGTGGCGCAGTTGCAAGCCAATCCTAATCACTGGATCGTGGAGATACCGGTGCAGGACACGGAAGGCGCCGACGTGCTGCAGCTTTCGCTGAAGCATGCGACGGAAGCCGAACAGGACTGGACCATGGGCTTTTCGCTGGACCTGCCTGCGCTTGGCCCTATCGTCGGCGAATTGCATCTGCGCGGGATGCGCCTGTCGGTGCGACTGTGGGCGCAGCACCGCGAAACAGTGGAACGGCTGGAAGACCAGTTCGATGATTTGCGCAAGCGTCTGGAAGCCAGCGGCCTGTTCCTGGATCAGTTGAGTTGCCAGTTCGGCCTGCCGCAGGCCGGCAATGGCATGAGTGCGGTGTTCCTGAAGGCAACGGTATGAGCACGCCGACCCTGCCTTCGCCCCAACGCAAAGTGGTGCTTCGCCTGGCCGGTGGAGCCGAAGGAAACCAGGCAGCGACCGGCGTTCCTGCCCATGACGTGGAAAATCTGCTGCGCCACGCGCATGCGCTTGGCCTGCCTGTGCATCACGATCCGCAAATCGCCGCGCTATTGGCCTCTTTGCGAATGAGCGGCGACGTACCACCGCTGTTGTATGCGGCGGCGGCGGCTGTGCTTGCCAGCATCTATGAGGCTATGCGCAAACCGTAGGCTGGGATGACAATCCCAGCTTTGGAAATGTGCATCAGGCAGCGTCCTTGATGCCCTTATCCAGCCGGCACAACTTCGGCACATCCAGCAAAGCCACGAAGCCGCCGTGCCAGCCCATCACCGCCTGCACCGGATCATCCGCCCGCCCGGACCGCATCGGCGGCGGTTCGATCGCCTCGGTCCTGGGCTGCAGCAGGTCGCCCACCGCATCCACGCGCAAACCCACGCGATGCGTTTCATGCATGCACACCACGATGCGCGTGGCGCTGGGATCGGTCGTTGTGGTCGTGCTCAAGCCCAGCCTTCGACGCCCGTCCAGCACCGGCACGATGTTGCCGCGCAGATGGCAGATGCCGAGCAGATCGCTCGCGGCACCGGGCACCGGCGTGGGCGTGCTATCGCGGATGACTTCACTGACACGGCTCAACAGCACCGCGTAATGCTGCCCATCCAGTTGGAAGGACAGCCAGGGTTCGCGTGCGATGGTTTCCAGCTGGGGCACGAGGCTCATGCGTCATCCCTTGTTGTCGGGCGTACTCGCATGCGGCTGCGACGCCTCGGGAACAGTAGTGATCAGCGACGCCACTGGTGCGATGGCTGGCGGTGTTGGCAACGTCGACGGCGTCGTTACGACGAGCGGCTGCGTCTGAGGGGGGCCCGCTGGTTGCGCGGCAACGATCGGCGCCGGCGAAGCTGGTACGGCCTGTTGTTCCGTGTTGTCGCCAGTCGCATCGGCCGTCTGGTTGATCTGAGCGCTGTTGGTATAGAAACGGCGCGGAGCGGCCTTGTCGCTCAACACCACCACCAACACACGACGGTTCCTGTTGCGGCCATCCACACTGTCGTTGTCCGCCGCGGGTCGGTATTGCCCCCAGCCGACGATGCCCAAGCGTTCCGGATCAACGCCATGCTCGGCAAACAAACGCGCAACGCTCGCCGCGCGTGCGGCCGAAAGCTCCCAGTTGGAAGGGTAGACGGCCGTGTTGATCGGCATGTCGTCGGTATAACCTTCCACGCGCAGCGGATTGGCGAACGGCGCGAGGATGTCGCCGATGCTGGTCAGGACCTGCGTGGCCGAAGGCGACAGCGTGGCTACGCCGCTGGGAAACAGGATGTCCGTGCGTATCTCGATTTCCAGCCAGTTCGGCGTGCGGCGCACCGTCACCAGGTTCTTGTCGATCAGCGGCTGTAGCGCACGCTCCACCTGGTTGCGGATGCGCTCCAGATTCTGCTGCTCTTCGCTGAGTTTGGTCTTGTTCTGATCCGATGGCGTAGCCGGCGTCGTATTCGGTGTGGCAATGTGCTGTGTAAGCACCGGCAGCAGCACCTGCGCCAGCGGAGTACGCGGAATCGGCGCCGGCTTGTTGGTAGGCACCGGGATGCTCGATTGCGGCGCGTTCGGTGTCAGCGGCTGGATCACCGCGCGCGAACCGTTGAAGGCCGCCGAGATCGCTTGCGCCAGCGCGCGATACTTGGTGGTGTTGACGCTGGACATCGCATACAGCACCACGAACAGCGCCAACAGCAGCGTCAACAGATCCGCATAGGGGATCACCCATGCTTCGTGGTTGGGGTGCTCTTCGTGTTTGTGCCGGCGCCTCATACGAGGTAGCCCTGCAGCTTGCTTTCGATCTGGCGCGGGTTGTCGCCCTCGGCGATCGAGATCAGCCCTTCGATCAGGATTTCGCGTACCTGCGTTTGCTTGTTGATCAATGCCTTCAAGCGCGCGCCAATCGGCAGCAACAGCAGGTTGGCCAGGCTGATGCCATAGATGGTGGCGACGAACGCCGCCGCGATGCCATGGCCGAGCTTGGCCGGATCGGTGAGATCGCGCATCACCGCCATCAGCCCCAGTACCGCGCCGATGATGCCCATGGTCGGCGAATAGATCCCGCCTTGCTCATACACTTTCGCGGCATGCAGGTCCGCCTGCTCGCGCGTTTCCACTTCCAGTTCCAGTACGGTGCGGATGGCTTCGGGCTCGCTGCCGTCGACCAGCAGCTGCAAGCCTTTCTTGACCAGCGGATCGTCTTCCGCATCGATATGCGGCTCCAGGCCGAGCAGGCCCTGGCGACGGGAAATTTCGCTCCAACCGATCACGCGGCTGATCAAGTCGGACGGATGCAACACCGGCGGCTTGTACACCATCTTAAGCATGCCAAGTGCGCGCTTGAGTACCTTGCCCTGCGTATGCAGCAGCAAGGCCGAGATGGTGCCGATGAAGACGATCACGAAGGCCGCCGGGTTCCATAGCGCGGAAACGTCGGTGCCCTTGAGGATCGCGCCGACGATCAGCACGACGAAGGCGAGGATGGTGCCGGCGATGCTTACGACGTCCATATCAGGCCGATACCTTCAAGGTGGGTAGCAAACGCCCGTCGTCTTGCGACAAAGCGGCCAGATCCAGCACCAGCGCCAGGCGCCCGTCGCCGGTCACCGTGGCGCCCGCCACTCCCGGCACGCCCTCGAACAGCGGCCCCAGCGGCTTGACCATCACGTCTTCACGGCCGATCACTTCGTGCACCAGGCAGCCCAAGTGCAGATGGCCGACATGCAACACCACCACGTGGCGGCCACCCGCACCAGATACCCCGGCCCAGTCGGCCAGATCGCCCAGCACCAGGGCACGACCGCGATGCGCGGCGACGCGGCGGCCATCGAGCATGTGATCGTGCTGGGGATTGAGTTCGAACACTTCGCTGACGTTGCCCAGCGGCAACGCAAACAGACGGTCACCCACACACACCATCAGCACGCGCAGGATCGCCAGTGTCAGCGGCACGGTGAGTTCCAGCGTGCTGCCGGACCCCAGGCGCGAATGCACCTGCAAGGTGCCGCCCAGTTCGGCCACTCGCGTCTTCACCACATCCATGCCGACGCCACGGCCGGAGATATCGGAAATGGTGGCGGCGGTGCTGAAGCCGGGACGGAAAATCAATTCGTAGCATTCGACTTCGGACAGTCGCGCCGCCTGCGTCGAGTCGATGACGCCTTTCTCAACCGCCTTGCGGCGAAGCACTTCCGGATCCATGCCGCGGCCATCGTCGCTCACGGAGATCACGATACGTTCGCCGCGCTGGCTGGCCGATAGCTTCACCTTGCCCTTGCGTGGCTTGCCGGCGCGCTCGCGGCCAGCCGGGTCTTCCAGGCCATGATCGACCGCGTTGCGCAGCAAATGGATCAGCGGATCGGCCAAGGCTTCGACCAGGCTGCGATCCAGATCGGTATCTTCGCCTTCGGTGACCAGCTCGATTTCCTTGCCGAGCTGGCGCGCGAGATCGCGCACGATGCGCGGGAAACGCTGGAACAGCCGGCCGACCGGCTGCATACGCATGCCGAGCACGGCATTCTGCAGATCGTCGGAAACCCGATCCAGGTCACCCGCCATGGCGGCGAGCGTTTCGTTGTCGCTGCGCGAAGCCAGGCTCAGCAGGCGATTGCGCAGCAGCACCAGTTCGCCGGCGCGGCTGACCAGGGTATCCAGGCGCGCGGTGTCGACACGGACCGTATTCTCGCCGGCGGATGTTTTCGCAGCCGCTGCCGGACGCGCCGGCTCGGTCGCCGCGGGAGCGGGCGTTGGCGATGGCGCGGGCGCTGCGGCAATCGCCCCCGGCGCCCCGCCTTTGCCATGCAGGTTGTCCAGCAGGGCTTCGAATTCGTCGTCGCTGATCTCTTTGTTTTCAGGCTCGACCGCTTTCGCCGCACCCGGCGCGCTGCCCTTGCCATGCAGCGTATCGAGCAGGCTTTCGAATTCGTCGTCGTTGATTTCGTTGGAAGCGTGCTTGGGCGCACCCGGGGCGCCGCCCTGCCCGTACAGCGTGTCGAGCAGCGCTTCGAATTCCGCTTCGACCGGATCGACGGCACGCGCCGGCTTGGCCGGCTCAGCAACCGCAGCGGCAGTTTCCACTGCCGGTTGCAGGCGTTCCAGCAAGGCCGCCGGCGGTGGCGACATCGCGGTCCCGTTCGCCAGCGCGGCCATCATCACGTTGAGCAGGTCCAGCGCTTCGAGCAGCGCATCCATGTGCGTCGAATTGAGCACCAGACGGCCGTTGCGCGCGTCGTTGAGCAACTCCTCCGCGCAATGGCACAACTGCACCATCGGTTCGATGCCGAGAAAGCCGGCGCCGCCCTTGACCGTGTGGAAGACGCGGAACACCGCATTGAGCAGTTCGCGGTCGTGCGGCGAGGCTTCCAGCTCGATCAGCTGTTCGCCCAGCCGTTGCACCAATTCCCCGGCTTCGACCAGGAAATCATCGCGCAGCTCGCTGTCGAGGTTGGCGTCCATCAAGCTCAGAATCCAAACTCGCTCAGCAGACGATCCACCTCGTCCTGGTTGTGCACCTTGGCCACTTCCACCGGCGCTTCGCGTCCGGCCAGTGCACCGGTAAGCCGTACCAGTTCCAGCAGCGAGGATTCCACGCTCTCGATGAAGCTCACCACTTTCTTCACGCGCTGGCCGGCCAGATCCTGCCAGGACTGCACCAGCACCATATCGTTAAGGCCCTCGCTGCACGCGCTGGCGAACACCTGGGCCTGGCGCGCCAACACGGCGGCCGGGTCGTTTTCGCCATGGTTCGAATCCAGCACGGCACTGGCGTTATTGGACAGCGCTTCGGCTTCCGGACGGATGCGGTCGACGAAATCCAGGCTGCGATGCGCGGCCTGCGCGCTCATCTCCAGCACTTCGGCCAGGTAATTGCGCGCATCGACCATGCTGTCGGGCATGCCGCCATTGGCAAGGTCGCTGCCAAGGCGGCTTACGGCGCCATGCAGATCGCGCGCGAGCACGCCGAGCGCACGGAACAGATGCTGTTCGCGCTGGCGCACCATGGTATCCAGGGCTTGTTCGAAAGCCGTGCCGTCCTTGCTGTTGAGCAGATCGAGCACTTCCGGCGGAAGGCTGTCGTTCACGGGGGCGGTCATGGCGTTCATGCTGAAGCTCCACTTGCTGCCAGGCGCTCGAAGATCTTGTCCAGCTTTTCCTTGAGCGTGTTCGCGGTAAAAGGTTTGACGACGTAACCATTCACGCCGGCCTGTGCGGCGGCGATGATCTGCTCGCGATTGTTTTCCGCCGTGACCATCAGTACCGGCAGGCCCTTGAGCTTGGGCTCGGCGCGAATCGCCTGCAGCAGCTCGATGCCGGTCATGTTCGGCATGTTCCAGTCGGTGACGACCATATCGAAGCTGTTGGCCTTGAGCATCGCCAAGGCGTTGTTGCCGTCATCAGCCTCCTGGATCAGCGTGTTGCTGAAGCCCAGCTCCACCAGCAGGTTGCGGACGATACGCCGCATGGTGGAAAAATCGTCCACCACGAGGATTTTCATGTTCTTGTCCAAAGCCTAGTCTCCTAAGAGCGAGGAGCGGGTACTCCACCCGCCCCTGAAAATCATCCGCGCCAATCACCCATCCGCGCCCTGAGCCGCACCAGCGCCTGGCCATGGATCTGGCACACGCGCGATTCGGTCACGCCGAGCACCAGGCCGATTTCCTTCAAGTTCATCTCCTGCTCGTAGTACAGGGACATCACCAGTTGTTCGCGCTTGGGCAAGGTGCCGATCGCCTCGGCCAGGGCTTCACTCAGGGTTTCATGCTCGAAGCTGTCCTGCGGTCCCAGGTTGTCGTGGTCGATCACATCCAGCGCACCGGCCTCGCCACCTTCGCCGTCATCCGGCGCAGTCAGGCTCAGCAGGCGTGCGCTGGTCGCATCGGACAGCACCTGGTGATACTCCTCGGCGCTCATGCCCAGTCGCTTCATCACCTCGGCGCTGTCCGCGTCGGCGCCAGTTTCGTTTTCGATCTGTCGCACCACTTCCGCCACCTCGCGCACCTTGCGGTGCACCGAGCGCGGGGTCCAGTCGGTGCGCCGCAATTCGTCCAGCATCGCGCCACGGATGCGGATACCCGCATACGTCTCGAAGCTGGCCGCGCGGTCGGTCGTGAAATTTCGCGCCGCCTCCAGCAAGCCGATCATGCCTGCCTGCATCAGGTCTCCCACGTCAACGCTCGGCGGCAACCGGCCCATCAGGTGGTAGGCGATACGCCGCACGAGCGGCGCATGCTTGCGCACCAGTTGGTCCGCGTCCTCGCGTTGCAGCTGCAAATATTCAGAAGCCACATTCATGTCACCACCCCGCAGCCGGCAGGCTCTGCCCGCTAAAAAAGGCAATTCGTCCTAGGTCCGGGCACACGGGTTTTCCCCATGTATCGACCGCACCTGCCAATTGCTTGAATCCCATCGCCGAGCGGCTCGACGGCCACAGGTCGACCACCGTGCCCTGGCGGCGGATCGCCTGCCGCAGCCATTCGTCATGCGGCACCATGCCCATGTAGTCGAGCGCCACGTCGAGGAAGCGTCCGCAGACACGTGCGAGTTTTTCGTACAGTTTCTTGGCGTCGCCCGCCTGGCGGACCATGTTGGCGACGATGTGGAAACGCCGCACGCCGAAGTCGTGGGCAAGAATCTTGATCAAGGCATAGGCATCGGTCAGCGAAGCCAGCTCATCGCACACCACGATCAGCACGTCGTCCGACGCCGCCGCGAACATGGCCACGTTGTCGGCCACGCCCGCGGCCGTATCCACCACCAGGAATTCCGGCGGTTGCAGCAGCTCGTCGAACGCGCGGATCACCGCGGCATGTTCACCGTTGCCCATCTTGGCCAGCCGGCGTACGCCCGAGCCGCCCGGAATCACCTTCAGGCCGTGCTGCGCCGGCATGATCAGGTCCTGCAGCGTACACAGGCCTTCCAGCAGATGCCCGACGTGGCGCAGCGGATTGAGGCCCAGCTGCACGTCCACGTTGGCCACGCCCATGTCGGCGTCCAGCAGCATCACGTCGCGGCCCGCCATGGCCATCGCCATCGCGAGATTGACCGCTACCGTGGTCTTGCCGACGCCCCCCTTGCCGCCCGCCACCGCGATGGTGCGTGTGGTACGGGTCCGCGGAATCAGCGGGCGCAGGCTTGCAGCTTGGTGAAATATGTCCATGTCCTCACGTGGCGCATGAGCGGCGGAAAAAAGATTGTGCAAGCCGGCGGCCTGATTCATGTGCACTGCCTTGTTCATAGACCCGCCACCGCCATGCCGAAGCGTTCGGCCATATCCAGATCGTCGCCCGCCAAGCCGAGCTTGCGCTGTTGCTGTGCGGCGCGGCAGACCAGCACGCGCGCATCGGCGGCGCTGATGTCTTCGGGAACGCGCTGGCCATCGGTGGTGCAGTCCAACGGAATACGGTGACGGATCAACGCCGACAACAGGCCACCTAGGCTCGGCGCTTCATCCAGCTTGGTGGCGATGCAGGCGCTGGGCTTGATCGGCAGGTACGCGCGTACCGAATCGTCCAGTGCGGACGACTGCGCATTCGCGGCCAGCACCAGGCAGGCGCGCAATTGCGCAGCGCCGTGCGCACTGGCCTCGCGCAGCACGTCCATCTGCTGCTGCAGGCGCGGATCGTTGCCGGACACGCCAGCAGTGTCGACCAGCACCGTGTGGTGATCGCGCAGCAGGTGCAGTGTTTGCGCCAGTCCGATCGCGTCGTAAGCCGGGTATACGCGCACACCGAGCAAACGACCGTAGTGTTCGAGCTGGGCGGCGGCGCCGATGCGGTAGTGGTCGGTGCTGACCAGGGCCACCCGGGCCGGACCGTGATGCTTCACCGCGCACGCGGCGAGCTTGGCGATCGTGGTGGTCTTGCCCACGCCGGTCGGCCCGACTAGCGCGATCACGCCGCAAACGTCGGCCAGCGCCCGGCCACTGACCTTCAAGCTGCGGCTCAGCAAGCCCAATGGCAGGTAGCGCGCCTGGTCGGCATTGATGTCGTCGGGCAGTTCGTCGATCAGCTGGCGCGCCACGTCGGTGTCGATGCCGAGGCGCGACATGTCGCGCAGCACACGGGCGCGCATCGGGCTGCGGCGCTCCATGTCGTTCCAGGCGAGGCTGGAAAGCTGCTGTTCAAGCAATTGACGCAAGCCGCCAAGTTCGGTGCGCATGCGTGCGGTTTCCAGCGCATGCTGCTCGATCATCGGCTGCAACGCGGCAAGTTCGCTGGCCGGCAAGGGCAAGGGTGGAGGCGGCGGCGGCGGTGGCGGAAGTGCACCTGCTCGCGTCTCCTTCGGCGCATCCTTCGGCGTTTCCCTGACCACCTCTCTGGCGCGCTCTTTCGGTGTTTCCTTCAGCGCTTCCTTGGCCGGCGGGCGGGTTGGCATGGGCGCCGGCGCGGGAGCCGGCGGCGCATTGACGCGCGCGGCTTCGCGCATCAGCGCCTCGTCATAGTCGACGGCGGCGATGATTTCGATGCCTTCTTCAAGGCGACGCGTGGAAAGGATCACCGCATCGGCGCCCTGCTCTGCGCGTACGTCGCGCATCGCCTGACGCATGTCGGGGGCGAGGAAGCGCTTGATCTTCATGCGAAGCTCCAAGCAATCGCTGCGCGAATGCGCATAGATTGCGCGAGGTCATTCCCGCGCAAGCGGGAACTCATTTTGATTTTTGTCGCGTGGCGAAGAAGCATCCCCGCTTCCGCGCGGATGACAGCAACAAAGCAAGATTTCGATTTCATCGCCAACATCTCACCCTCTCCACATCTCTCACCGGCCGATCGCTTGCACCAAGCGCACGCGGCGGTTGTCCGGTACTTCGTTGTAGGCCAGCACATGCAGGTTCTGAGCCACGTGGCGAGTGAAGCGCGATAGCCACGGACGCAGTTGCGGCTGCACCAGCATCACCGCCGGTTCGCCGCTGGCCTCCTGCCGCCGCGCCGCTTCGGCGACGCTCTGCTGCAGGCGGTCGGCGAGCCCCGGCTCCACGGCCGCGCCGGCCGCACCACTGCTCGAGAGGGATCCGAGCAAAATCTGTTCCAACTCCGGAGCGAGCGTCAGTACCGGGATTTCCGTGCCCAAACCCGCGATCTCCTGCACGATCTGGCGGCCAAGCGCGACACGCACATAGGCGGTCAGAGCGCCAGGATCCTGACTTTGGCCAGCGTGCTCCGCCAAAGACTCGACGATGCTGCGCATGTTGCGCACCGGCACCCGCTCGGCGAGCAGGTTTTGCAGCACTTTCACCACCACGCCCAGCGACAGGCGCTTGGGCACCAGGTCCTCCACCAGCTTGGGCGCGACCTGCGCCAGGCGGTCCAGCAGTTGCTGCGCGTCCTGGTGGCTGAGCAGTTCGTGCGCGTGGTTCTGCAGCAGGTGCGAGAGGTGGGTCGCGATCACCGTGGCCGGGTCGACCACCGTGTAGCCCAGCGCCTGGGCGTGATCGCGCTGGCTGCTCTCGATCCATACCGCTTCCAGGCCGAAGGCGGGGTCGCGCGTGGCCACGCCATGCAGCGTGCCGTGCACGCGGCCTGGATTAATGGCGAGATGCCGCTCGGTATACACCTCCGCCTCGCCCATCGGCACGCCCATGAGCGAAATGCGGTAGGTGTTGGGGCCCAGGTCGAGGTTGTCGCGGATATGCACCGGCGCGACCAGGAACCCTAACTCCTGCGAGAGCTTGCGGCGCACCGACTTGATGCGCGCCATCAACTCGCCACCCTGCTGCTTGTCCACCAGCGGAATCAGGCGATAGCCCACTTCCAGCCCGACCGGATCCACGCTGGCGACGTCTTCCCAGCCCAGTTCCAGCCGCTCGGTGGCGGCCGGCGCGGGCAGTGCTTCGGTAGCGGCCTTGGCCAAACGCTCCTTGGTTTCGTTCTCGCGCTTGATCATCAGCCAGGCCGCGGCGCCACACACCGCGCCCAGCATCAGGAACGCGATGTTCGGCATGCCTGGAATCAAGCCCATCGTTCCCAGCACCACGCCGGCCACCGCCAGCGCGCGTGGCTGGGCGAACACCTGGCCGACCACCTGCTTGCCCATGTCGTGCGACTTGGACACGCGCGTGACGATCACTGCGGTAGCGATCGACAACATCAGGCCCGGCACCTGCGCGACCAGTCCATCGCCGATGGTGAGCAGGGTATAAGTGCGCGCGGCCTCGCCGGCGGAGAGGCCATGCTGCAGCACACCGACAAAGAAGCCACCGACGATATTGATCAGCAGGATCAGGATGCCGGCCGTGGCGTCGCCGCGCACGAACTTGGAGGCACCATCCATCGAGCCATAGAAATCCGCTTCTTCGCGCACTTCCTGGCGGCGCTCACGCGCCTGCTCCTGGGTCAGCAAGCCCGCGTTGAGATCGGCGTCGATCGCCATCTGCTTGCCGGGCATCGAATCCAGGGTGAAGCGTGCGGTCACTTCCGACACGCGGGTGGCGCCCTTGGTGACCACCACGAAGTTGATGATGGTGAGGATGGCGAACACCACCAGGCCTACGGCGAAGTTGCCGCCGATCACGAACTCGCCGAAGGCCTCGATCACCTTGCCCGCGGCGCCGGCGCCGTCGTGACCGTGCAGCAGGATCACGCGACTGGAGGCGATATTTAGCGCCAGGCGCAGCAGCGTGCCGAGCAGCACCACCGTGGGAAACGCGGCGAATTCCAGCGGCCGCATCACGTACACCACCGCCAGCAGGATCACCAGCGACAACGCGATGTTGAAGCTGAACAGGATGTCCAGCACGAACGGCGGCAGCGGCAGCATCAGCATCGCCAGCATGGCGAGCATCACGATCGGCGCACCGGCGCCGCGGCGGCTGGCCTGCTTGAAGGTATCGAAGACGCTTGCGGTTGCCATGCGTGTCGCCTTTTACGATGAGCGGTAACGGCCCTGCAGTTCCGGATCGATGTCCGGATGCGGAGCCTCGGGAAGAGGGCCGCCCCGTTCGGCGGCCTGCTTCAGCTGATAGACGTAAGCCAGGATCTGCGCGACCGCGACGTACAGCGCGGACGGAATCTCATGGCCGATCTCGGTAGTGGCGTATAGCGCGCGCGCCAGCGGCGGCGCCTCCACCAGCGGAATGCGATGCGCGTCTGCCACCAGGCGGATCTGCATGGCCATCATGTCCAGGCCCTTGGCGACCACGCGCGGCGCGCGCATGCGCGCATCGTCGTAGCGCAACGCCACCGCAAAATGCGTGGGGTTGACTACCACCACGTCGGCCTTGGGCACATCCTGGATCATGCGGCGGCGCGCGATCTGGTGCTGCATCTGGCGAATGCGGCCCTTCAGTTCCGGGCTGCCTTCCGATTCCTTGTGCTCGTCCTTCAGCTCCTGCTTGGACATGCGATGCTTGCGGTCGTAGTCGAAACGCTGCCACAGCGCATCGATGCCGCCGATCACGCCCAGGAGCACCGCGAACAGCAACGCCGCGTGCGCGACCAACGACAAGGCATGCCCCACGCCCGCGCCGATGGCTTCGCGGCCGGTCGCCATCACGGCAGCCTCGTCATGCCGCAGCAACAGCACCAGCGCGACACCGATGAAAGCGACCTTCAGCAGCGACTTCGCCAGCTCGACCAGACCATTGAGCGAGACCAGCCGTCCGAGCCCGGAAATGGGGTCAAGCCGCTGGAAATTCGGCGCCAGCGCTTGCGAACTGAAACTCAAGCCGCCAATCAATACCGACGAACCCACCGCGGCCAGCAAGGTGGCGGCGAACACCGGCATCAGCACGCCAAGCATGTCCGCCAGCGCAGCATGCATCGCGCGCGACATCAGCGCATCGCTGAACAAGGCGTCGCGCGAATAGTCCAGGCCCAGCGCATAAATGTGCTGCATATGCGCGTACATGCTGGCGCCATGGGAAAGCAGAATGCTCGCGCCGGCCAGCACAACCATGGCGCCGGAAAGATCGCGCGAGCGCGGAATATCGCCTTTTTCGCGGGCTTCCTGGCGGCGTTTTTCCGACGCTTGTTCGGTGCGGTCTTCGTTTTCGGTATCGGCCATGGCTTACAGCCCCGCCAGATGCCGCATCAAGTCCCAGCCCACCGCCTGCAGCGCCGAATACGCGCTGATCAGCCCGCGCAGCGCTAGCCACAGCGCGATAAACCCCATGCAGATGCTGATCGGGAAACCCACCGCGAACAGATTCATCGCCGGGGACGCGCGGCTGGTCGCGGCAAACCCGATATTCACCAGCAACAGCGCCGTCATCGCCGGCAGGGCCACGCGCAAGGCGCCTGAGAACAGGTCGCCGCCGGCCAGCACCAGCGCCCACAAGGATTGGCTGTCCAGGCCGGTGGCGCCAGGCGGCAAGCCACGAAAGCTGTCCGCCAGCAATTGGATCACTTGCAGGTGGCCGTCCATCGCCAGGAACAACAGGCTCACCATCACCATGTAGAACTGCCCCAGCACCGGCACGCTGGTGTTGCTGGTCGGGCTGATCAGTTCGGCGAAACCCAGGCCCATGCTTTGCCCGATCAGGATGCCGCCGTAGGAAACGGCCTGGAACACCAGCTGCAGCACGAAGCCGATGCTGGCGCCGATCAATAGCTGCGTGGCCATCGTTGCCACGCCTGCCGCGCTGAGCAGATCCATCTGCGTCGGAGCGAGCGGCGCCAGCACGAGCGTCAGCATGATGATGATGGCTGCGCGTATGCGCGCCGGCATCACCGTAGCATTGAAGATGGGTGCCGCCATGCAAAAGCCGCCCACGCGACCCAGCGCCCAGAACATCCCGGACAGCCAATGGATCAGCGCGGCCAGCTCGATCGTCACTTGATCGCCTCCGGCAGCCCCACGATGATGTCGTGCGTGAACTGCACCAGGGTGCGCAGCATCCACGGTCCGGCTATCAAGCCGACCGCTGCCATCGCCAGCAGCTTCGGGATGAAGCTCAGCGTCATTTCGTGGATTTGCGTAGCCGCCTGGATAACACCGACCAGCAGACCGACCAGCAAGGCGGTGAGCAGCAATGGCGCGGCCACGAGCATGCCGATATAGAGGGCATGCTGGCCGAAGTGGATCACCCATTCCGGTGTCATGTGTAGAAGCTCCCCGCCAAAGTACCCACCAGCAGCGACCACCCGTCCACCATCACGAACAGCATGATCTTGAACGGCAACGAGATGATCGACGGCGACACCATCGCCATGCCCATCGACATCAACACGCTCGCCACCACGATGTCGATCACCAGGAACGGAATGAACAACAGGAAACCCATCTGGAACGCGGTCTTCAATTCACTGGTGACGAAGGCCGGCATCGCCACGCGGAACGGCACGTCGTCCCTGCTGGCGTAGGGTTGTTCCTTGGCCAGGCGTGTGAACAGCTGCAAATCCGCATCGCGCGTCTGGTTGAGCATGAAGTGCTTGAACGGCATGGCGGCGGCGGGAATCGCCGCTTCGGCGCTGATCTGGTGATCCATGTAAGGCTTCACCCCGTCCTGGTAGGCACGGTTGAGCACCGGCGACATCACGAAGAAAGTAAGGAACAGCGCCAACCCCAGCAGCACCTGGTTGGGCGGCGTGGACTGCGTGGAGAGTGCCTGGCGCAGAAAGCTCAGCACGATGATGATGCGCGTGAACGAGGTCATCATCAGCAGCACCGCCGGCAGCAGGGTCAGCACGGTCATCAGTGCCACCACCTGCAGCGACAGGCTCCAGTTCTGGCCCCCGCCGGCGTTCTGCACGGTCAGCATGGGAATGCCGGCCGACTGCGAGATCGGGGCAATGGGTGCAATCGGCGCAACCGCCGTGGATGTGCTTGTAATGCTGGTTGTCGCTGCGTGCGCACCGAAGCAGATCAGCATGCCGAGCAAAACCGCCAGCAAGCGTGTCCATACCGTCTTCATGCTTTGCGCCCCAACCGGCTCAACAGCTCCGCGAAGGGCGGCGTCGATACGGGCGCCGGCGTGGCTTCCACCGGCACCGTGCCCTCGTAGACATGCAGGGCGCGGATGCCACCCGTACCCACACCTACCAACAGGCGCTTGCCGTCAGCCTCGATCAGCATCACGCGTTCGCGCGTGCTGATTGGCATCGTTTCAATGCAGCGCAGGCGGCGCCCGCCGCTGAATTGCCGCGATTGCAGGCGCCGCGTCAACCAGCCCGCGGCGAAGATCAGCGCCACGATGGCGCCCAGGCTCAACACCACGCGTACCAATTCGCCGGTCACGTTGATATCGGGCACGCTTGCCACAGGGGCGCGCGCCAGCATGTCCCATGCAATGCTCATCTGAGTTTGCGCACCCGCTCGGCCGGGCTGATCACATCGGTCAGGCGGATACCGAACTTCTCGTTGATTACCACCACTTCGCCATGCGCCACCAGGGTGCCGTTGACGAATACGTCCAGCGGTTCGCCGGCGGCGCGGTCCAGTTCCACCACCGAGCCCTGGTTGAGCTGCAGCAGGTTGCGAATGCTGATACGCGTGCGACCTACTTCCATCGCCAGCGTTACCGGCACGTCCAGGATCATGTCCAGGCTGACGTCGGCCTTGTCCCCGCCGTTCAAGGCGTCCAGTTCCATGTGTTGATCGCCGTTCTTGGCGGCCCCGTTCGGGCCGGGCAGGGAATCGAAGTTCTGGCTCATGCGATTTTTTCCGGGGCAAAGTCGACGGCGGTACGCGGTGTGCGGCGACCGGCCTGGGTTCTGTAGCGAATGGCGTAGCGGCCGTTGGTCTGGCCGTATTCGCCACGGAAAATGGGTACGTCTTCGGCGAAGACGGTGGTGACGTCGGGCAGGTTGATCGGGATCACGTCGCCGATGCGCAGGCCGAGGAATTCACCGATGCTGATGTTGGCTTCCAGCAGCAGCGAGGTGAGTTCCACCTCCGCATCCATCACTTCCTCGTGCAGGCAGTTGATCCAGCGTTCGTCGCGCTCGCCCATGCGGTCGCTCTGCACGCCGGCGTCAAGCATGGTGCGGATCGGCTCCACCATCGCGTAGGGCAAGGTGAGATGCACTTCGCCGCCGCCACCGTCCAGCTCCACGTGAAAGCGCGACACCACCACGGTTTCGGTGGGGCTGACGATGTTGGCGAACTGGGGGTTGATCTCGGAATTGATGAATTCGAACTGCACCGGCATCGCCGGCGCCCAGGCCTCGACCATCGAGATGAACACCTCGTTGAGCAGGATCTGGATCACGCGGTTTTCGGTCGGCGTGAAATCGCGGCCTTCGATGCGGGCGTGATAGCGCCCGTCGCCACCGAAGAAATTGTCGATCACGGTGAACACCAGGCGGGGCTCCATCACCGCCAGCGCGGTGCCGCGCAACGGCTTCACCCTGATCAGATTGAGATTGCTCGGCACGTTCAGCCCATGCACGTATTCGGCGAACTTCTGCATCTTCACGCCAAGCACCGACACTTCGCAGGTCTTGCGCAGCACGCCGAACAGCTGGGTGCGGAAGAAGCGCGCGAAGCGATCGTTGATCATCTCCAGCGTGGGCAGGCGGCCGCGCACGATGCGATCCTGCTGGGTGAAGTCGAAATCCAGCACCGTACCGGCCGGCGGCGGCAGGTCGCTTTCGGTTTCGATCTGGCCGCCGTCGACGCCGTTGAGGAGGGCGTCGATTTCTTCCTGGGTAAGCAGGTCGCTCATAGGGCTTTCCCCTTACTGCATCACGAAGCTGGTGAAATACAGCGCGTCGACATCCGGCTTGCCGGTCTTGTCGGCGACGATCTTGCGCACGGCGTCCAGGGCTTCGGTCTGCAGTTTTTTCTTGCCGGCGGTAGCGCTTAAGTCCGCATAGGTCTGATTGCTGAACAGCATCACCAGCGCATTGCGGATCACCGGATCGTTATCCTTCATCGCCTGCACGGCGGCCGGGTCATGCGTCATCACCGTCACGCCAACCTGCAGATAACGCGTTGCGTCCTGGTCCTGGAAGTTCACCACGAAGGCGGGGTCCAGCGGCAGGAACAATTCCGGCGGCTTCGGCGGCGTGACCGCGGCTTGCGCGCCATGGCCACGCGTGTACAGGTAACCGCCCGCGCCAAGCAGCACGAGCGCAGCGATTCCGGCAAACATCATCGCCTTGCCGCTCTTTTTCTTGGTCGCGGCGGCGGGAGCTACGTCTTCCTTACTATCGGCGTTAGCCATGGACAACCCCATTGCATACAAGACATGACGCCTCGCTTCGAATGCGAAGCGGGCTTGGCTACGGGGTTTTTAGCAAGCCGCGTGCCACGGTTTAAAAGCGCATAACGGCGCGGTTTGCGTGGTTGGCGAAGAACCCGGGCGGCGTTTTATTGACGCGAGTCGGGATGCAGACGCAGGCGATGATGTGGTGTTTCCGACGGTGCGCAAGTGTAGGCTGGGATGACAATCCCAGCTTTTTTACATAGCCCATGAAGCTGGGATTGTCATCCCAGCCTACGACGAAGCGATAAGCTCAAGCTCAGGCGAATGCGTCAACCAGGCCGATGGCAACACGCGCTGCGGTGGCAATCGGTGTATCGGCCGCTTCATCGCCCGTGCCGGCGGAAGCCGGCGCCTGCTGTCCCGACTGCCCAGCGAATTGCTGTTGCGCGTGCTGCCCTACCGTGGCGTGGCCCAGCGACAGGCCCTGCCCGCCCAACATCTGCTGCAGCTGATCCAAGCCTTGCTGTACAGCTGCGGTGGCATCGGGATGTTGCGTCAAAAAGCTCACGTCCACACGGCCGTGCTCCACGCTCACTTTCACGTCGAGCGGGCCCAGGTCCTGCGGATGCAGGCGGATCTGTGCCTGCTTCACCTCCTGGCCGCTGAGCCAGGTGATCTGCTGCCCCAGCTCCTTGGCGAAACCGGATGAGCCCACCTGCGAACTCATGGCCAAACTGTGCGCTGCGTTACTTGCAGGCACGATCGGCGCGTTGGCGGTGAGATTGCCCAACGCCGTGATACCGGACGTATTGGGCGAGGCGTTATCGGTGGCAAGCGTCGCGGTTGCAGGAAGCACCAAATGGTTCCCAGCGGCTGCATTGCCGGCAAGCGTTTGCGCGCCATCAGTGATGCCTTGCATCAAGCTGCCGGCATCCGCGCCGGACGCACCGGTTGTGCTTGCATCGCCTGCGCTGGTATCGCCGTCTTTGGCGTCGAACCCCAGGGACAAATTGGACGATAGCGCGCTGCCGATCGCATTGTTGCCTTGCTGCGCACTCGCAGCCGTTGCCGCCAAGGGCATCGGAGCGATCGCGGAAAGCGGCATTGGAATCATGGCTGCGTTCGGGGCAGCCGGCTGCGGGGAAGCTGGCTGTTTGTTGCCCGTAGCAGGCTTGGCCGAGCCCGATGCGGCACCCGCATGCGCATCGCCGTGAGCGTGATCGATCAGGCTCAGCACGGCACCGACCAGCGTCCCGACGCCGCCGGCCAGGTCGACGCCAGGGCCGTTGTCGTTCTGGGCAGCGTCGGTATCGTCGCCCGGCTTATCGGCATTGCTGGAGCTGTCGCTGGCTTTTGCGCTGTCGTTCTGGGCGTTGTTGCCGCCCTGCCCTTGATCGTTTTTCTGCGCGGCGGTGGGCGTATCTTGCGGTGGCGGCTGGCTCTGCTGTGCCGACTCCAGGTGCGAATGGAAACTGATACCGCCGTGCTGGCTGCGGACGCTCGTCGGCTGCGCCAGTTGGTTCGGCATCGCAGGCAAGGCGGGTAGCGGAATGGCGCTCATACGCAAGTGCTCGTAGCGAGATAGGGAGAAGGCAGGCAAGAACCAGGCCATGCGCAGCTAGCTTTTTTCATGACGGCGAACCGGCCCGGCGGCCACGGTACTGCATGCGCTCATCCACTTCCGCCTGCTCCAGGCGCTGCTCGCGCTGCTGTTCCTGCGTGCGCAAGCGTTCCACTACGCTATCCAGCGCGTTTTCGCGCGCATTTGCCTGCAGCCAGCGCTCGCGCACCACCTCCAGCTGGCGCTGCAAGCGTTCGATCAGGTGGCCCTGTTGCACGATCGCCTGGTCGATGCGCTCGACGAATTGTTGACGGTTGAGCAGTGCGCTTACCGTCAGCCCGCCGTCGCCAAGGCTGTATTCGCGTCGGTAACGTTGCAATTCCTCGAGCTGCTGTTGCGCTTGCGCGAGTTTCTGTTGATGGTCGGCCAGGCGCTGCAAGGCGTCCTTCTGGCGGCGCTGGGCCTGGTCAACGGCGGGCTGCAGACGGTCCGAGCGCGAACTCATACCTTCATCTCCGTTGTGATGGAAGCAAGCCGTTCCTGCGCCGCCAGCAGTTCGACCGGTTCGTCGACCTCCTGTTGCAGAAACCGCTGCAGCCGCGGATACATGGCGATGGCCTGGTCAACCTGCGGATCGGAGCCTTTCTGGTACGCGCCCACCGCGATCAGGTCCTGGCGCTGGCGATAGGCCGAATAGACCTGGCGGAAACGCTGCGCCGCGCGCATCTGTTCCTTCGCCACTACGGCGGGCATCACGCGGCTGATCGAAGCTTCAATATCGATCGCCGGATAATGCCCGGCCTCGGCGAGATCGCGCGACAGTACAATATGGCCGTCCAGGATCGCACGCGCCGCGTCGGCAATGGGATCGTGACGATGATCGTCGCCCTCGGTGAGCACAGTGTAGAACGCCGTGATCGAACCGCGCCCTTGCGCATCATTGCCGGCACGCTCGACCAGCGCTGGCAGCATGGCGAACACGGAAGGCGGGTAACCCTTGGTTGCCGGCGGCTCGCCGATCGCCAGCGCAATTTCGCGCTGAGCCTGGGCGTAACGCGTCAGCGAATCCATCAGCAATAGCACGCGCTGGCCGCGATCGCGGAACCATTCGGCGATGGCGGTGGCATATTGCGCGCCACGCAGGCGCTTCAGCGGCGGCGCATCGGCCGGTGCGGCCACGATCACCGCGCGTTCGCGGCCCTCCAGTCCCAGCGTGTGTTCGACAAATTCCTTCACTTCGCGGCCGCGCTCGCCGATCAGGCCAACCACGACCACGTCGGCGTCGGTATAGCGCGTCATCATGCCGAGCAAAGTGGATTTGCCCACGCCGGAACCGGCAAACAGCCCGATACGCTGGCCACGCCCCACGGTCAGCAAGGCATTGATCGCACAGACGCCGGTATCGAGCGGCGTGTCGATCGGCTTGCGCGCCATCGGATTGATCGGCTCGCGCTTCAGCGCAGCATGGCTCTCCGCATGCAACGGACCTTCGCCGTCCAGCGGCATGCCGTCGGCACCGACCACGCGTCCGAGCAAAGCCTCGCCCACCGGCAGGCCGCCCACCTGCGAGCAAGGCCGCACGCGCGCGTTCGGCAGCACGCCATGCATTTCGGTCACCGGCATCAACAGCAGGCGTTCGTCGGCAAAGCCGACTACTTCGGTATCCAGTTCAGTGCCGTCGGCGGCATCGACCAGGCAGCGCGCACCCAAGGGCGCTTCACAACCTTCGGCTTCCAGCGTCAAGCCGACCACGCGACGCAAACGCCCTTCCACCGTCAGTATTTGCGCGGAACGCGCATGCTGGGCGCGCAAGGCGAGTTGCCGGCGCCAGCGCTGATGCCTGCCTGGCGCCGCGGCCGTCATGCGGCAACCCCACCCTCGCCGTCATCAAGATCTTCGCCGATCACGGCATCGACCACAGCGGCCAGACGGGTACTGACCCGCGCATCGAGGCGCGAGCTTCCGCTTTCCAATATGCAATCGCCGCGTTGCAGGGTCGGGTTCGCGCCAAAGCGCCAATGCGTTTCGGCAGCACCAAGTTCACGCAGCAAGTCCATGTCGCTTGGGTGCACCCACACACGCAAGTCGCGTGCAGCCGACGGCAAGGCGGCGGTGGCTTCGCGTACGGCGCGCTCGATCAACGACGGATCGAGCTGCAATTCCCGGGCTATCACGCGACGCGCGATCACGGTGGCGAGCAGCGCCAGTTCGCGTTCTACAGCGTCGTCCATTCCATCCAGCGGGCGGGACGCGGCGCTCAAGATGGTATCCAGCCGCCCCAGGCGTTCATCCAGTTCTTTCTTCGCGGCCGCCCGGCCTTCGGCGAGGCCCGTGGCGTAGCCCTCTTCACGTGCCTGGCGTTCGATTTCCTCCAGCTCGTAGACGGTAGGGCCAGGTGGCGCTGCCGGTTCGGCTGCGACCTGATCGCTCCCGACCGAAGGCGGTTCCCAACGGTCGAAGCCGGCGATGGTTTCGCGCGAAAGAACGTTAGGCATCAGACAAACTCATCGCCGCCGGCCGAAAGGCTGAGCTGCCCCGCGTCGGCCAGCTTGCGTGCGATCTGCAAAACTTCCTTCTGCGCGGCATCGACTTCGCTGAGCTTGACGGGGCCCTTCACTTCGAGGTCATCGCGCAGCATGTCGGCCGCGCGCTTGGACATGTTGGCGAAGATCTTTTCACGCACGGAGGGCTCGCAGCCCTTCAGCGCGACGATCAGGCGCGTGGACGGCACTTCGCGCAACAGCGTCTGCATGCTGCGGTCGTCGATCTCGGCCAGATCGTCGAACACGAACATCAGGTCCTCGATCTTGGTACTGAGACCGGCGTCGTGACTGCGGATCGCGCTCATCAGCTCGGCTTCGCGCGAGGTTTCCATCGCGTTAAGAATGTCCGCGGCCGCTTTCAGGCCACCGACGGTGGCCGACTTCAGTTTGCTCGAGGTGCCGGAGAACTGGCGCTCCATGATTTCGTCCAGTTCATTGAGCGCCTGCGGCTGCACACCGTCGAGGTTGGCAATGCGCATCACGGCATCGCTGCGCACTCGCTGTGGCAGGTAGCCGATCACCTCGGCGGCCTGGTCCGGTTCCAGATGGGCCAGCACCAACGCGATGATCTGCGGGTGTTCCATGCCGATCATCTCGGCGATGGCGCGGCTTTCCATCCACTTCAGCGACTCCAGGCCCTTGGTGGAGCGGCCCAGCAGAATGCGATCGATCAGGCTGCCGGCCTTGGTTTCGCCCAACGCGCTGACCAGCACTTTGCGGATGTAGTCCTCAGTGCCTACGCCGAGCGCGGTCTGGCGACCGATGTCGTCGCTGAGGCGACCAAGTACGTGCTCGACCTGGTCGCGCGAAACGTTGCTGAGCGTGGCCATCGCGGTGCCGACCGCCTGTACGTCGCGCGCACTCAAATGCTTGAGCACCTCGGCGGCATCTTGTTCGCCCAGGGTCAGCAGCAGGATGGCGGCACGCTGCGCGCCGTTGAGCGCCGGGTTGTGCTCAGCTGCCATCTTCGCCCACCCAGTTCATCACCACTTGCGCGACCTGCTTGGAATTTTCCTGCACCAACTTGCGAGCGAGGCCGATCTTCTGCTCGTACGCCATGTTCTGGATCTGCGGTGAAGTGATACGCACCGGCTCATCATGGTCGTCGTCGGCGATGCGCACGGAAACCGTGGGCACCGGCCCGGCCAGGGCCGGCATCGGTTCGGGCGCGCGCAACAGGCCCTTGAGCAGGGGCCGCAACAAGCCGAACGCGATCAGCAGCGCGATCAGGATGCCGACGCCCTGCTTGATCAGGTCCAGCATGCCCGGCCGCAACCAGAACGGCTGTGCCACCGGCGCGGCATCGGGCGCCGTATCGTCGGAAAACGCCTGGTTGATCACCGTGACGCTGTCGCCGCGCTGTTCGTTGTAGCCCACCGCGTTCTTGGTGAGATCGGTCAGATGCTGTATTTCCTGCGCGGTGAGCGGAATGCTCTTGCCCTTGCCGTCCGGCGCAGGCTTGTTGTCGACCACCACGGCGACCGTCAGGCGCGTCATCCGGCCGGCAGGATCGGTGACGTGGCTGATGGTACGGCCAAGTTCGTAGTTGCGCGTAGCACTGGACGAAGTGTCGGTCGGTGTTGCGTTGGCGGTATTGCTCGCTGCGGCGTTCGCGGCGGGTGGCGTGCCGGCGTTGGGCTTGGCCGCGGTGGGCTGCGCCACGGTATTGGGTGGCTGGTTGCTGAGTGCGCCGGCGACCTCGCCGCTGGCGCCGTCATGTTTTTGGTCGCTGCTGGTTTGCTCACTGCGCAATGCCGGCTTGTCACCGTCATAGCTCTCGCTGGCTTTCTCGGTTTCGCTGAAATCCAGCGCCACGTTGACCTGGGCGCGCACGCGACCGCTGCCGACCAGTGGCGTCAGCAGCGTTTCGACACGCTGCGCATAGCTGTTTTCCATGCGCGTGACCAGGCGCATGTGCGCATCGCCCACCGCGGCCGGGCTATTGGGATCGGAAACGGTGAGCAGCGTGCCTTGCTGATCCACCACGGATACCTGCGAGGGATCCAGATCCGGCACGCTGGAAGACACCAGGTGCACGATGGCCTGGACCTGGCTGTTGTCGAGCTGGCGGCCGGGATACAGCGTGAGCAGCACGGATGCACTGGCCGGATGATTGTCGCGGATGAAGGCGGACGGTTTGGGCAGGGCCAGATGCACGCGCGCGGCGCGCACGAACTGCAAGCCGGCGATGGTGTTGCCCAGGTCCGTTTCGAGCATTTCGCGGTAGTGCGTGCTTTCGGCCAGATCGCTCATGCCGAACGGTGAATCGCTTTGCGGCAACGTGGCGCCAGCCGTGCTGCCTTGTGGCAAGCCTTGGGCTGCGAGCTTCAGGCGGGTGTCCGCCAACACCTCGGCCGGCACCGAAATGGAAGCGCCGTCCGCACCAAGCCGAAAGGGGATATTGCTGGTCTGCAGGACTTGCGTTACCGCCGCCGCATCTTTGGGATCAAGTCCGGCATACAGCAAGGTGTAGTTGGGTCCGCGTGACCACAGCACAATGCCGACGCCCAGGGCCACGGCTGCGGCAACACCCACCAACAACATCAGCAAACGCGTTGTCGGATTGCGCAGGAGAACTTTCAGCTGGTCCTGGCGCGAGTTGGTAGTAGCGGGAATGTTGTCGGCCATCGGGGCGTATCAGTAATTATTTTTGCCGTCACTCCCCGCGAACGCGGAGATCCAGTAGCGAAGCGCTTGCGATCAAACCGGCATGTTCATGATAGTGGTATACGCATCCACCAGCTTGTTGCGCACTTCCACCAGGCCGCGAAAGGCGAGATCCGCTTTCTGTCCCGCGATCGAAGTCTTGACGATGTCGGCGCCGGGATCGCCGCGCTCGAATGCGTTGACCTGCTTTTGCGCTTCGTTCTGCTGCGCGACCACAGATCCGATGGACTGCTTGAACAGCGTGCCGAAATCCGTGCCTGCGCCCTTGGATGCGGCGGACAGCGCGGCGGACGGCATGCCGCCGGTAGCGAGCGAACTCAGCGCGCGCATTTGCGAAAGCACACTATTGACGTCGATCTGACTCATGTCGGTTTTCCAACGCTTGAGCGGTTACTGGGTGCTTCAAGCAACGGCTGTGCCACTGTGTGGAGATGCTTCATTGCCGCGGCAGGCCGATTGCAAACCGTACTTGCGCAGCTTCTCCACCAGTGTGGTGCGCTGCATGTGCAGCAGCTTCGCCGCATGTGCCACGACGCCATCGGTGATGTCCAGCGCTTGGCGGATCAGCCCTACTTCGATGTCGGCCAGGTGATCCTTCAGATCCACACCACCTTCCGGCAATAGCACTTCGGTATCCAACAGGCTGCGGTGATGATGCGTCGGCACGGGCTTGGCCTGGCCATCGAGCATCGCGCGGATCACGCTGCCGCCGGTTTCGTCGATCGGCTGAGCGCCGCGGTATTTTTCCGGCAGGTCGGTGGCACGTACTTCGCCGTTCGGATAAAGAATGGCCAGGCGCTCGACCAGGTTGGAAAGTTCGCGCACATTGCCCGGCCAGGAGTGCTGGCGCAGCGACTGCAGCGCACTGCCGCTGAAGCGCACGCTCTGCAGGCCGCGGCGCTGCAGGCGCTGATTGAATTCGGTGATCAGTTCCGGCATGTCTTCCAGGCGCTCGCGCAGCGGCGGCATCTCCAGCGGAAACACGCTGAGGCGGTAATAGAGGTCTTCGCGGAAGCGGCCTTCGGAGGTGGACAGTTCGAGATTGCGGTGGGTGGCGGCAATGATGCGCACATCGCAGCGCTGCGTACGGTTGCTGCCGACGCGCTCGTACACGCGCTCCTGCAGCACGCGCAACAGTTTCACTTGCATCGGCAGGCTCATGTCGCCGATTTCATCGAGGAACAGTGTGCCGCCCTCGGCCATCTCGAAGCGGCCCTTGCGGGTGCTGATGGCGCCGGTGAAGGCGCCCTTCTCGTGACCGAACAGTTCGCTTTCCAACAGTTCGGCCGGAATCGCGCCGCAGTTGATGGCCACGAACGGCTTGTCGCGACGCGGGGAGCAATCGTGGATGGCGCGCGCCACCATTTCCTTGCCGGTACCCGATTCACCCAGCACCAGCACGCTGGAATCGAACGGCGATACCTGGCGGATCAACGCATTGACGCGTCCCATGGCGGTCGAACTGCCCACCAGGCGCAGCGGCGCCGGGCTGCTGCTGGCGCGCAAGGTCGGCGCGCGGCGCACGGCTTCGGCCAGGCGCTCGTAGCGCAACGGGAAATCCAGTACTTCAATCTGTGTCGCATAAGGCGAGCCGAGCTTGGTCAGCCGGTCCAGCTGCGGCGAATCGGAACCCACCAGCACCAGCAATTGGTCCGCCGGTACGTCTAGCGACGCCAGCAATTGTTCGCAAAGCGCTTCGTCCTCGATTCCGCCGATATACACCGCTCGCCAGTCGTGCGTTTGGGAATCGGTAGGCAGCGACGCGTCCCAACGCTGCGGGAAAAATCCCATGAACTGCATGGCCGAGGTGACGATGTCGGCACGGGTCCCGTTGGATTCGATGATGAGTACGTTGCTATTTGGCATGAACACGAGTCCTGCTGCGTTACTGCGACTGCTAATGAACAACGACGATCCCGCATCAAATGTCGTGTGTCCCCTGCGTGTCAGCGGTTCGCCGCGACACGTGTGCCAATCCAGCAAGAAGAACGCCAAAAATTTCGCGGCAATTTGGGTCTGTGCGGCACATCCCGTTTGCTGCGTGACGGATTTCGCACGTCGAACCTCGACGCCTTCACATTTGCAGCCCACCAAAGAAACCGTTTACATCAAGCACTTAGATCGATTTTTATACTCGACGGCAGCGACGGTTCAGCTGCCCGAAATGCTGGGCCCCGCGTAGGCGGGGTGGAAATCCGGCATTTACGGATGTTTCATCGCGTGATAACGATCACATTCTGTGCTTGCTGCCCAACACAGTTTCCGACGCGCCTGTCAGTCTCGCCGAGGCCACTTTGCGTCGGTGGTGACAAAAAACGAAACGTTCCAACCCATCCTCGACCACTTCGCTTAAATCCTGAAAGAAAAGGAAAACGTTGTCACCGGCTAGCGTTTTTCCACGCGCCACCGGCAGCTCCAGTGGCAAGGCGCGACAGCCGTCAAAATGCAGGCGCACAAGCAGGCCCCTGTCAGGCGGAAGCAGACTTTCCGGCACGACCAGACCCACGGCGTTGAAGCTCACCGCCTGGCGCGGGGGCAACAGCGTGGCGGGAAGCAGCAGCCGATCGACGATGTCGAGCAATACGTTGAGCTTGCTGTCCATCCGCTGCAGCTCCTGCATCAGCGGGTCGTCGTCGTCCTTGGGATTGTCGGCCTTGCGCTCGTCCAGCGAGGCGAGCGACCGCAGCACATTGAGGTTACGCTCGTTAAGACGCGCGATGTCCTCGGGCGTGGGCTCGAAAGGCTCGATGGCTAGATGCACGTGACCTTCATAGGTCACCCGCTCGGAAAACGCCTGCCATTTTTCTTCGGTTTGCGTGAATTGCATAACACCCTCCCTTGCGCCGGCTTTATGACGGAACGCCAGCTACAGGCAAGCATCATTCATGAGCCGTGCCATGAACAGTGCGAAGGCCGGGTATTAGAAAGATGAGGTAACGTAGTGGCTCAACGCCCGATGCTTATACTGGTGCCGGCTAAGCTCCTGCTCCACCGCCTCGTGCGCTTGCTGCGCACGTTCCAGCAAAACGAGGTTGTGCGCCTGCAAGGTAGCCAGTAGTTCTTGGTGCTGGAGGCCAAGCGAACCGCTTTGTACGTGCTGCAAGTGCAGCTGTCGGCGCGCGTCCAACTCGATAACCAGCGTCCAGTTGCCGGCGGCCGCCGCATCGCACATTTCAATGGTGAGGGCCAACGCCTGCTGCAGGTCGTCTTGCACGCTGCCGTTCATGGCACCGCTACTTGCGCCTTCATCTGGGCCAGTTCGGCCAGGTACGGTTCGCGGATCGCATGCCAGGCTTCGCGGATCGGAGCGATCAGCCGCTCGCATTCGTCGAGCGCGCGCAAATCGTCATTGAGCTGCGCATGCAACAGGCGGCGAGTGATGTAGTCATATAAGGCGTCGAGGCGCCCGGTGAGTGTGGGCTCCACGTTGTGATCGAGGCTTTCGCGCAAAGCGACGAGGATGCCGATCGCCTTGCCGAACGCCTGGCCCTTGGCGGGTATGTCCTTGTGCAGGATGTGGCCACGCGCCTGGTTGATGCGGTCGACCAGGCCATCGAGCAGCATCGCCAACAACTGGTGACGGTCGGCGCCCTCCAGGCTGCCTTGCGCACGTGTCTGCGCATACAGCGAGCTGCCAAGTCGGGATGGGTAACTCATGATCAACCCTTGTTGCTGGTATTGCTCATCGCATTGACCGCCTGCGTGAGGTACGAGCTGGTGTTGTTGAGCGAGGACATCAGGGTGCTCAGGTCGGTGTACTGCTTGACCAGTTGCTGCTGGTAAACCGCCATGCGCGCGTTCAGAGCGGTTTGCTGCGATGACAGCGAGGTCAGGTCGCTGTTTAGGTTGTTGACGCGCGACTGCAGCACGCCCGAACTGCTATTGAAATTGGTGACCAGGGTGCTTAGCTGGGTGGCGATACCGTTGGTGCCGGTGAAAAGCTGCTGCACCGACAAGGGATTGCTGGCCAGTGCATTGGCCAGCGTGGTCGAGTTCAAGGCGAGGGTACCGTCCGCGTTGCGGGTGATGCCCAAGTTGGCCAGGCTGCCGATGCTGCTGGCGGAAACCTTGCTGCCCAGTACGCTGGAGATCTGGCGCTGCACCGCCGACAACGTGGCATCGCCCAGCAGCACGCCGGCCACCTTGGTGGTGCTGTTGTAGCTTTGCAGCTGGTTTACCGTGTTGGCGTAGGTGGTGTATGCGCTGACGAAATCGTTCACCGCCGTCGTGATCGGCGTCGTGCTTTGCGCAACGGTAAGCTGTGAAGTACCGGTGGCCGCAAGGTTCAAGGTCACCCCGGTCAGCGCGCCGCTTACGCTATTGCTGGGGCTGCTGACCGAGATGCCATCGATGGTCAGCTGGGCATTGCCGGCCGTGGTGCTGGGCGTGTTGAGCGCACTCGCCAGCGAGGTGACACCGGCGCTGCTACCGGTGCCGGCGCTAATGCTGAAGGCATTGGCCGTGCCGGTGCTGGTCGAGGTGAGCACCAGCTGGCTGCCATTCACGCCCGCCACGATGGTGGCGGTCACGCCGGGATTGCCGCTGGCGTTGTTGATGCTGCTAGCGATGGAAGACAGCGTGTCGGTGGCGCCAACCGAGACGCTCACGCTCTTGCTACCCACCGTGATGTTGAGCGTGCCGGTGCCCACCGTGGCCGTGCTGGACTGTGCCGCACTGATGCTTCTCTGGGCCGTGGCGAGCTGGGTCACGTTGAGGCTGTGGGTGCCGGGCGAGGCATCCGGTAGCGTGGTCACCGTGCCGAGCGCGGTGCTGGACAGGGTCGCATTGAAGGTGCTGTAGGTATTGGTGGAGGTCAGCTCGTTCAGCGCCGACTGCACGCCCGAAAGCGCGGTCTGCAAGGCGGTAAGCCCGGCGATCTTGTTGTTGTCTTCGTTGGTCTGGTTGGTGATCTGCGCCTGCGGGCCAGCTTCCTGCGCGTTGACCAGTGCCGAGATGATGGAGTTGACGTCCAACCCCGTGCCCAGGCCCAGCGAGCTGAGCAGGCCCGTACCGCTGATGCTGCTGCCGGAGCTGCCGGTGGTGGAAGTGGAGCCGGCGCTCGCGCTGGTCAGCGCGCCCGAGCTACCACCTACACTGGAAATGCTGCTCATGAAAGGCCTCGTCGAAGGATTTCTGCTGTCATCGAGCTGCCGGCAAAACTCACTCTTGGCTTGCTACCTGGACCGAATGAGAGCTTTGCCCGCCGCTCGTGTGGGTTTTCTGGCGGCTTGGACGCCGCCAGAACCCCTTCAAGCAAAATCCCGGCCATGGCTGGTGCCATGGCCGGGCCACTAGTTACTGCAACAACTTCAGGATCTGCTGCGGCTGCGAGTTCGCGGTGGCCAGCACCGAGATACCTGCCTGCTGCAACACCTGGGTCTTGCTCAGCTGTGCCGTGGTCGCCGCAAAGTCGGTGTCCTGGATCGAGCTTTGCGAAGCGGTCAGGTTGGTCTGTTCCGCGCTCAAGGTGGCGATCGTCGACTGGAAGCGGTTCTGCACGCCGCCCAGCTGGCTCTGGAAGTTGCTGACCTGGGTCAGCGCCACGTCCACGCGGGAGATCAGGTTGTTGGCATCGTCCACCGTCAAAACATCGCCGCCCGCCAGCGAACCGGAGGAGTTGATCACCGAGCCGTCGGTGTAGCTGGCACCCGTGGCCGCAAAACCGGTGGCCGAGGAGCCCACGCCGCTAGCGCCGAAGGCAACAGCACCGGTGGTCAGGTTGAACGCCGTACCGGCCGCACCAGTCAGTGCCGCACCCGTGACGGCCAGTTCGCCGGTGGAGTAGATGTTGATGCCGCCGCTGGCATTGACCGCCGCACTGACGCCCGCGATGCCCGCTGCGTTGATGGCATCAGCCAGGCCCTGTGAGCTGCTCGCGCTGGCGCCGCTCAGGCTGTAGCTCTTGCCATCCGAACCTTCGATGCTCAGGCCGCTCAGGCTGATCGACTGGCCCGATACGCCGCTGGCATTGACGAACGCACCACTGAGGTTCTTGGTGGAGATTTCCGACACCTGGCCGAGCTGCGAGGTGGTGGCGCCTTGGCCGAGCTGCACGTTGATGGCCTGGCCCACGTTCGAACCGATCTGGAACGACAGCTGGCCGACCGAACCATTGAGCACGTTGGTGCCATTGAAGCTGGTCTGGTTGGCGATGCGGGTGATTTCCGACAGGTACTGCTGCACCGAGGTATCGATCGCGGCGCGGTCGGACGACTGGTACGTGCCGTTGGCCGACTGCACGGCCAGGTCGCGGATGGACTGCAGGTTGGAGGTGATCTGGCTCAGCGCCGAGCCCGCGGTCTGCGCCAGGTTGATGGCATCGCTGGCGTTGGTGCTGGCCTGGCCCAGGCCACCGATCTGCGTCTGGAAACGCGTGGCGATGGCGTAGCCGGCGGCGTTGTCCGCGGCGCTGTTGATCTTCAGACCCGAGGACAGATCGCGGGTGGCGGTGGCCAGCGCGCTGCCCGACTTGCTCAAGTTGTTCTGGGCCTGCAGCGAAGCGATGTTGGTATTAAGAACGAGTGACATGGAAGTCTCCTGAAACCGGTAAGCGGTACTTGGGCCGGCGGGATCCGTCACCTAGCTGTGCCGACCGCCTCAGGAACTTTTTCGGCGCCCGGGGGCATTACTTGAGATTTTTTTTGCAGCCACACCAACGAGATGGCGGCGAAAAGTGTGATCGACAGCGCTAAAGATTTTGGTGCTGCTGTCGAAGACGCGCCCGCTCCTCGATGAAGACCTACCGCCCGGCGCGATCATCCGTTGGCACCAACATTGCTCCCACCCCCTCATACCTGGTGCGGACGCACCGGAAGCGTCGGAATTCCGACGCCTGCGTGCCCGTGCTCTATCGATCAGACGAGGAAACCACATGCGTTGCGTGCTTGCGATTTGCGCAGTGTTCAAAGACGAAGCCACGTACCTGCGTGAATGGGTCGAGTTCCACCAGCTCATGGGCGTGGAGCGTTTCTACCTATATAACAACAACAGCTCCGACCCCTATCTAGATGCGCTTGGGCCGCATATCGCCTCCGGCGCGGTGATCCTGCACGAGTGGCCGCAGCACCCCGCACAGCTACAAGCGTACGAGCACTGCCTGAAGACGCACGGCAGCGAAGCGGACTGGATCGCCTTCATCGACCTGGACGAGTTCCTGTTCGCGCCCGATGCCAGGCTTTTGCCCGATGTGCTGGCCGAGTATGCGGATCACCCCGGCGTAGGCGTGAACTGGGTGATGTTCGGTTCCAGCGGCCACACCACGAAGCCGCCGGGCGGCGTACTGGAGAACTATCTGCGGCGCGGCCCGCTTGAGGGCGGCATTCCCTACCGGCAGGCCGACGGCAGCTATCGCCCGGAGAATGCGCACATCAAGAGTATCGTACAGCCGACCAAGGCCCTTGCCTGCACCAATCCGCACTTCATGCGCTATGCCGACGACGCGCACGCGGTGGACGAAAACGGCCGTCCGATCGACGGGCCTTTCACTAAAAACGTGTCGGTGGAAAAGCTGCGCATCAACCATTACTGGAGCAAGTCCGAAGAGGAATGCCGGCTGAAATTCGCCAAGCCCTTGGCCGACAGCACGGGCTCCAGGGACTGGAACTGGTTTCTGGAGCACGAGAAGGTCCTCAATGAAGTGCACGACGACGTAGTGCTGCGTGTCGTTGCACACCTGGGCGTGCAGCCGCCGCAGTGGCCGCTGGATACCTTCGTCCGCGATGAGGAGGGCGTGTGGCATTCACCGCTGCGCGAGCATCCGCCGCACAAGGCCATCCACGCCATCGCCACGCGCCTGCATGACGTCGTGCGCGAGACACCAGACACGAGCTTGTATTCGGCGGTCTTGGCGAAGGAGATTCACCACCGTACCAGCGCCTTGCATCTATCGCCCAGGCGCGCCAATGCATTGCATCTGCTCGAACCCATTGCCGAAGGCAGCCGTGTGCTGGACCTCGGTTGCGGCGGCGGCGTCAGTACCATGGCGTGGGCCGAGCGCGGCTGCAGCGTGGACGCTGTCGAGTTTGCGCCGCACTGGGCAAGGGTGGCGGCAGCGCGACTGCGCGACTATCCGCAGGTGCGCGTATTCCAGGCCAGCTTGCGCGAACTGTCGCTGCAACCGGTCTATGACGTCGTTTCGTTGACCCTGGCGGACGACTATGCCGAAGCATGGCCGCGCGGCAACCCGCTGCGCGAAGCGCTTGCCTTGGCGGCAAGCGCGTTGAAACCCGCGGGCACGCTAATCCTGGCCGTGCCCAACCGCCAGGCTTCGGCCGGCCAAATGCATCTGCCCACGCGCGTGCAGCTCGACGCCATGCTGCGTGCGATGGGGCTTGCGCAGATCGACCTCCAGCTCGCGTTTCCCGATGCGCTGCTGCCGGAAGTATTGGTCTCGGCACATGCGTCGCAGGCCACGCCGGCTTGGCGCCCGGACGAACTGATCGCACAACGCCCGCTGCTGCGCGAAGCCGGCAAGGAAGCGACCCAGTGGGAGCTTCACGCCGAAGCGGGCACGCTGAGCGAACATGCACCCGGATGGCTGTGGATTGCCCGCCGCGAGGGCGCGCCTTCGCCGCTGCATCCTGATGTCCTGGCGCACAGCTTCACTGACAATCGGGTACCTGCACTCAACACGGTCACCGAATATGTTGAGCGTGATGGCGCCATCCAAGCCGTACCGCGACCCATGCAGCCTGGGCAGGACTGGTACGGGTCCGCTTTCGAACCAGTGCAGGAACCCTACCTGCTCCCGCCAGGACGCTCGCTGCTGGTCTTGCTGCGCAAGGCCATCTACCAGCAGCGCACCGACCTGCTGGTAGGCCTGCTGCGCAAGTGGATCGCACTGATCTACACGCAAGCCGACGACGAAGACAAGATTCCCGGCGAGTGGCTCGACGCGCTGCCTGCGCACATCTATTTGCAGGCCGATGGCGAAACCCTCGCCTTGCATGGCGGCGAATGGCGTGCGCGACAAGCGGTGGAGAAACAGATTCCAGTCTATGTGGGCCTGTGGCAGATCGCCTACGAAGCCGGGCTGGAAACCCTGCTCGGCCAGGCATCGCCGGCCGAACGTGTCACATGGTTGTGCAAGCGCTTGCAGATTGACGCCTCGGCGGAATGGATCGGGCACGGCCGCAACATCAATGAAGCCTTTGCCCGCGAAATCCACGAAGGCGACTGCTGGAACCGTACCGATCGCCACCTGAAGATCATCCCGGAATGGCTGATCCCGCCACCGGTTTCGGATGTCTACCGACCTTGGCAAGCGCAGCTGCAACTCAGCGACACGGCCGTGGCCCAGGCCATGCGCCGCATCGAAATGTATGGCAAGCCACGCGTGCAGGTGATCGTGATCGATCATGCCAACGACGTGCAGGCCGTGCAGGCGACACAAGCCAGCCTGGAACAGCAGTATTACCCGCATTACCAGCTGAGCGTGATTGGCAGCGACGACGATCTCATGCTGCGCCTGCATAGCGAAATCGCCGCTAGCGACACCGATTGGGTGCAATTGCTTTACGCCGGCGACCTGCTGCATCCGGCCGCCTTGCTGCTGCTTGCCGAACGCGTGGTTTCTCATCCCTATCTGCGCGCTGTCTATTTCGATGAAGACGCCAACAATCACGGTGTGTTCGAGCAGCCGATCTTCAAGCCGGATTTCAACCTCGACATGCTGCGCAGTTATCCCTATGCCGGTCGCGCGCTCGCCTTCCAGCGCCAGCGCTGCGTCGAGCTGGGCAACCTGCAGGCGCGCTATGGCGACATGGCCCTCTACGACTTGCTGTTCCGCTTGATCGAAACCGACGGGCTGCAGTCCATCGGCCATATCGCCGAGGTCATGCACCATGCCGCACTGCCTTTTGGCCAATGGCTGGCGTCGGAAGAGGTCAAGGCACACAGCGCCGGCATCGTCTCCGACCACCTCACACGCATTCGCGTGGCGCATCGCATGGAACCGGGCGCCCTGCCCGGCTTCAACCGCGTGGTGTACCAGCATGCGCGGCAGCCGCTGGTGTCGATCATCGTGCCGACCAAGGACCAGCTGCCGCTGCTCAACGGCCTGATCGACAGCCTGCTCTCCAAGACCTGTTACCTCAACTACGAGCTGCTGATCGTCGACAACAACACCGAAGAGCCGGCCGCTTGCGCCTATCTCGACGGCATCGAACGACTCAACAGCCCGCAGCTGCGCGTGTTGCGCTATCCGCATCCGTTCAATTATTCCGCCATTAACAACTTCGCGGCCGCGCAGGCGCGGGGCGAATACCTGATCCTGCTCAACAACGACACCGCCGTGCTGCATGCCGAATGGATCGAGGCGCTGCTCAATCATGCGCAGCGCCCGGAAGTCGGCATCGTCGGCGCCAAGCTGCACTATCCCGATGGACGCATCCAGCATGGCGGCGTGGTGCTGGGCCTGCGCGGCCCGGCCGACCACCCCTTCATCGGCCAACCGATGGAAGCGGACGGCTACATGCATCGCTTGCGCGTGGACCAGAACTACAGTGCGGTAACCGCGGCATGCCTGATGATCCGCAAAGCCGTCTACGACGAAGTAGGCGGCTTCGACGAGCAGGATTTCAAGGTTTCCTACAACGACGTCGACCTGTGCCTGAAAGTGCAGCAGGCCGGCTATCTCACTGTGTGGACGCCGTACGCACGCCTGATGCACGTGGGCAGCGTAAGCCAGACCAAGGTCGACACGACCGCGCAGGAGGCCAAGCAGAAACGCTTCCAAGGCGAACAGGGCGCGATGTACCGCAAGTGGATGAAACTGCTTGCGAGAGACCCCGCGTATAGCACCAATCTCAGCATCGACGGCGCCGGTTTCGAACTGGATCCGCTGCGTGGCAAAGCCTGGCAACCGTTCGCCAGCCCCTTGCTGCCGCGCCTGTTCTGCGTGGCGGCCGACGAACACGGCTGCGGCCATTACCGCATTCGCCAGCCGTTCGCCTCGATGCAGCGCGAAGGCATGGTTGAGGGCCTCATCGCCGGCATGCACCTGCCGCCGGTGGCGATGGAGCGCTTCCAGCCCACTTCGCTGGTGCTGCAACGCCAGATCAACGAACACCAGATCAAGCTGCTGGAGAGCTATCGCGACTATTCCAACGCCTTCAAGGTGTTCGAACTGGACGATTTGATCCAACAGATTCCGGTCAAGAGCATGTTCCACGGCCTCATGCCCAAGGACGTTGTGAAATCCTTGCGCCGCGCCGTAGCCACGGTGGACCGCTTCGTGGTTTCCACCGATGCCCTGGCCGAGGAATTCAAAGGCTTCCACTCCGACATCCGGGTGGTGCTGAACCGTCTGCCGGTGGACTGGTGGAGCGACCTGTCTTCGCAGCGTCGCGTCGGCCGCAAACCGCGCGTCGGCTGGGGTGGCGGCTCCAGCCATCGCGGCGACCTGGAACTGATCGCCGACGTCGTGCGCGACCTGGCCGACGAAGTGGAATGGGTGTTCTTCGGCATGTGCCCGGACAAGCTGCGACCTTACGTGCACGAATTTCACACCGGCGTGCCCATCCATGAGTACCCGCGCAAGCTCGCCTCGCTAAACCTCGACCTTGCGCTGGCGCCGCTGGAAGAGAACTCGTTCAACGAATGCAAGAGTAACCTGCGCCTGCTCGAATACGGCGCCTGTGGCTTCCCGGTGGTCTGCACCGACATCGTCGGCTACCGCAACGACCTGCCTGCCACCCGCGTGAAGAATCGCTACAAGGATTGGGTCAGCGCGATCCGCATGCATCTGGAAGACATGGATGCGACGGCAAGCATGGGCGATGGCTTGCGCGATGCGGTGCGCAAGGATTGGATGCTCGAAGGCGACAAGCTGGTGGCTTGGCGGGATGCGTGGTTGCCGAACTGACCACGCATACCTGTAGGCTGGGATGCCAATCCCAGCTTCGTGACGCTGGGATGATCATCCCAGCCTACGAAATTTCCGCCACCGAACCGTCGCGGGTGTTCTTTTGCACAGCGATCGCGGCAAACAGGCTCAAGGCGTAGGCCATGCCATAAAAGCCCTTTTCGCTGGCCGACAGCGTGGCGTTGTAGAGCCCTATCACCAGCAAGGCGATAGCGATCAGCGTCGATGCCCAGGCGAGACCATAGTAAAGAGCGGTGACGGGAATGCCTTCGAGCCGGTCGCGCACGCTCTTTTGCACGGAAATGGCCGCGAACAAGCCATACATCAACACCGCGAAGTAGTAACCCTTTTCGTTGAGCTGCATGCCGGCATGCCAAAGCCCGATGAGAAAGGCCACGACCCCGGCCAACAAGGCCACCCAGGATGCGGCGACAAATGCGAAGGAAGGTTTTTGCGAAGTGCCCTGCATGATTCATCTCCTTTGAGTAAAAGCATCAGCCGGAATGAAGGGCTCCCTGGCTCGCAAGACATTCAGTGGCTTGCGCCGTGCGCCCCCGTTCGCATCGGCCGTGCTCCATCATAGCGATGTACGCAGAAGATGAACAATGCGTAGGCTTGGATGCCAATCCCAGCGTTCTTTGCAGCATCGTGATGCCGGGACTGGCATTCTGAGGTGTCCCAGCTTTTCTGGCAGTCATTCCCGCATAGATCAGATCTACGTTGATGCCGTTTCAGAGCGATTCGTCATTCCGGCGAAGGCCGGAATGACGAGCAAAACGCTACGCTACCTCTTGTGGATCGCCGCACTGGATACACCGCGACCGCCGTCCCTGATGGTACTGAACGAACCAGGGATCAGCCTGCATCCCGATCTCCTGCCCGCCCTCGCCCGCCTGATCGGCCAGGCCACTGCGAAGAGCCAGGTGGGGGTGATATCGCACGCGTCCCGACTGATCGCTGCGCTCGAAGACTTGCCTGCAACGCCATCGCGCTGGAGAAAGAACTGAACCAGACGCACATCGCCGGTCAACGCGAACCGGATGAACCGGCCTGGCGTTGGCCGCAGCGATAAGCGAAACCGTGCGCAGGCTGAGGCGCCAAAATCTGCATTTTCAAACTTCTTTTATGGCTGCGAGGGCCGTCCCTGTTTATACATATCTGAGCAGTAGCGACGCCCATCCCCCTTGCATGAGAGTTGATCCATGCCCGCCATAGATCATGTGGTACACGTATGCCCCTCGGTTCGCAACGAACCATCACCCACACCCCATCCGCCCGACAGCCGTCCTCCCGATGGAGAGCTTGGGCTGGATAAATTGAACACCTACGCAGCCAAACTGGCTGGCATTTCATGGTCCGAGCATGTCATCCGCATCCTGCTGGAACGCAATGAAGCCTACAAGCAGAGATACCCTACCAGCTCTCCCACCAAACGTATCTGCTGGCCGCTCAATCCCGTGCAAACCACCGCATTGCAAACAGCCTTGTATTTCCTGCAGCAACACGCCGATACGCTCAGCCCTCCGCCGTTGAGCAGATATCCCTGCGATGAATCCACTCAGATCGCTTCTGAATGATGGATACGCATCAAGCGTCGGCCATCACGATCGACCACCAGGGGCCTAGCTGAACATCTCTTACTCAACCAGCCCCTTTTCTACTAAAAATCGACGCC
Organism: Dyella flagellata; assembly: GCF_030160275.1. Lineage (GTDB taxonomy): Bacteria > Pseudomonadota > Gammaproteobacteria > Xanthomonadales > Rhodanobacteraceae > Dyella_B > Dyella_B flagellata. The sequence continues at coordinate 70,409 of NZ_BSOA01000003.1, forward strand.
AATAATTGAATCAATTTCGTCGACCACGTCGCTTTTGGCGCCCAGAAAAACCAACATCCATTGCGCATCCACCCCTTGGAAACGGCTCGCTACCTCCTTATAAATTAAAGCGCGCAAATCTTTGTTAGATACAGTCATAGCCGTTTCTGGCGCCCTGAAAAGCACAAATTTGCCGCCATCTTGGATCTCAAAATCAGCAGCGGCACTTATTCCTTGGAGTGTTGAAGAAAGCCAATCCGCGACATCCTTCATTTTATCGTCGAGATCAGAAATATTAGTCATAACTACTTACCCGCCTTGTTGAAGCAGGAGTATTTACCATTTGATAAGCCTTGGGAGGTACTGTACATCCTTTTGCTTCGGCTCTCGCAATCATCGCCTGGCGGCAACGGATGCCACCCACCATGCAAACGTCAAAGCGCGACGTCATAGCAGCAGCACCTACCAATCTAAACCGAGATGATCATTTCTTACTCAACTGGACACCGATTCGCTGGCTGGCGACGCGCGCATGGCCCTGGCTTACGACATCGTCAATACCACCTCCTACATACCGGAGGACGGCCTGGCGTTGTCGCTGAAAGGCACACGCAGCATGTTTGTCGCCCGTGTGGAGCTAACGGATTTCGCACTGGATTGCGAAGTAGCCGATCCGCGCACGCGAATCGGCGAGATCCTGGATGCTTGCGAAGCAACCCTGGCCACGCACGCTGCGTTGCTAGAGGATTTCTCCTGGCTTGAGTTAGCTATCCCGCACGGTCTGGATCAATTTAAAGCAACCTATGGCTCGGCCACGCGGGCGAGCGCATGATTCAAGTCAGCTTGAACAATTTCCCCGGTATATTCTGAAAACCGGTCGCACTCGCCAGCATCGTGCCACGATGGTAGGAGAAGTTCTTGTCGGTGGTCGGCTGGAAGAATTCGATGAAATCCAGGCTGCGCTTGCCGAGCACAAAGCCACCGATCAGCGGCGGATTGACCGCATACATCAGCGGGATCAGCGCCATCATCGAGCTGGCCGGCACGCCGATCAGGTGTTCTTCCAGGTCGCCGCTTTGTTGGCTGTGCTGCGGATAAAACCACAGCGGCGTGCTGATGAAGAGAAAGGAATCGTTGCCCATGCCGGTGAGCAGGGTGCGTAGCAGCCACTTCGCGGTTTCCGCGCTGAGGTGCTCGATCACGTCCAGCAGGCAGATGATGTTGTACTTGGCGAGGCGATCGGAGGGGATGCTTTGCGCCAGGCCGTGCCAGGCGTTGCGGTAGATCTTGCGTTCGAACAGGGCATGGTTGGCGAAGGCACCCTCGAAGCCGTCCACGCCGTCGACGGACCAGTGCTGGGTGGCAGGATGGCTTTTGATCAATTCGCCAAGACCGCCCCTGCCGAAGCCGATGTCGAGCACTTCGACGTTCGCGGCATTGTCCTGCATGATATGGAAGATCAGCTCTTTCGGCGACGCCGAATCACCCGCGGGCAGCAGCTGCGTGTCGATGGAATCGATCTGTTGATAGTCTTTAAGAACTTGCCGCAGCATGCCCAGGCCTTCGATGGATGAGGGTTGATGAATGATGGTCTCGAATCAGACCGGGATGACTTTGACGACGAACTGGAACACGTTCGCATCCTGCACGGCCTGCTCCGGGTCCCCACCGGCCGCCTGGGCCATGGCGCGGATGTACGGGGCGAACTGCGCGCCATTGGGATTGTTGAGCATGCGCGTGACGCCGGTGACGATACCGAAACCCGCTCGTTGGAACATCTCCAGCAGGGTGACGCGGGTAAACCAGCGCAGATGGGTGCGGTCCAGCAGGCCGGCAGGTTCGTAGCGGAAATCGCCGCAGCTCAAGCGCGCCTGGATGCTCCAGTGCTGCACATTGGGAACGCAGGCCAATAGGCAACCGTCGGCAGGCATGATCTCGCGCAGGTTGGCCAGCAGCTGCCAGGGATCGCGCAGATGCTCCAGTACATCGGCAAACACCCAGCAATCAGCGTGAAAACGGTCGCGCAGGAAGTCCTTGTCCATGGCTTCAATGTCGAAGGAAAGCACTTCGTCGCAATGGGCGGCGGCCATTTCGGTGTATTCCGGCACGATATCCACGCCCACGTAATGCGCCTGCGGATTGCGCTTCTTGTACTCGCGGGCGAGTACGCCGGAACTGCAGCCGATCTCAACGACGCGCTTGCGGTCCAGTGGCATCAGGTTGAGTACGTCCTGGTTGTGAATTTGGTTGACGGGGGTCTGTTGCATGATTGGGAAACTCCTCAGTCGCAAGGCCGCGCGAACGGATCAGCGCAGGTAGTCGAACAGGCTGGTGCCCTGGATCTTGGCGAACACCTGTTGCGACGCTTGCAGCGCCGTGGATTGCAGGGACAGGTTGCTGATGGCCGTGGCCATGTCTACGTCCTGCACGTCTGACAGCGCGCTCTTGTAGGTCACGTTGAGATCGGAATAACTGCTGCTTTGCTGCTGCAGGGTATCGATGCGGCTGCCGACCGAAACCTGTGCGTTGGAAACGGAGTTCATCGCCTGGTTCAGCGATTCGAGCTGGCGGTTGAGGGTGTTGGTGATCGAGGTCGAACTGCCGCCGCTCTGCAAAGCCGAGATCATGTTGTTGAGCGTAGTGAAGACGTCCTGATTGTTGGACGCGTTGTCCGACTTCAGACTGACCGTGTCGCCGGCTTTCGGCGTACCGCTCATGCTGATGGTGACTCCGTTGAAGCTGATGCTGCCGCCGTCGGTGTAGGTACCGGTAATCGGATTGCCGCTGCTGTCGGTCACCGGATTGCCGGCAGCATTGGTCACGCTGTAGCTGCCGTTGGCGCCGAAGGTGATGGTGTCGTTGACTGGCCCTGCCGCAGTGGCAGCACTCCATGCGGCCGTATTGGTAATGCTGTTGGAGCCCACCACCAGCGTACCGGTATTGCTGCTGCCCGCACTGGCTACAAAGGAACCGTTACCGGCGGACAGGTTCATGAAAATGGCGCTGCCCGAATCGCTGCTGGCCACCTGCAAGCCGGTGCCGATCGCGGTGAAGGACTGTTGATCGTTGCCGGCATAGCTGACCGCGCCAGTGCTGCTGTTCGTCACGAACGGTGTGGTGGTGGTACTGGTGCCGGCAAATAGCGCCTGGCCATTCCCATCGGTGGCGTTAGCCAGCTGCACGAGCTGGTTGCGGTATTGCGTAAGCTGCGTCGCCATGTTGCCAAGGTCGGCGGACGACATGGCCCCGTTGATCGCGCTCAAGCCGATGTCGTTCACGCTGTTCAGCAGGTTGCCGATGGTGCTGAGGGTGGAAGACTGGGTGGACAGGCGCGTATTGGCGGCATTGATGTTGCTGGTGAACTGCGTGTTCTGGGCAAGGATGTGGTTGAGCCCCACGATTTGCGCGGCGCCGGTGGGATTGTCCGAGGCCACGTTGATGGCCAGGCCGGTACTCACCTCGTTTTGGGTCTGCGCCAGCGTGCTCTGCTGGTTCAGCATGGTGCTGAGCTGCAGTTGATACGTCCAGACGGTGGAAATGCGCATGGGAACCTGGGCCTTTAACCGGATTGAAGAGCGGTGATCAGGCTGCTGAAGATCTGCTCGGCGGTGCTGATCACCTGCGCCGATGCCTGGAAGGCCTGTTGGAATTGCACCAGGTTGGCCGCTTCCTGGTTCAGGTTCACGCCGGCATAGCTTTGCTGCGCGCCCATCGCCTGGTTGTACATACTGGTTTGCGTGCTGAGATTGGCGCTTGCCAGGCTGCCCGCGCTGCCGATTTGCGCGGTGAGGTTGCCGTAGCTGGCCACCACCGAAGTCTTGCCGCCATTGATCACGCCGGTGTTGGCCAGCGCCGCCAGCGACAAGGCATTGCTGTTGTCGTTGAGGCCATTGCTATTGGCCGCCACCGTGAACTTGTCGCCACTGGCCGGCGTACCGCTCAGGCCCAGGCTCCAGCCATCGGCGATGATCGGCTGGCCGGAGGTATACGTGCCGGTCGTGGTGTTGCCTGCGCCATCCGTGATCGTGTAGTTGCTGCCCGCGCCAAACGTAATGGTCGCGCCGGAAAGCAGGTTGGCGTTGGCGGAATTGGTGACGCTCACTGCACCCGGCTTGCCGCTGCCGGCATTGCTCGTGGCCGCCGAGGCGGTGAGCGCAGCGGCGGCGGCAATGCCGTTTGGATCGGTCATGCTGAGCGCCAGCGAGGTCGAAGCGCCGCGCGTTGGCTGGATTTCATAACTGTCGCCGGTCTGCGCCGTGCCTGACACGCTGAAAGTAAGGCCAGCGGCGGAAAGCGTGCCGTTGGCATTGGCAGTGAGTGCAACGCCTTGGCCGCTGGTGGTCGACAACGTCCAGCCATTGGTGCCCGAGCCTGCACCGGTGTAGCGCAACACGTAGTCCGACGTCGTGAGTTGCGCGACGTTGCTCACGGACGCGGTCACCGCGGCGGCGCCGCTGGAATTCTTGCTGGAGGGCAATACTGCGGGCGCGCCGACGCTGAAGATAGGTTGGCCTTGTTGGCCATTGAGGTTCAGGCCCGCTGCCTGTTGTGCGTTGACGCTGGAAGCCAAGGCGATCGCCGACTGACCTAGCGCGTTCTGCGCCGGCTGCAGCACGTTGTCGCGATAACTGATCAGCGCACCAAGGTTGCCGCCGCTCAGCTGCGAGGTGATGTCGTTGCCCGCGCTGTCGAACACTTCGGTGCTGCCCGGATCGTACTGATTGGGCGCGCTGGACAGTGCATACGATTGCGCGCCGCTCACCAGCGTTCCTCCGGCCGAGGTATACACACTGATCGATCCGTCGTTGTTGCTCGATGCGGAAATGCCGGTCAGCCCGGCCAGTTGTTGCACCAGGCCATCGCGCTGGTCGAGCAGGGCGTTCGGGTTGCCGCTGGTGCCGGCCTGCAGGATCTGGTTGTTGATCTTGGCGATCTGCGCAGCCAGGTTGTTGATGCTGCCGACGGTGCTGCCGATCTGTTGATTGACCTGGGTCGATTGCTGGCTGAGCTGCTGGCCAAGCGTGTTGAACACGCTGGTGAGCGAAGAGGCACTGCCCAGTGCCGCTTGCCGCACCGAGGTAGAGCTTGGCGAGTTCGCCACGCTGCTGAAACCGTTGTAGAGGTTGTCCAGCGCGGTCTGCAGGTTGCCACTGTTGCTCAGGAAGCCATTGAGCGAAGTGGTGAGGCCGTTGGTGGTGGTAGCGCCTTGCAGGTTGCTGTTGCTGCTCCACAGCGCCTGGGTGAGGTACTGGCTGTAGGCGCGCTGCACCGCCGTCACGTTCACGCCGGCGCCAATGGTGAATTGGCCGTTGCCGCCCGCGATCACTTCAGCTTGCTGCACGCTTTCCTGGCTGTAGCCGCTGGTGCTGGCGTTGGCGATGTTGTTGCTGACCGTGCTCAACGCCACCTGGGCGGCATTGAGGCCGGAAATGCCGATGTTTAGGATGCCGGACATGAAAGCATTTCCTTGAATTTAAAAGCCGAATCCCGCTGCAGTAGGCTCTCCTCCTCCCCTGCAAGCAGGGGAGGGAGCGCATGGCTGGAGGCATGGAAGTTCTCGTTCATAAATTCGGCATTCCCACCGATTTCTTGAGCGCATCCAGGGCCTGCCGCATCGCGCTGCTGTTGGCGATGGCCGCCACCTTGCCCGCGTACTGCGGGTCGGTGGCATAGCCGCCCTCGACCAGCGCCCGGGCGTAAGCCATCACGTCGTCGCCACGGCCGAGCGCGCCGGCATAGCGGGGATCCTTGCCGATCAGATCGGCGTAATCGGCCAGCGATTCGGCGGTGGACTGGTAGGAGCGGAATTGCGCTTGCTTGCGTACCGCGATGCCACCTTCGTATTCCACGGTAGGCACGTTCACGCGCCCGCCGCCCCAGCCGCCGCCGGCCTTGATGCCGAACAGGTTGAAGCTGCTGCTGCCGTCGGAGTGGGTGGGCATATGTTGGCCCCAATGGGTTTCCAGCGCGGCCTGCGCCAGCACCGTGCGCACCGATAAGCCCAGTTCCTTGGCTACGATACTAGCCTGCGGCGCGAGTTCACGCACGAAGGCCTCCGCATCCTGCGGCAGCCAGGCCATAGCCTTGCGCGCGGCGGAGTGCGTGGCATCGGCTACTTCGAACAGACGTTGTTTCCAGTTGTCGACCAGGCCAGCGGCGTGCGGGTCTACCGCCCCGGCCTGATTGGCTTGGCCTTGCGCCTGGCCGTGTCCGCCGAGCTGGTGAATCAGCAGTTCCGCAATGCCCAAGCCTTTGCCGTGCTGGGAAAGATTCAAGGAAAGCTGTTGGTCGTACATGTCCTGCCAGGCGTCGGTGGCCTGGCTTTCGAACAAGGGATCGCCGAAGTTCGCCGCGCGCATCGACTTCAACAGCATCTCGGTAAACATCGACTCGAACTGCTTGGCCACGGCCGGCAGCGCGGCATTGCTGTCGGTATCGGCTTGATGACGCAGCGCGCCGAACCCGGACAGATCGGTCCAGGTGCTAAGCGTTTGCGCTGCGACGTTACCGATATCGGCCATGTCATCACCCGCGTGTAGGCTGGGATGACAATCCCAGCTTGCTTGGGACTTGCGATGCTGGGATTTCATCCCAGCCTACGAGGCTCACGGCAAGACCGATCATCAGATCACCACCAGATCGGCATGCAGGGCGCCGGCTTGCTTGAGCGCCTCAAGGATCGAAATCAGGTCCGAGGGTGTTGCACCGACCTGATTGACTGCACGCACGATCGAATCCAGGCTTACGCCAGGACCGAACTTGAACATGTGCGCGCCCTGTTGGGTGATCGACACGGAGCTGTTGGGCACCACCGCGGTCTGCCCATTGCTGAAAGGCCCGGGCTGACTGACCTGCGGTTGCTCGCTGATGGTCACCTGGATCGAACCGTGCGCCACGGCAGCCGTGCTGACACGCACATCCGAACCGATCACCACCGTGCCGGTGCGCGAGTTGACGATCACGCGTGCCGGCGCATCGCCGGGGGCGACCTCAAGCGATTCGATCGCGCCCAGCCAAGCCACTTTCTGGCTCGGATCGGCCGGGCCGCGTACATCGACCGAACCCCCGTCTAGCGCACGCGCCGTGCCCGCACCGTACAGATGATTGATCGCATCGACGATGTGGTTGACGGTGGCGTAGTCGGCCGTGTTGAGGTTCAACACGATATCGCCACCGCTGCTGAAGGAATTGGGCACCACGCGTTCGACCGAGGCGCCGTTGGGAATGCGTCCGCTGGCGGATATGTTGATCTGCACGCTCGAACCACTGCGGCCCGATGCGCTTACGCCACCGACAACGACACTGCCTTGTGCAATGGCATAGACGTTGCCGTCTGCACCGCGCAGCGGCGACATCAGCAGCTCGCCGCCGCGCAGACTCTTGGCGTTGCCGATCGAGGCCACCGTGACATCGATGGCCTGGCCTGGCTTGGCAAAAGCTGGCAGCTCGGCCGTGATGGTCACCGCGGCGACGTCTTTGAGCTGCGGCTGGATGCCGGTGGATGGAATCGACACGCCGAACTGCTTGAGCATGTTTTCCAGGCTCTGCGTGGTGAACGGCGCCTGCGTGGTCTGGTCGCCGGTGCCGTCCAGGCCCACCACCAGCCCATAGCCGACCAACTGGTTGCTGCGCACACCGGCGACCTGGACCAGATCGCGGATCTTGTCGGCGTGGGCGGTGGGAACGAAGCCCAGCGTCGAGACAAGCATCGCGACTGCGCCGGCGATCAAGCCATGTTTACGCCATAGTGCGCTCATCAGAACGGCATCCACTTGGAATTGAAGAACTTCGCCAGCCAACCCTGCGTATTGGCTTCGTTCAAGGTGCCGCGGCCGGTATAGGTGATGCGTGCATCGGCCACGCGGGTGGAGTCGACCGAGTTGTCCTGCCCGATGTCCTGGGCGCGCACGATGCCGGAAATGCGGATCAGCTCCTGGCCCTGGTTGATGGTCAGCCATTTCTCGCCTTTCACCAGCAGGTTGCCGTTGGAAAGACGCTGCGCAACCGTCACGGTGAGTTGGCCGGTCAGCTGGTTGCTCTGCGTGCTGCTGCCGGCACCGTCGAAGCTGTTGGCGGAGTTGAGCGAGGAATTGGCCGTCTGCCCGGCAATGCGCAGCGACTGCCCGAGGATCTGCGGCGCGCCGACATTCACCTTGTCGCTCTTGCTGGTCGTGGTCTCGGACTTCTTGCTCGCCTGCATCGCCTCGACCAGGTTGATGGTCAGGATGTCGCCGATGCGATGCGCGCGTGCGTCGTTGAACAGCTCCATGTTCTGCATGTCGTGATAAATCGAGCCATCTGGTGTCGGCGGCGTAGCCTGATCAACCGGCGCCGTGGCGGCCCATTGCGCGTCTTCCCGCCGCTGGTGCTCCTGGATGGCGCCACAACCGGCCAGTGCGGCGGCGAGCAACGAAACAGAGGCGATGCGAAAAAGGATCGACATAAGTCACCATCAAGTCTTGCTGATCACGAACTGCAACATGTCGTCCACGGCACTGATCGACTTGGAGTTCATTTCGTAGGTACGTTGGGCCTCGATCATGTTCACCATCTCCGCCACCACGTTGGTGTTGGAGGATTCCAGCGAGCCTTGCGCGAGCGTGCCCATGCCGTTGAGGCCGGGCTGCCCGGTCTGCGCCGTGCCGCTGGACTGGGTTTCCAGATAGAGGTTCTGTCCCATCGGCTGCAGGCCGGCGGGATTGACGAAGTTCGCCAGCTGGATCACGCCCACTTGCGTCGGCTTGGTCGAACCATTGCTGGTGGCACTGACCGTGCCGTCCGTGCCGATGGTGACGCTATTGACGTTGGCCGGCAGAGTGATCGAGGGCACCAGCGGATATCCGTCGCCGGTCACGATCTGGCCGGTGGAATCCTCATGCAGCGAGCCGTCGCGCGTATAAGCGACCGTGCCATCGGGCAGGCTCACCTGGATGAAGCCGTCGCCCTGGATTGCAACGTCCAGCGAGTTGCCGGTCTGCGTGATTGCGCCTTGCGTGAACAGCTTTTCGGTGCCGACGACTTTCACGCCGGTACCGAGCAACAGGCCGGTGGGCGCTTGCGTTTGCTCGGTGGTCTGGCTGCCGGGCTGGCCTTCGTTCTGGTACATCAGGTCCTGGAACGAGGCGCGCGAGGTCTTGAAGCCGGTGGTGCTGGCGTTGGCCAGGTTGTTGGAGATCACGTCCATCTGCGTCTGTTGCGCATCCAGGCCGGTCTTGGCGATCCAGAGGGAAGAGAACATGGGCTACTCCGTGGTATGCGTTAACTGTTCTGCAGCAACTTGGTGCTGGCGTCGGCGTCGTCTTCGGCAGTCTTGAGCGAACGCACCTGCATTTCGTACTGGCGCGACAGCGAGATCATCTTCACCAGCTCCGAAGAGGGATTGACGTTGCTCGCTTCCAACGCGCCCGAAGTCAGCGTCACCGTGCTGTCGGCATCGGCGGTGCTGCCGTCCTTCATATGCATCAGGCCGTCGGCGCCTTCGATCATTTGCGTGGGATCGGGATTGACCAGCTTGATCTGCCCGACGGCGGCAATGGTGCCGGGCCCCTGCCCTTTCGGCACGGTGGAAATGGTGCCGTCCTTGCCGATGGCGATCTGCGCGCTATCGGGTACGGTGACGGGACCTGCCGTGCCCATCACCGGATTGCCGCGCGCGTCGCTGAGGCTGCCGTCGGCGCCGAGCTGCAGATCACCCGCACGCGTGTAGGCTTCTGTGCCATCCGGCGCTTGTACCGCGATCCAGCCCGGACCGTTCACTGCGACGTCGAGCGTACGGCCGGTGTGCTGGATCGAGCCTTGCGTCTGGTCCTGTCCCTCGCCTTGCGCCACCGCATTGATGCGCGTGTTGGCGCCAGGTCCGAGCACCGGCACGCTTTGAAACGCGCTCAGCTCGCTCTTGAAGCCCACCGTGGATGCGTTGGCCAGGTTGTGGCTTACCGCATCCTGCGCACGCATGGTCTGCGTGGCGCCGGTCATCGCTATGTAGACGAGATGGTCCATACGCTATGACCCGATTAACCGCGCGAGACTGCCTGGAACAGCGACTGCGACAGCGAATTGACCGTGCCCAGCATCTGCGAATTGGCCTGGTAGTCCTGCTGTGCCTGGATCATGTTGACCAGCTGCGCGGTGGTGTCGGAGGTGTTGGAGGTTTCCAGCTGGCCTTGCTCGATGTTGCCGAACTGGCCAACGCTGGCCGTACCCAGCACCGGTGTGCCCGATGACTGCGTTGCCACCCAGCGGTTGTTGGCGATTTGCTGCAGGCCCTGCAGGTTGGCGAAGTTGGCCACCGCGATCTGGCCCAGCTGGCTGGTCTGGTTGTTGGAATAGATCGCCGTGACTACCCCATCGGTGCCGATCGTGACGTTGTCCAGCACGCCGGCCTGGTAGCCGTTCTGGTTGATGGTGCCGGGCGAGTAGGCGGTGCCGAACTGCGTGGTGTTGGTCACGTTCAACGTCATGGTGGCGGGAAAGGTGGCGCCATTGGTCGGCTGCACCGGCGTAAAGCTGAGACTGCCGTTGGCTGGCGTGAGCAGCGCACCGGCGGTGCTGAAGTTCATCGCCGCCGTACCTGCGCTATTGCCGTCGATGTACAGGTGCGCGTTCCAGCTGTTATTGGCGCTCTTGACGTAATAGATCGTGGCCGAGTGGGAACCGCCTTGCGAGTCATACACCGTCAGGGTCGACGCATTGTTGTAGGTGGTGGAATCGGCTGGATTGAACGGCGAATTAGCAGGTACCGCAGCGCCGGCCGGGAGATTCGAGCTCACGGTGATGGTGCTGGTCGGCGTTGCCGCGCTCTGCGCCGTATTGAGCTGCAGGTTGGTGAGTGTGCTGGTGTTGAAGCCGCCCGCCGCATTCGGCGGGTAGACCTGCACATTGGAACCGTCGGCGGTCACCACATAGCCGTTGGCGTTTTCGTGAAACGCGCCATCGCGGGTGTACTGGTTGCCGGTGCCGTTGTTGACGACGAAGAAACCATTGCCGCTCAGCGCCATGTCGAGGCTGCCGTTGGTGGTTTCCAGGTCGCCTTGCGAAAACTGCTGGGCGACGTCGGTGAGTTCCGCACCGCTGCCCACCGCCACCGAGCTGAGATTGAGGCCGGTCACGGCATACACTTCGGCGAATTGCGCCGTGGAACCTTTGAAGCCGACCGTGCCCGCGTTGGCGATGTTGTTCGAGATGACGTTCAACTGCGACTGGGCCGCATTGATGCCACTGAGCGCCTGATTGAGAGCCATGTTCTTTGTACCCCCTGGATGATGACGATGCCTGCGAAAAGCCTGCGCGTCAGTTGATCTGTGCTACCTGGCCCAGCGGTACGCCGCCGATGCCCGCTACCTGCAAATACGTGCCGGTGCCGCTGCCGCCGTAACCGACGCCGGTCACTTGGCCGGCGGCATAGGTGGAAAGCGTGCTAGTGCTGCCGTTGCTGGCCGAGATGCTGTAAGTACCGCTGGCGACGGCATTGCCGTTGCTGTCTTTGCCGTTCCACGAGAACTGCGCAAGGCCGGCCTGTTGTGGCCCCAGGTCGATGGTGTTGACCACGTTGCCACTGTTGTCCTTGATGGTGACGACCACGTCGCTTGCGGTGCTTACGTTCACTCCGCCATTCACCGCACTGCCGGTATAGGCGAGCGTGTTGGAAGGCACCAACACCTGGCGGCCTACCAGGCTGGCGGAGCTGAGCACCTGCGAGGTTTGCAGGTCGCTGCTGAGATTGCTGCTCAAGCCGGTAAGGCCGCTCTGGATGTTCTGCAGCGTGCCCAGCTGGGCGAACTGCGCCAGCTCGGCGGCCATCTGCGAGTTGTCCATCGGCTGCGTCGGATCCTGGCTCTTGAGCTGCGTGGTGAGCAGCTGCAGGAAATCCGACTGCGTCATGGTCGAACCGGTCGGCGTGCTGGTCACCGTGCTGCCGGTCAGGCTCAGGCCTGTCGCTGAATAACTCGTGGTGCCAATCGCATTCATGCTCAGCTGCCCAGGTTGATGGTCTTGATCATCAACTGCTTGGTGGTGTTCATCACTTCCACATTGTTCTGGTAGGAACGCGACGCGGAAATCATGTTCACCAGCTCGTCGACCGGATTGACGTTGCTGCCGTAGACGTAGCCGCTCGCATCAGCCATCGGATTGCCCGGCTCGTAATGCGATTCCACCGGCTGCTGACTCTCGGTGACGCCCTCCATGTGCACGCCCACGTTGGCGGCGTTGGTCGTTGCGCTCGCGCCAGCTTGCGTCTCAAGCAACGGCGCAAACAACAATTCCTTCGCTTTGTAAGCGGTATCGGGACTGCTGCTTACGCTGTTGGCGTTGGCCAGATTGCTGGCGACGGTGTTGAGCCGCAACGATTCGGCGGCCATGCCCGAACCGGCGGTGTCAAAAATCTTCATCAGGGACATCAGCTTTGTCCTCCACCATTGATAGCCAGGCGCAGCTGCTGGATCGTGCTGTTGATGAAACTGAGGCTGGCCTGGTAATGCACCATGTTGCTGGCGAACGCGGACTGCTCCACCTGCGCATCGACGGTATTGCCGTCCATGCTCGGCTGCAGCGGCACGCGGTATTTCAAGGCATCGGCGGATTGGCTCGTGAGCGTGACCTGGCCCGGTGTAGGCGCGCTCAATTCCAGCGCTTGCGAAGGCTCACCGCTCGCTTGCTGCAACACCTGGCGAAAGTCGACGTCGCGCGCCTGGTAATTGGGCGTGTCGGCATTGGCGATGTTCGACGCAATCACTTCGGAGCGGTGCTGCCATACATCCAGGGCCTGGCCGCTCAAACCGAATACGTTGTCGAGAAGATTGCTCATGACCTTCAGTCCCCGCGGCAAGAGCCGCCTGCGAGGGGTTTGAGCAAGTTGCATGCCACGCTTTGCGCATGCCGTGGAAACCGCATGGCGAAGCCATTTGCGGCTGCAAACCGCGCCTGCTTGCGAGGCGCGGTGACGTTATGCCGGCGCGCCGGGACGGATTCCCGACATCACCGTTGCGGCGAATCCACTGTCAATTTGTTGACGGGTCCATCAACTCCAGTACCGTCATCGCCAATAGATCAGGCTGGAATTTCGCGATGAAGCGGTCGGCGCCGACTTCGCGTACCAATGCCTCATTGAAGATGCCGCTGAGCGAGCTATGCAGCACCACCTTGAGCGAGCGCAGCGCGGGGGTTTCGCGAATCGCGCGCGTCAAGGCATAACCGTCCAGGCGCGGCATTTCGATATCGGAAACCACCAACGCTACGCCTTCGCCGTCGCCTTGCGCCATGTTGGTAAGCCATTCCAGCGCTTCCTGCCCGTCCTGGGCCATCACGCAGTCGATGTGCACCTGTTTGAACAGATTGATCAGCCGCCCGCGTGCGACGACCGAATCGTCCACCACCAAGATGCGGCGCAGGCGCAAGTTTCGCTGGCCGGCCTGTTGCTGCAGATGCGGCGAAACATCCGCCACCGTGTCCTCGATACTGGCCAGTACGTGCTCCACGTCGACCACCGCCATCAGCTGGCCGTCGATGCGGCTCACCGCGTTGACGCGGTTGCCGAAGCCCAGCGTCGCCGCTGGCGCTTCCAGCGATTCGCCGGTGCAATGCACGATGCGCTGGAAATCCGCCACCAGGAAGCCCTGCATGGAGCGGCTGAACTCGGTGACTACCACGTGCGCTGTAGCCAGGTCCGACAGCGGCGGATAGCCCATTGCTATACCTAAGTCGATCACCGGTATGGTCTTGCCGCGGTAGTCGAAGCTACCGGCCAGCCAGGCGTGCATACCCGGCAATTTTTCCATCGCCGGCTTGCGCAATACCTCGCGCACCTTGAAGACGTTGATGCCGAACAGTTGCCGGTCACCCAGGCGAAACAACAGCATCGCCACGCGATTGTGGCCGGCCAGCCGGGTGTGGCTTTCCACGCTGTCCAGCAGTGTGGCGGTACTCATGCGGTTCCTGGATGGCGTAGTGGGACATGCATGTATCGGCGAAGCAGCGGCCGACTTGAGGCGCGCGCCGACGTCAAAAACCATGGCACACGCTTTGCTTCCTCAACTTTCGCACGCCGCCGCCGATCTCAAGGCAACCATCAAGGGAACGCTTTTTTCTATGAGTCTGATCCGCAGCCAGCACCTGGCCGCCCTGATCCAAGCCGCACTCGCCGGAAACGAGGCGGAAGTCGCGCGGCTGGGCAGCAAATACCCCAAGGCGGCCGGCTTGCTCGCGCCGATGTTCGCGCGCCTGGCGCCACGCGCGCCGGCGGCGGTGGCCTTGCAGTCGCTTGAACAACAGAGCCTGGTATTGACCCATTCACAGACCTTGCACCGCGCGCAGTCCGCGCTGGAGCATTCGATCGGCGAAAGCCGCGACAGCGTCGGACAGTTGACGGATGGCAGCGCCGGCATGTCCGCCACCCTGCTGCAGGCCCAGGGCAGCATCGAGCAGGCAGCCGGCGCCGGCGAGCAAAGCGCGACGAATGTCAGCGAACTCAACGGCCAGTTGCGCCTCCTGCGCAGCGCGCTGTCGGCCATGAACCAGAGCCAGAGCCTGCTGACCGCGCAAGTGGCGCAGATCCGCGCGCTCACCACCAGCGTGCAGGACATCGCCCACCAGACCAACCTGGTCGCCTTGAACGCCGCGATCGAAGCGGCGCGCGCGGGCGACGCCGGCCGCGGCTTTGCCGTGGTCGCCGACGAAGTGAAACAGCTGGCGGAAAAGACGGCCCAGGCCACGGCGGAAATCGAAACCGTCACCAGCTCGATCGGCGAGTTCTCGCTGCAGATGAACGGCAACGTGCAGCAGAGCCTGCAACGCCTGGAACGCGCGCAGACCGGTGTCACCGCTACCGAGCGCAGCTTGCAGCAAGGCAGCGAAACACTACAGGACGCGAGCGGGCGCCTGCGTTCGCTGCGCGACAGCCAGGATGCCGCGCAGGTACGCGCCACCACGTTGAAGGCCACGCTGGGCGCCTTGCTACGCCGCGCGTACGAGACACGTCGTCACGGCGAGGCACTGGGCCGGGCCGCGGGGCTGGCCCACCGTCTGTCCCTGAGCTGGCTGGAAGGGGAAAGCGGCAACGACGTCGCCAGCCTCAGCCTGACCGTGCGCGAATCGGTGGTCGGTCTGCGCCAAAGTATGGAGCTGGCGTTGCAGGAACCAACCTCGCTCGACCGGCGCTGGTTCGACACCGAGGTATTGAAGCGCAGCCTCGACCGGTTGACCACGCGGCGTGGCGACCAGGCTTGCAGTGCCAGCCTGCACGAATCGGCCGCGCGCTTGCGCGAGCATGGCGAGGTCTTCATGGAATTGCTCGGTAACGGGAAATTGGAGCTGGCCGCGCAGATGTCCGACAAGCTGGAGAGCGAGCGTGAAATGATCAACAACCAGCTGGCGACGATCCTGGCGGGCGATGGGGCATGAGGTTCTCGCGCGCCCAATTCAAGCGCGTAGGCTGGGATGACAATCCCAGCGTCGGCTGGGCGCAAAAAAAGCTGGGATTGGCATCCCAGCCTACGCGAGTCGCATTCGCGGCAATGTTGTTGGCGTTTGCCCCCATTGCCCACGCCGATACCACGGCCGCCGATCTGCGCGCCGCCGCCGAACAAGCCGTCCGCACGCAATATGGCACGGCGGGTAGCCGCGTCGTTATCGTGCCCATACCGCTCAATCCACGCCTGCATCTGGCTGCCTGTCCGCAGGCGCTGCAAACACGCCTTCCGGCGCGTCAGGGCACCCCCTCGCGCGTGGCCGTGGCGGTGAGCTGCCCCACCGTGCCGGGCTGGACCATCCGCGTCCCGGTGCAGATGCAGGTGTTCCGGCAAGTGCTGGTCACCAACCACCCACTGGCGCGCGGCGACATGCCCGGCCCCGGCGACGTGCATGGCGAAGAACGCGACGTGGCGCGGCTGGGCTATGGCTACATCGAAAGCCTCGACCAGATCCTGGGCCATTCGCTGGACCGCCCGCTGATTGCCGGCGTGGTGCTGGAGCCGGGCGACTTCAACGGCCGGCAGACGGTGCATTCCGGCGAGGAGATCGAGCTGGTCGCCCAGCTGGATGGCATTCAGGTGCGAACCCGGGGCATGGCCCTGGACGGCGGGGACACCGGCGCCCGCCTGAGGGTCCGCAATGACGATTCCGGCCGGATCATCAATGGCGTAGTGATCGGGGAAGGCCAGGTACAGGCCCTCCCCTAAAGTTGGTCGAACCGACATACTCCAAGGGATCGGCGAGGGTCCTTAAAGTTTTCCGGGAGGGCGCCGATACCCCCGGTAAGGCATATCGAGAGAACGCCAGGAACCATGAACACTACGATCTCGTCCAACGGCTTACCGCAGCTCCCGCTCGCGACGACCACGGCCGAAAACAGCTCCGCCCAGACCACAACGGCCACGCCCTCCGCCAGTTCCTCGGCCACGCCGGCCGACGACAGCGTGAAGCTGACCGATTCGGCGCGCGCCCTGCATGAGGCCAGCAGCGCCAATGCGCCGGTCGATACCCAGCGCGTGGAGCAGATCAAGCAAGCCTTGGCCGCCGGCACGTACAAAGTCGACCCGCACGCCATCGCCAGCAAGCTCGTCGCGCTGGACGGCCAGATCGGCGGCACGAAGTAAGAAGCCATGCCATGAGCCCGAACCTGCAGGCTGAACTCGGTGCCGCGCTGCGCGCCGTTCTGGACGAAATGAGCGCGACCACCTCGCAACTCATTGCCGTTCTGAACGAAGAACGCGAAGCGCTCAATCTCGCCGACGCCAAAGCGCTCAATCGCGCCGGCGAAGCCAAGCAGATGCTGATGCGCCGGCTCGAACAGCTCGACGTCGAACGCCTGCACCTTTGCAATACCTCGACCGAGGCCGCGCAGCAGGTGGAAGTGCAATGGCAGGAGCTGCTGAAGTCGCTGGCGGTTTGCCGCGACCAGAATCAACTCAACGGCGCGCTGGTGGGCCAGCGCCTGGCACAGGTGCGGCGTGCACTCGCCGTGCTTACCGGCGACGATACGCAAGCCGGTACTTACGGACAGAACGGATCGCTGCGGGAGACGCACCGCTCCGTGCAACTCGCGCAGGTGTAGAAGTTTTTTCTCCGGGCGCCCTGCCTCCAGGCAACCGGCTCGTAGCACTCGCTTCACCCACAAGTTTGGTACCCCTGCCATGATGACGAGTACAGCTGAACCGGCGACCAGGCCCTCGAACAACGACAGCAGCATGGTCAGCGACATGCTGCTGCCGGTCGTGCGCAGCCCGATACTCGACCTGGAGGAAGAGCTGTTCGCCTACGAACTCGTCTTCTACCGCCAGGGCGCCGGCACCGATGCCGACACCACCCTGGTGGGCGGCGTGCTTTCGGGCATCACCGATGGCGCGATCACCCGCCTGGTCCGGGGCAATCGCGCCTTCATGCGCCTGCCGCGCAAATTGCTGCTCGAAGAAACCGACATCCTGGCGCATACGCCGCGTCTGGGTGTGATCTTGCATCCGATCCATGTGCGCGATGCGGCCGTACTGCATCGCGCGCAACAGCTCGCCTTGCGCAAGTGCCCACTGCTGCTGGACCTGGGCGATCTCGACCCCAGCTCCAGCGAACCGCACGGCCCGCTGGAGCCACTGCTGCGGCTAGTTAGCTACGTGCGCCTCGATGCCAAGGCGCTTGACGCCGATACGCTGGCCCGTCGCTGCAAGCAACTGTTCGAACGCGGCATCGGCGTGATCGCCGGCAACGTCGACGACCATGCGACCTACGCTCGCTGCAAGACGCTACCGTTCCAGGCGATCCAGGGTCGCCACCTGCTGGTGCCGCAGCAGATCGAAGTACCGGTGCTGACACCCAGCCGCCTGAGCATGTTGCGCCTGATGAGCGCCTTGCAGGACAACAATGCCGGCCCAGTGGAACTGGGTGAAATCATTCGCGACGACGCCGTGCTCAGCTACAAGCTGCTGGGCTGCGTGAACTCCGCCTACTTCGCGCTGCCCCGGCAATTGAAGTCGATCCAGCAGGCAGCGATCTTCTTCGGCGTGGCGCGCCTGCGCAACTGGATCTACACCATGTCATTGGCCAGCACCGACGATCGCCCGCCGGAGCTGCTGCGCACTGCGCTGATTCGCGCGCACATGTGCGAAAAGCTGGCCCAGGGCATGCCCGCCGGCCTGCAGGAAATGGCCTTCATGGCGGGACTGTTGTCCTTGCTCGACACGCTGTTGTGCGCACCAATGGAATTCGTATTGAGCCACCTGCCGCTGGCGCCGGAAATCCGCGAAGCGCTGGTGGAAGGACGCGGTCCCTTTGCGCCGCTGCTTGAACAGGTATATGCCTGGGAAGCCGGCGACCTCAAGGGCGCGCACATGCAGCCACAGAACATCCGCAAGATGGCCGGTGCGTATTACGCTGCGACGCAATGGGCGGACCAGGTGTATTCGTTCGCCGAGCAGCGTCCGCATTGACTGTAGGCTGGGATGCCAATCCCAGCTTTTCATGCGAAT
Organism: Dyella flagellata; assembly: GCF_030160275.1. Taxonomy (GTDB): domain Bacteria; phylum Pseudomonadota; class Gammaproteobacteria; order Xanthomonadales; family Rhodanobacteraceae; genus Dyella_B; species Dyella_B flagellata. Next base: position 88,840 of record NZ_BSOA01000003.1, read on the forward strand.
TCGTGATGCTGGGATTCCATCCCAGCCTACGCGGCTAAATCTACCTTCAAGACTTGAGACATCAATTAGCCGATCAGACTCTCAGCAGGGATGCCAAGATTACGGTGCAATTTGCGAATCATCTCGATCGTAAGACCGCGTTTGCGGTTCAAGACTTCATAAACCCGGTTTGCCTGGCCGATGGAAGGCACAAGATCCTTGATCGTCAGGCCACCTTGTTCCATGCGGAACTTGATCGCTTCAACGGGATCGGGCAAGCCAATGGGGAAATGCTTGGATTCGTAGGCCGCGATCAGCGTGGTCAGGATTTCGAAACAGTCTCCGTCCGGGGTGTCAGGATCAGGTTCGTTGTCAAAGTAAGCGGAGGCCTCACGTAGGGCTTGCTCGTAATCCTGTTGAGTGCGGATGGGATGAATGTTCATACGTCCTCCACGGTTGCAGCATCGACCTTGTCGTATTCAGCATGAGTACCAATGAACTTGATATAGGCAGCCTGAAATCGATAAGCCACGGCCACGATTAAGCGGTAATCATTGCCCTTGATACTGAACACCACGCGGCTTTTTCCGACGAAGCTGGCGCTGGCATATTTGCTTTTGATGTCTTGAGGGGTTGCCCACGAAGCCGTCTTGGCCTCGTCGTAATAGCTTGTCATCTCGGCGCCAACTGCCCCGTTTCACCGCTGAAGCGCATCGGCAAATCGCCGCTCACGCCTTGCGGGTGATCCGTCGGCACCGCAAAGCGCCAGTGCCGCGCGATGTCCATCGCATTCGTATCCAGGATCGCGTCGCCGCTGGATTGCGCGACCGTGGCGGCCGTGACCTGCCCCTGCCCGTCGACCGTCAGATGCAGCAACACATTGCTCACCGCATGATCTTCCATCCGCTCGCTGGGCAGCGACGACATGGGCGTCGCAATCGGCTGCAACGTAATGGGGAAGTTGGCGGGAACGGCTGGTGTTGCGGCAACTTCGCCTCGTGCCGGGATGTAACGAGGACGGGCGACCACCATCGCAGCCCTGGAGTGCTGGTGACCGCGGTGTAGCAGATGGATGTTGGCGATGCGCGGCCCGGTTTCCGGCGGCGTGGCGCTACCCGCCGTCTGCTCGCTCAGCCACTGGGTGCCCGCCGCGCCGATCACCAGCGCAAGCAGACTCAAAGTAGCAGTGACACGCAGACGAGGCATAAGGACTCAAGGACGTTCGAGTATCGCCACCACGCCCATGCCGCCGGCGGTGCAGATGGAAATCAGGCCGCGGCCGGAGCCTTTCTGCTCAAGCAGTTTCGCCAGCGTGGCGACGATGCGCGCCCCGGTGGCGGCGAACGGATGGCCCACGGCGAGGCTGGAGCCGTTCACGTTGAGCTTGGCCGGATCGATGCTGCCGAAGGGCGCGTCCAGGCCCAGCCGGTGCTTGCAGTAGTCGGCCGATTCCCAGGCGCGTAGCGTGCACAACACCTGCGCGGCGAAGGCTTCATGGATTTCGTAGTAATCGAAATCCTGCAGGGTGAGTCCGTTGCGCTTGAGCAGGCGCGGGACGGCGATCGTGGGCGCCATCAGCAGGCCTTCGCCGTGCACGAAATCCACCGCGGCCACTTCCGCATCGCGCAGATAGGCCTGGATCTTCAAACCCCGCTTGGCTGCCCAATCTTCGTTGGCGAGCAACACAGCCGCAGCGCCATCGGAGAGGCCGGTGGAATTGCCGGCGGTGAGGGTGCCGTGGCCGGAGGTCTTGTCGAAGGCCGGTTTCAACCCGCCCAGCTTGTCCATGCTGGTATCCGGGCGCAGGAAGCCGTCACGCTTCACGCCACGGAACGGGACCACCAGGTCGGCAAAGAAGCCGGCGTCATAGGCGGCCGCCAGCTTGCGATGGCTGTCCAGCGCGAGGCGATCCTGCACGTCACGGCCGATATGCCATTCGCGCGCCATTTTTTCGCAATGATCGCCCATCGACATGCCGGTGCGCGGCTCGGCCACACCGGGAAAAGATGGCTTCAACTCGCGATAAGAAAAACCGCGCACGGCGGTTTTCAGCTTGTCCAGCGGCGTCCTGGCGCGATTGACCGCCAGCAGACGCTTGCGCAGGCGCTGGCTGAAGACGATCGGCACGTCGCTGGTGGTGTCCGAGCCTCCGGCAATGCCGGCCTCGATCTGTCCGGCCGCGATCTTGTTGGCGACCAGAATGGTGTTGTCCAGCGAGGTACCGCAGGCGCGGGCGGTGGTGATGCCCGGCGTGGTCGCGGCCAGGCCGGAGCTGAGCAAGGCCTCGCGGGCCAGGTTCCACTCGGAGGAGTGCTTGATCACCGCCCCCATCGCCACCTCGCCCAGCTCCACACCGTGCAGCCCGAAACGTTCGACCAGCGCGCCCAGCACCTTCACTGACATGCCGAAGTTGCCGACGTCCGCATAGGCAGTGTTGTTGCGACAGAACGGGATGCGTACACCGCCGACGACGCCAACGCGCTGCTGCGTGTTTTCCATAGCCTTGAAAGAGTCCCAGTACATCGATTCAGCAAGGCTAACCCGCTCGGCGCCCTGGCGAAAGCCCGAAACGGCGGTTGCTCAGCGAATGGTTACGGATAGGTTGAGAAAGTCTTCATCGCGCCGTCAGCGTCGCTAGACCCGTGCTGAGCGCCACGACCGCCCCAAAGGCCGGCCAAAGCGGCCTGTTAAACTTGCGCCCTCCATATAGATAGACAGGTATCACCCGCGTGGAATCCGCCGGTTCGCTGCAAGCCCTGCCCGCCGTCCTGGCCCTGGAACTGTCGCCGGGCGAACACCCGCAGCGATTGAGTCTCAGCCGCGATGAAGCAGCCGAACTGGCCGCGCTGGTGGCCGAAGATCTGTGCGGCCTGGTGCCCGAAGTCGCCCAGGCGCGGCTGAGCTTGGGCGGTGCCGTGTTCGATGCGGTGGAACTGTTGCGGCCCGGCTTTCCGGTGTGGGCGACGCTGGACGAGCTGGCGCGCCGAGTCCCCCGCGGCCAGCTGGAAAACGTGGTGGCCTTCGGCCACCACGATGGCCGCATGCCGGCGCAGCCGCTGGAGCCGGATCCCGCTTATGCAGACGGCCCGATGCGCCTGCTGCCGCTGAGCCTGCTCGCATCGGAGGATTTGGCCACGGCCCTGTCCGAACGCATGGAGGTGGAGCTGGTTGGCCGCGGCGAGGCCGGCGCACGCACCGCCGATTGGCTGATGCGCAGTTTGGGCATACGTTTGGAACACGCCCGCTATCTCAGCCGCAACGATCTACTGGCGCTGACCTGCGTGCAGTACGAACACGTCAATCTGGCGCCGCTATGGCAAATGCTCGAAGCGGCGATGCTGACGCCCTACCGGCCCGAAGCCACGCTGAGCGCGCGTGGCCTGGCGCTGCGTTATGCCGAAGGCAAGGTCTGGATGCAGTCGCCGGCCCAATGGCTTGCCGGCCAAGGCGGCGAAACACCCCAGCGCGAGCATGCGTTCGCCGGCGCGGTGTTCGAGCTGCGCCAATACGCTGCTCTGCTTGAGGCCCATGGCCTGCCGCTGCGGCTGGAAGCGGAGTCCCCGCTCCAGGGACCAGGCTGGCTCGCCGAAACCCTGGCCACGGCCGATCCCGCCTATGGCGCGCCGGCCTTGTTCGCGCACGAAGCGGCCGGACTCGGCGTAGTGGCAGTGACCGTGGCGCAAGCCGGCCCGGCCGGACGCGCCCAGGTGCTTGCCCATGGCTATCCCCTGCAAGCGGCGGCGCTCGGGCCTTTGGTGACAGCGCTGGCGGACAGCTTTGGCGCCGGCAGCGATCTGTATGCGCTGGGCCGGATCCAGCTCGACGAACAAGGCCAGCTAGGGATGCCCTGATCTATTCCACGTACCCGTCACCGCACTGTATGCACGCCTCGCTTCGCCCCGGCGGCGAAGGCATACCGGGAGTATGTCTAGACGGCGGGGCGAAGCGAGGCGTGCATACAGTGCGGCCCCAACCCTTTGAATTTGAATGACGGGGTGACGTCCAGAAGGCCCGCAGGCCGTGCCCCGCGGCTTGAACAGACGGCCAGTCTGCCCTGTGCCGCGCGACACGCCCTGCGGGCCTTCTGGACGTCATGCCGGGCACGTGGAATAGATCAGGGCATCCCTAGGTGCACCTGCCGCCGCATTGCATTGATTTGATCTGTAAAACCTGGGTTTGACCGGCGCCGAGTTCATCCTCCCCCCGGCGTGAAAGGGAGCGCGCTGGACTGTGCCAACAGGAGGATGCATTTGGCACGCCGTCCGGCGCATGATGTACGGACACACGAGCGCATCGGAATCGCATGCCCAAGCTGACGCACCCCGTCGAAGGCGATCCGTCAGACCCGGATCTGCTTGCCCACGTCGTGCAGAGCGTACCGGCGCTGCTTACCTATGTTGATATGCGCGAGCACTTCGTGTTCGCCAACGAGGCGCACCGGCGCTGGTTCGGCCTCGATCCGGGCCAGATCGTGGGCAAGCCGGTCAGCGAAGTCCTGGATCCGGAAAGCTATCTGCGTATTCGTGCCGCGCTGCTGCAGGCCTTGGGTGGCCACCCTTCCAGCTACGAAGGCCAGCTGTTCGATCGCATGCAGCACCGCTACGTGCATGGCAGCTTCACGCCTGACCGCGACGACCAGGGGCGACTGCGCGGTGTACTCACCGTATTCACCGATATCACCGAGCGCCACGCGCTGGAAGAGCAGTTGCGCGAAAGCGAGCAGCGCTTTTCGCAGGCGTTCCAGCACGCCGCGATCGGCATGGCGATGATTCTCCCCGATGGCCGCTACCAGCGTGTGAATGCCGCCCTGTGCAACATGCTCGGCTACAACGAAGCGCAGATGCGCACGATGAGTTGGCGCGATGTGACGCATCCGGACGATCTGCCGGTGAGCGAAGCGCTGGCTACGCAAATCATCAATGGTCGGCGCGAGGCGTTCCAGACGGAAAAGCGCTACCTCCATCGCGACGGCCATGTCGTGCACGTACTGGTCAGCGTCTCGCAGGTGCGCAGCGATTCGGGGCAGCTCAATTACGTGGTAAGCCAGGTCCAGGACATTACCAAGCGCAAGCAGTACGAGGACGCCTTGTTCCGCGAGCGCCAACTGGCGGAGGTCACCTTAAATTCGATCGGCGACGCGGTGATCACCACCGATGTCGCGCTCAACATCACCACGCTAAACCCGATCGCCGAAGCCATGACCGGCTGGTCCAGCGCCGATGCGAAGGGATGTCCGCTGGACGATGTCTTCCGCCTGCGTGACATCAACAACCGCCAGCCGCTCGATAACCCGCTGCGTCATGCGATGCGACGCAACGCCAGCGTGGATTTCAGCGGCCGTGCGATCCTGCTCCACCGCAACGGCTTCGAGACGCCGATCGAGACTTCTTCGGCCCTGATCCACGACCACACCGGCAACGTTACCGGCGGCGTGCTGGTCTGCCACGACATCAGTGAAACCCGCACACTGGCGCTGAAGATGATCCAGCTGGCCCAGCACGACACGCTTACGGGCCTGCCCAATCGCAGCCTGCTGTACGCGCGCATTGAACAGGCCACGGCGATGGCAACGCAACGCCATCGCCAATGCGCCCTGCTTTACCTGGACCTCGATCACTTCCGTCGCGTCAACGACACGCTTGGCCATGGTGTAGGCGATCAGGTCTTGCAGGTCGTGGCGCAGCAGATCCGCAGCGTGCTGCGCGATAGCGAGGACATGGCGTTCCGCTACAACGGCGACGAATTCGTGGTGCTGCTGCCGCGCGTGGATGACGCCGACGAAGCCGCCAGTTTCGCGCGCAAGCTGCTTGATGCCTGCTCGCAGACGCAGGTACCGCACCTGCCGCCGCTGGAGGTCCGCGCCAGCATCGGCATCAGCCTGTTCCCGCGCGATGGGATCGAGCCGGATGCGCTGGTGCGCACGGCCGATGCGGCGATGTACGAAGTTAAAACCCAGGGCCGCGATGGCTACTGCTTCTACGCCCCGGAAATGAGCCAGCGTACCGCCGCCAGCCAGCGCATCGAAAACGTGTTGCGCCACGCGCTGGCGCACAATGAGTTGCTGCTGCAATACCAGCCCAAGGTGGACGCGAAGCTCGGCCATATCGTCGGCGCGGAGGCGCTGCTGCGCCTGCACGTGAACGGCGAAGAGGTGTTCACGCCGGACCAGTTCATCCCGGTGGCGGAGGATACCGGCCTGATCGTTTCGATCGGCACCTGGGCGCTGCGCGAAGCCTGCCTGCAGGCGCGCAGCTGGCAGCGCGATGGACATCCGATCGCGATCTCGGTGAACGTCTCGCCCTTGCAGTTCCAATACGCCGGCTTCTACGAACGGCTCGACGCCATCCTCAACGAGACCGGGCTCGACCCGCGGCTGCTCGAACTGGAACTGACCGAACGCACCATGATGAGCGGCGGCGATGGCACCATCCGCCTGCTGCGGCGCATCCGCCAGCGTGGGGTGCGGCTGTCGCTGGACGATTTCGGCACCGGCTACAACAGCCTTTCCTACCTCAAGCATTTTCCGGTCGATGCCTTGAAGATCGAGCGCGCGTTCGTGCGCGACATCACTCAGGATGCGGAAACGGCAGCCATCACCCGCGCCATCATCGGCATGGCGCGCAGCCTCAACAAGGACGTGATCGCCGAAGGTGTGGAAACGGAGGTGCAAAGCGCCTTCCTGCGCGATGCGGGTTGCTCGCACATGCAGGGCTTTTTGTTCGGCGCACCGATGCCGGCGGAGAAGTTCGAGGAAAGGCTGGTCGTAACTGACGACTGACGGGTAGGTTGGGGGTTGCACCCCAACCTACGTCCGAAACGCCCGGCGCAACTCCTGCTGCGCACGCTCCAGCAATACGTCCGGCAGGCGGTCCACCCGCGCCGACGCAGGCGGCGTCGCGCGATCGACCACGTGATTGTCGGCCAGCATCTGGATCATCGCCAGGTGATCGGCCGCCAGCAGCGCGTTGCCCAGTTCGGTCACCGGCGCCCTAGCGCGTACTTCCAGCCGCTCACGCAGTGCCTCGATCACGTTGGGCGGCAACTCCCAATGCTTGGCCGCGCGCAAGGTGAGATGGTTCGCCAGATGGACATAGCCGATCAGGAAGGAACGGCTGAAAACGCCGAGCGTGGGTGGCGCCTCCTGGTCCAGCACGCGAATCATCGCACCCACGCCGGCATTGCAGACGATGCCGGCCAGGTACGCTTCGAACGGGTCGCCCTGTCCACGCGCGAGATACGTGCTGGCGTGCGCGCAGCGTTCCGCATGATCCCATAGCCGCTGACCGGCGGCGTGGCCGAGCATGCCCGCGCTGGCCTGCAGGATCGGCTTCATCACGTGCTGGGTCACCATCTGGCGCAAGCCGTCATGACCGAGCAACACGACGGCGTGCTGCAAGCTGGAGATCGGCCGCGCGGTGCGATAGTGCGCGCTGCGGCTGACCCGCATCACCTCGCCGACCAGCACCGGATCACGCCCGATCAGCTTGGCCACCTTGGTACCGTCGGAGTTGTCGCTTTTGAGCAGGCGCAACAGCTGTGGCAGCACCTCCGGCAGGCGCGGCAAGGTGGAGATGTCGAAGCGATCGCCGCCACACAGCTCGTCCAGCCGCCGCAGCATCACCTGCTCCTGCAGCCGCATCTCCACTTTCTCGGAGCTCGGCATGCCGAGCACCAGACGATAGAACCAGTCCTGGATGTCCGCACTGCTCAGCGCCGGCACCGGCTCCTGCGGCGCCCCGTCTTCCGGCCATGGCAGGACCACGCCGAGGCGCGGCCGCTCTTTCGGCGGCGGCGCTTCGCTTGCAAACAGTCGCTTCCAGAATCCGCTCATGTCCGGCCTAGCTGGCTCTCATCGGACAAGGTATCGGCAGGAAGGAGCAAGGCTTGATGGGGCGGGGTCCGTAGGCTGGGATGACAATCCCAGCATTGCCATGCACGCCGCGTCGCAATGCTGGGATTGTCATCCCAGCCTACAAGACCGACTTGCCGTGTTATTTGGTACGCGGCGCCACGATCGCCCCGATCAAGTCCTTGCCGTCCGCCCGCACCAGGTGCGGGTAGCGCAAGCCTTCGTGGTAATCCACCTTCACGGTGCTGTACACGTCCACGTTCTTCACCAGCAGCTCGATCGGTGCCTGCGACGTCTTGGCCGCCGTGACGGCATCCTTCAGCGCGTCGGTGGAGAAATCGCGGCCGTTGACGGCGACGATGGTCAGGTTCGGCACCAGGCCCGCCTTGAACGCCGGCCCATTCCATTGCACGTCGCGGATATGGCCTTTCTGGCTGACGGTCAAGCCGAGCGAATAAGCCAGGCTCAAGCCGTGGCGAATGCCTTCCCACGCTTTCTCCTCGGCGTTGGGCGTGTCGTTGAACACCAGCTTCCAGCCGCCACGCTCGATGCCGTGCTCGGGCAGTTGCGCGCCGGTGTAATCCAGACGATCGCGCAGGAACTTCGCCCAGTCGAACGGCTGCACCTGGTTGAGCGTGTTGATCACGTCATCGAAGGTATAGGTCTTGGTGACATAGCTGCCGTTGTCCATGCCATAGAAGGCGTGCGCGAAATCGTCCAGCGAATGCTTGCCGTTGCTGAGCTCGCGGATCTTGGTGTCGACGTCGAGCCACAACAGCTGGCCTTCCGGATAAAAGTCGGTATCACGGACCCAGTTGATCCAGCTTTCCGAACCGTAATAGGTGAGCGGCGCGGCATCGGCGGTGTCCTGCAGCGAGCGCCATGCGCGGCCGGTGCGGTAGGTCATTTCCCCGGCGATGTTGGCGATCGAATCGCGATACTGCTCCGGCGTCCACAGGCCCGCGCGCGCGGTAAGAATGCCGCACCAGTAATCGGTAAGGCCTTCGTACACCCACAGCAGGTCGTCCTGCATCGGCTGGTTGAAATTGGGCGTCCACAGATCCGCCGGGCGGCGGAACTTGCCGTTCCAGGAGTGCACGAATTCGTGCGGCATCAGGCTGGCGGCCACCCGGTGCATATCGTCGTCGGTGAAGAAGTTGGCCGGCAGGCGGTCGTCGCTGGACTGGTGATGCTCCAGTCCGAAGTGCCCGGTATGGTCCGACAGAGTGAGCAGGAAGTCGTAGTGGTCGTAGTGGTGCGCGCCGAACAGCAGGTTGGTCTGCGTCACCACGTTGCGCTGCTGCTCAAGCTGCTTGTCGGTGAGCTTTACATCCTTCGCTCCATCACCCACCACGTTCAAGTACACCGGCGCACCGCCCTTGGGCGTGAGTTCGACGCGGTTGAAGTTCGCGCCCGCGATCAGCGGCGAGTCGACGAAATTGTTGAAGCTCAGCGGCTTGAAGCGGATGGTGTTGCCCGATTGACCGTCCACGCTCAGCGCGGAGCCGAATTTCCAGCCTTGCGGCAGCTGCACGCTGGGCTGGATCTGGATCTGCCGCGTGTAGTAGCCCGCCGGATAGAACGCCACCTGGTTGAATTCCATGTCCACCAGATCGGGCGAGGTCGATACGCTGGCGCCGAAATTGCTGCCCTCGCCTTCGCCCGGCGACAGGAACTGGAAATCCAGATCCAGCTGGCTGGCATCCTGCGGCACGTCGACGTGGATCGCGTACATGTCGCGCAGGTCGCGGCGCCACGGCAGCTGCTTGCCATTAGCGCGGATGATCAGGCCCGACACGTTCGCCACCGGTCCAGACGGCGCATGCTCGCCTGGAATCCACTTCGGGTAGAACAGCGTGAGGGCACCTGGCTTCACCGGGACGGTTTCGTGCGAGCGGAAGATGCGCTTGCCGGCATCGGTGAGATCGACGTTGACCGTCAACGTGCCCGAGTAAGGCTGATCGACCGGCGCCGGCACATTGCCGGAGAACTCCGCTTGCGCGGCGGCGCAAACCGGTAAGGAACAGGCGGCCGTCACGGCGGCGGCGATCAGGCTCAAACGCAGGGCTTTGGACTTCACTTCAAACAACTCCGGCTAGGGCTGCCCAAGCCGTTAGCGCGCCGGGACAGCAGAGGATGATTGCCGCCTCTTTCAGGGCGGATTGCCGGCGATGTTAGAGCGAAGACCCTGCGCGACCTCCCCTGCCAGAGGTCATGTTGCTGCGCATTTTATGCGCAGCTTGCCAGAATGGTTTACGAAGTTCGAAGCGCAGTGCAGTTATTGACTGTCTTGCCGCAACGCGCAAAAGCTTGCAGCAAGCCGTGCCTATTTCTGCTCCATCCGGCTATGCCGCATGCCGTAGCCGAAGTAGATCAAGCAGCCCAACCCCATCCAGAGGATGAAGCGCTCGAAGGTAATCCACGGCAGGCCGCCGATGCGCTGCCAACCATCGACACCTTGCCACGGCACGCCGAAGATCAGCAGCAGCGAAAACAACACACCCAGTGGCGAAACCAGCGCCAGCGCCGGCGCGCGGAAGCTGCGCGCCACGTCCGGCTTGCGAATGCGCAGCACCAGTACCGCGCTGCAGATGATGATGAAAGCGCTGAGCGTGCCGATGTTCACCAGCTCGGCCACCTCGCCGATCGGCAGCAAGCCGGCCACCAGCGCGGTGAACACGCCAAGGATCACGGTCGGCCGTGCCGGCGTGCCGAAGCGCGGATGGATTTGTGCGAACCAGGCGGGCAACAGACCATCGCGCGCCAAGGCAAACCAGATACGCGCGGCGCCCAGCATAAAAGCGAACAGCACACTGGTTACGCCGATCACCGCGGCAACGGCGATCGTCACGCTCAGCCAGTGCAGCCCGATCGACTGGAACGCTTGCGAGACGGACGCATCGCCGCCCAGATGGCTGTAATGGGTAATGCCGGTGAGCACCAGCGATACCGCGATATACAGCACCATCGCCACCACCAGCGACAGCAGTACCGCGCGTGGCAGGTCGCGCTGCGGAAACTTGGCTTCTTCCGCCGCGGTGGTGAGCGTGTCATAGCCAAACACCGCGAAGAACACCACGCTCGCACCGGTCAATACTCCGGCCCAGCCGAAATGCCCCACGCCCTGGGCATCGACGATGCGCGTGGGAATGAATGGCTGCCAGTTCGCCACGTGCACATAGAACGCACCCACCAGCACCACCAGCAGCACGCCGATCACCTTGATCGTCACCACCAGCGTGTTGAAACGCGCGCCCCATTCGGTGCGTATCGTCAACAACGCGGCCACCAACAACGAGACGCCGGCGGCAATCACGTTGAAGCGGTGCCCATCGCTTGGCGCACTGATCGCTTGCGCGCCGTGTACGCCGAACAGCTGCTGCAGGTAGTACTCCATGGTCTGCGCGCTCATGCTCTGCTGCGCCCATTCCGGCAGATGGATGCCCGCCGAACCCAGCAGCACCTGCACATAGCCGGACCAGCCGATCGCCACTACCGCCACCACCAGCGCGTATTCCAACAACAAGTCCCAGCCGATGACCCAGGCGACGAATTCGCCGAGCACCGCGTAACCATAGGTGTAGGCACTGCCGGTGACCGGGATCAGCCCGGCGAATTCGGCGTAGCACAACGCGGCACACGCACTGCCGAAACCAGCGATGATGAAGCTCAGCGCTACGGCAGGCCCGGCGTTCGCCGCCGCCTGCTGTCCGGCCAGCACGAAGATACCCACGCCGATGATGCCGCCGATGCCGATGGCGGTGAGCTGCCACAAGCCCAGCACACGGCGGAAATCGCCACGCCGCCCCGCTTCCGCCTGCAACTGTTCGACGGACTTGTGGCGCAGCATCCGGCTCAGGACACTCATCGGCAACTCTCCCAAACGAAAGCGCCGATCATAGCGAAAGCGGACGGACGGTACGGCTGCCGGAAGAGATATCCGACGATCCGGTCTTGTTGCGCTGCAAACTAAGGAAGCATGTAGGCTGGGATGCCAATCCCAGCTTCCTTCTCGCTTTGCGATGCTGGGACTGCCATCCCAGCCTACCTAGCGCCGATCGAACGAATACTTGCCCGGCCCGCACAGGCATAGCAGCAGCAAGCCCCCGGCAATGCTCAGGTTCTTGTAGAAGTGGATCATCGTGTCCAGGCGCAAACCGCCCGTCAGCACCCAGAACCGGTGCCCGATCAGGGCGGTCACCACAGTGTACAGGGCAAGCAGCAGGGCCAGCGGCCGCGTATAGAAGCCGACCAGGATGGCCACCCCTACCACCAGCTCCATGATCAACGCGCTCGCCGCGGCAAGCGTGGCGAACGGCAAGCCTTCCGATTCCATGTATGAGGCCGTGCCCGAAAAATTCAGGAACTTGTCCCAGCCGAACAGCACGAACAGGGTGACCAGCAGTATCCGGGCGACCAGCAGCAGAACGTCCCTGTTGCGTTCGAACAACTGTGTGTAGCGCATGATCATTCTCCTGGGAGAACAACACATACCATCCGGCTCGGTCGACGACGCCAGGCCAGGCGGACCCTCTGGCGCTCACTATGGAACAAACCGCATTACGTTCCAACTCGGATCGGACACAGATTTGCAGACTGCTTGCACGCCGGCGCGCCAGGGCAGGCCCAAGCTTCTTGCCGGGAGAGGCCCGTCATGCCGACAGCCGCCGCTTGTTGCGGCGCAACTTACCCGACGGTTCAGCCCAACGCCGGCCGGATCGAATCGGCATGGCGGCGCTCGTGGCCGGCTATGGGCAATAGCGCCAAGGCGCCTATTCCAAACACCGCCACCATCACCACGACGAGCCGTCCGTCCAGATGGGCGACGCCGAACCAGCGCTCGCTAACCGCGACCAGCACAGCGGTTCCAGCCGTACGCAACAGCTCCAGCCACATACCGATGCGCCGCCCCTCCAACAGGAAGCCCAGCGCCCACAGGCTATATACCAGATACATCGCATAAGCCGCTGCCGGCAGCCACGCCAGCTTTGGCGCGACATCAAGAAAATTCACCCCGATCAGCAGCAACAGCGCGAACTGCGCGATGCAATAGAACTTCAGCGCCGGCGATATCGGCGGGCTGTACCGGGCATGATGAAGATCGAAACCGGCTTTCGGGAAACGCGCCGCCACATCGGATGGACGCCAGCCCGGCGGCTTGATCCACACGCGCAGCTTGTCCAGCCAGTGGCGCGCATGCCAGCTGTCCTTGAGCATCGCCCCGTACACTTCCACGTTCGCCCACAGCGGATTGAAGCTGTTGAGCGGCGAGCGCGTGCCATAAATCGGAGGGTCGTCGTCATTCTCTTGGACAAACGTGCCGAACAGGCGGTCCCACAGGATCAGGATGCCGCCGTAGTTGCGATCGAGGTAACGGTCGTTCACCGCATGATGCGCACGATGATTGGAGGGTGAGCAGAACACACGGTCGAACCAGCCCAGCCGGCCGATCACCTCGGTGTGCACCCAGAACTGGTACAGCAGATCGATCAGTGCGACGACCGCGAACAGTTCGGTGGGATAGCCGAGCAACGCCATCGGCAGATAAGCGATCCACCCCAGCAGGAAACCGCTGCCGGTCTGGCGCAGCGCCGTGGTGAGGTTGTAGCGCTCGCTCTGGTGATGCACCACGTGCGCGGCCCACAGTACGTTTACCTCATGTCCAAGGCGATGCAGCCAGTAATAGAGCAGGTCGTAGAGCAGCAATCCGCTGATCCACACCCATAGGCTGTTCGACGGCAGGGTCCATGGCGCCAGATGCGTGGCGCACCATCCGTAGATGCCGATCGCGAACAGCTTGGTGAATACGCCGACGATCTGCGAAAGCATCCCCAGCCCCAGGCTATTGATCGCATCGTTGCTGTCATAGGCATCGCGACCGCGCCACTTCGCCAGCAGCAATTCCACACCGATCAGTAAGAAGAAGCCCGGTATCGCCCAGGCCATGATGCGTTCCGGAGTGATCATCGTCCACCCACCTGTGCGCGATGGCGTTCGACCGAACGGGCCAGCAGCCACAACGCCGCATAATACGTCCCCAATATATATAGCGTCGCCCACGGTAACGCGGCGCGAAAGCGATCCCACGCGAGCAAGCCGTCGCTGGCCATGAACAGCAAGGCACCTAGACCGGCGGAACGCGCGCACGCGGCCCGGGCATCGCCCTGTGCCTTGAGCCAGGACGCCCGCCCCAATGCCTGACCTGCCATCGTGGCCAGGACGCCGATGTAAGCCAGCACCGGTACCCGCATGGCCGGTGCAATGCCTGGCCATAGCAGCACCGCCATTCCCGCCCCGAACGCCAGGCAACCGAGCCAAGGTTGCCAACGCGCCGCAAACCGCACGTCGCTGCTGAATGCTGCAATGAAGCAAACATGCGCCAGCAGAAAGCTGGCCAAGCCGGGCACGAACAGATCCTGGGGCAGCATCAAGAAGATGTCGCCCAGCAGGCAAAATGCGAGGCCGAACAGCATGCGTCGCCGAAACACCTCCGATACCGGCCTCGTCACTCGCCAGGCCGACAAAAAAATCAGGCAAGTAGCGAGCGGCTTGCACACCCAGTGCAGCCAATGCCACGCATCGGCGCCACCGTGCGTGGCCAGCGAGCCGAGTATTGCCGCGGCCGCCGTTGCAGCGACAAGCGCGACGCCCCTGCCCGGTGCCGGCGACACTTGCGTGGAAGACACTGCGGACATGCTTTCGTTCCTGCTCAGAAGTGTCCGCCGATCATAACCGGGAGCGCCGCCATGGCGATGGCGCCCCGTTTCAAACACCCTTGAACTTGGCGTTACCGGATTCTTGCCAGATTTGGATGCCTCTATTCAAGAGATGTGTCACACGCTTTTCGCCGACACGAAAAGCGTAAGTTTCGCGACAAAAAGAAAGTGCACGCGCGCAAGGCCCCATAACCGAAACGCACGCACGGCGAATATCCCTACCTTGGCAATGAGCGCATTGCTTCGAAGCTGCACCGCCGCCAACGCAAACGTCCTCATGCCATTACCAATGACAACGCTCTTTGCATTTGTGCATGCATCACTGGTCTTTGCAGTGAATGACGCACACTTGCATGCCGTCAACAAAAACAGCGCGAACATTCACACCCGCTGCACGAGCGCGCGAGGAGATTGAGCCCGCCTTGCATACAAGGCACATGTCCTGGGAAGACATGTCGGGGAAGAAGTCATCCTAGTCGCGACACCCGGACACCATCTCCTTGGTCCAGGAAGGATTGCGTTTTCTCATCTATCAAAGATAGGAGTGCGCCATCAATGTCCTCATTCGCACCGAAGTACCACTCGTGGCTGGGCGTGCTGATGTTCACCGCGCTCAGTGTATTTGGCATGCAAGCCAATCCGGCAAAGGCCGCAGACCAGATTGGAAGTCAACCGCAACTGCGAACCGTCGCATCGCTGACTGAAAGTGCGCGACCCGCGGGTGTGCCGGAGAATTACGTCATCACGCCGCAAGGTTATTTCCCGCTCGCATGCGTGCACCATCTGCAACCCGGCGAAAAGCTACGTCGAAACGGCGGCATCGAAACTGTGGATGGTTCGTTGCGCAGCGTCGCGCCATGTACCCGCCCGCACTACACCCGAGACGGCACGCGCATAGATCCGGATGGCAAGGTGACGCGCCGCGCAGGCTTTGCTTCGCTGAAACGCAGGGACGGCCAGGCCGTCAATGGCTGGGTGGATGATGCGAACTACGAAAGCGACATTGCCATCGGCAACATCACTTCCTATTGGGTGGTTCCGCAGGCACCCAGCAACCCGGGCAATGCCATCAATTTCTTCTTCAATGGCCTGGAGCAATCCAATACGAACCCCAATGCGACCATCCTGCAGCCGGTGCTCGACTGGGGCAATTTCGGCCAGGGATGGCACATGACCAACTGGAACTGCTGCCTCAACGGCGTGTCGTATTACAACGGCCCGTTCAACGTGAACACGGGCGACACCATCGAAGGCATCGTCGCTTCGACCTGCTCACAAGACCCCTGCGACAACAATAGCGCAACGATCACCTCGATCGATCTCAACACCGGCCAAAGCCTCGCTTACCAGACCGACGCCTACAATCCGTTGCACTGGGTTTTCGGCGGCGTACTGGAAGCCTACAACATCAGCCAGTGCAGCCAATTTCCCGCCAGCACGTCGGTGGACTTCTACGACATCTCCGTCACCGACATTTACGGCACCACGGTTGCTTCGCCACCGTTCGCCGGTGAAGTCGACGCCAGTTCATCTGCGCAGCAGTGCGGCTATCAAACCTCTGCATCGCCGACCGACGTAACGGTGTATTACTGATCGCCCAAGGCCACGGAAGGCCTTCCGGTCAAGCATGGGCTGACTCATCGCGTCTGGCTGCTGCCCGATTCAGCGGGGCTGCACTCATGAAAAGCGTAAGCCGGCGAGCGCCGGAGTCCTGCTGGATGGATACCCGTCGGTTTTTTCAGCATCAGGGAAACGCTTTGACTTCAACCGGAGCATACCTATGCGAGCATTTGGCATCGCGCTGTGGCCCGCCATGATGGCCACGCTGTTGTGCACCACTTTTATCCAACCCGTCATGTCCGCGCCGATCAACAACGAGGCACTCGACGCCATCGACGCTGCCCAGGGCACGGCACAGCGCCAGGCCGCGGAACGGGGGCTGTTCGAGCTAAGCAATCGCCTGACGGCTTTGCCCAAATCGGGGACACCAATCTTCGCCGTCAGCGACTATCAGGAGCTGCGCCGCGCCCGGATCGGCGTCGGCTTCGAGGTCAATCTCATCGATCCGCAAGCACTGCTGTCTGGAAACAGCATCGGTGCCAGCACATACCCCAGCAACGAATGGCGCTTCATGGTGATGGTCGACAACCAACCGGTAGGGCTTGTTACGGTGGCGCCCCTCAATGGCCGATGGAAAATGGTCTCGGCCGGGGCTAGCGAAATGGCGCAGGAGCTGTCGCACATAGTTTCGCAATATACCCAGCACGAGCCCGCTGCTCGCCTGCGCTTCCTTCGCAGCCAGCAAGGCGTGGCGGACTTCGTCGAGGTGACTCCCTCCGGCAAGGACGCTCCTTCGCAGTATGTTCCCTTGCTAAGTGCGCGCATCATGCTGAAGCAATCGGCCATGACCGCCGGTTCCGTCGTGCCAGCCCTCGCCGAATCGCAGGTCGCGGCTAGGTTACGCGCCAGCATCCGGCACGGCCTGAGCGCCCCCTCGTTAGCCCATTGAAGGAGATATCCATGAAAAAGAACTTGGCCTATCTGCTTGCCGGGGCGCTCAATTTCGCGATTCCTCTGTGCGCTAGCGCAGCCGCGTTGCAGCTCAACGTTCCGATCGTGACACAGCAGCACAGCGAATGGTGCTGGGATGCCGATGCCAGCGCGATTCTTCAGTACCGTGGCGCCAATGATAGTCAGTGCGCCATCGCCAATTGGGTCTACGGCATCGACTACGCCTGTGGAAACTATTCGTTCGACTGGTATGACAATGCTAATTCGCCTAATTCCTTGACTGGATCGACCGGCATCTCAGGCATACTCTGGAATCTTGGTGGCCGCCACTGGTACTACTACAACCAGGCGATCTCCTACAGCACGGCGGCCAATGCCATCAGCCAAGGCAATCCCGTCGTTATTCTCTGGGAGTGGCAAGGCGGCGGCGGACACTTCGTCGTACTCGACGGCTACGACGACAACGGACAGATGCTGTACTTCATGAATCCCTGGCCAGGCGAAGGCGCGGGCTACGGCGATTACGATTGGATCGCCAACGGCACCGGCAATATGGGCACGCACTACTGGTCCGAATCGCTGATTACCTACTGAGCCGATTGGCGCTTTCAGCCCCTCTCCCAAGCGGGAGAGGGGCATAGGTGAAAATCCACCAAGGTTCGATTCAAGCCCTAAAGTGACAACTCGCAGGCGTTGTTCTTGTCCGAATAGGTACTTTGCATCGCAAAGACGCCGGTGCTCATCGTCACGTTCCCCGACGCTCCCTGCCCCGAACTGATCCACGCGCAAACATCACCGGTTTCGCTACCGCGCTTGGTGACCCATCCCGTGGAGGGGAATTGATCGGTGAGCGTCTCGGCATACTCATGGCCTTCGACGATGGAAAAGCCGTCGGCAACACCTGCCGTACCCGAATTGACGAAATTCTTTCCGCAACTGGAGCCTGCATCGTAGACATACGGCATATTCGTATACGCGACATCCCCGACCGACGACGCCGTGTAGTTGTGCCAGGCGCAGAAATTGGCACCGGCGTTGAAGCCATCCGGGTTGGTTCCGGTCGGCGAAAGGATCACGTATTGCACATAGCGGTTGGACGCCGCAGTCGTGTTACCGAAGTGTGCGGCGGCATTGAGCGCTTCTTGCGTCAACTGTGCCGTCGTCGCCCGCTGCGGCGATGGCGCGCTGTTGTCGTACCACACACCTGCCAACACCGTCCCGCTGGCGGGATACGGGATGAAGTTTGCATTGCTCGGGCAGGAAGTCGAATTGTTCACGGCGGCAGGGCCATCGCAATATTGCGTCATTACCGTGGACCAGCCTTCACCCGAGCCCAGCCCCAGGAACAAGTTCTGCAGATAAGGGGCCGCATTCGCCGGATCGTTGGAGAACGTTGCCAAGCTGCCGCTGGATCCCTGCGTGCCCCATTGCGACCCGTAGAACACCAGATACACTTTCTCCGGGCCACTGGTGACGGCGGCATGGGCGAAACTGGCGTCCGTCGTGCCCCCGCCGTAGTACAGCGTCTTCGTCGATACTTTGAGCGAGCTGGCGGCCGACTCATAAGCCTGCATCACGTGCCAGGTCTCCATGGTGGGGATCACACCATGGCGATACGCGTGGCCATAAGAAGGCGAATAGGGATTTTCCTGCAACGGCGACTGACCAGCCGCCAGCGCAACACCGGACAGTGCGGCGATCAGGGATGAAAAGGCGATGACCTTACCGTACTTCGAAAAAGCGGACATGTCGTTTCCTCGTTGAAAATGACGAAAGAACCCGCTGTGGCTACGTCGCTAACGCATGCGTCGCCGCACGGGCGTTCATGACACCAATCGAGACGTACTGCGCGACATCCTGCTTAGGAAATGACTTCGTCGAAAGCCCCTGAAGGAGACATTGGAAATTCTCCTACTTTTCATGACGAGGCCGTTCACCCCCTCCCAGTGGCGAACTTGCGTGACCGTAACGGATGATCTCGGCAAAAACAACTTCTGTGTGCCTCGAGAACATACGCGCACGTATCGCCTTGCAAGCTTGTGCATATCTATTCCTTTCGCAGAGCGAATCGCGCACGACAGCCACGACAATTACGATTGGATCGCCCGCACCGGCAACACGAGTACCCACTATTGGCAGTCCGAATCGCTGACTGCCTATTCATCCCGTGCAATCAGTCACCCTCATCGAGCCCGGCAAAACCGCGCGCGAACAGGGCGGAAACCAGCGGCCCGTCTACAGCGTCAGCTCACAGGCGCCGCTCTTGTTGGAATAGGTACTCTGCATCGCGAAAGCACCGGTCTTCATCATCACGTTTCCCGACGCCCCCTGCCCCGAACTGATCCATGCGCAAACGTCCCCGGTTTCGCTGCCACGTTTGGTGACCCAGCCGGAAGAAGGAAATTGATCGGTGATCGTCTCGGCATACTCATGGCCTTCCACGATGGAAAAGCCGTCAGCAACGCCACCCACGCCCGCATTGACGAAGTTCTGGCCGCAACTTGCGCCCGCATCGTAGACGTAGGGCATGTTGGTATACGCCACGTTTCCGGCCGACGACGCCGTGTAATTGTGCCAGGCGCAGAAATTGGCACCGGCATTGAAGCCATCCGGATTGGTTCCGGTCGGCGACAGGATCACGTATTGCACATAGCGGTTGGACGCGGCAGTCGTGTTACCGAAGTGTGCCGAAGCGTTGAGCGCCTCCTGCGTCAACTGTGCCGTCGTCGCCCGCTGCGGCGATGGCGCGCCATTGTCGTACCACACACCAGCCAGCACCGCCCCTCCGGCCGGATACGGAATGAAATTCGCATTGTTGGGGCAGCTGCTCGAACCTCTCACTGCCGCGGCGCCATCGCAATATTGCGTCATCACGCTGGACCAGCCCTCCCCGGTGCCCAGGCCCAGGAACAGGTTCTGCAGATACGGGGCAGCGTTTGCCGGGTCGTTGGAGAACGTCGCCAAACCATGGCTGGATCCTTGCGTGCCCCATTGTGAGCCGTAGAACACCAGGTACACCTTTTCAGGCCCGCTGGTGACGCCGGCATTGGCGATGCCTGAGTCATTGCTGCCGCCGCCATAATAGAGTGTCTTGCTGGACGCCTTGAGATGGCTGGTAGCCGACTCGTAAGCCTGCATCACATGCCAGGTCTCCATGGTGGGAATCACACCATGGCGATACGCGTGGCCGTAGGAAGGCGAATAAGGATTCACCTGTTGCGGCGACAGTCCTGCCGCCAACGCAACACCGGACAGTGCGGCAACCAGTGATGAAAACGCGACGGCCTTGCCGTACTTCGAAAAAGCGGACATGTCGTTACCTCGCTGCAAAGAACGAACGAACCCGCTGCGGCTATGCCAGATAAGCGTGCACCGCCGCGCTGGGCATTGATGGTACTGCTCGAGATGTCACCCTGTTTGGAAGATAGCTTCGTCCCAGATCCCTAAAAGGGGCATTAAGAATGCGCCAACAATCCATGACCAAGCCGTTCACCATCCCCCGCGTTGAACCTGCGGTACTCAAGCGGAAAGTTCGGACCAAGACAACGTCTACATGACCAGCATCATCCTGATTGAGTCGAGCTTCTATGCCAAAAAAGAACTCTCGAAACCCCATAGGCTGGACCTGTTGTGCCTTGCGGCTTAACATAGCCAGTTCCGCGTCATGATGACGTTGATAAAGCCATTCCAGCTGACGCAATCCGCTTCAAAGCACTGCGTTGTGCAATCGCATTCGCTTTTTGACCCCCAAAGATATCGCACATGGCCCATGAGACCTTACCGCTTTCCCGCTTAGGATCTGGCCTGCGATCGTTGAACACCAGCCAGATCAGCGCAGAAGAATATGCGCGTTGCTATCACGAGTGGGGCGGAAGCTTTATCGTTCATCCGGAAGTCCTGCAATATTTTGAAGAAACGCACAACGTCAAAGTCCGTTATCGCGGTTATTTCAAGGATGGGCGGTGTGTGGGGGCAGCGCCCGTATGGGGCGCGTTTGTGGCGGGCGACCATTCGGCATTGCATGCTCACCAACTGGACCGCAAGGAAGATTTTGGCTATCCGGTGATCTATCTGCCAATCGACCCTGAATCCCATTGCCATGTCCTTTACAAGGCGAAATATTTGTTGAGCCTGCAGCGGCGGCAAATCGCCGGCGCCATGTTCATGAAGCGCAAGCAGATGGCCATACTCAAGCAATTGCCCGACGAGCTGGAAGCCGGCAAAAAGGAATACCAGATCAAGGAACGCCGCTTCGAGCGACAGGGCGGGGTAGCGCGCGATGTCCAGGAATTTAGCGCTGAGGAAGTCGCGGCCATCTACATCGAGCTTTTTCAGCAACGCTGGGACCGACCGCCCCAGGGCGCCGAATCGCTGAGCAAGACATTTGCGGCGCTGAAAAAATTCCTGTTCGGGAAAGTGCTCTGGCTGGATCAGCGCCCCATTGCCATCCAGATCAATTACCGCGCCGATACCCTCCGCACAATCTCGATTGACTACGTCAACGGCGGCGTGGTGAAGACGCTCAAGAACCTCAGCCCCGGTTCGCTGCTGTCCTATATCAACGGGTGCAACGCCTGCGAGGAAAGCCGACAAAGCGGCAAGCTGCTCATTTACAGCTACGGCAAGGCCAATACGGAATACAAGGACCAATGGTGCCACCGCGTATCGCGCGGACTCACCGGATTCTGGTTGCCCTAGGGATGCTCTGATCTATTCCACGTGCCCGGCATGACGTCCAGAAGGCCCGCAGGGTGTGTCGCGCGGCACAGGACAGACTGGCCGTCTGTTCAAGCCGCGGGGCACGGCCTGCGGGCCTTCTGGACGTCACCCCGTCTTTAAATTCAAAATGTTGGGGCCGCACTGTATGCGCGCCTCGCAGCGACCCAGCGTCTAGACAGACGGCCATGCCTTCCTCGCTCCTCAAACCAGGCACGTCCCTGTGCCTTCCCCGCGTGCGCCACTGGGTCGCTGCGAGGCGCGCATACAGTGCGGTGACGGGTACGCGGAATAGATCAGAGCATCCCTAGCTAATGAAGGATTGTGGGTCACCCGTTGCAAACGATGGGTGTCGCGCAACCACCAAGCTAAATCCGACCCATGGTCGGAAATCCTTGTATCGAGGCTTGCATTCGGTAAGTTCCGATTTGATATCGCTAAAGCCGCCTATATTCCACAATCAGGAATATCAAAGCAGTCATCTCGCTCATCTCGCGTTCGTTGAGGTGCGCTTTGTGGAGGAAAAGTCTCAAAAAGCCTCGAATCCGTATCGCGCGCGCGGTCTGTAAAGGAAAATACGCAATGTAGAGGAAATGTTCGCGGTAAAGCATGCACGGCAAACTCAACCAATGCCGGGCGCACTCTCCCCGTTCAAGGACTTTTGCATGCGCAAGATACTTCCCATCGTTTTTGTACTGATTCCCTCGTTGGTTCCGGCCACGCCCCAATCCGGTTGGGATGGCAAGGTTTCCGCTCAGCAAAGGGCGAGAGAGTTTGAGCAGAAATTCGATCAAGCCAACACGACTCACGATGGCAAGTTGACCTTGGATCAAGCCAAGGCGGGTATGCCGCGCCTGGCCGAACATTTCGACGAGATCGACACGGACCATCGCGGCTATGTGACGCTCGAACAGGTCGAGGCGTATTTCACTAGCAGGCGCAATAGCGCTGCAGGCAGGTGAGTTATTAAGAGAACATAGTGCTTATCCCCATGCCGGCAAGGCGATAGCCACCTATTCGGCACAGCCCATTCATACGGAAAACCGAAGCTGCCGGCAAACACGGCTTGAGCAGTTGGTCTTGCTTGAGCCCAACAATCCATCAGGAGTTACGAACATGAAACTACGCAAGGTTTCTCAGCTTGTTGCAGTGGCTATCGTGATTGCCCTGCCCATGGTGTCCATTGCGGGAACAACGGTCGTCCATCATTGGGTCGCTCCGGGCGGCAGCGTGACCACCGTTCAACACTACGGACCCTACTACGGCTATCGCCCGGGACCCTGCTGCTACTACGGCGGCGCGGCGGCGGCAGGTGCGGCCGCCGGCCTGATCGTTGGCGCAGCTATCGCATCCAAACCAACCGTGGTTTACGCGCCACCGCCAGTGGTGACTTATGCAACGCCTACGATCATCTATACGACTCCCCCACCCATCTACCGCGTACCGTGAGCTGATGAATCGCAAAGATTCATGGCTGACGCGGAGCCAGCCGGGGATACACGTCTGCGCGACTAGTACTTCATGTAATGCCATGTTGCGACATCGCTTCGCCGCACTTCAACCAAGTCCACCAAGGTGGCAGTGAACCTTGACCGAGCAAAGAAATTGGACGCCGCTTTCATCCATCATTATGAGTACGGAGCGAATATGCAGTACCCAAGCCAAATCACGCTTGTTGCCTTCCTCATTGCAAAACCAGGAGAGGAGAACGAGCTAATCCGTCATTTTCAACCGGTCATCCAAGCAACCCGCCGTGAAGCCGGATGCATTGATTACCACCTTCATCAGAACGCGAAAGTGCCCACTGACTTCGTCATGTATGAGAACTATGTTGATCAGCATGCGCTCAAAGCGCATCAGAACGCACCTTACACACAAGCACTTCTCAACTACCTGAACGATAGCGGCGCATCCGTCCAATATGATTTGTGGACCATGCTCACGGAGCATCCGAATCACCACATCGCGTGGTGCTGACAAGCTGCTTTCTCCAAAAGCACCACTACCGCAACCGGCGCGGCTGAGGCAGCTGCACGAACAGCCGCGCTGAACTTAGCTAAGCCGGTTGCTGCCATGCGAGCGACCCACCGCCGCCATGGCCTTAAGGATTTCACTCAAATCCACTTCCCCCCCGTGAATGGCCAAAGCAGGTGTTGAAGCTGGAGGTCCACGACCTGCAATGGGTCGTGTTCCTAGCCATCAGGAAGCCCCGGTGGCGGAGACAGTTTTTGCTCATCGCAGCCGTGACACGGCTTATCGGCAGGCTTTTACATGACAAGAACAATATTGGGAGCCCTTGCGCTCGGTACCTTCGCCATGGGCGTGACTGAATTCACCCCTATGGGTTTGTTGCCGCCTATCGCCAGCAATTTGAATGTGTCCATTCCTACGGCGGGCATGCTCGTCACTGCATTCGCGATCGGCGTAATGGTAGGAGCTCCAGTAGTTACACTCCTGCTGGGCAGACTATCGCGCAAGACCGCGCTATTGTCGCTCATGGGCCTGTTTATCGCAGGCAACGCACTGTCGGCCATCGCCCCCGACTACGGAATTCTAGTGCTGGCCCGTGTCCTAACGAGCCTCTCCCACGGCGCGTTCTTTGGTATCGGCGTCATGGTAGCCATCGAGGCGGCGCCTGCTACGCACAATGCGTCTGCGGTATCCAGCATGTTCATGGGCTTGACCATCGCCAACATCGGCGGCGTTCCGGCCGCGACCTGGCTCGGGACGACCCTGGGCTGGAGATCGGCCTTCGGCGGCATTGCGATACTGGGAGTTCTTGCACTGGCCGCCCTTGCCATGGCACTGCCCTCAGGAAGACATGACCATGACGCAGCCACCTCAGTCAGACGAGAGCTTCGTGTGCTCACCAGTCGCTCGGTCGTGTTGGCACTACTGACCACGGCCTTCGGCGCCGGCGCGATGTTTGCGCTGTTTACCTATGTCGCTGCCCTGCTTGAACGCCTGACCCACGCATCGGCGAGTTTTATCACGGCGATGCTGGCGCTGATCGGAATCGGCTTTACCCTGGGCAACGCGATCAGCGGCCGCTTGGCGGACAAATCCCTGCAAGCCACATTGCTGAGCTTCTTGTCGCTGCTGGCGCTTCTGAGCTTTGCCTTCCCCTTTGCGGCGACAACGCACCTGGGTGCTGCTGTCGCGCTCCTGCTTTGGGGCGCGGCCACGTTTGGGGTGGTGGCACCGGTACAAATGCGTGTGATGCAGGAAGCTCATAGTGCTCCCGGTCTCGCATCGTCCGTAAACATCAGCGCATTCAATCTGGGCAACGCGCTCGGCGCCACCGTGGGCGGATGGGTGATTTCGGCGGGACTCGGGTATGCATGGGTTGCACCGGCGGGCGGCATGCTTGCATGCATCGCCGGCTTCATCGCTCTCTTGAACCGGAATCGCAGAACGATCGTTTCGAACCAGATAGTGTTGGGCGAGCAAGCTTAAATGGGCTCACTTGGCGAGTCATTCCCGGCGAACTAACACCGAGGTCTCGAGTAAGCACCCCGTGCCAGGGCGAATGACCCATTGGCGCATAGACGTGATCTCAGCCGCCGGGATCATTGACCAGCAACATGACCGCGACGGTGCAGCCGCGCAGGGCGTCCAACGAAAGCAAGCGGCGAGAAGGCGCGTTCATGGCTTACCCTTGCTCTCGCTTGGCGGCACCTGCGATACGCGGTCAAAGGCGTGCAGCGCGTAGGCTGGGATGCTAATCCCAGCTTTCCACACCGCATCCCGATGCTGGGATTGTCATCCCAGCCTACGGCGATTCCGCTCCACGGCAGGCAACGCTGTAGCCCCACGATACCTTGCGTGCGCCTTCAGGGCTTAGCCTTGTTTTCGCTGGAAGGAATCAACGACACACGGTCGAAGGCGTACAGTGGCCCATCGGTCGGCGCGGTGAATACGAGGCACAGGTTGTGCTCGTCGTGTTGCGGCGTCAGCGCGGCATCGAGCGCGAAGCGCCTGGTGCTGTTCGCTGGATCGGGCAGCGCGGCGCTCGCAATTGCCGGTCCGTCGCAGCGATCCAGATGGACGACCAACTCGCCATGCGGTGTACTGTGCGGCCGCGGCACCACCAGCTTTATATCGTGCGCGAGCGCGAAATTTCGCTCCAATCGAGCCACCTCGACGTGAATCGAAGCGATGTCATCCAGCGGAGCGGCCAGATACTGCTGACAGGTGTCGAAGATATTGACGGCATACACCGGCAACATGCTGGTGGCATCCGGCATCGGTTGTAAGTGCAGGCGGAAGTCACTGCCTTTGCAGTTCACCAGTTCCGCACCAGTGCGCGATAGCAAATGCTCACGGTCGATCAACCGCGTGCGCGCAGCGGCGAGCATGCCACCATCGCTCGCATAAACCGCAGCCTTGATCGTGACCGGCCAGATCACGTTAAAAGGCTTGTCGTACAGCGGCGCCTGGCCGTCAGGGGCGCTGCCGTCCATTGTGTAATGAATGGCGCCGTACCCGGCCTGGTTGGAGAGCTTTACCAAGGCCTTGCCGCTTTTCAGTGCTGTATTGGCGTCAACCTGGATCACCGGCGCGAACGCACTATCGGCGTAGTCGACTTGCTGCGCCGCATAGCGCTGAAACTGCGCCGGCAGGCGCGCAAGAAAACCCATCCAATCGCGCGAGGAAGCCGGCGACCACACCACTTCGCTCAATGCGTCCAGGCGCGGGAAGGCGGCGTGCTCCACGTGCCGCATGCTGGGCATGTGCTCGGTCCACGCGTTCGCCTGCGCACCCAATACGTGCGCCGCCTGCGCCGCATCGAGCACGGCGGGAACGGGGTTGAAGCGATAGACGTCTTCCAGGCTGCGCACCGGACCGCGGCCGGCGGTTTCATCCGGGAGCTGGCTTTGCAGGCTGTCCAGGTACAGGTCCGGAGCCGGCGACATCACCACGTCGTGGCCGAGCTTGGCGGCCTTGATCGCGCCGTCGGTGCCGCGCCAGGACATCACCGTGGCATCGGCCGGCACGCCACCGTCGAGGATTTCGTCCCAGCCGATCAGGCGCCGCCCGTGCGCCGACAGATAGCTGCCGATGCGGCCGATGAACCAGCCCTGCAAGGCATCCTCATCCTTCAGGTGCAGCGTACGAAGCTTTGCCTGGACGGCAGCCGACGCCTTCCACTGGTCCTTGATCGCTTCGTCGCCGCCGACATGGATGTAGTGCGAAGGGAACAGGGCCATCACTTCATCGAGCACGTTATCGATGAACTGGAAACTCGCGTCGTCCACATTGTAAAGGTAGGGGTTCACGCCCCAATCGACCGATACCGGCGGACGCTTGCCGGTGACGCCGATTTGCGGATACGAGGCGACCGCGGCCTGCGCATGCCCGGGCATGTCAATCTCCGGCATCACGGTAATATGGCGTGCGGCCGCATACGCCACCACGTCGCGAATCTGGTCTTGCGTATAAAACCCACCGTAACGCACAGGCTCGCCGTCGTGACCTGCATCCGGCGGCGTACGCCATGCGCCGATGCGCGTAAGCTCCGGATAGCGCTTGATCTCAATGCGCCAACCCTGGTCGTCGGTGAGGTGCCAGTGCAGCACGTTGAGCTTGTGCTGGGCCATCTGGTCGAGCAACTGCTTTACTTTATCGACGGCCTGGAAATGGCGTGCGGAATCCAGCATGACGCCGCGCCAGGCGAAACGCGGCCAGTCGTTGATATGCAACGCCGGAACTTGCACTTCGCCGTGTTGCGCATTGGGTGTCAGCAATTGGAACAGGGTAACAGCACCATAGAACAGGCCGGCATCGTCGTGGGCCTCGATGCGAATGCCCTTTGGGGTGACATCGAGTATGTAGCCTTCAGCATGCGCCAGCTTGGGATTGCGCTGGAACACAATGGCCTGGCTTGCTACGCCAGCGTCCGTTACCCCGAGATGCAAGCCGCGCGTGCTGGCGATCAAGCCGGCAAGATATTGTGCCGATGCGCTAGCCGCTTGATCGTTCGCGGGTACGCGGATGGAAGTTTTTTCGTCGACCTTGAACGAGCCCTTGGCCAGCTGCAGCTGCGCGGGTAGCGGGATCAGCGATACGGGAGTGGCATGAGCGAAGCCACAAAAGGCAAGGCAGAAGAATAGAGCGGCAAATCGCATGCGTTTTCCCATCATTCGAGTAGGTGCGTAGGCTGGGATGATAATCCCAGCTTTGCATGCGGCATCCCTATGCTGGGATTGGCATCCCAGCCTACGTTAGTCCCCGGAAAAAAAGCGGACCTGGCAAAACATCACCAGGTCCTTGGCGGGGAAGATGACTTAGAACTTGAAGCGCAGATTGAAGTAGTACTGGCGGCCGTTCACATAGAACGCATACGGCTGCTTACCGAAGGTGTTGTTGTCCTGGTAGTAGTAGCGCCACTTCGGGTTGTTGAGGTTCATCGCGTCGAACGTCACCGACATCCAGTCGGTGATCTTGTAGCCGGCCGAGAACGCGAGGTTGCCCACGCCGGCCTGGAAGTAGTTCGCGCCATGGCTGACCGTGTCGTAGAACGACGAGCGGTAGGTGTAGGCCAGGCGTGCGTTGAACAGGTCGTTTTCGAAGTACACCGAAGCGTTGAAGGTGTGCTTGGACGTGCCTTCCAGCGGCTGGCCGTTGTCGGCATGGGCACTGGCGAAGGTGTAGTTGGTTTCCACGCCGAAGTTCTTGCCGATCGGCTGGATGTAGGCCAGTTCCACGCCCTTCACGTTGCCATTGACGTTGCTCGGGACCGTAACGGTGTAGGTCGAGAACACGTCATGCCCAGCAAGGGTGGACGCCTGGATGTCCTTGTACACGCGGTTGACGTCGCCGAAGTTCACATAGTTGTGCAACGACATGTTGTACACGCTGGCCGACAGCAATCCGCGCGGCGCGAAATACCATTCCAGCGCGCCGTCGAAATTGGTGGAGATCAGCGGCTTCAGTGCCGGGTTGCCGCCCGCGCCCGTATGTGTAAGGTCATCCAGCGACACCGAGCCGGCCATCGCCGAATAGTCCGGACGGGTCAGGGTTTGCGACACCGCCATGCGGGCGATGACATCGTCCGTGAGGTCGAACTTGAGGTTCGCGCTGGGCAGCACCTTGTTGTACGAGTGCTTGATGGTGTTCCAGTAGTACGGACCAAAAGCCGAGGTGGTGATCGGCCCGATGGCCGAGCTGGCGCTCGCATCGGGGCTGGTGGTGGCGTCGTTGATCGTCTCGCCGGTATGGACGTAGCGGACACCCACGTTGCCGCCCCAACGATCGCCGTCGAAGTTGGCTTGCAGATACACCGCGCTATCCTTCTCCTTCACGCTATAGATATCGTTCCAGTAGAAGCGCGTGACAGGATTGCGGTTGGCGAACTGCCCGTCGATCGTCGCGAGCTGGCTCGGCGTGTAGAACCACACGCTGCCCGGCACGGTCGCGCCCAGCTGGCTGCCGAAATCACCGGGATAGTTGCCGTAGCCGCCGGCCGGCAGCTGGGCCTGGGTAGGCATGCCGTTCAACGGGCCCTGCGCGATGTCTTCCAGGCTCTGGCGCGTATGGCTGGAATAGCGCGCACCGAACTGCAACGAAGACATCGGGCCGTCAAAATCAAGCTCGCCGTCACCTTGGACCCAGTTTTCCTTGTCCACCATGTGGATGGACTGCTCGCCGAAGATCCAGCCCGCCGACGGCACCATGGTGGAAGGCGAGTTGTTAACGGCGCCTTCGTACCAGCTGATCGGCGTACCCAGGCCATTCATTTGCCAGCCGCCGCTGCCGGCGTTGTTTTCACCCAACTCGAGCACGTTCTGGTGCGGACTGTCGCCGGCGCCATGGGTGGTACCGGCCTGCCCGTGGAAGCTCAGCTTATCGGTGACCTTCCAGGCAGCGTCCAGCGCGACGTACCAGGTTCGGGACGCTGCGCCCGGACGCGAGATCTGATCATAGATGCCATAGGGCGCATTGGTGCCCGGCGCCAGGTCGGCGTGGGTGATGACATTGCCCTGCGTCTGCACGTTGGTGAGCTGACCACCCGCACCCAGCACGCTACTGGTCCACAGCATGTAGTTGCGGTTGTAGTTGTCGGCCTTCATCAGCGAATAGAAGCCGTTCAAATCGAGCGTAAGGTTGTCGCTCGGCTTGAACTCCACGTCGAAGGCGCCGCCTTCGCGCTTGCGCGTCTGGGTGAAGAACGCATTGCCGATTTCATTCGGGTAGTAGTAGGTCTTGCCGTTGAGCGTGGTGGAGTTGTAGCCACCGACCACTTCCTGGCCTTCGCGCTGCAGGCTGCGCTCTTCGTAGAACGCCTGACCCAACACGCCGAAGGTGTTGTCGGGGCTCTTGTAGTTGAACAGGCCGCTGAACTGCGGCTTGGTGGTGCCGGGCAGGTCCGCGTACACGCCACCGATGGAGGCTTCGGCAGTGAACTCCTTGGCGTACTCCAGCGGCTTGCGCGTAACGATGTCCACGGAGCCGGCGCTACCACCTTCCAGCAGGCTGGCTTCGGAGGTCTTGTGCACCACCACTTGGCTGACGATTTCGGACGGCAACAGCGAATAACTGACGCTGCGACCCACGGTCTGCACCTGGTTGAGCACGAACCAGTCACCAGTGGCCACGGTGTGGCCGTTGATCGTGGTCTGCGTCATGCTCGGATTGGTGCCGCGCAAGCTGACACGATCGACTTCGTCGAACGCGCCTTCGCTGGCGCTGGAGGAACTGATGTTCACGCCCGGCAGGCGCTGCAGGGTATCGGCCACGTTCTTGGCGGGCAGCTTGCCGATGTCTTCGGCAGAGACCACTTCCACGTGGGTGTTGTCCGCACGCTTGGTATCCAGCGACAGCTCCTGGCTGCTGCGGATGCCGGTGACCGTAATCGTGGACAGTTCCTTGATCTTCTCCTTGTTGGCCTTCTCTGCACTGTTCTGCTGATTGGCCTGGCTGGAGGTCTGGCTGTTGTCTTGGGCATAGAGCGCACCCGACACGCACCAAAGGCCGGCGATGATGCTCGCGGCGAGCAGGGTCTTACGATGTGACATGGCTTCCTCCCCTCAGAGGCGTTTTTTTCAGCACGGAATATGTTCGCGGCATGTCCGTACTGCATGGCGTATGGGCTTGCGCCCGGTTCGTTTCAGAACACTTCCTCAACCCTTTACATCTCTCACGCGCGCATCAGTGCGCGTGCTGACCATCTAGATACAAGCCAGCGGCGCCAATCACGCCGAGCTGGCCATGCTCCATCAGTCGAACAGGTACCTGCTGCAAAAAAGGGCGCATCACGCCCTTGTTGAAGTAGCGCTCGGCGAAGGTGCTCGACAGCAGCAGGCCGCGAATCTGCGGCAGGATGCCGCCGGCGAGGTAAACCCCGCCGCGGGCGCCGTACAACAACACCAGATCGCCGACAAAGCTGCCGAGCAATCCGCAGAACACATTCAAGGCTTCAACCGCTGCCGCGTCGCTGCGCTCCACCGCGCTGCGCGTTACTTCGGCAGGCAGTTGCAAACCCGGCGTTGCGCCACGCAATGCGCAAATGGCGTTGTACAAATTGAGCAAACCCGGGCCGGATAGCGCATGTTCGTAGGAGACGTACGCGCGATCTCGCGCGAGCCAGCGCAGTATGTCGATTTCCAGTTCGTTGCCGGGTGCCAGCGAGACCTGCCCGGCCTCAGTCGCCAACACGGTGGCGTGCGGCATGCCGGGCAGCAGCACAGCCGAACCCAGGCCCGTGCCCGGCCCCATCACCAACACAGGCCCAGCGACCTGCGCTGCGCTGCTCTCGATCACCGGCACGGCATCGGCCTGGGTCATGAACTGGGTAGCGTAGGCAACGGCCTCGAAGTCGTTGATCACCGCCAGAGTGGAAATTCCCAGGCCTTCGCGAATGTCGCGAATGGATACCGGCCACGGCAAGTTGTCGTTGACGATGGCGTCGCCCAACACATAGCCGGCACTGGCCACCGCACAATGGTCCACCGGCATGTCGGCACTCAACTGCGCGACAAAGTCCTTGAGCACAGCGGTGAGACTGGGCCATTCGGCGCAGGCGTAGCGGCGGTACTCCAGCACGGTGACCGGACGGCGGCCATCCGGACTCGGACTGACCAGCCCGATGCGCGCATGCGTACCGCCGACATCGGCCGCCAGAAATGCCGGTTGCAGCGATCGCGCCGTTTGCGCCTTGCCATGTACAACAGCCTGAACCACGCCCCCTCCTCACGTTTTTTCCCGTGCCTACCCCGCGAAATGCGAGGCCACCTCCAGGCACGTTTCGATGACGGAGTCTGGTCACGAATGACAACGCTGTCAACAGGGTCAAGCCCAGGCATGGCAATGAGCTGTGCCGCAGCGCGAAATGCCACCGCGCGCGGCCACCGGCACGAGTTTTTAAGCCTTTGACAATAAAGCTATTTTAGGTCAATCATGTAGGCCGAATGGCCTATCCCTTGAGCTGCTGCAGCGCATCACGAGCAGCTGTTTGGCAGGGCCAAATGACGCACGTTGTCGTCGGCTCCGGAGGGCTCCGATTGACAACGTTGTGCATTGAGGACAATAAAGGACATCACAGTGATGCCGGTTGCCGGCATCGGGTCAGCCACGGGGAAAGCGCTTCATGTCGTCCACCACTTACACCGCCGACGCACGCACGTCGACCTTGCTGCCGATGCTGATCATCGGCGTACTGTTCTTCATCATGGGATTT
This sequence comes from Dyella flagellata, assembly GCF_030160275.1. Classification (GTDB taxonomy): domain Bacteria; phylum Pseudomonadota; class Gammaproteobacteria; order Xanthomonadales; family Rhodanobacteraceae; genus Dyella_B; species Dyella_B flagellata. The sequence goes on from NZ_BSOA01000003.1 coordinate 121,289, forward strand.
TTCACCTGGCTCAACGGGCCGCTGATTTCATTCGTGAAAGTGGCCTTTACGCTGGACGACATCAACGCCTTCCTGGTGCCCTTTGCGTTCTACGTTTCCTATTTCGTGCTCGCACTGCCCGCGGGCGCGGTGCTCAAGCGCACCGGCATGAAAAAGGGCATGGTGCTGGGGCTTTTCATCATGGCCATCGGCGCGGCGGTGTTCGGGGAATTCGTGCGCATTCGCGTCTATCCGGGCGCGCTGGCCGGCTTGTTCGTGATCGGCGCCGGTCTGTCGCTGCTGCAGACAGCGGCCAATCCCTACATCAGCATCCTGGGCCCGATCGACAGCGCCGCCCAGCGCATCGCGCTGATGGGCATCTGCAACAAGGTGGCTGGTGCGCTAGCGCCATTGGCCTTCGGCGCACTGGTGATGGCGGGCATCGATACCTTCCTCGGCCAGGTGACCACCATGGCCGAAGGCCCCGCGCGCGAAAGCCTGCTCAATGAGTTCGCCGCACGCGTATTCTGGCCTTATATGAGCCTGGCCGGGCTACTGGTGGTGCTGGCGATCTGGATCCTGTTTTCCTCGCTGCCGGAAATCAAACCCTCCGGCGCCAACAGCGAACGCTCGATCGGGCATGGCAAAGGCGGCATTTTCAGCTTCCCGCACTTGTGGCTGGGCGTGCTATGCCTGTTCCTCTACGTGGGCGTGGAAGTGATGGCCGGCGATGCCATCAACACTTACGGCCAGGGCTTTGGCCTGCCGCTGCAAGTGACCTCGCACTTCACCACCTACACCATGGTGGCCATGCTAGCCGGCTACGTGATCGGCTCGGCATTGATTCCACGCGTCATTTCGCAACAACGCTACCTGGCTGTGTCGGCCGTGCTCGGCGTGCTGTTCGCCATCGGCGCCTTCGTTACCCACAGCTACGTTTCAGTGGCCTTTGTCGCCGCGCTGGGCTTTGCCAACGCCATGATGTGGCCGGCGATCTTCCCGCTTGCGATCAAGGGCCTGGGCAGCCATACCGAGCTGGGCTCGGCCGTGCTGATCATGGGCATAGTGGGCGGCGCGTTGCTGCCACAGGCCTTCGTGCACTTGAAGCAGTACATCGATTTCCAGCTCGCGTTCGTGATTGTCATCGTGCCGTGCTATCTGTACATCCTGTACTACGGGGTGCGTGGCCATAACGTGGGCACGCACGCCGCCTGAGGCAAATCGTGAAGCCGGGCATCGCAGCTTCCATCTCCACTACACGCCGACATCGGGCGGGGCATTGGGCTACGATGCCCACCCGACACCCGGGAGGATCTCTCGTTGCACAGTCCCACCATCAAGGACGTAGCCAAGCACGCCGGCGTTTCGTTGAAGACGGTTTCGCGCGTCATCAACCACGAGGCAGCGGTACGACCCGAGACCCGCGAAAAGGTGGAACGGGCGATCGAGCAGCTCGGCTACCGCCCGGACCCTTCCGCGCGCAGCTTGCGCAGCAGTTCCCACGCGTATGCGATCGGCCTGGTCTACGACAATCCGAACGCGCATTACGTGATCGATATGCAGAACGGCGTGCTGTCGGCCTGCCGCGAGCGTGGCTTCGGCTTGCAGATCTATCCTTGCGACTCGGCCGCACCCAGCCTGGCCGAAGAACTGGTGTCGCTGGTGCAGCGCGCACGCCTGGCCGGCCTGATCCTGGCGCCGCCGATGTCGGAGCAATCGGCCCTGCTGGCTACGCTGAAGGCGAGCGACGTGGACTTCGTGCGCATAATCGCTGCACGCGAGGACCCCAAGGACGGCATGCCCTGCGTGTACGTGGACGATCACGACGCGGCCTATGCCATCACCGAACACCTGATACAGCTCGGCCATACCCGCATCGGCTTCCTGTGGGGCGAGCCGCATCACCGCTCCAGCCCGGAACGCTATCAGGGCTACGCGGATGCCTTGAAGGACTATGGCATCCCGCTCAATCGCAAATTGATCCTGCCTGGGCGCTATGCCTTCGACGACGGCTTCCGTGGCGCACGCAAGCTGCTGGCACTGAAAGAACCACCCACCGCGATATTCGGCTGCAACGACGAGATCGCCGCAGGCGTGCTGGCCGCGGCGCGCTCGGCCGGCCTGGACGTGCCATGGGACCTGTCCATCGCCGGCTTCGAGGACAGCCCGTTTTCCAAGCAGGCCTGGCCAGCACTGACCACCGCGCGGCAGTCGACCAGCGAAATCGGGCGGCATGCGGCGCTGCATCTGATCAGCGGTCTGCAGCAGGACAGCGACTTGCCCAACGAAGGCTTCATGCCGGAACTGGTGGTGCGCGGATCGACTGCGCCGCCGCGGCAGACCTGATTTTTCTTTCGTTTTCCCACTCCCCCATCCATTTCCGACGCGCCTATCCACTGTACGGCGAGGTTGCCCCCTCTCCCCAATCCTCTCCCCGGCGGGGAGAGGAAATAGCGCATGCCGCGTCTTATTCCCCCGGAGCCTCCCGTGAAATCCGCTCGTGACACCCTGATGTACAACGAGGCGCAGGAAAGCGCCGCCACCGTCGAACGGCAGCTTGCGCAGAACGCATCGATTCTCGCTGCACTCGGCGAACGCTTGCGCGCAAAACCGCCTCGCTTCATTGTGACCTGCGCGCGCGGCAGCTCCGATCACGCTGCAGCCTATGCGAAATACGTGTTCGAGACCCGGCTCGGGCTGATCACGGCCTCGGCCTCGCCGTCGATCTCCTCCATCTACGACGCGAACCTGCAATTGGAAGGCGCCCTGTTCGTGGCGATTTCGCAGTCGGGCAAGAGTCCGGATCTGCTGCGCAGCGCGGAGGCAGCGAAGCAGGCCGGTGCCTATGTGCTTGCCCTGGTGAACGTGGAAGACTCTCCGCTTGCTGCACTTGCCGATACGGTCATTCCGCTGCGCGCCGGCCCCGAGCGCAGCGTCGCGGCCACCAAAAGCTATCTCGCCACGCTTGCCGCCGTGCTGCAATTGACTGCGCATTGGTCCGATGACCCATCGCTGCATGCCGCGATTGCGCGCCTGCCCGACGATCTTCGCCGCGGTTGGGAGGGTGACTGGAATGCGCTGGAACAGGGGCTCGTCGGCGTCCATAACTTGTTCGTGGTAGGTCGCGGCTATGGTTTCGGTGCTGCGCTGGAAGCGGCGCTCAAGCTCAAGGAAACCTGCGGCCTGCACGCGGAGGCCTTCAGCGCCGCCGAGGTGAAGCATGGCCCGATGGCCCTGGTAGGCGAGGGCTTTCCGGTGCTGTTCCTGGCCCAGGATGACGGCACGCTGGAAAACACTCTCGCCGTCGCCAACGAATTCCGTTCGCGCGGCGCGCGTGTGTGGGTAGCGGCACCGGGCGCGCAAGGCGCCGATGCGCTGCCGCTGCCCGGCGGCATCGACCCGATCGTGACACCGCTGCTAGCCGTGCAGAGCTTCTATCGCGCGGCCAGCGCCCTGTCGCTCGCACGCGGCTACGATCCTGACGTGCCGCCGCATCTGCGCAAGGTCACGGAGACTGTGTAATGCCGCCGAATCCGCTCATTGCCCTCGTCAATGGCCGCGTGCTCGGCGATCACGGCCCGCGCGAAGGCTTGGCCGTGCTGGTGCGCGGCAAACGCATCGTGGCAATCGTTGCGCACGACGATGCGCGCCTCGCCGATGCGAAACAGCACGATCTACAGGGTCGCCTGCTGTTGCCGGGCTTCATCGACGTACAAGTGAACGGCGGCGGCGGCCTGTTGTTCAACGACGATCCCAGTGTCGAAACCTTGCGCGGTATCGCCGAGGCGCACCGCAAATTCGGCACCACCGGCATGCTGCCCACGCTGATCACCGACACCGCTGAGAAGATGTGCGCCGCCCTGCAGGCGGTGGATGATGCGATCGAGCAACGGGTTCCGGGCATTCTCGGCATCCACGTGGAAGGCCCTTTCCTGGCCAACGCGCGCAAGGGCATCCACAACGCCGACCTGTTCCGTCTGCCTGACGATGACGACGTCGAAGCACTGATCGCTCCGCACAAGGGCCCGGTGATGCTGACGCTCGCGCCCGACCAGGTGCCGCTGCCGGTGATCGCGAGACTTTCCGGCGCCGGTGTGGTGGTAGTTGCCGGCCACACCGCTGCCGATTACGCGACCACACGCGCCGCGCTCGATGCCGGCGTCTGTGGCTTTACGCATCTCTACAACGCCATGACGCCACTCGCCAGCCGCGATCCCGGAGTAGTGGGTGCAGCCCTGGATGATCCGCATAGCTGGTGCGGCCTGATCGTGGATGGCCACCACGTGCATCCGGCGACGTTGCGCGTCGCCATCGCAGCCAAAGCGCGGGGCAAGTGCGTGCTTGTCACCGACGCGATGCCGCCGGTGGGCAGCGATCAACCCAACTACGTGCTCAACGGCCAGACCATCGTGATGCGCGACGGCATCTGCCAGAGCGAAGCCGGCGTGCTGGCCGGCTCCGGCCTGGACATGGCCAGCGCTGTGCGCAACGCCGTGCAGATGCTCGGCCTGCCCTTGGCGGAAGCATCCCGCATGGCGAGCAGCTATCCGGCGGCGTGGATTGGACTGGATCGCACGCATGGGCGGATCGCGGCCGGCTATCAGGCGGATTTCGCGGTACTGGATGATGCGCTGGTGGTCCAGGAGACCTGGGTGGGAGGCGTGCCTTATCCGGTGCATGCGTAGGCTGGGACGACAATCCCAGCTTGCTGTACCGGTTGCTGATGCTGGGATTGTCATCCCAGCCTACGCGGCTAAAGCTGCTTGAGGACGAGCTGTTTGAGCTGCTCCGCCAACTCCGGCGTGAGTTGCCCCAAGACACCGCGCTTGTCAGCCGGAATGTGCGCAACCGGATCGCTGCTGTCGAACAGGTAGTAATCCAGCAGATGTCGCCAACCCTCTCGCTCCGCTGGCGATAGCCACCTCATGCTCAGCAGCCCGTGCAGCAGAAAGCCGCGTGCCGAATACGTAGCAGGCACGCCGTCCAGCACCGGCTTCCACCAGTAATTCACCAGCGCATTGAGCCGTTCCAGCGATGCCACGTGATGCCACCACAGGGGCGGGATGTAGATCGCATCGCCCGGCTCCAGCACTGCCTGTTGCGCATGCGCCAACGCTTCCCTCAGTTTTGGAAAACGCGGATCGTCAGGTCGGTCCAGCCGCACCATGCTGATCGCCGCTCCGGTGGGCGCAAAATCCAACGGACCGACATAAAGATTCTTCACCTGCTCCGGCGGGAACAAGGTGAATTCCCTGCGTCCGCACACGACGCAGGCGATGTTGAAGTATTCGTCGAAATGCGCCGGCGTCACCACCCGATTGCCCAGCCACAAGCGCGGCTGGATCTGTGATGCGAGAAAGGATACGCCATGCTGTTCGGCGAAACCGGGCATGCATGAGGGTATCAGCGCGCTTTGCACAGCAAGCCCGGCGGTGCTGTGTTCACGACTGTATTGCGCCAGGCGTTGCAGTCCTTGCGTAAGGGACACTCGGTGATGTTCGTAATTGAATCCGCTCAGATCGGCGTTGTAGCCCACCCGGCCATCCTCGCCCGGTGGTATTAGCAAGGTGTCCACAGGTGTGCCGTTGTCCAACTCCGACACCCGGCGTGCGAAAGCTGTATCCGATTCCTGCGCGAGCTTGACGATCGGCCAGTCGCGAACCAGACCGCGGATGACCAGGGGACGGTCGCGGCCGGCAAAATCATCGATGGTTATCGATGAAATGGAAGCTTCGAATGCCTCAATGGATGCCATCATGGGTAGGCCGATAGCTGGGATGGTCATCCCAGCCTACATGAAGCACCGGCTGCTGCATGCGTCATTGATAGACGCGCAGGCGATTGAACACCCAACCGTAATAAGCCTTCACCAGCGACTTGTCGGCGCAATCGGCATACAAGCCGTTGCAGCGCTGCCGCAATGACCCCAGTGCGGAAAAATAGGCGTCCGGCTGCAGGCCGGCCGCATTCAGCACCATGCCCGGCAAATGCGCGATATCCAGCATGGGATAGGTCGGCAACGGCGCGCCGGGCAGGTTGCTCTTGATCATGTAGTAGGTCAGGTAGTCCCGGTATGGCACCAATGCCGGCGGCAGGCTACGCGGCAACGTGCGCATCAGGTCGTCGAACGAAGGCTGGTGGTCGCCGAAGTGCACCAGCACGGTCGGCTGTTCGCGATCGAGGAAGTCGTGCTCCAGCCCCTTCATCGCCATATCCGAATCATGCACACGCTGCAGATACGTGTCGAAATTCAGCGCCGTGGCCGGCGGCAAGCCTTGCAGCAGGTTCTGGAACGGCTTGGGCAGGGTCGACATCGGATCATCGTGCGGGCCGTGCTGGTTGATGGTGAGGACCATCATGAAAACCGGCTGGCCCGGTTTCTTCAGCTTGTCGTAGACGCGCTTGGCGGCTTGGAACATCTGGGCATCCGTTTCGTCCCAGTCGTCCAGGCCTAGCTCGCCGGCGCCGTAGAACTGATCCACGCCGTAAGCCTTATAGGCATCGCGTCCGTTGAGAAACTCGCCATGCGTGGGATAGACCGCCACGGTGAGATAGCCGAGCTTTTTCAGCAGCAGCGGCAGCGAGTCTCGCACGTGCGGGGCGAGCACATACGGTGCGTACATTCCACCGGGGCCGAAGATGTCCTGCGGCATGCCGGTGAGCGCAGCGAACTCGCTGACCCAGGTGCCGCCACCGAAGGTATGCACACGTAGCACGCCGGTGCCGCGCGTACGGGCATCCGGCTTGAACATGTCCAGGCGGCACTCAGGCACGTCGCAGTGCGTGAACGGCGCTGGATCGAAGGTGCTTTCCTCCAACACCTGCACGATGTCCGGATAATGGCTTGGATCGATGTTCGAGGGCACGTCCACCGCCGTGGCCTGCCATTCGCGTGCGGCCGTGGCAGCGTCGGAACCGGCCGGTACGTGCACGCTGGAGTCGCGCAAATTCACGAAGAAGTTGGTGAGATCCGCATCATCGGACATCTTTTCCCAGGTGCCTCTCGCGTGCACTTGTTCAAACGGACCGGTCGGCAGCAGGCAGATCCAGAACAGCAGCGCGCAAAGCACGATGCCTCCCACCCGCAGCAGGGAGCGCGGCATTTTGCGCAAATGCAGGAACAACTGCCGGTCGCAATACCACGCCAGCCACAGCACGATGGGTACTGCGATACCGACGCAGAGGCCGACGCTGTAGATGTTGGGATAGCGCCGCAAGGTTTCGAACAGGCTGGAGCGTACGTAGTAGACGAAGTCCGCCGGCATCAGCGGGGATTCGAGATACTGCTCTTTCAACACCGTGACGGCGCGCAACAGCAGGAACAGGCCTCCGCTGAAGACCAGCGCGAACGCCAGTCGCGCGAACACGAACAGCGCTACGCCAAACGCGCACAGCATCAGGGCCAATACAAAGCTGCGCTGTTCGAGCAGGGGCTCCTGCCAGGCGGTGAACCACACGCAGACGGCAAAGAACGCCCATGCGCAAGCAACAGTCACGCGGTTTCGCTCGGCGCGAAACGGAATCAACGGCATGAGCGATTTCCCTGTATCGGCGGCGCCAGCAAGGCGCTTTCTTCTGGTTGTCAAAAGAGCGTCATTTTACTGCCATTTTGGCGCCCGGCAGCTGCCGGAGGGCAGGCGCGGACTGTCACCCATATCTGCTAGGTTCATACATTTGGCGCCCTAGAACCTTCCCCATGCCTCAACGCTCCTGCCTCGCCGCCCTCGCCGCCGCTCTTTTCCTGGCCGGCTGCGCCAGCCAGCCGTCCGCCGAACAGCCCCGCGCCCAGCCGCTACCGGATGGCCTGCGCGCCGACATCGCGGTGCTGGAAACCACCGACCTGCACTCCAACGTCCTCAGCTACGACTACTACAAGCAGAAGGCCGACCCGACCCTGGGTTTCGAGCGCACCGTCACCCTGATCCGCAAGGCTCGCGAGCAGTTCACCAACAGCCTGCTGTTCGATGCCGGCGACACCATCCAGGGCAGCGTGCTGGCCGACTACCAGGCCAGGGTGCAAAAGCCGGGCTGCGGTGAAGAACTGGCGATCTACAAGGTAATGGACGCCGTGGGCTACGACGGCGGCACCATCGGCAACCACGAATTCAACTACGGCCTGCCCTTCCTTTCGCAGGTCACTGGTACGCCGATGAACGTGGACGGGGGCGCTACGCAACGCTGCGTCGGGCCGCGCTACCCGCTGGTGCTGGCGAACGTGTATAGCGCGCGCGACGGCAAGCCGATCTTCCAGCCGTGGACGATCGTCCAGCGCAAGATCGCGGCGTTTACGCCGGATGGCAGCAAGCTGAGCGTGCCGCTGAAGATCGCCATCATCGGCTTCACCCCCCCGCCGATCATGCAGTGGGACAAGCAGAACCTCGAAGGCAAGGTGACCGTCACCGGGGTAGTTGAAGCGGCACAGAAATACCTGCCCGAGATCCAGGCGCAGCATCCGGACCTGGTGATCGCCATCCTGCACGGTGGCATGAATACCTCGCCCTATACGTCCGACATGGAAAACGGCGGCTGGTATCTGGCCGGCGTGCCGGGCATCGACGTGTTGCTGATGGGACACGAACACACCGAATTCCCCGGCACGCGTTTCGAACACATGCAAGATGTGGACGACGAGCATGGCTTCGTGCGCGGCGTACCGGCGGTGATGGGTGGCTTCTTCGGCAAGGACCTGGGCGTGATCCGCCTGGCCATGCTGCGCCAGCAAGGCCATTGGACCATCGATAAAACCAAGACCTTCAGCCAGGTGCGGCCGATCTGCCCGCCCATGCTGGTCGCCGGCAAGCCCACCGTGTCGGCAAGTAACTGCGTGCCGGCTGATCCGCAAGTCGCCCTCGTAGTCGGCAAGCTGCAACAAGCGACGATCGATTACGTGAACACGCCGATCGGCCAAAGCACAGTGCGCATGAGCAGCTATTTCGCCGACGAGGGCGACATGAGCGCGCTGGCACCGGTGAATGCCGCGCAGATCGATTTTGTGCAGCATGAGCTGGCGACGGCGCATCCGGAACTGGCCAATGGGCCGGTGCTTGCCGCAGCGGCCGCTTTTCGCAATGGCTTCGGCGGTGCAGACGATTACACCGACGTGCAACCCGGCCCGCTCACCCTACGTAGCGCGGCTGATTTGTACTTTTACCCCAATACGCTTTCAGCCGTGAAAATCGACGGTGCGGCGCTCAAGGCCTGGCTGGAGAAATCCGCCGAACGCTTCAACCGCATCGATCCGAATGCAACCGGCGAACAGCAACTGATCAATAGCAAATACCCCGGCTTCAACTTCGACCAGATCCAGGGCGGCATCAACTATGTCATCGACGTCTCCCAGCCGGCCGGGCAGCGCATCGAAAAGCTCAACTACCAGGGCAAGCCGGTGACGGCGTCGCAGACCTTCGTGGTGGTGACCAATAACTATCGCGCCAGTGGCGGCGGGCGTTTTCCCGGCCTGGACGGCAGCAACATCGTGTTGACCTCGCCTGATGGCACGCGCGAGATTCTTGCGCAGTGGCTGAAGGCGCATCCCACGCTCAACGCAGACGATTTGCCGCGCTCCTCATGGCGTTTTGCACGACTGAAAGCGCGGGGCACGGTGGTGTTCACATCTGCCAGCGACAAGCAACCCGCGGCGGAGGCCGATGGGCTGCATAACATCCGGCAATTGCACGACAACGGCGATGGCACAGCCGTATACGCCATCGACCTGTCGTACTGAGACATGGCTTGCAGCAGCGAGCCAGCTGGACAATGGTTTCGCAAGCAACCGTTGACAGCCGCTGCAGTGCACAAGTAGTGTCGATGCCATGTCGCCCGCATTCACGCCAGCACGCATCGATTTCGCACCGGTCAGTACCGGTTGCATCGGCGTTGCGGCGGCAACGATCAGCGCCACGATTATTACCACCACTACCGGAACCGGAACGACCGGGTCTGGGGTGGTGTCTGTGCGCGAATAGTCTTCACACGCAAACGGTCCCGCCCTCGACGAGGCGGACCGGTACTCCCGAACCGCCAGCGAGCTAGGGGCCTCAACCGGAGGCCGTCATGGAAAGCTGTGCATCACCCATCGCCGAACACCCGCACCGCCTGCCCCCTTTGCAGGCCGCCGTGTCGCGACGACGAACGCTCGCCGTTGGCCTGATTGGTCCAGGGCGCGTAGGCAGCGTGTTGTTGGCGCAGTTGCGAGCCGCACAAGAACGCCTGCTGCGTGACGCGGGGCTGGCATTGAAGCTGTGCGGCGTAGCCGCCAGCCGCCGCATGTGGCTGGATTGCGATGATCCGGAACTCAATGCCCAGCACGACGCGCAAACCTGGCGCCCCACCGACCTGGAGCAATTCGCCGCGCACGTTCGCGGCGACAATGGCCGTCACGCGATGCTGATCGACTGCAGCGCGAACGACATGGTGGCTTCGCGGTATTCCTACTGGCTCGCTTCGGGCCTACACGTCGTAACGCCGAACAAACTGGCCAGCAGCGGCCCGCTCTCGCGCTGGCAGGCGATCCGCGCGGCAAGCCAGCACGGCGGCCGCTTCCGTTACGAAGCAACGGTATGCGCCGGCCTGCCGGTGGTGCAGACGCTGCGCGACCTGCTCGACACCGGCGATCAGCTGCTGTCGGTGGAGGGCATGTTTTCCGGCACGCTCGCCTGGCTGTGTTGCCATTACGACGGCAAACGCCCGTTCTCTGCGCTGGTACGGGAAGCGCACGCGCTTGGCTATACGGAACCTGATCCACGCGACGATCTCTCCGGCATGGATGTGGCGCGCAAGCTGGTGATCCTGGCCCGCGAAGCGGCCTGGCCATTGTCCCTGCATGACGTGGGCATAGAGAGCCTGGTGCCGTCCGAACTGGCTGAAGTGCCACTGGATGAATTCATGGCACGGCTGCCGGAACTCGACGCGCCGATGGCCGCGCGCCTCGCCGAAGCCAAGGCGCACCAAGGCGTGCTGCGCCACGTCGCCAGCCTCGACCGTAACGGCCGCACCCAGGTCGGCCTGCAGGCACTGCCTTCATCACACCCGTTCGCGCACACGCGGCTTACGGATAACATCGTGCAATTCCGCACCCAGCGCTACCACGACAATCCGCTGCTGGTGCAAGGTCCCGGGGCCGGTCCTGAAGTGACGGCGGCCGGGATCTTCACCGATCTGCTGCGCATCGCCGAAGCGCTGGAGGTGCGCGCATGAACGCCCCACTTGCCATGAAGTCCGCCATGCCCGCGCAACGCCTGCAAGCCGCCTCCGCCACTGCCTTCGCCAGCGTCGGCAACGTGGGCGTAGGTTTCGACATCCTTGGACACTGCATCACAGGCGCCGGTGATCGCGCCGACGTGCGGCGCGTCGATGCGCCCGTCGTGCGCCTGGCCAGCATTGACGGCTGCGTGGAAGTGCTGCCGATGGATGCGGCGCAGAACACGGCCGGCGCCGCCTTGATGGCCTTGCGCAAGGCACTGGGTTTGCAGCACGGCTTCGAGATTTCATTGCACAAGGGCATCGCGCTTGGTTCCGGCATGGGTGGCTCGGCGGCTTCGTGCGTGGCTGCGCTAGTCGCGGCGAATGCCCTGCTGGAGCGGCCACTTCCGCGCGAATCGCTATACGGCTTCGCATTGGAAGGCGAAGCTGTGGCCAGCGGTGGACGCCATGGCGACAACGTCGGTCCGATGCTATTGGGTGGCTTGGTGCTGGCAACGCGCGATCGCCTGGTGCGACTGCCGGTGCCGGCAAGCTGGCACTGCGCACTGGTGCATCCGCACGCAGTGTTGGAAACACGCAAGGCGCGCGCGGCGTTGGCCGGCGATTATGCGCTGGGCGAGTTCGTGGCCCAGTCGGCCAACCTTGCCCTGGTGCTGGCCGGCTGCTTCCGTGGTGAAGCGGAGCTGGTGCGCGAAGGCCTGAAGGATGTATTGGTGGAACCGCGGCGCGCCTCGCTGATCCCGAATTTCGCGCGCGTGAAGCAAGCCGCGCTGGATCACAAGGCGCTCGGCGCCAGCATCTCCGGCGCCGGGCCTAGCGTGTTCGGCTGGTTCGAACAACGCGCGCAAGCCGAGGCCGCTGCCGAAGCCATGCACAACGCGTTCGCCGAAGCGGGATTGGAGAGCGACCGCTTCGTTTCACCGGTGGATGGGCCTGCCGCTACCTTGGTTCCCGCGGTAGATGCGGGTGAGCGCGCATGAGTGCGGTCATGCGCTATCTCAGCACGCGCAGCGCCAGTCCCGCCGCCACCCTGAGCGAAGCAATCGCTGCGGGACTGGCACCGGATGGCGGCTTGTACGTACCGGATCGCTTGCCCAAGCTCGGCGTGGCCGACTTCAAGCCGGACGGCAGCCTGGCTGAAACGGCGACCACCCTGCTCGCGCCCTTCTTCGCCGGCGACGCCCTCGCTGCGGCGCTGCCGGCCATTTGCGCCGAAGCACTGACTTTTCCCACGCCCTTGCGCTCACTCCCGCAGCATCCGAATACCTGCGTGCTGGAGTTGTTCCACGGCCCCACGGCGGCCTTCAAGGATGTGGGGGCGCGCTTTCTTGCCGCCTGCCTGCGACGCTTGCGCGGCGATGCAACGACACCGTTGACCATCCTGGTGGCCACCTCCGGCGACACTGGCGCAGCGGTCGGCGCAGCGTTCCATCAGCAGCCCGGCATCGAAGTGGCGATTCTTTATCCCGATGGCCGCGTTTCGCCACGCCAGGCGCATCAGCTCGGCTGTTTCGGCGACAATGTGCAGGCATTGCGCGTGCAGGGCCGTTTCGACGATTGCCAGCGCATGGTGAAGGCCGCCTTGAATGACGCCTCGCTGCAGGCGCGGTCGCCGTTGTCATCGGCCAACAGCATCAGCCTGGGCCGCCTGCTACCGCAGATGAGCTACTACGCGCATGCCGCGGTGACGTGGTGGCAACAGCGTCGCGAAGCGCTGAACTTTATCGTGCCCACCGGCAACCTTGGCAATGGGCTGGCGGCGGTGTGGGTGCGCGCCATGGGCTTGCCGCTGGGCGAGATTCGCCTTGCCTGCAACGCCAACCAAACGCTGCCGGATTTCTTTGCCGGCCATGACTACACGCCACGCCAGGCGGTCGCCACGCTGGCCAATGCCATGGACGTGGGTGCGCCCAGCAATTTCGAACGCCTGCGTTGGACGTATCCGGATGCGGATGAGCTGCGCCGCGTCTTTCGGGCCCACAGCGTGGATGATCGCAATATCAGTGCCACCCTTTCCTTGCACGCGCGCGAACACGGCGAAGTGTTCTGCCCGCATACCGCAACGGCGATGCACGTGCTGGATCAGCTGCGCGCCGCCGGTGACAACGCGCCGTGGGCCGTGGTGGCCACCGCGCATCCGGCGAAGTTCGAAAGTGTGGTGGAGCCTTTGATCGGCAAACCGGTCGAGATGCCCACCGCGTTGGGGACCATGTTGCAACGCTCGGCTTCAGCAGAAGCCATGGCGGCGCAAGACAATGCGCTGCGAGAGTGGCTGCTGGATAGATCAGTGCAGCACGTGACGTTGCCTTCCTGAAAAGACCGGCACCGCAGCGATCGTAATCACATGGACTCGCCCCCGCTCCGATAAGGCCTCAAGGGCCAGCGGAGGAGAGTAAAAACTGCCCACCGTCACTGAAGAGCGAGGGCGAGTCCATGAACAAGCGTACTCCTACCGCAGAAGCCAGCGAACTGGCGATTGACCTGGCCAAGAACGTCTTTGACATCGTCGCAGCCGATCGTCAGGGTCGGGAGCTGTGGCATCGAAGCATACGTTCGCGTCGGGCATTCGAAAGCTTTCTGGACAAGCTCAGAGCGCCGTTGTGCGTGGGGATGGAGGCGGGCCCGGGAGTTCAAGCGTGGGGGCGGCGCCTGCAAGGGAATGGTATCGAGGTGAAGATCTTGCCGGCCCGTGCGGTGAAGGCGCATGCCCATCGCATGAAGAATGACCTCAATGACGCGCGAGCGATCCTGCGTGCGATGCGAGACAGTGACATCCACCCCGTCCCGGTCAAAACGCGTGAGCAGCTGGCGTTGCAGATGCAGCATCGGGTGCGTGCCGGCTGGGTGAATCGACGTACGGCGGCGTGCAATCAACTACGTGGTTTGCTGTTGGAGCAGGGGCTCGTTGCGGGGCGCAGTTGGGCGGCGCTGAAGGCGTTGGTGGATCGGGTGCTCCGTGGCGAGTGGTCCCTGCCGGAGGGCGTGGTGGACGTGGTGGAGGCATGCGCCAGTGAGTGGCAAAGTCTGAGCGCCCGCATTGAGGCAGCGACCGCCCGCTTGGCGCGTTTGGCGCATACCGATGAAACGGCCCAGCGGTTATGCACCATACCGGGGATCGGTCCGATCACCGCCACCGCGGTGGTGGGTAAAGGGCTCGATCCAACCCAGTTCAAGAACAGCCGGCGGTGTGGCGCTTACCTGGGCATCGTTCCCGAACAGCACGGCACGGGCGGGCGGGTCGTGCTGGGCAAGATGAGTCGCCGAGGCGATGCGTACTTGCGCACGCTGTTCATCGAAGGAGCCCTGTCGGTGGTCAGGCAGGCGAGGCGGCGCAAGGATGCCACGGACGTGCTGACCTGCCGCATACGGCGCTGGATGGAGCGCCATGGCGTCAAAGGCGCCGCTGTGCGCTTGGCCAATCACAACGTGCGCGTGGTTTGGGCCTTGCTTGAGCACGGTGGCACCTATCAGGTCAGCGCCAGCCACGCATCGATGACTTTGTAACCGAGTTTTCCCGAGCGTATCGCTCAACCGCTGCTGGATAACCTCGAACCCAGGTCAGACCGTCGCGAATCGATGCCTGCCAGCCTACCGACCCTTGAGGTCTTCACGTAATCGGCATTGCGCGAGCTCAAACGATGATGGCCCGGTGGCCCAAACCTGCCACCTTGATGAGGCCTCATACATAGATGCAGCCGGTACTCGGGGATAGAAAAAAGCGGTTGACGAAGGGGGCGAGTCCATACATAGGCTGGGATGACAATCCCAGCTTCGCGCGCCCTGGGGAAGCTGGGATTGTCATCCCAGCCTACGGGTTACGCGCGATAACGCTCCAAGGCATCAGCAAGCATTTCCTTGAGCGGAGCAAGCTGGGGCGCGTACCGGGTCCACTGGTCGATGCCGTCACGGAAGATGGGGCGGCGTACCTGCTCGGAACTGGCGGTGCGCACACTACGCTCGGTCTTGTGGAATTGGAGGCAATCCGGTTCGAACGGCAAGCCGCAGAAATCGAGGATGCGGCGCACGCTGCCTTCCAGGTCATCGACAACGTCTTCGTGATGCACGCGCAGCACACTGCCCGGCAGCACCTCGTCCCAGTGTTGCATTAGGTCGAGATAGGTACGGTAGTAGCGCGCGATGTCCTCGATGCTGTAGGTGAACTCCTGACCGGTGGCGAACAGCTGCTTGAGGTTGCTGAAGCAGCAGGCCATGGGTTCGCGACGTGCGTCGATGATCTTAGCGTTGGGCAGCAGCAGATGGATCAGGCCCAGGTGCCGGAAATTGTTCGGCATCTTGTCGATGAAGTAGGGCTTGCCGCTGCGGTAGATCCGGGTATCGCGCAGATACTTTTCGCCTAGCCGGCGAAAATCCTCGGGCTGCAGTTCGGCCAGCACGCCCGGATAGCGCGGATCGTCCAAGTTGGGATCGCGTCCTTGCAGATCGAGCACGATGCGCGGGATGTCGGCCAGTTCCTGGGTACCCTCGACCAGCGAGTGCGAGGCGAGAATCTGCTCGATCAGGGTGGAACCGGCGCGCGGCAAGCCGACGATAAAAATCGGGTCGGGACTGGGATCACCCGCGCCCGTACGGCTGGCCAGGAATTGGCGCGTGCAAACTTCGATCTGCCTGCGCGTGTTGGTCTCGATGATCTCCGGGCGATAGCGGCTTTCTGAGCGCTTGAGCGCATTGCCCTGTTCGTAATGGCGCCACGATTGAGCGTAGTCGCCACGGTCCTCCAACGCCTTGCCCAGCGCAAAACACAGATGATAGCGGTCGACCAGCGACGTATCCGGCGAGGCGACCTCGCTGCGCATGCGCGCGATCTCATCGTCCCCAAAAGCATAGGTCTTGAGGTTGGCCAGGCTCCAGTAGGCATCGCCAAAATTGGGGCGTGCCGTGGTGGCGGCGCGATAGGCGTCGATCGCCTCGGCCCGTCGACCTTGTGTCTTCAGCGAATGGGCGAGCGACAAATGCAGTTCGGCCGCGCCGGGCAGGTCGCGCAGCAGCTCCCGGTATAGCGCAATCGCGCGTTCGTGTTCGCCCAAGCCTACGCTCGCACTGGCGTAGAGCGTGCGGTAGTCGAGGTGCGCGGGGGTGATGACGAGCAGCTTTTCAACTTCCTCGCAGGCGCGCTGATACAAGTGCCGCTCAAACAAGACACAGGCGTAGTCGTAGCGCGCCGCATGATATTCCGGTGCGATCTTCAGCACGGCGTCGAGCAGGATTTCGGCGTCGTCGAGCACATCGCGGGCCAGACCGATGCGTGCGAGCAGACGCATCGCCTCGACATCGTTGCCCACGCGCAGCAAATACGGACGAATGACATTTTCGGCCGGCTCCAGGTCGCCATCCGAGAACAGGCTGGTAGCGTGAACGACTTCGGGCGCCAGGCGCTTGAGGGTGGCGACATGGGCCGCTGCCGTCGCGGCATTGGCGGCATCGCCGGTCATGCGGTACAGGCCTTCGAGCATGTGCCAGCTCGAAGGCAAGGCGGGATTGATGTTGACGGCACGCAGCAAGGCGTCGATCGCTTGCGGTGCATTGCGCATGGCCACGTAACACAGCCCGCGTTCTTCATGCAGGCGGCTGAATTGCGGATGCCCCTGTTCCAGCTGCGCCAGCGTCGCCAAGGCGGCTTGAAGCTGTCCAACGTGGCGCTGGCTTCTGGCGATCAGGTGCAGCACATCGCGATGGTTCGGCGCATCGAGCGCCAAAGCCTGGACAGCCTGCAAGGCCTGCGCATGTTGGCCTTGCTGCTGCCATTCGCGTACGCGTTGGAGCCCCTGCTCCACCGATGTGTCAACCGCCGTGGCGTTCATGCTCAAAACCTTAAAAAAAGGGGGTGGGCTTGCGCCCACCCCAATTCTACTTTCCTGCTAGCGGAGCAAGGACTTGTAGGCTGGGATGCCAATCCCAGCATCTGGAAGCCACCGGGAGCTGGGATTGACATCCCAGCCTACGCCCGGCGGCTATTGAGCAGGTCAGAACTTGTAGCCGAACTTCACACCCAGCACGCGCGGGCGCAGGGGCACTTCCGACTTGATGAACTCGGCCGAGGAGGTGAACACGCTCGCATGGCTGTTGCCCAGGTTGGTGCCGTACAGGGAAACGTTCCACGCGTCCTTGGCAACGCCGATCGAGGCATCGAAGGTGGTGTAGCCAGCCTGCAGATAACGCAGCTCCACCGTAGTGACGTTGGTCACGCCCTCGCCACTGGGATAGGTGGCCGGCTGGTTGTACATCGAACCGGTGTAGTTGGCGCCGAACTGCCAGAAGGCCTTGTAGCCGCCACCGAAGGTCCAGTCGTAACGCAGGCGCATATTGACCTGCGAACGCGGCGAGAAGGCCGGGGTGCTGCCGATGACACCGAACGGATTGGCGAACGACGTCACCGCGCCAATCGCACCGGTCTGGATGATGCACTGGTTGAAATTGGGCGATTTGGCGATGTTGTCGACCAGGCACGGCGAATTGGTCTGTTTGGCGTGGTTGAGCGAACCGGAGCCGATGAGCGACAGGCCATCCGTCAGACGCGCATGCCATTGCAGCTCCAGGCCGTCCACTTTGTAGTTCGGACCGTTCACCGCGAAGGTGGTGTTGCCCAGCACCAGCGGGTTGAAGAACTGCATCTGCACGTTGTCCCACCGCATGTCATACAACGAGCCGTTGAGCAGCAGGCGGTCGTTGAAGAAGGTGGTCTTGAAGCCGATTTCGTTGTTGGTCAGCGTATCGGGGGCGTAGCTGATCGGCTTCTGGTACTGCGCCTGGCCGTCGAGCTTCGCCACGGCGCCGGTGGTGCGGTTGAAGCCGCCCGGACGGAAGCCCTGCGAGAAGGTGTAGTACACCATCATGTCCGGCGTGATGTGCCATTCCACGTTCGCACGGCTCTTAAAGCCGTGATAGGTGGTGTGGTAGTTCATCACCGCATCATTGCCCAGGAAGCTGCCGTTGGGGACGTTCACCTGGTTGCTGGCGGTCCAGAACTCCGTGCCAGTCTGCCATTCGGAGTAATGGTAGTAACGCGTACCGCCGGTCACGGTCAGCACATCCGGGATGATGTCATAGGACAGCGAACCGAACGCTGCTTCCTGCTTGTAGCCACGGTTCTCGACTTCACCGAAGGCGGTGCCGTCGGGGAGCATCACGCCAGGGGACGACATCGCGTTGGCCACGCAGGGTGCGCCGCCAGCGAGAGCACTGGTGAGGTTCTGCGGCGTACAGGACGGGATCGTCCTGTAGTTGAAGTCCATGTGGTCGTCGATGTTGAAGTTTTCATAGTACAGGCCACCGATCACGCGCAGGCGATAGTCGTCCGGCGTGCTCAAGCGCAGCTCGTGCGTCTCGTGCGTGCTGGCCACGTGGTCGTTCCAATAGCCGATCGGCGAATAGCAGGTCGGCTTGCCGGCGCTGGACAGGCCAGCCGAGGTGCCGGTGCAGCTGTAATACATGCCGCCGGCGCTGCGCGAGTAGTTGGTGTAGTCCTGCTGTTCGCTGATGTGGCGGTTGGTGTAGCCACCGGTGTAAACCAGCGAAAGATCGCCGATCTGGCCATTCAACGTCCAGGCGGTGTTGGCGAAATGGTCCTTGTTCCAGCCCGGCACGAACGCGGTGATCTGGTTGGTGCCAAGCGTCTGGCCATCGGCACCGATCGGATAGACCGAAGACTGGCCGCGGGCGTCCAGGTCCTGGTAGCTCTCGGTGATCAGCGCATTCCAGTTGTCGTTGATCTGGTAGGCGAGGCCCACGCGGCCGCCCTGGTAGGTGACCGGGTTCCACGCGGTCTGCGCCACGGGATAGTTGTTGGCGACCGGGGTGCCGCCGGCGGCCACATACGGCGCCATGGCGCCGCCACCGTCGGTGGGCTGGCGGGTGAACGTGCTGGGCACGTTGTCGATATAACCGCCCTGGCGCTCGTTGTAGAGGACGCCACGCACGGCGAGCTTGCCGGTGATGATTGGCAGGTTCAGCACTACGTTGGCCGAGTTGTTGGCCGCACCGCCCGCGGTCGTGCCGACGCTGGCTTCCGCGCTGCCGCTGACCTTGTACAGATCCGGCTTGTTGGTGATGTAGCGCACCGCGCCCGCTTCGGCGCCGCCGCCGAACAGGGTACCCTGCGGGCCTTCGAGCACTTCGACGCGTTCCATGTCGGCCATGTAGATGTCGAGGTTGCGCGCCGGGAACTGCATCGACTGGTCGTCGAGGTAGACCGCGACGTTCGGGAACGGCGCGATGGACGCGCTGGACTGGTTGCCCAGGAAGCCGGTGCTCAGGCCGCGCATGTAGATATTGCCCTGGCCCGGACCGTTGCTGGCGAAGGTCACGTTGGGCAGGTATTTGATCAGGTCGTTGAACGACACGATGTTCTGTTGCTGCAGGGTGGTGGCAGTGAACGCTTGCAGCGTGATCGGCACGTCCTGCATGTCCTCGGCCGTGCGCTGCGCGGTGACGGTCACTACGCCGAGCATGGCTGCCTGGGCCGTATTGGCCTTATCGGTGGACTTGTCCGCCGGCTGCGCCGGCTGGCTGGTCGAAGCGGGTTGGGTCGTCGCAACCGGTGGGGTCGTGCCATCAGCGTAGGACACACGACTCACCGCGAGCGCGGCCAGCACCGCGCAGGTGATTGGATTGATCTTCAAGATGGTTTCCCCCGAGGGTGTGATGGCCGGAATCCGCCGGCGCAAATGTTTGATACTGCAACTAGGGAAAGGCTAGACAACCGCGATGAAACGCTTATGACGTGGTCTAGCCAAGTTGGATAGATGTCTATACCTTTTCTCGGCGGCAAAGCTTGGGAGGCCGAGGGCAACAACCGCGAAGCGCGGTCATGCGCATGAAACGATTAGAACGCACGCTCTCCGCGCACCCACACGTTGCGCACGATAGGCAGGTTTCCCACGGCGCGCATGCGCACCAGGTCCGCGCGCATGCCGGCCTTTAGCAAGCCACGGTCCTCAAAGCCGAGCGCCTTGGCGGGATTGCGGCTGACCGTCGCCATCGCCTTGGGCATCGACCAGCCGGCATGCGCGTGCAGCATGAAGGCACCGTGCAACAGGCTGGCCGGCACATAGTCGGACGACAACATGTCCAGTCGATCGGTGCGCGCCAGTTCCAGCGCGGCGACATTGCCCGAATGCGAACCGCCGCGTACGACGTTGGGCGCCCCCATCACGGTGACCAGACCGCGCGCATACGCGGCATCGGCGGCTTCTTGGGTGGTGGGAAATTCCGAAATCGTCACGCCAATACGGTGCGCGTGCTCCACCTGTTGGGTGTCCGTGTCGTCATGACTGGCCAGCACCATGTTGCGGCCGTGCATCATGCCCAGCACGACGCTTTCGTGCCTTGCGCTGTATTGGGCTTGCTGCTCGGTGCGACGCCTCACTACGTCGGCGAATTCGTCTTCCGTCCAGCTTATGTGGTTCTTGCTGTAGTACTTGCGGTACTGCGCCAGGTCGCGGTACTGGCGCTGGCCCGGCGTGTGGTCCATCAGCGAGATCAGGCGCACGCTGCCGTGGTCCATCAACGGCTCCAGCGCTTCGATCAGGCGCGGATAGGCCAGCTCGCAGCGCAGGTGAATCCAGTGCTCGGCGCGCAAGGCGCCGGTTGCCTGCCCTTCCAGAATCGCATCGTAAGTGCTGCGCAAGGTTTCGATGCGCACGCTTTCCTCTTCCAGGTCTCCGACCGACAGCGCATCGAAAACCGTGGTGATGCCGGCCGCCGCTACTTGCGCGTCATGGGTCAGCACCGCGGGAATCGATGGCCAGAGCACGCCCGCGCGCGGCATCAGGTGCTTTTCCAAATTGTCGGTGTGCAGCTCCACCAGGCCCGGAATGACGTAGTCGCCGTCGCAATCGATCGCGCCGGGCGCCTGCGTCGAGCCGTCTTCGACCAAACGGATGATCCCCTTGCGGGCGATCAGGGTGCCGTGGATCACGCCGTCGTCCTGCACGATGCGGGCATTGGTCAAAACAAGATCGTTCATGGTCATCTCAGTGCAGACTGTTATCAATGATCGGGTGGTTGAAACGGTGCATCAGGCGGCTTCGAGCGCTTGCATCGGGAACAGGCGGGTGGCGACGCGATCGCGCATGTCCTCGTCATGGAAGATGCCGAGCACGGCCGAACCGGCACTGCGCGCTTCGGCCAGCAACTCCGCGACGATGGCGCGGTTGTCCGCATCCAGCGATGCCGTCGGCTCGTCCAGCAACAGGATCGGGCGCGGCACGATCAAGCCGCGCGCGATGTTCACGCGCTGCTGTTCGCCACCGGAGAAGGTACCCGGCGGAAGTTGCCACAAGCGTTCGGGCACGTTCAGTCGGCTTAACATGTAGGCCGCACGGCGGCGCGCCTGTTGGACGTCGACGCCATGCTCCACCAGCGGCTCAGCAACGATATCCAGCGCCGGCACGCGCGGAATCACACGCAGGAACTGGCTCACATAGCCCAGCGTCTGACGCCGGACGTCCAGCACTTCGTGCGGCGTCGCCTTGGCCAGGTCGAGCCAGCGATCCTGGTGCCGCACATGCACCGCGCCCAGGCTGGGCCGATAGTTGGCGTAGATCACGCGCAGCAAGGTGCTCTTGCCCGCGCCCGACGGACCGGACAACACCACGCATTCGCCGGCGTGCAGCCGCAAATCGAGTCCACGCAACACATTCAGGCGCGCTCCGTGCTGCTGGTGCAATTCGAACGACTTGCTGAGGTCGCGCAGTTCAAGCATCAGGGCGGCGGTCATGTGGTCAACACCGAGGAAACGAGCAATTGCGTATAGGGATGTTGCGGATCGTCCAGAATCTGGTCGGTAAGGCCGGTTTCGACCACACGGCCGCCTTGCATCACGATCGTACGCGCCGCAAGCAGGCGGGCCACGGCCAGGTCGTGCGTCACCATCACAGCGGCCAGTCCCAACTCGTTCACCAGCCGCCGCAACAGGTCGAGAATGCGCGCCTGCACCGAGACGTCCAGGCCGGCCGTGGGTTCGTCCATGAATACCAGGCGCGGTTGCGTGACGAGCGTGCGTGCAATCTGCAAGCGCTGCTGCATGCCGCCGGAGAAACTGGTGGGCGCGTCATCGATGCGCGTGGGATCGATCTCCACGCGTTCCAGCCAATGCCGTGCGGTGGCGCGCAATTGGCTGTAGTGGCGCATGCCGAGCGCCATCAGGCGTTCGGCGACGTTGGCGCCCGCGCTGACATTCAGGCGTAGGCCGTCGCGGGGGTTCTGGGTGACGAAACCCCATTCCTCGCGCGCCAGACGGCGCCGGTCCGCTTCGCTCAGCGTGCCAAGCTCGAGCCATTCGCCGTCGCGCTGGCGGTAACGCACGCTGCCCGCAGTGGGCGTGAGCTGCGCCGCAACGGCGTTGAGCAGCGTCGATTTGCCCGAGCCCGATTCGCCGACGATGCATAGCAGCTCACCAGGATGCAGGTCGAAACTCACGTCTTGGCAACCTACCCGTGGCCCGTAGTGAAGGCTCAGGTTGCGTACTTGCAGCAGCGCGCTCATGCCTGTGCCTCCACCCGGCGGCCGCTGCAGTAGTCGGTGTCTGAACATACGAACATGCGCGCGCCGTGGTCGTCCACCACCACCTCGTCCAGGTAGCTGTCGCCCGAGCCACACAAGGCGCACTGGTGGTCCCAGCGCTGCAGCTCGAAAGGATGATCGTCGAAGGCCAGGCTTTCGACGCTCGTATACGGCGGAATGGCGTAGAGGCGTTTCTCGCGCCCCGCACCGAACAACATCAGCGCTGGCGAGCGATCGAGCTTGGGATTGTCGAACTTGGGAATGGGCGAAGGCGAGGTAAGGAAGCGGCCGTCGACCAGCACCGGGTAGTCATAACTGGTGGCAATGTGCCCGTACTGGGCGATGTCTTCGTACAGCTTCACATGCATCAATCCGTAGTCGGCCAGGGCGTGCAGCGTACGCGTCTCGGCTTCGCGGGGCTCCAGGGTGCGCAGCGGTTCGGGTTCCGGCACCTGGAAGATCAGGATCTGATCTTCCCTGAGCGATGTTTCAGGAATGCGGTGGCGGGTCTGGATCAGCGTGGCGTCGGTAGTGTGCTCAGTGGTGGCGATACCGGCCACGCGGGAGAAAAAGCGACGGATATTCACGGCGTTGGTGGTGTCGTCCGCGCCTTGGTCGATCACCTTCAGCACGTCGTCAGGTCCAAGCAAGGCAGCCGTCACCTGGATGCCGCCGGTGCCCCAGCCGTAAGGTAGCGGCATTTCGCGACTGCCGAACGGGACCTGATAGCCGGGAATCGCCACGGCTTTGAGCAGCGCGCGGCGCAGCATGCGCTTGGTGTCTTCATCGAGGAAAGCGAAGTTGTAGCGCGGTGTCATGCCTGCGCTCCTCCGGCGATGCTGCCTGGCTGCTCGTCGGCATCCGCGGCGTACTGCGCGGCCAGGGTCCGCAGCAGCGACAGTTCCGCCTGGAAATCCACGTAATGCGGCAGTTTCAGGTGCTGCACAAAACCGGATGCCTCCACGCTGTCCGAATGCGACAGCACAAACTCCTGGTTCTGCGCCGGCGCATGGCTCGCTTCGGCCAGTTCATCGCAGCGCAAGGCGCGATCGACCAGCGCCATCGACATGGCCTTGCGTTCGCCCTCGCCCATGCTCAGGCCGTAGCCGCGCGTGAATTGCGGGGGAGTGCCATTGCCACCGTGGAATTGATTGATCATCTGGCATTCGGTCAGCGTGATCGAGCCGATTTCGATCGGGAAACCAAGCTCGTCGGGGCAGATCACGACATCCACCTCGCCCATGCGGATTTCGCCGGCAAAAGGATGGTTTTCCGCATAACCGCGCTGCGTGGAATAGGCCATGCCGAGCAGGAAGCCTTCATCGCCACGCGCGAGATTCTGCAGGCGCGTGGCGCGGTCGGCGGGAAACGTCAGCGGTTCGCGCGTCAGGTCCATGGGTTCCGGATCGCTGCCGGGATCGATGCGTTCGATCAGGGCTTCGGCATCGAGCAGATCCAGTACACGCGGCATATGGGCCGGCAGCGCCGCATCGGCGGGCTGCACCTCTGTGATTGGCACGGTGTCGAATTCGAGCAGGCGTTGCGTGTAGTCATACGTGGGGCCCAGCACTTGCCCGCCGGGAATGTCCTTGAACGTGCCCGAGACACGGCGTCGTACACGCATGGCCGCGGTATTCAGCGGCCTCGTATAGCCAAAACGTGGCAGGGTGGTGCGGTACGCACGCAGCAGGAAGATCGCTTCCAGCATGTCGCCCGCGGCCTGGCGTATGGCCAGGGCGGCCAGCTCTTCGTCATACAGCGAGCCTTCTTGCATCACGCGCGCAACGCCCAGACGAAGCTGCTCGCGGATCTGCGCCAGCTCCAGCTCCGGCACAGCCCTGTCGCCACGGCGCGCTTCCGCCAGCAATTCCAGCGAACGGGCAATGGCCTGCTCGCCGCCTTTTACGGCTACATACATTCAACCCTCCAACAAGCGAGTCGTGCGCGGCATGGCAACGACGTGTTGCGCGGCGACGAAATACAGGTCCACACCCAGCGGCAGCTGCGCGGAAAGCGCCGCGCGCTGGCGCCAGAACCCATCCTGCAGCCCCTCGATGGCTAGCATCTCGGTATGGCGGATGCCGGGGCCGGCAAAGCGCGGACCGCGATCGGTGCGAAAACCTTCGACCTGCACGATCAGGCTGGCCGAGCGATCCGGATAGCGCAGATCGCCGCGCGCGAAACCCTCCAGAGCGGGCATCGAAGTGGGGTCGTCGATCAATGCGAAATCCGCCTGCTGCACCTGGTCGGCCAGCCGCAAACCGGCGTGAAAGCGCAGATGTTCGGCTACTTCGGCGTTGGGCTGCTGCAGCCACAGCGTGGTCGTGGCATCGCACAGGGTCAGCACAATCGCCATCGCTTCGGGCATGACCGGTGCGGGAGAGGGCGGCAACACAGGCAGGCGGCGCGGCACCGCCGGCCGGGCCATCGCCTGCAGCAGTTCGCGGAACGTGCGCTGGCTGTCGAATACGGGATCGGCAAAGGCGGCCAGCATCATTCGCCCCTCACCACGGTAAAGAATTCCACCTTGCTTGCGGCCGCCCTGCGGCTCGCCGCCTCACGGCGCTCGTCGAGCGAACGGCGGAGCGGTTCGAGCACCTGCTGGCGCAGCTGCGGGGCCTGCTCGGGATCCTGCATCAGCGCGTCGGCAAAGGCGGCCAGCTCGGCGTGGCGTGCCTGGCTGCCACGCACCCAGGCATGCCCGATGCGCTCGCCCACCTGGACGCTGCAGCGGGTCACGGTGACTTCACCGAAGTTGAATTGCGGACCGGTGCCGCCGACCCGGCCGCGCAGCATGTACAAGCCGGTCTGGGCCGGACGCAGCCAGGCGGTATCGGCCGGCGGCGCAAAGGCGTCCATGGCCACGGCCAGTTCGGCCGGATCGGCCTGCGCCAGCAGCGACATCCATTGCGCGCGCGCCAAGTGGGGGGAGGTGTCCATGGGTGTTCCTAGGCTTGTCACAAATATCTAGTTATCTAGACAGGTCAGGACGCGACAATGCGCCTCCTGATAGCCATTCCAGCAGGTCAGCGTGCCGCTGCCATGACGATGATTAGACAGGTTGAGGACGTGGTATGAGCGAGATCGAACGCGGACGAGGGGTGGCGCTGTGGAGCCAGATCAGTGGCATCCTCGCGTCGGACATACTGAAGGGCCAGCTACGCCAGGGTGAGCAGTTGCCCTCGGCGCAGGAGCTGGCCATGCGCTTCAACGTCAATCGCCACACCGTGCGCCGCGCCATCGCGGCCCTGGAGCAACGCAACCTGGTGCGCACCGAACAGGGCCGCGGCACCTTCGTGCAGGAGCAGACGCTGGATTACGTCATCAGCCGCCGCACGCGTTTTACCCAGAACATGCGCAATCTGAACGTCGACGCCGATATCCGGGTGCTGGAAGAGGCGCATGAGCTGCCGCCGCCACCGGTGGCACGGGCTCTAGGCCTGGATCGCAATGAATACGTCTACCGCGTCGAAACGCTGGACCGCGCCGATGGCCACATCATCGACTACAGCACGTCGTATTTTCCCGCCGCACGTTTTCCCGACCTACCCGCGCTATACCGGCGCCTGCTGTCGGTCACCCGCACGCTGGCCGAATTCGGCGTCGCCGACTACGAACGCAAACATACCCGCGTTTCCGCCCGTCTCCCCGACGCCACTACCGCGCGCGTGATGCAGCAGCAGACCAGCCGCCCCTTGCTGTATGTGGAATCGATCAATGCCGACACGCGTGGCGTGCCGGTGCAGTACGGGATCACGCGATTTTCTGGCGACTGGGTGCAACTGGTGCTGATGGCGGATCACTGATGCGTTACGCCGTGTATTTCTGCCCAACTGCCGGCAGCGAACTGGGTACTTTCGGCCATGACTGGCTGACTACCGACGCCATTGCGGGCATTGCCGCGGAACGTTTGCGCACATTGACCAGCAACGTGCATCGCTACGGCTGGCACGCGACGCTGTGTGCTCCGTTCGCACTGGCCGAGCAGGCCAGCTATGACGAGCTTCGCTCCCAGGTAGCGGACATCGCACAACACACTCAGACCATTGAACTTCCCCTGCACCTTCAGCGGCTGGCGGGCTTCCTGGCATTGCGCCCGTCAGCTGACGAGCGGGACATCAACCGGCTGGCCGAGCAATGCACGCGTCGCTTGAAGGCGCTGCGCGCGCCAACCACCGAGGCAGCATGGCAGCGCAGGGCGGCGAAGCTCGATGCCACCGAACTGGCCTTGTTCCGGCAATTTGGCTACCCCTACGTGCTGGACCGTTATCGCTTCCACCTGACCTTGTGCGCAGCTGCCAGCGAAGAAGAAGAATCCGCGTTGCGGGCATGGCTGTCGCCCAGGGTGGCAAGCCTCCCGCCGGCCCGCATCGATGCGCTGACGATTTGCCGTGAAGCGGAGCCGGGACAGCCGTTCGAACCATTCGAACGTTTTGCGCTCGGCGCAGGTGTGCGCGCATGAGCGCGGGCCATCTGTATTACGTGATGGGACCTTCCGGCGCCGGCAAGGACAGCGTGTTGGCCTGGGTACGCGAGCATGGCATTGCCCACGGCGTGGTGTGCGCGCATCGTTATATCACCCGTCCCGCGCATGCTGGCGGCGAAAACCATGTGGCGCTGAGCGAGGCGGAGTTCCAATTGCGCGAGCAGCGTGGTTTGTTCGCTCTCACGTGGCAGGCGCACGGCCTGCACTATGGCATCGGCAATGAAGTGGCGCTCTGGCTGGCGCGTGGCGCCGATGTGCTGGTGAATGGATCGCGCGGCGCCCTTGCCTTGGCCTGCGAGCGGTTTCCGGCGTTGCGGCCGGTGCTGATTACCGCCAGCCCCCAGGCGATCGCCAGCCGCCTCGCGGCACGCGGGCGCGAATCGGAACAAGACATCACCGCGCGACTCGCCCGCATGGACGCCTACCCGATTCCTGCCGGCAGCGTGGTGATCCAAAACGACGGCAGTATTGCCGATGCCGGCTCAAGCTTGCTACGGGCGATTCACTCCGCTCACGCATAGGCTGGGATGCCAATCCCAGCATTGCCATGCATGCAGCCGCGCGATGCTGGGATTAGCATCCCAGCCTACGTGACATTGCTCGTCATGCGGGAGCGGGCACGCCGACCATTGCCTTGGAGCGACGCGCCTTTTCATAGAAATAGAACGCCGAACCCAGGGTAATCAGCATTCCGATACCCGATAGCGCCATCACCGTATCGCCATAGAATGACGCCCACGAAAGACGCATGCCGCCGAATTGCTTGAGCAATATCACCAACACGCTGCCCGTGTAGCCGCTGCTGTCGGCGATGTACATGATGAAACCGACATTGCCGGTGACCCGGAACGTCGCCAACATGCGTTCAAAGAAGGTGACACTGTACGGTACGTAGGCGAGATAAAGGCCAAAACCGGTAAAGCCGATCCAGGCCAGCGGATCGATCATGAGGTGCCGGTGCATCCAGGTGCTGAGCACCGCAATGGCGAAGCCACCGAAAATCAGCACATGATTGAGCATCAATGCCTTGAGGTTGTCACGCACGAACATGGTGAAGCCGGTAATGATCAGCACGGCGATGGCGATCGGCACTTCGGTTTCGGTGAAGACGGAGACATCGCCGCCACGGCCAAGGTCGCTCCAGATCTCCGCCGCGAAGTTGTCGCGGAAATCGCGCATCACCGTCAGTGCCACGTAAGGCACCACGATCATCACGATCCCCGCCAGGAAACGCCGGACAAAGGCGCGACGGCTGCCGGCGTCCATCGGCATGCGCACGCTGCGTGCCGCGATATCGGCGGCGCTGGGGGCTGGCAGGTGTTCCAGGATCCAGGTAGCCAGGCACAACGGCGGCACGAACAGCGCCCCGGTGGCGAACGGCATCCAGAATTCGCTGACATGGAAGTTGACCATCAGCCACATGCCGACCGACTTCACCACGCCCGATCCCACGATGAAGCTGGCGCACATGCATGCGCCCATCAACTCGGTGCCGCGGCGTCCTTCCAGGTAGCCGAACAGCACGCCCCACACCATGCCCAGCGGCAGGCCGTTGAGGAACAGAAACGGGATGTTCCAGGGTGCCGGAACCAGGGCGAAACCGAGCAGAGCCAGCCACGAAAACCCGATCAGTCCCGCCATCGTGCGTGCGCGGCGCTGGCGCTGGATTTCCGCAATCCAGGTGATGCCGCGCACCTTGCTCAGCATGTAGCCCAGCACCTGCGCGATCACCAGCCAGACCTTGTAGTCGACGCCGGCCAGGTACATGCCTTCGAACGAAGCCGCCGTAAACGGCTTGCGGAAGGCGTACATGGACGCATAGGCGAGAAAGGCGGCGCCACCGGCCAGCAGATTGATCGCCATGGGATGGCGGACACGCGACAAAAACGACACGAAACCCACCCGACTCGTGGCCCAAAGCTGCCAGCCAGGATGACGGGGGCAGGTTACAGCCGCGTGGCGGTTGCTAGTCCGGGGAGGATGCCTGGCCTAAAGAGATAGGCCTGGAATGTGGCCTAGGCCGCTATGCCAGGGCTTCGTCGCTGGTCTCGATCAGCTTCGCATAGAATCCGTGGCAGTTAGGGCGGTTTGCGCAGGGCACACAGCACGGCGCCTGCACATCATTCAATTATTCAATGCCCTGGCACACAGAGTCATCAGCCCTGGCGGCGAAGTTCAGCCCTCATGAATAAGTTATCCGGTCGCACTGATACAACCGCTCGTCGCCGGACCTGACGACCGGGAACCACACGAGGTCGCCACTGGGCCAAAATCGCTACCAGCGCAATGGTGATTTCACTGATCGCAAAGCGATCACCCATGCATCGGTGGGCGCCGAATCCAAAGGGAATGAATGTGTGGTTGATATCCTCAGCCCCGGACTTCCAACGGTCGGGGACGAATCGATCAGGATCAGGGAAGTACCGCGGATCTCGACCGATGATGTGAGGACTAACCATGACATGGGCGCCCGCTGGTAGCCGGAATTTCCCGAACGTGACGGGCCGTCGCGTGCGCCTGGTGATGGCAAGATTGCCGTATTTTCGCAGTATTTCGGTGATTACAGTGCTCAGAAACGGCAAATTTGGTACGGCATCGTAATCAAGGCTGCCTCCTGCGATCAGCTCATCGATTTCCTGGTAGACCCGTTCCGCAACATCCGGATTCGCATCGAACTCGTAAAATGCCCAGGCAATTTGTTTTCCTGTGTTATTCGCGCCGGCAGCGACGAGGTCCACCACCATATCCAGCAGTTGCAAATCCGACAAAGCTTCTCCGTTTGCCTTATTGGCAGATTGCAGCATCGATAGCATGTCGTCCCGCTCAAATTCCTGCTGACGATGAAGGCGGATAGCAGCTTCCAACGCGGATCGAAGCACACGACCGGCCTTTGCTGCTGCACGATCGCCCGGCAAGGGCACCAGCCTCCACCACTGCTCCGGCCGCGGGTTTCTCAGGGAAACGGACTCAGCCAGGGCAGGCAATGTCTGCATGATCGTGGCCGCCACGTCCTCGCCAATTTCGTTGGAGAACATGCTCTTTGACATGATCCTGGCGACCAGATAGTCCGTCATCTGGCATACGTCAATGACTTGTCCTGGCTGCCAGGCTCCGACAACCGCCTTCGCCTCCTGCCACGTCAGGCGAATTGTGGTGCTTCGCATCGCACGACCAAACGCCGGTTGCGCGCGCCGCCGATACCACAAGTGCTCGTCACCGGAGGTGGTTTCCACGCTTGTTCCAAACACCGGCTTGAGCAGATCGGCAAACATGCCCTGCGAAACGACATCTACGTCGGCAAGCTGACGGATCAATGCCTGATTGGAAATGACATAGACAGGCAACCTGCCCAGACGAATCTCGACCACGTCATCCAGCCTTGCCAGCATGGACAGGAATTGAAGCGGCTTCCGGGCCAGAACCGCGCCGTGGCCGACAATTGGCAAGGCGCCGGGTGCCAAAGGAATACCAACTGCCGTCGCTTTTCCAGGCGGCAATTGCTCTGCGGGCTTGGCTGTACCCCGGACCGTTGTTGCGCTGCCATGCTGACAATCTACTTCGCACTTGGCTTCATGACGTCCAATCATTGCGTCGAACTCCTTTCATTGAGCGATGGCACTTTCCACAGATACTTTGGCCGGACGCCAAATCGGGTGGAGCATCAAGTCGCTGTCCGGCAACGGGAGAGGATGGCCTACCAGCGAAAATCCAATACGCGTCCATAGTCTTGCGTTGTTTTCGTTTCCAGCTTCCGCATACATCGGCAAATTTTGTTCGTCTATCAGATCAAACACTGCGTGCACCAGTCGCGCACCTAGCCCCAGATTCTGATGACTCGGCATAACACCAGTAAAGACCGAATACATGTGATTGGGCGAGTTTGGATGGTGCTCAGCCATGACTTGGTTCATGGCCGATACGCGAACGAAGTGAGGGCCGCACATCTTCTCTAGCTTGGCATCGAATTCGATATCGCTTTCGAGCCGCCTCAACGCATCTAACGGCATTCCGATGGTCGCAGCAACTACATCGCCGGCAATGAAAACATATCCATGTTTGAGGCAATAGTCTGTGTAGCAGGAAAAATAGCCACTAGCGTACCGATGATAGGTGGCCGGATTGTCGAATATCCAGCAATTGATCGGATCAGCTGAAAAACCCTCGGTCAGCGCGGCGACAACCCCATCGCGATCGGCCTGCGTGGCCCGCCTGATGACTAGCTCTGTAGCTGCGTTCATCTCTTTACCCTCCGTTGCTGGCGAAACTGCATCCAAGTAAGAATAGGTACGATGATTTTGCTGCGACTTTCGCGCACTATCGGTAGATGTCGCGCACTACCTGCAGGGTTTGCAAGTCGGGATCGGCGACATAGGCGATTCTTGTTTTGGTGGCCGCTACGTTGCGCAGTGTTGCGAGCGTATCTGCCGTAATTCGTTCCCCAGGCAGCAATACCGGGATGCCGGGCGGATAGGGAGTAACGGCCTCAGTGCTGATCCGATGCAACGCTTGTTCGAGCGGCACAGTTTCATGCGAGGCGAAGAAAGCCTCCCGGGGCGACAAAGCCTGGGTCGGTACTGGCAAGCTCCATGCCGCAGAAACTTCTACAGCACGAGGTTTGTGCTGTTGATGCGCCACCGCGGCGAGCAAACCTGCTTTCAGCACCTGCAGGCTATCGGGTCCATCCATGAGACTGACGAGCGCCACAAGCATGTCTTTGTTCGCCATAGCGAGCGGCATTCCGCGAGCAATCAGCTCACGTTCAATGTCGAGGCCGGCGTACCCGGATGCCGCCGTCTGCAAGACCAGCTTGGCTGGATCAAAGCGGCCGGTGGGGAAATCTTCGGGGGATGGCCCGGTCAGCCCCACACTACGGAGTTCAGTGCGCAGACTAGCGACCCGCTCAGCAAGCTCAGTGAGCATGGTGCTTGCCAAGCCACTTGCAAGCAATGCCCGAGAGGAGTCGATGCTGGCAAGGATCGCTCCCGACGGACTGGTGGTATGGCTGGCCTCAAAGGCACGATCAAAACGAACGCGGTTCAGCAGGTCGCACCGGGCGAGCACCATGGCGCCCTGGCTGAAAGTAGGTAAGGTCTTGTGCAGGCTGATGACCATCGCGTCGGCGCCCGCGGAGAGCGCATGGGCGGGATAGCCTGGCGCAAACCCGAAATGCGCACCCCAGGCTTGATCGACGATTACCGGCACATTGCGCGCATGAGCGATCCTGACGATTGCTGCGAGGTCGGAGACGGTGCCGACATAACTGGGTTCAACACAGAAGACAGCAACCGCATCGCGATGGTCTCTCAACGCTTGCTCAAGCGCCGAGAGAGACAGCTGCGAAGGGATACCGAATCGAGCGTCAATCTCGGTAGGCAGCCAAACGGGGCGTAGACCTGCAAGCACCAGTCCAAGCAGCACGCTGCGATGGGCTGTGCGCGAGACCAATACGGTATCGCCAGGCTTGCCTACAGCAAGGCAGAGCGCCTGGTTGGCGTGCGTGGAGCCTGCCACTGAGAATCGGCACCAGTCAGCCTGCCACAAGCGCGCAGCACGCCGCTCGGCGTCTTTCAGCAAGCCCGCTTCAAGCCGCATGGAGTCCAATCCACCCAGCAGCGGAACATCCGCATCGAGAAGTCGCCCCAAATCAGGATGCAGCTCGCCGGCACGACGCTTGTGGCCTGGTGTTGTGAAGGGTGAATGGTTGGCGCTTACGAAATTTCGCCAGGCACGCAAGAGAGAGGCGTCAGCAGTCCAGTCTGACGACCAGTGCCTTACGTCACCGCCGCCCCATTCCGGCTGTCGCTCACTCGCTTCGGAGCATGGAACGGCGATATGGCCACGCACCACCATCGCCGACGGTGGTGGGATGTCTGCAAGCTTGGTCATGACAGCTCAACCTCGTCGATGAGGATCGGAAAGAGCGTCGCAGATGGTTCAATCGCAAAGCATTGACAGCAGACAGCGGGCATCCAGGTACTCGGATGCGTTCAAGGCAGCATTCTCACTCTCTCAGCAAATACTAGCTCGCAGCCGATAGACGACCTATTTGATGCAATGTCGGGAAGCGGAGTGAAGACAGGGTCGCCCTATGAAGTACTTCTCAATAGTTCCGCAGTGTTCCTAATGGATGACGCTGTTGCGAAACTCAATGATCTTCATTAAATGAAGCATACCAAGTAGAAATAACAGATATGTTTCGAAGCAGCTTCAGCTATATCTCATTACGTCGCGTATCAGTTTCCAACGTTACCTTTTCTTTCTGCGTTGACAACAAACACCCTCGTCGTGCCAAGCTGTCGGCACAACGATTCATAGATTTCTCTGGCAGTCAATTTCAACCATGCAAACGGCATGACGCCCGAGCCGTTTTCAGCGTGATCGA
Organism: Dyella flagellata; assembly: GCF_030160275.1. Lineage (GTDB taxonomy): Bacteria > Pseudomonadota > Gammaproteobacteria > Xanthomonadales > Rhodanobacteraceae > Dyella_B > Dyella_B flagellata. Next base: position 154,858 of record NZ_BSOA01000003.1, read on the forward strand.
CGTATCTAATAGCACGCCATTTACCAGCAAAAACGAGACTCTTATCGCAATTACCACCCACGCATTGCGTCGCGCACAAGTGTTTCAAACCACTTCGATTCGAAAGCGGAGAACGAAAGCATCAAATCGAACCCCATGCCACGCGCTCCAAAGACACCGTTGTCTTCAACAAGAACCACCGCATCCGAATTGAACAATAAGTCACGCGCAGCAATCGTCGCAGTGTCGCCGCGACTACGCCAATACCTGATTTAGGGCAGAACCTTAGCTAAAAAACGGGTAGCCTCACGAAAAATACGTTTAGCGCAAGGTGTGCAAAGCACGACTTAGCAATCAACTGGATGCCAGGGCGTCATTCCGGATAGCCGAACAGACTTTCCACTTCCCTCCCGGAACTGCCGCGGGATTCGTCAGGAGCGAGACGGTCGCGGCGGTTTGCGCAGTTTGCGCGACGCGGCCCCGGCAGCGGCCTTTCCCCCGCAAGATTCGCGGATGACTATGTCGCATCCCAGCGTTTGGACCGACGCCGGCGTCTTGTCAGTCCGATTGAGCAAGGCCGCGAGGCGCTCCAGCGCGAGACGGCCGAGATCGGCGATGCGCACCTGCACCGTGCTCAGCGGTGGCGTGAGATAACGCGACACCAGGATGTCGTCGAAGCCGGCCAGCGCGATGTCCCCCGGCACCGCGAGGCCAGCCTCCCTGAAAGCGCGCAGGCAGCCGATCGCCATCATGTCGTTGGCCGCGAACACCGCTTGCGGGCGCGGCTTTTTAGCCAGCATCTGCTGCCCCGCGCGATAGCCCGATTCTTCGCTGAAATTGCCGTCGAACAGGGTGAGCGGTGCGTCTGGCGCATGCCTGGCCATGGCGGTGCGATAGCCCTTCTCGCGCTGCTGTGCGTTGTAGTTGGTCTTGGGACCACCGATGAAGGCGACTTGCTGGTGTCCTGCTTCGATCAAATGCCCCACCATGGCGATCGCGCCTGCGCGGTTGTCGATGTTCAGTACCGGGTAACGCGCGCTTTTCACCGGACTGTCCAGCAGCACCGCGGGCAGCTTGTCGGGCAAGTTTTCTTCGAGGAAGGCCGCGTCGACGTGTTCGGACAGGATCAGCATGCCATCCACACGTCCGCGCATCGCACGCATCGCGGCGGCGGCATCCTCGATACCGTCATGCGTGCTCGATAGCAGCAGGTGCAGGCCTTGGGCGCGCGCAGCCAGTTCGATACCACGTATCAGCTCGGAAAAGAACTCGCCATGCAGATCCGGCAGCACGGCGCCGATGGTATGCGTGCGTCCGGTGATCAAGCTGCGCGCCGCGTTGTCCGGCACGTAATTGAGGCGCGCGGCCACTTCGCGCACGATCTTTTGCGTCACGGGAGTTACCCCGCCCAGCCCATTGAGCACACGAGAAACCGAAGCGACCGAGACCTTGGCCTCGCGCGCAACGTCCTTGATGGTTGCGTTTTTGGTCGTCATCGTAGCGTTCCTTTGCGCGACGGATGTGCGCGGCAACACCAATGTAAACGAAGCTGTAAAGGCGCTGTAAAGACGCGTGGCGGCCCAGCTGCGCTGCGCCGCAATAGTGGCCAGGACGTTTAAATCCGATAAATTCTTCCGATTCGCGTCAGCTGACAGACTTCGGACCATCCGGACGGCGCCGCGGCGCAGCATCGATTCATGACGGCCGATACGCCTACGGACTCTGCTGCATGATGAATGGGTCAATTAAAGGCGATCGCGCCCTGTCTGCTGGTCACGGCGACGAGCGCCGTCACAGCCGTGACAGCGCTTGTAGATTTCTATGACGGCGCGAATGGCCTCTTCGAAATGGCGCAAGGTAGCTGCACACGTCGAGACACTGTGCCGTCGTAAATCCTCTTCAGCGTGCTCGCAAAGAACCGCCGTCTCTGTTTCACCGAAAACGATCAAGGCACCCCGCAGGGCGTGCAGCCGTCTGAACAGACTGTCTTTATCCCTACTGCGCTGGGCACGTCGTATGACCTTCAGATCAGCTTCGCAGCCGCTGATGAAGATTTCACGGGCTTCCGCTGAGTGGATCAAGGAACTCCGATGGGCTGGAACGGGACGCATGTGGGCGGCGATGACGCAAGCTTGGGGTGAGTACCCACAGTGTGGCCGTGCCCAAGAAGATAAGGGATAACAATAGTTTTAAATTTGAAGGTTTGACCGCCTGATCGCCGTGACTCGGTAGCCCGCATGGATTCGCCAAGCGGCTAAAGATAACGCGGCGATCACTGCTTTGAAGTCCTTGAGATTGCTCTGCATCAGCGCCAGCCCCAGCGGCATGCCCTGGGTTTCCGAGGGCCAGGCCATTAGCAGAGCAGCCGATCGGTCAGCCGCGTCTGCAAGTCGACTCATCAGCGGCCCAGCATCTTATGGATCTTGAATAGCTCGTTGTTGGTGTGGATACCCAGTTTGCGGAACGCGGCATGCTTCTGCGCACTGATGGTGGTGACCTCACGGGAGAACTTCTTTGCAATTTGCGTGACGGACATGCCGTCGAGGAGACAGCGCAACACTTCGCGCTCCCGTGGGGAAAGCCGGGCATAGCCCAGCAGCTCGTTGCCAGCCTCCACGCCGGCTGGGGCGGGCGCTTCGATCGCCTGGAGCAGCTCAGGGCAGAGATAGGTACGTCCTTTGGCGACGGTTCGTATGGCCAGGAACAAATCCGAAGAGTCCTGCTTTTTGCAGACGAAACCGTGGGCGCCGGCCCGCATCGCCAAGGACGCCGTGCCCGCATCTTCATCGGCCGACATCATCAGGATCCGCGCATGCGGAGCGTGCTGTTTCAAGCGCCTGATCAGGTTCAGGCCATCGATATCCGCCCGCCCGAGGGCATAGTCGCAGAGGATCACGTCCGCGCAAATCTGCTTCAGCGCCGCAAACAGCTCCGCGCTCGTGCGAAAGCTGCCCACCACGTCAAGCGAATACTGCTGCCTGAGCAGGAACTCCAGGGCATGGCGCATCACTTCGTGATCGTCCAGCAGCATTACGCGCAAACGCGCCAGCTCTACGCGATCCTGGATTTGCATCACCCGCCCAAACGCGCGGGCATCTTCGGCAAAGCTGAGTCGGCATGCTTGATCGATGCGCCCGGGTGCCGGAATCGGCTCGGCCTGCTCCCCGCTGGACGGCCACGGGTGCTCAAACCACCTCTGCAGCACGGCTTGCAGATCTTGAGCACGCACCGGCTTTTTCAGCACAGCATCCACGCATCTTTGCCCGTGCGCGGCATCGGCAACGTCGCACAGGGCGATGATGGGTCTGCGCGGCACACCCTGCTCTGCTTCCCACCGCCGAATGCGCCGCGCGGTTTCGTAGCCATCCATGCCTGGCCCATGGCAGTTGATTAGAATCAAGGCGGGCGTACTCCACGCGATCGCCTGCAACGACGCAAAGATATCGTCGACGGCTAGCGCAGCCGCACCGAAGCTCTTGAGCCGCTCGACCAGCTCGAAGCGGCGCCGGGGCTGGTCGTCCACCACCAGGATGCGCGCACATGCTTGAGCTGACGCCGCGTGCACGTAGTACAACTCGGACGGCTCCCTCACCATCCAGGCCGACGAGGCAAGACCTAAAGGAAGCGGACAGGTGCGCATGGGGGAACCATCCGTCTCAGGGCATTGGAAACATTAACTACTCGCCCTGCGTCTCGTGGACTGAGACCTGCGTATTCGCGGATCAGCCGCGCAGCTGGTGCCAGATCTTGAATAGCTCATTGTTGGTGCGTATGCCCAACTTGCGGAACGCGGAATTCTTCTGGGCACTGATGGTGGTGATCTGTCTGGAAAACTTGTTCGCGATGCTTGAGATCGACATGCCGTCGAGCACACAGCGCAACACCTCCCGTTCCCGTGGAGAAAGCTTGGCACAGTCCAGCAATTCATCACTTGCCTCCTCGTCGGACGACGCAGCCGGGCTGACGGCTTCGGCCTGCGCGCCAGCTGGGTAGACACGGCCGGCGGCGACGGCACGTATGGCTATGGCCACCTCCGCCAGGCTCTGGCTTTTGCCGATGAAGCCATGCGCCCCGGAGCGCATTGCCATGGCTACCGTGCCTGGATTGCAATGGCTCGACATGACCAGGATGCGCGCCTGTGGGAAGTGCTGCTTCAGGGAGCGGATCAGGCGATGGCCATCGACATCTCCCTTCGCCAAGGCATAGTCGGTAACGACCACATCCGCATGGATGGTATTTTGCACCGCGAACAGTTCCTGGCCGTTGCGGAAGCTGCCCACCACGTCGAACGAATACTCCCGCTTGAGCAGCAGTTCCAGGCCACGAAGCATCACCGGGTGATCATCGACCAGTATCACGCGCACGCGCGCTTCCGTTGATTCGGACATTGACTGCTCCTCTCGGCAACCGCGCGCATCCCGTCTCCCTTTCGAGTTGAATCCGACCGAATAGCCATGCGCTCCGTGAGTACTGCTGCAGGCGCTGGCAAAGCTAACAAAAGCCCAGGCCAGCGGAAGCTTTTCGCCAGGATTTTCGGATTACTACTAGGCGCATGCGAACGACGCTGGACGATACTTTGCGGGCTCGCCAGCACCTCTCCCCACGCCATGCCCATCGTTCGTAGCCTCATTAGCTCGCTGTCATGCTGCTTGCTATGGTCCATCCCGGCCATGGTGATATCCGCCGAACGCTACGCGCAGCCGGAGCTGGATCGCATCCACGCCAATTCAGTCGTCCGCTATGCGGTCTATCCCGGCCAGGCTTTCGCGCCGCAGGACGGCGATCCATCCAACGGCGTGCAGATGGAGTACCTACGTGCGATTGCGCGGACTAGCGGCCTGGTGTTCCGGCCGGTCGAGGTCACGGACGTTGAGCAGGCCACCTTAGCGCTGCGCCAGCATGAGCTGGATCTGCTACCGGTGCTGTCGTCTTCGCAAAACGCTCAGCCGGCACCCGGCCTGATAACGATGACCCGCCCCTATCTGGTGGCAACGGCCGTGGTCATCGCGCGCGGCGCCACTGCCAACATCTTTCGGCTGAGCGAGCTGGAGGGCCTGCGTATAGCCGTTCGACGCGACAGCCTGCTGCACCGGCTTTTGGGCCAACAGCTTCCCGCGGTCACGCTGATGCCCGTAGTCGACGCAAACGAAGAGCTTGCTCTGGTTTCGCGCGGCCTCGCCGACGCCGCGGTGGATGTGGATGCCGTATTGCTGCCACGCTGGCGCAAGCTGTATTTCAGCAAGCTGCACGTCGCCGGCACGATCAGCGACCTGCTGTTGACGTTCCGCATGGGCGTGCGTAGCGATGATGCCGTGCTTCTTGCGATGCTGGACAAGGCCCTGGCATCACTCACCGCCGAGCAGACCGACGTGTTGATGGCGAAGTGGCTGGGCGACTCCAATTACGGCGCTCCCTCCTGGCGCGTGCATTTCCGCTTCCACGCGCCGGAAATCACCGCCGCCTTGATCTTGCTGATAGGTTTGATTTGTTTCTATCTACGCGCCTGCCGGGAGCGCAGGCGCGCCGTCCGGGGCGAGCAGGAAAAATCCCTGTTTCTCGCGGTGATGAGCCACGAGATTCGTCTGCCGTTGAGTGCCGTGCTGTCTGCCGTCGAACTGCTACGGCATACCCGTATCAGCCGGCGACAGAAGAAATTGCTGGCCACCGCCGGTACGGCGGCGGACGCCTTGCTTCGGCTGGTCGACGACGTGCTCGACCTGTCCAAGCTGGGCGCAGGTGGCATGCACTTGAACAACGCGCCTACCAATGTCGCCGCGCTAGCGCGCAACATGGTCGAGATCGTCAAGCACCAGGCCGCGCAGAAAGGACTCGCACTCAAGCTGCACACCGAGGTCCCCGATGACGCCCGGGTGCTGCTGGATGCCACGCGCTTCCAACAAGTCGTGATCAACCTGCTGGGCAATGCCATCAAGTTCACCCACCAGGGCAGCGTTACGCTTGAGGTGACGCTGACTGCCAACGGCGACGACGCTACGTCGCGAAAACTCTCGGTGCGTGTCACCGACACCGGCATCGGCATTCCCGCCCAGCAACGCAGTCGCTTGTTCCGAGCCTATGTGCAGGCCGACAGCACGATCGCGCGGCGTTATGGCGGCACCGGCCTAGGCTTGAGCATAAGCCGCCAATTGGTCGAGCTGATGGGCGGCAGCATCGACCTGCGCAGCGAAGTGAACGTGGGCACCGCCATTTCGTTCCGGCTGCCCGTGCAGCTCGCCCCGATCGAAGCGACCACCACGCCGGATCGCCGCACCCGGCACCCCAAGCCAGGCCGCGCAAAAGCGGTCTCAGTTCTGCTGGTCGAGGATCATCCAGCCAGCCGCCTCGTCTTCGACGAGCAATTGCGCAGCATCGGCTGCCAGGTCACCGCTTGTGCGGATGGCACCTCCGCCCTGCGCTTCTTCGGCAGCAAGGTCTTCGATCTAGTGCTGATCGATGCAGGCCTGCCGGACCTGAGCGGCTACGAAGTAACGCGCATGATGCGCGAGCGCGAAAACGACGGTCATCACACCCCGATCTACTCGCTTTCCGCCTACACCGACACCGCACACCGTATGGCATGCATCGAACACGGCATGGACGGTGTCCTGAAGAAACCGCTGGAGTTGTCTTTGCTGCGCGCGAAAATCCGCGATTGCTGCGACGTCGAACTGCCTGATCCCAAAGACTCTAATGATGGTGAATATCCATTGCCGACTAACGGCGCGGCCAGCTCACCTAAGCACGGATGCATACATCGAGGCAGAGGAAGTACCTGATCCGGGTTCAGTCTGTGTCCAAAAAAACGGGCACCTACTTCGCAAAGATCCCCAAGCGGGGTACGCCATAATTCGCGCTCACGAAGATACTTACTCAGTGCGGTTGATGTGTCGCGCACTGGAGGTATCGCCGTCCGACTACTACGCGTGGCGTGGCCACCCATCCTCATCTACCCAGCTCAAGCCAATCAAGATTCGGCACGCCGTATCTCTAGCCGTTCGATGCACGCGGAATCACACGGCGCATGATGTCATCATGAGTTGGCAGTGTTTTGAGGTCATAAGCAGCCTGCAGCGCCATCCAGCTCGCCGCGTCGCCGCCGAAATAGCGGGCGAGTCGTTCGGCGGTGTCGGCTGTGACGGCGCGCCGCTCGTTGACAATTTCGTGCATGCGGGTGGCAGGTACGCCGAGCGCCAGAGACAGGGCGTTGACGCTCATTCCGAGAGGCGCGAGGAAATCTTCCCGGAGAATTTCTCCAGGGTGGACGGGCCGCATGCGGTTGATGGGTTTAGTCATAGTGGCGATTCCAGTTCAGTGGTAGTCCACGATTTCGACGTAGGCAGGCCCGGCCTTCGTCCATACAAAGCACACACGGAATTGTCCATTGATGCGAATGCTGTGTTGCCCTTTGCGATCACCTTTGAGGGGCTCAAGCATGTTTCCAGGTGGTGCGCGCAGAAAGTCCAGCGTCAAAGCGGCATCCAATTGGGTCAACTTGCGGATGGCAGCGTCTTCGAATGCTCGGAATTTGCGCGGATGACCGCCTTCAAATAGGGCCTGGATGTGTTTGCAGGCGAAAGACTGGATGGCCATGCTATTCCGTTTGGCGTAATACGTCAAACGGAATAGCTAGCCTGAGTGCGCTTACGTGGCAAGGACGAAGTTTGACTCAATCCAGAGCGCTAACCGCAGGTCGGCTTCTCAGCTCCGCTGACGATGGCGCATCGCCCAGCTAACGCCGGTTGGCGGCCTTGTGCTCAAGCCGCCACGGCAAAACGCAAGCATCAACCGCCCTTGGCTGGATAGGTCTGGAATCCGCCGCTCTGTTGCACCGGCGGTGCCTGGTTGCCGGGGTTTTGCGCCGGCGGCGGGGCAGTCGGGCCGAACTGATGATTGCCGCAAGCATAGGCTTCCCATGGCTGCGAACCATTCTCAGGATCGCCCAGTGGCTTGATCGTGTCCGCATGCATGCTTGCCGCGCTGTTGCGCGCCTGTACCTGCAGTTCGTCGCGCACCTTGATGTCGTTGCGATCAAATGGCCCGACTCGGCTCATCACCGACACGGTGATCTTGCCCAGGTCGCGACAGCTGGAAGGGACTTCACCGGTCCACACCGTGCGGATGTTGTTCGAACCGGGATCCGGGTTGATGCCCCAGGTACAGCCGCCAAGCAACACTAGCGGTGCGAGCAGCAGCAGGGTCTTGCGCATAGGTAGCTCCATCGAGAGAGGGAAAACTCAAACTCCGTATGGAATCGTAGCGCGTCGCCGCCGCCTGTCACCTAACGCCGGCTTAGCGCGACCTGTCCGGCCCTGCGCGGACACTGTCCGATCGAGCGCTCGCGCTGTCCGCGGACAACTCACGACGTCCATTCATTCGACAATAATTTTATAGATATCAAAGGATTGCAAAGGCATGCAGGCCTGGCACGGGGATTGCTCAGACCAGGGTGAGGAATTCACCCAATGAGTCGGAGATACGGACATGAAATTCGAAACCCTGATCCTGCGTGGCCTGTTCGTGGCGTGCATCCTGGTCTGCGGCCTGATCCTGACGGCCATGGTCACGAGCAAGACTTCGCCGCTGCACTTGGCGGCCAGCACCTCGATCGCTTCCTTGCTGGTTAGCGCCCCTTCCAGCTGCGTGCTGCCCGTGGTCGACGACATGATTTGCGTGCGCTCGTCGATCTGAAACCTGCCTGAGCCTTAAGGAGATACGGTCATGAACTTCGAAACCCTGTTACTGCGCGGCTTGTTCGGTACCTGCGTACTGGCTTGCGGGCTGATGCTGCTGGCGATGGTGACGGCCAGGCCCGCCTCGGCTTTGGTCACGCCGGCTCACTCGATCGCCGCCGCCACGGCCATCGTGTCGGCGAGTCATGCCGGAAAAGCCGGCTGAGGCGACACGGCGTCCTCAGCCAGCCGATAATGGCGGCATGCTGCATGTCATTCTCTTCCGCCCCGAAATCCCGCCCAATACCGGCAACGTGATCCGCCTGTGCGCCAACACTGGCGCGGCGCTGCACCTGATTCGCCCGCTGGGCTTCGAACTCGATGATGCCCGCCTGCGGCGTGCAGGCCTGGATTATCACGAATACGCCCGCGTCAGCGTGCACGACGATCTGGACACCTGCCTGGCAGCGCTCGCTCATCCACGCGTTTTCGCGTTTTCTACACGCGGCCGCAGCTGGCATGTCGATGCAAGCTTCGCCAGCGGGGACGCCTTGCTGTTCGGCTGCGAAACGGCCGGCCTGCCCGACGCGGTGCTGTCCGAGCTGCCGGCCGAGCAACGCTTGCGACTGCCGATGCGCGCCGACAGCCGCAGCCTCAATCTTTCCAACAGCGTGGCGGTAGCGGTGTACGAGGCATGGCGGCAGCTGGGTTTTCCCGGCGCGGTGGAAACCTGAAAGAGCCTCCGTCACGACCAGGGCGGCTACAATCGCAGCATGACTGCCGCCACTTCCCCGAACCTGTTCCCCCGGCCGTTGCGCAAGCTCGCCGGCCGCGCGCTGGAAAGCGCGCTCAATCATGCGCTTTCGCTCGATCCGGACACGCAAGGCAAGCTCTCCGCGCTCGATGGCCGCAGCGTGCAATTGCAGTTGCAGGGCCTGGACGTGGCCTTGGCGGTAACCGTCGAAGGCAAGCAGCTGAAGGTCGGCCCTGCGCCGGAAAGCAGCGACCTCAGGGTAGCGGCCACGCCCGGCAGCCTGCTGTCGATGCTGTTCCGGCGCAACAACGAAAGCCTCGCGCCCGGCAAGGTGGAAATCGCCGGCGACGCGGAGCTGGCGCGCCGGCTGGAGAAACTCGCCAGCGGCTTCGCACCGGACTTCGAGCAAGCCTTCACCCGCAGTTTCGGCGACGTGGTCGGCGTACCGCTGGCCAAGGCCGTACGGGAGGGCTTCGCTCACGCGCGCGAAACCGCCTCGCATCTCAGCGAGGATGGCGCGGCATGGTTGCGCGACGAGACGCGCATTGCCGTGGCGCCGGGCGAAGTCGAGGGCTTCCTGGATGACGTCGATGCCCTGCGCGAACGTAGCGAACGGCTGGACGCGCGTCTGGTCCGGCTCGAACGCCTTGCGCGGGGAAGCCGCCCGTGACGCCGTTGAAGGTGGTACCCGGCCTGCTACGCGTCGCCATCGTGTTGTTGCGCTACCGGCTCGATGAGCTGGTCGATGCCACGCACCTGTTCCGTCCGCTCAAATTCGTGCGTCCCTTGCTGGGCCGGCCCGTCGTTGACGTGCGGCCGCTCTCGCGCGGCGCACGCATTCGCCTGGCCTTGAACGAACTGGGTCCGATCTTCGTTAAGGCCGGACAGATCCTGTCAACGCGCCGCGACCTGGTTCCCGGCGACATCGCCGACGAACTGGCCTTGCTGCAGGATCAAGTGTCACCCTTCCCCGGCGATCAAGCGCGCGCCATCGTGGAACGCGAATTGAGGCAACCGATCGGCCAGCTCTACGCCAGCTTCGATCCGGTGCCGCTGGCTTCCGCTTCGATTTCGCAGGTGCATGCCGCGACCCTGCACGACGGCCGTGCCGTGGTGGTGAAAGTGCTGCGACCGCGCATCAACGAGCGCATCGCGCGCGATGTCAGTTTGTTGCATTCGCTGGGCGAGATGGCGCAGCGCTGGCACCCCAATGCCGACAAGATCCGCCCACTCGATGCGGTGGCCGAAGTCGAGAAAATGCTGGAAAACGAGCTGGACCTGCAGCGCGAAGGCGCCAATGCCAGCCTGCTGCGCCGCAATTTCATCAGCGGTGTGGATCTGTACGTGCCGGAGGTGCATTGGGAGCTGACCACCGCCGGTGTGCTGACGCTGGAGCGTGTGACAGGTCTTTCCACCGATGACATCGCGGCCATCGATGCGGCGGGCATCGATCGCAAACAGTTGGCCGCCAAGGGCGTGCGGCTGTTTTACGAGCAGGTGTTCCGCGACAACTTCTTCCATGCCGACGCCCACCCCGGCAACATCTGGGTGGATCCCACACGCAAGGAAGAACCGCGCTTCATTGCACTGGATTTCGGCATCATGGGTTCGCTGCCCGAAGCCGACCAGTACTGGCTGGCGCAGAACTTCGTGGCCCTGTTCGAGCGCGATTACGCGCGCATCGCCAAGCTGCACGTGGATGCGGGCTGGATGCCGGCCAGCGTACGGCTGGACGAACTGGAAGCGGCGGTGCGCACGGTTTGCGAACCTTATTTCACACGCCCGCTGTCGCAGATTTCCCTGGCCGAGCTGGTGGTGAAACTGTTCCAGACCGCGCGCCGCTTCGAACTCACCCTGCAGCCGCAGCTGATCCTGCTGCAGAAAACGCTGCTGAATATCGAAGGTGTCGGGCGCATGCTCGATCCGGACATCGACATCTGGGCAGTGGCGCATCCGGTGCTCAAACGTATTCTGCGCGAGCGCTATAGTCCGTTCCGCACCATGCGCGAGATTCGCAAACGCATCCCGGAGTGGTTTCACAACGCGCCGCAGCTACCTGAACTCGTGCGCGATGCTTTGCGCCAGGTTGCGGTGGGCGAACAGCGCCTGCTCGCCGACGCCGATGAGCTGAGCCACCAGCGTCATCTCGTGCGCAAGCTGATGCAGATGCTGGGCAGCGGCTTGCTGGGCTCCACCCTGATCATCTGCGCCACGGTGATGTGGACGTTCGGGCAGCAGCATGGTCCGTTGCTGCCGCTGGGCTTGGGTGCATGCGGCTTGCTGTCGTTTGTGTATGGGTGGGTAAGACGCTAGTCCCGCCTCGCCGATGCTCGACATCCTGTACCAAGACGACGCCCTGATCGCGGTCAACAAACCCGCGGGCCTCGCCGTGCACCGCTCTAAAATGGTGGGCAACGCCGACACCTTCCTGGTCGACGTCCTGCGCGAACAAGTCGGCGGCACGCTGTACCTCGCGCACCGTCTCGACCGCGCCACCAGTGGCGTGCTGCTGGTCGCCCGCTCTACCGAGATGGCCGCCGCACTGGGCGAGCAGTTCATGGGTCGCGACGTGCACAAGCAGTATTTGACGGTGGTTCGCGGCTGGCCGGAGCCGACCGAAGGCACGATCGACTACCCTCTCCCGGGCTCACGCGAAACGGGCCCACGCCGCGAAGCACGCACCTGTTATCGCCGCTTGGCCACGGTGGAGGTGCCCATCGAGCTGGGCCGTTATCCGCAGCAACGCTATGCACTGGTGCTGGCGGAACCGCAAACCGGCCGGTTTCGCCAGATCCGCAAGCACCTGGCGCACCTCCATCACCCGGTGATCGGCGATTGCCAACACGGGCGCAGCGACCACAACCGCCTCTACAAACAATATTTCAGCTGTCATCGCATGTTGCTGCACGCCTGGCGGCTCAGCTTCCGCCATCCGCTCGATGGTCGGCCGATGCTTTTGGAGGCGCCGCTCGATACCGCCTTTCTGGGTCTGCTGGAACGCTTCGGCTGGTCCCTACCGGAGCCGTAGGCTGGGATGACAATCCCAGCATCGCGACAGGCACGCATGACAATGCTGGGATTGTCATCCCAGCCTACCGAGCGAAGGCCAAGCGTCATGCCGACCGGCTAAACTGGCGGCATGTTGCCTGTTAGCCGATCCATCAACCTGCCGGAGTCCGAGCTGGTCGTGCGTTTCATGCGCGCGGACGGCCCTGGCGGCCAGCACGTCAATCGCACCGAAAGCGCGGTGGAACTGCGCTTCGATGTGCTGCACTCTCCTTCCCTGCCGGAAGACGTGCGCGAACGCCTGCTCGCGCGCCGCGACCGGCGCATGACCGATGAAGGCGTGCTGGTGATCCAGGCCCGCCGCTTCCGCGACCAGGGCCGCAACCGCGAAGACGCGCGCGAACGCCTGGTGGAAATCCTGCGCGGTGCGCTCGTCGCGCCGAAGAAGCGCGTTGCCACCAAACCCACCCGTGCCTCGCAACAGCGCCGCCTGGACAGCAAGCAGCAGCGGGGCAAGATCAAGCAAGGCCGATCCCGTTCCTGGAGCCACGAGTGAGCGACCCCATCCTGCCGGCGGTACCACCGCAAGCCCCCCGGCTCAACAGCCGCTTCTGGCCCTGGCTGATGCGCGCGCTGCTGCGCCTTTCCGGCTGGCGCTTGCTTGGCCTGCTGCCGGACGAGCCGAAACTGATCCTGATCGGCGCGCCGCATTCGTCCTATTGGGACGGCGTGTGGGGCTTGATGATGAAGATCGGGCTGGGCATCAACATCAACATCATGATCAAGCGCGAAGTGCTGGAAGGGCCGCTGGGTGTGATCCTCAGGCCGATCGGCATGATCGCGATCAATCGCAAGGCCGCCTTGAACGTGGTCGGCCAGATGGTGAAGCGCTTCGGCGAGCACGAACGCATGTGGCTGGGCATCACCCCCGAGGGCACGCGCAAGCACGTCAAGCAATGGAAATCCGGTTTTCTGCGCATCGCGCGCGAGGCCAACGTGCCGATCCAGCCGATCTTCATCGACTATCCCAGCAAGACCTTCACCCTGGGCCCGCTGCTGCGGGCCAGCGATGATCCCGACGCGGACATGCCGGCCATCCGTGCGTTGTTCCGGCCATACCGCGGCAAGCACCGCAACACTGAAGCATCGTAAAGAGGGAAACGCGTGGAAACCTTAGGCATCCAGCACTACGAAGCCTTCCTGCTGGCCAGCATCGCACTCAACCTCACACCAGGCCTGGATACGTTCTATATCCTTACCCGCAGCGGTCGCGAAGGGCATGCGGTGGGCATGGCGGCAGCGCTGGGCATCAATGCCGGCTGCATCGTGCACACGCTGGCGGCCGTGCTGGGGATCTCGGCGATCCTGATGACATCGGCACTCGCCTTCAGTGTGCTGAAGTATCTGGGCGCAGCCTATCTGGTATGGATCGGCTTGCGCATGCTGTTGTCGCGCGGCGGCACACGGCAGCCAACGGAAACGCGCGGCAAAGGCCTAGGCGCGGCGTTCCGGCAAGGCATGCTTACCAACGTGCTCAACCCCAAGGTGGCATTGTTCTTTCTCGCGTTCCTGCCGCAATTCGTATCCATGCATGCCACCCACCCGCAAATTGGCCTGCTGCTACTGGGCCTGAGCTTTATCGGTACCGGCCTGGCCTGGTCGACCGTGCTGGCTTTGATGGGCGCGCGCATTCATCGGCTGCTGACCACCCGCCCGCGATTCGGGCAAGGGATGGACCGCCTGTGCGGCACGGTGTTGCTGGCGTTTGGCGTGAAACTCGCGCTGCAGCAGCGCACGTAACGCGTAGGCTGGAATGGCAATCCCAGCATCGGGATGCTGTGTAAAAAGCTGGGATTATCATCCCAGCCTACGCGCTTCATCTCCACAACCGCCCTCGATCGAGCCGGCTATTTCGCCTCTGCGGCCAATCCAGTCGGCCCACCCACGGCCTGCTGGTAATTGTGCTGCAGATACTCCTGGGAAACAGTAGCAATGCGATCGAGCATGCCCACGTCGCTTCCCCCAAAACTGTACGCCCCGCCCATCGCAGCGGCACGCTGGTAGAACTCCGGATCGGCCACGACTTTTCCGGTCGAGGCATCGACCAGCCGCAGCTTCATTACGACCGCCGAACTTCCCGCGAACGCTCCGCCCCAAATGCGACCAGCGGTAGTAACGAACTTCAACTGCGTTACGACCGGTTCGATTTGCAGGGTGCGCCCATCGGTGCCCTGGGAATCCCAGCCGGAGATCACCGGCTGAAGCTTGGTTTGCAGATTACCCTCGATCTTCTGCAACGCCTCGGCATTACCCTTCGCATCGGCCGAAGCGGTCAACGGAAGCAGCTTGAAGTGCTGGAAGTTCGCGAGCCGCTCTGACGGCGGCGGGTTTTGGGTCACGTCCGGCTTGATGTTCGTAACGCACGCAGTGAGAGCCACCGTCATACCTAACAGCAGAAAATACCTTTTCATAATGCCCCCTATGGCCTTTGATCCATCACATTTGTCCCGAGCGTCGCTCGGCTTATCAGTATATAGGGACGGTCATGGGCAATTTTCTTTTCTTTCGTTGTCGGACAAACCGATGATGAGCCAGCGGTTGTCGGTATAGCCAAGCGTTATGACGTCGGTGCCGCAATGATGCACGTGCCCATCTACCGTGAACTTGTAAGGCGCCCACACCACGGCAAGATCATGATCCACTTGCACCCGTGGATGATCGATGTGCTCGGCGATGGTTCCGCCTCGATGTGCTGCAATGGCATCGGCCAGGGCATCGATACTCAATCGGTGTAGTTCGCCTTGGTGCATGCTGGTGATTTCGATATGCGGCGCCGCCACGGTGAGCATGGCGTTCTTGTCCTGACGCCCCAGGGCATCGAAAAACTTATGCACGGGTTCCATGACCTGAGAAGCCTGGTCGGCGGCGTGACAGGGAACCCATGAGCACAGCATCAGCGTGCCGGCAAGAATGGATTTGCGAAGTTGCATGATGGACACCCTCTCTCGATGTGCCGGCCATCGTGGCCTGCGCTCGAACAGGACGCCAAGTGCCCATGGTCAGTGGTGCTCAACGCTCCGAATGCCCCGACTCGTCGTAATCGCGATGGGTCAGCAGGCCGGGACGGATCAGGTCGATGAAGGCCTGCGCCTCCTTGCTCAGGAACTTACCCTTGCGCATCGCCACGCCATAGCTGCGCGGCGGGAAGTACTGGCGCATGTTGCGCACCGCCAAGCGTTGGCGATCCGCCTCGGTGATGCAGATGCTGGTGACGATGGAGATACCCATCCCCATCGCCACATACTCCTTGATTACTTCCCATCCGCCGACTTCGATGGCGACGTGATAAGGCACTTGCCGCTGCTGGAACACCAGGTCCACCAGCCGGTAGGTGGAAAGGCGTTGCGGCGGCAGGATCAGGCCATATGGCGACAGATCTTCCAGCAGCACGTTCTGCCGATGCGCGAGCGGGTGATCCAGCGGCGTGATCAACAGAGGGTCGTAGTGATAGACCGGCGCCCAGGCGATGTCGTTGGGCACGTCGAGCATCGAGCCCACGGCGAAGTCGGCCTCGTCCGCGCGCAACAACGCCAGGCCATCCTTGCCGGTGACGTTGGCCAGCTGTAACTGCACTTCGGGGTAGCGTTCGCGATACTGCCGCACCAGGCCAGGCAGCAGGTACTGGATGGTGGACGTGCCGGCCGCCACCGTCAGCTTGCCCGCGTGCATGCCTTTCACCTTCGCATGGAACTGGCGATCGAGGTTTTCCCAGCCCTCCACCAGGGGGCGCGCCAGTTCGTACAGCGCTTCACCGGCGTCGGTGAGATTGATGCGCCGGCGGCTGCGACGCAGCAGCTCCACCCCCAGCTCCCGCTCCAGCGCCTGCAACTGCAGGCTGATCGAGGGCTGGGACAGGTACAGCGCCTCGGCGGCACGACTGAGCGTGCCTAGCTTTACCGTGGTGACGAAGGCGCGCATCTGCTTAAGGCGATTGCCCTTGTAGTAGTACCGGCCGCCGTCTGCTTTCGGGGTGGCAGCCTTGCGCCTTGGCGCGCGCTTCACGCTGCCGGATGCTAGCTTTTTTGCCATGTTCGGCCTCCAGACAGGCCCCAGGATGACAGCTTCTTCAATAGCTTATGCTATGTATTGACAATTTGAATATCTAAAATTGAAACATTTGCTTTGTCAAATCTTACCTCGCTGGCCTAGCTTTCCATCGCACCCGATCAACCCAAGGTGGAGAAGCAGCCCATGGCAGTACCCAGCGAAAAACTCGTCAGCCGGCCGATCGAGATCCAAGCGGACACTACCGGTTACGAGGACCTTCTTACCCCCGAGGCCCTGGCCTTCCTGGCCCGCCTGCACCGCTTTGCGGAACCGCGACGCCGGCAGTTGCTGGAGGCACGGCGCCAGCGCCAGGCCTGTTACGACGCCGGAGTCTTGCCGGATTTCCGGCCCGACACCCAGGACATCCGCCAGGGTGACTGGACCGTAGCCCCGATTCCCACCGCCTTGCAGGATCGGCGGGTGGAGATCACCGGGCCGGTCGAACGCAAGATGATCATCAACGCGCTGAACTCGGGCGCGAAGGTGTTCATGGCCGACTTCGAGGACTCCTCCGCGCCCAGCTTCGCCAACCAGCTGGATGGCCAGCTCAACCTGCGCGACGCGGTGGACGGCACGCTGGAATACCGCGCCCCCGAGGGCAAGCACTATCGCGTGGGCGCCAATCCGGCGGTGCTGGTGATCCGCCCGCGCGGCTGGCATCTGCCCGAACGGCACATCACTGTTTACGGCGAACCCATCGCCGGCGCCCTGGTCGACTTCGGCCTGTTCGCCTTCCACAACGCGCGCAAACTGCATGCGCGCGAGCGCGGCCCGTACTTCTACCTGCCCAAGCTGGAAGCGATGGAAGAGGCGGCGCTATGGAATGAAGTGATGGCGCTGGCCGAGGACGAACTCGACCTGCCATACGGCTGCATGAAAGCCACCGTGCTGATCGAAACGCTGCCGGCGGTGTTCCAGATGCACGAGATCCTGCATGCGCTGCGCGAGCGCGTGGTCGGGCTCAACTGCGGCCGCTGGGACTACATCTTTTCCTACCTGAAGACCTTCCGCGGCCACCGCGACCGCTTGCTGCCTGACCGCGGCCAGGTGCTGATGACGGTGCCGTTCCTGAAGGCGTATTCGGAACTGCTGATTCAGACCTGCCATCGCCGCGGCGCGTTCGCCATGGGTGGCATGGCAGCACAGATTCCGATCAAGAACGACGAGGAAGCGAACGAACAGGCGATGGCCAAGGTGCGCGCCGACAAGTTGCGCGAAGTGCAGGCCGGCCACGATGGCACCTGGGTGGCGCATCCCGCGCTGGTAGCCGTGGCGATGGAAATCTTCGATCGCCACATGCCGACGCCGAACCAGCTCCACGTCAAGCGCGACGACGTGCAAGCAGACCGCGACACGCTGATCGCGCCTTGCGGCGGCACCATCACCCGCGCCGGCTTCGACAACAACGTGGAAGTGGCATTGCGCTATACCGCCGCCTGGCTGGAAGGCCTGGGCTGCGTACCGATCCATAACCTGATGGAGGATGCGGCCACCGCCGAAATCGCCCGCTCGCAGCTGTGGCAGTGGCTGCATCACGGCAGCCTGGAATTCACCGACCACGCGCCGATCGATTTCGCGCTGTTCGATCACGCCCTCGCCACGCACGCACATCGCCTGCAAGGGAGCACGCTGCCCGGCGCACGCCGCGCCGCCGATGCCGCTCGCCTGCTTGCCGAACTCACCCACGACGATGAACTCGGCAACTTCCTCACCCTTCCCGCTTACGAACAGCTCGCTTGATCGCGCGCACAACAAAAAAGGAGCACGCGCCATGAAAACCCACTTGCCGACTGCCGAACAGATTGCCCTCGATTGGAAAAACAATTCGCGCTGGAATGGCATCCAGCGCAGCTACACCGCCGAAGACGTCGCGCGCCTGCGCGGCACGGTAGCGGTCGAACATTCGCTGGCGCGCCGCGGCGCGGAGCGCCTGTGGAAATCGCTGCAGAAAGAGCCGTTCGTCAATGCGCTCGGCGCGCTGACCGGCAACCAGGCGATGCAGCAGGTGAAAGCCGGCCTGCAAGCCATCTACCTGAGCGGCTGGCAAGTCGCCGCCGATGCCAACGTGGCTGGCGAGATGTATCCCGACCAGTCGCTTTATCCGGCCAATTCGGTGCCGCTGGTGGTCAAGCGCATCAATAACACCTTGTTGCGCGCCGACCAGTTGCATCATGCCGAAGGCAAGGACGACATCGACTGGATGGCGCCGATCGTGGCCGATGCGGAGGCCGGCTTCGGCGGCGTGCTCAACGCCTTCGAGTTGATGAAGGCAATGATCGAGGCCGGCGCGGCCGGCGTGCACTTCGAGGATCAGCTCGCTTCAGTAAAGAAGTGCGGCCACATGGGCGGCAAGGTCTTGGTGCCTACCCGCGAAGCGGTGGAGAAATTGAATGCCGCACGCCTCGCCGCCGACGTGCTTGGCGTGCCGACCTTGCTGGTGGCGCGCACCGATGCAGATGCCGCCGACCTGCTCACTTCGGACATCGACGACAACGATAAGCCCTTCACCACCGGCGAGCGCACGCTGGAAGGTTTCTTCCGTGTGCGTCCGGGCCTGGAACAGGCGATCAGCCGCGGCCTCGCTTATGCACCGTATGCCGACCTGGTCTGGTGCGAGACCAGCAAGCCGAACCTGGAGCAGGCGCGCCAGTTCGCCGAAGCGATCCATGCGAAGTTCCCGGGCAAGCTGCTGGCCTATAACTGCTCGCCCAGCTTCAACTGGAAACGCAACCTGGACGACGCCACCATCGCCAAGTTCCAGCGAGAACTCGGCGCGATGGGCTACAAGTTCCAGTTCATCACGCTCGCCGGCTTCCATAGCCTGAACTACGGCATGTTCGAATTGGCGCAGGGCTATGCGCACCGCCAGATGAGCGCCTTCGTGGAGTTGCAGGAGAAGGAATTCGCGGCGGCGGAACTAGGCTTCAGCGCAGTGAAGCACCAGCGCGAAGTGGGCACCGGCTACTTCGATGCGGTGACGCAGGCGATTCAGCAGGGCAAGTCTTCGACGGTAGCCCTGAAAGGTTCGACCGAAGAGGCACAGTTTCACCGCGCATCAGCGGCGTGATGAGCACCATGCACCCTCTCCCTGCGGGGCGAGGGTGCCTACGCGCTAAAACACATAATAGAAAATCAAGCTAGCGACCAAGGACGACGCAACGAAATACAAGATCATCCGCTTATACATTTGCTGCGATGGCATCAGCGGCTGTCCCCGCTGGATGCGATTGGCGCCGTCCCATGAAATGGGCAGGAAGGTGCACGCAAATACCAGGCAAATCAACAGCAGCGCCAGCAAATTCCACAAAAGCGCATCGTCCCGCGCGGAGCCGTCCAGATGGATATGGGTGGCCATGCCAATGATGCAGCCCGCTACCCCGCCGACGCTCAATCTTGATAGCCGTACGAAAGGTGCGGCTTTCAAGGCTTCTCCCCATTGCATGCTCGATCTCCCAGGGTCATCCATGCATTACAAACTGACATCGTTCCACACAGCTGTACCGATCAATCCAGCCCTCGATCGATCAGCGACGCAAACCATCAGGGACGTAGAGGGATGACAATCCCAGCTTTGCGCGTGGCTACTCGGACAGCATCGACAAGCGCCGGTACTGCAATGCCTCGGCCAGGTGATGCTTATCCAGTGCAGCCGCACCGTTATCCAGATCGGCAATCGTGCGCGCCACACGCAGGGTGCGATGATAGGCCCGTGCCGAAAGGCCGAGCTTTTCCAGCGCCGCGTCGAACCATTTGCGCTCCGCCGGCCCCAGCGCGCAATCTCGCTCCAGCTCGCGGTTGCTGATCTCCGCATTTGGCTGGCCGGCGCGCGCCAAGGCATGATTGCGCGCACGCACCACGCGCTGGCGCACCGTGGCCGAATCTTCGTCGTGCGTAGTGCGCTGCGCGCTCAATTCACTCAGAGGCACGGTGGGCACGTCTACGCACAAGTCGATGCGGTCGAGCAGCGGACCGGAAATACGCGAGCGGTAACGCTGGACCTGGTCGGGCGTGCAGCGGCAACGCTGGTTGCTTTCACCCGCATAGCCGCAGGGACATGGATTCATGGCCGCGACCAGCTGGAATTGCGCCGGAAAACGTAGCTGTCGCGCCGCACGCGAGATCAGGATATGCCCCGATTCCAGGGGTTCGCGCAGGACTTCCAGGACGTGCCGGCTGAATTCGGGCAGCTCGTCGAGAAACAGCACGCCGTTGTGCGCAAGCGAGATTTCGCCGGGCCGAGGCTGCGAGCTGCCGCCCACCAGGGCGACCGCCGAGGCAGTGTGATGCGGCGCCCGGAACGGACGGCGGCGCCAATGCGCCGGGTCCACCGTCTGGCCCGCCACCGACAGCACGGCGCAGGTTTCCAGCGCCTCGGATTCACTCAACGGTGGCAGGATGCCGGGCAGGCGCTCGGCCAGCATGGTCTTGCCGGTGCCAGGCGGCCCCACCAGCAGCAGGTGATGACCACCTACCGCGGCGATTTCCAGGGCTCGGCGGGCCTGCAACTGGCCACGTACGTCGATGAGATCCGGGCCGCCATCGTTGTCGGGCGCCAGGCTTAGCGCCATCGCCGGCTGCGCCAGCTCATGCGAGCCACGCAACCAGCCGCAAACGTCGGAAAGCGTGTCCGCCACGCGCACGTCGACTTCGGGAATCAAGGCGGCTTCGTCCGCGTTCGCGCGCGGCACCACTACCCGCCGCCCGCGCGCCCTGGCCCGCAGCAAGGCGGGCAGCACGCCGGAGACGGGGCGCAGCTGGCCGGAAAGCGCCAGTTCGCCCAGGAATTCGCAGTCGTCGAGCTTTTCGCGCGGAACCTGGTTGCCCGCCGCCAGGATGCCCAAGGCGATGGCCAAGTCGAAACGGCCGCCGTCCTTGGGCAGCTCCGCCGGGGCGAGGTTCACCGTGACCTTGCGGTTGGGGTATTCGAACGCAGCGCTCTGGATGGCCACGCGCACCCGGTCGCGCGCCTCGCGCACGGCCGCCTCGGGGAGGCCCACGATGTGGGTGCTGGGCAGGCCGCCGGAAAGATGCACTTCCACCATCACCTGCGGTGCGGCGACCCCTTCCTGGGCACGGCTTAGGGTAACGGCCAGGCTCATGGGCCACCCATGCAAACGGAGTCGCTGATTGATCGGCCCATCGAGCGACTCCATGGCATCTGCGCAAAATGAGGACGAAAACGGCCGCCCCCGATTCCTTGGGGTGATGGTGACGAATCGGGGACGGCTACCGGAACTGGATTAGACCCCGCGGGATGAGACGGCGGCTTCCAGTTCCGCCACGCGTTTTTCGAGTTCCTCGACCCTGGCGCGGGTACGCGCCAATACCTGGGTCTGAACTTCGAATTCCTCGCGGGTAACCAGCTCGAGATGGCGCAGTCCCTGCGCCAGGACATCGTGGAAATTGGCGCGCAAATCCTTATGCGCGTCCACCATCCCTGGCGGAACCAACGAAACTAGTCGCAGGGCAATCTGGTCGATATCCTGCCTGCCCATCATGGTAGGCACCTCGAACTCGTCGGGGAGTAGTTTATGAAGAAGGGGAAAAGCCGCGCCATCGGTGTGCTCCGTCAAAACGTGTAGGCATTTTCCTACAAGGCAGTCCGGACTGCCCTCGGCGGGGCAGAATGGCTATCCTGCGCACCGCGTAACCGGGCCCGAGCGGGCCTGCCAAAGGAAAATTCCATGAAATTGGTGGTAGCTGTCATCAAACCGTTCAAGCTGGACGACGTCCGGGAAGCCCTCGCCGAAGTAGGCGTGCAAGGCATCACCGTGACCGAGGTCAAGGGCTTTGGCCGGCAGAAGGGCCATACCGAACTTTACCGCGGCGCCGAGTACGTGGTCGATTTCCTGCCCAAGATCAAGGTGGAAGTGGCGGTGGACGACGACCAGCTCGAACGCGTGGTGGAAGCCATCACGCAG
This sequence comes from Dyella flagellata, assembly GCF_030160275.1. Taxonomy (GTDB): domain Bacteria; phylum Pseudomonadota; class Gammaproteobacteria; order Xanthomonadales; family Rhodanobacteraceae; genus Dyella_B; species Dyella_B flagellata. The sequence continues at coordinate 177,294 of NZ_BSOA01000003.1, forward strand.
TCGGCCCGCACCGGCAAGATCGGCGACGGCAAGATCTTTGTCAGCAACCTGGAGCAGGTGGTCCGCATCCGCACCGGCGAGCTGGACCACGACGCCCTGTAGTCAGGCCGGGTCGCGCAGCTCGGGCCGGTTGCGCACGATGCGCTGGTGATGGACCAGCAGCCCGCCGTAGTAGCAGACGTAATAACCCACGACCAGGCCAAACGTGAGCAGGGTCAGCGGACTCTGGCCGATGCCGGGGCCGTGGAGGGGCTGTGTGGCGCCGGTCGGGTCCTGCATCGCCGGCCCTAGCATGGCGAAGCGCCATACCAGGCGTGCCAGCAACAAGGCGGTGACGAGGGCGCCGATGTAAGGATTGGGCACATAGCAGTCGCCTTTCACCGGGTGCACCTCGAACCGGCTGAGGCGAAGCCCGAGCAAGCCCAGTGCGGCGCCGGCCAACACTCCGCCGGCCAGGCCCTCCAGCAGCCGCAGGTCGTGCATGACGGCTAGCGTGATGAGGCCGGCAATCGCGGCGAGGATCGCGATGCGCAGGATCATTCGTGTACGCCGGATCGGCTGCGGGCCAAACTGCCTGCGCACTCGCCGCCATACGGCGAACGCGATCACCGGGATCAGGACCAGCGGCATGCTGAAATGGGGTTCCATGAGGTCTGCCAACCAAGGAGTCCCGCGCAGATTAGCAGCCGCTTCGATGACAGGCGATTGACACCCGTCATGCGCTTTGCCCGCGACGAATGCCTACTTGGCCTTGCCCTGGTTGGCCACGGCGGCCATCTTGGCAGCGATCGCATCCGCGTCGCCCAGGTAGTAGTGGCGCAGCGGCTTGAGCTGTTCGTCGAACTCGTACACCAGCGGCACGCCGTTGGGAATGTTCAACTCGACGATTTCCTCGTCGGAAATCTGGTCGAGGTACTTCACCAGCGCGCGGATCGAATTGCCGTGCGCCACCAGCAGCACGCGCTGGCCACTGCGGATGGCAGGCGCCAGCACTTCATTCCAATACGGCATCACGCGCTCGACGGTGTCCTTCAGGCACTCGGTGTCCGGAATCAGCTTCGGGTCGAGTCCGGTGTAGCGCGGGTCCTCAAGCGAAGGGTTTTCCGCGCGCGGCAGCGGCGGCGGTGGAATGTCATAGCTGCGGCGCCAGACCTTCACCTGGTCCTCGCCGTACTTGGCCGCGGTTTCGGCCTTGTTGAGACCGGTGAGGCCGCCGTAGTGGCGTTCGTTGAGGCGCCAGTCGGTAAGCACCGGTATCCACATCAGGTCCATTGCGTCCTGCACATGCCACAGCGTGCGCACCGCGCGCTTGAGTACCGAGGTATGCGCCACGTCGAAGTGATAACCCGCCTGCACCAGCAGTTCGCCCGACTCGCGCGCCTCCGCGGCGCCCTGCTCGGTGATGTCCACGTCAGCCCAGCCGCTGAAGCGGTTTTCGAGGTTCCATTGGGATTGGCCGTGACGGATCAGGACTAGCTTGTGCATGGTTTCGGTTCGAAGGTAAGCGGAGACAAGAAAGGGAATGGTGCAGGCCGTGCCTGACCGCGTCAATTCCCGGCCCTGTCGGAAGTCACGCTAAACCCTGGGCTGGCACCAGGCATCCTATGTCCAACCCACCAAGGAGGTTCACCATGCGCTTCACGACGTTGGCTCTCGCCCTGACCCTGCTCCTGCCCCTGACGGCGGCCGCCCAGGACATCAGCAAGGTCAATGGCTCGGTTTCGGTCGATGCCGGTCAACACGCCGGAGACGTGCACAGCGTCAATGGCTCGGTAAACATTGGCGACGGCGCCGTCGTGCAGGATGCCAAGACCGTGAACGGTTCGGTGCACCTGGGCGCCAAGGCGCAGGCCGCAAGCGTACGCGCGGTCAACGGTGCGGAGACCCTCGCTCAAGGTGCCCAGGTGCGTGGCGATGTGAGCAGCACGAACGGAGGTATTTCGCTAGCCTCCGATGCGGACGTATCCGGCAATGTAGCCAACGTCAACGGCTCCATCCGGCTTGATCGCGCTCACGTCGGTGGCGGCCTGGAAACCACCAACGGCGACATCACCCTGGGTGAAGGTGCGCGCGTGGACGGCGGCATCGTGGTCAACGAGCAACACGGCTGGAGCATTGGCAGTCGCCCACCGCGCGTAATCATCGGCCCGCATGCGGTCGTTCGCGGCACGCTGGATTTTCACCGCGAGGTGGTCCTTGAGGTCAGCGACAGCGCGCAGATCGGCCCCGTGAAAGGCGCCACGCCGGTGCGTTTCAGCGGCGCCCAGCCCTTGAACTGAGCGCTACAGCCACTCGCGCGGCTTGAGGTATTCAGCAAGCCGCGCTTCGGCGGAGCCTTCCTGCGGCTGGTAGGCGTATTCGAAGCGCACGCGTGGCGGCAGGCTCATCAGGATCGATTCGGTCCGGCCACCGGACTGCAGTCCGAACAGCGTGCCGCGATCGTAGACCAGGTTGAATTCCACGTAGCGGCCGCGCCGGTAGAGCTGGAACTCGCGTTCGCGTTCGCCGTAGGGGGTGTTTTTGCGGCGTTCGACGATCGGCAGATAGGCATCCATAAAACCCTGCCCCACCGCCTGCATGAACTGGAAGCACTGGTCGAATCCGCCTTCGTTGAGGTCGTCGTAGAACAAGCCGCCGACGCCGCGCGTTTCGGCGCGATGCTTGAGGTAGAAATACTCGTCGCACCATTTCTTGTAGCGCGGATAGAAGTCCGCGCCGAACGGCGCGCACAAGTCATGTGCAACGGTGTGCCAATGCCGCACATCTTCTTCGAACGGATAGAACGGCGTGAGATCGAAGCCGCCACCGAACCACCACGCCGGCTGCTCGCCTTCCTTTTGTGCTTCGAAATAGCGTACGTTGGCGTGCGTCGTGGGCACATAGGGGTTGCGCGGATGCAACACCAGCGACACGCCGGTGGCGATAAAACCGCCGCCGGACAGCTCCGGTCGATGTGCGGTCGCACTGGGCGGCAGCTTGTCCCCATGGACCAGGGAGAAGTTCACTCCGGCCTGCTCGAATACAGCACCCTCACGCAACACGCGCGTACGCCCGCCGCCGCCAGCTGGCCGAGTCCACGCATCTTCGATGAAGCGTGCGTTGCCGTCGACCTCTTCGATCGTCTTGCAGATGCCATCCTGGAGCTTGCGCAGGAAAGCTTCGACTCTTTCGACCTGCTCGCTTTTCATCCGTCTATCCGTTTCGCACGTGGGGTGCTCAAGCTTAGCAAGAGCCCTTCCGAGCGAAACCAAACCAAACCGCTGTCGTAGGCTGGGATGGCAATCCCAGCATCGGGAAGCTGGGATTGCCATCCCAGCCTACGCGAATGAACGCCAGCCGCCACGGGCCGGAGAGCCATCTAGGCAAGCCCCTGTCCCGTGGCTAGGCTCTCGCCATGCGTGTGACAACCCTTCCGCTTGCGGTCACGGCCTATACCGCAACTTCTGCACTGGGCCAAGGCTTGGATGCCCATCTCGACGCGCTTTGCCGGCAGCGCAGCGGCCTGCGCATCAACGACTTCAGCAACACCCCGTTGCCGTGCTGGATCGGGCGCGTCGATGGCGTGGAAGAGCTTGCGCTGCCGGCCGCCCAAGCCGAGTGGGATTGTCGCAACAACCGCCTGGCCTGGCTGGGCTTGCGCCAGGATGACTTCCTGGCCAAGGTGCAAGCCGCCCGGGAACGCTATGGAGCCAAGCGTTTGGCCTTGTTGCTGGGCACCTCCACGGCGAGCATCAGGGCTACCGAGGAAGGTTACCGTCGTCTCGAAGCCGGACGCCTGCCCGCCGACCTGCACCGCAAGAGCATTCATACGCCGCATTCGCTTACCGCGTTCGTTGCCGCCGCACTGGGCGTCGAAGGCCCCTGTCTCACCGTTTCCACCGCCTGCTCTTCCAGTGCGAAAGTGTTTGCCAGCGCGGAACGGCTGATTCGCCTTGGGCTGGTGGATGCAGCCATCGTGGGCGGAGTCGATTCGCTATGCGACAGCACGTTGTTCGGTTTCAACGCACTGGAACTCGTATCGCCGGAGCCGTGCCGTCCGTTCGATGCCGCAAGACGCGGCATTTCGATTGGCGAAGCCGCCGGCTTCGCCTTGCTGGAACGCGCACCATCCCAACCCCAGGCGGAGCTGCACCTGCTGGGTTGCGGCGAGTCGAGCGATGCGCATCACATGTCCACGCCCGATCCGTCGGGCCTCGGCGCGGAGCTGGCCTTGCGCGACATCTTCGAGCGCGCGGGCATCGCCGCATCCGCGGTGGACTACATCAACCTGCATGGCACGGCGAGCCAGAAGAACGATGCGATGGAAGCGGCAGTCGTCGCACGCCTGTTTCCCACCAGCACGCGCGTGAGCTCCACCAAAGGCCTCACCGGCCACAGCCTGGGTGCGGCCGGGATCGTCGAAGCGGTGATCACGATGCTGGCCTTGCGCGAGGGCTTCGTACCCGGTAACGCAGGCATTATCGAGCCTGATCCGGCCTGTTCCGAGCACTTTGCATGGCGCAATGAAACACGGTCTTTGCGGATAGCACTCAGCCATTCCTTCGGTTTTGGCGGCAGCAATGCCTGCCTTGCCTTTGCACGCGCGGATCACATCGCATGAATGCGCTGGCGATCCAGATAGAAGGCATCGGCGTATGGTCGCCACAACTGGCCGGCTTCCATGCCTTGCAGGACCTGCTTGCCGGCGAAATGCCCGCGACGGGGGCTGCGCGCCCGCCTGCATCGGCCTTGTCGCCCATTGAGCGGCGGCGCGCTCCGCAAAGCGTGCTCGTAGCCATCGAAGCGGCCTCGCAAGCCGTGGCGATGAGTGGACGGGCCGCCAGCAGCCTGGCTTGCGTGTTCGCCTCGGCCTATGGCGACCAGGTCACCACCGATTACATGTGCAGCGTGCTTGCACGCACGCCCACCGAGCTTTCACCCACGCGCTTCCACAATTCCGTGCATAACGCGGCGGCCGGCTATTGGACCATCGCCGCCGATTGCCATGCGCCGTCCAGCGCCACCTGTGCTGGCAGCGCCAGTTTCGGTGCCGGCCTGCTGGAAGCTGCCGTGCTCGCTTGCGCGGATAACCGGCCAGTGCTGCTGGTCTGCAGCGACGATGTCGGCGTCGGTCCACTCGGCGAGCTGATCGGCGGCACGCAGGTCTTCGGCTGCGCACTGGTGCTGTCGCCTGGCAAGGATGCGGGTCATCGACTGCGTCTTGCCCTGACGGCATCCGCACCCCGCCATCCGCCGCTGCCCACCGAATGCCTGGCATGGATGCACGACAACGCTTCCGCGGCGGCATTGCCGCTGCTGGCCATGTTGGCGACCGGACGCGGCGACTGCGTGCTGGCGGCTTCGGAGCAACTCGGCTTGCATGTACAAAGGGAGATGTAGGTGTGAACGGTGTATTGCGTTGGTGCGTGCTGGTTCCCTGCCTCAACGAGGAGAAGGCGATCGGCAAGGTGGTGAAATCTGCCCTGCGCTTGGGCGTGCCGGTCATCGTCATCGACGATGGCTCCGACGATCGCACCGTGGAGATCGTCAGCGCACTGCCCGTTACGCTGCTGCGTCATGATCATCGGCAGGGCAAGGGCGAGGCCTTGCGCACCGGCTTTCGTGCAGCATTGCGGCAAGGTTTTGACGCCGTGGTCACGATGGATGGCGACGGTCAGCACCTGGCCGAAGATATCCCGCGCCTGGTCGACGTGGGCAAGCGCTTTCCCGATCACATCGTGATCGGTGCGCGCCTATTGCAACGTGAGCAGCAACCGAAGGCACGCCGCCGTGCGAACGCCTTCGCGGATTGGGGCATTTCGTGGGCCTGCGCACAACCGATAGCCGACACGCAAAGCGGGCAGCGCTGGTATCCACGCAGCGCGCTGGAGCTGGTGGAGCTGGATGCCCAGAATTTCGTCTTTGAAGCCGCCGTGTTGATTGCCGCCTCACGCCAAAAGGGGCTGGGCATCGTCTCGGTGCCGATCGCCTCGCGTTACGAAGGTTCGTTCCGCCTTAGCCACTTCAACCCGCTGCGCGACTTCATGCGGATTGCCCTATACACCACCGGCCAGGTTTTCCGTTACGGCCAAATCCGGGCGAGCTACAGCCGCTCCAGGGCAGCACCGCTGATCGTCGATGACACGTACTCGCATCGTGTGGTGTAGGTGACTACAACCCAGTGGCATACATCACTGTCACGCGACCCGAAGCGAGCAACTGACCTTGCTGTTCGACCTCGAACCGGTATTGCGCTCCCAGTTCATCCGCCGCGAGCCGATGCGCGTGGATGTCCAAGCGCCCGTCCGATAGGTCGACGTATTCGACCGCCAGCCGCACATCACGCAGGCTGACCAGCCGGCCCTCGCGTCCACCTGTTTCACCGAGCAACGCGCCATGCACAGCGGTGGCTTGTGCGCCATATTCGGCAAGATGCACAGCATGCAAGCCCGTGGAACTACGCAAGGGATGTTCGTCCAGTGCATGTCGCTCAGCTACCGCATGAATGGCCGTGGCGCTCCAATCCACCACGGTATCGATCAATGCCATGGCACCGGCATGCGGAATCCGTGCTGCCCACGCTTCTTGCCGCAGCATGCTCATGCCTCGCGCACAGCACGCGTAGGGACCGCTTGCGCCAGCAAGCTGTCCTGTTGCCAGAAGTCGTAGAAGTTGAACCAGTTATACGGCTCCAGGCGGGCATAGTGCTCCAGGCGCTGTGCGTAATGGCGCAAAATCTCGTCCAGCGCCTGATGGCGCGTCGCGCGAGGAATCTCCACCCGCTCCATGAAAAGCTCGAAATTGAGCGCGTAACGACGTCCGCCTCGGTACAAGCCGAAACACAGCATCACCGGCACTTGCAGCGTACTGGCCAACAACCACGGACCGATCGGAAACGGCGCTGGTTCGCCAAGAAAGTCCACGCGTCGCAGCGTTTCGTGCGCTCGGCCACGATCAGCGAGCAAGGCCACCATCCCACCGGCGCGGCAGGTTTCGGCCATCGCCAGCGTAACGGCGGTGCCCCCCTGTGAAACGTCGATGACCGCCTCGCCTACTTCGGGGGCCAGGGCTTCCAGTAGCTCGGTGATGGCCGGGGTCTTCTGCTTGTCCAGCAGGACCCGCAGCGGCACCTCGGGACTGCGCGACGCCAGCGCACGCAGCGCTTCGAAACTACCCTGGTGGGAACCGACCAGCAGCACGCCGTTGCCCTGCGCAAGGTAGTGCTTAAGCTGCTCCAGCCCGGTCACTTCGAACTCGAAGTCGCGCTCGCCATGCGCAAGCAGATAGATGCGATCGAGCATGGTGGTGGCGAAATAGTGAAGATGCTTGAACACCTGCCGGAAGCTCGCGCGGCGACCGAACAGGCGGCTCAGATATTCGCGCGAGGCACGCCGCTCGGGACCACGGCGCAGAAAGTAATACAAGCTGATGAGATACAGGAACCGGCGCATGAAGCCATGCCCGAAACGCAGGGTTGCCGCCACTAGTACGCCAAGCCAGAAGCGACTGCCGCCTTCGCGCTGGTCCTGCCAATGGCCGCTCACGCCGCAGCCTCGATCACGCCCCGAGCCAAGACTTGGCCGGCGCGCAGCAACTCGAATCGCAGCTGTCCGGCGCGCTCCACCAGCTCAAGCTCGGCCGTTTCGCCGGGATTGAGCGGAGCGAGGAATTTCGCTTCGCGGATACTCGCCAGGCGTTGCCCGCGCCAATCGCGCAAGGCGCGCGCCACGTACTCGAGCAAAACCACGCCAGGTACCAGCGGGCGACCCGGGAAATGCCCGGGAAGGCAGGGGTGCTCCGGCGCTACGCAAAGCGCCATTCGATGGCTGGCTTGATGGGAAGTAGGCAGGTCCACGTTTACTAGGCCGAGGTCTGGACCGTGCCGATCATGCACGTTTCAAATGTCAGGCGGCTTAATGAGGCTCTGGCTGAGCGTAGGCTGGGATGATAATCCCAGCTTTCCACACGGCGCCCCGATGCTGGGATTGCCATCCCAGCCTACGCTGTACGCTCGCGTTCAATATGTTCGCTAAGCGCGCGCAGGCTGCCGAAGATGCGCTGGTTGTCCGGATGGTCCGAGCGCAGCTGCATGCCGTAGCGCTTGGAAACGGCCAGGGCGATTTCCAGGGCATCGATCGAATCCAGCCCCAGCTCGCCGCCGAATAGCGGGGCTTCGGGATCGATCGCCGCAGGGTCGATCGCTTCGAGATTGAGCGCGTCCACGATCAGGGAGGCCAGTTCGTGTTCGGCGGCGGTCTGCGTGGACATGCTTGGGTTTCGATATTCCGGAGGCACGGCCCCCGGGCAAGAGAGGTGGCCGGCCAGTGTAACATAGGGGTCTTTCGACCCCGGTTGCTGCTTCCCAGCATGGTTCAGGCAAGCGAAAACCTTCAGGCCCAGCCCGATCTGCCGCGTACTCCCCGCGTTACCTATCGCATGGCGACGCCTGCGGCGGCCTTGGCCGAACCCGGCATCCTGGCCGCCTTCGGCTTCGGCGCCGGGACGGAAGACTGGGACGATCCGCGCTGGCTGCGCGTGCCCCTGGAGTGCTTCGACGCGCCCGCACCGCTGGAGGTTTGGCAAGTCGACGCCCCGGTCGTCAGTGGCCGCCAGCACAAGTTGCGCTGGTCCGCCGGTGGCGGCTGGCTGTTCGCTGCGATCGAGCTGGATGAGCGCGAGACGGGCGGCATCGAAGCGGCGGCTCGACAGGCGTATGCCGAACTGGGTCACTTCATGCGCACGCGCAACGAGCGTCATGTGCTGCGCATCTGGAACTATATCGCGGACATCAATCTTGGCGATGGCGATGCCGAGCGTTACAAGCAGTTCTGCAATGGACGCGCGGCGGGCGTGGATGATTTCTTCGCGAACGGATTTCCAGCCGCCACCGCGATCGGCCATCACCACCGCGAGCCAGTGCTGCAGGTCTACCTGCTTGCCTGCGTGGATGAAGGAGCCGCGGTGGAAAATCCGCGCCAGGTCAGCGCGTGGCGTTATCCGCGGCAATACGGCCGCACATCGCCGGGCTTTGCGCGCGGCATGCTGATGCCCCCAAGGGATGCTCTGGCGATTTCAGGCACTGCGGCCGTTGTCGGCCACGCTTCGGCGCATGCAGGCGACCTTGAAGCGCAACTCGACGAAACCCTGCTCAATCTGCAAGCTTTGCTCGCCTCGGCGGACATGCCGGCTGGATTCGATACGCATTCGCCAATGAAGGGCTACGTACGTCATGCTGTCGACGCGGCTCGTGTACGCGAAATGCTGCAGCGGCGTTTGCCTGGCGTGCCGGTACTGCTGATGCACGGCGACGTATGCCGGCAAGAATTGCTGATAGAACTGGACGGCTGGCGGTTCAGATAACGCAGCGCGTAGGCTGGGATGCTAATCCCAGCGTTCCACACGGCATCCCGATGCTGGGATCGTCATCCCAGCCTACTCGCGGGCCAACTTAAATCCGTCCCCGCGCCTGGATCGGCCAGATATCCACCAGCGTGTCGCCATCGACCAGATGGTAGAAGTTATGCAAGTTGACCGTGGGATCGCAGTGCGACGTAACGAACTCGATATGATCGCCTAGCGCTGGACGATGCGGCGTAGCGACGATCAGCTTGCCATGCTCGTCGCCGAAAAATTCATAGTGCGTCGTTCCCTGGACACCATACGCCACCTCCGGCGTGCCGCTGTCCGTAGCCAGGCTCTTGAGGCCGGCATCGACGGCGACCCACTCATCGGCATTGACGCTGACCACCGTGCTCTGCACGAATAGCGCGGTTTCGAACGGTGCCGGATGCGAGGCGTCGCTCATCGCTCTCAAATAGTCCGAATCCATGAACAGATAAGAGCCCGGCTGCATCTCGGTAAAGACGCCGGCGGCCGCATCGAAAGCATGCGTACCGGTGCCTACGCCGGTGACGATATTGAGCGGCATGCCGGCCGCTTCGATTGCCGCAACAACGGCCTTTACGTCCTTGCACAGATTGGCAGCAGCCTGCTCTCGTTGCTGCGGATCATAGATATGCTGCAGATGCCCGCCATAGGCTTGCAGGCCTTGCAGCAGCAGCGAATCGCTGTCGGCGATTTGCTGCGCCAATGCTACTGCCGCCGCTGTATCGGTTACGCCGGTGCGATGAAGACCGGCGTGGTAGTCGACCAACACCGGCAGCCGATAGCCAAGGAGCTTTGCTTGTGCTGCCAGCTCCTGGACATTGCCTGGATGATCGGCGACCACCATCAATTGCCCGGGCCCGGCCTTGCGGCCCGATTCGATCAGTCGGCGCAGCTTGTCAGCGCCGACCACGGGTGAAGTGATCAGTACACCCGGCAGACCGGCCTCGACCATTACCTCGGCTTCGCCAAGCGTTGCGCACGAAATGCCGCGCACGCCGGCCTGGGCTTGCAGGCGGGCGATCTCGATCGATTTGTGACTCTTGGCATGAGGCCTGAGACCGATGCCATGGCTGGTTGCCAGCGCCGCCATGCGAGCGATATTGCGCTGCAAAGCAGGCAGGTCCAGCACCAGGGCGGGGGTGCTGAGCCGGTACCGGCTGCCAGGCTTCCCGATCAGAGCAAGGTTTGGGTTCATCAGCGTAGCTATAAGGCAGGAGGTGACTTGCCTAGCATACGTGCATGGATGGGCATCAAGTGCAACGCACGCGGACATCAACCGCCGGCGTGCGCATTGCGTGATGACGTTGCATGCCTACGTGGCGTGACAGAGATTGCGCGGATCGCTCGCCGGCACTTCAACGATTCACCGACCGGCCACGCATTGCCCGTTTTAGGATGAAAGACAGGCATGCGTCACATCGCTCATTTCTGCTTTTCGGGACGCTTCCATCCCGGCAGCGTCGCCTGCCGTCCGCGCGCCACGGTGAGTTCACCTGCGGGCGCATCCTTGGTAATCACCGAGCCGGCACCAATGGTCGCTTGCGCACCGACCGTCACCGGCGCGACGAGCGCGCTGTTGGAGCCGATGAACGCGCCATCTTCGATGGTGGTGACAAACTTGTTCACGCCGTCGTAGTTGCAGGTAATGGTGCCCGCGCCGACGTTGACGTGGCGTCCGATCACTGTATCGCCGAGATAGGTGAGGTGATTGGCCTTGCTGCCTTCGCCAAGGCGCGCCTTCTTCGTTTCCACGAAATTGCCGATGTGCACGCCCGCCGCCAGCTCGGTGCCCGGACGCAGGCGCGCGAAGGGGCCGATCAGGCAGGGTCCGTGCGTCACGACGCCTTCGATGTCGCAGTGCGCGTGCACGATGGTGCCGGCAGCGAGCTGCACATCCTTCAGGCGCGAATACGGTCCGATGCGTACATCTTCACCCAGCTGCACGTCGCCTTCCAGGATCACATCGATGTCGATTTCCACATCACGCGCGGCGCTAACGCTGCCACGCACATCCACGCGCCGGGGATCGGCTACGCGCACACCTTCGGCCATCAGCGCCTGTACGGCGCGCAGCCGGTAGGCATCTTCCAGTTCCGTGAGCTGCCAGGGATTGTTGGCGCCGGCAGCTTCCACCGCATCCTCGCACTCGATGCACTGCGCGGCGCGATCTTCCTGCGCGGCCATCTGGAAAACGTCGGTGAGGTAGTACTCGCCTTGCGCATTGTTGCGGCCGAGTTTGGCGATCCATTGCTTCAGCGATGCCGCCTCGGCGGCGACGATGCCCGTATTGATCAGGTCGATGGCGCGCTGCTTGGCATCGGCGTCCTTTTCCTCGATTACCGCCTGGACCAGGCCATGGCCGTCACGCATGACGCGACCATACCCGTGTGGATTGGCCACGCGCGTAGCCAGCATGGCCAAGCTGCTTTCGGCGTGCACTAGACGCTGCAGTGTTTCAGCGCGAGTAAGCGGCACATCGCCGTAGAGCACGAGTACGCGCGCTTCGTCCGGCACATTCGCCAAGGCCTGGCCGACTGCATGACCGGTGCCAAGCTGTTCGCTCTGCAAGGCCCAATGCAGGTCCGGCTGGCCATGGAATGCAGCCAGCACCTGCTCGCCGTTGAAGCCGTAGACGACATGAATGGCGGCGGGGCGCAGGGCGCGCGCCGTCTCCAGCACGTGGGCCAGCAGCGGCCGGCCCGCCAAGGGCATCAGCACCTTGGCTTTCTTCGACTTCATGCGCTTGCCTTCGCCAGCGGCGAGGACGATGACATGCACGGCGGGCTGACTCATAAGGGGTTGCTGCCTGGATGACGGTGAGCGCTAAGGATAACTGCTGATTCGTATGCACTTGGAGGCGCTGGGTTGGCAATCCCAGCCTCGGACGTCGCATGGAAAGCTGGGATTGTCATCCCAGCCTACGGGGTGCACGAGTCAAAGCGGTGTGCAAACAAAAACGCCGGCACAAGGCCGGCGTTTTGCGCAGGTTTAGGCGCACTCAGTGCTTGAGGTTCTTGCGCAGGCGTTCCAGCGCCTGCAACTGCGCCAGCGCCTGGGTGAGCTTGGCTTGCGCCTCGGCCACGTCGACCGTGCCGGTGCGGTTGGCCAGGGCGTCTTCGGCCTCCTGCTTGGCGCGCTTGGCGGCGGCTTCATCCAGGTCGGCGGCGCGTGCGGCGGTATCGGCCAGCACGGTGACCACCTGCGGCTGCACTTCGAGGATGCCGCCGGAGACGTAGAACTGCTGGCGCTCGCCACCTTCCAGCACCACGTCGATGTGGCCGGGCTTCAGGCGGGTGATCAGCGGGGCGTGGCGCGGCGTGATGCCCAGTTCGCCCAGCTCACCGGTGGCGACCACCATCACCGCCTCGCCATGAAAAATCTCGGCTTCGGCACTGACGATATCGCAACGAATCGTGCTCATAACTCTCTCGCTTCGCCCGGCGGACCGGACGGAAAGGATTTATATCGCTTTGCGGGGGCCCGCCACGGCGGACTCCCGCACAAGCCTGGATCAGGCAGCCTTCTTGGCGCCCATGTCCTCGGCCTTCTTGATGGCCTCGTCGATGCCGCCGACCATGTAGAACGCCTGTTCGGGGACGTGATCCACCTCGCCTTCCACGATCATCTTGAAGCCGCGGATGGTTTCCTTCAGCGTCACGTACTTGCCGGGCGCGCCGGTGAACACTTCGGCCACGTGGAACGGCTGCGAGAAGAAGCGCTCGCACTTGCGCGCGCGATACACCACCTGCTTGTCTTCTTCGGACAGTTCGTCCATGCCGAGAATCGCGATGATGTCCTTCAGCTCCTTGTAGCGCTGCAGGGTGCCCTGCACCTTGCGGGCCACTTCGTAGTGCTCGACGCCGACCACGTTCGGGTCCAGCTGGCGGCTGGTGGAGTCCAGCGGATCCACCGCCGGGTAGATGCCCAGCGACGCGATCTGGCGGCTCAGCGTCACGGTGGAGTCCAAGTGCGCGAAGGTGGTCGCGGGCGACGGGTCGGTCAAGTCGTCCGCCGGCACGTATACGGCCTGGATCGAGGTGATCGAACCGGTCTTGGTGGAGGTGATGCGTTCCTGCAGCACACCCATTTCCTCGGCCAGGGTCGGCTGATAGCCCACCGCCGACGGCATACGGCCGAGCAGCGCGGACACTTCGGTACCGGCCAGGGTGTAGCGATAGATGTTGTCTACGAAGAACAGCACGTCACGGCCCTTACCGTGCTCGTCCTTCTCGTCGCGGAAGTATTCGGCCATGGTCAGGCCGGTCAGCGCCACGCGCAGACGGTTGCCCGGCGGCTCGTTCATCTGGCCGTACACCATCGCCACTTTCGATTCCGGCAGGTTGTCCAGCTTCACCACGCCGGCATCCTGCATCTCGTGATAGAAGTCGTTGCCTTCGCGGGTACGCTCACCCACACCGGCGAACACCGACAGACCCGAGTGCTGGGTGGCGATGTTGTTGATCAGTTCGAGCATGTTCACCGTCTTGCCCACGCCGGCGCCGCCGAACAGGCCGACCTTGCCGCCCTTGGCGAACGGGCACACCAGGTCGATCACCTTGATGCCGGTTTCCAGCAGTTCGTTGGCCAGCGCCTGCTCGTCGTAGGACGGCGCTTCGCGGTGGATTTCCCAATGCGCTTCAGCGTTGATCGGACCGACTTCGTCGATCGGGCTGCCGAGCACGTCCATGATGCGGCCGAGAGTGGCCTTGCCGACTGGCACCTTGATGCCCGCGCCGGTGTTGCGGGCAACCAGGCCACGCTTCAGGCCGTCGGTGGAGCCGAGGGCGATCGTACGCACCACGCCATCACCCAGCACCTGCTGGACTTCCAGCGTGATCGCGGTGCCGTCGATCTTCAGTGCGTCATAGACCTGCGGCACTTGATCGCGTGCGAACTCGACGTCGATAACGGCGCCGATGATCTGTACAACTTTACCCTGGCTCATTGGATAGGCTCCGGATGGATCTTTAAAGTATTCGTTTAAGGCGCCGCCAAGCGTCGCCAAGCATGATTCAAATCAAACCGCGGCAGCGCCGCCGACGATTTCCGAGATTTCCTGGGTGATCGCCGCCTGGCGCGCCTTGTTGTAGCGCAATGTCAGCTCGCCGATGACCTTGTTGGCATTGTCGGACGCGGACTTCATCGCCACCATCCGCGCGGCGTGTTCGCTGGCCAGGTTTTCCAGCACCGCCTGGTACACCACCGACTCGATGTAACGGCCAAGCACGTGCTCGAGCACTGCCGCCGCGTCGGGTTCGTAGATGTAATCCCAGTCGTGCGACTGTTCCAGCGCGATGCCCGCAACCTGCTGTGCCTCCAGCTCAGCCGCAACAGCCGGTAGTGGCAGCAGCGCGTCGACCGTCGGCTTCTGCGTCATGGTGTTGACGAAGTCGTTGTAGGCAAGATAAACGCGGTCCAGCTTGCCTTCCGTGTACGCATCCAGCACGACCTTGATCACGCCAATCAGCTGCTCCAGCTTCGGCCGCTCGCCCAGGTGGGTGGTGCTGCCGATCAGGTTCACGCCCTTGAGGCGGCGGAAGAACTGCGTCGCCTTCTGGCCGATCGCGATCACGTCGACCTGCACACCCTTGTCCTGCCATTCGCGAATGGCCGGCAGCAGGCGGCGGAACAGGTTCGAGTTGAGGCCTCCGCAAAGACCGCGATCGGTGGTCACGACGACGTAAGCCACGCGGGCCACGTCTGCGCGCTCGACCAGGAACGGATGCTTGAACTCGGTGCTCGCCTGCGCCACATGCGCAATCACCTTGCGCATGGAGCGCGCATAGGGACGCGAGGCCTTCATCAGGTCCTGCGCTTTGCGAATCTTGGAGGCCGAGACCATTTCGAGCGCGCGCGTCACCTTGCGCATGTTCTGCGTGCTCTTGATCTTGGTTTTAATTTCGCGTCCGCTTGCCACGTTTGCCTCAACCTGTTGGGTCCGATTCGGTCGGCTGACCGACCTCAAGTGCAGTCATCCAGAGCGGACGACTACACACCCTTGCATTGCTTACCAGCTGCCGGTCTTCTTGAACTCGTCCAGGCCCGACTTGAAGGTGGCCTCGATGTCGTTGTTCCAGTCACCGCTGGCGACGATCTTCTTCATCAGTTCGCCGTGGTTCTGGTGGAAGAAGGCGTGCAGGCCCTTTTCGAACGCCAGCACCTTGTTCACCGGCAGCTCGTCCAGGTAGCCCTTTTCGGCGGCGTACACGGACAAGGCCAATTCGGCGATGGAAAGCGGGGCATACTGCTTCTGCTTCATCAGCTCGGTGACGCGCTGGCCACGGTCCAGCTGGGCGCGGGTAGCCGGGTCCAGGTCCGAGGCGAACTGCGCGAACGCCGCCAGCTCGCGGTACTGGGCCAGCGCCAGCTTCACGCCGCCGGACAGCTTCTTCACGATCTTGGTCTGCGCCGAACCACCCACGCGCGACACCGAGATACCGGCGTTCACGGCCGGACGGATGCCGGCGTTGAACAGGTCCGTTTCCAGGAAGATCTGGCCGTCGGTGATCGAGATCACGTTGGTCGGCACGAATGCGGACACGTCGCCGGCCTGCGTCTCGATGATCGGCAGCGCGGTCAACGAGCCGGTCTTGCCCTTCACTTCGCCGTTGGTGAACTTCTCGACGTACTCTTCGGACACGCGAGCAGCACGCTCGAGCAGACGCGAGTGCAGATAGAACACGTCACCCGGATACGCTTCGCGGCCCGGCGGGCGCTTCAGCAGCAGCGAGATCTGGCGGTAAGCCACGGCCTGCTTGGACAGGTCGTCGTAAATGATCAGGGCGTCTTCGCCGCGGTCGCGGAAGTATTCACCCATAGCGCAACCGGCGTACGGCGCGATGTACTGCAGCGCGGCCGACTCGGAAGCCGAAGCGACGACGACGATGGTGTTGGCCAGCGCGCCGTTCTCTTCCAGCTTGCGCACCACGTTGGCGATCGACGAACGCTTCTGGCCGATCGCGACGTAAACGCACTTAATGCCGGAATCTTTCTGGTTGATGATCGCGTCGATGGCCAGCGCGGTCTTGCCTGTCTGGCGGTCACCGATGATCAGCTCGCGCTGACCACGGCCGATCGGGATCATCGAGTCCACCGACTTGTAGCCGGTCTGCACCGGCTGGTCGACCGACTTACGCCACACCACGCCCGGCGCGACCTTCTCGATCGGCGAGCTGAGCTTGGCGCTGATCGGGCCCTTGCCGTCGATCGGGTTGCCGAGGGAGTCGACGACGCGGCCGAGCATTTCCGGGCCGACCGGCACTTCGAGGATGCGGCCGGTGGTCTTGGCGGTATCGCCTTCGCGCAGATGCTGGTATTCGCCCAGCACCACGGCGCCGACGGAATCGCGCTCAAGGTTCAGCGCCAGTGCAAACGCGTTGCCCGGCAGTTCGATCATTTCGCCCTGCATCACGTCGGCCAGGCCGTGGATGCGCACGATGCCATCGGACACGCTGATGATCGTGCCCTCGTTGCGGGCTTCCGCGCCGAGCTTGAACTGCTCGATGCGGTTCTTGATCAGTTCGCTGATCTCGGACGGATTCAGAGTGGTGCTGGACATGGTTTTTATCCCAAATGTGTATAACGAGACGCTTTTCTTAAGAGTCCGCCATGGATGGCGGGTTTTGCTCTTCGCGAAAAGGACTTCGCGTAAAACTTAACTGGTGAGCGCGCCTGCAAGGCGCTGCAAACGCCCGCGGGCGGAGCCGTCGATCACCTCGCTGCCGGTATCGATCACCACGCCGCCGAGCAGCGAAGGATCGACCTGGGTTTCCAGTTCGATCTCGCGCTTGAAGCGGCGCTTGAGCGAGGCCTTCAGCTGCTCGGTCTGCGCGGCATCCAGGGCCATCGCGCTGGTCACCTTCACCAGCAGCTGCGACTCGGATTCACGCTTGTAGGTTTCGTACAGCGCGGCCACTTCCGGCAGCAGCGGCATGCGGCGCTTCTCGGCCAGTTCCGTCAGGAACTTGCCGAAGGCGCCATCCGCCTGCGAGCCATTGGGCAGATGCAGCGCTACCAGCTGCTGCGGCTGCACGCGCGGATCATTGCTGAGCGCGGCCACGCGCGCGTCCTTCGCCACTTCAGCGGCGAAAGCCAGTGCCTGCGACCAGGAAGAAAGCGTGCCCTCGGCCCGCGACAGCTCGAAAGCGGCGCGGGCGTAGGGACGGGCGAGGGTAATCGACTGGGCCGCCATCGATCAGATCTCGGTGGCGAGCTGGTCGAGCAGCGTCTTGTGCGCCGCCGCGTCGATTTCGCGCTGCACGATCTTCGAAGCGCCCTGCACCGCCAGCGCACCGACACGCTCACGCAATTCTTCGCGTGCACGCTGCGCCATCGAGGCGATGTCGTCCTGCGCAGCCGCTTTCAGGCGGTTGATTTCCGCCACGGCATCGACCCGCGCCTTGTCCAGAATCTGGTTGGCCTGCTGCTGCGCGCGGTCGATGATCTCGGCCGCCTGCTGGCGAGCCTGCTTCACCTCAGCGGCAGCCTTGTTGTCCGCTTCCCGCAATTCGGCATGCGCGCGCTCGGCGGCATTGAGACCCTCGGCGATCTTCAGCTGCCGCTCTTCGATGGCCTTGGTGATGTGGGGCCAAATGAAGTGCACGCAGAACCAGATCAGAATCGCGAAGGCGATCATCTCACCGATCAGAGTGGCATTGAATTCCATCGCTGCGTTACCTGTACCTACGTCGTGTTACGGGGCTCAATACCCTTAGGGGCTGTGGCGCCGCGCGTGCGGCGCCACCTTCCACGAGGCTTAGTGGCCTGCGGCGGCAGACAGACTGCTGAGCAGCGGGTTCGCCACGGCGAAGTACATAGCCAGCGCCACGCCGATCAGGAACGCCGCGTCGATCAGGCCGGCCAGCAGGAACATGCGACCCTGCAGCAGCGGGACCAGCTCAGGCTGGCGAGCGGCGGCTTCGAGGAACTTCGAACCCATGATGCCGATGCCGATACAAGCGCCCAGCGCGCCGAAACCGATGATCAAGCCGAGCGCGATGGCGGTGAAGCCCTGGACCTGAGCAATATGAGCAACTAGTTCCACGATGATCTCCTCAAGAAAAAGAAAGCGGTAGTTCTAACAAAGGTGAACCAAATCAATGATGATCGTGAGCCATCGAGATATACACGATGGTGAGCACCATGAAAATGAAGGCCTGGATCGAGATGATCAGGATATGGAAGATGCCCCATACGGTATAGCCGATGATGCCCATGCCGTAGAGCAGCCAGCTACCCGCACTGAACAAGCCGGCGATGAGCATGAACACCAGCTCGCCCGCATACATGTTGCCGAACAGTCGCATCGACAGGCTGACCGGCTTGGAAAGCAGCTCAACCAGGTTCAAGGCGAAGTTGAACGGGGCGAACCACTTGCCGAAGGGTGCGGTAAACAGCTCGTGCATGTAGCCGCCCAGGCCCTTGGCCTTGAAGCTGTAGAAGATCACCAGCAGCAGCACCGTAATGGACATCGCGAAGGTCATGTTGACGTCGGCGGTCGGTACGGAGCGGAAATGGCTCAGACCGAACTTCTCGGTCGCCCAGGGGAGCAGGTCGACCGGCAGCAGGTCCATGGCGTTCATCAGGAACACCCAAACGAAGACGGTGAGCGCCAGCGGCCCGAGGAAACGGCGGTCGCCGTGGAAGACGTCCTTGACCTGGCCGTCCACGAACTCGAGCACGATTTCCACAAAAGCCTGGCCCTTGCTCGGCACGCCGGCCGTCGCCTTGCGGGCCAGCAGCCAGAACCACAGGCAGAACAGTACGCCGAGCACGAGCGAAACCGTGACGGAGTCGACATGCACCGACCAGAACCCGCCCTCACTCACGTGCGGCGGCTTCAGATGCGTCAAATGGTGCCGGATGTATTCGGTAAGACCGCCCTGCGGCTCGCTTGCCATCTCTCAACCCTTAAATCTGAATGCCAGCAGATTAACCGCGTACGCTACCGCCAGCCCCGTAATGGCAGCCAGCGGCGGCAATTTCCATTGAAACATGATCGCAATCATCCCCCCGATGATCACCATCCATTTCAGGATCATGCCCGTCAGCAGACGCCCCAGTGCCACACCGGCACCGCTCACCTGGCTGAAAGCCCTCACCGACAGCAGCGCAGTACCTGCCGCCACGATCGCCGCCCCAGCTGCTGCCGCTATCGCCTCGCGGCGCCCAAGCGTCGCGAAAGCGAGACCCATGATGATCGCCGCGACAAGCTGCCAGAGCAACAATCGCAGAGCAAGACGCCGACCGGAAGCAAGACTGTTGAGCACGTGAGGTTCCCGCGGTGTAGCGAGGTATCAAACCCGCCACGGGTCACGATCCAATCTGAAAAAGTATATCAGTGCAGGTTTTAGAGCGGCAAGCGCAAGTACCTGCGACCTACAGTCTCGGGGGGATTTTCGGACAAGAAAAAGGCCGGACGCTTACGCCCGGCCCAAGGGCATACCGCGAGGGGAGTCGCGATATGCTGAACAGCTTGAATTACTTGGCAGCGGCAGCGGCCTTCTTGATGGCGGCGACCGGAGCGGCCACGGCCTCGTTGGCGGCCTTCTGCTGTTCCTGCAGCAGCGCATTGAGCGACTCGGCGGTCTTCTGGGCCACGGCCACCACTTCCTTGGTGACGGAGACCGCGCCTTCGGCCTGCTCGCGGGTCAGCGAAGCGCCCTTTTCCCACAGGCCGCGCAGAGCGTCGATGTCGCGCACTTCAACCGCCTGGGCAATGAATTCAGCCGTCGCCTGGGTCTGCTTCTCCAGCGCGGCGAGCTGCAGCTCGGCGACCTGCTCCAGACCCTTGATGGTCAGGGCGTGGGCCTTGAACGCATTCTCGGCCAGCTGCTTGGCGTAAGCGAAAACCTGGGTGTTCAGTTGCTGAGTCATGACTTGGTTCCCTCGCGGCGGGAATGGGATAGTGGAACAAAGCCTAACAGGGAATTTTGTGCGCTGCAATATGTTCTTTGTTAAAAACTATGTCTGTCACAAAAAATTCAAGGAATGCAGCCGCTTAGTGATAGATTTGTGAATTTTGCGTTGCGTCAAAAACTGTCGCGAGAGCAGCTGGCGCCCGAGGTACAGGTTTCATGCACCACCACCTGGTCCAGTCCCGGCAGGCCAGGCTCCAGGCGCTTGAAGATCCAGCGCGCCAGCATTTCGCTGGTGGGATTCTCCAGGCCTTCGATGTCGTTGAGGTAGTGGTGATCGAGCTGATCGTAGAGCGGCGCGAAGGCCTGCTTGAGGTCGGCGAAATCCATCACCCAGCCGAGCTTGGGATCGGGCTCGCCGCGCACATGGATTTCGACGCGGAAGGAATGGCCGTGCAAGCGCGCGCACTTGTGCCCCTCGGGCACGTTCGGCAGGCGATGGGCGGCTTCGATGTGGAAAACTTTGTAGATGTGCATGGCGCTATTTTACCCGGCTAGGACACGCCCGTAGGCTGGGATGACAATCCCAGCATCAGGAATGCGGCAAGAAGCTGGGATTGGCATCCCAGCCTACGACTGTTTCAGAACCTTGCTACATCTCACCGTTGCGTCCGATCGAGCGCCACACATGCCCCGGATCGAGCAGGCGCTGCTGGCTCGTCGGTCCCTCCGAACCGGACGCGTAGAAATCCGGCTTGCCGTCCTGCCAAACTTCGAGCACCGGCATCAGCAGTTTCCACGCCCATTCCACTTCGTCAAAGCGCAGAAAGTGCGTGCGGTCGCCGCCGATCGCATCGGTCAGCAACTGCTCGTACGCGGAAAATTCGCGATCTTCCGAGTTGGCATACGGCGCGGTAAGGACCACCGGCCGGCCGGCCAGTTCGAGGCCCGGTCGCTTCGCCGTCACCAGCAGATCCATCTGTTCGGTCGGGCGGATGCGGAAGATCATCCAGTTGTTGCCCGCATGCACCGCCTTGGGCAAGGCGCCGGGCACTTCGCGGAACTGCACCGCAATTTCCGAGTAATTGCTCGCCAGCCGCTTGCCGCTACGCAGATAGAACGGCACGCCACGCCAACGCCAGTTGTCGATTTCCAGGCGCAGCGCGGCAAACGTCTCGGTGCGGGAGCCGCGCGCGATGCCGGGCTCGCTGCGATAGCCGGGAAGCTGCTTGCGTCCGATCCGTCCGGCACGGTATTGCCCCCGCACCGCATGCGCATCCACCGTTGCCGGCGTGATCGGCAGCGTCGAGCGCAGCACTTCCACCTTGTGGTTGCGCAGCACTTCGGGATCCCATTCCGCCAACGGCGCCATCGCGGTAAGGCTGAACAGCTGCATCAAATGATTCTGCAGCATGTCACGCAGCGCGCCGGCTTTGTCGTAATACGCTGCGCGCTTTTCTACCCCTAGCGTTTCGGCATAGGTAATCTGCACCTGGGCAATGTGCTGCGCGTTCCAGATCGGTTCGATGAAGCGATTGGCGAAGCGGAACACCATCAGGTTCTGCGTGGTTTCCTTGCCGAGGAAGTGATCGATGCGCAGGATCTGCTCTTCATCCCAGTGCGTGTGCATCGTCTGGCGCAGCGCCTGCGCCGAATCCAGGTCGGTGCCAAACGGCTTCTCCACGATCAGCCGGCGCCAGCCGCCACGCGGCGCCTTGGCAAAACCGGCCTCGCCAAGTGCCGTCGCCGCCTTGCCGAACAGCGGCGGCGGCAAGGCGAGATAGAACAGCGAGGCTGGACTCAGCTTGTCCTTCAGTGCGGCCAGTTGCCCGGGATCCAACTCGCCGCCCACGTAATCGAGCTGGCGGCGGAAGCGGTTCCATTGCGCCGGGCTGTAGTCCGACGCAAACGATCGCAATGCCTTCTGGATATGCCGCTCGAAATGCTCGCGGCTCCACTTGTCCATCGCGTAGCCCACGATGCGCAGGTCGCGCGTCAAACCGAGCGCATGCAGGCGATACAACGCCGGCATCAGCAGGCGCTGGGTGAGATCGCCGCTTGCCCCCAGGATCACCAGCGTTGTCGCAGCCATGGTAGGGGGCCTCCGATGTATTCCTGCGTACCCGTCACCGCACTGTATGCGCGTCTGGCTGCGCCCCAGCGGCGAAGGCATACCGGGAGTATGTCTAGACGCCGGGGCGAAGCGAGGCGCGCATACAGTGCGGCCCCAACATTTAAAATTTAAAGACGGGGTGACGTCCAGAAGGCCCGCAGGCCGTGCCGTGCGGCTTGAACAGACGGCCAGTCTGCCCTGTGCCGCGCGACCCACCCTGCGAGCCTTCTGGACGTCATGCCGGGCACGTAGGAATAGATCAGAGGCTCCCTTGCTAATGTCGAATCCTTCCCCGCTTCCCCCTCCGGCCATTCTGAGTCCGTGCATCGGCATCTGCCGGCTGGACTCGCGTGGGCTTTGCGAAGGCTGCCATCGCACTGGCGATGAAATCGCGCGCTGGCGCAGCATGAGCGAGACCGAGCGTTCACACTACATGGACGTGGTGCTGCCCGCGCGCGCGTCCGCATGATCGAGGCCCTGCAGCGCGCTTTGCGTCCGCTGTCGCAGCCACCGACGCCGCCAGGCTGGAACCACGCCGTGATGACGGAGCTGATCGGCGAAGTCGAACGCAGGCCGGCTGCCGTGCTGATCGGCTTGCGTGACGAATGCATGGTGTTCACGGTGCGCACGGATCATCTGAGTTCGCACGCGGGGCAAGTTGCGTTTCCCGGTGGCAGTGTCGATCCCGCCGATGCCGATGCGTTGAGCGCGGCATTGCGCGAAAGCGAGGAGGAGATCGGCCTGGATCGCGCCTGGGTGACGCCGCTGGGCTACCTGGATTGCCTGGAAACCATCAGCGGCTTCTGCATCACGCCGGTGGTTGCGCACATTGCCAGGGAAGCGAAATTTCGCCCGGCGCCGGACGAAGTGGCCGAGGTGTTCGAAGTGCCGCTGGCTTTTTTCCTGGACCCGGCGAACTTGCGGCGCTACACGATGGACTACCGCGGTCGTGCGCGCGAGATGGCGGAGTTCCTCTACGAAGGCCATCGCATCTGGGGAGCCACCGCCGCGATCTTGCTGAATCTTTTGCAAAGAATGGAGCCGCAATGAAAAGCACATTGATTGCCGCCGAAGAGCTTGCGGCGCTGCCGCCGGAAAACGTACTGATCGTCGATTGCCGCCATGAACTGGCCGATCCGACCAAGGGCGAGCGCGATTACCGCAGCGAACACATTCCTGGCGCGGTGTTCGCGGACCTCGATCATGACCTGTCCGATCTGAGCCGAGTGCCATTGGGCCTGGGGCGTCATCCGCTGCCGTCGGAAGCCGCGTTTTCAGCCGTGCTTTCACGCCTGGGCTGGCGCCCTGGCTTGCAGGTGGTGTGCTACGACGCAAGCACCGGTGCGCTGGCGGCCGTGCGTCTATGGTGGCTGCTGCGCTTGTGCGGCGTGCGCGAAGCGGCGGTGCTAGATGGCGGCTATGCGGCATGGAAGGCGGCCAAGCTGCCGGTGACGCAGGAGATCCCGCAACGGCAACCGACCCAGGTGAGCGTGCATTACCAGCCCAGCCAGGTCATCCTCGACCATGCTGCGATCAACAGCCTGCAACAAGAACTGCTGATCGATGCACGCGCCACACCGCGTTATCGCGGCGAAGTGGAGCCGATCGATCGCGCCGCGGGCCATGTGCCGGGCGCGGTGAATCGTCCGTTCACCGACAACCTGCAGGCGGATGGGCGATTCAAGGCGCCGGCCCAATTGCGTCAGGAATTTCAGTCAGTGATCGGCAAGCGTGCGCCGGATCAAGTGGTGCACATGTGTGGTTCCGGGGTCACCGCCTGTCACAACCTGCTAGCGATGGAGCATGCTGGGCTTGCCGGTTCGCGGCTGTATGCTCCATCGTGGAGCGGCTGGATCAGCGACGAGTCACGCCCGGTCGCGACCGGCGATGCGTAGGTTGGGGTGTAAACCCCAACATCGTTAGCCGTCCGGCAAGGCAATGCTGGGGTTTGCACCCCAGCCTACGTGTCATTTCGCCTTGTTCTTCAACCTGTCCACCAACGCTTGCAACGTCGCTTGCGTCTGCGGATGGAAGAACGCATCCACGAAGCTGTCGATCGGCAAGGCATCCACATCGGCAAAGGCGGTCGTGAGATCCGTACGCGCGATCTGGCGCGTTCCCAGCATGGCGTGCGAGGGCAGGGCGAGCGTTTCGTTGAGCCAATGCAGCGCGCGCGTGGGAACCTGATCCACGGCGGTAAGTTCATCGACAAAGCCGAACGCGAGCGCTTGCCCCGCTTCGATCAATGCGCCGGAAACCAGCAAGCGCTCCGCTCGATAGGCACCTACAACGCGGCGCAACGCCATCTGGATGCAGTCCGGGGCGATCAGGCCCACCTGTACCTCATTCAGCCCGATGCGATAGGGTCCCTCGGCCATCACGCGATAGTCGCAGAACAAGGAAAGCACCGCGCCGCCCGCCGGGCTATGGCCGGTGATGGCGGCGACGACCGGTATCGGCAAGTGGGCAAGGGCGGCGCAGGTGGCGAAGAACTCACGCCAGTATTCGCGCACACCGGCACGATCGCGCGTCAGCAAGGCCGGTACATCCACCCCGGCCGAGAACATGCCTTGCGCACCGGACAGGGCGATGCCGCGTGCACCGCCTTTCACTGCTTCCGCCAAAGCTTGCTGCAAGGCGCGCAGCAGCTCCAGATTCAACGCATTGACGGGTGGGCGCGCCAGCTGGATCTGGGTAATAGCGTCGTGTTGGGTGATGTTTAGCATAGGCTGTCCATACGGTAGTCAGGATTGTGGCTGGTCGTCAGCCGTCCAGGTATAGCGTACGCCATAGTCGAGCACGGCCTTGCCGTTGGCGGGTACGTCGACCCTGAATTCCAGCGTATCGGAGGTCTGCTTGCTGGGCTTGACCGTGGACGAGCTGAGCGTCCATTGCCGCCAGCGGTTGGGGTGTTCGCGGACCGTTACCGTGCGGGTGCTGTCGCCGCTATTGCTCAGCGTGATGCGGAACGCCTCGTCCATCGTGCGACCATCCTTGTTTACGTGGAGACTGCTGCGTTCGCGCTTGCCGCGCAGATCGAAAGCGGTGCCCAGGGTGATCGTTGCATCAGTCCCCTTGGGGGTGTCGTTGATGCGATCTTCGCCGATGAATTGCGGTATGCCGTTGCGGTCAGCGGTGAGCACGCGCAGATAGCCGGCGGGCAGGCTGTCAAAGGCGCCGAAGCGCAGCGTACTGGTGATGCTGGTGCTGCTATCGGAATTGAACTCCTCGTTGAGCATCGGCTGCGGTGGCATCCAGTTACCACCGTTCTCATACAGCCACGTGCGTTCACAATCGACCGAGCGCGGGGCATATAGCGGCACCTGGCTGATGCTGCCATCGGGCAGGTCGACCGGCGCGGGCATGGCATAGCTGCGGTAATCGCCTAGCGAGGATTGTGCGGGCAAGGGAGCCGGGGCGGCGGCAGCCATCGCGCGCATCATCACCGGGCGCGGCGCGGAAGTCTTGGCCATGTTCGGTTCGCCGGCGATCAAGAGCAGCCGGGCATCGTGCCAGTCACGGCCGCTGCGATTGGCAATGCTGGCGCGTGATTCGAATTGCATGCGGCAGCCGTTGCCCGGTTGCAAGGTGGCAACGTAGCTGGCACGCCAGCCGATGCCGGAGGTGGGATAACTCAGGACAGCCTCGGCTTGCCCGCTGCGCGACGAATCTACGCGCAGGCGCAGGCTGGAGCCGGTAGGGAATTGGCCGCCTGCCGTAGTCACCGCGGCGTATTGGCGAATCAAGATGGTGCCATTGCCGTTACGCACGACCAGCCCATCCGGGCCAGCACGCAGCAGCGAGCCGCTGGCCAAGGCCTGGCCAGCGTCGCCAAGCACCTTGATATCGCTGCCGGTCAGGCCGGTCAGCGCGGCGTTCGGGCCTTGTCCTAGCAGCAGGCGTTGCGAAATGACCTTGGCCGTGCCGTCGGGAAAGCCCAGCGCCATCGCTTCGGCATCCAGGTGATTGGGCAGGTCGCCCAGCACCAGATCGTGAAGACCCGACTGCAGCATTACGTTGCGCTGCTCGCGTACTACCGCATAGCCATCATTGCTGCCGTTTTCGCTGCTGCTGGCATACAAAGAGGGGCTGTCGCTGCGATACAAGGTGATCGATGAACCATCGGCAGCAGCCCACGCCGACGAAGCGCCGCAGAGCGTGGCGAGGCTGAAGGCCAGTACGGTTCGATGCCGGATCGTCATGGTGCACTCCCTTGGCGGATGATGCGGCCGATCATAGCGGCGGAACCTGGCTCTGCATGTGCCCCCCTTAGCACATGCTTCAGCCTGCGCTAGGGATTCCTAGATGGCCTACGCTGTTTGCGAGGCGGCGTCCCTGAGCGCTTGTGGTAGCGGCACGGATTTTCCGGTGGCCGGATCCATCCACACCATCACCACATGACCGTCGCAATAAAGCTTGCCGTGATCGGTGGCATCGACGATGCGGTGCCCGACCGTCATGGAACTGTTACCCAGCCGGGCGCAGTACAGCTGCACGTGCACCTCGCCGGGCCATTCGATCGGCAGGCGATAGTTGAGTTGGCTGGCGGCCATCACCGGCATCGCGTGCTCGCTGGACCATGGCCCGGGGAGGTGCTGCAGCCATTGCACGCGCGCCTCTTCCAGATAGGTAAGGTAGGTCGAATTGTTGACGTGGTTGAACGCGTCCAGATCACGCCAGCGCACGCTGATGGGTGCCGTGTACAGCAGCTGCGCTTGCGCCGCAGAGGTATCGGTTGCCGTCGTCATGAGGCCACTTTGCGTTTGGATTTGGGCTTGTCGTTTTCGACCTTGGCGCGAGGTGCTTTGGCCGGCTTCAGGTGTGTGGCCAGGAAACGTCCGGTGTGCGAACCCGGCGTGGCGGCCACGGTTTCCGGCGTGCCGGTGACCAGGATACGTCCGCCGCCGGCGCCGCCTTCGGGACCTAAGTCAACGATCCAGTCGGCGGTCTTGATCACGTCCAGATTGTGCTCGATCACCACCACCGTGTTGCCTTGCTCGACCAGCTGATGCAACACGTCCAGCAACTGTTCGATGTCGTGAAAATGCAGGCCCGTGGTAGGCTCGTCGAGGATATACAGCGTGCGTCCGGTTTCGCGCTTGGACAATTCCTTGGACAGCTTCACGCGTTGCGCTTCGCCGCCGGACAGCGTGGTCGCGCTCTGGCCGAGCTTGATGTAGTCCAGGCCCACCGCGCGCAAGGTATCGAGCTTGCGCGCAATCACCGGCACGTTCTCGAACAGCTTGGCGGCGTCTTCCACCGTCATGTCGAGCACATCGGCAATCGTGTGGCCCTTGTACAGAATTTCCAGCGTTTCGCGGTTGTAGCGCTTGCCATGGCAGACATCGCAAGGCACATACACATCCGGCAGGAAGTGCATTTCCACCTTGATCATGCCGTCGCCTTCGCAAGCCTCGCAGCGCCCGCCACGGACGTTGAAGCTGAAGCGGCCCGGTGTGTAACCACGCGAACGTGCCTCCGGCACCTGCGCAAACAGTTCGCGCAGCGGGGTGAACAAACCAGTGTAGGTGGCGGGGTTCGAACGCGGCGTGCGGCCGATCGGCGACTGGTCGATGTCCACCACTTTGTCGAACAGCTCCAGCCCCGTCACCGACTTGTACGTCGCCGGCTGCACGCTTGAGCCATTCAATTCGGCGGCCGCGAGCGCGAACAGGGTGTCGTTGATCAGCGTGGACTTGCCTGAGCCTGATACGCCGGTAACACAAGTGAACAGGCCGGCGGGAATCGACAGGTCCACGTTCTTCAGATTGTTGCCGCTGGCGCCGCGCAAATGCAGCCAGGAATCCTTGTCCAGCTGCTCGCGGCGCTCTTCCGGCACCTTGATCTCGCGCTTGCCCGACAAATATTGGCCGGTGAGCGAACGGGGGGAGGCAAGGATGTCCTTCAGCGTGCCTTGCGCGACTATTTCGCCGCCGTGCACGCCGGCACCGGGGCCGATGTCGAGCACATGATCGGCGGCGCGGATCGCATCCTCGTCGTGTTCCACCACGATCACCGTATTGCCCAGGTCGCGCAAGCGCGTAAGCGTGCCGAGCAGGCGCTCGTTGTCGCGCTGGTGCAGGCCGATCGATGGTTCGTCCAGCACGTACATCACGCCGACTAGGCCGGCGCCGATCTGCGAGGCCAGGCGAATGCGCTGCGCTTCGCCACCGGACAGCGTATCGGCCTGGCGATCGAGCGTGAGGTAGTTCAGGCCCACGTCGTTGAGGAAGCTCAGGCGCTCGCGGATTTCCTTTACGATCTTCACCGCGATCTCGCCGCGCCAGCCGCTGAGCGTGAGCGTTTCGAAGAAGGCGAGGGCGTCGTCGATGGAGCGCGAGGTGAGCGCGGGCAGCGATTGATCGGTCACGAACACGTTGCGCGCCGAGCGGTTCAAGCGCTGCCCCTCGCATTCGCGGCAAGGCTGGTCGCTGATGTATTTGGCCAGCTCTTCGCGCACCGCCGCCGATTCGGTTTCCTTGTAGCGGCGCTCCAGGTTCGGCAGGATACCTTCGAAGGCGTGCTCGCGCGTGACCTTGCCGCCGCGCTCGGTGAGGTACTTGAAGGTGATCTTTTCCTTGCCGCTGCCGTACAGGACTGCCTGTTGTACCGGTTTGGACAGCTTCTGCCAGGGCGTGTCGACATCGAAGCCGTAGTGCTTGGACAGCGACAGGATCAACTGGAAGTAATGCGCATTGCGCCGGTCCCAGCCGCGGATTGCGCCGCTGGCAAGTGACAGGTCCGGGTGATGCACCACCCGCTCGGGCGAAAACACCTGGGTCACGCCCAGGCCGTCGCAACTCGGGCACGCGCCCACCGGCGAGTTGAAGGAGAACAGGCGCGGTTCCAGCTCCGGCAGCGAGTAGTCGCATACCGGGCAGGAGTAGCGGGACGAATACAGCTGTTCGCTCGCCTTGGCGTCGTCCATGTCGACCACGATGGCCAGGCCATCGCCCAGGCGCAGCGCGGTCTCGAACGATTCGGCCAGGCGCTGCTTGATGTCTTCACGCGGACGGAAGCGGTCGATCACCGCCTCGATGGTGTGCTTCTGGCGCAGGGTTAGCGGCGGGACGGCGTCCAGGTCGTACACGGCGCCGTCCACGCGTGCGCGCACAAAGCCCTGGGCGCGCAGTTGCTCGAACACCTGCACGTGCTCGCCCTTGCGCTCGCGGATCACCGGCGCCAGCAGCATGAAGCGCTTTTCGGGGTTCAACGCCAGGGTGGTGTCGACCATCTGGCTCACCGTCTGCGCCTCCAGCGGAATGCCGTGATCCGGGCAGCGGGGCGTGCCCACACGCGCATATAGCAGGCGCAGATAGTCGTATACCTCGGTAATGGTGCCCACGGTGGAACGCGGGTTGTGCGACGTGGATTTCTGTTCGATCGAGATCGCCGGCGACAGGCCCTCGATGTGGTCCACGTCCGGCTTTTCCATCATCGAGAGGAATTGCCGGGCATAGGCCGACAGCGACTCGACATAGCGCCGCTGGCCCTCGGCGTAGATGGTGTCGAAGGCCAGCGAGGATTTGCCCGAGCCGGACAGGCCGGTGATCACGATCAGCCGATCGCGTGGCAGGTCCAGGTCGATGTTCTTGAGGTTGTGCGTGCGCGCGCCGCGGATGCGTATGGTGTCCATTACGCTAACTATTTTGGGTGACCTCGCACTATAACAAGTGGACGGAGCAGGACCGCATGGCGTTCACGGAAACCTGCTGACAGCGTTGTGTCAGCAGCCGGCGGCGGGGCTTGTCTAGGCAGCAGCCAGGCAGGCGACTTATGCTCGCCGGCGTGAATCGCGTTGGGCGAGCGGAGGACCTATGAACGCAAAGCGGTTGATGATCCTGGGGGCGTGGGCAGCGCTGGCGGCCGGGCCTGCCTTGGCGTCGCAGCCCACCGAGGCGCAGGTCCGGGAACTGATGCAGGTCATGAACGTGTCCAGCCAGTTCGCCGCCATGAACGGCCAGATGGCCGAGATGATGGGCCAGCAGCTGCCCTGCGTGCCGGTCGACTACTGGAAGGGCTATATCGACAAGGCCGGGACGGAGCAGCTGGTTACCGCGATGATTCCGGCCTACCAGCACCATTTCAGCGCCGAGGAGGTGGCGGCCCTGATCAAGTTCTATAAATCCCCGCTGGGGCAGAAGCTGGTGGCGCAGATGCCGGCCACCCTGGCCGAGGCGGCCCAGAGCGGCCAGCAATGGAGCCGCAGGCGCACAGCGGACATGTTTGCCGAGCTTGAGAAGCAAGGAAAACTGGGGGCCGACGGCCGTTGCCCGGCGACCGGCGGCGACTCGAGCCCGGCTGGTCAGTGATTGACCAGCTCATGGCCGCGTCGCTATAATCCCCAGTTCGCTACGTCCGTAAAGGGCGCAGCGTACCCAAGAGAATAACGACACAAGGGCCAATCCCATGAGTTATGCAGTCATCAAGACCGGCGGCAAGCAATACCGCGTCCAGCAAGGCGACGTCCTGCGCGTGGAACTCCTGAACGCCGAAGAAGGCGCCAGCGTGAAGTTCGACCAGGTGCTGCTGGTCGGTTCCGGCGAAACCATCACCGTCGGCGCCCCGACCGTGGCTGGCGCCACTGTCTCCGCCACTGTGCGCAAGCACGGCCGCGCCGACAAGGTCCGCATCATCAAGTTCCGCCGCCGCAAGCACCACAAGAAGCAGCAGGGACATCGTCAGCATTTTACCGAAGTCGAGATCACGGGCATCAACGCCTGATCCGCCAATCTGGAGTAATCAGTCATGGCACATAAGAAAGGCGTAGGTTCATCCCGCAACGGTCGCGATTCGAACCCGAAATACCTCGGCGTGAAGATTTACGGCGGTCAGGCCATCGAAGCCGGCAACATCATCGTGCGCCAGCGCGGCACCAAGTTCCATGCCGGCACCGGCGTGGGCCTGGGCCGTGACCACACCTTGTATGCGTTGGTCGACGGCGTGGTCGAGTTCAAGACCCGCGGCGAGAACAACCGCAAGTTCGTCAATGTAGTCAAGGCCTAATCCGGCCTTTGCACTGCAACGAAGGCCCCGCTCCGGCGGGGCTTTTGCTTTATTCGTATCCGGGTCGTGCCCGGCGACGCCTGGCCTTCGTCATTCCGGTCTGCGCCGGAGCGAGGGTATGGCAAGATCGCCTTTTCGCCACGATCCCTCCTCTACGGTCTCAATCCCATGAAATTCGTCGACGAAGCGATCATCAAAGTCCACGCCGGAGACGGCGGCAACGGCTGCATCAGCTTCCGCCGCGAGAAATTCATTCCGTTCGGCGGCCCCGATGGCGGCGACGGCGGCTCGGGCGGCTCGGTATGGCTGGTGGCCGACGAGGGCCTCAATACCCTGATCGACTTCCGTCACCAGCGCAGCTTCAAGGCGCAGCGCGGCCAGAACGGCATGGGCAGCGACATGTACGGCAAGGGCGGTGAGGACACCACCATCCGCGTCCCGGTCGGCACGGTGGTCACCAACCGCGACACCGACGAAATCATCGGCGACCTCACCGCGCACGGCCAGCGCCTGCTGGTGGCACAGGGCGGCAAGGGTGGCCTGGGCAACATCCACTTCAAGAGCTCGGTGAACCGTGCTCCGCGCAAGTCCACTCCCGGCACCCCGGGCGAAGTGCGCGAGCTGAAGCTGGAGCTGAAGCTGCTGGCCGATGTGGGGTTGTTGGGATTCCCCAACGCCGGCAAATCCACTTTTATCCGCGCTGTTTCCGCCGCCACCCCGCGCGTGGCCGACTATCCGTTCACCACCTTGCACCCTAATCTGGGTGTGGTCAGGCTGGGGTCCGAGCAGAGCTTCGTGATCGCCGATATTCCCGGCCTGATCGAAGGCGCCGCGGACGGTGCCGGCCTGGGCATCCAGTTCCTGCGCCACGTAGCACGCACCCGCCTGCTCTTGCATGTAGTGGACATCGCGCCCATCGACGGTTCTGACGTGGCGGAACAAGTTCACGCCATCGAACATGAACTGGAGAAGTTCGACCGCGAACTCCTGCAGCGCCCACGTTGGCTGGTGCTGAATAAGGCAGACGTGCTGCCGCAAGACGAGCGCCAGGCGGTGGCCGAAGCCTTAGTCAAGCGCTTGGGCTGGACCCAGCCATGGTTCCTGGTCTCGGCCATCGCGCGCGAAAACACCATGAGCGTGTGCCAGCAGATCCAGCGCTTCTTCGAAGCGCAGCATGAGGCGCGCGAAGAGCGCACCGACATGCTGCCGGGGGATGTGCGCTTGCGCGGAGAGTCCTGAGCCGCGCAATGAAACTCCAGGCCCGCATCGCCACCTATCGCCGCCTGCGCGAAGAGCCCTTGTGGCGCCTGCTGGCCGCCGATCACGCACCGGAAATCGTCGGCCTGCTGCAGACCCTGCTGATGGATGGCGAGCGCAAGCTCGGCGCCTCCATCCTGTTCGAGCGTCTGCAGCATCAACTCGATGCCATCAACGCTTCGGACCTGCCGCGCGAATTGCCGCGCACCGCGCAAGCCTATGTCGCCGATTGGCTGGCCAAGGGCTTCCTTGAGCGCCGACTGCCTGAGAACGCCAGCGAAGAGGAATACGAGCTTTCCGCGCAAGCTGCGCAGGCGATCCGTTTCGTAAGCACGCTCGATACACCACGTCATGTTGCCACCGAGAGCCGCCTGTCGCTGGTGATCCAGCAGCTGGTGCGCCTGGCCGAACAGACCGAGACCGATCCGACCACGCGCCTGGACGCGCTATACGCAGAACGCGACCGGCTGGACGCGGAAATCGCACGCGTCGGCACCGGTAAAGTGGCCTCGCTGGATGGCAAGCGCGCCTTGGAGCGTGCGCGCGAGGTGATCCAGCTTGCCGACGAGCTGGCCGAAGACTTTCGCCGCGTGCGCGATGACTTCGAGCACCTGAACCGTGAATTCCGCGAGCGCATCATCGATGACGAAGGCGAGCGCGGCGAGGTGCTCGATCGCCTGTTCGAGGGCGTCGACGTGATTGCCGAAAGCGAAGCCGGCCGCAGCTTTAACGCTTTCTGGAACCTGCTCAACGACATGGAGCAAAGCGCCCAGCTCGATGCGGCACTGGAAAACGTACTCTCGCGCAACTTCGCCAAGAAGCTGCAGCGCCACGAACGCCAATTCCTGCGCGGCTTCACCGGCGTGATGATGGAGCGGGGCGGCCACGTCCATGACGTGCTGCAGCAGTTTGCACGCAGCCTGCGCGGTTTCGTGCAAAGCCGCGGCTACCTGGAGCAGCGCCGCTTGAACCAGTTGCTGAAGCAGGCACAGGCCGAAGCGCTGCAACTACGTGACTCGGTAAGCGTGCGCCAACGCACCCCGTACACGCTACAGCTCACCACCAGCCGCCTGCGCTCGCTCTCCCAATGGCGTCTGCACGATCCGCGCAATGCCCAAGTGGATGGCAGCATCCTGCGCAGCGAAGGCGCGGCGATTTCGCTGGACAGCGTGAGCGAGCTGGTGTCGCAATCGGAAATCGATTTCCGCAGCTTGCGCCGCGACCTGCACGAGTTGCTGGCCGAGCACGACCAGCTTTCCATTGCTCAGGTACTGGAGCGCAAGCCGGCCGAGCAGGGACTTGGCAGCGTGGTGGGCTATCTATCGCTGGCCACGCGCCATGGCGTGATCGGCGACGAACAGGAAGCCGTACGCTGGAAAGGTGGCGACGGCAATTGGCGTCAGGCGCGCATTCCGCTGGTGTGGTTTCTGAAAGAGAAACGCAATGAATTTGCTTGAAGACGAAACACCTCCCGTCGAGCCTGCGCCCAAACCGGCGCGTGACGGCACGTTGTTCGAGGGCGACTCTGGCAGTTTGCCGCTGGATGCGCGGCGCGCATTGTGCCAATTGCTGAGCGGTCCCAGCCTGGACCAAGGGCGGCATGGCCAGTTATGGTCAGCTGTATTGCGCTACGAAACGCAATTGCGCTCGCAACTCAACGACCTGTTCCTGGAGCTAGTGCTCGATCGCGACGCTGGCGTCGCTTTCACCCGCCAAGCCGATACCGGGGAGCTGGAAACGCCTGTGCTGCTGCGTTCTTCGCCGCTCACCTTCATCGACTCGGTGCTGCTGTTGTATCTGCGCCAGCAACTGGCCGAAGCCGACGCGCAAGGTCATCGCGCGGTGGTGGAAGAAAGTGTGCTGGTGGATGCGCTGTCGGTCTACGAGAAGAATCTTTCCACTGATCGCGCCGGCTTCAACAAGCGCGTCGCTACCTCCATCGCCAAGATGAAGGACAATCACGTGCTGGAAAAGCTGCGCGGCAGCGAAGATCGCTATGAAGTTTCACCCGCGCTGAAGCTGCTGTTCTCCGCCGAAGACGTGCAGAACCTGGCGCAGATCTATCGTCAGCTGCGCGAGGCCGACGAAGCCATGGAGGAGGTGGCGGATGAACGCTAAGACCAAGACCGCGCGCAAGCAGCCCAAGCGTGACACGATGCCCACGCTGTTCCTCTCCGACTTGCCTGACCCGCGTGACGAGCAATTTCGCATGCGGCGCCTGCAGGTGCTCAACTGGGGCACTTTCAGCGGCCTGGTCGAGGTGCCGATCGCCGAGCGCGGTTTCCTGTTCGTTGGCCGTTCCGGCTCGGGCAAATCCACTTTGCTCGACGCGATGTCGGCCTTGCTGGTGCCGCCGAACCTGGTGGATTTCAACGCGGCGGCGCGCGAGGCCGAGCGCAGCGGCCGCGATCGCAGCCTGATTTCCTACGTGCGAGGTGCGTGGGCCGATCAGCACGATGGCGAATCCGGCGAAATTGCCACGCAGTATCTGCGCAAGGGCAGCACCTGGTCGGCGCTGGTGCTGGAATACCGCAATGCGGTGGGCGCAACGGTCAGTCTGATCCGCTTGTTCTGGGTGGCCGGCAACGGCTCCACCGCGGCGGACGTGAAGAAGCACTACATGGTGTGCGAGCGCGCCTTCGACGTCGCTACCGAGCTGCAGGGATTCGATCTGGATCTGCGCAAGCTGAAGACGCGCCTCGGCGAAGACGTGCATCACTTCGACACCTTCGCTGGTTACGCCGAACGCTTCCGCCGTTTGCTCGGTATCCAGAACGAAATGGCGCTGAAGCTGCTACACAAGACGCAGTCGGCCAAGAATCTGGGCGATCTCAATTCGTTCCTGCGCGGCTTCATGCTGGACGAGCCGGAAACTTTCGGTGCGGCCAGCCGGCTGGTGACGGACTTTGGGGAGCTGGACGCCGCGCACAAGGCGGTGGTTATTGCGCGCGAGCAGGTCGATACACTGGTGCCTGCACGCAGCGCGTATGAAAACCTGCAGAAGCTGCGCCGCGAAACCAGCACTCTGCGCGAACTGCATCTGTGCGTGGACACCTGGCGCGAGCAACGCCGTCTGGTATTGCTGGATGAGCGGCTGGCCGAACTCAAGGTGCGCGACGTAGCGCTGGAAGGCGAAATCGCCCAGCGCCGCCAGACCCTGGACAATCACGACCGTCGCCTGAGCGATCTGGAGCAGCAGCGCCGCGATCAGGGTGGTGACCTGATCGACCAGTTGGAGCGCGAGCACGATCAGGTCTCGCGCGAGCGCGATGAACGCATGAAGCGCAGGGACAAGGCCGAGCGTGCCTGTAGCGGCCTGGGCTGGACCGTGCCATCCAGTGCGCAGAGCTTTGCCGAACTCGTCGGGCGTTCGCGAGAACTGCTCGATGGCGCGCGCGATCGCTCCGCCGGACTGGAGGAGCGCATGGATGCGCTCAAGCGCGAACGCGATCAGGCGAGCCAGCGCTTTGCCGGCGTGCGTGCTGAAATCGAGGCCTTGAAGCGCAATCCGTCCAACATCCCCGCACCGATCCAGGCCATGCGTGCGCGTTTGTGCGGCGAGCTGGGCTGGTCGGAGAACGCCTTGCCGTTCGTGGGCGAGTTGCTGCAAGTCAAAACCGAATTTGCTGCATGGCGTGGCGCCATCGAGCGCGTTCTGCACGGTTTTGCGCTGTCGTTGCTGGTGGACGAGCGCCAATACGCCGAGGTCTCCAGCTGGATCAACCAGACTCACCTGGGGGGCAAGCTGGTGTATTACCGCGTGGGTCGCGTCGACACTCTCGGCAAGCGCATGCTGGAATCACGCTCGCTGGTGCAGCGGCTGGACATCCGCGATCACGCGCATCGCGATTGGCTGACTAACGAGCTGACGCGGCGCTTCGATTACGCTTGCGTGGATACGCCCGCTGCCCTGCGTAACACCGACCGCGCGATCACTCGCGAAGGCCTGGTAAAGCATGGCGGCGATCGTCACGAAAAGGATGACCGTCGCGCGGTGGACGATCGCCGCAACTGGGTGTTGGGCTTCGACAATCGCGACAAGCTTGGCGTGTTCGAGCGCGAAGGGCAGGAGCTGGCGCAGGCCATTGCGCAAACTGCCGCCGAGCTGGATCAGCTGAAGAGCGAGCGCGACGCCGATGGCGATCGTCGCCTTGCCGCATCGCAGCTCGCCAGCCTGGAGTGGGAAGAGATCGATGTGGCGCCCAAGTTGCGTCGATTGGGCGATATCGAGAACCAGTTGCAACAATTGCGTTCGGGCGATGCCACACTGCAGGAGATCATGCGGCAGCTCGACACTGAGCGCGTCGCACGCACGCGTGCGGCCAAGACGCTGGAAGACGCCTCGGCCGAACGCCTATCCATGGAGCGCGAGCGCAACGGCTTCACCAGACAGCGCGAATCCTGCCTGTCGCTTGCTCACGCCATGACGCTTTCGCCCGTACAGACCGAAGCGCTGGCGGCGCGCCTGCCGCAGCATCCGCCGTTACTGTTGGACAATCTGGATCGCCAGGTCAACCAGGTGAAGGACGGCTTGAACGTCGCGCTGGCCGAGCATGCGGAGGAAGACAACGAGCTGGTGCACGCCACCGAAGAGTGCTTCCGTAGTTTCTGCCGCAAATGGCCGCAGGACAGCGCCGACTTCACGCCCAATATGGATTCGGCGGAAGGCTTTCTCTCGCGCCTGCGTCGGTTGGAGCTGGATGGTCTGCCCAAGCACGAGGCACGCTTTTTCGAACTGCTGCAAAGCCAAAGCAAGCAAAATCTGCTGGTGCTGCAGAAACACATGACCGAGGCGCGCAAATCGATTGGCCAACGCATGGAAGAGGTGAACGAGAGCCTGGAGCGCGTGCCGTTCAATCGGGGCACCTTGCTGCAGATCGACCTCACCGACCGCAACTTGCCGGAGGTGCGCGACTTCCAACTGCAATTGCGCGAAGTGCTTTCGCATCACCAGACCGAAGATCGCGATCGCGCCGAGGCGCAATTCGCCGTGCTGCGCCAGCTGGTAGCAAAGCTGGCTGCCGACGATGCCGAGCACAAGCGCTGGCGCGAACAGGTGCTCGATGTGCGACAGCACGTGGAGTTCGTGGGCGTTGAGAAGGATGCCAACACGCGCGATACAGTGGAGGTCTACCGTAGTGGCGCGGGCAAATCAGGCGGCCAGCGCCAGAAGTTGGCCACGACCTGTCTTGCCGCGGCATTGCGCTACCAGCTCGGTGGCGACGATGGCCATCTGCCGCGCTATGCACCGGTGGTGCTTGACGAGGCCTTCGACAAGGCCGACAACGAATTCACTGCGCTGGCGATGAACATCTTCGAGAACTTCGGTTTCCAGATGGTGGTGGCTACGCCGCTGAAATCGGTAATGACGCTGGAGCCGTTCATCGGTGGCGCATGTTTCGTCGATATCACGGGCCGGCATGACTCGGGCGTGTTACTGATCGAATACGACGAGGGCAACAAGCGGCTGGCGCTACCTGAGAAGGCGCGTCAGGCCAATGCCGACACCTGAGAAGCCAGGGTAGGCTGGGATTGGCATCCCAGCCTACGACCGCGCGGTAATGCAGGTTTTGCGGCCAGAACATGACCTGTGAAGCATGCAAGCGGACCATCAATCCGTCATGATGCAGTGTCTATTCGCCGGAGCTGCCCATGACCGACCGCCGCGATTTCCTCAAGGCCAGCTTGCTGGCCACTTCCGCCTTGGCCCTGCCGCGAATCTCGCGCGCCGCCACCACCGTGTCCGGCTCTGTCCCCGGTAAGGTCGGCGCGCGCGTCGTGTCCACCTGGGATTTCGGTGTACCTGCCAACCAGGCTGCGTGGGCCGTGCTCGGTAAGGGCGGCAAGCCGCTGGATGCGGTGGAGAAGGGCGTGATGGTGCCCGAGTCGGATCTCAACAATCACAGCGTGGGGCGGGCGGGTTATCCGGATCGCGACGGCCACGTGACGCTGGACGCCAGCATCATGGATGGCGATGGCCGCTGCGGTGCGGTGGCTGCGCTGGAACATATCGGCCACCCGATCAATGTCGCGCGCAAGGTGATGGAGAACACGCCGCACGTGCTGCTGGTCGGCGACGGCGCGCTGGAATTCGCCTTGCAGCAGGGCTTCAAGAAAGAACACCTGCTTACGCCGGAATCGGAAAAAGCCTGGCATGAGTGGCTCAAGCAGGCCAAATACAAGCCGGTGGCCAACAGCGAGAACATCGATTACCACCGCAGCGTGCAAAACCTGGGAATGCCGGGCGGCAAGAACAATCACGACACCATCGGCATGCTGGCCGTCGATGCGGATGGACATCTTGCCGGCGCCTGCACCACCAGCGGCATGGCGTGGAAACTGCATGGCCGCGTGGGCGACAGCCCGATCATCGGCGCAGGTTTGTATGTCGACAACGAAGTCGGCGGCGCAACCTCGACCGGGGTCGGCGAGGAGGTGATTCGCACTGCCGGAAGCTTCCTGGTGGTGGAGCTGATGCGTCATGGGCGCAGTCCGCAGGAGGCTTGCGAAGAGGCCGTACGGCGCATCGTGAAGAAGCGCCCGGATGCCGCCAAGGAATTGCAGGTAGGCTTCCTGGCTTTGCGACGCGACGGTGAGTGTGGCGCTTACGCCATCCAGAAAGGCTTCACCTATGCGGTATGCGATATGCAACAGCAGGATCGCCTGCTTGCTTCACCCAGTGTCTATCAGACCACCTACACATGATGTCCAGCTCTTCCTTGCTTGAAATTGCCGCCGGCTCGCTGGCTTCCGCGTTGGTCGCGCAGGAAGGCGGCGCCGATCGCGTCGAACTTTGCAGCAGTCTGGCCGAAGGCGGCATTACCCCGTCCTACGGAATGTTGGTTGCGGTGCGCGAGCGCGTGAGGATTCCGGTGTATGTGCTGGTACGGCCGCGGGCGGGCGATTTTCTGTATGACGCCGCCGATTTCGAAATGATGCGGCGGGACATCGAAACCTGCGCCAAGTTGGGATTCGACGGCGTGGTGATCGGTGCGCTGGATGCGGACGGGCACGTCGATCCGCGTTGCCGTGAATTGGTGGGCGCTGCCGGCAAGCTGGGTGTCACCTTCCACCGAGCGATCGATGCCAGCGTGGATCTGAGTCGCGCGCTGGAGGACATCATCGCGCTGGGTTGCGAGCGCGTGCTGACCTCGGGCGGATGCGCGAACGCGCTGGCCGGGGCGCAGGCGATTGCCGGTTTGGTGAGGCAGGCTGGCGAGCGAATCAGGATCATGGCCGGTGCCGGCATTCGGTCAGGCAATCTGGCCGAAGTGGCGCGGCTGACCGGGGCGCATGAATTTCATGGCTCGGCGCGCGCGGTAGTGAAATCCTCGATGCGATACCTCAATCCGGCCCTGCAGGATCTTGCGCCGGATATCGAGCGGAGCAGCGCGGAGGAAGTGCGGGCGATGAAGGCGCAGCTGCCGTATTAGCCCCTCGCGCCCCCGTAGGGGGCATTGAATATAAAAAGCCGGCGTTTCCGCCGGCCTTCCTCTCCCCCCGGAGAGGGAGCATTGAATATGAAAAAGCCGGCGTTTCCGCCGGCCTTCCTCTCCCCCGGAGAGGGAGCATTGAATATGAAAAAGCCGGCGTTTCCGCCGGCTTTTCGCACCAACCCTTATGCGTGCTTGGCCTTAGGCCAGCTCGTGAATCTTGGCATTCAGGCGGCTCTTGTGGCGAGCGGCCTTGTTCTTGTGGATCAGACCGCGAGCGGCATAGCGATCCATCACCGGCTGGGCAGCCGCGAAGGCTTCCACGGCGGCAGCCTTGTCCTTCGCTTCGATCGCTTTGACGACCTTGCGCAGGGCGGTACGGACCATGGAACGGGCGCTGATGTTGCGCAGGCGGCGCTGCTCGGACTGGCGCGCGCGCTTCTTCGCGGACTTGATGTTGGCCAAGGTAGAACTCCGGAATGAATACTGGGGCTGGAAAAAGGCGGCAATTATGGCGTCATTTTGCCGGTAGGTCAAGCGGTTAAGATGCTGGGCAGGGCAATGGTTGCCTGGAGCCTCAACAGAGCCACGTTGGCTGGGATGATAATCCCAGCTTCGTTGGGCGCCTGACGCTGGGATTTCATCCCAGCCTACGCCACGGCGGTTGGCCTCCCGGTTACGTTTTGTTCCTTGAGTGCTGCCAAACTACACACCGCTTCAGCCCAAGGAATCCTTGCCCCAGCATGAAATCCCCCAGCATGTTACGCGGGCTGCTCTCTTTCAGCAGCATGACCATGGTTTCACGCGTGCTCGGGCTGCTGCGGGATATCTCGATCAGCCACGTGTTCGGCGCCAACGTTGCCACCGATGCGTTCTGGGTCGCGTTCCGGATTCCCAACTTCATGCGCCGCATGTTCGCGGAAGGCGCATTCTCCACCGCCTTCGTGCCCGTATTCACGGAAGTGAAGGAAACGGACACGCATGCGCAATTGAAGGAACTGATGTCGCGGGTTGCCGGCACGCTAGGTGGTGTGCTGCTGGTGGTGGCGGCGCTGTGCGTACTGTTTGCGCCGCAGGTGGCGACCGTGTTCACGCCGGGGGCCGTGGATGAGCCGCATAAGTTCACTCTCACCGTTCAGTTGCTGCGGCTCACGTTTCCCTTCCTGCTGTTCGTCGCGCTGACCGCGCTGGCGGGCGGAGCGCTCAACAGTTTTCATCGCTTTGGCTGGCCGGCGCTTACGCCGGTGATCCTCAACCTGTGCATGATCGCCGGTGCGTGGTGGTTGTCGAAGCGTTTGCAGACGCCGATCCTGGCGATGGGCTGGGCAGTGCTGGCGGCAGGCCTGCTGCAGGTGTTGTTCCAGCTGCCCGCGCTGCGCAGTCTCGATCTGCTGGTGTTGCCGCGCTGGGGCTGGCGTCACCCGCAGGTGCAACGGATCATGCGCCAGA
The DNA here is from genome assembly GCF_030160275.1 of Dyella flagellata. Classification (GTDB taxonomy): domain Bacteria; phylum Pseudomonadota; class Gammaproteobacteria; order Xanthomonadales; family Rhodanobacteraceae; genus Dyella_B; species Dyella_B flagellata. Next base: position 218,774 of record NZ_BSOA01000003.1, read on the forward strand.
TGGTGCCGACGCTGTTCGGTTCCTCGGTGTCGCAGATCAATCTGCTGTTCGACACGGTGATCGCCTCGTTGCTGATTTCCGGTTCGCAAACCTGGCTATCGCAAGCTGATCGTTTCCTGGAATTACCGCTGGGAGTGTTTGGCGTGGCGCTGGGTACGGTGATCCTGCCCTCGCTGTCGCGCCATCATGTGGCGACCGATCATGCTGGTTTTTCCAAGGCGCTGGATTGGGGTTTGCGCATCACCTTGCTGATCGCCGTGCCGGCCATGTTCGGCCTGATGCTGCTGGCGCAACCGCTGGTTGCCACGCTGTTCCAGAACGGCCAGTTTCGGCCGTTCGATACGCGCATGACCACGTTATCGGTCACTGCGTTGAGTTTTGGCGTGCCGGCGTACGCGCTGGTGAAAGTGTTGTTGCCGGCGTTCTATGCGCGCAAGGATACGCGCACGCCAGTGCGTGCCGGCGTGGCGGCATTGCTGTCGAACATGCTGCTCAATGGCGTGTTTTTGCTGACATTGTATGCGTTATGGGCGCCACCGGAACTGCGGGCCGGGTCGCTGCTGGAAGGCTTGTCCAGGGTACCCGGCTTGCATCTGGCGCTGGGCATGGCCAGTGCGGTGGCCAGCTATATCAACCTGGCGCTGCTGTGGCGCTGGCTGCGGCGGGCGGATATCTATCAGCAGCAGCCGGGCTGGGGGCGCCACCTGGCACGGCTGGCCATGGCCTGTGCCGCGATGGTCGCGCTCTTGTTGCTGGGCCGCTGGTATTGGCCGGACTGGACGTCATTATCGGTAGCTGGACGCGTGTGGCGCCTGGCCTTGCTGGTCGGGGCCGGTGGGGCGACCTATGTCACGGTGCTGTTTGCCACCGGCCTCCGCCTGCGCGACCTGCAGCACGAGTAAGCGGAATCGTCAGGGGCATCCTCTATACTTCCGTGATGATGAAACTGTCCCGGGATGTCGCGGGGCCGTGCCTGGCCCCCGGCGGCAGCGTGGTTGCGGTCGGCGCTTTCGACGGCCTGCACCGCGGCCATCAAGCCTTGCTCAGTGAAGTGCGCCAGCGAGCGCAGGCGCTCGGCTGCACGCCGATCGTGGTGAGTTTCGAGCCGCTGCCGCGCGCCTATTTCTCCAAGGAGCCGGTGCCGCGTCTGTCCAGCGTGCGTGAAAAGTTGTTGGGCTTTGCCGCGGCCGGTATGGAACACACGCTGCTGCTGCGCTTCAACCGTGACCTGACGGCCATGTCCCCGGAAGACTTCGTGCAGCAGGTGCTGATCGACCGGCTCCAGGTGCGCGAAGTTTGGGTAGGAGCGGATTTCCGTTTCGGTCATAAGCGTGCCGGTGATGTGGCCATGCTGGAGCGTATCGGCAGCGAACGGGGCTTCGCCGCGCATACCTTGCGGGCCGTGCTGCTGGAAGGCGAGCGCGTCTCGGCCAGCCGGGTGCGGGCGCTGCTCGCGGCCGGGAATTTTGGTGCCGCCACACCGCTGCTGGGCCGGCCCTACGTAATCGAAGGTAAGGTCGAATACGGCAACCAGCTGGGCCGCACCCTGGGCTTCCCCACCGCCAACATCCATCTGCGTGAACGCGTGTCTCCGCTGCACGGCATTTTTGCTGTGCGCGTGGGGCTGGGCGAGGGCGAGTGCAGCTGGCCGGGCGTGGCCAGCCTGGGCACGCGGCCCACCGTCAACGAGGTGGCCGAGCCGTTGCTGGAGGTGCACCTGTTCGATTTCGAGGGGGATCTCTACGGCCAGCGCATGGCGGTGGAGTTCGTGGCCAAGCTGCGTGACGAAATGAAATTCGACGGCCTCGACGCATTGCAGCAGCAAATGCGGCATGATGCACGTTCCGCCCGGGAGATCCTTGGGATGAACCCGGTATTGATCGACGCGAAATAAGGCCGCTTCATGAGCAGCACCCCGTCCAGCTTACACACTTCGCCGACGGCCATGCCCGCGACGATCATTATTATTTGACGAGCACTCGCCGAAGCGCGTGCGCTTGCCGCCGCGCGCGGCAAGTGAATAGCACGAGGCTTCGGTTCCCCTCCAGGCATCGAAGCGGAACCCCCGTAGACACGGCGACCGAGCGATGACCCAGGACTACAAGAGCACCATCAACCTGCCGCAGACCAGCTTCCCGATGCGCGGCGACCTGCCCAAGCGCGAACCGGGCTGGCTGGCCGAATGGGAAAAGGCGAACCGCTACGCCCAGATCCAGGCCCGGACCGCGGGGCGGCCGATGTTCCTGCTGCATGATGGCCCGCCGTATGCGAACGGCACGATCCATCTGGGTCACGCGATCAACAAGATCCTCAAGGACGTGGTGGTCAAGTCCAAGCTGCTGGCCGGCTATCACGCGCCTTATGTGCCGGGCTGGGATTGCCACGGCATGCCGATCGAGATCCAGATCGAAAAACAGTTCGGCAAGAGCCTGCCCACCAGCGAGGTGATGAGCAAGGCACGCGCCTATGCCAACGAGCAGATCGCCAAGCAGAAGGGCGATTTCAAGCGCCTGGGCGTGCTGGGCGAATGGGATCGTCCTTACCTCACGATGGCACCGCAAAACGAAGCGGGAGAAATCCGTGCGTTGGCCGAACTGCTGCGCAAGGGCTATATCTACCGCGGCCTGAAGCCGGTCAATTGGTGCTTCGATTGCGGCTCCGCCCTGGCGGAGGCGGAAGTGGAGTACGAAGACAAGGTCGACATCGCCATCGACGTCGGTTTTGCCTTCGACGATCCCGCGGCGGTGGCCAAGGCGTTCGGCTTGGAGAAATTGCCCAAGCCCAACGGCCAGATCGTGATCTGGACCACCACGCCCTGGACGATTCCCGCCAACCAGGCGCTCAACCTGCATCCGGAATTCGGCTATAGCCTGGTCGATACGCCTCGTGGCTTGCTGATCCTTGCCACCGAGCGCGTCGAGGAATGCCTCAAGACCTACGGCCTGGAAGGGCACATCGTGGCCTCGGTGGAAGGCCATGAGCTGGGCGATCTGAAGTTCCGCCACCCGTTGTACGCAGTGGATCCCGGCTATGCGCGCCTGTCGCCGATTTATTTTGGCGACTACGTGACGCTGGACACCGGTACCGGCATCGTGCACTCCGCGCCGGCATATGGCGTGGAAGACTTCCAGTCGTGCAAGGCCTACGGCATGAAAGATGCCGAGATCCTCAATCCGGTGATGGGCAATGGCGTCTATGCCTCCTGGCTGCCGCTATTCGGCGGCATGTTCCTGTGGAAGGCCAATCCCAAGATCGTCGAGGCGCTTGAGCAGGCCGGTTCGCTGCTGCACCAGAACAGGTATGCGCATAGCTACATGCACTGCTGGCGCCACAAAACGCCGATCATCTATCGCGCCACTTCGCAGTGGTTCGCCGGCATGGACATCAGCCCCAAGGACGGTAGCAAGACCTTGCGCGAAACCGCACTGGACGGCGTGGAAGCCACGCAATTTTTCCCCGCCTGGGGCAAGCAGCGCCTGCACAACATGATCGCCGACCGCCCAGACTGGACGCTGTCGCGCCAGCGCCAGTGGGGCGTGCCGATGGCGTTCTTCGTTCATCGCGAAAGCGGCGAGTTGCATCCGCGCACGCCGGAGTTGCTGGAGGAAGTCGCCAAGCGGGTCGAGCAGCACGGCATCGAGGCATGGCAAAGCCTGGACCCGGCCGAGCTCCTCGGTACGGACGCCGAGCACTACGAAAAAAACCGTGACACGCTGGACGTGTGGTTCGATTCCGGCACCACGCACTGGCATGTGTTGCGCGGCTCGCATGCCGACGTATCGCGTTTCCCGGCCGATCTTTACCTGGAAGGATCGGACCAGCATCGCGGCTGGTTCCATTCCTCGCTGCTCACCGCGGCCATGCTCGATGGCAAGCCACCGTACAAGCAATTGCTGACGCATGGCTTCACCGTCGACGCGCAAGGCCGCAAGATGTCCAAGTCGCTGGGCAACGGCATCGAGCCGCAGGACATCATGAATCGCATGGGCGCGGACATTCTGCGCCTATGGGTCGCCTCGACCGATTATCGCTACGAGATGTCCTTGTCTGAGGAAATCCTCAAGCGTGTGTCGGACATGTACCGGCGCATCCGCAACACCGCGCGATTCCTGCTTGGCAATCTGGACGGCTTCGATCCGGCCAGGCATCTCGTGCCGGTGGAGCAAAGCCTGCTGCTTGACCAGTGGGCGATAAGCCAGGCGTACGAAATGCAGCAGACAGTGGCTGCCGCGTACGAGCGCTACGACTTCCCCGAGATCGTGCAGCGCGTGCAGAACTTCTGCACCAACGAAATGGGCGCGCTATACCTGGACATCACCAAGGATCGCCTCTACACCATGCCGACCGAAAGCGTCGGCCGGCGCAGCGCGCAGAGCGCGATGTACCGCATCCTGGAAGCGCTGGTGCGCTGGCTGGCGCCGATCCTCAGCTTCACTGCGGAAGAGATCTGGCAACACATGCCGGGCCAGCGCAGCGAAAGCGTGCTGTTCGAAACCTGGTACGACGGGCTGGCGAACACGCAAGGCTCGCCGGAGCAGCGCCGTTACTGGGCCGATCTGTTGGCGATGCGCGACACTGCATCGCGCGTGCTGGAAGAGATGCGCAAGGCCGAAAAGATCGGCGCCGCGCTGGAAGCGAAGCTGGTGCTGCATGCCGACCCGGCAACAACCGAGCGTTATGCATCCACCGCGGACGAACTGCGCTTCTTCTTCATCACGTCCGAACTGATCTTTGCACCGCTGCAGCCACGGCCTGCGGACGCGGCGGCGCTGCAGTTCGAAGGCGGCGGTGAAGTCCACGTATCGGCCAGCGTGAGCGATGCGGCCAAGTGCATCCGCTGCTGGCACCGACGTGAGGATGTGGGTAGTCATCCGGAACACCCGGAAATCTGCGAGCGTTGCGTAAGTAACGTTGAAGGGCCTGGCGAACATCGCCAGTGGTTCTAAACTTCGCCGCAAACTGACCCCTCCCCTACGTGTAGTAGGGGAGGGAGCAATGCTTCGGCACGCTATGTAACCGGTTGAGTATCTCCATGCACCCCAAACCCAACGCACTCCCCTGGCTGCTGGTTTCCGCACTGACGATCGTCCTGGATCAGCTCAGCAAATGGTGGGCGCTTGCCGCGCTGCAGCCGGTCGGCCTGCCGCACCCGGTGATTCCTGGCCTGCTCAACTGGACGCTGGATTTCAATCGAGGTGCCGCCTTCAGCTTTCTCGCCCAGGGCAGCGGCTGGCAGCGCTGGTTTTTCGTGCTGCTGGCGGTGGTGATAACCACGGCGCTGTTGGTGTGGCTCACGCGTACGGCAAGGCGCGAGTGGCGTACCGCCTTGCCGCTATCGCTGGTGATCGGCGGCGCCCTGGGCAACCTGATCGATCGCCTGCATGCTTCGCAGGTAACCGACTTCATCCAGGTCTACTACCACGACTGGTACTACCCCACGTTCAATGTGGCCGATTGTGGCATTACGGTGGGCGCGGTGCTGCTGATACTGTTTGGTCTGCGCTCGAACTCGTCCAGGTAGTCCAGGCGCTTAGCTTGCGCGAAAGTGACATAAACAGTCGCTGTCCTGTTGTGACACATGTGAATTGCGTCACATTTGGCGCGGGCCCACTGTGGCCCCGTTATGAATCGCCGCCGCGGTTAAATTCGTTTTAAAAACAGTTGCTTATGATAAATAAGCTGAGCTTTGGGCAGTCTTTCCCATGCTTGCCGTGACAAGCCGATAACCCTTTGGCGTGTGAAAACCATCTTCACGCGCCGTGGCGTGATTTTTGCGACTTAACTCCTGCGGAGACAGGGAGTTCGACGAAGCAGGGGGGACCCGCGGCTTCACCGGACTTGGGGTTTTCTAACGTTAGGCGCGAGAGCGGCTCTGGCGATGAGAAAGCGCGTGAAAATCGCAGCGGCACCGGCAACGCGGGCAGTCATGCTGCGGCGTGCAACGTTGGCAGTGGTTGTCACGCTTGCGCTCTGCACGGCCAGCGAGGCCGTTACCGCGCAGGGCGCGCCTGATCGGACTGCGCTGCTGACTCAAGCGCGCGCCGAGCGCTCTGCCGGCCATCGAGTGGAGGCGCTGGCGCATTGCCAGGAAGTACTGGCGCGCTGGCCCAATGATCGCAACGCCCAAGTGCTTACCATCCAGCTGCTGTCGGAGCTGGGCGGCGCGGCACGTGCCGAGGAGCTGGCGGCGAAACTGTCGCCTCCATTCAGCCCCGCCGAGCGAGAACAACTGCAAACTGACTACGCCTCGCACGAAGTGCGTTGGGCCAAAGGCATTCCCGCCGACGCCACGCATCCTTACGCGGACGGCGACAAGGCCGTCGCCGACATCGAGCGTATCGCGGACGATTCCGCCGCACCCACGGATGTGCGCAGGCGCGCGCAGCTCGATCTGCTGGTGGCGCTGGACCAGGGGGATCGCGCGCGGGAGGCGTTGGCCGAGTACACCCAGCTGAAGCAGGAAGGCGTGCAATTGCCAGCGTATGTAGAAAACGCGGCAGCTGACGCGATGATGCAAGAGCATCGGCCGCGCGAAGCGATTGCCTTGTATGAAGACAGCATCCGTCAGGATCCGGATCCCTACCTGCCGGGCGATGTTGATCCACGCGTCGGTCTGGCTTCCGCTTATTTCGACGCGGGCCGCACGCGCGAATCGCTTGCGATGATCGACAAGCTGGCCGCGGACGAGCCGCGCTGGCTGCACAGCCCTGGCGTTCGCGGCGCCAAACAGGACGCACGCAAGCTCGATGCGGACAGCACGGACATCCAGTTGCACGAAGATGCCGGCGAACTTCAAAGCGCTTATGAGCGCCTTACCGCGATGTGCGCCGAAGCGCCCGGCAATGCCGATCTGCGCCGCCAGCTCGCGATGACGGAACTGGCACGCGGCTGGCCACGCCGTGCGGTGGATACCTTGAAGATTACCGCTACGCTGGAAGATGAACATGATGCCAGCGCCAACCTGGACGACGCCGAAGTCCGGCGCGCCGCCTACGATTACGCGGGTACGCAGGCGGCACTCGACCAGGCGCAACAGCAGGCTGATCGCAGTGGTCGCGTGGAGGATGCACTGGCGGCCTGGGATCGTCAGCGTGGTTGGCAATTGGATCTCACCCACGACAACGGTTGGGGCAACAGCCCCGACTATGGCGATCGCGACCAGGAAACGCTGGCGACGCTGGCCAGTCCGCTGATCGACAATCACTGGCGAGTGCTGGCGCTCGCGCGCGCCTCGTCCGCCGCTTTGCCCGAGGGCCACGTCGCGAGGGACCGCGGCGGCCTCGGTCTGCAGGGGTTCGTGCCCCATCTGTCGTTCTACGTGCAGGCATTGCCCTCGGCCGATCACTACGTGCGCCGCACGGATTTTGAAGCCGGCTTCAATTGGGCCATCAGCGACCGCTGGTCGTGGTCTTCCGACTGGGCCAGCGCCGGTGCGGACATTCCGCTGCGCGCGCAGTACTACGGCATTACCGGCAAAACCTTCAGCACTGCCGCGCAATGGCGTGCAAGCGAACTCACCTCAGCGCGCTTGGCGTTGTATCGGGATCGCTTCACGGACGGCAATGTGCGCAAAGGGTGGCTGGGAGACTTCGTACAGCGCCTGCACACCGGTCCGAACCTGAGCCTCGATGGTGGCGTGGAAATCGGCGGCTCGACTAATAGCGAAACGAACCGCCCGTATTTCAATCCTGCCCGGGATCGCTCCTACGCGATCACTGGGGTGATGCAAAACGTGCTCAACCAATACGACGATCGCATCTGGAACCAGCGTTTCGAGTTTGCCGTGGGCCGTTACGAAGAGCGCAATTTTGCGAGCGGCTGGATGGCCAGCGCGCGCTACGGGCAAGTCTTCCAGGCACATGCCGGCTTGCGTTTTGGCTGGGGCGTGAGCTGGCATTGGCAACCCTACGACGGCCGGCACGAATCGCGTGTCGTGCTGGACGTTTCCATGCATTGGGGAGAGTAGCCATGCGTATCCTGCTGCTCACCTTGTTTGTTTTCATCCTGGCACCGCTGGCATGCGCCAATGAATTCGTACCGGATGCGTCGTTGATCGTGCTCACCTATCACGACGTGCGCGACGACGTGAGCCTGCAAGGCGATCGCGATCCGGACGCCACCAGCACAGACCACCTGATTGCGCATTTCGACTGGCTCAAGGCCAACGGCTATCAGGTGGTCAGCCTCGACCAGGTGATCAAGGCAAGGCAGGGCGGTACGCCACTGCCGGCCCACGCCGTACTGCTCACTTTCGACGACGGACTGGAAAGCTTCTATACACGTGTGTATCCACTGCTGCGCGCTTACAACTATCCGGCAGTGTCGGCCCTGGTGGGATCGTGGATGGACATGCCCTCCGGCCAGAAAATGCCGTACAACAGCGGCCCCTGCACGCGCGATTGCTTCCTGAGTTGGGAGCAGGTGCGCGAGATGCAGCGCTCAGGCCTGGTGGAATTCGCCTCCCATACCTGGGATTTGCACGAAGGCATCATGGCCAACCCGCAAGGCAACCAGTTGCCGGCGGTGGTCAACCTTGAGTACGACCCCCACACGGCAAGCTACGAAAGCATCGCAGCCTATACCGCACGCTTGCGCAAGGATCTCAAGCACAGCGCCGAGGAAATCGAGCAGGCCACCGGCCATCGCCCGCGTGCGATCGTGTGGCCCTATGGCGCCTATAACCAGATTGCAACGCAGGTGGCCGTCAGTGAAGGCATGGGCGTGTCTTTCAGTCTGGACGATGTCATACCGGTATCGCCGGACGATCATACGCTGCCGCGCCTGCTGGTCAGCGGCAACATCAGCGCCAATCGCCTCGGCTGGTTGATTCGCCACCAGGATCGCCTCGACCCTGTGCGCGCCGTGCAAGTGGACCTGGACTATGTTTACGACCCGGATCCGGCGCAGCAGGAACGCAACCTCTCGCATCTGCTCGATCGCATCCGCCGTATGCATCCCAGCCAGGTATGGCTGCAGGCCTATGCCGATCCGAAAGGCGACGGCGTGGCGCGGGCGGTGTATTTCCCGAACCGCCATTTGCCGATGCGCGCGGACCTGTTCTCGCGCGTCGCCTGGCAATTGCGCACGCGTGCCCAGGTGCGGGTGTATGCGTGGATGCCGGTGCTCGCTTTCCGTTTTCCGGATGCTCCGAACCTGCCTTCGCTGGGCGGTGAGCCGAAGCCGGGCGGCGATCATTATCGTCTTGCGCCGTGGGACCCGCGCGTGCGGCAGATGATCGGCGACGTCTATGAGGATCTTGCCATGCACGCGGATGAAGCGGGCCTGCTGTTCTCCGACGATGCTTATATCCGCGACACCGACAACCTGGGTCCGTGGTCGAACAAGTCGCCCGCCGAACGCACGTCCGCGCTGATCGATTTCACGCGGGAACTGACTGCACGCGTACGTTACTGGCGCCCGGAGGTGAAGACGGTGCGCAATATCTATACGCGGCCGATCTTCGACCCCAAAGCGGAAGCCTGGTTTGCGCAAAGCCTGCCGGCTTTCCTGGCCAGCTACAACCTCACCGCCATCATGGCGATGCCGCAGTTGGACAAGCAGGACGATACGGCGCGCTGGTATCGCGCACTGGTCGCACATGTTTCCGCTGCCGGCCCGCATGCCTTGAATGGTGTCTTGTTCGAGTTGGCCACGCATGACTGGCGCAGCAGTCAGGCCATATCCAACCAAGACATCGACGCGCGCTTTCGCCTGCTGCAGATCGAAGGCGCACGCCACCTGGGCTACTACCCGGACGACTTCGTCCAGAACCATCCGCAGCTCGAAGCGGTCCGCCCGGCGATTTCCATCGCCGACTATCCCTATCCGGAGCGATAACCATGCATACCCATGCGCTCCAAAGCTTGCTCGACTTCGCCTTCTTCTACCCGCTGGCGATGTCGCTGATCTGGATGAGCGGCGGCCTGATCTACTTCTTCCGCTGGGAACGCACCGAGCCGTCGCGGGTGAAACCGCCACCGCTGTCGTCGTACCCGCTGGTGTCGCTGATCGTGCCTTGCCACAACGAAAGCGAACATGTGCGTGAGACCATCACGCAATTGGCCAAGCAGACCTATCCGAGCTTCGAGATCATCGCTGTCAACGACGGTTCTACCGACGACACCGGCGCCAAGCTCGACCAGCTGATGGAGGAGATCCCGGAACTGCGTGTACTGCACCTCGCCGCCAATCGCGGCAAGGCGACGGGATTGCGTGCCGCGGCGCTCGCTTCCAAGGGCGATTACCTGGTGTGCATCGATGGCGATGCCTTGCTCGATACCTACGCCACGCATTGGCTGGTGATGCACATGCTCGACAGCCCGCGCGTGGGAGCGGTGACCGGCAACCCGCGCATCCGCAACCGTTCCACCTTGCTGGGCCGGCTGCAGGTAGGCGAGTTCTCCTCGATCATCGGCCTGATCAAGCGCGCGCAGCGTGTGTATGGGCGCATCTTCACCGTCTCCGGCGTGATCTCGGCCTTTCGCAAGGCGGCGCTGCACGATGTCGGCTACTGGAACACCGATATGGTGACCGAAGACATCGACGTGAGCTGGCGCTTGCAGATGCGCCACTGGGAAATCCGCTACGAACCTAATGCGCTGTGCTGGATCCTGATGCCGGAAACACTGCGTGGCCTATGGCGGCAGCGCCTGCGTTGGGCGCAAGGCGGTTCGGAAGTGCTGCTGCGTTACGGTCTGAAGTTATTGCACTGGCGGCAGCGGCGCATGTGGATGGTGGCGCTCGAATACGTGGTGAGCCTGGCATGGTCCTTCGATATGGCGGTGATCGCGCTGCTGTGGCTGCTCGGGTTTGTCGTGAAGCTCCCGCTGTGGTTGCACGTTCCGACCTTTATTCCGCAATGGAACGGCGTTGTGCTCGGCATGGTGTGCATGCTGCAGTTCCTGATCAGCCTGCTGATCGATCGCCGCTACGAAGCACGTATCGGCCGCAACTATTACTGGATGATTTGGTACCCGCTGGCCTACTGGATGCTTACCACCACCACCTCCATCGTCGCCTTGCCCAAGGCCATCTTGAAACGCCGTGGCACGCTGGCGATCTGGACCAGTCCTGATAGGGGGATACAATGAAAGCCGAATTCATCATCAACCGTCCGCATCGCCAGCCGCATCTGCAGCGCACCCTGTTCACCCTGATCACCATGGTGGCTTGGACGTTGTGGATATCGCTGTGGCTACCGGTGCTCACCTTGATTGCCTGGCTGCTCGGCCTGGAAAGCGCGTATCAGAAACTGGGTTTGATGCATCCGTTGCAGGCCGCCGACAATCTGAGCATCGTGCTGAGCATTGCCGTCATCTGCGTGCTGTCGATGGGTTCGTGGTCGCAATACAACCGCCTGCGCTTCGCCGGCAAGCAAAGGCGTCGCGGCAACCGAGTCCTGGATATCGAGGAAATGGCGCCGGCGTTGGCGGCCTCGGTGGAGACTGCGAAGCAATTGCGTGCGCGGCAGCGCTCGGTAATCAGCTTTGCACCGGATGGCCGGATGTCGGTCGATGTCGAGTGACAGGTAGGCTGGGATGAAAATCCCAGCTTACGCGAGATACACGGGTGCGGGAATTGCGGTCCCGGCCTACGATCGCCGGCCAGACTGCGAGGTTGTATATTCCGGCGATCCCCAAAAACTCGCTAAACCCCGTGAAAGCGCTGGATCTCGACGCCGTCAAAGCCTTCGTTTTTATCGCCGATCTGCAGAGCTTCACGCGTGCGGCGGAGATACTCGATACCACCCAATCGGCGCTCAGCCTGAAGCTGAGGCGCCTGGAAGAACAGCTTGGCCGGCGCCTGCTGGAACGCACGCCGCGACAGGTGCGTCTGTCGGCAGAGGGCGCGGTATTCCTCGACGCAGCGCGTTCCCTCATGGGGGCGCACGAACGCGCCGTTGCCTCCTTCCAGGAAGAGCGGCGCCGCCTGACCATTGGCATCAGCCAGATGATCGTCGGCAGCGAATTGCCAGCCCTGCTGCGCCGCATGAATGAGCATGATCCCAACCTGCTGATCGAAATGCGTGTGGCAGGGTCGCGTGATGTCATGCAAGCGTATGAAGAAGGTGCGCTGGATGCCGCGCTGGTGGTTCAGTCCGATAACCGCCGCAACCAGGGCGAAACGGTCTTCACCGAGAGTTTCGCTTGGATCGGCGTCCCGCATTGGGAATCGCGTCCCGGCCAGCCTTTGCCGCTATCGACCCAAGGCGACTCCTGCAGCATCCGCGCCGCAGCCGTGCGTGCACTGGATGAAGCGGGGATTGCGTGGACCGAGGTTTTCATCGGCAAGGGCGCTGCGGTCGTGGGTGCCGCCGCCGCGGCAGGTCTTGCTATCGCCGTACTTGCACGGCGTACAGCGCCCAGCGGCACCATCGACTTGGGCTCGGTTTTGTCGCTACCCCCGCTGCCTACCCAGGAAGTGGTGCTGTATACAGCGCTCAACGACCGTCGCTCGCGTAATGCGCTGCGTACGCTGACCGAGGCGTTCAAGAGTCTTTCTGTAGTGTAGGTAACTCAGAAGAGCTCCGGTGAATAATCGGCGCCGTTTCCCCACACCGAGCAGGGGTGGGCGCCGCTTGGTAATAAACACCAAACAGATCAAATTCATCGATACCTCCGCGGCGGCCGGCTGCTGAATGGATGCCCCCCAAACTGACATGACGGCATTCTGGCGCCCAAGCATTGATTGAGGTGGCGCTGGCCGCTTCTTTTGTATAAAATTTTATACGTCAATGTGCAATGGATAAAGAGATTCGCTGGGTTGGCTCAGCCTACGACGACCTGTTGGCTTTTCCTGTCGAAGCTCGCCGGCAGGCGGGGTTCCAGTTGGGCAAAGTCCAGGCAGGCCTTGAACCAGAAGATTGGAAGCCGTTCGATGACATTGGTGCGGGCACCCGTGAAATTCGTCTGCGTGATACGGGAGGTGCGTTCCGGGTGATGTACGTTGCCAAATTCGAGGAGGCTGTTTATGTCCTGCACTGTTTCCAAAAGAAAACACAGACAACCAGTCGGCAGGACAAGCACATTGCCGAGGCCCGCTATCGAGCCATCGTCAACGCGAATAGAGGCAGATGATGAAGACTGACACTGAAATCCGTCATGTGACCAAGCCTGGGGCGAATCTGTTCCTGGAGTTGGGGTTTTCTCCTCCGGAAGCCAAGCGGTTGCAGGCAGCGTCGAAGAAGCAGATCAACGATACAAAGCTGCTCAAGGAACAGCTTATGTGCGAGCTGGCAGCGTGGATTGAGCAGCATCATTTGAAACAGTCTGAAGCAGCGGAAATCTTGATGGTCTCTCGTCCGCGCGTGTCAGACGTGGTGAACATGAAGGCTGCTAAGTTCACTATCGACGCCCTGGTGGAGATGTTGAGCCGGGTCGGGAAGCCCGTGCGGCTGGCAATCGGTCGATAAGTTGTGGGTACTTGAAGGCAGTGCTTACTTCACGAGGTGCGCGGGAGTACGCGATGGCTCGCAAAGCCAATTCCAAGGGAATCGACAATGTGCTGGTCGACCTCGGGTTCGACGATGCAGAAGAGCTTTCAGCGAAGGCCATGCTCGCGCTCAAGCTGAATAAATTGATCGACAAGCGAGGACTCTGCCAGACCGAAGTCGCTGCGATTACAGGCATGACGCAACCCAAGGTATCCCAGGTACGTCGCTATAAGTTACAGAACATTTCGCTTGAGCGACTGATGCAAGCTCTCGTCGCCTTTGATCAACATGTCGAGATTGTCGTATATCAGGCGCGCCGTGCACATGCGCTGGGTATCAGCGTAGCGGCCTGACTGAAAAGACAAAGGCCGCGTAAGCGGCCTTTGCTGATCTTGGTACCGGTGATAGGACTTGAACCTACACTCTGTCGCCAGAAGCGGATTTTGAGTCCGCCGCGTCTACCATTCCGCCACACCGGCAAGTGCGAACGCGCATTATGCCGGATTTAGTGCACCGGGTCGAGACTCAGTTTGCGGTCATGGCGCTCGTAGCAGCGGTCGCCGTCTTTGGGCTGGAACACGGCGCAATGGGTCATGTTGCCGGAATAGATGTGCAGGCTTACCGCGACCTTGTCTTCGCTGGGATTGCGAATGGTGTGGTACTCGTGCGGCGGGATCAGGCTGCCGGCGGAGCCGGGGCCGGCCTGGATCGAGCCGACCGGCTGGAAGCGGTACTGGTCCTCCTGGTCGCCGGCGGCCATGCGCTCGTATTGGATAACTTCCAACGCACCGCTCCAGACGCCTTCCACGCACCACATGCCGCAGTGGTCGTGGATGGGGGTGCCTTGGCCTGGGCCCCAGGTCATGGCCACCACGCAGTAGCCGTATTCGTCGCTGTGATAGAGCTCGCGGCGGGCGTAACGGCCCTCGGCGGTTTCGAACACGCAGGCGGGCAGGACGATTTCCTGGCTCTGGATCAGCTTGCACAGGCTGTTGCGCAGGCTGTCCGTGATGGCTGGCGTGGAGCCCTTGGCGACGGCGGTGTCGATCGCCTGAATGAGTTTCCGACAGCCGGGGAATTCCGTGGTGAGCATGATGGTCTCGGTCGATCTGAAGGACTTGCCACCCAGGAAAGCCTTTGCATGGGGCTTCTCTGCTAGCCTTCCTCGAAATGACCCGAGGGGGGAGCGTCCATGGGTGTGATGGTAATTGTAGCGTACCGCCCGAAGCCGGGGTGTGCCGAGGAACTGGAGGCCCTGGTCCAAGAGCACGTCCCGTGCCTACGCACATTGGGGTTGGTCACCGACCGACCCGCACAGGCCATGCGGGGCCTGGATGGCATCATCGTGGAGGTGTTCGAGTGGAAGGACGGCGCCATCGAGGATGCCCACATGAGCGCGCGCGTGGTGGAACTGTGGGAGCGCTTCGCGCTCGTCTGCGACTACGTGCCGCTGCGCGAGCTACCCGAGGCAGGGAAGATGTTTGCCGAGTTCAGGCCGCTCGCGCGGTAACCGCCACGAACCCCGAAAATCGTCAACTTGCGTAGGCTGGGATTGTCATCCCAGCCTACGAGCCTCATCAAAGTTTCGAGAGAAAGCCGCCGATCGCGCGGCTGTAGTTCTCGATATCCACCAGGAAGGCGTCGTGGCCCTGCGGCGAATCCAGGGCAACGAATTCGACCTTGGCGCCGGCCGCCTCTAGCCCTTCTGCGATCTGCTCCTGCTGCTCCAGCGGGAACAGGATGTCGGTGCTCACGCCGATCACCAGCGCCTGCTCGATGCGGATGCGCTGCAAGCCTGCCATGACGTTGCCTTGGCCGTACTCGGCCATGTCGAACCAATCGCTGGCGCGCGAAAGATACAGGTAGCTGTTGGGATCGAAGGTGCGTACAAAGCGCCGGGCGTGGCTTTCGAGATACGACTCCACCTGGAATTCGAAGCCGAACGGCTGTTCTTCGCGTTGCTCGGGATCGAGGCGGATGCGCGCGAAGCGGCCGTTCCATTCCATCGCGGAACGATAGGTGATCACACCGAGTTTGCGGGCGATGCTCATGCCGATGTCCGGGTAGCGTTCGTCGCCGTATTGGCCGCCATGCCAGTTCGGGTCGAGCCGGATCGCCTCGCGCTGCAAGGAGCGGATGGCGATGGCGAACGGTTGCGCTTGCGGCGCCGTATCCACGCTGATGTGCGCGCGCACGCTGCCGGGATGCAGCACCATGTAGCCCAGGGCGCTCATGCCGCCCATCGAGCAGCCGATCAGGCAGGCCAGCTGTGCGATGCCCAGGCTCTCGACCAGCGCATGCGCCGCGTTGGCGACATCTTCCAGGGCAAGTTCGGGGAAGGTGAGACGATACGCTTCCCCGGTGGCCGGATCGATGGAGGCGGGGCAGGTGGAGCCCTTGTCGCTGCCCAGCGAATTGACGCAGATCACGAACCAGCGCCGGGTATCGATCGCCTTGCCTGGGCCAAGCATGCCTTCCCACCAGCCGTGCGAGGGATCTTGCTCGTTGGACGCGGCGTGCGCGCTGGGTGACAGGCCGGTGAGAATCAGTACGGCGTTGTCCCGGGCGGTGTTCAAGCTGCCCCAGGTTTCGTAGGCGATCCGGGCATCCTGCAAGCTGCCGCCGCGCTTCAGGGCGAACGGTGAGAGCAGGTTGAAGTATTGGCGTGCGTCGCTCATGACCAGTCCTTGTTCGCGATCTTCAATCATGCACTTTGTCGATGACGACGTTCACCGGCGTCTTGCTGTCTACCTCAACCGTGCCGCCATCACCTTCCAGGTCTCCGGCTTGCGCGACCGCATTGCCGCTATGGCTGATGCGCGCACCAATCACCACGCGCGGCACGGACGATAGCTTCATCGATGGCAGCATGCTCATTGCATCGTCCAGCGTGACCGTGGTGGGCAACTGGCTGGCGTCGAGCTTGGCCACTGCCAGCGGCATCGGTGGACCGTGTTCCGCGCGAGCGTAGACGAACAGCGTATCGCCGGCGGCGAGTTTGGCTTTGAGTGCCGGTGCCAGCGCCACTTTTACCTGCAGCGAGAGCCCGGCAGAAGCCGGGGCTGTCGAACTTGAGGGTGCAGCCGGTGTACCGGCGCGGGCGTCCGCCAGGGCGATTTGTTGCGCAACGGCCTGGGCGACGGTGGAGCCTGGCTGCAATTGCGGCTGCAGGATACGCCAGGTGGACGCCGCGTCGGCAAAGCGGCCCTGCTGGAAATCGCTGATACCCAGCAACCAAAGCCCGCGCTGGTTATCCGGTTCGAGTTTCACCGCCTGTTCCAGCAGCTCACGCGCGCGTTTGTCGATGTAGTGATCCGGACGGGCGGTGGAATCGGCTTGCGCCCAACCCACCATGGCGCCGGTATCGTTGGGCCGCAGCTTCAAGGCTTGCCCGAAGGCATTGCGCGCCTCTTCCGGCTGCTGCATTTCCATCTCGGCCTGCGCCAGCAGCATCCAGCCTTGGGCATCAGCGGGTTGCGCAACGAGGTGCGCGCGCAATTCATCCAGCGCCTTGTTGACGTCGGTGAGGGTCTGCGCCTGGGTCGATACGCCTTCAAGTGTGGCTGGCGTGCCGATCTGCCGATATAGCAATGCTGTGCCGGCCGGCACCACCAGTGCAATAGCCAGCATGAGTACGAAAAGGCTGCGCGGTCGACCTGCCTGCCGCCCGTGCCGCAGCAGCGGAAGCAGCAGCAAGGCCAGCGCCACAGCGGTCATCACTGCGGCGGAAATATAGAAAAGCGATTTCACCAATCGTCCCCGTTGTCGGTCGGTGCGGATGCGGCGAGCGTGCCGGCCAGGCTGCGTTT
This sequence comes from Dyella flagellata, assembly GCF_030160275.1. GTDB lineage: Bacteria > Pseudomonadota > Gammaproteobacteria > Xanthomonadales > Rhodanobacteraceae > Dyella_B > Dyella_B flagellata. The sequence goes on from NZ_BSOA01000003.1 coordinate 236,015, forward strand.
GCGGATCGTGTAGGCAACAACCGCGCCGCCCGCAAGCAGGATCAGCAGCGGGCCGAACCATAGCAGCCAGGTGCGATGGTTCACCGGCGGATCGTAAAGCACGAATTCGGAGTAACGATCGACCAGGTACTGCTTGATCTCGGCGTCGCTCTTGCCTTGTTGCATCAGCTCGAACACCTTATGGCGCAAATCGCGCGCGAAATCGGCGTTGGAGTCGGCCAGGTTTTCGTCCTGACAGACCAGGCAGCGCAGTTCGCTGGTGAGATGCTGGAAGCGCAGTTCTTCGGCGTGGTCGCGGAACGGGAGCGGATCAATGGCCTGGGCGGCGGCGATGCCGGCGAAGGCGACCAGCATGAGCAGTACAGCGGTGCGCAGAAGCTTCACCATTTCAGGGTGCATCCTTCTGCAGCGCCTCGATCGCAGGCTTGAGTTGCTGCGCGATCACTTCCGGCGTGAGCGGCCCGATGCGTTTGTAGCGGACCACGCCCTTGCCATCGATCAGGAATGTCTCCGGCGCGCCGTAGACGCCGAAGTCGATGGCGGTGTGGCCGCTTACATCGGTGATCACCATGTCGTAAGGATTGCCATGCTGTGCCAGCCAGGCTTTCGCATCGTTGGCGTCGTCCTTGTAGTCGTAGCCGATCAGCGGAACACCGAGGCTCCTGGATTCGGCCATCAATACGGGATGTTCTTCACCGCAGGCAAAGCACCAGCTCGCAAACACGTTCACCAGGTAAGGCTTGCCCAGCAGCGTATCTTTGCTCACCGTCTTCGTCGGCTGGTCCAGCATGGGCAAGGCGAAGGAAGGCGCCGGCTTGTTGATCAGCGGTGAAGGCACGGCGGTGGGATCGTGCGCGCTGTTCCACCAGATGCCGAAGCCGAGCAGCGCGGCAAGCAGTACGAAGGCAAACAGGGGCAGCAGCCGGCTCATGCCTGTGTTTCCTGCAGCGCGGTCACAGTGATGGTTTGGGCAGCTTCCGCTTCGCGCTTCAAGCGGAAGCGGCGGTCGGCCGCACTGACAAAACCACCCAGCATCATGAACAGGCCGCCTCCCCAGATCCAACGCACGAACGGCTTGGTGTACAGGCGCAGGGCCCATGCGCCCTCCACGTGATGGGGATCCATCGGCTCGCCCAGTGCCACGTAGATATCGCGTGTGATGCCCGGATCGATCGCGGAAGTGGTCTGCACCTGCTCGTGGGTGTAGGTGCGCTTTTGCGGATGCATCACCGCAACCGGCGCGCCATTGCGCGTTACGGTGACTACGCCCTGGTGCGCCGTCCAGTTGGGTCCGGTGGCTTGCGTTACGCCATCAAAACGGAATTCATAGCCGCCGACCGTGGCGATTTCTCCAGGCGACAAGCGCACATCGCGCGTGACGCTCAGTGACTCGGACAACAGCACACCGATAATGAAAATCGCCACGCCCACGTGCGCCAGCAGCATGCCGGCCATCTCGGCGGGATAACGGCGCCCTCGCGGCATCTCGCGCCAGCGCTTCACTACGTACAGCAGCACGCCCACGCCTACCCACACCGCACAGGCCACGCCGGCGATCGCCTTGAACTGACCTTGCACAAAAAATGCCGCGATCAACGCGCACGCCGCCGCTGCGATGCCGGCACGCATGAGTACTTGCTTGAGTACGGGCGCTTCGCTGTTTCCCCAGCGCAGATACGGCCCGAACGGCAGCAACAGCACCACTGGCGACATCAGCAGGGGAAACAGCAGTCCGAAGTAGGGCGGTCCCACTGAAATCTTGCCGAGGTTCAACGCGTCACCCAGCAAGGGAAACAGAGTGCCCAGCAGCACCATGGCCGCGGCGACGGTGAACATGAGGTTGCCGATCAGGATCGCGCTTTCGCGCGAAACCCACGCAAATGCCTTGCCGCCGGCCACCTTTGGTGCGCGCAATGCATAGAGCAGCAACGAGCCGCCGACCACCACCGCCAGGAAGCAAAGGATGTAGGTGCCGCGGCGAGGATCGGAGGCAAACGCATGGACCGAAGTGAGAATGCCCGAGCGCACCAGGAACGTACCCAGCAGCGATAGCGAAAACGCGAACAGCGACAGCAGGATGGTCCATGCGCGCAGAGAACCGCGCTTCTCTGTCACCGCCTGAGCGTGGATCAGCGCTACTCCCACCAGCCACGGCATGAAGCTGGCGTTTTCCACCGGATCCCAGAACCACCAGCCGCCCCAGCCCAGTTCCGCGTACGCCCACCAGCTGCCGGCGACGATGCCGCAGGAGAGGAAACCCCAAGCTGCATTCGTCCACGGGCGGGCCCAACGGACCCAGGCCTGTTCCATCGAGCCGCCGAGCAAGGCCGCGATGGAGAACGCAAAAGCGACCGAGAATCCGACATAGCCCATGTAGAGCACAGGTGGGTGGAAGGTCATACCCGGGTCTTGCAGGATCGGGTTGAGGTCCGCACCGTCCGGCGGCATCGGCAGCAGGCGTGCGAACGGATTGGAGGTGAACAGGATGAAGCACAGAAAACCGGTCGAGATGATCCCCAGTACGCCCAGTACGCGCGCCAGAAACACATCCGGCAGGCGCCGGCTGAACAGGGTGAGCGCGACGGTCCATACGTTGAGGATCAGCACCCACAGCAGCATCGAGCCCTCGTGCGCGCCCCATACTGCCGCGATGCGGTAATACCAAGGCAACTGTAGATTGGAATTGGCGGCTACGTATTGCACGGAAAAATCGAAGCGTAAAAATGCCCAGGCCAGGATGGCGAAGGCCAGCGCCACGAATACAGCCTGCCCGGTTGCTGCCGGACGCGCCACGGCCATCAACGCACGATTGCCACGCCATGCGCCGATCAACGGCAGCACGCTCTGCGCCAGCGCGAGAAACAAGGCAAGAATGAGTGCGAGCTGGCCGAGTTCGGGTGTCATAGCTGCTGCTTGTCCTGATTGGCTGCTTCATCGATGCGCTTGCCGGCATGCGCCTTGGCCATCGCATCCTTCAGTTCTTTCGGCATATAGGTTTCGTCGTGCTTGGCCAGCACTTCGGTGGCGACGAAGCGCGCGTGATCCATATGGCCGGTGGCGATCACCGACTGGTTCTCGCGAAACAGGTCCGGCAGGATGCCGGTGTATTCCACCGGCATGGCGCCGCTGGCATCCACCACGGTGAAGGTGACTTTCAGGGAGTCGTTGCTGCGCTGGATCGAACCGGCCTTGACCATGCCGCCGAGACGGAAGGTCTTGTAGGAGGTTGCTTCACCCGCCTGCACCTGGCTGGGCGTGAACAGGTAGTTCATGTTCTGCTGCAGCGCGTACACCACCAGGGCCGCCGCCACGGTCACGGCAACGAGGATGGCGATGATGATGGTTAGCCTGCGTTGGCGCGTCGGATTCATGGATAGGCTTAAGTTGAGGCTGTGGATGGCTGGCTGCTGCGATCTTTGCGCGCGTTCTGCCGCGCCATGCGTGCGCGCAATTCGCGCAATTGCCGTCGGCGGCGGAACTGCGGTGCAAGCCAGTCGGCCAGCAGCACGATGAAGAACACGCCATAGGCCGGCCATACGTAGACCGCATAACCACCCATGGCCAGAAACGATTGCAACGATGCGGCGTTCATCCGCGCACCTCATCTTCGGCGATCTGCCGCACCCAATCCTTGCCGCCTTCCAGTGCCAGCAGGTCCGCGCGCACGCGGCCGCATAAACTGGCGACGTAATAAAGCTTGGTGGCAATCATCATGGTGAGCAGCGGCCATACCATCGCCGGCGCGATGGTGGAGGGGTCGAGCAGCTTGATGGTGGAGCCCTGGTGCAAGGTGTTCCACCAGTTCACCGAGAAATGCACGATCGGCACGTTGACGATGCCGATCAGCGCCAGGAATGCAGCCGTGCGTGCGCCCTGGCGGCGATCCTCGAAGGAGTGATAAAGCGCGATCACGCCCAGGTACAGGAACAGCAGCACCAGTTCGGAGGTGAGTCGTGCATCCCAACTCCACCAGGTGCCCCACATGCGCACGCCCCAGAGCGAACCGGTGACCAGGGTGATGAAGGTGAAGGCAGCACCGATCGGCGCGGATGCCATCGCCACCACTTCGGCCAGTTTGATGCGCCAGACCAGGGCAATGAACGCTGCAACGCCCATCACGCCATAGATGAACAGGCTCATCCAGGCGCTGGGCACGTGGATGAAGATGATGCGGTAGTCGTCGCCCTGCTGGTAATCCGGTGGCGCCAGCACCAGGCCACCGTACAGAGCGACCAGGCCGAGCACCAGCGCAAGTCCTATCGCCCAGGGCCGCAGCGTGCCGGCAAAGCGGTAGAACACCGGTGGTGAACTCAGCTTGTGCAACCACAGGGGGATCCAGTTGGCCATTAGGAGCCTCCCCCCTGTCGATGCGTAGTCCGTGTTGTGTCTGAGTGGCCGTCAGGTGGTAGTGCACGGCGCAGCGCCAGACTGGCCGTCTGGTCCAGCCGTGCGCTGCCGCATGGCGGCCGCTCAGGCGCAACCCGAAGGGCTGAATCTGTTTGCCTCAATGCTTGCGTCATCGTTCGCTCATGCATAGACATACATTTCTCCCCTATTTGCATCGAGTGTGCAAACAGATTCAGCACGGACCACGCAGCGGCAGGGGGTAGGCTCCTCATGAATCCAGCGCGATGCGGAGGGCGGCTGCGCAGGCTAGCGGAGCCAGCACTACGGCCAGTACGAACGCTGCGCCCAGCCAGGCGATGGGAGCGATCCATGGCAGCCCTTCCTGGGCGGCTGCCAGTGCTCCGGCGGCGAAGATCACCACCGGCACGCAAAGCGGCAGCAGCATCAAGGCAAGCAGCATACCAGAGCGCCGCGTGCCGGCTGTCAGTGCTACGAGGATGCCGCCCAGCAGGCTCAGCAGCGGTGTGGCGAGCAGCAAAGCCGCCAGCAGTACCGGGGTGATCGCGATCGGCAGGTGCAGCATGCCCGCCAGTACCGGCGCGATTACGATCAGGGGCAGGGCGGTGGCCAGCCAGTGGGCGAGGATTTTCATGCCCAGCATCAGCGCCAGCGGTTGCGGCGCGAGCATCAGCTGCTCCAGCGAGCCGTCCTCGATGTCGCTGCGGAACATCGCATCCAGCGCCAGCAGCATCGCCAGCAATACCGTTACCAGGACCACGCCGCCGGCGATACGTTTCAGCAAGGCGCTTTCCGGCCCGAGCGCGAACGGGAACAGCGAGGTGACGATCAGCGCATACAGCACCGGCAGCACCATGTCGCCGCGCTGGCGCCAGGCCAAGGTGAGATCGCGGCGCAACACCGCGATACAGGCGTGGGCGAGACCAGGGCGCCGGGTATCAAGCATGTAAGCGAATCCGCTGTGGCTCGCCGCCGTGGAACTGCACGGCGCCGTGACTGGTGACCAGCGCTGCACCGCCGTGCGCGATGTGCGCCTCCAGCAGGGCATCCACCAGCTGGATGCCGGAGCGGTCCAAGTTGGCGTAGGGTTCGTCCAGCAGCCATAGCGCGGCGGGAATCAGCAGCAAGCGCGCCAGCGCCACGCGCTTCTTCTGGCCGGCGGAAAGTTTGCGTACGGGTTCATCCTCATAGCCGATCAATCCCACCTGGGTAAGTGCGCCTTCGATGCCGCTCTGGTTGCGATGGCCATGCAGGCCAATGGTGAACGCCAGGTTTTCCCGCGCGCTGAGTTCCGCCTTCAGGCCGAGCTGGTGGCCGAGAAACACCACTTCACCACTGCAGCGATCCCAGGTGAGCGGCTCGCCGCGCCAGCGCAGCTCGCCCTCTTCAGCGCGCAGCAGGCCGGTGAGGATGCGCATCAAAGTGGTCTTGCCGCTGCCGTTGTCGCCTTCGATCAGCATCAGCTCGCCGGCATCCAGGCGGAAATCCAGGGGGCCGAATACCGCGTCGTCCTGGCGGTGGAAGGCAAGGGCGCGGGCTTCGAGTAAGGGGCTGTGGGAGGTCATCGCCGGCATTGTGGGGATGACTTATCCGGCTTGTCCACGCGGCGGCTCGCCGCTGGTCAGGCGCAGGCGCGCGTAGCCATCGGCCAAGCCGTGGATGTAGGCGTTCTGCTGGAATTGCTGCGCCAGGACATCCGTTTCGGCTAGCCCTGGGCCGACGACGAAAAAGCTCGGCTCGCGCCAATCCTCGCCTACCCCGACGGCCGGGTGGATGGTCAGCGTGGATGGCAGTTTTCGCAGGGCTGCCAGCAAGTCTTGTTGCGCAACGTGGTTTTGATCGCGCGGCCGGGCCCGTGAGCCGGGATTCCATGCGGTGATGAAGGCCCAGCTGTGCGGACCGATCAGGCTGCTCAGGGGGGCGGGCACGGGTGCATCCACGCGGATGGACGCGAAGCCGCCCGAGGTCAGGCGCACGCGGTAGTCGGTGCCACGATAGGCGGCAATCAGCGCGCTATCCATGCCGCAAGGGTGGCAGCGGGGGCAGGGTGGCTTCCAGTGCGGTTACCGCGGCCTCCAGCGGCACGTCATTGACGTTGGTGGAACCGCGCAGCAATTGCTCAAGCAGCACGTCTTGCGCCCGTCCGCGTTCGTAAGCGTAGGCGTAAGGCAAATGCGTGAAGGTGACCATGCGGTAGCGTGCCATGAAGTGCTGCGGCGCGCGCTGCGCCAGCCGGGCACCCAACTCTCGCTTGGCCAGATAGCGAGGATCGGCTACCGAATCGCGCATCTCGATATAGTTTTCCAGCGCCATCGCCGCGATCGCGTCGGCGTTCGGCTTGCGGATGCGTTGGAACTCGGCAAAGGCATCGGCCGTATCGCGGCCTGCTTCGGCCAGCAGATTGGCGAGCACCACCGTATCTTCGAATCCGCAGTTCATGCCCTGGCCGTGGAACGGCACGATGGCGTGCGCCGCATCGCCGACCAGCAGGGCGCGGCCGTCGATATGCCAGCGATCCAGATAGAGCGTGGACAGCCCACCGACCGGATGCGCGTCGTAATCCTCCGCGAAACGCGGAATCAATGGCAGCAGGTCGCGGAAATCACGGCGGAAGAATTCACTCGCCGCGGCCGCGTCCGGCAAAGTATCGAAGCTGGGATGCGGGCCGTGCGCCGGCAGGAACAAGGTGACGGTGAAGCTGCCTTCGGTGTTCGGCAAGGCGATGCACATGTAGCCGCCGCGCGGCCAGATGTGCAGGGCATGCGGCTCGATCGCGAAGCGTTCGGCGCCGGCGGCCGGCGGTATTTCCAATTCCTTGTAGCCGTGGCCGAGCGGTTCGACGCGCTGGCCCAGTGGCTGGTAATCGTTCATGGCCACGCGCAGGGCGGAGCCGGCACCGTCCGCACCGATCAGCACGGTGGCATCGTGCTGGCGTTGCACGCCGTCATCGTCGATCAAGCCGATGCACTGCGCGTCCAGATCGGCCCGGACCAGGCCTTGGCCGAAATGGAAGCGCGCGCCGGCTGCTTCCGCCGCATCGAGCAGCAGCATGTTCAGTCCGCCTCGCGAGACCGACCAGATCACTTCGCTGTCGTCCACGCCGTAGCGCTGCAGACCGGAGGCTCCCTCGAGCGGATGCACCATGCGCCCGCGCATCATCACCGCGCGTTGCAGCACGTCGTCGGCGAGACCGGCTGTGCGCAGGGCTTGCAAACCGCGTTCGGCGAGTGCGAGGTTGATCGAGCGCCCGCCGACGAAACCTGCCCGGCGCGGATCGGGGCGCTTTTCGAAAACCTCGACGGCGAATCCGCGCGTGGCCAGCAGCTGGGCGAGCAACGCGCCGACCAAACCGCCGCCGATCAAGGTGATTGCTGGTTGCGTCATGCTGCGCGCCATGGGTGGGAGCGCAACAATGTTCCGCAAGTGGGCGTTTACTGCAAGAGGCGCGGACTGCGTAGGCTGGGATGCCAATCCCAGCATCGCTCGTGCTGCATACATGGCAGCGCTGGGATTGGCATCCCAGCCGACCGTTCAGAAGCTCATGAAGTAGCCGCCATTCACCGGCAGATTGGCACCCGTGATGTAGCTGGCGTCGTCGGCGGTGAGAAACACTACCGCGCGCGCTATGTCAGCAGGCGTGCCGAGGCGGCCCACTGGAATATCGGAGATGATCTGCTGGCGAATTTCCTGCGGTACCGCAGCCACCATCGGCGTATCACAGTAGCCAGGCGAAACCGTATTCACCGTAACGCCTTTGCGTGCGGTCTCGCGCGCCAGCGCCATGCTGAAGCCGTGCACGCCGGCCTTGGCCGCGGAGTAATTGGTCTGTCCGAACTGGCCGGTCTGGCCGTTTACCGAACTGAGATTCACGATGCGGCCGAAGCCGCGCTCGGTCATGCCTTCAACGACGTGCCGGCAAGTGTTGAAGACCCCATCCAGGTTAACGCGCATCAGTTCATGCCAATGCTGCGGATCCATCTTGCGCAGGCTGGTATCGCGCGTGATGCCGGCAGCATTTACCAGGATGTCGACGTGGCCGATGTTGCGTTCGATGTGCTCGATAAGCGAGCCGCAGGCCTTGAAATCGCTGACGTCGCAGGGCTCGAAACGGATCGCGCCGTTAGAGGCTGCGATATGTTCGCGGAAGGCTTCGATGCGGTCGCTGCGAGTGGCCAGATCGACTGCAATCACCGTACGCCCAGCCAGTGCCAGCTGCAGACAGATCTCGGTGCCGATGCCGCCGATCCCGCCCGTGACCAGGGCAACGCGCGGGGCGGTCTTCGAGGGGCTCATGAAAAATTCCTTCAGCGCATGCCGCGCGGCAGCACGTGTTGTGCTGCAGCGGTACGGGAGCCCCAGGCAATAGCGATCAGGGTTTCTTGGTGGTGCCGCCGCGACCGGTCTGACCCGGTGCGGGGGTGGCCTGCGAGGCGGATTCCAGGAAGCCGCGCTGCATGTTCTTCCATGCATCCAGATTGCGTTCCGTCAGCTCGTTGAGCAGCGACCAGGGGGTTTGCCCCATCAGGCTGTTGAGCTGGTTGCGGAACTGCTGTTGCTGGTCGAGGAACACCTGCAGGCTGCGCTCCAGGTACGGCCCCATGAATCCTTGCAGGGAATCGCCGTAGAAACGGATGATCTGGCTCAGCAGCTGGGGCGACAGCATCGGCTGACCTTTCTCCTCGTGCTCGGAGATGATCTGCAGCAGCACGGAGCGGGTCAGGTCCTCGCCGCTCTTGGCGTCGCGGACTTCGAAGGTCTCGCCATCCAGCACCAGCTGACGGACTTCTTCCAGCGTGATGTAGCTGGAGATTTCCGTGTCGTAGAGCCGACGGTTCGGGTACTTCTTGATGATGCGGGTTGTTTGTGCCATGCACACAAACTAGCAGAAGGTATTGCGTCGCACCAGTCAGGAAGGGCCTTTTTATGCTGCACCGGGAGGTGCAGCAATTGTAGGGAGCCTCTGATCCATTCCTGCGTACCCGGCATGACGTCCAGAAGGCCCGCAGGGCGTGTCGTGCGGCACAGGGCAGACTGGCCGTCTGTTCAAGCTGCGGGGCACGTCCTGCGGGCCTTCTGGACGTCACCCCGTCTTTAAATTTTAAATGTTGGGGCCGCACTGTATGCGCGCCTCGCTTCGCCCCGCCGTCTAGACATACTCCCGGTATGCCTTCGCCGCCGGGGCGAAGCGAGGCGCGCATACAGTGCGGTGACGGGTGCGCAGGAATGGATCAGAGGCTCCCTAGATTAGTGCCCCATGGCGCCGCCTCCGGCACTGCCGAAGGGCGGGCGGGCGAACCAGAGCACGGGCAGCAGCAGCACGAACAGAATGGCGCAAGCGTAGAAAATGTCGTTAACCGCCAGGGTATAGCCCTCGCGATTGATGATTTGATCGATATAAGCGATGCGTCGGCTCGCTCCCAGGCCCAGCTGGGAAAGCTGCTGGAGGTATTGCGTGGCGCCCGGTTGGGCCGGATTAACGTACTCGGTCAGGCTGGCGTGGTGAGAAATGGCGCGGTGTTGCCAGAGTGTCACCATCACCGCGGTGGACACGCTGGAGCCGAGGGTGCGGAAGAAGTTGGAAAGCCCGGAGGCGCTGGCGATTTCCGAGGCAGGCAGGCCGGACAGATAGATCTGGTTGAGGGGAATGAAAAAGCACGGAATCGCCAGCCCCATCACGAAGCGCGGTACCACCAGCGTGCCGAAGGACGCGGCGCTGTCGAAGGTGGAAAACCAGTAGGAGGTGAGCGCGAATACGATGAACGCCCAGCTCACCAGTAAACGCAGATCGACCTTGTGCATGTTGCGTCCGACGATCGGCGATAGCAGGAACGCCAGCACGCCCACCGGCGCCGCCGCCAGGCCCGCCCAGGTGGCGGTGTAGCCCAGCGTGGTCTGCAGCCACAGCGGGAACACCACATTGATGCCGAAGAAGGCGAACATGCCCAGCGACAGGCTGATCACGCCCACGGTGAAATTGCGCTGCTTGAACAGTGACAGGTCGATCACCGGATGCTTGGCGTGGATTTCCCACACCACCAGGAAGGTGAGGCACACCAGGGCGATCAGGCCCAGCGTGAGGATCAGCGGCGAGGCGAACCAATCATGGTCGTTGCCGTTGTCGAGCATGAACTGCAAGCAGCCCACACCCACCACCAGCAACACCAGGCCGACCGCGTCGATCGGTGCCTTCACGGTCTTGGTTTCGCGCTTGTGCAGCAGGGTCCAGGTGATGATGGCGGCCAGCACGCCCACCGGCAGGTTGATATAGAAAATCCACGGCCAGGAGAAATTATCGGTGATCCAGCCACCCAGGATCGGGCCGAAGATCGGCGCGACCACCACCGTCATCGCCCACATCGCCAGCGCGATGCCCTGCTTCTCCTTCGGATAGCTCGACAGCAGCAAAGTCAGCGAGAGCGCCACCATGGGGCCGGAGCCGGCGCCCTGCAGCAAGCGGCCGACCACCAGCATCGGCATGGTGGTGGCCATGCCGCAGAACATCGAAAAGATCACGAACAGCATCACCGACGCAACGAAGGTGCGCACCTCGCCGAAGCGGCGCGCGATCCAGCCGGTGAGCGGCTGCATGATGGCGCTGGCCAGCGAATACGAGCTGATCGCCCAGGTGCCTTCGTTCGGACTTACCGCCAGGCTGCCGGCAATATGCGGAACGGAGACGTTCACGATGGTCATGTCCAGCACCTCCATGAAGGTGCTGAAAGCGACGGCGATAGTCAGCAAGACCAGCGGAGTGCCGTGCAATGGTTTCAGGGGTGCAGCGTTTTCGGGTGTGGCAGCCATGCTGGCCTCGCGATCTTGCTTTGCCGGCGGTCATTCCCGCTTGCGCGGGAATGACGGCGCTGAGGATAGGTGGTGTCGCTATTTGAACTTCATTCCCCAAGATTGGCGCGAATGATCTTCTCGGCTTGAGCGTCGGCTTGCGCGGCAACCTGGTCATAGACGGAGGTTTGCGCGGGCGGTTGGGCAGGGGCGGATGCCAGCGCAGGACCATGGTCGTTGCTGATGTCGACGGTGACATCGGTGGAAAGGCCGACCCGCAGCGGATGCGTGTCCAGTTCATCGTTGTTGAGCGCAATGCGCACCGGCACGCGTTGTACAACCTTGATCCAGTTGCCGGTGGCGTTCTGGGCCGGCAGCAGCGAGAAGACACTGCCGGTGCCGGCGCCCAGGCCGATCACCTTGCCGTGGTATTCCACGCCGCCACCGTACAAGTCCGTGGTGATTTTCACCGGTTGGCCTATGCGGACGTGGCGCAACTGGTTTTCCTTGAAGTTCGCATCGATCCACAGGTCGTGCAGCGGCACGATGGTCATCAATTGCTGACCGGGAGCGATGCTGGCACCGAGCTGCACGCTGCGTTGCGCCACGTAACCGCTCACCGGCGCAACGATAGTGTTGCGTTGCGCGGCGATCCACGCGGCGCGGAAGTTTGCGCGCGCCTGCATCACGGCCGGATTGTTGGCGATGTCGGTGCCTTCCACGGCGGCGCGCGCGGATTGGGCTTGCGCTTTCGCGGCGTTCAGAGCTGCCTGCGCTTGCGCCACGCTGTCGCGCATGTGCTGCACCGTCTCGGGCGATTCGGCTTGTGCACTGACTAGCGGCAGATGACGCTTCAGGTCGGCTTCGGCCTTGCGCAGATCGACTTCGCGAGCAGCCACGGTGGCGTCGGCTTCGTTCACCGAATCGTTCTGCTGGCGAACCTGACGCACCGCCTGCGCAAGCGAGCTGCTGGTCTGGCGCAGGCGCACGTCGGCGTCGGTGGCGTCCAGTTTCAGCAAGACCTGGCCGGCGGTAACGTGCTGCGTATCATCGGTGAGAATGGCCACCACGGTGCCGGGCACTTGCGAAGAGAGCGCCACCTGATTGCCGCCGACATAGGCGTTATCGGTGTTCTCGCGTGTGGAAAATACGAAGTACCACAGCAGGAACCAGGTCAGTGCCGCGAGTAGGAAAATCGCCGCTACGATCAGTAGCGCGCGGCTGCGCTTGGCGGGATCTTTCGCGGCCAGGCCGCTGTCGTTGGCGCCCTTGGAGAGGGCGGACTCGGAGGCGCTCATGCTCAGGGGGCTCCTGCGGGATTCGAAGTGGGAGAGGGGGCTGCGGCGGAGGGCGCCGTCTTGGTGTCTAGATCCGATCGATAGCCGCCGCCCAGGGCCTTTATCAGCGCCAGATCGGTGCTGACCGCCTGGGCATGCAGGTTGATGGCCTGGTCGCGCTGCTGCAGCCATTGCGCTTGGGCATTGAGGCTTTCGCGGGCGTCCTTGGTGCCATGCGTGGCACGGGCCTGCGCGTTGGCGAGCAGTGCAGCGTCGGCTTTGACCTGGGCGTCCTGCTTCTCGCGACGAGCGGCGATCTGTTGCGCGGTCACTGCTTGTGTGGCGACATCGCGCGCGGCATTCGTCACCGTCACGTTGTAGTCCGCGATGGCCGCATCAAGCTGCGCGCGGCTGGCGCCGTAGCTGGCCTTGAGCCGACCGCCTTCGAAAATCGGCAGGTGCACCGCCGGCGTGATACCGAACACCCGGCTGCCAAGGCTGAACAGATTGCCCAGATCGCCCTTGCTGCCGGACGAGACGCCGGCGAAGTGCGGTGCACCCTGGTCGGTGCTGGAAAGCCCGGCCATGGCGTTGATGCTGAAGTCGGGGAAATAGTCCGCGCGCGCGACGTCGGTCTGTTTCAGGGCCGCCTCTACCTGCCAGCGGCTGGCGGCGATGTCGGGACGGCGGGCGATCAGGTCCAGATGTGCGTTGTCCGGGATGGCGCCTTCGAGTTCGGGCAGCGCGCGCGCTTGGAGCGGCGGCAACTCGGCCGGCGATACATTCACCAGTGCAGCCAGCACTACTTTGCGAAGCTGAATCGAGCCTTCCAGAGTCGCTTGTATCTGCTGTGTATTGGCAAGCTGCGCACGTACCTGTTGCACGGTATCGGGCAGATCCACGCCTTGCCGCACGCGCAGTTCGGCAATGTGCTCAAGCCGTTGTTGCACGCCTACCGCCTGCTGGGTGAGCGCAAGGCGGTTTTCATCGGCCAGCAGGCCGAAATACGCATCCGCTACGGCATTCTGGATGCTGAGCATCGCGGCGCTGCGCTCAGCTTCCGCCGCGTGTGCCTGGTCGAGTGCGGCCTCGATCGACGAGCGCTTCTTGCCCCACCAATCGAAATCGTATTCGAGTTGCAGGCTCAGGTCGGCCTGGTTGTACCAGTTGAAACCGAGCAGGGAAGGCGGGATCAAGCCATGATCGCTCATACGCTGGCGCGTGAGCTGTCCATTGCCCTTGATGCTGAGGCCGGCCTGCGCCGCGGTAACGCGCACCGACTGCTCGGCGGTTTTTACGCGCGTACGTGCCTGCGCCAGGTCGGGAGACTGTTGCATGACTAGCGCCATGACCTGATCCAGTTGCGGATCGTTGTACACGCGCCACCATTCAGCAGCCGGCCAACCGGCGTTTGCCGTGGTCGGCAATCCGGCCAGCGGCACGTCATCGCGCAAGGCCGGGTGCTGCACCTTGGAAGGAATCCAGCAGCCGGCAAGGCTCAGCACGGTAACGAGTGCGAGCGGACGAAGCCGCGCGATAGGAATTGAAGCGACGTTCATGGCGGGTCACCCGCTGCGTGTTCGAGTTGACTGAGATTGTGCGCAAGCTTGCGCAACAAGCGGTTCAGGGTACCGCGCTCGGATTGGCTGAAGCCTTCGAACAGAAGGTTCAGCCGCGGAAACATGGTGGGCAGCATCTTCTGTACGAAACGCTTACCGGCCGGGGTGATCTGCATGGCCACGCGGCGACGGTCATCAGCTCCGGGCCCGCGGGTAATCAGTCCGCGTTTGACCAGCGCGTTGGAAATGCGCGTCATGTTGGTGACGCCCAGGGAAGTGAACTGGCACACCTCGCCAGGCGTGGACATGCCGCCAGGGCGCGAAAACAGCGCTATCAACGTGCGAAATTCGCTGTCATTGAGTTTGTGCGGGCGCAGCTTGTGCTCAAGTTCCGCCTGCAGGCTCTCGCTGATCAGCAGCATTATCCGGCACAGTCCGACATCGGCGGGTACTTCGGGAATCGCCTTGCGCACCCCTGCGATGCCTTCGTCCATGCATTTGATCTTGTCGGTCAGAAACATTTCATCGATGCATATTTCACTGATGAAATAAATAATGCGCCGGAGGGTGCCGGCTTGGCAAGTGCCGTGCGAGGGCGCCCGTCCCATAGGGGAGTGGGGCGCAGCCTAGTGGCCCTGCGCTTGCGCAAGCTTATGCGATCGCGAAAAGTCGCTTTGCATTGGCAGTGGTGGCGGCTGCGATCGCTGCGGGCGCTTCACCGCGCAGGGTGGCAATGCAATGCAAAACTTCTGCCACGTAGGCTGGCTCGTTGCGCTCGCCGCGATGTGTCGACAGCGGCTGATCCGGTGCGTCGCTTTCCAGTAGCAGATACTCGATCGGCATTTTCGAAACGATCTGTCGCAGGCGTTGCGCGCGCTCGTAAGTCACCGGTCCGCCGATGCCGATCTGAAAGCCGAGCTTCCATAGTTGCTCGGCTTGTTGCTGGCTGCCGGCGAAGCTGTGCACCACTCCACGCAGGCTGCCGACGCGGCGCAAGCTGGCGGTGATTTCGTCCAGCGCGGCGCGTGCGTGCAGGATTACCGGCAGGTCGAACTCGCGGGCGAGGGCGAGCTGTTGCTTGAAATAGCCGCGCTGCCCTTCCGCGTCGTAATGGTCGGCGTAAAAATCCAGGCCGATTTCGCCCACGGCGACCGGCCGATGGGCCTTCAGCCAGTCAGACAGCGCGGCAAGATCTTCCGGTCGGTGCCGCTGCAGGAACATCGGATGCAGGCCATAGGCCGGAAAAAGCCCGCTGCCGGGGGTGCATAGCGCCTGGATGTGGGGCCAGCTGGCGGCGTCGACGCCGGGGATGATTTGTAGCGCCACGCCGGCCTTCCGGGCGCGCTCGATAACCGTGTCGCGATCGCTATTGAACGAGGCGTCGTCCAGGTGTACATGACTATCGGCGAGCGTAAGCGTGCTTGTCATGATGGGTTCTTTTGAGCCTGTTCTGATAGTCGCGAATCGGTCTAGCCGTCATTCAGCGTGTGGGCGCTTCAATGCTGCACATCAAGACTCGCTTAAGCGGCGCGCTTGCGCATATCTACATAACATAGGAGGTTGTCGTGAAAAGCAAATCGTTCAAATTCGGTGCGGTAGCGGCGGTGTTGATCGCCGTTGCCGCCCTGTCCGGTTGCCAGACGCAGCCAACCACCTACCAAACGAGCTACGGCTACCAGGGCTGCCAGAACTGCGGGGTGGTGCAGCAGGTTCAGCAGATCTACATCCAGCAGCAAGGCAGCAATAACAGTGGCCTGGGCACCGTGCTCGGCGCGGTGGCAGGCGGTTTGCTGGGCAGCACCGTCGGCCATGGACGAGGCAATACGGCGGCCATCGTGGGCGGTGCGGTCATCGGCGGCGTGGTCGGCAACAAGGTGGGACAGGCCAACAGCCAGCCTGCCGGCACCACGCCTGCATGGCAAATCGTAGTGCGCATGGACAATGGCCAGTACGCAACGGTGACGCAGGTTCCCAATCCTGGCGTGCGCCCGGGCGATTATGTGGTAATCAGCAACAACCAGGTTTATCCGCGCTGATTTGTTTTGTATGGACGTCTGGACGTCCAAACAGAAAAGGCCCTCTTGCGAGGGCCTTTTTTATGCGTTCGGGCGTATCAGTTGATCGAGTAGAACTTGTGGTCGCCGATGATGATGGCGTGCTGATTGCGTGACCACGCAGGCGCCACCGCGGCCGTGGCAAAGTGATCGGCATGCGGCACGAGCAGGTGGCGTTCGTCGACGGGAAGGCCCCAGTTCTCGATCGACTTGCCGGCGATGTCCCAGGCCTTCTGGAACGCCACCAGATTGTCGACTTCCTGACCGGGTGAGGTGGTTGAGAGCGCGAACTGGTGCGGCGCCTTGACCACCTTGCATACGGTGTCACCCCATTGGCCGCGTTCGCGCCGGCGCATGGCGACTTCCGCCACGGCCATCTGACCGACCGTCGACTGGCTACGTGCTTCCAGGTAGACGGTGGTTGCCAGACAAGTCTGGTCTGCGAGCGGTTGGGGCAGCACGGACATCAGCCACAACAACATGGAAAGTTTCATATCTGCCTCCAGCTTGCTGTACGTGCCGGCGCACATGCGCGCCTTAACGCCGTTGCGGTGGACGGGCGGGCAGACCGTTCCACCTGGATTTATCGCTTGCGTTGAAACTCGAGGCGCAGGCGAGGTTGGCCACTATAGCGCGGCGGAATCGATCGGCATGTCTGATGCCGATCGGGAAAGCTTGTGGCTATGACGCTGCGTGCATAAGGCACCTGAGTGCAGCGTGTTCGCGCATACGGCGAGTTGTACACCGGCCTTCTTCTTGCCGGGTCGCGCCGATCCGGACCCCTCCGGTTCGTCGCGTATATCGGCGCCCTGTGAACAGGTGGGCGCCAGAAAAAGTTTGGCGGAATCTAGTGGGGCGCGCTCATCTTTGCAAGTGCCCGCCACATGAGATTCACATTTCGCTCACCATTCTGGCATGGCGCGCATGATGTAAACGTCAAGCAGGCCAGGCGTTTAGAAGTCCCGCGCCAATACCTTCGTCAGTGATTTTTTTCTCGCCGTGCTGTCCGAATTGACCGGCCGCATCATCGCTTATGACAGCCAGTGCCTCGATTTGTTCTCCGTGCGCGATGACGTTGAGCAAGCGCATGAACTCGCGATTTTCCAATTGCAGTACTGAGCCCTCCGCGACGTGCTTCGACAATGCAACACGACGCAGATGCCGTTTGTTGCCGCCACGATAGTGCAGGCGCGCAACAATTTCCTGGCCCGGATAACAGCCTTTGTCGATGGCTACTGCGCCTAGTCTGTGCAGCGACAAGGCGGGTGGAATAAATTCGTTCAACGCATTGTCCGGAAGCCATGCCCAACCATCGCGCAGCTGCTGCAGTCGCCACGCATCATCACTGTGTACGTTCGCGCCCAATAGCATGCTGTGCGTTGCGCATCCAAGACGAATGACATCGTCTTGGATTTCCACTTCATGCAACGGCATCGCAGAAGCTCCCGCGAGCAAGCCGTTTGCTTCAGACAACTTGACGCGCGAGCGGAACACGTATCGACGCAAGTTGTCGATGAAGCTCGTTGCGTCGCCGCCGCGCAAAATCACCAGCAGGTGTTCGTCGTCGAGTCGCGCAAGATGAAACAGGTTGCGCACTCGCCCTTGCGCGTCGAGCCAGCTGCTGAATTGCCACTTGAGGTTCTCCAGTGTCGTGACCTGGCTGGTGAACTGGCTATGTGCGAACGCGACAGCGTCCGGACCTTCGATGAGAATGGCGTGGGCGGTGTGAGATGTCGGCATGGCCGCAGGAGTGGGGGCGGCGGGGGCCGGGCGCAAGTGGTTGGCGGGCATTCCCTGCCTGCAACGCCCGGCGCCCGGCGTCAACTGGTTGTGCGGCTATGCGGCAAGTATTACGCTTTTAGCGATACGAACATGCCCGACACGTCCTCCAAACCCGCAACGCCAAACGAGCCCGCCAAGCGAGAGCGGGCCGCCACGCCCGTTTCGCCCGTGCCGGGCAAGGAACAAGACGAGCGGCCGGCGCCGGACCCCACGCGCTACGGCGATTGGGAAAAGAACGGGCGCTGCATCGACTTCTGATCCGTCGCGCCGTTTGCGCCACGGCTCTGGCGGTGGCGCGCGGTACAGCTGAGCGGAAAGCCGATGGCAGTGCGCGGGCATTAGCGATTCCACCCCAGGATAGCCGCCATGGCACAGACGCAACGACCGCTTTCACCGCATTTACAGATATATAAGTGGCAAGTGCAGATGGTGACCTCCATCCTGCATCGCGCCACCGGCATTGCCTTGTCCGTGGGCACCCTGATCGTCGTGTGGGGGCTGGTCGCCCTGGCCGCCGGCGAGGATGCGTTCCATCAGTTCAAGATCTGCATGGGCAGCCCGCTGGGCATGATCCTGATGATCGGCTGGACCTGGTCGCTGTTCTACCACCTGTGCAACGGCATCCGCCACCTGGTGCAAGATGCCGGCGCGGGCTATGCCATCGCCCAGTTCGTGCGCTCGAGCTGGCTGACCGTGATCGGCAGCATCGTGCTGACCTTGATCGTCTGGGGCTACGTGCTGTCCGCCGGAGGTGCCGCATGAGTACGAACGCAAAAGATCTGCGGCATCCGCTGAAGCGGGCGCGTGGCCTGGGTTCGGCTCAGTTCGGGGTGGCGCATTGGTGGACCCAGCGCACCACGGCGGTCGCCCTGGTCCTGCTCGGCCTATGGTTCGTGATCCTGGTGCTCGGCCTGCTGCAGGGAGACTATGCGACGGCCCGCGCGGCGGTGGCCAAGCCGTGGAACGCGGTGCTGCTGATCGCGTTCCTGGTCAGCATGTTCTGGCACGCGGTGCTCGGCCTGCAGGTGGTGGTTGAAGACTATGTGCACACCCGCTGGAAGGAAATCACCCTTCTGGTGCTCATCAAGTTTATCGCCGTGCTGTGCGTGCTGGGCGGCACGCTGGCTGTGCTGCGCATCGCACTGGGAGCCTGAGCTCGATGGAAGCCTACAAAATTCAGCAGCACAAATTCGACGTGGTGGTGGTGGGTGCCGGCGGCGCCGGCCTGCGCGCCACGTTCGGCCTGGCCGAGAAAGGCCTGAAGGCCGCTTGCATCACCAAGGTGTTCCCGACCCGCTCACATACGGTAGCGGCACAGGGCGGTATTGCGGCGGCGCTTGGCAACATGGGCGAGGACGACTGGCGCTTCCACTTCTACGACACCATCAAGGGGTCGGACTGGCTGGGCGATCAGGACGCGATCGAATACATGTGCCGCGAGGCCATTCCGTCGATCCTGGAGCTGGAACACTACGGCGTGCCGTTCTCGCGCACCGACGACGGCCGCATCTACCAGCGCCCGTTCGGCGGCATGACCACGCACTACGGCAAGGGCACCGCGCAACGCACCTGTGCCGCGGCGGACCGCACCGGCCACGCGATCCTGCACACCTTGTACCAACAGGCGCTGGCGCACGACGCCACCTTCTTCATCGAATACTTCGCCATCGACCTGATCTTCGACGACGAAGGCGTGTGCCGCGGCGTGCTGGCGCTCGACATGAACGAGGGTACTTTGCATTTCTTCCGCGGCCAGGCTGTGGTGCTGGCTACCGGCGGCTACGGCCGCGCGTACTTCAGCGCCACTTCCGCCCATACCTGCACCGGCGACGGTGGCGGCATGGTGCTGCGTGCGGGCCTGGCGATGCAGGATATGGAATTCGTGCAATTCCATCCTACCGGTATCTACGGCGCCGGCTGCCTGATCACCGAAGGCGTGCGTGGCGAAGGCGGCTATCTCACCAATTCCAAGGGCGAGCGCTTCATGGAGCGCTACGCGCCGAGCGCCAAGGATCTGGCTTCCCGCGACGTGGTTAGTCGCGCCATGACCCTGGAAATCCGCGAAGGCCGTGGCGTGGGCGAACACAAGGATCACGTGCATCTGAACCTGATGCATCTGGGCCCCGAGGTGATTCACGAACGCCTGCCGGGTATCGCCGAATCGGCGCGCATCTTCGCTGGTGTGGACGTCACCAAGGAACCGATCCCGGTGCTGCCGACCGTGCACTACAACATGGGCGGCATCCCCACCAACTACCACGGCGAAGTCGTGCAGAAGAAGGGCGAGGACGTCGATTCCGTCGTGCCGGGCCTGTTCGCGATCGGCGAAGCTGCCTGCGTGTCGGTACATGGCGCCAATCGCCTGGGTTCCAACTCGCTGCTCGACCTGGTGGTGTTCGGCCGTGCCGTTTCGCATCGCTGCGCCGAGCTCATCAAACCGGGTGCTGCGCACAAGGATCTGCCGGCCAGCGTGCTTGATAAGGCCTTGGCCCGTTTCGATGGCTTGCGCAACGCCAACGGCGGTACGCCCACGGCGAAGATCCGCGCGAACATGCAGCGCACCATGCAGGAAGACGCTGCGGTGTTCCGTACCGGCGAAACGCTCAAGGCCGGCTCGAAGAAGATCTCCGAGGTGCATGATTCGTTCAAGGACGTGCGTGTCAGCGATCGCTCGATGGTTTGGAACTCCGACCTGATCGAAACGCTGGAGCTGTCCAACCTGTTGGACCAGGCCGTGGCGACCATGCATTCGGCCGAGCAGCGCCAGGAGAGCCGCGGCGCGCATGCCCGCGAGGATTTCCCTGAGCGCGACGACCACACCTGGATGAAACACTCCCTGGTGAAGGTCGACGAAGCCGGCAAGACCAGCTTCGATTTCCGTCCGGTGCACATGTACACCTTGACCGGCGAGGTCGAGGTGGTGCCGCCGAAGAAGCGCGTTTACTAAGTACCGACTGGAGAGGCAATCGTGGCCGAGTTCACGCTACCGAAGAATTCCAAGATCCAGCCGGGCAAGCACTATCCGGCGAAGGACGCGAAAAAACCGCGTACGTTCCGCATCTATCGCTGGTCGCCGGACGATGGCCAGAACCCGCGCGTCGATACCTACGAGGTCGACCTGGCCGCGTGCGGCCCGATGGTTCTGGACGCGCTGCTGAAGATCAAGAACGAGATCGATCCCACCCTCACGCTGCGCCGCTCCTGCCGCGAAGGCATCTGCGGCTCCTGCGCGATGAACATCGACGGCACCAATACGCTGGCCTGCACCAAGGCGATCACGGAATGCCCGTCGGGTGACGTGAAGATCTACCCGCTGCCGCACATGCCGGTGGTGAAGGATCTGGTTCCCGATCTCACGCACTTCTACGCGCAGTTCGCTTCGATCCGTCCGTGGTTGCGTACGCAAAGCGCGGCACCTGACCGCGAGCGCTTGCAGTCCCCGGAAGACCGCAAGAAGCTCGACGGCTTGTACGAGTGCATCCTGTGCGCCTGCTGCTCGACCAGCTGCCCGAGCTACTGGTGGAACGGCGACCGTTACCTGGGGCCGGCGATCCTGTTGCAGGCCTACCGCTGGATCGTCGATTCGCGCGACGAGGACACCGGTGCGCGCCTGGACGATCTGGAAGATCCGTTCAAGCTGTACCGCTGCCACACCATCATGAACTGCGCACGCACCTGTCCGAAGGGTTTGAACCCGGCCAAGGCGATTGCGGAGATCAAGAAGCTGCTGGTGGCGCGGCGGTCCGCCTGACATGAGCGGCGGGACTCCGGACCAACCGGGCTCTGACCGAGCCTCGAGTCCAGCCTCCGGAGTCCCGGACTTGAAGCGCCTGCGGTGGCGCACCCGTCGCGGCACGCGCGAACTGGATGCCTTGTTCGGCGGCTGGCTGGAAACCTCGTTTCCCACGGCCGACGCGGCCCTGCAGCGGGCCTTCGACGAATTGCTCGACGTGCAGGACCCGGACCTGTGGGACTGGGTGATGGGTCACGCCAGGCCGCCGCGCATCGATTGGCAGGCGATCATCGATGACATCCGCGCCCGCCATCGGCTTTGAATACCGGCCTTCGCGCTGGGTGTCGCGGCTGTTTGCCGGGGTCACCGGTTTGGCGGCGATAGCCGTGGCGGTATCGGGTTTGCCGCTAGCCATGCGCATTGTGCTGGTGCTGGTCTCCATCGGAGCCTGCCTGCATGCCATTCGCCGCCAGCGTGTGCCGATCCGTGCGGTGGGCTGGGCTGGCCAAAGCGGCTGGACCTTGCGCGGCCTGGATGGCGGGGACGATGCGGCCACGCTGCTGTCGTTTCGGGTGATTCACCCAGGGGCGCTGATTCGCCTGGCCAGCCAACGCTACGGCAAGCTCACGCTGTGGCTGATGCCCGACAACACCGATTCGGACATCCGGCGGCGCTTGCGTATGCGCCTGGCCGTCGTGCGGGCTGAAGCGCAAGAACATCCCTAAGGTTGCCGCCATGCCCCGCTTCGGGCACTCTGCGCGCGCGGCACGGTCTGAAGGATTCTTACATACCCGCCGCCCATACCCCACAAGCGAAGCCTCCATGTTCCGACCGCTCGAGCTTTTCATCGGCCTGCGCTACGTCCGTGCCAAGCGGCGCAACCAGTTCATTTCCTTCATTTCCACCGTGTCCATCGTATGCATCACGATCAGCGTGATGGCACTGATCACCGTGATGTCGGTGATGAACGGCTTCGACTACCAGCTTCGTTCGCGCATCCTGGGCGCGATTTCCGATGCCACCGTGTCTGCGATACAACCGGGCGAGTCGGTGCAGAATTGGCAATACGCCATGCAGCAGGTGAAGGCCAACCCGCACGTGCGGGGGGCGGCACCTTACGTTGAGATCCAGTCCTTCCTGCAGGGGCAGCGTTCCAGCGGGGCGATCGTGCGTGGCGTCGATACGGCGCAGGAGCCGAATGTATCGGATATCAACAAGCACATGGTCGCCGGCTCGTTTGATTCGCTGAAGCCGGACAGCTGGAATATCGTCCTGGGCAAGGATCTGGCTTTGCAGCTTGGCGTGAACGTGGGCGACAAGGTCACCATGATCGTGCCGGAGTTGCGTGCCACGCCGCTGGGTTCGGTGCCGCGGATTCGTGGATTTCGCGTCAGCGGCATTTTTGAAGTGGGCATGGAGGAATTCGATTCCGGCCTTGGCGTGATCAGTCTCGGAGACGCGGAAAAACTCAAGAGCCTCGCTGGTCCCACCGGCATCCGCCTTAAGCTGGACGACCTTTACAACGCGCAACCCGTGGCGCGTCAACTGGCCGACACGCTTGGCCAGGTCTACGGGGTGACGACGTGGATGGACAGTCACGCCAACTTCTTCACCGCCATTGCGATGGAGAAGCACGTGATGTTCATCATCCTCTCGCTGATCATCCTGGTGGCGGTGATCAACCTGATCTCGATGCTGATGATGCTGGTGACCGACAAGCAGGCCGACATTGCCATCCTGCGCACGCTGGGCTCGACGCCGCGCAGCATCATGGGCATGTTCATGGTGCAGGGCGTGCTGGTGGGCTTCGTGGGCATCGGTTTCGGCGTGGGGCTAGGCTCGCTGCTTTCGTGGCGACTGCCCGGCATCGTGAAATTCATCGAGCACGTCACTGGCGTGACCTTCCTTTCGCCGGACGTCTATTACATCAGCGAAGTGCCCAGCAGGCTCGATTGGCATGACGTGGTCGGGGTATCGCTAGTCACCTTCCTGTTCTCCCTGCTTGCGACGCTCTACCCCGCATGGCGCGCCTCGCGTACGCAACCGGCCCAGGCATTGCGCTATGAGTAAGTCCATGAACGCTACCAACGATATCGTGCTGCGCGCCAGCCACGTCGCCAAAACCTACGAGGAAGGCGATCTGCGCACCAAGGTGCTGATCGATGTGAACTTTGCCCTCAAGCGCCGCGAAACGCTGGCGATCGTTGGCGCCTCCGGTTCCGGCAAGAGCACTCTGCTGCACATCATCGGCGGCCTGGACACGCTGACCAGCGGCGAGGTGGAGGTGGAAGGCCAGGTGCTTTCCAGGCTGTCCGATGCCGAGCGGGGCAGGGTGCGTAACCGATCGATGGGCTTCATCTACCAGTTTCATCATCTGCTGCCTGAGTTCACCGCGCTGGAAAACGTGTGCATGCCCCTGCTGATCCGTGGTGCGGGCATTGCCGAAGCGCAGAAGCAGGCCAAGGCCTTGCTGCAACGCGTGGGCTTGGGGCAGCGCCTGGAGCACAAGCCATCGGAACTTTCCGGTGGCGAACGCCAACGCTGTGCAGTGGCGCGTGCACTGGTGACGCGTCCTGCCTGTGTGCTGGGCGACGAGCCCACCGGCAATCTGGATGAAGACAATGCCGCGCAGGTCTACGCCTTGATGCTGGAGTTGAATCACGAGATCGGCACCAGCTTCATCCTGGTGACGCATGATCGCCACCTGGCCGCGCGAATGGACCGCACGCTGGAATTGCATAACGGCGAGTTGCGCGACAAAGCCTGAGCACCACTTTCGACGCAGGTTTGCCCTCATCCACGCGCGTGGTCGCACAGGCGGCGGCCTTGCCTCACTTCCATTCGCGTCGGCTCCCTACAAGCGTGGATTGCTGCCTGCGCTAGTTTCCCCTCATGGCAGGCGGGGAGACGCAGGCAACACGAACATGGCCCAGCGCAATCACGGCGGCGCTGGCGCTATTGGCCGGAATAGCCGCGGTTCAATGGCTGCCCTTGTTGCCGCCTCGCTGGTGGGTGGGCGGGCTGGCGGCATGTTCATGGATGCTTGCGTGGCGCCTGCCGCGCTTGCGGTGGCTTGCCGTATTGCTGTTCGGCTTCGCATGGGCGGCCTGGCGTGGTGGTTCGGCGATGGAGGCGCGTTTGCCAACGGCTTGGGAAGGGCAAGACTTCCAAGTGGTTGGACACGTTGTTGACCTGGCGCAAACCAAAGCCGGCGCCACCAGCGTGCAATTGGAGATCGAGCGCGCCACGCGTGACAAGCAAGTCATAGCCTGGCGGGGACGCGTGCGCATCAGCTGGTACGGCAAGCCCTCCGCCGAGCCGGAGCCCTGTTCGCAATGGCAATTGCGGTTGCGCTTGCGCAGGCCGCGTGGAACCGTCAATCCAGGCGGCGCCGATAGCGAACGCAGCGCGCTTGCGCGCGGCATCGCCGCCGTGGGTTATGTTCGTGGCGATCCGGGCAACCGCCGCTTGAGCGTGGCGACATGGTGCCTGGATCGCCTGCGCGGATCGCTTGCCGACGGCATCCAGGCTCGCGTGCATGATCCGCATAGTGCCGCATTGTTGCGCGCCTTTACGGTGGGCGACACGCGTGGTCTTGAGCAACATGACTGGATGGTTGCGCGAGGCAACGGTATTTCCCATTTGCTCGCCATTTCCGGCTTTCATGTGGGCGTGGCGGCGGTGTTCGGGCTGTGGTTGTGTCACGTCGTGTACTGGTTGTGGCCTGCGTTGGCGCTGCGCTGTCCGCGATCGCTGGCACAAGCCGTGTTCGCGTTGGCGTCGGCCAGCACATACGGTGCGTTAGCGGGCTTGGGCATGCCGACGATGCGCACCATGTTGATGATTGCTGCCTGCGCCGTGGCACGTTGCAGTCGCCGTGCCAACGACGCGACACAGGCGCTGGCGATCGCGCTGACGGCGATACTGTTGGCCAATCCTGCCGCCGTGCTGGAGGCAGGCTTCTGGCTGTCGTTTGTTGGCGTCGCGTTCCTGATCCTGTGCATGGAAGCGAAAGGACGCGGCCTGCGCGGTTTTCTGCACGAGCTGACGCTGGGGCAATTGGTGATGACGGTCTCCTTGCTGCCGTTGACGATGTGGTTTTTCGGCGAGGCGTCGCTGGTCGGGGCTTTGTCCAACCTGGTCGCGGTGCCTTTCGTGAGTTTCGTGATCGTGCCGTGTGCCCTGTTCGGCACACTGTTGCTCGTCGTCTGCCCACCGCTGGCGACGCCTGTGTTGCATGTGGCGGAGTGGTTGACGCGTGCGCAATGGTGGCTGCTCGAACTGCTCGCACAGTGGCCTGGCGCGCATTGGTATTTGCCCACGGTGAAACCCTGGGCGCTGCTATTGGCCATGCTGGGTGCGGTGTGGTTGTTTGCGCCACGCGGCGTGCCTTTGCGAATACTCGGCGTATTTATGTTTCTGCCGCTGCTGTGGCCGGTACGCCAACTGCCGGCCGAAGGCGGTTTCCAGGCGTGGACGCTGGATGTCGGGCAGGGGCTTGCGATGATTGTGCGTACGCGCCACCACGCCCTGATTTACGACGCGGGTCCCCGCTTTCCCTCGGAATACGATTTGGGAGCGGCCGTCGTCGTGCCTTCCATGTATGCGCTGGGGATGGATCGGCTGGATGTGCTGATGATCAGTCACGGTGACAACGATCATGCTGGCGGTGCTGTGGCCGTGGCGGCGGCATTTCCGATGGTTCGGCGCTTTTCCGGCGAACCCGCCCGCTTGCGGGTACCCATGGAGCAGTGCCGTGCAGGACAGCAATGGGAGTGGGACGAGGTGCGTTTTCGCGTGCTGAGTCCCGCGGTGGAGGCGCACAAAGCGCCAGCGAACGACGACTCCTGCGTGCTGTTGGTCGAAGGCCGTTCAGGGCGCCTGTTGCTCACTGGCGATATCGCGGCGCCTACCGAACGGCAAGTTGCCGCTTCGCTGGGGCCGGGGCCTCGGCCGGTGCTGCAGGTGCCCCATCATGGCAGCAAGAGTTCCTCCAGCGCCGGTTTCATTGCCGCTATCAATCCGGAGCTTGCCGTGGTCTCCGCCGGCTGGCGCAATCGTTTTGGTCATCCGCACCCGGCCGTCATGCAGCGCTACAAAGCTGCGGGCGTACCGGTATTCAATACGGCGGTGGATGGCGCCGTTCAGATTGACTTTCCGGCGACGGGCCAGGCCCATGTTGCGGCGCGTTGGCGCTCGCTGGAACGGCGCTATTGGCGGGAGTGATTGGCCGCACGGTACGTTTCGGAGACGCTGCTATGATGGCGGCTTGCGCAGGCGGCAGGGCCAGGAGTTTTGCTGTGGGTGATTTGGGTCAGATTCTGATGGCGGGCGGTTGGGCGATGGCGCCCATCCTGATCTGCTCGGCGGTGGCGTTGGCGATTGTGCTGGAGCGGTCCTGGACCTTGCGGCGCAGCTACGTGCTGCCGCCCGGGCTGGCGCAGGAGGTGCGCGAATGGGCACGTTCCGATCAGCTCGATCCGGCCCACTTGGAAAAGCTTGCGACCGGCTCGCCTCTGGGCGAATTGCTGGCCGCCGCGTTGGCTGTGCGCCACCATTCGCGCGAACTGATCAAAGAGCGCATCGAGGACACCGGCCGCCACGTGGTGCATCGCATGGAGCGCTATCTGAACACGCTCGGCACCATCGCCCTGATCGGCCCGCTGCTCGGCCTGTTCGGTACCGTGATCGGCCTGATCCGCATGTTCATGCAGGTGATGGTGGGTGGCATGGCCGATCCCACCAAGATGGCCGGCGGCATCGGCGAGGCCCTGATCTGTACGGCGGCGGGTCTGACGGTGGCGATTCCCGCCTACGTGCTGCACCGCTATTTCCGCTCCAAGGTGGCCGGTTACGTGGTGGACATGGAAAAGCAGGCTACGCTGCTGCTGGACGATCTCACGCTTTCCGCGCCGGGCACCGCTCCACGTGCGCGACGCACCTCGCTGGCCACGGGCGACAAGGCCTCGGTCTGAGCCATGCGTATCGGTAACGACCGCCGCAGCGACGATTTCGAGATCAACGTGGTTTCGTTGATCGACGTGCTGCTGACCCTGCTGATGTTTTTCGTGCTCACCACCACCTTCGTGCAGCATTCGCGCATGAAGGTGAACCTGCCGCAGGCCAGCGCGGAAGATCGCGACATGCAGCCGCCGGCGATCACCGTGATGGTGGATCGCGAGGGCCACTTCTACGTGGGCAGCGATGAGGTGCGGGGCGCGAGCGTTGATGCGGTAAAGCAGGCCATTGCGCACGTGGCCGGCGACGATCGCAACCAGACCGTGACCATTCGCGCCGATGCCATGACCGCGCACCAGAACGTGGTCATCGCCATGGATGCGCTGGGCCAGCTCGGCTTCACCCATCTTTCCATCGCCACGACGCCGACGCAGGCGGAAACGGGCAAATGAGCGGCGCCAAAATCTCGTTGTGGGATGCGGACAGCCGCCGCACGTACAGGCGGCTGCTCGGCTATTCCGCACGCTTTTGGCCGGTGATACTGATCACCATCATCGGCTTTGCCGTGGATGGCGGCTGCCTTGCGTTCTTCACCAACCAATTGCAGCCGATCATCGACAAATTGTTTGTGAAGAAGGATCCCTACCTGATCTTCTGGATGCCGATCTGGATCATCGCCATCTTCCTGGTGCGCGGCGTTGCCACCTTCGTCAGCAACTACGGCATTGGCTATGTCGGACGCAACGTGGTGCAGTCCCTGCAGCGCGATGTATTCGCCGCCTATCTGCGATTGCCGGCCACGTTCTTTGGCGACGAACATTCGGGGCATCAGATTTCGCGCATTACCTACACCAGCGAACAAGTGGCCGGTGCTTCCACCGATGCCTTGAAAGTGGTGGTGACCGAAAGCGTCACGGCCATCAGCATGTTCTACGTGATGTTGAGCAAGAGCGCCTACCTCACCATGGTGCTGTTCCTGATCATCCCGCCGATCATGCTGATCGCCGCCTTCGTCAGCCGCCGTTATCGCGCGATCAGCCGACGCATCCAGAACATGATGGGCTCGGTGACCGGAACGGTGGAAGAAGCCATCGACGGTCACCGCGAATTGCGCATTTACGGCGGTCAGCAGCAGTCCGCGGAGCGCTTCAAGGATGTTACCGGACGAGCGCGCTACCTGAACCTCAAGATCGTCGCGACTTCCGCCACCTCCAGCGCCTCCGTCCAGACCGTGGCTTCGTTCGCCCTGGCCGTTCTGATCTTCCTGGCTTCGCGCCCGTCGGTGATCGATAGCATTTCGGCCGGCATGTTTGTGGCCGTGCTGACCGCGATGGGCGGCATGCTGCCCTCGCTGAAGCGACTGGCCAATGTGCAGTCCAACATCCAGACCGGTCTGGCCGCCGCCGAAAACCTGTTTGCGGTGATGAACCTGCCGCCGGAAGTCGATCGCGGCAGCAAGATCCTGGAGCGCACCAAGGGCGACTTGCGTTTCGAAGACGTGCGCCTGGTTTATCCTCGCGGTGACTGCCAGGCACTGGCTGGTGTGAGCCTGCATTGCCCGCCGGGTTCCGTGACCGCGCTGGTAGGCCGCTCCGGCAGCGGCAAAAGCAGCCTGGTCAGCCTGCTGCCGCGGTTCAATGCGCTGACTGACGGCCGCATCCTGCTCGATGGCGAGAGTTACGAGGACTACACCTTGTCCTCGCTGCGCAAGCAGATCGCCTGGGTGGGGCAAAGCGTGGTGCTGTTCGACGGCAGCGTGGCCGAGAACATCGCTTACGGTGAGCTGGCCGGTGCGAGCGAGCAGGAGATCGTGGCCGCGGCCGAAGCCGCCAATGCGATGGAGTTCATCGCGCGGATGCCGCAGGGCATTTACAGCCCAATTGGCGAGGGCGGCAACATGCTTTCCGGTGGACAGCGCCAGCGCATCGCAATCGCCCGCGCGATCCTCAAGAACGCGCCCATCCTGGTGCTGGACGAAGCTACCAGCGCACTGGATACCGAATCCGAACGGCTGATCCAGCAGGCGCTGCAGCGCTTGATGCGCGACCGCACCACGCTGGTCATCGCGCATCGTCTGTCCACCATCGAACACGCCGACCAGATCGCGGTGATGGAGCAGGGCCAGATCATTGAGCGTGGCACGCATGCCGAGCTGATGGCCCTGGGTGGTCATTACGCCGCGTTGCACCGCATGCAGTTCAACGAACGTCCCGCTGCTGTTGCCGCTGACTGACGCAATGAATTTGGCCGAGACGCTCCAAGCGGGCTGGTATGGCACAAGACGATTGCCGTGGTGGTGTCACCCGCTTGCGGCGCTTTATGGGTTTGTCGTGGCCGTCCGGCGCACGCTTTATCGAATCGGTTGGCTGAGTGCGGCGCAATTGCCTTGTCCAGTCATCGTGGTTGGCAACATCACGGCGGGGGGCACAGGGAAGACACCGCTTACGCTGGCGTTGGTGGATGCATTGCGCGAACGAGGCTATCGGCCAGGCGTGGTGAGCCGCGGCTATGGCGGCAGCCAGCATGGGCCAAGCTTGCTCGGTGAGTCGCCAGATCCCAGCGAAGTAGGCGACGAGCCTTGTTTGATACGTGCAAGTGGTGTGTCGGTCGCCATCGGGCGTGATCGCCCTGCAGCCGCGCAGTTACTGCTCAATGAAGGATGCAACGTCATCATCGCGGACGATGGCTTGCAGCATTACCGCCTTGCCCGCGATGTGGAAATTTGCGTAATCGATGGCGAGCGCCGCTTTGGCAATGCCCGCCTGCTTCCGGCGGGACCTTTGCGTGAGCCGCTGCGGCGTCTTAAGCAGGTCGATTTTCGCGTCTGCAACGGTGGCGACCCGCAAGTGGGCGAAGTGCCCATGCGCCTGGGTGGCGGCACCGCGCGGAGATTGTGTGATGGACGTGAGCAGACTCTTGCCAGCTTTGCCGGCATGCGCGTCCATGCGGTGGCCGCGATCGGCCATCCGCAGCGCTTCTTTGCCAGTCTCAGCGCGCAAGGGGTCGAGGTGATTGCGCACCCCTTTCCCGATCATCATGCCTTCATACCGCAGGATCTCGCCTTTGGCGATGATTGTCCGGTGCTGATGACGGAAAAAGACGCGGTGAAGTGCCGTGCTTTCGCCCAGCCGCATTGGTGGAGCGCGCCGGTAAAGGCCGACTTGCCCCCGAATTTTTACGCGGATTTATGCGCAAAACTGACTGTGCGGACGCAATCGCGGGCGATGGCGTTATCATAGGCGTCGTTTTCCGGCACCCAGCCGGCACTTCTTCCGCGCGAGGTCTTTCATGAGCCTGATCCAGGTACCGGTATCCTTTGGCGAGCTGATCGACAAGATCACCATCCTCGAGATCAAGGCACGCCAGATCGCCGATCCGGCCAAGCTCGCCAATGTGCATAACGAGCTCAACCTGCTGAATGCGACTTGGGCCAATCACCATGCGTCGCAAACCGACATCGGCAAGGAGCGCGCGCGCCTGCTGGAGGTGAACGAAGCGCTGTGGGATATCGAAGACCGTATCCGCCTGAAGGAAAAGGCGCAGGCCTTCGATGCCGAGTTCATTGAATTGGCGCGTTCGGTCTATATCCAGAACGATGAGCGTGCGGCGGTGAAGCGCGAGATCAATTTGAAACTCGGCTCGCAGCTGGTGGAAGAGAAGTCGTATCAGGACTATCGGGCGGCCAAGTAATTACGCAATGCCGGCTACTTCTGCGGTTCCGCAGCGGCAGCTTCGAAGCGTTCGATCACGTCTTCGGCCTCGATCAAGTCCATGACGCCGGGCTTCTCGATCTTGCTTCCCCACGGAATTTCGCTGGCCGGCTTGCCGAAGTATTTGCGCGAGGCGGCATCGTATCTGTCGACGCACCAGCGTCGATCGGAATAAGGGCCGGAGCGGGCCGGATTGCTGGCGGCATGCAGGCCTAGCACTTTCAACCCCACGCTGTTGGCCATATGCATGGGGCCGGAGTCGGGTGTCAGCAGCAGCTGCGCCCGGCAGAACATGGCCATCAGCTTCTTGAGTGTGTCCTTGCCGGTGAGGTCGAGCGGAGGCTGCCGGCAGCGCGCAAGGATGGCGTCGGCCATGTTGCGTTCCATCGCGGAAGGGCCGCCGATCAGCACCGTGCGCCAGCCGCGGGCATGGGCGTGATTCATGACGGTGGCGTAACGGTCGGGGCGCCAGTTGCGCAAGGCATGGCTGGAGGTGGGGCTTACCAGCAGCACCGGCTGGTCGTCGGGCCATTGCTGTGCAGCCCATGCGTGGGCTTCTTCGGAAATCGGAATATCCCAGCACACCTCGGCCTGTTTCAGGCCCAGCGGTTCGCAAAAGCTGCCAATGGCCTGCAGCACGTGCTCGCCACTGCGCGCCGGGATGCGTTCGTTGATCACCAGGCCATGCAGATCCTTGGAGCGGGCGTGGTCGTAGCCGATGCGGCGTTCGGCCTTGAGTCCCAGGCTCAGCAAATTGGAACGTAAGGCTACTTGCATCTGCAGCAATGCATCGAAGCGCCGCCCTTTCAGAGTGGCGTGTACCTCGCGCATGCCGGCCCAGCCGGCGCCCTTGTCGAAGGTGACGAAGTCCACGCCGGGCAGATCGCCGACCAGCTTGCGCTCCAGCTTGCCGACGATCCAGGTCAGCTCGGCCTGTGGCCAGGCGCGCTGCAGGGTGCGGACCAGGGGCACCACATGGGTGACGTCGCCGATGGCCGAAGTGCGCAGCAGGCAGATGGAAGCGGGAGCGGACATGTAGAATCGCCAGGATTGACTTAAAACAGGGCCGCCGCAGCACCGATGCACGAGCAACTGCGCCAAGACGCCAAGGGTGCGATTCTGTTCGACGCCACGGTATCGCCACAAGTCGATAGCCCATGGTTCGATGCCGACCATTGGCATCGGCAGGGGGCGCTCAGCACGCAAGCCGGCGGTCGCGGTGGCGTGGCGGTCATCCAGACCCCGGCCGGCGAGTGCGTGCTGCGGCATTACCGCCGCGGCGGCATGGTGGCACGGCTGATGGGTGATCGGTACTTGTGGACCGGTGAGGATCGTACGCGCAGCTTTCTGGAATTTCGGCTGCTCCAGGCCATGACCCGGCTGCAATTGCCGGTTCCGCAAGTGGTGGCTGCGCGCTATCAGCGCAGCGGGCTTTATTATCGGGCAGACCTGATCATGCAGCGTCTTGCCAATACGCACACGCTGGCGCAGAGCCTGGCCCAGGGCCAGTTGGATGCCGAACTCGCTCAAGCGGTGGGTTCCATGGTGGCGCGATTTCATCGCGCGGGCGTGTGGCATGCCGATCTCAACGCGCACAATGTACTGATCGCCCCAGCAGGACTCTATCTGGTGGATTTCGACCGAGGCGCCATGCGTGTGCCGGAGCAGGGCTGGCGCCTGGCGAACCTGCAGCGCCTGCGCAGGTCCCTGTTCAAGCTTGGGGCGGCAGCACAGGGCGAGGCGGTGTTCGATCAGGCTATCTGGAGACCCCTCATGGACGGTTACCAACGGATCCTGAGCACATGAGCTGGCATCTCAATTTTCTCGGCACCGGCGCCGCGCACGCCGTGGAGCTGGGTTCCTCGTCCGCGGTGCTGGAACGGGACGGCAAGCCGGTGTTGCTGATCGACTGCGGCCCCGACACGCTCGACCGTTATTTCGCCGCATATGGCGAGCTGCCGCGCAACCTCTACATCACGCATACGCATATGGATCACGTAGGGGGGCTGGAACGCCTGTTTACGCGCGTGTGGTTTGATGAATCCCTGCGCGGAAGGCCGCGCGTATTCGCTCACGCAGGGCTGGTGCCGTGGTTGCAGACGCGGGTGGCGGACTATCCCGGGGTACTGGCCGAGGGCGGGGTGAATTATTGGGAAGCGTTCCGGCTGGTGCCATGTTCGCGTGGCTTTTGGCTGGAAGGCTGCTGGTTCGACGTGTTTTCCACGCGGCATCATCGTCCAGGCACTTCGTTCGGCTTAGGCCTGCAAGGCAGCTTCGCGTTCACCGGCGACACCCGCCCGATTCCCGAAGTGCTGGCGCACTACGCAGGTGGGCAGGAGCTGATCGCGCACGATTGCGGCCTGGTAGGTAACCCTTCGCATACCGGTATCGACGACGTCGAGCGCGAATACGACGAGGGTTTGCGGGCGCGGTTGGTGCTTTATCACTACGGCAGCAAGGCGGATGGGGATGCGTTGACTGCGCGTGGGTATCGTGTCGCCAGGGCTGGGGACCGAGTGGAATTGATGAATCCCCTGCCTCCGGGGCACGACGCAGGGTAGGTAGGCTGGGATGATAATCCCAGCATTTCCGGCGGCGTCCCGATGCTGGGATTGCCATCCCAGCCTACGCGCTCTTGTCTGCAATCGGGCCAGCCGCTATGCTTCCGCTTCTTTGTTGGCGTCCAACCAGCAAGATGGTTTTTGCGTGCGGAGAGGTGTCCGAGTGGTTGAAGGAGCACGCCTGGAAAGTGTGTATACGGCTTATCCCCGTATCGCGGGTTCGAATCCCGCCCTCTCCGCCAGTTCTAGTTGAAATTGGCAAGTTAGCAGCCAGTTTCAGGGCTTCGATGCCCACCCTATGGTGGCCCCGTCGGTCCCCCCGCGACGATAGTTCGCAAACCCCGCCAGGTCCGGAAGGAAGCAACGGTAGCGAATGATTCGGGTGCCGGGGTGTGGCTGGCGGGGCCGCCGCCTTTAAGGATGCTCTGATCTATTCCGCGTGCCCGGCATGACGTCCAGAAGGCCCGCAGGGTGTGTCGCGCGACACAGGGCAGATAAGGCCGTCTGTTCAAGCCGCGGGGCGCAGCCTGCGGGCCTTCTGGACGTCACCCCGTCATTAAAATTCAAAAGGTTGGGGCCGCACTGTATGCGCGCCTCGCAGCGACCCAGCGTCTAGACAGACAGCCATGCCTTCCTCGCTCCTCAAACCAGGCACGTCCCTGTGCCTTCCCCGCGTGCGCCACTGGGTCGCTGCGAGGCGCGCATACAGTGCGGTGACGGGTACGTGGAATAGATCAGAGCATCCTTAGGGGCTTCTGACTATGGCCCGGTCTGTCCGCTTCGCATGACTTGCCAGCCCGGACTTGGCACAATCGCTCTTTAGGCCCTAACAGCGTTAACGCATGTCCTATCAGGTACTCGCGCGCAAATGGCGCCCCCGCAAGTTCGCCGAACTCGTCGGTCAGGAGCATGTCGTACGCGCGCTGACCAATGCGCTGGATAGCGGGCGTATGCATCACGCCTATCTGTTCACCGGCACACGTGGTGTAGGCAAGACCACCATCGCGCGCATCTTCGCCAAGTCGCTGAACTGCGAGCGGGGCGAATCGGCCGATCCCTGCGGCGAATGCGCCGTGTGCACGGCAGTCGATGCCGGACGCTTTGTGGACTTGCTGGAAATCGACGCCGCCAGCAACACTGGCGTGGACGACGTGCGTGAAGTGATCGAGAACGCGCAGTACGCGCCGGCGCGTGGGCGCTTCAAGGTCTACCTGGTGGACGAGGTGCACATGCTCTCCAAGCCCGCCTTCAACGCGTTGTTGAAGACGCTGGAAGAGCCTCCTCCGCACGTGAAGTTCCTGCTGGCCACCACCGATCCGCAGAAGCTGCCGGTGACCGTCTTGTCGCGCTGCCTGCGCTTCAACCTCAAGCGTTTGTTGCCCGATCAGATTGCCGGGCAGATGCGGCACATCCTTGGCGCCGAGCACATCGATTTCGACGACCAGGCCATCGCGGAGCTGTCGCGGGCGGCTGATGGTTCAATGCGTGACGGCTTGTCTCTGCTGGACCAGGCGATCGCGTACGGCGGCGGTGCGTTGAAGGCCGCTGAAGTACGCGCGATGCTCGGCAGCGTTGAACGTGGACAAGTGCTTGGCTTACTTGGTGCCTTGGCGACAGGCGATGGGCAGGCACTGATGGCCGAATGCGCGCGCATCGCCTCGTTCTCGCCGGATTTCGGCAGCGTGCTGGACGATCTGGCCGCCGCCCTGCATCGCATCCAGCTGCTGCAACTGGTACCCGGCTACCGGCTCGATCAGAACGATGGCGACGACCCGGTCCTGGCGGATCTGGCCGAGCGCATGACGCCCGAAGACGTGCAGCTCTACTACCAGATCGCCACCGCCGGACGTCGCGACCTGGCGCTTGCGCCCGACACACGCACCGGTTTCGAGATGGCCCTGCTGCGCATGCTGGCGTTTCGTCCCGGGGATGGCGCCACACCGGTAGCGGCCTCCGGTGGACAGCGTCCGACTGCGCCCTCGCACCCGTCCGCTGCGCCGTCAGCGCCTGCTGCAGCCCCTGCGCAAGGCGCACGCCCCGTGACGCCTCCGCATTCGACATCGGCATCGCCGGCACGTGAAAATACCGCTGCTGCGGCACCTCCTGCGGCGCCGGTGCAGCGTATCGCCAACCCTGGCGGTCTGCCCGATTGGGAGGCGCTGATCCAGCGCGCCGACCTGCGCGGCCCGATCGGCCAGCTGGCGCAGAACTCGGCGCTGCGCGGCAGGGAAGGGCAAACCCTTGTGTTGGCGCTGCAACCCACACATATGCATCTGGCGGTGGAACCGATCATTGGCCAGATTGCCGACCGGCTCAGCGAAGTGATGGGTGAGCCGATCCGCTTGCGCTTCGTCGAGGACAGCCAAGGTGCGGCACATACGCCGGCAGCGCGTGCTGCCGAAGCACGCAGTGTGGCGCAGTCGGCCGCCGAGGCATCGATCGAGGGCGATCCGCTGGTGCAGGCGCTCAAGCGCGAGTTCGGTGCGCGCGTGGTGCCGCAATCCATCAAACCTATTGAATCCTAGAGCTTTGGAGTAGACGTCATGAGAGGACAACTTGGCCAGCTGATGCAGCAGGCGCAGCGCATGCAGGAAGACATGAAGCGC
Organism: Dyella flagellata; assembly: GCF_030160275.1. Lineage (GTDB taxonomy): Bacteria > Pseudomonadota > Gammaproteobacteria > Xanthomonadales > Rhodanobacteraceae > Dyella_B > Dyella_B flagellata. The sequence goes on from NZ_BSOA01000003.1 coordinate 272,400, forward strand.
GCGCAGGAAGAAATCGCCAAGCTCGAAGTTACCGGCAGTTCCGGCGGTGGCCTGGTCAGCGTCGTGATGAGCGGTGCGCACGAGGTGCGTCGCGTACAGATCGATCGCAAGCTGTTCGCCGACGATCCGGAAATGGCCGAAGACCTGGTGGCTGCCGCGATCAACGATGCGGTAAACAAAGTAGCCGAGGCCAGCAAGAACAAACTGGGCGGCATTACGGCCGGCATGAATCTGCCGGCCGGGTTCAAGATGCCGTTCTAACGAGGCGCTCCCTCTTTCCGGATGGAAGAGGGAGTAAAACGCATGAGTTCATCCCCCCTTCTCAGCGAACTTATCGAGGCCTTGCGCTGCCTTCCCGGTGTCGGCGGCAAGAGCGCGCAGCGCATGGCGTTCCATTTGCTGGAACGCGAACGCGAGCGTGGGCTGAAACTGGCCCATGTGCTGCGGGAGGCGATGCAGAAAATCGGTCACTGCACGCGCTGCCGCAATTTCAGCGAAACGCCGGTATGTGCCATTTGCGCGAGCAGCAGCCGCGACCGGCAGGTGTTGTGCGTGGTCGAATCGCCGACCGATCTTGCCGCGATCGAGCAGGCCACTGGCTTCCGCGGGCAGTACTTCGTGCTGATGGGGCGCCTGTCTCCGCTGGATGGCCTGGGGCCGGAAGAACTTGGCCTGGGATTGTTGAGCGAGCGCCTGGCCGAAGGTGAAGTGGAAGAACTGATCCTGGCCACCAATCCCACGGTGGAGGGCGAGGCTACCGCGCATTACCTGGCGCAGCTTGCACACGCCGCCGGCATCCGCCCGACGCGCCTCGCGCACGGGGTGCCGCTGGGTGGTGAACTGGAATATGTGGATCGTGGCACGCTGGCGCATGCCTTTGGCAGCCGGCAATCCGTCGACTAAGGAGAAATGCACATGGGTGACACCATCTTCGGCAAGATCGTCCGGCGCGAGATTCCGGCCGACATCGTCTACGAGAACGACGACGTGCTCGCGTTCAAGGATCTCAACCCACAAGCGCCGGTGCACGTGCTGTTCGTTCCCAAGCGCGCCTTGGCCACGTTGAACGAAGCGACGCTGGCCGATGCCGAGCTGCTTGGCAAGCTTATGCTTGCCGCCGCCGACTATGCGAAAGCCCAAGGCTTCGGCAAGGACGGCTATCGCGTGGTGGTCAACTGCAACGAACATGGCGGGCAGACGGTATTCCACCTGCATTTGCATCTGCTGGCAGGTCGTCGCATGCATTGGCCGCCGGGCTGATTCGCAATCGTTCGCGGCAAAAAAAACGCCGGCATGAGCCGGCGTTTTTGCGAGAGCTTTCAAGGCGATCAGCGATGGCGTACCACGATCACCGGCGGCGGAGCATACCAGCCACCCCAACCTCCCCAGTAAGGTCCCCAATACGGGCCCGGCCCCCAGTAGGGACCCCAGAACGGGTCGTACCAGCCAGGGCCGTACGGGTAACCCACCACCACCGGGCGCTTCGGCCACAGATACACCACACTGGCTTCGACGCGCGGATAGGCGTAATCGTAATCGCCGACCTTGCGGCTGACGGTGCCCTGGACAGCGCCGGTCACGGTGATTTCCCGGCCTGGCTTGAAGACTTCAGGATCGTAGAAGCCGGCGCGGCATGCCACGAAGCGGCCCTGGTTGTTGCTGTTGTTGTCGCCGCCGATCGGACGCGCTTCATTGTCGAGCGGATGGCTCAACACATAGAAGCAGGTTCCGTTCTGGCCGGGCTCGGTGCTGATGATGTCTCCACCCCAGCGCACTTGCGTGCCGTTGGCGGTGGTGCCTTGCTGGACGCTTGCCGTGGTGATGGGGGCGAAGTTGCCCTGCAGCGGCTGCGGCACCGTGGCGCACGCGGCCAGCAGGGTGGAAAGCGCTGCGAGGCTGAGAATTCGGTACAGGGGAGACATGGTGTGTTTCTCCATCTTGGTCGGATGCATGCTACATCTAAAGCTCCATGCTTAGACCATGCGACGCGGGTGGAAATTCCGTATGGCTAATCTGAAGGAGCGCAGGGATTCAGTGGAAGGTTCAACAGTGGCGTAGCGCAGTTCGATATAGCACCTCATCAAATGGTCCAGTTCCGCACGTTGTCGGGGCAGTGACCGGGCTGCGCGGCGAAGGAAGTGCTGCGGCCCTTCGCTGCGCCGGCGTACGACTCCTGCGTGTGCCAATTTGCGTTCCAGTGAACGCAACGCGGCAAGCGCGGGGTCGCCTTCCGGTCGACGCCACAACGCCCACGCCAAGCCAGCTGCGGCGAACACCGCCATTGCGATCACCAGCAACCTGGTCAGCATGCCGACGTCCGCCTCGCGAATGCCGAACGGCGTCAGCAGCCCGCGCTGGCGTAGTGCGTCGAAACCAATAACGCTTTGGTTCCACCATCGGTTGACGATGTCCCAATGGTTACGTGCCGATTCCAGCAGTCCTGACTGGTACCAGGGGAGCTGGCTGCCGGCCGCACTTGCCGCACCCTGCGCGATGCGCTGCGGGCGTACCGCCGCGGTGGGGTCCACGCGTACCCAGCCGCGCCCCGCCAGCCACACTTCGCTCCAGGCATGCGCATCGGCATTGCGCACCAGCAGGTACTGGCCCATCTGGTTCCAGAAGCCGCCCTGGAAGCCGGTGACCACCCGCGCGGGAATGCCCGCGGCGCGCATCAGCACGGTGAAGGCGGAAGCGTAGTGTTCGCAAAAACCCTGGTGTGTGTTGAACAGAAAATCGTCTACGGCGTCGCGGCCCAGCGGGGCCGGCAGCAAGGTGTAGCTGAAGCCGCCGTCATGGAACATGGCCAAGGCGGCCCGGATGATCGCGCCGTTGTCTTGGCCATAGCGTTGGCGCCATTGCTCGGCGAGTGCATGTGTGCGTGGATCGAAACCGTCGGGCAGCTGCAGGGCTCGCAGGCGTGTGACGGGATCCAGCTTTGGCTCGAAGCGGTAGTTCACTGCGGAGCGAAGCTCGTATTCCCGCACTTCGTCGACCGCTTTGTCCGCAAAGATTTCGCCGTCCGTATACGCTTGCGATTGCGGCGGGGCATCGAGCGGCACGTCCAGCGCAGGGAGCACGCGCTGATGGGTGGGTTCCAGGCTGACGCGATAGTCGATCGCGCGATTTGCCTCGACGGGTATCCGCGTGTCGGCCGATTGATCGGACCGGTTCCAATCCCGGCCGTCGTAATCCCACATCACGAACGCACGGAAATAGCGCTGCTCCCGCGGCGGCGGTGGGCCGTCGAAACTCACGCGCATCGCAGGACTGTCATCGACCAGCAGTTGGTTGAAATCACCGGGCGACATGCGGTCGCTGAGCCCGGTTGTCCCTGAGGATGGACCGTTGGTACCCCATAGCGGCGTGCTCAAGCGCGGCACCAGCACGAATGCGGTAAGCGCCAAAGGCAGCGATGCAGCCAGAAGCCCAAGCGCAGGCAGCAACTGGCGCGGCAGGCTGGGCGAAGCTTGCGTGGGTTCGAGCGAACGCCAAGTGGTCAGCGCAGGCAGCAGGCCGAGTGCGACCACGAACGTCGCCATCATGCCTTGGCCGAACAGCAGTGCCGCCATCAGCAGGAAGCAGGCAAAGGCCGCGGCCACCCGCGCATCGCGTGGCGCTTCGGTTTCGGTGAGCTTCAACACCAGCAGGCCCGTGGCGAGCGCCGAGCCTGGTTCGCGTCCGAACACGTTGCCGTAATCGAGCGCGACGCTGCCGACCAGGATCGCCAGCATCGGAATTTTCAGCCATCCCGGCACGCGACCCGGCCGATATCTGCGCTGCCACCAGCGCAAGCCAAGTGCCACCGATAGCGCAGCGCTCAGCCAGACTGGCAGATGTCCCGCGTGCACGGCCAATACAAAGGCTGACGTCAGGCAGAGCAGATCGAAGCTGCGCTCGGAGATCCGCTCATGCACGGGGCGGCTTGTTTTGCGCCACCCGATCATGGCAGCAGCGCCAACGCGCTCATGCAGCGCGCGTAGTGAGACGGTCCGTCGCCGATGCCGATCACCTCATTGGGCAGCCACAGACTCCATTGCCGCCCTTGCGCCAAAGCTTCGCCCAGCCAGCGGGCGAGTCGTGCGATGCGCGCTTCGTTGTCCAGGCCGCGCAGGTGGCGCCAGTCGAGCCGCCATTCCTGCCGGGCTTCGGGTTGTTCGTAATCTTTCACCAGCAGGTTTTGGTGCCGTGCGCTCGCCTTCCAGGCTACGTGGCGCATGGAGTCGCCGGCGCGGTAATCGCGCAGCGAAGCCAGGTCTTCGCCGATATGCAGGCGCTGCCTGCGGTTGTCTTCAAGTGGCAGGGTCGGGCCGGGGCCGCCGATTTCCGGTCGCGGCCAGACCAGCACCGCGTAATGGGGGTTCACCCAACTCCACGCGCGAAACAGCCCCATCGGCCAGGTCGTCCAGATGCGCAGGCGTGGCACCGCCAGCCATCCGCGATGCTCGGTCGGAAGCCTGGCGGTGACGTCGGTACGGCCATTCACGTCGAAGACTTGGGTGAACTCGGCGATATCGAGCCGCAATGCCTGGCGCAGATGCCTGGCTTCGAAATCGAAGGTGACGTCGATCGGTTCTCCAGCCGTGGCGTGGCCACCACGCACACCGCGTATGCGCAAGCCGTTCAAGCTGCGAAACGCCACCAGCATGCTGATCGACGTGGCTGCGCCGAGCACACAGGTGAGCAGCAGTGCCGCGTTATTGGAGTAGTTGAGGCTGCCGACCAGCATCACTAGCAGCAACATGGTAAACGCCGCTCCGAAGCCGGTGGGCACGATATAGATGCGCCGCCGGTGCAGTTCGATCGGCAGTTCTTCCTGGCGGCGATGCCGGGTCAGGGCCGGCAGGCGCCGTTCGGCCCATTGCTGCAGGCGCTGCCATTGCGCTTGCATGGACGCGGCCCTCAGTCGACAGCGACTTCGTTCAACAACGTGCGCGCCAGGGCATCGCCACTGGCGCCGCGTGAGGCGACCAGGCGATGCGCGGCAAGCGGTACGAACAGTGCCTGCAGATCTTCCGGCAGCACGTGACCACGGTTGCTGAGCATGGCCCATGCGCGTGCCGAGGCCAGCAACGACAGGCCGGCTCGCGGCGAGAGCCCGACCCGGATGTCCGGATGACGGCGGCTCGCCGCCAGCAAGGCTTGCAGATAATCCAGCAACGCTGGACTGGCGGTGATGGCTTTTGCTTGTCGAAACAAGGCGGCAAGACTGGCGGCATCCAGCTGTGGCGTGAGCTGGGTCAGCAAGTCGCGTCGATCGCTGCCGGTGAGCAGTTCGCGTTCGGCGCTGGCGTCGGGATAGTCGAGCGAGATGCGCAACATGAAGCGATCGAGCTGCGAATCAGGCAATGGGAAGGTGCCGGCGAGGTCCAGCGGATTCTGCGTGGCTACCACGAAGAACGGATCGGGCAGGGTATGCGTCTGGCCATCTACGGTGACCTGCCGCTCAGCCATCGCTTCCAGCAAGGCGCTCTGGGTTTTTGGCGTGGCGCGGTTGATTTCGTCGGCCAGCAGCAAGCCGGCAAAGATCGGTCCGGGATGGAAGCGGAACTGGCCCGTCTCGCGCTCATACATGCTGACCCCGATAATGTCCGACGGCAGCAGATCGCTGGTGAACTGCACGCGCTGGAACTCCAGCGCAAAGCTTGCCGCCAGCGCATGCGCCAAGGTGGTCTTGCCGACGCCGGGTACGTCTTCCAGCAACAGATGGCCGCCGGCGATCAGACAGGTGAATGCCAGTTTGACCTGGCGCGCCTTGCCGAGCAGCACTTTGTTGACCTGGGCGATGGCGGCGTAAAGGCGCTTTTGCAGGTTTTCATCACGAAGCGGGGTGATCGCTGACATGGGTTTGCGCAAACCGGGGACAAATGGGGTGGGCGACGCCAGTGTAGTCGCCGGCATCGCGCGCTGGCGAGCGGCTTTCGTCACAGTGTTTGTTGGCCTGACCCTGTTGAAGCTGCTGCTGGTCTCGACCCTCCAGCCGTTCGGCGATGAAGCGTTCTACTGGCAGGAAAGCCGTCACCCAGCCTGGGGCTACAGCGACCTGCCGCCGCTGACGGCCTGGCTGATTCGCCTGGGCGAAAGCGTGGCGGGGCATGGACTTTGGGGCATGCGCTGGCCGTTCCTGTTGTTGGGAAGCGCACTGCCTTGGCTGCTCGTGGGGTTTGGCCGCCGCGCATTCGATGCGCGTACCGGTTGGCAGGCAGGCCTGTTGTGCTTGTGTTTGCCGCTGGCCGGCAGTTTGGGGGTGATGTCGATGCCCGACGTGCCGCTCACCGTGGCTGGTACGGCAGCCATGTTCGCGCTGCTGCGCGCGATGGACCGCGACCATCTGGCTGATTGGTTGCTGCTCGGTGTCGCACTCGCGTTCTGCTGGATGAGCCACTATCGCGCTGCAATGTATATGCTGGCCGGCTTGCTGCTCTGTCTGCTGACACCGCGGGGGCGTGCGCAATGGCGGCGGCCGGGCTTTTGGCTGGCCATGGCCGTGGCGGCGCTGGGGCTGGTGCCCTTGCTGATTTCCAACTGGCAGCAGCACGGCGCGGGCATCAGCTTTCAGCTGATCGAACGCAACCCGTGGCGCTTTCATGCCGATGCACTGGTGCAGCCGTTGGAACAGGCGGTGACTTGTACGCCGCTGTTGTATGTGTGTCTGCTGTGGGCTGCCTGGCAGTGCTGGCGCCGGCGTGCTGAAGGCGGGCCGTGGGATCTCATTGCACTGATGTCGCTTAGCTTCATCGTGGTCTATTTTGTGGCGGGGTTGTTTGCCGACAACGAACGCTTTCGGGTGCATTGGCCGCTGCCGGGCTATTTGCCTTTGCTCGCCGCTTTGCCAGTTTTGCTGCCTAGGACAGCCGGCGCTGGCTGGTGGCGCATAACGACGGCGTGCGGGGCCGGGTTGGCATTGTTGGCGCAGGTGGCAGGGCTGGTTTATCTGGCAATGGCCGCGTATCCGGCTACGGCGCAGTCGCTGGGCGGGGCGCGTATCGTGCCGACCGCCTTCGTCGGGTGGCAGGAAAGCGCCGATATCGCAAAAACACAACTTGCCACCCAGCCGGCGCTGCTGGTGGCGGACAACTTCATGATGGCCGCGGAACTCGACTTCCAGTTCGACGGCAAGCGCGAGATCTACACGCTAGACAACCCCCTCAACGTGAAATACGGGCGCGCGCCGCAGGTGGCGATATGGGGACTGGATGAGGCCGCCTTGCGCCACAGGCATCCTGGCGCACCGGTTTTATTGGTAGTTGACGAGTTTGCCGCACGCGGAAGCGAGCGTGCGGCATGGCTGGGGTCGCTATGCGCGCGAATCGACAAGCTGCAGGCGGTGCAGCGCTTTAGTCTGTTCGAGGGGCGCAAGAGCATCGCGTTTTATCGTGGGCAGGTGGCGCCTGCCGTGCGGGAAAGCCGTGTGGAGGATTGCGTCGCCTGGCGCGATTACATCAATACCTTGGACTTGTAGGTGCGTAGGCTGGGATGACAATCCCAGCGTCGCGATGTGTGGACATGGCAATGCTGGGATTGTCATCCCAGCCTACGTATTACGGCAGGCTGAGTCCTGCCTCGCGTAGCAAGCTCGCCAGCGCAATCAACGGCAAGCCGATCAGTGCAGTGGGGTCCTCGTTTTCGATGCGCTCGAACAGGCTGATGCCGAGACCTTCGCACTTGAAACTGCCGGCGCAATCCAATGGCTGCTCGTGCGCAATATAGCGGCTGATTTCTTCCGGCCCGAGCTGACGGAAATGCACGCGTGTGAGATCCAGATGGGTGCGGCGTTGCCCGCTGGCGGTATCGAACACACACACGGCAGTGTGAAAGCAGACTGCCCGGCCCGAGCAGACACGCAACTGCTCGTGGGCTCGTTCCATGCTGCCGGGCTTTTCCAGCAGCCAGCCGTCGAGTTCGGCGACCTGGTCCGAACCGATCACCAGCGCGTTGGCCAGGCCTGCGCCTGCGTCGATAGCCTTGGTCGTGGCCAGCCGCATGGCGCGAGCGGCTGGCGTCTCGCCGACCAGTTCGGTTTCGACGGTGCCGGGCGCGCACTGCTCGAAGTCCAGGCCGAGCCGCCCCAGCAGTTCAGCGCGGTAACGAGAGGTGGAGCCGAGCACCAGCCGTCGCTGGGAACTCACAAGTTTGAATCCTGGCGAATATGCTCGCGCATGGCCGTGTCCAGCTCGTCCTGCGCCTCGCCCAGGGCCTGTAGCAAGGGCTGCAGCCGGTCGCGGGTCTGGTCCATGGAGCGGGCGGCGGCGTCCAGCTCTTGCTGGCTGGCGGTGGGTGCGTGGTCGCGGATCCAGATGCGCTGCTGCAGCAGGGCGCGCAAGCCGGCATCCACGGCCTGGGATGCCTCCTGCTCGCCGGCTGCCGGCAGGTCCGGATTGATCGACATGACGGCATGGGCCTGCTTGAGCTTGGCGCGGCAGGACTTGAGGTCGGCCTCGACCCGGTCGGCCAGCTCCAGCAGGCGGCGCAGGCTGGCATTGCGGCGGCTCAGCCGGCGCAACACCAGGGCGCCGGCGATCGCGATGGCCAGCAGAACCAGCAGGGTGGCCAGGCCGAGCGTGAGGGGAGTGTCCAAGGAGAAGTCGGCAGGGGCTTAAGATGGGCCCCAGTCTGCCGCAGACGCCCGGCTCAGGCAAAGCCAGCCGGCCGGGTGATGTGAGCTGCAGCGCGGTTGACTTAACCTCCCGGGAAACTTACTATTTCCCGGTTATGTCCGCGACACTGCCAGAGTCCGTGGACGCTTGGCGCATGGTTTCCGCGCGGCGTTCGTTCCAGGGGTCACTGCCCATCGCCGCAATGCCTCGCCTCTGCGAGGCACTGGCGGATGACGCAGGTTTGGCCCAGTACCAGCTCGACTTCGGTCGGGACGAGTTCGGCACCGCCTACGTCGAAGTTCGCGTCCAGGCGCCCTTGTGGCTGGTCTGCCAGCGCACGCTCGAACCGTTCGTCATGCCTGTGACGGTGGATAGCCGTTTGGGCCTGATCCGTTCCGAGCGCGAGGAAGCCGCGCTTCTAGCCGGGTTCGAGCCCCTGCTGGTCGCCGAGGATGACAAGCTGAACCCGATCGATGTGATCGAGGACGAACTGTTGTTGGCGTTGCCGCTGGTGCCGGTCAATCCGGACAGCGCGATGCCCGAAGAAGTCACACGCCCACCGGCGGAAGCGATTCCTGCCGAGGAGCGTCCCGATAACCCGTTCGCGGTATTGCGCGAACTCAAGAAGAAATGATTTAGCTGGAGAAACCATCATGGCCGTTCAAAAGAGCCGCAAGACCCCGTCCACCCGCGGCATGCGTCGCTCGCACGACAAGCTCAGCACCGTGCAGCTGGCCACCGATCCGACCAGCGGCGAAGTGCATCGTCGTCACCATGTGACGGCCGATGGCTACTACCGCGGCAAGAAGGTGATCGACACCAACGTTGCGGTGACGGACGAAGACTGAGCCATCCAAACCCGACGGTTTCGTTCACAAAGCGGCGCGGTGACGCGCCGCTTTGCGTTGTGCGCGGCTTTAGCAGCGCCTATTGAACCAGCACTCACGGCAACGTAACGTTGCGGTCTTGGTGTTTTAAAGTCACCCGCCGGGCGGATGGCATCAGGCACCTTCGTCCGCTGATGGATAATCCATGACCCAGATCTACTCCCGCATCGTCGGCACCGGCAGCGCCTTGCCGGAACGTGTTCTTACCAATGCCGATCTTGAAAAATTCGTTGATACCAGTGACGAATGGATTCGCGAGCGCACCGGCATTCGCCAACGTCATGTCGCTGCCGACGGCGAAACCACGGGGGATCTGTCCACGCTGGCCGCGCAGCGCGCGCTGGAAGCGGCCGGCGTCAAGGCCTCCGAGCTGGATCTCATCGTGCTGGGCACCACTACGCCCGACATCATTTTTCCTTCCACTGCGTGCCTGGTGCAGCATCGCCTGGGTGCCAACGGCTGTGCCGCGTTCGATGTGAACGCGGCTTGCTCGGGTTTCGTCTACGCCTTGGGCGTGGCGGACAAGTTCATTCGCAGCGGCCAGTCGAAGAAGGTGCTGGTGATCGGCGCCGAAACGCTGACCCGCATGGTTCGCTGGGAAGAGCGCGAAACCTGCGTGCTGTTCGGTGACGGCGCCGGCGCGGTGGTGCTGGAGGCATCCAGCGAGCCCGGCATCTATGCCACCTGCCTGCATGCGGATGGCGGCTATAAGGAGCTGCTCTGGAATCCGGTAGGCGTGTCTGTCGGTTTCAGTGACGAGGAGCCCAATCACGGCGTGCGCATTCGCATGGCCGGCCGTGAGGTGTTCAAGGTGGCGGTGAGAACGCTCGACTCGCTGGTCGAGGAAACGCTCAAGGCCGGCGGCATGGAAGCCTCGCAACTGGATTGGCTGATTCCGCACCAGGCCAATCTGCGCATCATCGAAGCCACCGCGAAGCGGTTGGGTATGCCGATGGAGCAGGTGATCGTCACCGTGGACAAGCACGCCAATACCTCGGCGGGTTCCGTGCCGCTTGCGCTGGATTTCGCCGTGCGCTCGGGCAAGGTGCAGCGTGGGCAGAATCTGCTGCTTGAAGCCTTCGGCGGCGGCTTTACCTGGGCTTCCGCGCTGCTGCGATACTAAGAGCCGTCATTCCCGCGTAAGCGGGAATCCATTTTGATCTGATGCAAAAAAGACGCAAAAAGCAAAATGGTTTCCCGCTTGCGCGGGAATGACGGCCGTACATAGGCTGGTCTTGCATCCCAGCCTATGTACTGCTGCGTACGTCGTGTGTTCATGGCACCATTCCGCTTTTCCAGATGGATCGCGCCCGTTCATGACTCAATCGTCCGCATCGCTTGCTTTTGTGTTTCCCGGCCAGGGTTCGCAGTCGGTCGGCATGCTGGCCGAATTGGCTGCAGCCCATGGCGAGGTGAAGGCCGCGTTCGACGAAGCCTCACAAGGCGCCGGCACCGACCTGTGGGCACTCAGCCAACGAGGGCCTGAGGATCAGCTCAATCGCACCGAAAACACGCAACCTGCCTTGCTTGCGGCCAGCGTGGCGGTGTGGCGCGTGTGGCAGAAGCTTGGTGGTGCATGTCCGGCGCAACTGTCCGGGCATAGCCTGGGTGAATACAGCGCGCTCGTTTGTGCGCAAGCCTTGTCGTTGCACGACGCTGCAGCGTTGGTGGCCGAGCGCGGCCGTCTGATGCAGGCGGCGGTGCCTGCGGGCGTCGGGGCGATGGCCGCGATTCTCGGTGGTGACGACGCACAAATTGCGGCCGTGTGTGAAGAGGTTTCGCAGGGGCAGGTGGTGGCGCCGGCCAATTACAACTCGCCGGGCCAGCTGGTGATTGCCGGTCACGCTGAGGCGGTGGATCGCGCGCTGGCGAAGCTTGCCGAGCAAGGCGTCAAGAAAGCGGTGAAGCTGGCTGTATCGGTGCCTTCGCATACTGCGTTGATGCGCGAAGCGGCCGACAAGTTGGGCGCCCGCATGACCTCGATCGCATGGCAACTGCCTGCGCTGCCGGTGGTGCAGAACGCGGAAGCGCGCAGCTATGCCTCCTTGGAAGAAATTCGCGGCGCCTTGCAGCGCCAGCTTTATCTGCCGGTGCGCTGGAGCGAGTGCGTGCAGGCTCTCGTTGCGGGTGGGGCCACGCGCTTGGTCGAATGTGGCCCGGGCAGGGTGCTGGCAGGTCTGATCAAACGTATCGACAAGAGCGTGGAAGCCCGCTCCATCGGTACTTCCGCCGAACTCGATGCCGTGCGCAGCGAGTGGACCTGAAGGAAGCTCTGATTTATTCAGAGCTTCCGCAGTGCACGGATGCACTGCCCACCAATCAAGCGCGTAAGTGCTTGATTGGTGGTAGCCGCGTGCGGACATGTGCCGCGCGCGGCGCGTCTAAAAAATCCAGGATGGGTTTTTTAGACCTTTCCAAGACGCCCCCAATTTCGAATCAAGCCTCCCCGAAGGACAGCAAGCATGAGCACACTGCAGGGTGAAATCGCATTGGTCACCGGCGCCAGCCGCGGCATCGGCGCGGCCATTGCCGACGAATTGGCCAGCATGGGCGCCACCGTCATCGGCACTGCCACCACAGAGGCGGGCGCTGCGGCGATCGAGGCGCGGCTCGCTGCGCAGGGTGGCCGGGGTCGGGTCCTGAACGTTACCGAGGCGGCTTCCGTGGAGGGGCTGATCGAGGACATCGCCAAGCAGCATGGCTCGGTGTCGATCCTGGTCAACAACGCCGGTATCACGCGTGACCAGTTGCTGCTGCGCATGCGCGATGAGGACTGGCAAGCCATCCTGGATACCAATCTCACGTCGGTGTATCGCCTGTCCAAGGCGGTCATGCGCGGCATGATGAAGGCGCGCAAGGGGCGCATCATTTCGATCGCTTCGGTAATCGGCCTTACCGGCAATCCGGGGCAGGCCAATTACGCCGCGGCAAAGGCGGGCATCATCGCGTTTTCCAAGTCGCTGGCGCGTGAGATCGGTTCGCGCGGCATCACCGTCAACGTGGTGGCGCCGGGCTTCATCGACACCGACATGACCCGCGGCCTTCCGGAAGAGTCCAAGCAGGCCCTGCTGGGCCAGATCGCGCTGGGCCGGTTGGGCGAGGCGAGCGACATCGCCAAGGCGGTGGGCTTCCTGGCTTCGCCGGCCGCCGCCTACATTACCGGTGAGACTTTGCATGTGAACGGCGGCATGTACATGCCTTGAGCCGGGTAGGACATGGCGGTGGCCCGCGCCGGCCGGACTGGCCGATTTGAAGCGCGCCGATCCGCCGGTGGGTAGCGAAAAAACGAAAAAGGTCGTCACGGAGCCCGTTTTGGGCGACAATCGGCCGCTTCGCGGCGCGAGTCATCCGCGTCGGCTGGTATTCCTGGCATAATTGGCGGCTTCGCGGCTTAGCCACTACAATGCCGCAGACTTTGCCGGAGGAAACCCGGCAAACGGACTAATTTCCCCTTGGGAGGCAAAGGCAACATGAGCACCATCGAAGAACGTGTCAAGAAAATCGTCGTCGAGCAGCTTGGCGTGAAAGAAGACGAGGTCAACTCGAACTCTTCGTTCGTAGACGATCTGGGCGCGGATTCGCTGGACACGGTCGAACTGGTGATGGCGCTCGAAGAGGAATTCGAAACCGAAATTCCCGACGAGGAAGCCGAAAAGATCACCACCGTGCAGCAGGCCGTCGATTACATCAAGGCCCACACCAAGGAGTAATCCGCGTGGCGGGGCGGCGCACACTTTCGTCCCATCCATCCACGTAGCAAAACCGGAAGCTGCGCCATCTCGGCGCAGTTTTCGTTTCTGCAATTTGTAACGTCCGATCCCGTATGGTGTGCCGGATTGGTACGCATCGCGAGCACGGAAGGAATGCCTTGTGGCTGATCCTTCCCGAACCAGCTAGGAATTCGATCCATGAGCAAACGACGTGTGGTAGTGACCGGCATGGGCATCATTTCGCCGGTTGGCAACGACATCGCCACCGCCTGGAACAACATCCTCAAGGGTGTCAGCGGCATCGGACCGGTTACGCATTTCGACGCTACGGCTTATGCCACACGCATGGCCGGCCAGGTGCGCGATTTCGATCCTGCGCAATGGATCGCGCCGAAAGAAATCAAGAAAATGGATCCGTTCATCCACTACGGCATCGCCGCGGGCACGCAGGCCCTGCGCGACTCCGGGCTGGAGGTGACGGAAGCCAATGCGCCACGCATTGGCGTGGCAGTCGCCGCAGGCATCGGCGGCCTGAACACCATCGAAGACACCTCGATCGAACTGCATGAAAAGGGGCCGCGCCGCGTGTCGCCGTTCTTCGTGCCCAGCTCGATCATCAACATGGTGTCGGGGCACCTGTCGATCATGTTTGGCCTGAAGGGGCCGAACATCGCTTGCGTCACCGCTTGCACTACGGGTTCGCACAACATCGGCCTGGCCGCGCGCATGATTCAATACGGCGATGCCGACGTGATGTTGGCCGGCGGTGCCGAATTCGCGACCACCGGTACCGCCATGGCGGGCTTCTGCTCGGCCAAGGCGATGTCCACCCGCAACGACGAGCCGACCAAGGCGAGCCGTCCGTGGGACAAGGATCGCGACGGTTTCGTGCTGTCCGATGGCGCCGGTGTGCTGGTGCTGGAAGAGTACGAACAAGCCAAGGCGCGCGGTGCGAACATCTACTGCGAGCTGGTCGGCTTCGGCATGAGCGGCGATGCGTACCACATCACCGCGCCCAGCGAGGGCGGCGAAGGTGCGGCGCGCTGCATGGTTGCCGCGCTGCGCGATGGCGGCATCAATCCGACCGATGTGCAGTACATCAACGCACATGGCACCTCTACGCCGCTGGGTGATCTCGGCGAAGTGCTGGCAGCCAAGAGTGTGTTCGGCGACCACGCGTACAAGCTGGCGATGAGTTCCACCAAGTCCACCACCGGCCATCTGCTGGGTGCCGCCGGCGGTGTGGAGGCGATCTTTACCATCCTGGCGATGCGCGATCAGGTGCTGCCGCCCACCATCAACCTCGACCAGCCGGGCGAGGGCTGTGATCTGGATTTTGTGCCGCATACCGCACGCGAAGCGAAGCTCGATCTTGCCATCTCCAATTCGTTCGGCTTCGGCGGCACCAACGGCACGCTTGCTTTCCGTCGTATCTGACGTTGAGCGGTATCGTTCGCAGTTTTGCCGGCCGGCGCGATCTGCTCGCGCCGGCCGCTGCTTTTCCGGAACGCTATCCGGCCTTGCTGGAGAGCGTGACACGCGCGAACGCGCACGCGCGTTACGACATTCTGTTCGCCTTTCCGCAATCTACGCTGACACTAACGTCCGACGGGCTCGTGCACGAGCCCGATGGGCGCGTGCATGCCGGCCGTTTTCTTGACGCGCTTGATGCGGCGTGGCGTGCAGAGCGTTTGCCGCAGGGCGTCAATGACGGGCTACCCTTCCATGGTGGCTGGGTACTGCTGTTGGCATATGAGCTGGCGGCGGAAATCGAGCCGACGCTGCGCTTGCCTGTTTCGCAGCAACTGCCGGTGGCGCTGGCAGTGCGCTGCCCGGCGGCGATCATCGTCGACCATCTGCGCGAGCGCACCATTCTGATCGCGGAAGCCGGGCAGGAAGCCCTGCTCGATACGATGGAAGCCGACCTTTCCGCCATGCCCGAGATAGCGCCGCTCGCGCTTCCGGAAGCGATCGAGGAAGATGCGCCTCAGCGCTTCCTGGATGGTGTGGCGCGCGTGCACGAACACCTGCATGCCGGTGATCTGTTCCAGGCCAATCTTTCACGAGCATGGCGGGCCCGTTTTGCACAGGCTCCTGCCGCCACCAGCCTGTATGCCGCCTTGCGGCGCGCCAACCCGGCGCCGTTCGCCGGGTTGCTGCAGCAGAAGGATTGGGCGGTGGTCAGTTCGTCGCCGGAGCGGCTGGTCGAAGCGCGCCATGGCCTGGCGCAAACGCGGCCGATCGCAGGCACGCGTCCTCGCGTGGCTGGCGATGACGATCTTGCGCGCATCCGCGAACTCACCGCGCATCCCAAGGAGCGCGCCGAGCATGTGATGCTGATCGACCTGGAGCGCAACGATCTGGGGCGCGTGTGCAAACCTGGCACGGTGGAAGTGAACGAGCTGATGGTGGTGGAAAGCTACGCGCATGTGCACCACATCGTTTCCAACGTGCGCGGACGATTGCGTGAGGGTGTTACCCCGGGTCAGCTGATCGCGGCGACGTTCCCGGGCGGTACCATCACCGGCTGTCCCAAGGTGCGCTGCATGGAAATCATCGCTGCCCTGGAAGACGCGCCACGCGGCGCCTACACCGGTGCGCTTGGCTACCTCGACCGCAACGGTGACCTGGATCTGAACATCCTGATCCGCACGCTGAGCTTGCATGGGCATGAGGTTAGCTTGCGCGCGGGCGCAGGCATCGTGGCCGACTCCGATGCGGCCAGGGAGCTGGATGAAACGCGAGCCAAGGCACGCGGCATGCTGCGTGCCTTGGGAGTGGCCGGCTGATGATGCTGATCAATGGCCAACCATCCGACAGCGTCTCGGCGCTCGATCGCGGCCTTAGCTATGGCGATGGCTTGTTCGAGACGATTCGCTTCGAGCAGGGTGCGGCGCCGTTGTGGGCCAGGCATATGCAGCGATTGGTTGCCGGCTGTGAACGTTTGCGCATACCCCAACCCGATGCCGAACTGCTTTGGCAAGAGGCACAGCAGGCTAGTGGCGGTCAGACGAGATTCGTCTTGCGCATCACCGTGACGCGCGGTCTGGGGGAGCGAGGTTATGCGCCGCCGGCGGTGGCTTTGCCAACCCGCATCGTTGCCGCTTTTCCCGTGCCGGTGATATCCAACGAACTTTATACCGACGGTATCCGGCTGCACCGTTGCCGTACCATGCTGGCGGATCAACCGCTGCTGGCTGGCATCAAGCATCTCAATCGCCTGGAGCAGGTGCTGGCGCGAGCCGAATGGAGCGACCCCGGCTTCGGTGAAGGGCTGCTCTGCGATAGCCATGGGCATGCGATCTCGGCTACCGCCGCGAACCTTTTCGCGGTCGTCGATGGCGTACCGGTCACGCCAGCGCTGGATCGCTGCGGGGTGGCCGGGGTGGCCAGGGCGGAGATGCTGGCGGCCTTTCCACAATGCCAGGTGCGGGATTTGCCGCTGGGCGAAGCCTTGCGCGCTTCCGAACTCTTCCTCAGCTCCAGCGTTCGCGGCATCCTGCCGGTTCAGGCGGTGGGCGATAACGTGTACGCTCCCGGTCCGGTCGGCCGAGCCATGCAGCAGCATTGGCTCGATTTGGGGTTTAGGGATGCTCTGGCCTATTCCACGCGCCCGGCATGACGTCCAGAAGGCCCGCAGGGTGGGTCGCGCGGCACAGGGCAGACTGGCCGTCTGTTCAAGCCGCGGGGCACACCCTGCGGGCCTTCTGGACGTCACCCCGTCTTAAAATTCAAAATGTTGGGGCCGCACTGTATGCGCGTCTGGCTGCGCCCCAGCGTCTAGACAGACAGCCAGTCTGCCTTCGCCACTGGGGCGCAGCCAGACGCGCATACAGTGCGGTGACGGGTGCGTGGAATAGGCCAGAGCATCCCTAAATGGAGCAAGCATGAGTCTAGGCGTTGCACAACGGGGGCGCGTTTCTTGGCGCGCGCTGCTGGCGGTTCTGCTGCTGGTGTTCGTAGCTGCAGCCGGCTGGTTCTGGCTCAGTTTCACGCGTTTCGCCGTGACGCCGCTGCGCGTCAACGCAACGGGCGAAAGCGTCGACATCGGGCGCGGCACGAGCTTCAAGGACATCGTGCATCAGTTGCGTTCCCAAGGCCTGACCACCTCCGCCCCGCTGTATTGGCGTGTGCTGGCGGAGAAAATGCGCGTGGCCGGTCGTCTGCATGCGGGTGAGTACGCCCTCACCCCCGGCATCACGCCAACGGATCTGCTCAACGCCATGGCGCAGGGCAGGGTGATGCAGCGCGACGTCACCATCGTCGATGGCTGGACCTTCCGCGACGTCTTGCAGGCCCTGGCCAAGGCCGACAGGCTGAAGCACGAAACGGCCGTCCTCGACGATGCCGCCATCATGCGCAGGATCGGCGCACCGGACGAAAAGCCGGAAGGACGTTTCCTGCCGGAAACCTATGCTTACGTAAAAGGCGACAGCGATCTGGACGTCCTGCGCCGCGCGCACGAAGCCATGAGCAAGACGCTGGCGGCGCTGTGGGCGCAACGCGATCCAAGCGTGCCTTTCGCCACGCCGTACGATGCCTTGATTCTTGCCTCGATCGTCGAAAAGGAAACCGGCCGTGCGGATGAACGTCCACGCGTTGCCGGCGTCTTCATCCGCCGCTTGCAGAAGAACATGCTGTTGCAGGCCGATCCTACCGTGATTTACGGCATGGGCAGCAGTTACGCGGGCAGCATCCACAAAAGCGATCTGATCACTGATACGCCGTACAACACCTATACGCGGACCGGCTTGCCGCCTACGCCGATCGCAATGCCTGGCAAGCCGGCGATCGAGGCGGTGTTGCATCCTGCCGCCGGAAATGAGCTGTACTTCGTAGCGCGTGGCAACGGCACGCATATATTCGCCAGCACATTGGAAGAGCAGAACCGCAATGTCGCCTGTTACCAGCTGAAGCGTTGCCAATGAGCCGGCGCGGACGTTTCATTTCCCTGGAAGGTGGCGAAGGCGCGGGCAAGAGCACCTTGCTCGCCGGTTTGCATGCGCATTTGGCGCGGCAAGGCGTGAACTTGCTGCAGACGCGCGAGCCTGGCGGCACGCCGTTGGGTGAAACGATTCGTGCGCTCGTGCTCGATCCGGCTCATGCCGCCATCGGCGCGGAAAGCGAATTGCTGCTGATGTTCGCTTCGCGCGCGCAGTTGGTGCGCGAATGCATCGTGCCGGCGCTGGAAGCAGGGCAGTGGGTGCTGTGCGATCGCTACGTCGACGCCAGCTATGCGTACCAGGGTGGCGGACGCGGTCAGCCGATCGAGCGCATTGCCGAACTGGAGCGCTGGGCGTGCGATGGCGTAAAGCCGGATCTCACGCTGCTGCTCGATCTGCCGGTTTCGACCGGGCGTGCGCGCGCCGCCGGCCGCGGTGCGGCCGACCGCATCGAGGTAGAGGCCGATGGGTTCTTCGAGCGCGTGCGTCAGGCCTATCGCGAACGCGCGCAGGCCGAGCCGCAACGTTTCCGTGTGATCGACGCCAGTCTGTCGCAGGATCAGGTGCTGGAAGCAGCTATTGCCGCGACGGCGCATCTGTTCGAGGCAGGCCGATGAGTATTCCGTCCTGGCACGTCGAGCATTGGGCGCGTCTGCAGGCACGCCGCCAGCGCGATGCCTTGCCGCATGCGCTGTTGCTGTGCGGTCCGCAGGGCCTGGGCAAACGCGATTTTCTCCGCCGTTTCGTGCGCGGCCTGCTTTGCCAGCATCCGCACGAAGGCGACGCTTGCGGCACCTGCCGTAGCTGTCTTTTGTTCGATGCCGGCACCCATCCGGACTACGTCGCGCTGAGCTACGGTTTACGCAAGGATGGCGTGCAACGCCAGGACATCGTGGTGGATCAGATTCGCGAACTCTCCGCGCGGCTTGCCACGGCCAGTCAGTTCGGCGGTTGGCAGATCGCGAGTATCGATCCGGCCGATGCGATGAACCACGCCGCCGCCAATGCCCTGCTGAAGACGCTGGAAGAGCCCGCTACGCAGACCATGCTTGTGTTGGTGGCTGACGCGCCCTGGCGAATGCCGGCCACGATCCGCAGCCGTTGCCAGCGGATCGACTTCCAGTTGCCCAAGCAGGAGGTGTCTCTGGCCTGGCTGCAGGAAGCCGGTGTGCGCGATGCCGAAGTCGCGCTCGCCGCGGCGAGTGGCAATCCCGGTCTTGCGCGGCTGTGGGCGGAACAGAATGCGCTCGCCAAGCGCCAGGAGGTTCGCAAGGATCTCGCCGCGCTGGCTTCAGGGCGCGGTGACGCCATGGCGATGGGCAAGCGCTGGCTGGAAGATGCCCCGGAGCAGCGCCTGTGGTTTGCCGCGCAGGCGGTTGCGGATGAAATGCGCGCCCGTGCCTGCGCGCAATCCGCACCGCTGTCCAGCGCCCTGGACGGCGAAGGTTTGGCGGCCTGGTACGAAGCGGCCAATCGCACGCGTGAGGCTCTGCGTGGGCCTCTGCGTGGCGACCTGTTGCTGCTGGAGTTGCTGGGACGCTGGCACTGATGCAGCCGTGGCACGTCCCGGCGCGAACCCGCCTGCTGGCGGTGGCGCCACATCCGGACGATGAGACGCTGGGGTGCGGAGTGCTGCTGCAGCAGGTGCTGGCAGCAGGCGGCGAGGTGCGCATTCTGTTGCTCACCGATGGCGACAATAATCCCTGGCCGCAGCGCTACCTCGAACGGCGCCTGTTCATTGACGGCGCGGCGCGTCGGGCCTGGGGCATTCAGCGGCGTGAAGAAGTGATGCAAGCCCTCGGACGCTTGGGCGTGCCGGCGGCTGCGCTGCAACCGTTGGGTTGGCGAGACATGGAAGTGACAAGCCGGTTGGGCGAGGATATGGTCGGCTCGGTCGCGTCGATCCGCGCCGCTATCGAGGCATTTCGGCCAAGCCTCATCGCCGTCCCGGCGTTAGGAGATAGCCATCCCGACCATGGTGCCGCGCATGTGCTGAGCCGGCTCGCGCTGGCCGAGATGGAGTCGGCGCCCCAACTGCTTGCCTATCCCATCCATGGTGCTGCGCAAGCGCGGGG
This sequence comes from Dyella flagellata, assembly GCF_030160275.1. Classification (GTDB taxonomy): domain Bacteria; phylum Pseudomonadota; class Gammaproteobacteria; order Xanthomonadales; family Rhodanobacteraceae; genus Dyella_B; species Dyella_B flagellata. The sequence continues at coordinate 292,609 of NZ_BSOA01000003.1, forward strand.
CTATTGGACCTTGCCGGAGGCTACGTCCGAGCAGCACGAGTGCAAGCTGGCGGCGCTGGCTGAGCACCGCACCCAGATGGCGCTGAGCGGGCGGCGGATGCGACGTCTGGCAGATGGTCCCGAGCGCTATATACAGGTGGCGGGCGAGGCGGCAAATGGGTACCTGCCCTGGAGGCCCCCGCTACCGCTGCAGCGATGGCTGCGGCTGCTGGTGGCAACGTCGGCCGGGGTGCGTGACTGGCCATGGCCAGAGGCACCGGTGGCGCGCGATGCCAGCGGGGCATGGCGGCTGCAGCGGTCAGGGGCGGGGCCTGCATTCGTGAAGCTGCACCTGGACTGGCCCTCGCCCTGGATCTTTGATCACTGGGGCTGGTGCGAGGTTTGAGGGATTTTTCGCTATCGGCAAGCGTTGGATACCCGTGCGCATGGCGCTCGCTTTCTGAGCAGCACGTCTTTGCGTACATCAAGTCGCATGGTTAGGATGTACCTTTACACCGCTAGTGCTTTTTCAGGGGAGCAGGCATGAACCCGGTCGCCGCCCGCCAGGGCATCATCTCGCTGAAATTCAAGGACACGGCTTCGCTGTACAACTCGTACATGCCGTTCCTGAAGCACGGTGGCCTGTTTGCTCCCACCGCCCAGCGCTATTCGCTAGGTGACGAAGTGGTGCTGCTGATCAGTCTGATTGACGAAAGCGAGCGTCTGTCGGTGGCCGGCAAGGTGGTATGGATCACCCCGATCGGCGCGCAGGGCAACCGCACGGCCGGCATCGGCGTGCAATTCAACGATTCGTCCGATGGCGAAGCGGCGCGCGGCCGCATCGAGGCCCTGCTGGCGGGAGTGCTCAATTCCGAGCGCGCCACCCAAACCATGTAGCGGTCGATTCGCTCCACACCGATACGCGCAAAAGCTTGCGCGCGCGGCGGCACTTTCCTCAAGGGAACAAGCTTCGTCGGGAAAAACCGCCTTTGCTTGCAAGAAACGTCCCAAGTCCCGTCAGATAAGGCTTGTCGGCCCACCCATGCCCGCTGATACAATGTCGTGATCCCCGGGCTCGGCCCGAGGATCGTCGAGCGTCCGCATCGGGATTCACCGTGCTGGGCAGCCCGCTGATTTGAATTTCCGGACCGTTTGCCCCAACGGCCGCTGATGCACTCATGTGGTGCGGAGGTATTTGAACCGTGCTCGCCGAATATTGGCCTGTTCTCCTGTTCCTAGGCGTTGCCACAGGGCTAGGTGTCGTCCTCCTGATCGTCGGCCTGCTGGCCGGCCCTCGCCGTCCGGAGTCGGAGAAACTCTCGCCGTACGAGTGCGGCTTCGAGGCCTTCGAGGATGCGCGCATGCAGTTCGACGTGCGCTATTACCTCCTCGCCATCCTCTTCATCATTTTCGATCTGGAAATCGCCTTCCTGTTTCCCTGGGCGGTGGTGTTCCAGCACATCGGCATCGTCGCGCTGATTGAAATGGCGCTGTTCCTGTTGCTGCTGGTGGTCGGTTTCGCTTACGTGTGGAAGAAGGGAGCACTGGAATGGGAGTGATCTCCAGCATTGACCGGGTGATGCACAACCCGCAGCCGTTGAACCTGGTGGACGATATCCTGCGTCCGGCCGGGGACAATCCGGTCATCCAGCGCGGTGTCGTCACGACGTCGGTCGATGCCCTGATGAACTGGGCGCGCACCGGCTCGATGTGGCCGATGACCTTCGGTCTCGCCTGCTGCGCGGTGGAAATGATGCATGCCGGCGCCGCCCGCCTGGACCTGGACCGCTACGGCGTGGTGTTCCGCCCGAGTCCGCGCCAGTCCGACGTGATGATCGTGGCCGGTACCCTGGTCAACAAGATGGCGCCGGCGCTGCGCAAGGTCTACGACCAGATGCCCGACCCGAAGTGGGTGATCTCCATGGGCAGCTGCGCCAATGGCGGCGGCTACTACCACTACTCGTATTCCGTTGTACGCGGCTGCGATCGCATCGTGCCGGTGGACATCTACGTGCCGGGCTGCCCGCCCACGGCCGAAGCGCTGATCCACGGCATTCTGCAGTTGCAGAAGAAGATTCGTCGTACCAGCACCATCGCGCGTTCCTGAGGCGCAGTCAGTCATGAGTGATACGAAAACCAACTCGCTGGTCGAGCGGCTTGCTGCGCGATTTGGCGATAAGCTCACCGTCTCGGTCAGCCATGGTGCCGTAACGGCCGTGGTCGAGGCAGCCAATCTGCTGGCCGTTGCCACCGCATTGCGCGACGAAGCGGGCTTCCGCTTCAGCGAACTGGTCGATCTGTGCGGCGTCGATTACCTCGGTTACGGCCAGACCGAGTGGGACACCACCGACGTCTCCGGCAATGGTTTTTCGCGCGGTGTGGAAGGCGAGGCGCTCGGCCGCTTCACGTGGGCTGACCGTCCGCGCGAGGTGTCGATTCCGAATCGTTACGCATCGGTATTCCACCTATTGTCGATCGAGCTCAATCAGCGCCTGCGCGTACGCGTGTTCTGCGCCGACAACGATCTGCCCGTGGTGCCCTCGCTTACCGGCATCTGGCCGGGCGTGAACTGGTTCGAGCGCGAGTCCTTCGATCTGTTCGGCATCATCTACGAAGGGCATCCAGACCTGCGCCGTATCCTCACCGACTACGGTTTCGTCGGCCATCCGTTCCGCAAGGATTTCCCGCTGATCGGCAACGTGGAAGTGCGCTACGACCCCGAGCAGAAGCGCGTGATCTACGAACCCGTGTCGATCGAGCCGCGCGTGCTGGTACCGCGCGTGATCCGTGATGACGCCGACCTGATGCAAGCGAAGGCGGAAGCCGCCGACCATTGGCGGGAGAACTGAGCATGTCCGCACAAGAAATCCGCAACTACACGATGAACTTCGGTCCGCAGCATCCGGCCGCGCACGGCGTGCTGCGCCTGGTGCTGGAGATGGACGGCGAAACCGTAGTGCGCGCCGATCCGCACATCGGCCTGCTCCATCGCGGTACCGAGAAGCTGGCCGAGTCCAAGCCGTTCAACCAGTCGATCGGCTACATGGATCGCCTCGACTACGTGTCGATGATGTGCAATGAGCACGCCTATGTGCGCGCCATCGAAACCCTGCTGGGCATCGAGGCGCCGCTCCGCGCGCAGTACATCCGCACGATGTTCGACGAGATCACTCGTATCCTCAATCACCTGATGTGGGTGGGTTCGAACGCGCTCGACCTGGGCGCCATGGCGGTGTTCCTGTACGCCTTCCGCGAGCGCGAAGAGCTGATGGACTGCTATGAGGCAGTCTCCGGCGCGCGCATGCACGCTACCTACTACCGTCCGGGCGGTGTCTACCGCGATCTGCCGGGGAAGATGTCGCAGTACCGTGAGTCGCCCTGGCACAAGGGCAAGGACCTCAAGCGCCTCAATGCCTGGCGCGAAGGCTCCATGCTCGACTTCCTCGATGCCTTCACCGCCGACTTCTCCAAGAAGGTCGACGAATACGAAGAGCTGCTCACCGAAAACCGCATCTGGAAGCAGCGCACCGTCGGCATCGGTGTGGTGTCGCCGGAAATGGCCCAGCAATGGGGCATGACCGGTGTGATGCTGCGCGGCTCGGGCATTGCATGGGATCTGCGCAAGAAGCAGCCGTATGCCAAGTACGCGGACGTGGATTTCGACATCCCGGTTGGCGTCAACGGCGATTGCTACGACCGCTACCTGGTGCGCATCGAAGAAATGCGCCAGTCCAACCGCATCATCAAGCAGTGTGCCGATTGGCTGCGCGCCAACCCCGGTCCGGTGATGGTGGAAAACTTCAAGGTCGCGCCGCCCAGGCGCGAGGCCATGAAGGAGGACATGGAAGCGCTGATCCACCACTTCAAGCTGTTCACCGAAGGCTACGGCGTGCCGGCCGGCGAAACCTATTGCGCGGTCGAAGCGCCCAAGGGCGAGTTCGGTTGCTACCTGGTTTCCGACGGCGCCAACAAGCCCTTCCGTGTGCACCTGCGTGCGCCGGGTTTTGCGCATCTCTCGTCGATGGATGTCCTCGTGCGTGGCCACATGCTGGCCGACGCGGTGGCAGTGATCGGCACCTATGACCTCGTGTTCGGCGAAGTCGATCGCTGAGCGTAAGAGGATAAGCACACATGAAAGCCACTGGAAATTACGAGCAGGTCAAGCACGTCGATCCGCTCGTCGTGCTCAACGAGCACACGCGCCATCACATCGATCACTGGCTGGGCAAATTCCCGCCGGATCGCAAGCGCTCCGCGCTGATCCAGGCGCTGTTCGCCGCACAGGAACAGAACCACGGCTATCTCACCGATGAGCTGATCACGGCGGTCGCCAAGTACATCGACGTGCCTGCCGTCTGGGCCTACGAGGTTTCGAGCTTCTACTCGATGCTGGAAACCAAGCCGGTCGGGCGCAACAACGTCGCCATCTGCACCAACATCTCGTGCTGGCTCAACGGCGGTGAAGACCTGCTGCGCCATTGCGAGAAAAAGCTCGGCATCAAGGCGGGCGAAAGCACGGCCGATGGCCGCGTGTATCTGAAGCAAGAAGAAGAGTGCATCGCTGCCTGCGTGTATGCGCCGGCGATGACGGTCAATGGCCATTACCACGAGCGTCTCACGACTGAAAAAGTCGACGAGATCCTCGATGGCTTGAAGTAAGGGCAGGGCACTATGGCAGTCGGACCCGCACCCCAGGAACACCAGGTCGTCTACACCACGCTGCATTTCGACAAGCCGTGGGCGATGGACAGCTATGAGCAGGTGGATGGCTACAAGGCGTGGAGGAAGATCCTCGCCGAGAAGCCCGACCCCGCTTCGATCGTGGAGATCGTCAAGAACAGCAATCTGCGCGGCCGCGGCGGCGCAGGCTTCCCGACCGGCCTGAAGTGGTCCTTCATGCCCAAGGGCAACATGCAGAAGTACATCCTCTGCAATTCCGACGAATCGGAGCCCGGTACCGCGAAGGACCGCGACATCCTGCGCTATAACCCGCATTCGGTGATCGAAGGCCTGGCGATCGCGTGCTACGCGACCGGCTCGACGGTTGCTTACAACTACTTGCGTGGCGAATTCCATCACGAACCTTTCGAGCATTTCGAAGAGGCGCTGAAGGAAGCTTATGCAGCCGGCCTGCTCGGCAAGAACATCCAGGGCAGCGGTATCGACGTGGACATCTACGGCGCACTTGGCGCCGGCGCCTACATCTGCGGCGAAGAAACCGCGCTGATGGAATCGCTGGAAGGCAAGAAGGGCCAACCGCGCTTCAAGCCGCCGTTCCCGGCCAACTTCGGCCTGTATGGCAAGCCCACCACGATCAACAACACCGAAACCTATGCTTCGGTGCCGGCAATCCTGCGCAATGGCGCCGACTGGTTCTTGAACCTGGGCAAGCCGAACAACGGCGGTCCGAAGATTTTCTCGGTGTCCGGCCACGTCAACAATCCGGGCAATTTCGAGATCCGCCTTGGCACCTCGTTCAAGGACCTGCTCGAAATGGCCGGTGGTGTGCGCAACGGCAACAAGCTCAAGGCGGTGATTCCCGGCGGCTCCTCGATGAAGGTGCTCAACGCCGAGGAAATGATGGCCGCCACCATGGACTACGACTGCCTGCAGAAGGCCGGTTCGGGCCTGGGCTCGGGCGCGGTGATCGTGATGGACGAAACCACCTGCATGGTGAAGGCCTGCCATCGCATCTCGCAGTTCTATCACGCCGAATCCTGTGGCCAGTGCACACCGTGCCGCGAAGGCACCGGCTGGATGCACCGCGTGCTGACCCGCATCGTGGAAGGCAAGGGCACGCTGGACGACCTGCATCGCCTGAAGGCCATCGCGGGCCAGATCGAGGGCCATACTATTTGCGCCTTCGGCGAAGCCGCGGCGTGGCCGGTGCAAGGCTTCCTCGCCAAGTTCTGGCATGAATTCGAATACTACGTGCAGAACGGCCGCTCGATGACCGAGGACCGTCTCGCCGAAACCCGTGGAGTTGCTGCATGAGTGCGCAGCCAGCCAATACCGCGCCGGATCTGGTGAACATCGAGATCGATGGCAAGCCTACGCAGATCCGCAAAGGCGCCATGATCATCGAGGCGGCCGACAACATCGGCATCGCCATCCCGCGTTTCTGCTATCACCGCAAGCTGCCGATCGCCGCCAATTGCCGCATGTGCCTGGTGGACGTGGAAATGGGCGGCCGCATGATGCCCAAGCCGCAGCCGGCCTGCGCCACGCCGGTGGCCGAGGGCATGAAGGTCGTCACGCGTTCGGAGAAGGCGCTGAAGTTCCAGCGCGACGTGATGGAATTCCTGCTGATCAACCACCCGCTCGACTGCCCGATCTGCGATCAGGGCGGCGAGTGCGAGCTGCAGGACGTCGCGCTCGGTTATGGCCGCAGCGTGTCGCGCTTCACCGAACGCAAGCGCACCATCGCCGACGAGAACCTCGGTTCGCTGGTCGCCACCGAAATGACCCGCTGCATCCAGTGCACCCGTTGCGTGCGCTTCACCAGCGAAATCGCCGGCACGTATGAACTCGGCGGCATGAGCCGTGGCGAGAACCTGCAGATCGGCACCTACATCGGCAAGGCGCTGGAAACCGAGCTGTCCGGCAACGTCATCGACGTATGCCCGGTCGGCGCGCTCACCAACAAGCCGTTCCAGTTCAAGGCGCGCGCCTGGGAACTGATCGCCAAGCCGTCGGTGGCTTATCACGACGCACTCGGTTCCAACCTGTGGCTGCACACGCGCCGCGGTGAAGTGCTGCGTACCGTGCCGCGCGATAACGAAGCCATCAACGAGTGCTGGCTGTCCGACCGCGATCGCTACAGCTATGAAGGCCTGTATGCGGCCGATCGCGTGCATGCGCCGGAAGTGAAGCGTAACGGCCAGTGGCAGAAGACCACCTGGGACGACGCGCTGGCGGTTGCCGCCGAAGCGCTGAAGAGCGTGCCGGGCAGCGAACTTGGCGTGCTGGTGCATCCGGCTACAAGCAGCGAAGAAGGCGATCTGCTGGTGCGCCTGGCGCGCGGCCTGGGCAGTGCCCACATCGATCATCGCCTGCGTCAGCTCGACTTTGCCGACAACGCGGTGGCGCAGACTTTCGCCATGCCGGTTGCGGATGTGGACAAGGTCAAGGCGGCGCTGCTGGTCGGTTCCGACCTGCGTCACGAAATGCCGCTGTTCAACCACCGCATCCATCAGGCGGTGAAGAAGGGCGCCAAGGTCTATGCCGTCAATCCGGCGGAATTCAACTTCAACTACAACCTGGCCGGCGAAGCGGTGGTGCCGCCGCACTACCTGGTTGATTCCCTGCTGGTACTGGCCAAGGCGGCGATCGAGGCCGGCGCGGCACAGCCGGGCTTTATTTCCAACGAGTCGCTCGCGCCGCTGCAGATGACCGACAAGGCACGCGAGGCCATCGCGTCGCTGAAGTCCGGCCACGCCGTGGTCATTCTCGGTGAAGCGGCCGTCACGCATCCACAAGCTTCGTGGCTGCGCGCCGTTGCTCGCTTCATCGCTGAAGCGACTGGTGCGGCCTACAATGAGCTGCCGGTCGGCGCCAATGCCGTGGGCCTCGCCAAGTCCGGCGTACTGCCGGGCAATGGTGGCTTGAACGCGCAGGCCATGCTGGCGCAACCGCGCAAGGCCTATCTGCTATACGGCCTGGAATTCCCGCACGATTTCGCCGACGGTGCGGCGGTCGCCAATGCCATGAACGGCGCGCAACACATCGTTGCGTTCAGCGCCTTCGCCAATGCGGCGTTGCGCGACGTGGCAGACGTGATCCTGCCGATCGGTCTGTTGCCGGAAATCGCCGGCACCCTGGTGAACGTCGACGGTCTCCTGCAGCGAGTGGAAGCCGGTGCCAAGGCACCCGCGGAGGCTAGGGCGGGCTGGAAAGTGTTGCGTGCGCTCGGCGGCCTGATGAAGCTTGCCGGCTTCGAGTTCGACGACATCGCCGGCTTGCGTGAGGGCATGGCCGAACACAAGGCATCCGCTACGCACGGCCTGAGCGAGCGCAAGCCGGTGCAGGGCCTGAGCCGTCTCGCCACCTGGCCGATCTACCGTAGCGACGCCGTGGTTCGCCGTGCGAATTCGTTGCAAGCACATCCGCTCAACCGTGCGCCGGCCGTGCGCTTGAACGCGAACGAGGCGCAGCGTCAGGGATTGGGCGAGGGCGACAAGGTCAAGCTCGCGAATGCTGTCCTGCCGCTGGTCATTGACGCCACGTTGCCCGATGGTGGCGTGTGGATCGATGCCGCCCACGATCAGACTGCGACGCTGCCGCCGTACGGTGCAGCCATCACCTTGAGCAAGGCGTAACCCATGGGCGATCAACTTATCCATCAGCTCCTGCTACCGCTTCTGTACACGATTGCGGTCGTATTGCCGCTGGTCATCGCTGTGGCGTTGTACGTGTGGTGGGAACGCAAGGTCATCGGCTGGATGCACGTCCGCATGGGACCCAACAAGGTAGGCCCGTTCGGTTTGCTGCAGGCCTTCGCCGACGTGGTGAAGCTGCTGTTGAAGGAAGTGATTCTTCCCACCAATGCGAACAAGGCGCTGTACTACCTCGCACCGCTGATCGGCCTGGTGCCGGCCCTGGCCGCCTGGGCGGTGATCCCGTTCAGTGACAAGGTGGTGCTGTCAAACGCGAACGCCGGTTTGTTGTATCTGCTGGCCATGACGTCGCTGGGCGTGTACGGCATCATTCTCGCCGGCTGGTCCTCAAACTCGCGCTACGCATTGCTTGGCGCGATGCGTTCAGCAGCGCAGGTGATCTCGTACGAGCTGGCCATGGGCCTGTGCCTGGTGTGTGTGCTGGTGCTGGCGGGCAGCCTGAACCTCACGGACATCGTGCATGCGCAGGCCGGCAACAAGGGCATCTTCGACTGGTTCATGTGGCCGCTGCTGCCGGTGTTCATCGTCTACTTCATTTCCGGCGTAGCCGAAACCAACCGCGCGCCGTTCGACGTGGCCGAAGGCGAGTCGGAAATCGTGGCTGGCTTCCACGTGGAATATTCGGGCTCGGCATTCGCGCTGTTCTTCCTGGCCGAATACGCCAACATGATCCTGGTCAGCTTCCTGGCCGCGATTCTGTTCTGCGGTGGCTGGCTGAGCTTTTTCCCGGCCAGTGTGCCAGTGCTTGGCCAAGCCAGCCCGTTGTGGCTAGTCATCAAGGTCTTCGTGTTTGCCACCCTGTTCCTGTGGTTCCGTGCCACCTTCCCGCGCTATCGCTACGACCAGATCATGCGCCTGGGCTGGAAGGTGTTCATCCCCATCGGCATCGTCTGGGTGCTGGTGGCCGGCTGCATGAAGTACTACGGCTGGGTTCACGTCGGCACGGGAGGCTAAGGAAAAAACATGTCCCGCGTTACCAACTATTTCAAGAGCCTGCTGCTCATCGAGCTGTTCAAAGGCATGGCGCTCACGCTTCGGTACATGTTCCTGCCGAAGTACACGATGCGCTATCCGATGGAGCACATTCCCAAATCCAACCGCTTTCGCGGTCTGCATGCGCTGCGTCGTTATGCCAACGGCGAGGAACGCTGCATCGCGTGCAAACTGTGCGAAGCGGTGTGCCCGGCGCTGGCGATCACCATCGATTCGGCGCCGCGTGCCGGCGACGGCCAGCGCCGCACGACGCGCTATGACATCGACCTGTTCAAGTGCATCTACTGCGGCTTCTGCGAAGAAAGCTGCCCGGTGGACTCGATCGTCGAAACACACATCCACGAGTACCACTTCGAGCATCGCGGCGAGAACGTGGTGACCAAGCCGCAACTGCTGGCCATTGGCGACCGCTTCGAGGCGGAGATCGCGGCGGCCCGTGCCCAGGACGCGGCTTACCGCTAAGGACATACCATGATTGATCCGTCCTTGTTCCAACTCGTCTGTTTCTATGCCTTCGCCACGGTTACCGTGGTGGCGGCGCTCTCGGTGATCACGCTGCGCAACTCGGTGCAGGCCGTACTGGCGCTGGTGCTCACGTTCTTCAGCACAGCCTGCATCTGGATGCTGGCCGAAGCGGAGTTCCTCGCCATCGCCCTGATCGTGGTCTACGTCGGTGCCGTGATGGTGCTGTTCCTGTTCGTGGTGATGATGCTCGACATCGACCAGGAAAAGATCCGCGAGGGCTTCGTGAAGTTCCTGCCCGTCGGCCTGATCGTGGCCGTGGTGATGCTGGTGGAAATGCTCGGCCTGATCGGCGTGCGCGTGATGCATGCGCAGACCATGGGCGAGAACCCGGCCACCGCTGCGGGCATGTCCAACACCGAGTGGCTGGGTATGGCGCTGTATACACAGTACCTGCTGCCGTTCGAAATCGCCGCGCTGATCCTTACCGTGGGCGTGATCGCCGCCGTCGCACTGACCTTGCGTCAGCGTACCGGTGCGCGCAAGCAGCATCCCAGCGAGCAGGTGGCCGTGAAGGCGCGCGATCGCGTGCGCATCATCAAGATGGCGGCGGAGCGTCCGGCCGAAAGCCAGAGCGCACCGGCCCAGGAGTCCAAGCCATGATTACGCTTTCGCATTACATCGTGCTGGGCGCGATCCTGTTCTGCATCTCGGTGGCGGGCCTATTCATCAACCGCAAGAACGTGATCGTGCTGCTGATGGCGATCGAGCTGATGTTGCTCGCCGTCAACATCAACTTCGTGGCCTTCTCGCGTTTCAATCATGACGTGGCGGGACAGGTCTTCGTGTTCTTCATCCTCACAGTGGCTGCGGCGGAATCCGCCATCGGCCTGGCGATCCTGGTCCTGCTGTTCCGTAACCGCAGCACGGTCAACGTCGCCGAAATCGACAGCATGAAGGGCTGAGCATCATGGAACTTTCCTCCTCCATCCTGTTGACCATTGCGCTGGCGCCCCTGGTTGGCTGCCTGCTGGCCGGCTTCTTCGGCAAGCAGATCGGCCGGGCCGGTGCGCACAGCGTGACGATCCTCGGCCTGCTGATCTCCTGCGGCCTGTCGTTCTACGTGCTGTACCAGATCACCGCGGGCGGTGCGCCGGTCTACAACCACAATATCTATACCTGGTTCGAGATCGGCAAATACACCGCCAGCGTGGGTTTCCTGATCGATCGTCTCACTGCCATGATGATGGTGGTGGTCACCTTCGTGTCGTTGTTGGTGCACGTGTACACCATCGGCTACATGGCGGAAGACGACGGTTATCAGCGCTTCTTCAGCTACATCTCGCTGTTCACCTTCTCGATGTTGATGCTCGTAATGAGCAACAACTTCCTGCAGCTGTTCTTCGGCTGGGAAGCGGTGGGCCTGGTGTCGTATCTGCTGATCGGCTTCTGGTTCAAGCGCCCCACCGCGATCTTCGCCAACCTCAAGGCGTTCCTGGTCAACCGCGTGGGCGACTTCGGCTTCCTGCTGGGTATTGCCGCGGTCCTGTATTTCCTGGGTACGCTGGATTACGCCACTGCCTTCGCCACCGCACCGTCCCTGGTGGGCAAGACGTTGGCACTTACCCAGAACACCCACTGGGATGCGGCCACGGTGATCTGCATCCTGCTGTTCGTCGGCGCCATGGGCAAGTCGGCACAGGTGCCGTTGCACGTGTGGCTGCCCGATTCGATGGAAGGCCCGACCCCGATTTCCGCGCTGATCCACGCCGCGACGATGGTGACCGCCGGCATCTTCATGGTGGCGCGCATGTCGCCGCTGTACGAACTGTCGGAAACCGCGCTCAGCGTGGTGCTGGTGATCGGCGCCACCGGTGCGCTGTTCACCGGCCTGATCGGCATCGTGCAGAACGACATCAAGCGCGTGGTGGCGTACTCGACGCTGTCGCAGCTGGGTTACATGACGGTCGCGCTGGGTGTGTCCGCCTATGCCGGCGCAGTGTTCCACCTGATGACGCATGCCTTCTTCAAGGCGCTGCTGTTCCTCGGCGCGGGCTCGGTGATCATCGCCATGCACCACGAGCAGGACATGCGCTACATGGGCGGCCTGCGCAAGTACATGCCGATCACCTGGATCACCATGTGGATCGGTTCGCTGGCGTTGGTGGCGTTCCCGGGTACCGCTGGCTTCTTCTCGAAGGACACGATCATCGAAGCTGTGGGTGAGTCGCATCGCTGGGGTGCGCATTACGCCTACTTCTGCGTGGTCGCGGGCGCCTTCGTGACGGCGACCTATACCTTCCGCCAGATGTATCTGACGTTCCATGGCAAGGAACGCTTCACCATCGTGCACGACGACCATCATGGCCACGGCCACCACGTCGATCACCGTGACGATCACGGTCATCACGAAGCGGGCATCATGCATGAGGCGCCTAAGGAGTCGCCGTGGGTGGTTACCTTGCCGCTGATCCTGCTGGCCATTCCTTCACTGTTGGTGGGATTCTTTACCGCCAAGCCGATGTTGTTTGGCGGCTGGTTCGGCAGTGCGATCAAAGTGAACGAAGCTAACGACGTGCTTGGCGAAGTGGGGCATGAATTCCACGATGCGTTCCACAAGATGCTGTCTGGATTCGCCACCCTGCCGTTCGGCCTGGTAGTGCTGGCGTTCCTAATCACCACCTACATCTATCTGTTCAATCCTTCCGTCGCCGATCGTGTGCGTCGTGCCTTCCAGCCGGTGTACCACGTACTGCAGCACAAGTACTGGTTCGATGCGGTCTACTACATCGTGTTCGCGCGCGGCGGCATCGCGCTGGGCCGTATGTTCTGGAAGGGCGGTGACGCTGCCGTAATCGACGGCGTGCTGATCGACGGTTCGGCCAGCATGATTCAGCGCATCGCCGCCGGCGTGCGCCGCTTGCAATCCGGTTATCTGTATCACTACGCGTTTGCGATGATCCTCGGTCTGATCCTGCTCCTGGGCGGGTATTGGCTGGTCGGGCACTAAAGGGAATCGAGCTCCATGTTCAATCACTTGCTCAGCCTCTTGATCTGGCTGCCCATCGTTGGCGCGGTGCCTGTGTTGCTGGCCGGCTCCGGCCGTCCCAATGCGGCGCGCTGGATCGCCCTGCTGATGGCCATCCTCACCTTCGCCATCAGCCTGTTCCTCATTCCGCAGTACAACCCGGATGTGGCCGGTATGCAGCTGGTCGAAAGCCATCTGTGGATCGATGCGCTCAACGTCCATTACAGCCTCGGTGTCGACGGTATTTCCGTGGCGCTGATCCTGCTGACCACTTTCGTGGGCATCCTGGTGATCGTCGGTGCCTGGGAGGTGATCCAGGACAAGCCGCACCAGTACATGGCCGCCATGCTGGTGCTCGAAGGCCTGATGATCGGCGTGTTCTGCGCCACCGACGCCTTGCTGTTCTATGCGTTCTTCGAGGCGATGCTGATCCCGATGTTCATCCTGATCGGTATCTGGGGTGGTCCGCGCCGCGTCTACGCCACCTTGAAGTTCTTCATCTACACGTTCTTCGGCTCGATCTTCATGCTGATCGGCCTGATCTACCTGTACCTGAAGGCCGGGTCGTGGGACCTGCATACGCTGTCGACTTTGCCGCTGTCGCTGACCGAGCAGAGCTGGCTGTTTTTTGCCTTCCTGATCGCCTTCGCGGTGAAGGTGCCGATGGTGCCGGTGCATACCTGGTTGCCGGATGCGCACGTGGAAGCCCCGACCGGTGGCTCGGTGGTGCTGGCGGCGGTGATGCTGAAGATCGGCGGATACGGCTTCCTGCGTTTCAGCCTGCCGATCGTGCCGGATGCATCGCATCAGTTTGCCTGGGTGGTGATCCTGCTCAGCCTGATCGCCGTGGTCTACATCGGCTACGTGGCGCTGGTGCAGGAAGACATGAAGAAGCTGGTGGCGTACTCGTCCGTGGCGCACATGGGCTTCGTAACGCTGGGCGTCTTCATCGCCTTCATGCTGGTGCGCGACCAGGGCAACACCGATGCCGCGCGTCTGGGCCTGCAGGGTGCGATGGTGCAGATGATTTCGCACGGCTTCGTCTCGGGCGCGATGTTCTCGTGCATCGGCGTGATGTATGACCGTTTGCACACGCGCCTGATCAAGGATTACGGCGGCGTGATCAACGTGATGCCCTGGTTCGGCTTTTTCTACGTGCTGTTCGCCATGGCCAATTGCGGTCTTCCGGGCACCAGCGGCTTCGTCGGCGAATTCATGGTGATCCTGTCCAGCTTCAGCGCCAATCCATGGATCGCGTTCGTCGCTGCCTTCACCCTGATCATCGGCGCCGCCTACACGCTGTACCTGGTCAAGCGCGTGCTGTGGGGTGAAGTCACCAATCCGCACGTGGCGGAAATGAAGGACATCAACGGCCGCGAGTGGTTCGTGCTGGGCGCGTTCGCCGCCGCGGTGCTGGTGCTGGGCGTCTGGCCGGCACCGTTGACCCACCTGATGGACAGCTCGGTGAACCAGCTCGTGCAAGTGCTCGCCAATCACAAGGTCTGATCGAGAACGACCATGCCGAATATCAACGACATTCTCATCATGTTGCCGGAATTCTTTCTGGTGACAGCGGCGTGCATTCTCCTGCTGGCCGATGCCTTCATGAAGCCCGCCGAACGCGTGTACCTGCACTGGCTTTCCATCGGCGTGCTGGTGGTCACAGGCTACCTGGTGCTGCGCTATCAGCCGGAGGGCGCCGTCACGGCGTTCAATGGCATGTTCATCCGCGATGGCCTGGGCGCGGTACTCAAGCTGTTCGCGATCCTGTCGACCATCCTGGTGTTCATCTACGGCCGCCCCTACATGGTCGACCGCAAGCTGTTCGTGGGCGAGTTCTACACGCTGATGCTGTTTGCGGTGATCGGCGTGATGCTGCTGGTTTCGGCCGGCAACCTGGTGATGATCTACCTGGGGCTGGAACTGCTGACGTTGTCTTCGTACGCCCTGGTTGCGCTGAACCGCGATTCCAGCTTGTCCTCCGAAGCCGCAATCAAGTATTTCGTGCTGGGTGCGCTGTCGTCGGGCATGTTGCTGTACGGCATGTCGATGGTCTATGGCGCCACGGGTGCGCTGGGCCTGGCCCAGCTGCACGAGGCGATTCCGCATAGCGCGATGCCGCATTTGCTGGTGTTCGGCCTGGTGTTCATGGTCATCGGCGTGGCGTTCAAGCTGGGCGTGGCGCCGTTCCACATGTGGATCCCCGATGTCTATGAAGGTTCGCCCACGGCGGTGACGACCTTCATCGGTTCGGCTTCCAAACTGGCTGCGTTCGGCATGGCGTTCCGCCTGCTGGCCACCGGCATGGGCGATTTCGCGCAGCATTGGCAGATCATGCTGGCTGCGCTTGCTGTCGCGTCGCTAGCCATCGGCAACATCGTGGCCATCGTGCAGAGCAACCTCAAGCGCCTGCTCGCCTACTCGACCATCTCGCACATGGGTTACCTGCTGCTGGGCCTGGTCAATGCGGGCCCGGAAGGCTATTCCGCGGCGATGTTCTATGCGGTGAGCTATGCGCTGATGTCCACCGCGGCCTTCGGCGTGATCCTGGCGCTCAGCCGCGCCGGTTTCGAATGCGACAACATCGACGACTTCAAGGGCCTCAACCAGCGTGCGCCGTGGATGGCGTTTCTGATGATGCTCGCGCTGTTCTCGCTGGCCGGCGTGCCGCCGATGTTCGGCTTCTACGCCAAGCTGCTCGTGCTGCAGGCTGCGATCCATGCCGGCATGTTGTGGCTGGCGATCGTCGGCGCTGTGTTTGCCATCATCGGCCTGTACTACTACCTGCGCGTGGTGAAGGTGATGTACTTCGACAAGCCGGAGGCCGGCACCGAAGTCCGCCTGCAATCGGATTTCACCCTGCGTCTGGTGCTGTCCTTGAATGCGTTGGTGCTGCTTGGACTCGGGCTTTACTGGGGCCCGCTGCTGAACTGGTGCAAGCAGGCGTTTGTGGGCTAAGAAAAAAATTCTGCACGCAGACGAGAAAAAAAAGCGGTCATGGTCTTGCAAGAATTCGGCCAAGTCGCTAACATTCTCGAACTCTGATGCGGGGTGGAGCAGTCTGGCAGCTCGTCGGGCTCATAACCCGAAGGTCGTAGGTTCGAATCCTACCCCCGCTACCATGCATTGGATGGAAAACCGGCAATCCCATCAGGGTTGCCGGTTTTTTTATGCGCGCATCGCTGGCTCCTGGAGCATAAATCATTGCGCCGTACCGTCCGGTTGCGTATACTTTCTGAACTCTGTAGCGGTCAGAAGCGCGTATCAACGTCCTCGGACAGGCGCGAATCGGCAGGCGACCAGATCTTTCTTGGACAAGAAAGCCTCCTCGCGAGGCTTTTTTGTTGGGCGCAAGGATGCGGATGTGCCTTGCCGGGCGATAATCACCGGCTTCGGGCGCGCGGAAGGGTTCTGGTGGAGCGGAACATCGGCAAGGTAAGGGAATGGGCCGTTCGAGCCCATTTTTTGTTTCCGGTAACGGTATCGAGCGAGTGGACACACAGGCGCTAGCACAACGCTTCACCGAGGTTTTGGCGGATCTCCAGCTGGAGTGCATCGGTGTGGAATTCAGCCCTTCGCAGGGGCAGAGTACGCTGCGCGTGTATATCGACGCCGAGGGGCGCGAGGTCAGCCTCGACGATTGCGAGACGGCCAGCCGCGAGCTCTCCGCTCTGCTGGACGTGGAAGATCCCATTCCCGGTCATTACCTGCTGGAAGTGTCCTCGCCAGGTATCGATCGGCCGCTGTTTAGCGCCGGGCAGTTCGCCAAGGTGGTTGGGCAGGAAGCGAAGGTGTTGTTGAAAGCGCCGCTGGAAGGGCGCCGCCGCCTGCGCGGCAAGGTCGTTTCGGTGGAAGGCGAGCAGATCAGTCTGGAAGCTGAAGGAAAGGTATTTCAGTTCGAGCACGATGCGGTGGAAAGTGCGCGCATCGTGCCGGACTGGGCAGCGCTCGGTTACGTGCCGCAGCCCAAACCCGGCGGTCGCAAGCCGGGCAAGAAAAAAGGGTAGAAATTTAAGGTCAATCGGTGAAACGAACGCTGGAGCAGCGTTCACGGAGTGGTTGCAATGAGCAAAGAACTTTTGCTGGTCGTTGATGCGGTTGCCAACGAAAAAGGCGTGTCGCGAGACGTGATCTTCCAGGCGATGGAAGCCGCGTTGGCGTCGGCTGCGAAAAAGCGCTATCCGGAGGAAGACCCGGATATCCGCGTCACCATCGACCGTAACTCGGGCGACTACGAAACCTTCCGTCGTTGGGAAGTAATCGCCGACGATGGCGAGATGGAGTCGCCGTTCCACCAATTGCGCCTGATGGACGCCGAGGATGAACGCCCTGGCGCGCAGGTGGGCGAATTCATCGAGCAACAGATCGAAAACGCCGAATTCGGCCGCATTGCGGCTCAGGCGGCCAAGCAGGTGATCGTGCAGCGCGTACGCGAGGCCGAGCGCCAGCAGGTGGTGGACGCGTTCAAGGATCGCGTGGGCGAGCTGGTCACCGGTATCGTCAAGCGCGTCGAGCGCGGCAACGTCTATCTTGATCTCGGTGGCAATGCCGAAGCGTTCATTCCGCGCGACAAGACCATTCCGCGCGAATCGCACCGAGTCGGCGACCGCGTGCGCGGTTACTTGTTCGAGGTGAAGTCCGAAGCGCGTGGTCCGCAGCTGTTCGTCTCGCGCGCCGCACCCGAATTCATGATCGAGCTGTTCAAGCTCGAGGTACCCGAAGTCGGCCAGGGCCTGGTCGAGATCAAGGGCTGCGCCCGTGATCCCGGCGACCGCGCCAAGATCGCAGTGGTGGCGCACGACAACCGCACCGATCCGATCGGCGCCTGCATCGGCATGCGTGGTTCGCGCGTACAGGCGGTGTCGAACGAGCTCAACGGCGAGCGCGTGGACATCATCCTGTGGCACGAGAACCAGGCCCAGTACGTGATCAACGCGATGGCGCCGGCCGAGGTGCAGTCGATCATCATGGATGAAGACAAGCACTCCATGGACATCGCGGTGGCCGAGGAGAAGCTTTCCCAGGCCATCGGCCGCGGCGGCCAGAACGTGCGCCTGGCCAGCAAGCTCACCGGCTGGCAGCTCAACGTGATGACCCAGGACCAGGTCGCCGCCAAGAGCGAGGCCGAGCAGGAGTCCGCCCGCCAGCTGTTCATGGACAAGCTGGAAGTGGACCAGGAGATCGCCAACATCCTGGTGCAGGAAGGCTTCTCCAGCGTCGAGGAAATCGCCTACGTGCCGAGCGCGGAGCTGTTGGCCATCGAAGGCTTCGACGAGGACATCGTCGAAGAACTGCGTGCCCGCGCCCGCGACTCGCTGCTGACCGAGGCGCTGGCGGTGGAGGAAAACCTGGACGAACACCAGCCTTCGCAGGAATTGCTGGAGCTGGAAGGCATGGACGAAGCGACGGCGTATGCGCTGGCTGAGCGCGGTGTCGTCACGCTGGACGATCTGGCCGACCTCGCGGTCGATGACCTGATCGACATCGAAGGCATGGACGAAGAGCGTGCTGCGGCACTCATCATGGCGGCGCGTGCGCCGATGATTGCGCGGCTGGAGAAGGGCGGCTAACCGCGAGCGGCCGCGTCCCGGATGGGCGCGCCGGGGGACCTATACTAGGTCTCCACCAGGGATGGCGGTGGCCGTGCAAGAACCTTTTTTGCACGGACGATAAGCGCGGGAACGGCGGAGAAAGAATCACGATGTCGGACGTCACAATCAAACAACTGGCCCAGGTTCTGGGCATGCCCGTCGACCGGCTGCTGACGCAGCTCGGCGAGGCCGGCATGAAGTTCGAGAACCCGGAGCAGGTCATCAGCAGCACCGAGAAGGTGAAACTGCTGGGCTTTCTGCGCCGCACGCATGGCAAGGCGGACGTGGCTGCGGAAGTGGAAGATTCCTCGCCGCGGCAGATCACCTTGAAGCGCCGCAAGATCAGCGAGCTGAAAGTATCCACGCCTGGCGGCCGCGGCGTGTCCAGCGCCAAGACGGTGAACGTGGAAGTGCGCGCCAAGCGTACCTACGTCAAGCGCAGCGTGATCGCCGAAGAAGCGAGTGCGGAGCCCGAGCGCGAGGAAGCCTTGCGCCGGCTGCAGGAATCGCAGCAGCAGCGCGAACACGAAGAACACGAGCGCGCCGAGATCGAGCGTCGGCGCCAGGAAGAGGCGCTGCAGCGCGCCGAAGAGGAAGCGGCACGCCGTGAGGCCGAGACTGCCGAGCGCGCGCGCCAGGAAGCTGCCGAGCAGCAGGCCGCCGCCGAGGCACAGGCCGCTCAGCAGGCGCAGCAACAAGCCGAACCTGTCGAAGAAAAACCCGAACCGGTACACGTTCCCGCACCGGTGGTTGAACCCGAGGAAGAAAAAGTGGCCGAATCCCCGGCCGTGCAGCGCATCGATCCCAGCTCGCTGGGCATGATCCTGCCGCGCATTCATGAGCCGCGTAAGCGTGAGAAGAAACCTGTAGTGGCAGCGCCTGCACCGGCTCCCGCACCTGCGCCGGCCCCTGCGCCGAGCAGCGGCGCGGATCGTGGCAAGGTGAAGCACGGCGCTGGCGGCTTCCGCGAGCGTGACGAGGTGGCGGGCGGCAAGCGCTTCGCCTCCGGCGAACTGCATCTTTCCGATGCCGACCGTGCGCGCCGTTCCAAGCGCGGCAAGGGTGGCAGAGCGCCCGTGCGCGAGACCACGCGTGGCGGCAACGTGGCATCGGCTGGCGGCGCGCATGGCTTCTCCAAGCCTACGGCGCCGGTGGTGCGTGAAGTGGTGGTGGGCGATGCCAACGTGGTCGCCGAGCTCGCGCAGAAGATGGCGGTCAAGGGTTCGGAAGTGGTCAAGGCGCTGTTCAAGATGGGCGTGATGGCCACCATCAACCAGACCATCGACCGCGACACCGCCATGTTGGTGGTGGAAGAACTCGGTCACAAGGCGGTGGAAGCGAGCGAGCAGGGCGCCGAAGCCGCGCTCGCCGCGCACACCCAGAGCGTCGAGCTGGAAGGCGAGCGCGAGTCGCGTCCGCCGGTGGTCACCATCATGGGCCACGTCGATCACGGCAAGACCTCGCTACTCGATTACATCCGTCGCACCAAGGTGGCGGCTGGCGAAGCCGGCGGCATTACCCAGCACATCGGTGCCTATCACGTGACCACGCCCAAGGGTGTGATCACCTTCCTGGACACGCCCGGTCACGCCGCGTTTACCGCGATGCGTGCGCGCGGCGCACAGTCCACCGACATCGTGGTGCTGGTGGTGGCGGCCGATGACGGCGTGATGCCGCAGACGCAGGAAGCTGTCCAGCATGCGCGTGCGGCGAAGGTGCCGCTGATCGTCGCGATCAACAAGATGGACAAGTCCGACGCCAATCCGGACCACGTCAAGCAGGGCCTCGGCAATCTGGAGGTAATCCCGGAAGAGTGGGGTGGCGACACGCCGTTCGTACCCGTGTCGGCCAAGACCGGTATGGGCGTGGACGCTCTGCTCGACGCGATTTCGGTGCAGGCCGAAGTCATGGAGCTGACGGCGGTCAAGGATGGCCCGGCCTCGGGCGTGGTGATTGAATCGAGCCTCGATCGCGGCCGCGGTCCGGTGGCGACCGTGCTGGTGCAGCAGGGTACGCTCAAGCGCGGCGACTTCGTGGTGTGCGGCGTCGAATATGGCCGCATGCGCGCGCTGATCGACGAGACCGGCAAGACGGTGCAGGAAGCGGGTCCTTCGATTCCGGTGCAGGTGCTCGGCTTGTCCGGCGTGCCGGAGGCGGGCGACGATTTTGTGGCCGTGGCCGACGAGCGCCTGGCGCGCGAAGTGGCGGCGGAGCGTCAGCTGAAGCGGCGCGAGACGCGCATGGTCAGCAAGGCCAACCGCCTGGAAGACATCATGGCGCAGATGGGCCAGGCGGCCGAGCAGCAGACGCTCAACATCCTGGTCAAGGCCGATGTGCAGGGTTCGGTGCAGGCCTTGCGCGATTCGCTCAGCCAGATCGGCAACGAAAACGTGAAGGTCAACGTGATCGCGGCCGGCGTCGGCGGCATCACCGAATCCGATGCCACCCTGGCCGCGGCTTCGAAGGCCTTGATCATCGGCTTCAACGTGCGCGCCGATGCCTCGGCACGCAAGGTGATCGACACGGCCGGCCTGGACGTCCGCTACTTCTCGATCATCTATGACGTGATCGACCAGGTGAAGCAGGCCGCTTCGGGTCTGCTTGGCGTGGAAGTGCGCGAGGAAATCATCGGCACGGCCCAGGTGCGCGACGTGTTCCGCAGCTCCAAGTTCGGCGCCGTCGCCGGCTGCATGGTGGTGGAAGGCATGGTCAAGCGCAGTAAGCCGATCCGCGTGCTGCGCAACAACACGGTGATCTTCCAGGGCGAGCTCGAATCGCTGCGACGCTTCAAGGACCTGGTGGACGAAGTCCGCTCCGGCATGGAATGCGGTATCGCCGTGAAGCAGTACAACGATGTGAAGGTGGGTGACCAGATCGAGTGCTTCGAGCGTATCGAAGTGCCCCGCACGCTGTAATCCACACAACACCCTCTCCGTCCGCGGAGGGGGTGTAGGTTGGGGGGCAAACCCCAACATCACCGTATTCCCAACATTGCGACGTTGGGGTTTGCCCCCCAACTTCCGTACCAACGACCAATCGATACATGCCATCCCGCGACTTCAAACGCACCGACCGCGTAGGCGCCGAACTCCGTCGTGAGTTGGGCACGCTGGTGCATGCCGCCGTACGCGACCACGGCCTGCCTTCGTGCAGCGTGTCGGACGTGGAAGTGACACGCGATCTGGATTGGGCGACGGTGTGGGTGACTGCGCTGCTGCCGCAGCAGTCCAAAGAAGCCGTGAAGGCCCTCAACGAACTGGCTGTCGAATTTCGTCGCTCCCTTTCGCGCAGCATGCGCTTGCGCCGCGTCCCGGAATTGCGCTTCAAGTACGACGACTCGGTGGACAAGGGCGAGCGCATCGAGCAGCTGTTGCGCCAGAGCCCGCAAGAGCCGGTTGACGGCGAAGACTGAAGTTTTCTCTCTCCGCTTAGGGAGAGGGATGGATACTGTGCACCCATGAGCCGCCGCCGCCATCGTCCCGGTGCCCGTGACCTGCACGGCATCCTGCTGCTCGACAAGCCGCTAGGCATGAGTTCAAACAAGGCGCTGCAGGTGGCCATGGCCATTCTGCGCGCAGCCAAGGGCGGCCATACCGGCGCACTCGATCCTCTGGCCACCGGCCTGCTGCCGCTGTGTTTTGGCGAAGCCACCAAGATTGCCGGCAACCTGCTCGGTTCCCGCAAGGCCTACCTCGCCGAATGTCGCCTGGGCGCCACCACCACCACGGCTGACCTGGAGGGCGAGGTGGTGGACCGACGCCCGGTTCCGGAGCTGGACGAGGCCACGATCGAGGCTGCCCTGGTAACGCTGCGAGGCCGGATCGTTCAGGTGCCACCGGTCTATTCGGCCCTGAAGCAGGGAGGGGAGCCGCTTTACCTCAAGGCCCGCCGTGGCGAAGACGTGCAGGCGCCGCGGCGGGAAGTGGATGTCTATCGGCTGGAGCTGGTGTCCCGCACAGAACAGACGCTTACGCTGCACGTGGAATGCGGTTCAGGCACCTATGTCCGCAGCCTGGCGGTGGATCTGGGGGCGAAGCTTGGTTGTGGCGCCCATTTGAGCGCCCTGCGCCGCTTATGGGTGGAGCCCTTCCGCAGCCCGGCGATGGTCACCATGGATGAGTTGCGCGAGGCGGCCGAGCAGGGCGATGAAGCGGCGGATCAGCTGGTCCTGCCGCTGGCGGCGGGGGTGGCCGATCTCCCGACGCTGTCCCTGGATGCACCCTGCAGCCAGGCCGTCTCACAGGGGCGCCAGATCGACTGGCCCGACGGCCAGCCACGCGAGCGTTCGGCTGCTTTTGCCGCCGACGGACGCCTGTTGGCGCTGGTGGATTGCGACGAACTGGGGCGGATCCGCATCCTCAGGGGTTTCAATCTGCCTGCGAATACTTAACGCGCATTGTGATGGTCTTGTTGCAATCCACCGGCCCTCGGTACAATAACCCGCTTGATTCAGACTTTTCACTCAACCTGTCGGAGCTTGCGCAACGTCATCGGGCGGTGACGTTGCGCAAGTTCCGCACCCGTTTTTTTAAGGAAGACATCATGTCCCTCACCGCAGAACAGTCCGGCAAGATCATTGCTGACTTCGGCCGCGCGCCGAACGACACCGGCTCCACGGAAGTGCAGGTTGCCCTGCTTTCCGCCCGTATCGAACATCTTACCGATCATTTCAAGACGCATAAGCAAGATCATCACTCCCGTCGTGGTCTGCTGAAGCTGGTCAACCAGCGCAAGCGCTTGCTCGGCTATCTGAAGGATCGCGATCTGGCTCGCTATCAGAGCCTGATCGAACGCCTCGGACTGCGTCGCTGATCGGACGAGGACATTCAAAGTGGCGAAAGTAACCAAGTCATTCCAGTACGGTAATCACGAAGTCACACTGGAGACGGGCGAAATCGCCCGCCAGGCTTCGGGTGCCGTCATGGTCAGCATGGGCGGCACCGTGGTGCTGGTCACCGCAGTGGCCGCGGCCAAGGCGAAAGACGGGCAGGATTTCTTCCCGCTCACCGTCGACTACGTCGAGAAGTTCTACTCCGCCGGCCGCATTCCCGGTGGCTTCTTCAAGCGTGAAGGACGCCCGACCGAGAAGGAGACGCTCACCTCGCGTCTGATCGACCGTCCGGTCCGCCCGCTCTTCCCGGAAGAATTCAAGAACGAAGTGCAGATCATCGCCCAGGTGATCTCGCTCAATCCGGAAATCGACGGCGACATCGTCTCGATGATCGGCGCTTCGGCGGCGTTGTCCCTGGCGGGTATCCCGTTCAAGGGGCCGATCGGTGCCGCACGCGTGGGCTACGCAAACGGCAAGTACTTGCTCAACCCCACGGTCACGGAACTGAAGACGTCCGACCTGGACCTGGTTGTCGCCGGTACCGCCAACGCCGTGCTGATGGTGGAATCGGAAGCCAAGTTGCTCAGCGAAGAAGTGATGCTGGGCGCCGTGGTATTCGGCCACCAGCAGATGCAGTCGGTGATCACCGCCATCAACGCCTTCGTGGCCGAAGCCGGCCGCAAGCCGTTCCAGTGGGAAGCGCCGGCGCGTAACGATGCGCTGTTCAATGACATCCAGGGTATCCTCGGCGATCGCCTGGAAAAGGCTTTCGCCATTCGCGACAAGCTGGAGCGCCGCGACGCCATCGTTGCCCTGAAGAGCGACATCAAGGCCGGCATCGCCGAAACCGCCGCTTCGCACGGCTGGAGCGATCTGGACATCAGCAATGCTTTCGCCGAAATCGAATACCGCACCATGCGCGACGGCGTGCTGAAGACCAAGCTGCGTATCGACGGCCGCAAGCTGGACGACATCCGCCCGATCTCCGTGCGCGTGGGCGTGCTGCCGCGCACCCATGGCTCGGCGCTGTTCACTCGTGGCGAAACCCAGGCGCTGGTCGTGGCCACCTTGGGCACCGCGCGTGATGCGCAGATCATCGACGCGCCGGAAGGCGAGTCGAAGGATCCCTTCCTGTTCCATTACAACTTCCCGCCGTTCTCGGTGGGCGAAGCCGGCCGTTTCGGTGCGCCGAAGCGTCGTGAGATCGGCCACGGCCGTCTCGCCAAGCGCGGTGTGCAGGCTGTGAAGCCGGCGCTGGAAGAATTCCCGTATGTGCTGCGCGTGGTGTCTGAAATCACCGAGTCGAACGGTTCGTCCTCGATGGCTTCGGTATGCGGCTCCTCGCTGGCGCTGATGGATGCCGGCGTGCCGCTGAAGGCACCGGTGGCGGGCATCGCCATGGGCCTGGTGAAGGAAGGCAGCGACTTCGTCGTGCTGTCGGACATCCTGGGCGACGAAGACCACCTCGGCGACATGGACTTCAAGGTGGCCGGTAGCGCCGAAGGCGTGTCCGCGCTGCAGATGGACATCAAGATCGACGGCATCACCGAAGAAATCATGAAGGTGGCGCTGGAACAGGCCAAGCGTGGCCGTCTGCACATCCTGGGCGAAATGGCCAAGGTGATCAGCCAGCCGCGCGCGGAGATGAGCGAATACGCACCGCGCCTGCTCACCATCAAGATCCATCCGGACAAGATCCGCGAAGTGATCGGCAAGGGCGGCGCCACCATCCGCGCCATCACCGAGGAAACCGGCACCACCATCGACATCAGCGACGACGGCACCGTGGTGATCGCCTCGGTCAACCGCATGGCGGCGGAAGAAGCGCGCAAGCGCATCGACCAGATCGTGTCGGACGTCGAGCCGGGCCGCATCTACGAAGGCAAGGTCGCCAAGCTGATGGACTTCGGCGCGTTCGTGACGATCCTGCCGGGCAAGGACGGTCTGGTGCACGTGTCGCAGATTTCCAACGAGCGCGTGGAGAAGGTCTCCGACAAGCTCAAGGAAGGCGATATCGTCAAGGTGAAAGTGCTGGAAGTGGACAAGCAGGGCCGTATCCGCCTGTCCATGAAGGCGGTCGCCGAGGACGAAGGCGCCAGCGTGTGAGCGCTTTTGCGACAAGCTGATCCTCAAGACGCCCGGCTTTTCAGCCGGGCGTTTTCATTTCTGCAATCTGGTATTTGATACGATCCGCGCTTCACTTCGAGGATGCCGGCATGCCCGACCAGGCGACTGATTTTATGAAGGACTACCAGGCTTTTGCGCAACAATCCTGGGATGCCTGGATGCGCTATATGCAACAGCAGCCGGGGCAAGCCAATCCCCTCGGCTTCGGATTGGGCTACGCAGCCATGCCGCAGGACGATTTGCTCACCCGCAGCCTTGCCAACCTCAAGGCATATGGCAACTGGCTGCAGCAGGCGGCGGGGGCTGGGTTGGGACAGTCATCTCCTTGGCAGCAACCGGCCGCCATGCAGGCATTCCTGGCCGCCTTCAACCAGCCTTTCCCGCAGGCCATGGCCGGTCTGGACAGCGCTTCCGCCTTCGGCCTGGAGCATCAGTGGCAGGCCTGGCTGCAAGCCATGCAGCGGGCGGGCATGGCTGCTGGTGTGCCGAATAGTCAGGTGGCAGCGTTCGGTATCACGCGCGAATTCCAGCTTGACCAGCAGGCCTTGCAGGCAGCGATGCAGAATTACGCGCAGGTCAACGCGCGCTACCAGGGTTTATTGCAGCAGGTGAACGCACAAGGCATCGCCAAGTTGCAGGAGTTGTTGGCTCAGCACGCCGAGCCCGGAAAGCAGGTCCAATCGCTGAAGGCGCTGTACGACCTGTGGGTTGACGCCATGGAGCAGGCTTACGCCGAAATGGCGCTTTCGCAGGAATTTCGCGAAGTGTTCGGCGCGCTGACGAATGCGCAGATGCAGGTGCGCAAGTTGCAACAGCAGCAAACCGAGCAGATGTGCCGCGAGCTGGGTATTCCCACGCGCAGCGAAGTCAACAGTCTTGGCGAGCGCGTGCAGCAGTTGCGGCGGGATCTGAAGGCACGCGAGCAGGGGCAATCAGCCTCCGATACCTCCCTGGTCGACACGCTGCAAAGCGAAATCGCCGCGCTGAAACGGGAGCTGGCAGCAAGCAAGGTGGCGAAAGTACGTTCGATCGAACGCCAGGCCAGCGGCGAAAACGGCAAAACCCCTTCGCAACGCACCAAAGCCACGCGCTCCGCCGCCGGCAAGCGGAAATAAGGAACCAGCATGCAAAATCCCTTGCACTTCGATCCGCAGCAAGCCTTCAACGAAGTCGCCGCTTTCCAGCGCAAGCTGGCGGCTGGCCTGCAGAACCTGCGCGGCCTCGGTGAGCAGGACTATGCCAACACGCCGCGTGAAGCGGTGTATAGCGAAGACAAGCTCACCGTCTGGCATATGAAAGGCAGCAACAAGCCCACCGCACGCGTGCCGATCCTCATCGTGTACGCGTTGGTCAACACCGTCTGGATGACCGACCTGCAGGAAGACCGCTCGCTGGTGCGCAACCTGCTGGAGCAGGGCGAGGATGTCTACCTCATCGACTGGGGCTACCCGGACGGTGCGGATCGCTGGCTCACCCTGGACGATTACCTGAACGGCTATCTGGACCGTGCCGTCGACGCCATCCGCAAGCGCCACGCTCTGGATGCGATCAACCTGCTCGGCATTTGCCAGGGCGGTACGTTCTCGTTGTGCTACACCGCCATGCACCCGGAGAAGGTGAAAAACCTGGTCACGATGGTGACGCCGGTGGATTTCTGCACGCCGGACAACATGCTTTCGCACTGGGTGCAGAGCATGGACGTGGATCTGTTTGTCGATACGCTGGGCAATGTCCCGGCAGAGCTGATGAACTGGGTGTACCTGATGCTCAAGCCGTTGCGCCTGAATCAACAGAAGTACGTGAGCATGATCGAGATCCTGGACAACCCGGTGGAATTGAAGAATTTCCTGCGGATGGAGCGTTGGATCTTCGATTCACCCGACCAGGCCGGCGAAGCCTTCCGCGAATTCATCAAGGCCTTCTTCCAGCAGAACCGGCTTATCAAGGGTGACCTGCAAATCGGCAGACAGCCGGTGGACTTGGGTATGGTGACCCAGCCGGTGCTCAACATCTACGCCACGCAGGATCACCTGGTGCCGCCGGATGCGTCGCGCGCGCTGCAGCGCCATGTAGGCACTACCGACTACACTGAGATCGCGTTCAAGGGCGGGCATATCGGCATTTACGTTTCCGGCCGCGCACAACGCGAAGTGGCGCCATCGATTCATCAGTGGCTGCGCCAGCGTACGTAGGCTGGGATGACAATCCCAGCATTGCCATGCATGCAGCAAGCGATGCCCGATTCTCAGTGCGTCTAAGCCGTTCAAACCATTGCTGCTAAACTACGGCAATGACCAATCTCGCTTCTGCCCATGACACCATCCGCGCCGTGCAATGGCGCGGCGATCATCTCCGTCTGCTGGATCAGCGCCTGCTGCCGGCCGAGGAAAAGTGGCTCGATTGCCGGGATTACGTGGCGGTTATCCATGCGATCAAGGATCTGGCCGTTCGCGGCGCGCCCGCCATCGGCATTGCGGCGGCCTGGGGCGTAGTGCTTGCTGCGCAGCAGGCGGCATCGATGGAACAAGCCCTGGCGGAGCTTCGTGCGGCACGTCCCACGGCGGTGAACCTGATGTGGGCGCTCGATCGCATGAAGGCGCGCATCGCCGCCGGTGCGGACACGGCGCAATTGGAGCGCGAAGCCCAGGTCATCCAGGATGAGGATCTCGCCGCCAACCACCAGATGGGTGAACTCGGTGCGGCGTTGATCGCACCGGGTTCCGGCGTGATGACCCATTGCAATGCCGGCGCGCTGGCCACCTCCGGCTACGGCACCGCACTGGGCGTGATCCGTGCCGGCGTCGCTGCCGGACACATCAACCAGGTGTTTGCCGGCGAGACGCGTCCCTGGCAGCAGGGGGCTCGGCTCACCATGTGGGAGCTGGTGCGCGATGGCATCCCCGCCCAGTTGATTGCCGATTCGGCCGCTTCGCACCTGATGAAATCAGGCGCGGTGAAGTGGGTGATCGTGGGTGCGGACCGCATCGCCGCCAACGGCGATACCGCGAACAAGATCGGCACTTACCAGCTAGCCATTGCCGCACGCCACCATGGCGTGAAGTTCATGGTGGTGGCGCCCTCGTCCACGGTGGACATGGCGACCGCTTCGGGCGATGACATCGACATCGAACTGCGCGATGCCGCCGAACTGTTGAGTGTGGCGGGGCGCCGCACTGTGGTCGAAGGGGCGCAAGCCTGGAATCCGGTGTTCGACGTCACGCCGGCCAGCTTGATCGATGCCATCGTTACCGAGCGCGGAGTGATCGAGCAGCCTACGCTCGAACGAATGCGGGCCGTCTTTGCGGCATGAGGCTGCGCCATGAAGTGATGCTGTTTGCGGTCGGTGGGGCGATCGGCTTCGTGGTCGATGCCGGCATCGTCCAGGCGCTGGTCACCTTCGCGCACTTCAATCCTTATACCGGCCGGGTGATCTCCTTTCTGGCAGCCGCCACGGTCACCTGGTGGTGGAATCGAAGCCATACCTTCGCAGCACGCCGCAGCGGACGTTCACTGCCCATGGAATGGCTGCACTGGATGGCCCTGATGGGCGGCGGAGCGGTGGTGAATTACGCCGCCTATGCGGCCTGCCTGATGGCTTTTCCGAGCTGGCATAAGTGGCCCACGTTCGCCGTGGGCGTGGGCTCGATTTTCGCCGCCGTGGTCAATTTCGTGAGCGCCCGCGTGCTGCTTTTTCGGCGCGCCAAAACAGGCTCGTAACCTATTGATTGAAAAGGCTAAAAACCAGCCTGTTCAAGAGCCTCTGTGGTATAATTTCGCGCTAACGCCTGACCCTCGCAGACAAACGCCCAGCGCGCCTGTCTCGGGGCTCTTATTCGCTACCAGGGAAGCCGATTGATGGCAGATCTCGCCAAAGAAGTCATTCGCGTCAATATCGAAGACGAAATGCGCCAGAGCTACCTCGATTACGCCATGAGCGTGATCGTGGGACGCGCCCTCCCGGATGTTCGCGATGGCTTGAAGCCCGTACACCGCCGCGTGTTGTTCGGCATGTACGAGGCCAACAACGTTTGGAATCGCCCCTATGTGAAGTGCGCGCGCATCGTCGGTGACGTGATGGGTAAATTCCATCCGCACGGCGACGCCTCGATCTACGATGCGCTGGTGCGCATGGCCCAGGATTTCTCGCTGCGCTATCCGTTGGTCGACGGGCAAGGCAACTTCGGCTCGATCGACGGCGATGCCGCCGCGGCGATGCGTTACACCGAATGCCGTATGGAGCGCCTGTCCGCCGACCTGCTGGCGGATATCGACAAGGAAACCGTCGATTTCGTGCCGAACTACGACGAGAAGGAACTCGAGCCGTCGGTTCTGCCCACGCGTGTTCCCAATCTGCTGATCAACGGCTCCGCCGGTATCGCAGTGGGCATGGCGACGAACGTCCCGCCGCACAATCTGAGTGAGGTGATCGCCGCTACCATTGCGCTGGTAGACGATCCGTCGCTGTCGATCGACGACCTGATGGGCTACGTCAAGGGTCCGGATTTCCCCACCGCCGGCATCATCAACGGCGCGGCCGGCATCGTCGAGGCCTACCGCACCGGTCGCGGGCGCATCCTGGTGCGTGCGCGTACCGAGATCGAAACCGAATCCAACGGCCGCGAGACGATCCTCGTCCACGAGCTGCCGTACCAGGTGAACAAGGCGCGCCTGATCGAGAAGATCGCCGAGCTGGTGAAGGAAAAGCGCGTCGAGGGCATCTCGGAGCTGCGCGACGAATCCGACAAGGACGGCATGCGCATCGTGATCGAAATCCGTCGCGATGCGATGGCCGACGTGGTGCTCAACAACCTGTTCCAGCAGACGCAGCTGCAGGTGACCTTCGGCATCAACATGGTGGCGCTGGTCGATGGCCAGCCGCGTACGCTCAACCTCAAGGAAATTCTCGAAGCGTTCATTCGCCATCGCCGTGAAGTGGTGACTCGGCGCACGATTTTCGAACTGCGCAAGGCGCGTGCCCGCGCGCACCTCCTGGAAGGTCTCACCGTCGCGCTCGCCAACATCGACGAGATGATCGAGCTGATCAAGACTTCGGCCTCGCCGCAGGAAGCGAAGGAGCGCATGCTGGCGCGCAAGTGGGAGCCGGGCATGGTCGCCTCGCTGCTGGCTGCGGCAGGCGCGGAAGCTTCGCGGCCGGAAGACCTGGACCCGCGTGATGGCTATAAGCCGGACGGCTATCAGCTGTCCGATACGCAGGCGCAGGAAATCCTTGCCATGCGCCTGAATCGCCTGACCGGCCTGGAGCAGGAAAAACTTTCCGACGAATACCGCGAGATTCTGGAAACCATTCGCGGCCTGATCCTGATCCTCGAAGATCCCGTTCGCTTGCTCGCCCTGATCCGCGAAGAACTCGAAGGGATCAAGAACGAATTCGGCGACGAGCGCCGCACCGAGATCCAGCCTTCGCAGGAAGATCTCAACGTGCTCGACCTGATTGCGCCGGAAGACGTGGTGGTTACGCTGTCGCATGCCGGCTACGTGAAGCGCCAGCCGATCAGCATCTATCGCGCCCAGCGCCGCGGCGGCAAGGGACGTTCCGCCTCGGCATTGAAGGAAGAAGATTTTGTCGAGCAGCTGTGGGTGGTGAACACGCACGATACGCTGCTCACTTTCACCAGCACCGGTCGCGTGTACTGGCTCAAGGTCTACCAGATGCCGGAGGCGGGCCCGAACGCGCGCGGCAAGCCGATGGTGAACCTGCTGCCGCTGGGCGAGGGCGAGAAGGTGCAGGCGGTGCTGCCGGTGCACGAGTACAGCGCCGATCGCTACGTGTTCTTCGCCACCGCGCAAGGCACGGTGAAGAAGACGCCGCTGACCGAGTTCGAATACCAGTTGCAGAAGGGCAAGATCGCCATCAACCTGGAGGACAGCGATGCGTTGGTCGGTGTGGTGATGACCGACGGCAACAGCGACGTCTTGCTGTTCGCATCGAACGGCAAGGTCGTGCGCTTCGATGAAAGCGAAGTGCGCCCGATGGGCCGTACCGCCACCGGCGTGCGCGGCATGAAGCTTACCGACGAAGCGAAGCTAGTATCGCTGGTAGTGGCGCAGGAAGGCGACATTCTCACCGCTACCGAGCGCGGTTACGGCAAGCGCACCGAACTGGCTGAATTCCCGAAGAAGGGTCGCGGCACCCAAGGCGTGATCGGCATCCAGTGCTCAGAACGCAACGGCGCCCTGGTCGCCGCCACTCAGTTAGCCGACACGCACGAAGTGATCCTGATTTCCAACCAGGGTACCCTGGTGCGCACTCGTGCGATGGAAATTTCGCAACTGGGCCGCAACACGCAGGGCGTGACGTTGATTCGCCTGCCTGCCGAGGAGTCCCTGGTCAGCGTAGTGCGTGTGGACGCGGACGAAAGCAACGGTGACGAGGCCGAAGTCCTGGAAGGGGCTCCGCTTGCACCGAACGGCTCGGACGAGGGCGCAGAACCGGCGGGCGAATAAGCCCGCCGTAGATACACCTTAGTCTGCGGGAATCTTTGCGTAGGCTGGGATGACAATCCCAGCATCACGTTATGGCAAACATGGCAAAGCTGGGATTGTCATCCCAGCCTACGCGCTGTGTACGCATTCCCCGATACGGGGACGCGACGCATACCCATATGCTGCGCCGATAGGGCAACGCTAGCCTCCAACAACGACCGCGAGCGCCGCTAACCGATCTTCGGTCTGCTGCGTTGCGGCCGTTTGCGAAACTGACGGAGGCTAAGTGATGAAAAAGCACGCGAGTATCATCCTGCCAGGCCTGATGTTCATCCCGCTGGCATGTATGGCCAGGGGGCAAAATACGACGCCCTCACCGCAAGCGTTGGGCGCGCTCAATCCGGATGCGATTGTCGATTATCGTGAAAGCCTGGAACCTGACGGCAGAACCTTGATCTACCGGTCGGTAAAAGTTGACAGCCTGGACGAAGCTGGCAAGCAAATCGTCATCGGCCAGGTCTTGGAGCGCACCCAGGACGGTAATTTTCGTCTTGTGCCGGGAAGGCAACCGGAAGAGGCGGATCTCTACCGGCAGAAACTTTGCCAGAAGCTGGGGGGTATCGACATCAGCAACGACAACGGTGGTCTCATTATCGGCCCGGGCACTTTGAATGGGGCTGGCTGCAAAGGACCGTCCCCCAACTCCAAGGCATCGAAGTACCTTCCAAGAGCCGGCTCAATTGAAGGTGGTGTACTTAAGGAGTCCGAGACGGAGAAAAGTGGCGAACCTTCGAATCCATTCGCACCAGTCACATCCGATTACGTCAACCCGGCTGCACCTAATACATCAACGATAACCAACCAGAATTTTACTGTGTACGGGAGAGCATTTTATGGCTCGACCAAAGCTGGCATGGCAACCGGGCGACTAACTGTGATGAATAGATGTGTGGCCTTCCAAACCGATGCCGTCGTTCCAGGCCAAACCGGTGTACTGGAGATGGCCGTCAACTGTTGGTCGGGCTCCGTTGCAGGCTTCTATCCAACCGTAGTGAACGGCTGTATCCCCGCTTTCTGTCGAAATGACTACGGACAGGTAGCCGTGTTTCAGTAACACCAAGAGCAAGTAGGCTGGGATGGTAATCCCAGCATTGCCGTGCACGCCGCATCGCGATGCTGGGATTGTCATCCCAGCCTACGGTATGGCGGAGAGCATCGCTTCGGCGGTGCTCACGCGCAGCTCGCCTGGGCTTTCGATATGGAGCTGCTTCACCACGCCGTTTTCGGCATACAGCGCAAAGCGGCGTGAGCGCATGCCCATGCCATAGGCGCTGCCGTCCATTTCCAGTCCCAGCGCCCGCGTGAAGCCGCCGTTTCCGTCCGCAAGCAGCTTCAGACCGGCGGGTACATTCTGCGATAGAGCCCAGGCTTTCATCACAAAGGCGTCGTTCACCGCCATGCAGTACACGTCCACGCCACGGGCTTTGAAATCGTCAAAGTGCTTGACGTAGCCCGGTAGATGACGTCCCGAGCAGGTTGGGGTAAAGGCGCCGGGTACACCGAACAGCACAGCGTTTCGGCCGCTGAAAAGCGGCGCGGTGGTGGTGCGCTGAATGTCGGCGCCGTCGTCGATGACGGCGATTTCGAAGTCAGGCAAGGGCTGTCCGATCTGGATGGTCATGGCGAACTCGCTGAAGCGGTGGCAACGGCCGGAATGCTACCGTCGGGGCGGGTGGCTTGTCGCCTTGAAACTCTGCCGGCAGGAACTTATTTGGCTGTCAAGCGGGAAATACCGCAACTTTATCGAGGAAACAGCCATGAATTCCAGTCGTAGCCATCTCTGGAGCGCCCGCAGCGCGTTCCCGGCTGACGTGCGTCATTTGTTCGAACGCTACTTCCACGGCGAGGAAAGTGATGGTTCCAGCGTGGTGACCAGCCAGTGGGCGCCGCGCGTGGACATCAAGGAAGAAGAACAGCGTTTCGTGATTTTTGCCGATATACCGGGCGTGGATCCAGCCAGCATCGAAGTGAGCATGGAAAAAGGCATACTTGCCATCAAGGGCGAGCGCACGCTCGAAAAGCAGGAACAAGCAGGCCGCTTTACGCGCGTTGAGCGTGCACACGGCAGCTTCCATCGTCGTTTTGCCTTGCCCGACAGCGCGGACGCCGACAACATCAGCGCCACCGGCAAGCACGGCGTGCTGGAAATCGTGATACCGAAGAAGGCGGAGAAAGCGCCACGCCGGATTACCATCAACACGCAGTAAGTAAACTTGCTCGATGTTGCATAGACGGCTCGCCGCGGACCATGATCCGCGGCGGGCCATTTGTGTTGGGGGCGACGTGTTGGGGTCGGACATGAGCGTCGGGCAGGCGCGGCGTGGGGTCGCTCGACTTATCTTGTTTGAGGAGTGGCAGTGGAATTCAAAGACTATTACGAAGTCCTGGGCGTCAAATCCGACGCCAGCGAGGCCGACATCAAGGCGGCTTTTCGCAAGCTTGCGCGCAAATATCACCCGGACAAGAACAAGGAAGCCGGCGCGGAAGAGAAATTCAAGGCGATCAACGAAGCCAACGAAGTGCTGCGCGATCCCGAAAAGCGCCGCGCCTACGACCAGCTGCGCGCCGGCGGATATCGACCGGGCGAGCAGTTTCGTCCGCCGCCGAATTGGGGGCAGGGTCAGGGTTTCGACTTCGGCGACGTCGGTGACGGCGATTTCAGCGATTTTTTCGAAAGCCTGTTCGGCCGCGCCGGCGGCGGGCGTCATGCGCCGCGTGCACGTCGTGGCCGCGATGTGCGTGCGCACGTGCAGATCGACCTGCAGACCGCCTTCAATGGCGGCCGCACGCGCCTGAACCTGGACGACGGCAGCGGCCATGAACGCGTGCTGGAGGTGAAGATCCCTGCCGGCATCCAGCCGGGCCAGGTGATTCGCCTTGGCGGCCAGGGACACCCCGGCGCGGGCGGCGGTCCGGGCGGCGACCTGCTGCTGGAGGTGGGTATTCGCGATGATGCGCGCTTCAAGCTGGACGGTCGCAATGTGCTGCACGTCCTGGCGCTCAGCCCCTGGGAGGCGGCCCTGGGGGCCACCGTAGCAGTGCCGACCCTGGCGGGCACGGTGGACTTGCGCATTCCCGCCGGGACGCAGTCGGGCCGCAAGCTGCGCTTGAAAGGGCGGGGCTTGCCGGGGCAGACGCCAGGCGATCAACTGGTGGAGGTGTCGATCAGGGTGCCGCTGGTGGAGAGCGATGCCCAGCGCCAGGCCTTCGAGGCCTTGCAAATGCAGTTCACGCACTACGATCCGCGACAGTAGGTTTTAGGGACGCTCTGACCTATTCCGCGCACCCGGCATGACGTCCAGAAGGCCCGCAGGGTGTGTCGCGCGGCACAGGACAGACTGGCCGTCTGTTCAAGCCGCGGGGCACGGCCTGCGGGCCTTCTGGACGTCACCCCGTCT
>NZ_BSOA01000003.1:327936-622765 GCF_030160275.1 Dyella flagellata
ACCCCGGCATTAAAATTCAAAATGTTGGGGCCGCACTGTATGCGCGTCTGGCGGAGCGTAGGCTGGGATGATAATCCCAGCTTTCCATACGGTATCCCGGTGCTGGGATTGCTATCCCAGCCTACGCTCCGCCAGACGCGCATACAGTGTGGTGACGGGTACGCAGAATAGGTCAGAGCGTCCCTAATGGCGCAGAAACGAAAACGGCGCCCATGCGGCGCCGTTTTTTTACCGGTTTGGAATATCAGCCCGGCAGCAGTTCCTTCAGCACGGCGATCAGTTCCTCTTCCTTGATCGGCTTGGTGACATAGGCCTTCGCGCCCTGGCGCATGCCCCACACCTTGTCGGTTTCCTGGTCCTTGGTGGTGACCAGCACGATCGGAATATGTGCCGTTTCAGGATCCTTGCTGATGGTGCGCGTGGCCTGGAAGCCATTGAGGTTGGGCATCACCACGTCCATCAGGATCAGGGCGGGCTTTTCCTGCTTGGCCACGGTCACACCCGCGGCACCGTCTTCGGCGGTCAGCGTTTCATGGCCGAGCTTCTCGACGATGCGTTTGATACCGAGAAGCTGCGACGGAGAATCGTCGACGATCAAAATGCGTGCCATAAGGTGGGAATCCCCTAGTCGTTTCGTTAATTCTAAGTCGCCGTGGCGACGCTTCCAAGCATCAGATACTGTCGACGCGCACAATTGTGCGGCCGAACGACTCTCCTGTCAGCATACGCTCGAACACTTCCGGCAGCTGTTCCAGGCCGATTTCACGGGTGGCGATGCGGTCCAGATGGCGGGGCTTCCAAGCGCCGGCCAGCTGGCTCCACACCTGCCCGCGGATGGCGCGGGCCGTGCCGGCGGAGGCAATGCCGAGCAGGCTGACGCCACGAATGATGAATGGCATGACCGTG
Organism: Dyella flagellata; assembly: GCF_030160275.1. Classification (GTDB taxonomy): domain Bacteria; phylum Pseudomonadota; class Gammaproteobacteria; order Xanthomonadales; family Rhodanobacteraceae; genus Dyella_B; species Dyella_B flagellata. The sequence goes on from NZ_BSOA01000003.1 coordinate 328,843, forward strand.
CTTTCCAGGCCGATGCCGCCGGCATTGCCGCAGACGGCCACGTTGCCGTAGGGCACGGTCAGCGGGAGCAGGCCGGCGAGCATGGCGCCGCCCACGTTGTCGAGCGCACCGCCAAAGCGTGCCGAGTCCATGGGCTTGCCACTGAAGGCCAGCTGGTGCCGGTCAATGCATTCGGTCGCACCGAGGCTGCGCAGGAAATCGAAATGGGCGGCCTTGCCGCTGATGGCATGCACCTCGTAGCCGGCCTGCGTGAAGATGTCGATGGCCAGCATGCCCACGCCACCGCTTGCGCCGCTGACCGCGATGGGGCCGAGCGCCGGTGTTTGACCGTTATCCTGCATGCGCAGCAGCGCCAGCGCAGCCGTAAAGCCGGCCGTTCCCAGGATCATGCTTTCACGCAGGCTCAAGCCATCGGGCAGAGGAATAGCCCATTGCGATGGCAAGCGGATGTATTGGGCGTAACCACCGTCGCGCGTTTCGGAAAGACCGCTGCCGGTGCACAGTACCTTGTCACCTTCCTTGAACAGCGTATCGGAGGAAGCCACTACCACGCCCGCCGCATCGATACCGCCGTTGAGCGGGTACTGGCGAAGGATCTTGCCCTTGCCGGTGCCGGCCAGCGCGTCTTTGTAATTGACCGAGGAATAGGCCACCTTCACCAGCACTTCGCCCTGGCTCAATGCATCGGCATGCATGGTTTCCATGCCGCTGCGATAACCGTTGGCGTCGTTGTGAATGCGAAACGCTTGAAATGTCGTCATGCCTGCCACCTCATGCCTTGATACTGGAGGCGTCGACACCGTGCGGCGCAACACCTGCGTGATACTGATTCATCCAGTCGAATAGTTCGCCGATCGAGTCGCCGAACCACACGCTGTCGCGCCGGCCTTGCGTGACGAAGCCTTCGGCGACCATGTGGTTCATCATGCTGCGCAAATGGCCGTAATAGCCCTGCGTGTCGAGAAACGCGCAAGGATGGCGATGCAGGCCCAGCTGTGCCCAGGTAAGCATCTCGAACATCTCGTCCATGGTGCCGAAACCGCCGGGCAGGGCGACGAAAGCCTGGGCGAGTTCATACATGCGTGTCTTGCGCTGGTGCATGGTATCGACCACCACCAGCTCGGTCAGGCCCGTATGGGCCACTTCACGCTCGACCAGCTGGCGCGGAATCACGCCGATGACCTCGCCGCCGCCGTTCAGGACGGCATTGGCGACTGTCCCCATCAAGCCGACCTTGCCGCCGCCGTACACCAGGGCAATGCCGCGACGCGCTAGTTCCAGGCCGAAGGCGCGGGCGGTCTCGGCGTAGATCGGGTGCTGGCCGCTTTGGGAGCCGCAGTAGACGCAGAGGGCTGAGGGTTGGGGCATGGGGAGTCTGAGTGAGGAGAAGTGAGAGGAAATCAGCATGCCGGCCTCGTAGGCTGGGATGCCAATCCCAGCTTGCCGGCGGCTTGCCGTGCTGGGATTGCCATCCCAGCCTACAACTCGACGCTAAAAACCAAACGGCCCGCTCATGTTGCCGCGAGCGGGCCGTATCTCATGATGGCACGAGGCCTCAATTTCCTTTGTGAATCGCGCGCTTGTCTACTGACAGCGCCGCTTCGTGCACGGCCTCGGAGAGCGTCGGGTGGGCGTGGACGATGCGCGCCAGATCCTCGGCCGAGCCCTTGAACTCCATCGTCACCACGGCCTCGGCGATCAGCTCGGATACGCCCGGGCCAACCATGTGCACGCCCAGCACGCGATCGGTTTCAGCGTGGGCGATCACCTTTACCTGGCCGATGGCCTCGTTCATCGCTACAGCACGGCCGATGGCGGCGAACGGGAAGCTGCCGACCTTGTACGGGACGCCGGCGTCCTTCAGTTCCTTTTCGGTCTTGCCGGCCCAGGCGATTTCCGGCTCGGTGTAGATCACCCACGGCACCGTGTCGAGGTTGATGTGACCGGCCTTGCCGGCGATCCACTCGGCCACCGCCACGCCTTCTTCGGAGCCCTTGTGCGCCAGCATCGGGCCGCGCACGGCATCGCCGATCGCCCATACGCCGTCCACGCCGGTGTGGTTGTGTTCGTCCACCACGATGCGACCGCGCTCGTCCAGCTTCACGCCAGTATCGTCGGCCAGCAGGCCTTCGGTGTAGGCGCGGCGGCCTACGGCCACCAGCAGCTTGTCGACGGTCAGTTCGTGCGCGCCGTCCTTGTCTTCGTAGGTAAGCGCCACTTCATTCTTCTTCACCTCGGCCTTGGTCAGCTTGGCGCCGAGCTTGATGGCGAGGCCCTGCTTCTCGAATTCCTTCTTGGCGACCTTGGCGACGTCTTGATCGGCGACGGCAAGGAAATCAGGCAGTGCTTCGAGGATGGTTACTTGCGCGCCCAGGCGGTTCCACACGCTGCCCAGCTCCAGGCCGATCACGCCGGCACCGATCACGCCCAGGCGCTTGGGTACTTCGTTGATGTCCAGTGCGCCAGCGTTGTCGATGATGTTCTTGCCGTCGAACTTGGCGAACGGCAACTCGATCGGCACCGAGCCGGAGGCGAGGATCACGTTGGTGGCGCTGATCGTCTGCTTGCTGCCGTCGTTACCGGTGATCTCAACGTTATTGCCCTTCAGCAGCTTGCCCTTGCCGAAGAACGGCGTGACCTTGTTGGCCTTGAACAGCTGGCCGATGCCGCCGGTGAACTGCTTGACGATCTTGTCCTTGCGGCCGATGAAGGTGGCCATGTCCACCTTGGCGTTTTCGACGCTGATGCCGTGCGCCGGCAGGTTGTGCGACAGGTTGTAGTACTGCTTGGACGAGTCCAGCAGCGCCTTGGAGGGAATGCAGCCCACGTTGAGGCAGGTGCCGCCGAGGGCCTGCTTGCCGTCCTTGCCGACGAAGGCATCCACGCAAGCGGTCTTCAGGCCGAGCTGCGCAGCTCGGATGGCAGCCACATAACCGGCAGGGCCGGCGCCGATGACGATGACGTCGAATTTGTCGCTCATGGTTCAAAGGTTCCTAGGGAGCGGAAACGTGCCGTATATGGCGGCGCGTGGGGGATTTCGAAAGGGGCATGCCGGCCGGGGCTGCCGCGATGGCGCCCCGGCCGGCGGGCGATTACATGCCCAGCAGCATGCGCTGCGGATTTTCCAGCTGGTTCTTGATGTCGACCAGGAACAGCACCGCGTCCTTGCCGTCGATGATGCGGTGGTCGTACGAGATCGCCAGGTACATCATCGGCGCGGCGATCACCTGGCCGTTCTCGACGATCGCACGCTCCTTGATGGTGTGCATGCCCAGAATCGCGCTTTGCGGCGGATTCACGATCGGCGTCGACAGCAGCGAACCGAAGGTGCCACCGTTGGTGATGGTGAAGGTGCCGCCCTGAAGGTCATCCAGGCCGAGTTTGCCTTCGCGCGCCTTCTTGGCGTAGTTGGCGATGCCCTTTTCGATATCGGCGAAGCTCATGCTCTGCGCGTCGCGCAGCACCGGCGTCACCAGGCCCTTGTCGGTGGCCACGGCGATGGAGATGTCCTGGTAGCCGTGATAGATGATGTCGTTACCGTCAACCGAGGCATTGATGATCGGATGACGCTTCAGCGCCTCGGCGGCTGCCTTGACGAAGAAGCTCATGAAACCGAGCTTCACGCCGTTGGCCTTTTCGAACTGCTCGCCCAGCGTCTTGCGCATCTTGGTGACTTCGGCGAGGTTCACTTCGTTGAACGAGGTGAGCATCGCGATCGAGTTCTTCGACTGCATCAAGCGTTCGGCGATGCGCGCGCGGATGCGCGTCATCGGTACGCGTTCTTCCGGGCGGGCGCCGGGCGTCGGCGCCACCGACGGCGCGGCGGCGGCTGGCGTGCCACCCTTGGAGTAGTTCACCAGGTCTTCCTTGGTGACGCGGCCATCGCGGCCGGTGCCGGCCACCTTGGAGACGTCGATCTTTTCTTCGGTAGCGACACGCAGGCCGGCTGGGGAAAGATTCTCCGTACCCTTGGCCGCAGCTTGCGGAGCCGCAGCGGCAGGCGCCGGGGCGGGAGCAGCAGCGGCGGGTGCAGGAGCCGGCGCAGCGGCCGCGGCGCCTTCTTCGATCACTGCGATCACCTGTTGGCTGGTCACCGTGTCGCCGGCCTGGAATTTCAGTTCTTTCAGCACGCCGTCGACCGGAGCCGGCACTTCGAGCACAACCTTGTCGGTTTCCAGGTCGACCAGGTTCTCGTCACGCTTCACAGCTTCGCCGGCCTTCTTGTGCCAGGTCGCGATGGTGGCGTCGGAGACGGACTCGGGCAGAACGGGGACTTTGACTTCGGTGGACATGATGTAATGAATCCTGGGTAGTTATTCTGCTGAGTGATCGGGGCCGACCGGCGCGACCAGTGCTTGTTCGACCAGCGAGGCCTGCTCGGCGACGTGATCGTTGAGGTGACCGGCTGCGGGCGCGGGCGAACGTGCGCGGCCGGCGTAGGAGAGGCTTTGCTTGGCTCCCACGCAGGCCTGCAGGTGATGGCGGATCTGGAACCAGGCGCCCTGGTTCATCGGCTCTTCCTGGCACCACACCACTTCCTTGACGGAAGGGTATTTCTCCAGTTCGGCCATGACTTCCGGACGCGGGAACGGGTAAAGCTGTTCCACGCGTACGATCGCCACGTCGGTGAGGCCGCGCTTTTCGGATTCTTCCAGCAGGTCGTAGTAGACCTTGCCTGCGCACAGCACCACGCGCTTGACCTTCTTCGCCGGCAGGTCGCGATGCTCGCCCAGCACCAGCTGGAAGCTGCCGTTGGCCAGTTCGTCCAGGGTGGACACGGCCAGCTTGTGGCGCAGCAGCGACTTGGGTGTCATCACGATCAGCGGCTTGCGCGCCGGGCGCAGCATCTGGCGGCGGATCATATGGAAATCCTGCGCCGGCGTGGTCGGTACGCACACTTGCATATTGTCCAGCGCGCACAGCTGCAGGAAGCGTTCCAGACGCGCGGAGGAATGCTCCGGACCCTGGCCTTCGTAGCCGTGCGGCAGGAACAGCGCCAGGCCGCACAGGCGGTCCCACTTCGATTCGCCGGAGCTGATGAACTGGTCGATCACCACCTGCGCCCCGTTGGCGAAGTCGCCGAACTGCGCTTCCCAGATATGCAGCGTATGCGGATCGGTGGTGGCGTGGCCGTACTCGAACGCCATCACCGCTTCTTCGCTGAGCAGCGAATCGATCACCTCGACGTCCGCATCCGGACGCAGCGAAGCCAGCGGCAGATAGCTATGGCCGTCCTTCTGGTCATGCAGCACGGCGTGGCGGTGGAAGAAGGTGCCGCGGCCGGCGTCCTGGCCGACCAGGCGCAGGTTGTGGCCTTCGTCGATCAGCGATGCATAAGCCAGGTTTTCGGCAAAGCCCCAATCACCAGGCTGCTCGCCGGCGGCCATCTTGCGACGGTCGTCGTAGATCTTGGACACGCGCGAATGCAGCGTCAGATCCTGCGGCAGGGACAGGATGCGATTGGCCAGTTCGACCAGCTTGTTCTTGTCCAGATTCGACGGGTAAGGCGTGGACAGCTTGCCGCCGATGAAGCGGCTCCAGTCCACTTCCACGTCCTTGGTCAGCGATGGATGCAAGTCGGTCATCGCCGCACCCGCTTCGAGGCGGTTGCGGTACTCCTCGGACAGCTTCTGCGCGTCGCCTTCGGCAAGCAGGCCTTCCTTCACCAGTTGCTGCGCGTACAGCTCGCGCGTGGTGGGGCGCTTGCGGATGATCTGGTACATCACCGGCTGGGTGGCGGCCGGTTCGTCCGCTTCGTTGTGGCCGTGGCGGCGGTAGCACACCAGGTCGATCATCACGTCCTTGCGGAACGTCTTGCGGAACTCGTAGGCGAGGCGGGTGACCTGGATCACCGCTTCCGGATCGTCGCCATTCACGTGGAACACCGGGCTGTTGATCATCTTGATCACGTCGGTGCAGTACAGCGTGGAGCGGGCGTCCTGGGGGTTGGAGGTGGTGAAACCCACCTGGTTGTTCACCGCGATGTGCAAGGTGCCGCCGATCTTGAAGCCGCGCGCCTGCGACATGTTGAACAGTTCCATGTTCACGCCCTGGCCGGCCAAGGCGGCATCGCCGTGGATCAGCACGGCAAACGACTTGGTGCGCTCGGTGTCGCGGCGGCGCACCTGGCGCGCATGCACGGATCCGGCCACCACCGGGTTGACGATTTCCAGGTGCGAAGGGTTGAACGCCAGCGCCACGTGCACGCCGCCCTTGGGGGTGCGTACATCGGCGGAGAAACCCATGTGGTACTTCACGTCGCCGGAATGGGCCGGGTCTTCGTCATGATGTTCGAAGATGCCTTCGAACTCGTTGAACAGCGTCTTCGGCGGCTTGCCGAGGATATTCACCAGCATATTCAGGCGGCCGCGGTGGGCCATGCCGATGACCATGTCGCGGATGCCGTTGTCGCCCGCGGCCTGCACGATGTCATCGACCATCGGGATCAGGCTGTCACCGCCTTCCAGCGAGAAGCGCTTCTGGCCCACGTACTTGGTGTGCAGGTAGCGTTCCAGACCTTCGGCCCCGGTCAGGCTGCCGAGCAGGCGCTGCTTGCCAGCCTTGTCCAGGCCGGCACTGCCGTTGGCCAGCTCAAGGCGGCTGTAGATCCAGTTGCGCTGCGCGTGATCGGAGATGTGCATGAACTCCACGCCGATCGTGCTGGTGTACACGCGCTTGAGGCGTGCAAACAGCTCGCGCAGCTTCATGCGCTGGCCGCCGCCGGCGAAGTTGCCGCAATCGAACTCGGTGTCCAGGTCGGCGTCGGACAGGCCATGGAAGGCCAGGTCCAGGTCCGGCGCATGGGTCTTGGAGGCAAGGCCCAGCGGGTCCAGGTCGGCGGCAAGGTGGCCGCGCGAACGGTAGGCCGTCAGGAGGCGCAGCACGCCGGCTTGCTTGCGTGCGTGCTCGTCGCTGACCGGAGCCGCCGCGGCGAAGCCGGGGCGCCGTTTTTGTGCCGCCTCAATACGTGCAATGGCCGCGGTATGGGAGGTGTCTCCCGACTCGCGGCCCTTGAAGGTCTGGAAGTAGCTGTTCCACTCGGTGGGTACCGATGCGGGATCGGCCAGCCAGGCGTCATACAACGATTCGACATAATCGGCGTTGCCGCCTGCGAGTTGCGAGGATTCAAAAAACTCGCGGATCAGGTTTGTGCTCACGTCACCACCGGCAGGGAAGGGAAGCTTCAGCGGACCGCCTTGTCGTAGGCCTTGGGTTCGCTGGCGAAAAATCCCGTTAATTATAGCCTGCCGCTTCCGCACTGCGGCAAGCTACAGGCCTCGCTGCGGGGAGCCGGCCGACCCTGACGCAGCTTGTGCTGGAGGCAGTCGGAACAAGGTCTTAGCCGTTTCCGGTCGCCCTATGAGGCGTGGAAGCAGAAGGCTGGCCATGCATGGGTGTTCAGCCCATGGTTTACAAGCCCAGCGCTTGCAGCTGGGTGGCGGGCAGGGCCCGTTGCCAGATTTGTTCGAATTGCAGCAGCAAGGGGGCTTGCCCCGGGCCATCCTTCAGGGCGGCGCGACCTTCCCAGCGCTCTGCATCGGGCAGGAACAAGTAGCCACCAGTGTCGTTGAGCAGCCAGCTGCTTGCGTCCGTCTGTGCGCCTTGATCTTCCTCGGCCAGCGCGCGGATCTGCAGCGCGCTGGGCAGCCGCTGGGCCAGATCCAGCAGGCGGTGTCCCGCGCGCATGGCTGCTGCCGGATCGGCAAGCACGATGCGGATTTCCGCGCCGCGCCCGGCAATGGCGATGCGGCGCAGTTCGGCCAGTTCGTCGGAGCTGCTCAGGATCGATGACGGCAATATCGGCAGATGGAAGGCCAGTTTGTAGCGGGTCGCAACCAGCAGTTGCAGGCGCATTGCGGTCACGGCCTCGGGGCCGCTCACGGCAAAGGCGCCATCGTCCGGTACTGCCGGTAAGGGGGAAAGCGTATTCATGCGTTGCGTCCGCGCAGGCGGCGAAGAATCAGGTGGCCATCGTTGATCAGGGCCAGTAGCAGGGAGATATCGTCTCGCGACCAGTCCAGTGGGGGCGATAGGGTACGTTGGGCGCAAAGTTGCACCACCCAGTGCGACGAAGCTGGGTAGGCATGGCCGTTGGCGTACAGCGTGCAACGCTTGCCGGCTTGCGCCCAGGCCATGCGCGACCACGGATGGCGCAGCAGCGAAGCGCCGCCCTCCAGTTGTTTGATCAGGGCCGCTTCGCCCAGCGGCTTGGCCGGCGGCATGGGCGCCTGCGCGGCGCGATAGCGCGTGATGAAGCGGCCAAACCAGTCGAGCAGGGTGGCATCATCCAGGGCTTGCGCGAACGGTAGGGCAACGCGTAGGCGCTGCAGCGCTGCCTTGTCGATTTCGCCGGCGCGCTTGACGGGGGCAAGATCCGGATCGGCATAGCGCTGGTCTTCGGCCAGATGCTCGGCCAGATAGTCGGCCAGGTCGCCTACCAGTTCACCCTGTGAGGGCGCGCGCATGCCCACCGAAAAGGTCATGCAGGGGCCGCCGAAGGCCACGCCATCGTGGGCAATGCCGGGTGGCAGGTACAGCATGTCGCCCGGATCGAGCAGCCATTCGTGGGTGGGCTCGAAGTGCACGAGCTGCTTGAGTTCGACGTCGTTGCGAAAGTCCTTCGGCGCGTGCGGATCGGTGCTGATCGCCCAGTGCCGTTGCCCCAGGCCTTGCAGCAGAAACACGTCGTACTGGTCAACGTGTGCGCCCACGCCACCGCCGGGTTCGGCATAGGAGATCATCACGTCGTCCACGCGCCAGCTGGGCAGGAACGAGAAGTGATCGAGCAGGGCGGCGACGTCCATGTCCCACTTGTCCACATCCTGCACCAGCAAGGTCCAGTTGGCGTTGCCGGTCTTGGCGAAATCGCTTTCGCTCAAGGGGCCGGTCTTCACCTTCCAGCGCTGGCGATCTTCATCGTGCTGGATGAGGCGTGAGAGCGCTCCTTCCTCGCAGGCCAGGCCGGCCAGGTCTTCTGGCGCGATAGGGGCCTGAAAGTCAGGAAAGGCATTGCGGACCAGCAGGGGCCGCTTCTGCCAGTAGTCGCGGAGGAACTGCGCCGCGGTCATGCCCAGCGGCTGGCTGGTCGAGCCATGCACTTCGATGGGCAGCGGCTTGCGGGAAGTGTGGGAAAGCGTCATGGGGCGGCATTGTATGGAATCGGAGGGTTGATAAGCGTAGGCTCCGCCGAACTGTCTACCCGGGTGACGCCGGAACAGGAGCAAGGCATGGCTGCATGGCGACAGGTTGCACCGCGGTTCCTCATAGGGTTAACGGCTGTGGCAGGGTCTTTCGGCATCGCTTTGCCGGTGGCTGCGGAGCAAGGCGCCGCCAACCCCACCGCAGTACTGGCCGGGCCGCAGCATGACGGCTCGCATGATTTCGACTTCCTGATCGGTGACTGGAAAGCCCATGTCCGCCGCCTGCCGGATCGGCTGGTGGGTTCCAACGCCTGGGTGGAATACGACGGAATCTCCAACCACCACAAGCTGCTGGACACCAACGCCAACTTCGAGCAGTTCGAGGTCACCAGCACCGATAAAAAGCAGCACCTCAGGGCGCAGACCCTGCGCATGTACAAGCCGCAAACGCAGCAATGGATCATTTACGGCCTGGACCTGGACAACGGCGACCTGGATCCCGCCGCGCCCGTGGTCGGTGAATTTCATGGCAATCGCGGCGAGTTCTACAACCGCATCACCTGGCAGGGCCGCGTGGTGCTGGTGCGCTGGATGTGGCTCAACATTTCGCCGCACGCGGCGCGGATGGAGCAATCGTTTTCGCCCGATGGCGGCAGAAACTGGGAAGTGAACTGGATCTGCGAGCTGTCGCGCTAGCCGTCGTCCAGGTACTGCATTGCTTGCAGCGTCATTACTAAGGGCCACTGCATGGCGCGGGCTGCTTTGAGCAAACCGGGTGCTTAGCGAGCGATAAAAGACGACAGGTTTTTCAGTGTTGGACTACGCTGGCGTACAAGGGACTCATCCTATCCTCGTCATCTTGACCGCTGGAAGGAGACTCCGTGCGCACGATCCTGACGCTTCTTCTCTCGTTGGCGCTTGCCGGTTTCGTCCACGCCGCCGATCGGATTCGTTTCTGGGACAAACCGCAGCACGGCGGCAACAGTTTCAATCGGCTGCCGCCCGATCAGGCTTACTTCGACGCGCTGCGGGGCTATGGCGCGACCTGGGTGAGACTTGTCTATGACAAATGGAAACCATCCGGTCGCGATTTCCTGATGGGGAGTGCGGACCATTATCAGGGTTTGGAGCAAAAGGACCTGGCAACGCTCAAGGCTGCGCTCGACAGAGCAGACAAAGCCGGGCTCAAAGTGGTGATCGCCCCACTGTCGCTACCTTATGCGCGGTGGTCACAAAACAATGGCGGCCGGTTTGACGACCGTCTGTGGCAGAGCAAGCAAGCCTGGGACGATGCGGCTCGCTTCTGGCGGGATCTGGCCAAAGCACTGAAAGATCATCCGGCCATCGCCGCCTACGACATCGTCAACGAGCCGGCTCCCGAGAAGAAAGGTGGGCTCGTTGAACATGCCGATCAAGCCGCTATGGCGAAATGGTACGGTGAACAACAGGGAGGCTCGCGCGATCTGAGGGCGTTTTACCAGAAGGTGATTGCCGCCATACGAGAGGTCGATCCTGACACGCCGATCATGGTGGAATCGGGTTGGTATGCCGCCGCCGATGCATTCGGGTACTGGCCGGCGCCGCTTGCCGACGGGCGTATCCTCTACAGTTTCCATATGTACGAGCCCTATTCGGCCACTAGCGCCCCCAACCTGAAGCGCAAGAAGCCTTATAGCTATCCCGGCGTAGTGCCTTTTGCGGACCACCAGGAGCGGTGGGATGCCAAACGCGTCGCGCAATACTTGAGCTTACCGACCCAATGGGCTCAGGTGCATGGCATACCGCCGAACAGAATGGTTGCCGGTGAATTCGGTTGTGTGAGGATGCTGAACAGTTGCACCGCTTATCTCAATGATGTGCTGACCGTTCTTGATCGCCAGGGACTGCACTGGGCCTTCTACAGTTTTCGCGAGGACAGCTGGGACGGGATGGATTACGAATTGGGGAAAGGCAAGGTGCCCTGGGCCTATTGGAAGGCGATGGAAAGGGGGTTGCCCGATCCCCTCAAACGGACAGCGACGCCCGAATTCGAGCTTATTGGCAAGCGCCTGTGAACGGCACATGCCGTGTCGCGCATGAGCCTGATCAGGGTGTTCAGCGCAGCAGGCGATAGAAGTTGTAGATACCCAGCGCCAAAACGGTGAGCCCCGCCATCAGCGTAGACGCGCGAGGCGGCAGGCGACGCACCAGCCAGGCGCCAAATGGCGCGGCGATCACTCCGCCCAGGATCAAGCCCAGCACCACATGTAATTTGCTTTGACCGATGCTGAGCAGAAAAGTGATGCTGGCGGCGAGGCTGACGACACACTTGGCCAGGTGCACGCTGCCGATCACCATGCGCGGTTCCTGTCCGCGCGCAACCATGGTGGTGACAGTGAGGGCACTCCACCCGCCACCCCCCGCCGCATCGAGCACGCCGGCTACGAATCCCAGCACACTGGTGCCACGCGGAACATCCTCCCGCCGATCCTTGCGCCGGGTGGTGCGCAAGACCAGAAACAGGCCCATCGCTAGCAGGTAGGGGGTGAGGAAATAGCGAATCCAGATCGGTGGCATGTGCGACAGCGCGGTGGCGCCAAGCACGGCGCCAATCACCCCAGGGATGACCAGTACCAGGAACAAGCGCCGTTGCACGTTGCCGGCCCACCAGTGGCTGAGTCCGGATGCGCCGCAGGTAAAGGTTTCCGCGTAGTGCACGCTGGCGCTGGCCAGGGCGGGCGGCATGCCGATGCCCAGCAGCATGCCAGCTGAAGTCACGCCGTACGCCATGCCCAATGCGCCGTCTACCAGCTGAGCCAGTGCGCCGATACCGGCGAAGATCAGGAATTGGGAAAGAGGCGCCATGATGCTCGTGCAAGCCGGGCAGATTGCATCATGACAAAAGCGACCCCGATTTGTCCGGCCTGGCGATCAGATCGATTGGGCCAGGTCGGCGGCCAGGCCGATATAGCTGGCCGGCGTAAGCTCAAGCAGGCGCTGCTTGGCCTCTTCCGGCAGCGCCAGGCCCGCAATGAACTGGCGCATGGAGTCGCGTGTGATGCCCTGGCCGCGCGTCAATGCTTTCAACTGTTCGTAAGGTTCGGGCAAACCGTAGCGGCGCATCACCGTCTGCACGGCTTCGGCCAGGACTTCCCAGCTCGCTTCGAGATCGGTGGCGAGGCGGTCGGCATTCACGTTGAGTTTGCCCAGGCCCTTCTGCAGAGACTCCAGTGCCACCAGCGCGTGGCCGAAGGCGGTGCCGAGTGCCCGCAGTACGGTGGAATCGGTGAGGTCGCGCTGCCAGCGACTGATCGGCAGCTTCTCGGCGAAATGGCCGAGCAACGCGTTGGCCAGGCCGAAATTGCCTTCGGCGTTTTCGAAATCGATCGGGTTGACCTTGTGCGGCATGGTGGACGAGCCCACTTCGCCGGCCTTCAGCGCCTGCTTGAAATAGCCGAGCGAAATGTAGCCCCAGACGTCGCGCGCCAGATCGATCAGGATGATGTTGGCGCGGCGCACGGCGTCGCAGTATTCGGCCACACCGTCATGCGGTTCGATCTGGGTGGTATACGGGTTGTAGTCCAGGCCCAGGCTGGTGACGAAACGCTCGGAGAAGCTACGCCAGTCCACTTCCGGATAGGCGATCGCATGCGCGTTGTAGTTGCCTACCGCACCGTTGATCTTGCCGGGAATTTCCACGTTCGCGAGCTGCTTGCGCTGGCGTTCCAGGCGCGCAACGACATTGGCCAGCTCTTTGCCCAGGGTGCTGGGCGAAGCGGTCTGGCCGTGCGTGCGCGAAAGCATCGGCAGCGCGGCATTCGCATGCGCGATTTCGCGCAGTTTGGCGATGATCTTGTCCAGCCAAGGGAGCAGCACTTGCGTGCGGGCGTCGCGCAGCATCAGGGCATAGGAAAGATTGTTGATATCCTCGCTGGTGCAGGCGAAATGCACGAATTCCTTGGCTTGCGCCAGGGCTGCATCGTTGCCGATGCGCTCCTTGATGAAGTACTCGATGGCCTTGACGTCGTGGTTGGTGGTGGCCTCGATGGTCTTGATGCGCGCACCGTCCTCGACGCTGAAATCGCCGGCGATGGCTTTGAGCCTGGCGACCTGTTCCGGCGTAAAGGGCGCCAGTTCGACGATGCCCTGTTCACCGGCCAGCGCCAGCAGCCATTCGATTTCCACCTGCACGCGCCGGTGCATCAGGCCGAATTCGCTGAAGATCGGGCGCAGCGCTTCGGTCTTGCCGGCGTAGCGGCCATCCAATGGCGAGAGGGCGGTGAGGGCGTGGGTGGACATCGGGGGGCTTCCAGGAGGATCAGAACCCGGCATTTTACATTGCCACTAACGTTGGCGGGCTTATAGTCGGCCCGGTCTTTCCATCCCGCATGAGGCGAACCATGGCCGACTTCCGTACCGAGCGCGATAGCATGGGCGAGCTGAAGGTGCCCGCCAAGGCGCTGTATGGCGCGCAGACCCAGCGCGCGATCGACAACTTCCCGATTTCCGGCCTGCACCTGCCCCGGGCCTTCATCCGCGCGCTTGGCCTGATCAAGGCCGCCGCGGCCGAGGCCAATCTCGCGCTGGGACATCTGAAGAAAGCGCAGGCGGCCGCCATTCGCAAGGCGGCGTTGGCCGTGGCCGAAGGGCAGCACGATGACCAGTTCCCGATCGATGTGTTCCAGACCGGCTCGGGCACCAGCACCAACATGAATGCCAATGAGGTGATCGCGCATCTTGCCGCCAAGGCCGGCAACAAGGTGCATCCGAACGATCATGTGAATTACGGGCAAAGCTCCAACGACGTGATCCCTACCGCCATTCACGTCAGCGCTATGCTCACCACGCACGAACAATTGCTGCCGGCGCTGAAGCATCTCAAGCGCATCATCGACCGCCGTGCCAGCGAGCTGCGCAATGTGCCCAAGACCGGACGCACGCACCTGATGGACGCCATGCCGGTGACCTTCGGGCAGGAATTGTCGGGCTGGTCGGCACAGATCGATTCGGCGATCGAACGCATCAACGACAGCTTGAAACGCACGCGGCAATTGCCACTCGGCGGCACGGCCGTGGGTACGGGTATCAATGCCGACCCGAAATTCGGGCCTGCAGTAGCTCGCGAACTGAAGAAGCTCACCGACGTGCGGTTCGACTCGGCGGCCAACTACTTCGAAGGCATGGCCGCGCAGGATGCCGCGGTGGAGCTTTCCGGCCAGCTCAAGACGCTGGCGGTGGCCCTGATGAAGATTGCCAACGACCTGCGCTGGATGAACTCCGGGCCGTTGGCCGGCCTGGGCGAAATCGAGCTGCCTGCCTTGCAGCCGGGTTCTTCGATCATGCCGGGCAAGGTGAATCCGGTAATTCCGGAAGCCACCGCCATGGTGGCGGCGCAAGTCATCGGCAACGATGCGGCGATCACCGTGGCCGGCCAATCCGGCAATTTCCAGCTCAACGTGATGTTGCCGTTGATCGCGTACAACCTGCTGCAGTCGATCCACATACTGGCGAACGTTTCGCGCCTGCTGGCTGACAAATCGCTTGCGGATTTCCGCGTGAATGCCGAACGCGTGAACCAGGCGCTGGCCATGAATCCGATCCTGGTGACCGCCTTGAATCCGGTGATCGGCTACGAGAAGGGCGCCGCCATCGCCAAGCAGGCGTACAAGGAAAAGCGCCCCATCATGGATGTGGCGCTGGAAAAATCCGGGCTATCGAAAGAGGAGTTGAAGAAACTGCTCGACCCGCGCGTACTGACCAAAGGTGGTATTCATGGTGGAGGAGGCGGGGGGTGATGCCTGTGCGTAACTTGGGGTGACAATCCCAGCTGCTTTCATGTTCATGATGGCTGGGATGGGCATCACCAAGCCGTGTTATCGGCTTAGTCCTTCTCGCAATCGGCATGGCTCTTGGTGACGATCTTGGCGAAAGGCTTGAAGGCCGGTAGTTGCGTAGCCAGCTGGTCCTGCACGTCCTTGACGTTCGCCTGGTCCAGGCACATTTTCTTGCCTAATGCCTGCAATTGCTCGCCGCCGGCATCCAGGTCCTTGTCCTTATCCGCCTTCGATTTACCATCGATCGCGTCCTTGAGGGACTTCATACCCATGCCGGCACCGGCTTTGCCCATGGCCAGGCCGGTTTGATGCACATCCATGACTTGCTGGAAGTAGAGCATCAGCAGGCCGTGTTGCGATGGTGAAACCGACACCGCCTTGCCATCGATCTGCAGCGTTCCGTTGGCGTCAATCTGCGCGTCGGGCGCACCTTCGGCGTGCAATGTAACGATATCGTCCTTCAGCGTGACGCCGCCGTTCGCCAAGGTGGTATCGGGCGAGTTGCAGGCGCTGATGGTTGCGCAGAGTGCAAGCAGGGCTATCGTCCGTGCGTAGTTCATGATTCGTCCCCTCACGAGTCCTGTAGTCAGAAAAACATGGCTGGCTATGCTGCCATCAAGCCGGCAGGGTCAGTCGCGCGAATTCATGCCTTCGTGCATTCGTCGGCATGCTTTGCGGGGAAGATATTCCCGTACGGCTTGAAGGCAGGGAGTTGTGCGACGAGCTGGGCTTGAACGCCGGCAAGGTTGACCTCGTCCTGGCACATCTTTACCGACATCTGATGGGCCTGCGATTCCACCGCCTCCTTGAGCTTTTGCTTGGCATCCGGACCAGGCTTTTCGACGAAGGCATTCTTGGCCGCGGTGACCCCCGCCTTTAAGCCGTTGGCCTGGTCCCGGATGTCCGCAACGCCTTGGTAGTAGAGCACCAGCAGGCCGTGTTGCGCCGAAGAGATCGACTCGACTTTGCCGTCGACGATGAAGTCGCCCGAAGATCCGACCGTAGCATCGGGCACATCGTCGACGTGTAGGGTCAGCACGTTGCCATCCAATGAAATCCTGCCGTTTTCGCCCCGGTAGTTGAAGTCCGGCGCGTCGCATGCCGCGAGGGCAGTGCACAAAGCCAACAGCAGAATCGTCCCTTGGTGCTTCATGATGCGTTCCCCTTCAAGCCGTGGATGACTGACGTACAGCGGCTGATCTCAGCTGTCGTCGCGCCAGCGGCGGAACCATACAGCACCCACAAGCATGGCGATACCGGCTGCTACCCCTGCCCAGATCTCCACCGAAGTCAGCACCGCATAGGAGCTGGAGAGGTCGAAGAATCGGTTGAAATTTTCGGGATTGTCGCCCAGGTGCTCAAGGCTATGGGCGGGCAGCCAGTCGCCGGGGACCGCGCTGAACAATACACGTGCCGCAATTTCGTGCCAGTACCAAGTGCTCTCGAATCCGACCGAGCCGAACAGGTTGAACCAGCTGATGATCACACCCAATGCCACCGGAATCACCACGGCCCACAGGAAGGGCTTGGACTTGGCCCAGGATGAGCACAACATCAGCCAGCCCACCGTCGGCAACGCCCATAGCAGATAAAGCGGAATACAGCCGACCAGGAAGCCGACAACGTGTAGCGGATGCGCCAACACCAGCAGCGACCAGACGCTCACGCCATGGAACGACAGGGCAATGGCGAATATCAGCAGCATGATGATGCCGGTGAGCATGCCGCAGACCACGACCGCTATGGGTGCAATCAGCACCGCGGCGATGACCTTGGACAGTACGGTCGCCGTGTCGGAAATCGGCAGTGATTTCCAGAACAGGAAACTGCGGTCACGCCGGTCGTCGTAGAGCGCACCCAGGCAGTAGAAGAACACCACGAAGGCGAACACTATGGCGATCAGGCAGCTGGGGAACAGCATGGCCAGATCCAGATAGGTGCTCACTTGCTGCAACTCGCGCGCATCGAGCGAATGGATCTTGGCGACCAGGTCCTGACTTTCCAGCGGACCAAAATGGAAGCCATGGCGAAAGCCGAATACTTCCCCGCCGACTATGCCCATCAGGTTCAGTACCAGAAACACGATGCCGGTGATCACCGGCGTCCAGATGAAGCCGCCGCGGTGCTCCCAGAATTCGCGCTTCACCAGCCAGTAGAGTGTTTTCGCGTTCATGCGTAGGTCCCCTTCATGGTGGCGACGAACAGGTCGCTGACCGAGGGCCGGCGGATTTCGCCCAGCGCCTTGAGCTGTGCCTGGTCGACGCCGTCGAACAGGAAAATGCTCTTGCCGAATACCTGGCGCTCGTCCAGCGGCTTGAGCTGGCGCGCCGTGGCAGCCATGTCCGCGCTTACCATCACTTCGGCGAAGCGCTCTCCCATGGCGTCCATATCGGTGTTGAGCACGATCCTGCCGTCGCGGATGAACATCAGGTCGGTAAGGATGTGTTCGATTTCCTCGACCTGGTGCGTGGTGACGATGATCGTCTTGTTCTCGTCGAAATAGTCTTCCAGCAGGTTCTGGTAGAACTGCTTGCGATAGAGGATGTCCAGGCCCAGGGTGGGCTCGTCCAGCACCAGCAGCTTGGCGTCGATCGCCATGACCAGGGCCAGGTGCAATTGCACGATCATGCCCTTGGACATCTGCCGCACGCGCTGGCCGGGCGTGAGCTTGGTGCGCGCCAGAAAGCTTTCGCACTTGGCGCGGTTGAAGCGCGGATGGATGTTGGCGACGAAATCGATCGCCTCGCTTACGCGGATCCAGCGCGGCAATACGGCGACGTCGGCAATGAAGCAAACTTCCTCCATCAGCCGGTCGCGCTGGGTGCGCGGATCCAGGCCCAGCACGTTGAGCTGGCCCTGGAAATCGGTCAGGCCCAGGATCGCCTTGAGTGCGGTGGTCTTGCCGGCGCCATTGGGGCCGATCAGGCCCACGATGCGCCCGGCAGGAATCTGGAAGTTGACGTTGTCCAGCGCAAGCGCGTTCTTGTAGCGCTTGCTTAGGTCCTTGGCGGTGACGACCGCGTTCATGGTTGGTTCTCCGTGTCCTTCGGCGCTTCGCGCAGCAGGGTTTTCAGATCCAGCCCCAGGCGTTGCAAGCGTGCGTACAACGCCGGCCATTCTTCGCGCAAAAAGCGCTCACGTTCGGATTTGAGCAGCGCCTCGCGCGCTCCATCGGTGACGAACATGCCTAGCCCCCTCCTTTTTTCCACTAGTTGATCGTCGACCAGTTCCTGGTACGCCTTGGAAACAGTGAGCGGATTGATTTGGAAATCCGCTGCCACCTGGCGTACTGACGGCAGCGGGTCGCCCTCGTTCAAGGCGCCGTCCAGGATCATCGCCACTACGCGTTCGCGTAGTTGGCGATAGATCGGGACGCTGTCGTTCCAGGTGATGGCCATGGATTTATTCCTTGCTGATGCCGGCGAACTTGGTGGAGCCAAACGAATAGTAGGGCATGGCCAGTTGCGCACCGAGCAGGCTGGCCGCGCTTTCGCTCTTGCTGGCGATCGGCGAGTTGGCGATCGTCAGGCTGGCTTCGCTCAGCATCGATGCGGCACGCCTGTCCGCGGCGGTGGGGTGTACCTCGATGCCGGGCAGGGTGAAAACCTTCGCGCCGTCGATCGAGGCGGGGACCTTGGGGGCATTGGGGCTTAGGGCGATCAGGCCGACCGTGGTGAACAGAACCGCGGCTGTGATGGCGATGGGGTTCGGCGCTTTCATGTCTGCTCTCCTTTAGTGCTGTCGTGGACCGGTGTTGTAGTGAACTATAACACTATCTCTGAAACTGTCAACAGCGGGGTGGCTGTGACTGATGGCCTAGGGGCCGTATGGGGGTGCCACCGCGGCTCTTGGGACCGGATCAAGCATGCGTGAGGGCCTGCGGAGCGGGCAGCGGAGGGTGTCAGGGATCGGTTCTGACAGGCATCACCCTGGCTGGCCCGGTCGGCTAAAATCGCCAATTCCTTACGAGGAGCACGACCTATGTGGTACGCCATCACCGGCACCGACCATCCTGAATCGCTGGAACGCCGCTTGTCCGCGCGTCCGGCGCATCTGGCGCGCCTGCAGCAGTTGCAGGCGGAGGGGAGGCTGCTGTTGGCAGGGCCGTTTCCCGCCATCGATGCCCAAAACCCCGGTCCGGCCGGTTTCACCGGCAGCCTGATCGTGGCCGAGTTCTCTTCGCTGGCCGAGGCGGAGCAATGGGCCAAAGCCGACCCCTATGTCGAAGCCGACGTGTACGCCAATGTGAGCGTCAAGCCGTTCCTCAAGGCGCTGCCCGCATGACAGCGGCGATGGTCGAGGAAATCCGCCAGCGCCTGGCCACGGCGCTGCAGCCGGTCGAGTTGGACGTGGTGGACGAGGGCTACAAGCACGTCGGCCATGCCAATGAGGGCAAGGGGCACTTCCACGTACGTATCGTGAGCGCCGCTTTCGCCGGCCAATTGCCGATCAAGCGGCACCGGCTGGTCTACGCGGCGCTGGGCGAGTTGATGGATCACGGCATTCACGCCCTGTCGATAGACGCCAAATCGCCCGATTGATCGAGCAGTTGATTAAGAGTCAATTGCTCTGCCGCGCGCCACGCATTGCGGCGCTGTCCCGCGTTTGGCACAGTGACCCGTCGCCAGCGCCAGCGGGCTATCACTTTTCGAGCATCTGAATCTGCATGCGCCTAACCACCATCAAACTTGCCGGATTCAAGTCCTTCGTCGACCCGACCACCCTGCATCTGCCCACCAATATGACGGGCGTGGTGGGGCCCAACGGCTGCGGCAAGTCCAACATCATCGACGCGATCCGCTGGGTGATGGGCGAAAGCGCAGCCAGTCGCCTGCGTGGCGACTCGCTCACCGACGTGATCTTCTCCGGCTCCAATGCGCGCAAACCGGTGGGGCAGGCGAGTGTCGAGCTGATCTTCGACAACTCCGACGGCACCATCCAGGGCGAGTACGGCCAGTACGCCGAGATCTCGGTGAAGCGCCAGGTGACGCGCGACGGGCAGTCCTCGTATTTCCTCAACGGCGCGCGTTGCCGCCGCCGCGACATCACCGATCTGTTCCTCGGCACGGGCCTGGGGCCGCGCAGCTACTCGATCATCGAGCAGGGCATGATCAGCCAGATCATCGAGGCGCACCCCGAGGAGCTGCGCACGCATCTGGAAGAAGCCGCCGGCATCTCCAAGTACAAGGAGCGTCGCAAGGAAACCGAGAGCCGCATCAAGGCCACGCGCGAAAACCTCGACCGCGTGCGCGACGTGCGCGACGAGGTGGACAAGCAGCTTGAGCACCTGAACCGTCAGGCGCGCGCGGCGGAACGCTGGAAAGGCTATAAGGAAGAGCAGACGCGCAAGGAGGCCGAGCTGCGCGCACTGGAGTATCGCGCGCTCAAGGGCCAGCGCGATGGCGAAGGGCAGGGGCTTTCCGCCGCCGAGATCGAAATCGAAAAGCGGCTGGCCGAACAACGCCAGATCGAATCGCAGATCGAAAGCGTGCGCGAGCGCCATGTCGAGGCCAGCGAGCATTTGAACTCGGTGCAGGCCGAGGTTTACAAAGTCGGCTCGGAAATCGCCCGCGTCGAGCAGCAGGTCAAATACAACAAGGAAACTGCCGAACGTCTGCAGCGCGCGCAGCTGGATGCCGAACGCGAGCATGCCGAATTGGCGGCACACATCGCCACCGACCGCGATCAAGTAGAAACCCTGCGGATGGCCCTGGCCGAAGGCGAGCCCAAGCTGGAAGCCTTGCAGCAAATGCAGGACGACACTTCCGAAAGCCTGCGCCAAACGGAGACCAAGCTAGCGGACTGGCAGCAGCGCTGGGACGCGTACACGCGCACCGCTGGCGAGGCCAGCCGTGCCGCTGAAGTGGAGCGCACCAAGCTCGCCTATCTCGACCGGCAGGCGGTGGACCTGTCCAAGCGCAAGGACGCCCTGGAAGCCGAGCAGAAGGCCACCGACGTCGTTGCGCTGGATGCTGCGGCCGAGCAATTGCACACGGAGCACGACACGCAGCGCGAACGCGTGGAATCACTCGGTGGCATGCTTGACCAGCACAAGCTGGCGTACGAGAAGGTTCTTGACGAAGAGCGCCAGGTACAGAGCGCGCTCAACGATGCGCGGCAGCAGTTGCAGACAGCGCGCGGTCGCCTCGCTTCCTTGGAAGCTTTGCAACATGCCGCGCTGGGGCAGGAAGAAAGCGCCGCCAGCACCTGGCTCGCGCAGTTCGGTCTGGACAAGAAGCGTCGCCTTGGCGAAGTGCTGCAAGTGGAGGCTGGCTGGGAAACGGCAGTGGAAACCGTGCTTTCCGGCTTTATCGACAGCGTGCTGGTCGACGGCGCGCTCGATCTGGCCAAGGAATTCCATGCGCTGAGCAATGCCGATGTGGCATTGCTCGATGCAGCCGAAGGTGGCGCAGCCACGGCCGGTACGCTGGCCGCGCACGTGCGTGGTCCGGCTGCGGCCATGGCGATCCTGGGCCATGTGCTCATTGCCGAAACCATTGGCGAAGCGCATCAGCGGGTTTCCGGCCTCGCGGCGTTGGCGCCGTACCAGTCGGTGATTACGCGCACGGGCGAGTGGCTGGGGCCGGGCTGGGCCAGCGTGCGCCGCGCGCAAGGCAATCAGCTGGGCGTGCTGGCGCGCGAGCGGGAGATCCGCACGCTCAATGAGCAGGTCGAGTCTTTGGAAGCGCGCATCGAGGAAGCCGGCGTGCGCCTGGATGCTTTGCGCACCAGCAAGTTCGAAGCCGAACGCGCTCGTGATGACGCCCAGCGCGAGCTTTACAACGCGCATCGCCGCCAGTCGGAATTGGCCGGCCAGTTGCAAAGCCACCGCGGCAAGGTGGAAACCGCGCGGGCGCGTGCGGAAAAGGTTGCCGGTGAACTGTCGACGCTGCTGGAACAGATGGATGAGTTGCAGGCGCAAACACGCGAAGCCCGCGCGCGCCTGGACGAATCGGTCAACAACATGGGCGATCTGGAAGACCAGCGCCGCGAACTCGAAAACGAGCGGCGCGCCCTGCTGGAAGCCCGTGAAGAGGCGCGCATGAACGCGCGGGAAGCCGCCGACCAGGCGCACGCGCTCGCGCTCAGCATGGAATCGAAACGCTCCTCGCTCGCTTCGTTGGATCAGGCGCTGGCGCGCATGGACAATCAGATCCGCCAGATCGAAGCGCGCCGCAGCGAAATCACCGAACAATTGGCCGCCGGTTCCGATCCCATCGCTGAGCTCGAAGCCGAGCGCCAGACCTACCTCGACCAGCGCCTGCTGGTGGACAAGCAGCTGGTGGAGGCGCGCCGTGCGCTGGAGGAATGCGATATCGCCCTGCGCAAGCTTGAGCAGCAGCGCCACAACCTGGAGCAGGATCTGTCGGGCTTGCGCGAAAGCCTGTCGGAGAAGAAGCTTGCCGCGCAGGCCTTGCAGATGCGCGCCGAGCAACTGGCTGAAGCCATCGCCGCCTCGGGTCTGGATCTGGAGACCTTGCTCACCGAGCTGGCCGAAGACATCGATGCGGCGCAATGGCGTCAGCAGCTGGCAGATCTTGCGCAGAAGATCGCGCGCCTGGAGCCGGTGAACCTGGCCGCGATCCAGGAACATGCCGAACAGAGCGAGCGCAAGACCTATCTGGACAATCAGCTCACCGACCTGGTCAGCGCGATGGAGACGCTGGAAAACGCGATCAAGAAAATCGACCGCGAAACGCGCCAGCGCTTCAAGGAGACCTTCGATCGCGTGAACGCCGGGGTGCAGGAGCTGTTCCCGCGCCTGTTCGGTGGTGGCCACGCCTATCTCGAGCTGACCGGCGACGACCTGCTCAGCACCGGGGTTTCGATCATGGCGCGTCCGCCGGGCAAGCGCGTTTCCAACATCATGCTGCTGTCCGGTGGTGAGAAAGCGCTGACCGCGGTATCGCTGGTGTTCGCAATCTTCGCGCTCAATCCGGCGCCGTTCTGCTTGCTGGATGAGGTGGACGCGCCGCTCGATGAAGCGAACGTGGGCCGCTTCTCCAACATGGTGCGCGAGATGAGCGAAAAGGTGCAGTTCATCTTCGTCTCGCACAACAAGGCCACGATGGAGGCGGCAAGCCAGCTTTGCGGCGTTACCATGCGCGAAGCGGGCGTTTCCCGACTGGTGCAGGTCGATCTTGCCGAGGCGACCAAACTGGTCGGGGCTGCCTGAGGTTGAGGTCGCTAGAAGTTAAGGATGTTCATCATGCTTGGATCCGAATTGGCTGTTGCGTGGAACCCCTGGGTCGGCATTCCGCTGGCGCTGGTCGGTGTGATCGTGCTGCTGCTGGTGTGGTTGTTTGGCGAGCCGAAGAAAGAGCAGGGCAAGCGGCGTCTGGTTGCCGAACCTGGCAGCGAGCGGCGCGAACCGACACTGGGCGAGCCGGCTGAGGAGGGCGATGCCTTCGCGGGCGATCTGCAGGATCGGATGGACCCCTTGTTCAGGGAGGCGGAGCCACACCAGGGCGAGCTGGACGTAAACCTGCGCGCGGAGCTGGAGAAA
The DNA here is from genome assembly GCF_030160275.1 of Dyella flagellata. Taxonomy (GTDB): domain Bacteria; phylum Pseudomonadota; class Gammaproteobacteria; order Xanthomonadales; family Rhodanobacteraceae; genus Dyella_B; species Dyella_B flagellata. The sequence goes on from NZ_BSOA01000003.1 coordinate 352,302, forward strand.
CTGGGCGCTACACTGGCCGACCAGCGGCATGAGGTTGTGCCTGGCCCCAAACCGACCGGGCAGTCGGCTTCCATCGTGGAAATGCTGCGTTCGCCTTCGCAGCCCGAAGCGGGGCGCGCGGCGCCACCGGTTGAGGTGCCGACGGCAGCACCTGCGCCCGCGCCAGCGCAAACGCCAGCACCTGCGTCGGCTTCAGCGCCATCCCCTCGCGTTCCGCCGCGTTCCGATCTCGGCAGGCGCCCCACGCAAATGCCGGTGGAGCGCATCGTCAGCCTGTTCGTGATGGCGCGCGAAGGCCACGCCTTCAACGGCGCAGATTTGATCGTTGCCGCCGAAAAGGCCGGCCTGGAATACGGCGACATGGGCATCTACCACCGTCTGGTGGATGGCAGGCGCGAAGCGGGGCCGATCTTCAGCGTGGCCAATATGGTCAAGCCAGGCAGTTTCGACCTGACCCGGCTCGATGCTTTGCGCACGCCGGGCCTGAGTTTCTTCATGACCCTGCCGGGGCCGGTCACGGCCCTGGATGCGTGGGATGCCATGCTGCCCACCGCGCAGCGTCTGGCCGAATTGCTCGATGGCCAGGTGCTGGATGAAGAGCGCAACGCCTTGGGGCGCCAGCGCATTGCCCACATTCGCGACGAACTGCGTGGGTGGGATCGCGAGCACGACGGCGGCGAAATCCGTTTTGGCCGTTGAGCCGAAGCTTTGCTGACAAAAAAAGCGCCCGGTTCAGGGCGCTTTTTTTTGGGGCGGGGGAGCCGCTCGATCAGGCGGCTTTGCTGGCCAGGGAGCCGATGGAGTGGCGGGCCGTGGCGATGGCCTTCACCTTGTGCTCGGCGCTCAGGTTCACGCCTTCGGCGCGAATGAACTCAACCTCGTCGATGCCGATGAAGTTGAGCACGGCACGCAGGTAGTTTTCCTGGAAGTCCAGGCCGGCGGCCGGACCGGTGCTGTACACGCCGCCGCGGCTGGACGCGATGATCACGCGTTTGCCGCCGGCCAGCCCTTCCGGACCCGCCTCGGTGTAGCGGAACGTCTTGCCGGCCACCACGACCCGATCGATCCATGCCTTCAGCTGGCTGGGAATGCCGAAGTTGTACATCGGGGCGCCGATCACCAGGATGTCGGCCGCTTGGAATTCGTCCATCACGGCCTGGCTGAGCTGGGCTGCGTCGCTGGCGGCATCCATGACCGGTGTCCAGTGCGGCAGGGGGTGGGCACTCAGGTCGCGGTAGGTGACCTGCAACGAGGGGTTTTCCTGGGCGAGCTGATCGACGATCGCCGCGCTCAGTTCGCGCGAGACGGAATGCTGGCCCAGTGAGCTGGCGTCAAGATGCAAGAGTTTCATGGTGGTATCTCCATCCAAAATCGGCAGGGCCGAGGTTGGAATTAAAGATAGATCTGGAACAAACTGCCGATAAGATAGGGCTTTCGGAACTTATCGTTCCTCAAGGGAAACGACGATGAACGCATTGCCAGGCGCCATGCAGGACCTCAACGACCTGTACTTCTTCGCCTCTGTGGTCGAGCAGGGGGGCTTTTCGGCCGCCGGGCGTGCCCTGGGGGTGCCCAAATCCCGCTTAAGCAAGCGCATCGCGCAGCTGGAGGATCGTCTGGGCGTTCGGCTGTTGCAGCGGACCACGCGGCGCTTTGTAGTCACCGAGGTCGGCGAGCGCTTTTACGGGCATTGCCGCGCGGTGCTGGAAGAGGCGCGGGCCGCGCAGGACGCCGTGGACGAACTGCGGGCCGAGCCGCGTGGTGTGGTGAGGCTGAGCTGTCCGGTGTCGCTGACGCAGACGGTGCTTGCCTATCTGTTGCCGGAATTCATGGCGATGTACCCGAAACTGCAGGTGCGGGTGCTTTCCAGCGATCGCCGCGTGGATCTGATCAACGAAGGCTACGATCTGGCCATTCGAGTGCGAACCAGGCTCGACAGCGATGCCAACATGATCCTGCGCAGCTTCGGCCAGTCGCGTGTCCTGCCGATCGCGAGTCCGTCCTTGCTCAAGACCTATGGCCGTCCTGCCCATCCCGACGACCTAGCGCGCCTGCCCGTCGTATCCATGCATGAACACGAAGGTCCGCAGGTATGGGAGCTGATCGACGGCAAGGGCGAGCGGGTGAGTGTGGAAGTGCAGGCCCGCCTCATCACCGGCGACTTTGCGATGCTGCTGGAAGCGGCGCGTGCCGGCATTGGCGTGGCGCTGCTGCCTGAATTCGTTTGTGCACCAGCCATCCACCGCGGCGATGTCGAGGCTCTGCTGCCCGATTGGAGCGCACCGGAGGGAGTGATGCATTTCGTTTACCCGAGCCGTCGAGGCATGTTGCCGGGCGTGCGTGCCCTGGTGGATTTTTTTGCGGCGCGCTTGCCGGAGGCGACGCGCTTGAGTCATGAAAGATGCAAGACCCGGCCGCTCAACGACTTGAATGTTTCGAAACAGGCATCCCCATAAACCCATGCTGGCGCGTAGGCTGGGATGGCAATCCCGGCATTGGGATGCCGCATAGAAAGCTGGGATTAGCATTCCAGCCTACGCACTGCTTGAATGTTTCGAAACAAGCATCCCCATAAAGCCATGCTAGTCTTCGCGTTTAGCCATCCATACCACCCATCATGACCATCGAAACCAAGCTTCCGAAAGTCGGTACCACCATTTTCAGCGTGATGAGTCATCTGGCCGTGCAGCACAAAGCGGTGAACCTTGGCCAGGGTTTTCCCGATTTCGAACCGCCGCAAGCCCTTCGCGACGCGTTGAGCGAGGCTATGGCAAAAGGGCTCAATCAGTACGCGCCGGGCATCGGCACGCCCGCGTTACGCGAACAGATTGCGCTCAAGACCGAGCGGCTGTATGGACATAAGTTCAGTCCCGATAGCGATATCACGGTGACTTCCGGCGCCACCGAGGCGCTGTTCGCCGCCATTGCCGCCGTAGTGCGTGCTGGCGAGGAAGTGATCGTCTTCGATCCGGCGTACGACTCCTACGAGCCGGCCATTGAATTGCAAGGCGCCCGTGCGGTGCATATCCCGCTCACCGTGCCGAGCTTTTCGATCGACTGGCAGCGCGTGCGCGATGCGATCACGCCACGCACGCGCATGATCCTGATCAATAGTCCGCACAATCCTTCGGGGGCGGTGTTGTCGGCGCAGGATCTGGACGAACTGGCGGCCATCGTGCGCGATACGCCGATCATGGTGCTGTCAGATGAAGTGTACGAACACATCGTCTACGACGGCGCCGAGCATCAGAGCGTACTGCGCCATCCGGAATTGGCCGCGCGCAGCATCGTGGTATCCAGCTTCGGCAAGACCTACCACTGCACCGGCTGGAAAGTCGGTTACGCGGTGGCGCCGACCAAGCTCTCCGCGGAATTCCGCAAGGTGCACCAGTACCTCACGTTCTGCACCTTTCATCCTGCGCAGGTGGCGTTTGCCCAATTCCTGGCCAGCGCGCCCGAGCATTACCTGGAATTGCCGGCCTTCTATCAGGCCAAGCGTGACCGCTTCCGCCAGCTGCTGGCGCCGTCGCGCCTGAAATTGCTGGACGTGCCGGGTGGTTATTTTCAGTTGGTCGACTATTCGAGCATCCGCAACGAGGATGACGTCGCTTTCTGCGAATGGTTGGTCAAGGAGGGCGGCGTGGCCGCCATTCCATTGACCCCGTTCTACGCAAAGGCACCGGGTACGCACTTGGTGCGTCTGTGTTTCGCCAAGAGCGACGCCACCATGGAGGCCGCTGCGGAGCGCTTATGCAAACTCTGAACGTTTCCCTCGTGCAGGGCGCCACGCGCTGGCACGATGCGCCCGGCAATCGCGAGTACTACGGCGAACTGGTCCGGCGCGTAGCAGGGCAGAGCGATCTCGTCGTGCTGCCGGAAACTTTTCTTTCCGGCTTCAGCAATGACACGCGCGCCAGCGCGGAAAGCATGGACGGTGAAGGCGTGGCCTGGATGCGTGCGCTGGCCGGTGAGGTGAGGGCGGTCGTGACCGGCAGCCTTGCCATTCGCGAAGGCGACAAAGTCTATAACCGCCTGATCTGGGCGCGCCCGGACGGCAGCTATGAACAGTACGACAAGCGCCATTTGTTTCGCATGGCCGGCGAGCACACGCGTTATGGCGGTGGATCGCAGCGACTGATCGTCGAGCTGAAGGGCTGGCGCATCCTGCCGCAGGTCTGCTACGACCTGCGTTTCCCGGTGTGGTTGCGCAATCGCCGCCTGGCATCGGCGGGCGGCGGCATGGACTACGACTTGGCGTTGTTCGTCGCCAATTGGCCGGCGCCGCGAAGGCAGCCGTGGCGCACGCTGTTGCGGGCGCGCGCGATCGAAAACCTCGCTTATGTGATCGGCGTGAATCGGGTGGGCGTGGACGGCAATGATCTGCCTTACGCCGGTGATAGCACGGTGATCGATCCGGTGGGCGAGCCGCTGGTCGAATTAGGCTCGCAGGAGCAGGTCATCACGGTAGCGGTGGATCCTGCGCCCTTGCAGCAGCACCGCGAGCGTTTTCCGGCCTGGATGGATGCCGACGAATTCACGCTCGGCGACGCCTAAGCGTTGTTCACTTTCTACGGCGGGCGAATGCTCGCCGTTTCAAAAAAAATTCACGAAGAGTATTGACGGCCGAGCCCCTTACCTGAATAATTCCGCTTCTTGCTTCGGCGCCTTCCGGTTTCGGCGGGTGGTCAGGGCAGAAGAATGCAAACCACGCGCCCGTAGCTCAGTTGGATAGAGTACCAGGCTACGAACTTGGTGGTCGGGAGTTCGAATCTCTCCGGGCGCGCCATATTCAACAGGCACGATTTTGAATTCGTGTCTGCATTGCAGGCAAAACACCGTTTGCAGTGAAACCGGACGAAGAAGTCCGGCGTGTTCGATACGGATTGACGGGCCCGAGTGTCACCCGTAGCATTTCAAGACTAAGGTGTGCGAAAGCCGACCTGGGTTTCGAAAAGGAACGGGGTATAGCTCAGCCTGGTAGAGCGCCAGCTTTGGGAGCTGGATGTCGTGGGTTCGAATCCCTCTGCCCCGACCAGCCGGTGTTCTGCCCAGCAGGTATTAAGCCTGTAGTCAAAGCGCCTGTAGCTCAACCGGATAGAGCATCGGCCTTCTAAGCCGACGGTTGCAGGTTCGATTCCTGTCGGGCGCGCCAGCTTCGTGGTTACGGTGGGCGTAGCTCAGTTGGTTAGAGTACCGGATTGTGATTCCGGTTGTCGTGGGTTCGAGTCCCATCGTCCACCCCAATTCAAGCAGTTCTGGGCCGTTAGCTCAGCTGGTAGAGCAGTTGACTCTTAATCAATTGGTCGTAGGTTCGAATCCTACACGGCCCACCAGCTAAAGAAGCACCTGGAGAATTCCAGGTGCTTTTTTCTTTGCGCGCCTTTTACCCGGGCTGCCCAAACGATTCCCGGGGTGGGTCGTGCGCCTACCTCCGGGGATGGATTTCAACGGCAAGCCCATCGCCGAATACGCGCTTGTGCTGGGCCGCTGCCGAACCGTAAAATGGGTATTCTTTGGCGCAAGGTCGCCATCGCCCCAGGTCGCGGCAGGGCAGGCATTCGAGGGTCGCATTGATCCAAGAAAGTCGTTGAGTATCCGCAGCTTGCAATCCGGCGAACGATGCGAAAGTGGCGGAATTGGTAGACGCACTGGATTTAGGTTCCAGCGGGTAACCCCCGTAAGGGTTCGAGTCCCTTCTTTCGCACCATCGGATACCTTGAGCCTGATTTGTGGGCGGGTCACACCGCCTCGGCGCCGGTACGGGCCATTACAGGACATTCCAGGAGACGTCATGCAGTTTTCGGTTGAAAACGTCGGCAAGCTCGAGCGCAAGCTCACGGTGAAATTTCCCGCGGAGCGCTTTGAGTCGCAGGTCAGCGCACGCATTGCGGAGATGAGCCGCACGGTCCGCCTGAAAGGCTTCCGTCCAGGCAAGGTGCCAGCCAACGTGATCCAGCAGCGCTTCGGCGCCCAGGTGCGCGGTGAAGTGCTGTCCGACCTGATCGGCAGCACGCTGCGTGAAGCCTTCGAGAAGGAAAACCTGCGCCCCGTCGCCAATCCCGCCATCGATACCACCGGCCAGCCGGAAAACGGCGAAATCGCCTATACCGCCACCTTCGAGGTGATGCCGGAATTCCCGGAAATCGATGTGTCCAAGCTGGAAATCAGCCGCCCGGTCGCCGAAGTCACCGATGCCGACATCGAGAAGATGATCGAAACTCTGCGCCAGCAGCGCCGCAGCTTCAATGAAGTCGAGCGTCCGTCCGCGGAAGGCGATTTCGTGATGTTCGAATACGACGCCCTGGCCGGCGACTACCGCTTCCCAACCGAGGGCCAGGAGCGCGCTGGCAGCGTGCTGGGCTCCGGCACCCTGTTCAAAGCGCTGGATGGAGCGCTCACCGGCCGCAAGGCGGATGAGACGTTCGAAAGCGAGATCGAGTTCCCTGCCGACTTCCGCAATCCGCAGCTTGCCGGCAAGTCCGCCAAGGTCAACTTCAAGGTTGTGAAAGTACAGCAACCGACGCTGCCGGAAGTGAATGCCGAGTTCATCCAGCTGTTCGGCATCGACGATGGCGACATGGAGCATTTCCGCAAGGAAGTGCGCGCCAATCTGGAGCGCGAACTGAAGGCCGCCCTGATGGGCCGCCTGAAGTCCCAGGTGGCGGAGAAACTGGCCCAGACGCACAGCGATCTGGAGGTGCCCAACCTGATGGTGCAGGGCGAGGCACGCAACCTGGCGGCAGCCAGCGTCCCGCGTGGCCAGCAGCCTCCGCAGCAGCTGGTCGATTCCGCCGTGCCGGCCGCGCGCCTGCGCGTCATTGCCGGCCTGCTGATGGGTGAAATCGCCCGCAAGACCGAACTCAAGCTGGACCGTACGCGCCTGGCCGAACAGCTCGCCGCGATTGCCTCGACCTACGAGGAGCCGGAGAAGGTCATTGAACTCTACAATGGCGACCCCCAGCTGATGTCAGGACTGCAGAACCGCGTCATGGAGGATCAGGTGGCCGAGTGGGTGGCCGAACACGCCAACACCACCGTGCAGAACCTGAGCTTCGACGAGGTGATGCGCCCGGTCGGCGCCTGAGGCGATTCGTTCAGGCTCGACGTATGGCCAGGGCGTGGCAAGGGTAGGCATTACCTTTGCACGCATCAGGTTCGATCCCTATCGAACGCTGCACCGCGAATCGGGCACATACTTCATGTGCCGGATTCGCGGCCGGTTTTCGCTCCGGTTCGCTGGTGGATGGAATCGCCAACCTGCTAGTCTGGCTTGGACCTACGAATCGATTTTAAGTCCCCATACCCGGAGAGCCGCACGCATGGCCATGGACCCGATCCAGAACCTCAACCTGGTGCCGATCGTTGTTGAGCAGACCGCTCGCGGCGAACGTTCGTATGACATCTACTCGCGCCTGCTGAAGGAACGGGTGATCTTCCTGGTCGGTGAAGTCAACGACCAGGTGGCCAATCTGCTGGTAGCGCAGATGCTGTTCCTTGAATCGGAAAATCCCGACAAGGACATCCATCTGTACATCAATAGTCCCGGCGGCGCCGTCACGGCCGGCCTGGCGATCTACGACACCATGCAATTCGTCAAGCCCGACGTGAGCACGATGTGCGTCGGACAGGCCTGCAGCGCCGCGTCGCTGTTGCTGATGGCCGGAGCCAAGGGCAAGCGCTATTCGCTGCCCAATTCACGCGTGATGATTCACCAGCCCTCGGGCGGTGCACGCGGACAGGCCACCGACATCGAGATTCAGGCCCAGGAAATCCTGTACCTGCGTCGCCGGCTGAACGACATTTACGTTCACCATACCGGCCAGGAGCTGGATAGGATCGAACGTGATATGGAGCGCGATCGCTTCATGAGCGCAGAGCAGGCCAAGGAATACGGCCTCATCGACGCCGTTCTGGACCGCCGGGCCGTAGAAACGGTCAAGTCGGCCTGATTTCGGCCGAAGCCATCACAAAAGTGGCGGTTCCGGGTCCGGGTGCGGACTCGGAACCCTGTGCTATTCTCGACCCGTACCGGGATTTTCTAGCAGGATCAAACGAATGACTGACGAGCGGCAGGGCCGTTCCAACGACAGCGGCAAGATTCTTTACTGCTCCTTCTGCGGCAAGAGTCAGCATGAAGTTCGCAAGCTGATCGCGGGTCCATCCGTGTTCATCTGCGACGAGTGCGTTGAGCTGTGCAACGACATCATCCGCGAGGAGCTGGAAGAGAAGGCCGCCTCCGGGCGCAGCCAGCTGCCTAAGCCCAAGGAGATCATGGAGACTCTCGACCAGTACGTGGTCGGGCAGACTCGTGCCAAGAAGGCATTGGCCGTTGCGGTCTACAACCACTACAAGCGCATGGAGTCGCGCCAGCGCAGCGACGACGTAGAGCTGGGCAAGTCCAACATCCTCCTCATCGGCCCGACCGGTTCGGGCAAGACGCTGCTGGCCGAAACGCTGGCGCGCTTGCTCAATGTGCCGTTCACCATCGCCGACGCGACCACGCTGACCGAAGCCGGTTACGTGGGCGAGGACGTGGAGAACATTATCCAAAAGCTGTTGCAGAAGTGCGACTACGATGTGGAGAAGGCGCAGTCGGGCATCGTCTACATCGACGAAATCGACAAAATCTCGCGCAAGAGCGAGAACCCGTCGATCACGCGCGACGTTTCCGGCGAAGGCGTGCAGCAGGCACTGCTGAAGCTGATCGAGGGCACGCTCGCTTCGGTGCCGCCGCAGGGCGGCCGCAAGCATCCGCAGCAGGAATTTCTGCAGGTCGATACCAAGAACATCCTGTTCATCTGCGGCGGTGCGTTCGCGGGGCTGGAGAAGGTCATCCAGCAGCGTTCCGAAACCACCGGCATCGGCTTCTCCGCGGAAGTGCGTTCCAAGGAACGTACGGAAAACCTCGGCAAGGTGCTGGCTGAAGTGGAGCCCTCCGATCTGGTGCGCTTCGGCCTGATTCCGGAGTTCGTCGGCCGCTTGCCGGTGGTGGCAACCCTGGATGAGCTTGACGAAGCCGCACTGGTGAAGATCCTCACCGAGCCGCGTAACGCGGTCACCAAGCAGTTCCGCAAGTTGTTCGAGATGGAAGGCGTGGAGCTGGAGTTCCGCCCGGAAGCGCTGCAGGCGATCGCGCGCAAGGCGCTCAAGCGCAAGACAGGCGCCCGCGGCCTGCGCACCATTCTGGAGCAGGTCTTGCTGGATACGATGTACGAACTGCCGTCGCTGGAGCATGTCAGCAAAGTCGTGGTTGACGATGCTGTCATCGAAGGCCAGGCAGAGCCGTATCTCATCTATCGCGGGAACCTGCAACAGCAGGCACGCATCGGCAGCGAGAAGAGCGGCGACGCCGCTGCCTGATCGCAGTCCATACGGTGCATGAACGACGGCCTCGGCGGCATCCGCCGGGGCCGTGTTTTTTCCGTTATTGCGTCGGTACTTGTGTGCGTCGTTCAGCGCCTCCACTTGACGACTCAATGGCCACGGCGCAGTGTCGGGGTCGTCAGCCGTAGTGGTGCCGGATGCGCCGCATGAGCTTGGATGTACCGAGCCGGCTGATGCCGTAAAGATGGCCTGGATGGCTGTTCCAAGGTTTTCACCCTTTTTTCGCGAGAGATCTCCTGCGATGGCAAAAAGTGCCGCAATCCCCACTGTTACTGGCGCCGCCCTAGACGTACTGCCCGTACTTCCGCTGCGTGACGTGGTCGTGTACCCGCACATGGTGATTCCGCTGTTCGTGGGGCGCGACAAATCCATGCGCGCGCTGGAGCGCGCGATGGAAGGCGAGCGTCAGATCCTGTTGGTAGCGCAGAAGAGCCCGGATATCGACGATCCGGCGATCAAGGACCTGCACCAGATCGGCACGCTTGCCGGCGTGCTGCAATTGTTGAAGCTACCCGACGGTACCGTGAAGGTGCTGGTCGAGGGCCAGTCGCGCGTAACCATTGATGAGTACCAGGATGAATCGGGCATGCTCGTCGCGCGCTCGCATGTCATCGAGCCCGTGTACAGCATCAAGGATCGCGAACTGGACGTGGTTTCGCGCACGCTGGTTTCGCTGTTCGAGCAATTGGTGAAGCAGAGCCGCAAGCTGCCGCCGGAAGTGCTGGCCACGCTTTCGGGCATTGATGATCCCTCACGCCTTGCCGACTCGATCGCCGCGCATCTTTCCGTGCGCATGGCGGACAAGCAGAAAGTGCTGGAAACCTCGGACGTTGCCCAGCGCCTGGAATTGCTGATCGGTCTGGTCGATGGCGAAATCGACCTGCAGCAAGTGGAAAAGCGCATCCGCGGCCGCGTGAAGTCGCAGATGGAAAAGAGCCAGCGCGAGTACTACCTCAACGAGCAGATGAAGGCGATCCAGAAGGAGCTGGGCGAAAGCGAGGAAGGTCCGAACGAAATCGAGGAACTGCAAAAGAAGATTGAAGAAGCCGGCATGCCCAAGCCCGTGCTGGCCAAGGCACGGCAGGAATTCGGCAAGTTGCGCCAGATGTCGCCGATGTCGGCCGAGGCCACTGTGGTGCGCAACTATCTGGATTGGCTGATCGGCGTGCCGTGGAAGAAGCGCAGCAAGGTCCGCAAGGACCTCGCGTTGGCGCAGCAGGTGCTGGATGCCGATCACTTCGGCCTGGAGAAGGTGAAGGAACGCATCCTCGAATACCTCGCCGTGCAGCAGCGCGTGAGCAGCATGAAAGGCCCGATCCTGTGCCTCGTCGGTCCGCCCGGCGTGGGCAAGACCTCGCTCGGCCAATCGATCGCCAAGGCGACCAACCGCAAGTTTGTCCGCATGAGCCTGGGCGGCGTGCGCGACGAAGCGGAAATCCGCGGTCACCGTCGCACCTACATCGGTTCGATGCCTGGCCGCATCGTGCAGAACATGAACAAGGTCGGCAGCAAAAATCCGCTGTTCGTGCTCGACGAAATCGACAAGATGTCGATGGACTTCCGTGGCGACCCGTCATCGGCGCTGCTGGAAGTGCTCGATCCGGAGCAAAACCACACCTTCAACGATCACTATCTGGAAGTCGATCTCGATCTTTCGGAGGTGATGTGGATTGCCACCGCCAATTCGCTGAATATCCCGGGGCCCTTGTTGGATCGCATGGAAGTCATCCGCATTCCCGGTTACACCGAGGATGAAAAACTTGCGATCGCGCAGAAGTACCTGCTGCCCAAGCAGATCAAGGCCAATGGCCTGAAGCCCGACGAGGTCGCGGTGGATGCAGAGGCTTTGCGCGATATCGTGCGCTATTACACACGCGAATCGGGCGTGCGCAATCTCGAGCGCGAGATCTCCAAGATCTGCCGCAAGGTGGTCAAGCAGCTCACCCTGGGCGAACTCAAGGAGGGCGCGGAGCCTGCCAAGCCGAAGAAGTCGGCCAAGGCGGCGGCCGGCAAGGTCAAGGTCAATTCCGACAATCTCGAGAAGTATCTCGGTGTGCGTCGCTTTGATTTCGGCCGCAAGGAATTGCAGAACGAAATCGGCCTGGTCACGGGCCTGGCGTGGACGCAGGTCGGCGGCGATCTGCTCAGCATCGAAGCATCGATCGTGCCGGGCAAGGGGCGCCAGGTGCATACCGGCCAGCTCGGCGACGTGATGAAGGAATCGATCCAGGCGGCCTTGTCGGTGGTGCGCGCGCGTGCCAATCGGTTTGGCATCGATCCGGATTTCCACGAGAAAATCGACCTGCACATTCATGTGCCCGAAGGCGCCACCCCGAAGGATGGGCCGAGCGCGGGCATCGCCATGTGCACGGCGCTGGTGTCGGCGCTGACCAAGGTGCCGGTGCGCTCCGAAGTGGCGATGACCGGTGAAATCACGCTGCGCGGTCGCGTGCTGCCGATCGGGGGCTTGAAGGAAAAATTGCTGGCGGCGCATCGCGGCGGCATCACCACCGTGATCATTCCGGACGAGAACCGCAAGGATCTGGCGGATATTCCGGAAAACATCACCGGTTCGCTGGACATCCATCCGGTGCGCTGGATCGACGAAGTGCTCGATATTGCGCTGGAGCATGCGTTGCGGCCGTTGCCGGCCAAGGAGCCGGCCGAGGCAGGTGCGGGTGGCAGCGAAGCCGTGCCGCACGACGATGCTGCCGAGACACCCGCACGGCCGCACTGACTTTAGTCGTTCCGAAGCTGTCCTTGGGACGGGCGGCACGTGTAACGTGCCACCCGTTTCGCAAGGCGCCATAGCACAGCCGGATGACGTTTGCATAGCGTTTGCCTATGCGTAACGCCCCTGCTGAACCACCGCAATGCCTTGGTAGCACTCGTATTGCGGACCTTTAGGGGCGCTGGTATAAAGTCTCACCTCATCCTGACGTCTCATTCCGATGCACAGCGATGCGGGGCTGCCTGGCAGCGCCCGGCTCGAATCGACTCTTTCCCGCCTTAGTCCCGTCCCAATTTTCCGCGGGCCGAATACCTGTTCAAGGGAGTAACTCAATGAATAAAACCGATCTGATCAATGCCGTCGCCGAAAAAGCCGAACTGACCAAGGCTGATGCGGGCCGTGCCCTCGAAGCATTCTTCGAGACCGTGCAAAAGGCGCTGCAAAACGGCGATGACGTCGCGGTCGTCGGCTTTGGCACCTTTACCGTACGCAGCCGTGCTGCCCGTACCGGCCGCAATCCCCGTACCAACGAGGAGATCAAGATCGCCGCCTCCAAGGTTCCGGCGTTCAAGGCTGGCAAGACGCTCAAGGACGCCCTAAACTAAGCGGCCCGCTAGGGTCCGGGGGTGCTTAGCTCAGCGGTAGAGCGTCGCCCTTACAAGGCGAGGGTCGTAGGTTCGATCCCTACAGCACCCACCAGTTAAGTGGAGCGGTAGTTCAGTCGGTTAGAATGCTGGCCTGTCACGCCGGAGGTCGCGGGTTCGAGTCCCGTCCGCTCCGCCACGGTTTGCAAGGGCGCCCCGGTGGCGCCCTTGTTGTTTAGGTCACGCGCGGCGACGCGCAAACTTACATCGCGGGAAGAACCATGCTGCAGTCACTACGCGACAAGATGCAAGGATGGCCGGCCATCATTGTGCTGGGCGTTGCCGTCTTCGCCATGTCGTTCTTCGGTATCGAAGGCTACTTCAACTCTCACGTTGAAACCTTTGTCGCCAAAGTCGGCAAGCGCGAAGTCAGCCAACAGCAATTCCAGGACACGATCAATCGCATCCGTCAGCAGCAGCGTGCGCAACTGGGTGACCAGTTCGATCCGACGGTGTTCGACAAGCCCGAATTCAAGCAACAGATCGTCGACGGGCTGATCAGCCAGCAGCTGATGTTGCAGGCCAATGAGGATCTGGGCATGCGCGTGTCGGACGTAGCGCTGCGCGACACCATCGCTGCGAACCCGGCATTCCAGGTCGACGGCAAATTCAACGGCGACATGTATCGCGCGCAATTGGCCGGAGCCGGCATGACGCCGGAGATGTACCAGGACAACATGCGCAACTCGATGGAGAGCAGCCTGCTGCAGGATGCGATCAGCGGCAGCACCGTCATTACGCCCGCCGATATCGATCGCTACCTCGACATCAGGTTGCAGCGTCGCGACATCCGTTATTTCGTGCTGCCGCGTCCGGCGCCCCAGGACAGCCAGGTGACGGACGCGCAAGTGCAGGATTACTACAAGGCGCACCAGGCGGATTTCATGAATCCGGAGCAAGTGTCGCTGAAGTACATCGAAGTCAATGGCGCGGATCTGAAAGCCGATACGCAGCCGACCGATGAAGAGTTGAAAAAGCGTTACCAGAGCGAGATCGCGCGTTTCGGCATGCCGGAAGAGCGCGAGGTCTCGCATATCCTGATCAACGTGCCGAAGAACGCAACGCCTGCACAGCAGAAGGCGGCGCTGGACAAGGCTGAAAAAATCGCTGCTGAAGCCACTCCGGCCAATTTCACCAAGCTCGCGCAGCAGGATTCGGACGACCTTGGCTCGAAGCTGCAGGGCGGCGACCTGGGCTGGCTGCAAAAGGGCGTGACCAACGCCGCCTTCGACGCGGCGATGTTTGCGCTGCAGAAGGGCCAGATCTCCAAGCCCGTGCTGTCCGACGAGGGCTACCACATCATCTACCTGCGCGATGTTCGCAGCGGCCAGACCAAGCCGTTCGAGCAGGTGCGGGGCGAACTTTTGAAAGAAGCCACGGCCGGTGACCGCGACCGCGTGTACAACGAAACCGCGGGCAAGATGACCGATCTCACTTCGCAGAATCCCGGTTCGCTGGAGCCGGCGGCGCAGGCGTTGCATCTTGAGATCAAGCAAACGCCGCTGTTCAGTCGCGCCGGCGGGCAGGGGATCGCTGCCAATCCCAAACTGATCGCCGCCGCGTTCTCCAATGACGTGCTCGCCTCCGGCAACAACTCGCCCTTGGTCAACCTCGACAAGACCGACTCGGTGGTGGTGCGCATGGACAAGCACATTCCGGCATCCGCCAAACCGGTTGCGGAAGTCCACGACACGATCGTGCAGAAGATCCTCGACCAGCGTATTGCCGAGGCCGCGCACCAGAAGGCGGACGTATTAGTCCAGCGCCTGGCCAAGGGCGAAGACATCGCTGCGCTCGCCCAGGCCGAGCACGCCGACCTGAAGACTTCCAACCAGGCCGAGCGCGTCCAGCAGGGCGTGCCGCAGCCGGTGCTTGAACAGGCCTTCAAGACGCCTCATCCGGGCGCCGATGGCAAACCGCAATACGCGAGCATCGAGCTGGATCAGGGTACGTACGCCGTGCTGGCCGTCGACAAGGTGGAGGCGGCCGATCTCTCCAAGCTGACCGCCGAGGAGCGCCAGCAGCTCTATCGCCAGATGGTGCAGGTTTACGGCGGCGTGGAAAGCCAGGGCTTCGTCGATATGCTCAAGACGAAGGTCAAGATCGAAATTGCCAAGGATCGCATGTAGTCCAAACGCATGAAATTTCGCGTAAAAAAAGGCGGCTTTGAACAGCCGCCTTTTTTTGTGCGCTTGAGACGCCGCGCTCATCCATCGCGGGGCGTATGAAGTCTTGCGGGCGTGGACCGGCCGATGCGCTCAGGGCTGATCCGGCGAGTCGAGCTTGAGCACTTGGCCTGGCTTCAGCGCCTTGCCATGCAAATGATTCAAGCGTTCGAGCGTGCTCATGCTGATCGAATAGTGGTGCGCGATCTGCCACAGGCTTTCGCCGGACTTCACCACGTGCGTGCGCGGTGCATCTGAGTGCGCGCTGTCGGCCTGGTCGGCATAGATCGCCGGCAAAGGCGTGTTGTTGGAGGTGCTGGCCACCATGCCCTGGTCGTTGGCGATTTGCATCGCGTTGCGCAGCAGTTCGGCATTGCGATGCGGCATCAACAAGTGCGCTTGCGTTTCCGTGTCCAGAAAATTGCTCTGCAATGCGGGATTCAGGCGCTTGAGCGCGTCGGTTCCCATGCCCGCATGATCGGCTGCGATGGACAGGGGCATGCCGTGGTCGATTTGCACCGTTTCAAGATGCTGATCGGCCGGAAGGGTTGGCAGCTCAACATTGAAACGCGAGGGGTCGCGCACCACGCAGGAAATCGCCAGCAACTTGGTGAGATGTTCGCGCGTCACCTTCGGTACCGGCCACTTGGGAATGGCCGGCTCGTCCGGCGGTAAACCATGTTGCTGCACCATCCGTTGCACACCGAATTCGCCGCGATTGAATGCATAGTCGACCAGGCGCCAGTCATGCAGCTGGTCGTGGTAATCGTGCAACAAGTGCATCACGCCATTCGTCGCGGCGGAGGTGTCCAGGCGGCCGTCATAACGGCGATCCATGTGCAAGCCCATGTGGTGCGCAGTGCTTTGCACCAGCTGCCACATGCCGGCCGGCAAATTGCGATGGCCGGGGATGGGGTGATACTCGCTTTCAACCCACGGCAACAGCACGAACTCACCGGCCACGTCGTTTTTCTCGGCCGCCTGCTGCACGTAGATCAGCTGTGGTAGCGCATCGCTCATCTGTTGCTCGAAGCGCTGCGGATTTTGCGTGTAACGATGCGCCCATACCATGATCTGCGGGTCCGCATCGCAATCTGCCATCGCAAAGCTGCCGCGCAATTTGTCCCATACGTTCGCGCCGGTCTCTTCGTAGGGAGCGGGCGAGGGCGCTGCTTGTGGTGCAGGCGAGGATGCGGTGGGCGGCAGGCCGGAGGGAGGAGGAATCGTAGCCGGTGCCGGCGATGCTGGCCTGGTCGCCGGAGGAGGTGCGCACGCGGCCAGCAAGGAGGCCAGGGCAAGCGGTAGAAGTCGTCGTGTGTGCTTCATGCCGTGAAGACGTCCTTGGCGGAGCGCAAGGCAGCGAAGCGTGCGACCGGATCATTGGCTGCGCCATGCCGGCGGCACCAATCGATCACGCCTTCGCTGTTCACGCGCAGGAAAGGATTGCAGGCAAGTTCGCTGGAGAGCGTCGCCGGCACGCTGGGCTGATGTTTGGCACGCAACTGCGCTACCTCTTCCAGCCGCTGTCTGAGCGCCGCGTTGTCGGGCTCCACCGTTTGTGCAAAGCGTCCATTCGCAGCGGTGTATTCATGGCCGCAACAAACCAGCAAATTGCCCGGCAACGAAGCGAGACGCTGCAGCGAGGCAAGCATTTGCGCAGGCGTGCCTTCAAACAGGCGGCCACAGCCCAGGCTGAACAGCGTATCGCCGCACAGCAGGACACCTTCGCCCGCATACACGATATGGCTGAGCGTGTGCCCTGGCACGGCCATCACCTGAAAGCGGGCAGACGGTTGTGCGAGCGCAATCGCATCGCCATCCCGCACGCGATGCGTGGCGATGGTAATGCGCTCGTCATCAGGGGCGTAAACCGGAACGTCGTGCACGTTGCGCAAAGTGCCGGCGCCATCGATGTGATCGTTGTGGTGATGCGTCAACAGGATCGCGCACAGCTTCAGTTTGCGCGCGTGCAGGGCTGCTTCCACCGGAACAGCTTCGCCGGGGTCGACCACCAGGGCGTGGCCGCTGTCATCGTGCAGCAGCCAGATGTAGTTGTCGGCAAGCGCCGGTAACGGTACGACGTGCAAGGGCGTTCTCCGCTCTGTTGCGTTGCCCGGGCCGAATGGGCAGTACATCGCCCATGCAAAACCGTCAGCGCATCCTTCGTATCGACTGGCGCAGGAGTCCCTATCTTGCGCGAGATCGCCGACTATATAGCCCGTGGCCTCCTAGATCGTTAGATATGTGTTAACCGGCGAGGTTCGACGCTGTAGTGTGCGACCGGTTCGTCTTTGTAAAGCCAGCCGTTAAACTGTCCTACATGCTTCCGACAGGCCTCCGGCAGATGCCCCAGCGCGCCCACGATATTTACGCAAGTGCGCCCATGCGTAGTCTGCTGGCTGATGAGACGATGGCCTACATGCCCGATGTGCGCCGCTGCGCCGGCAGCCGGGCCCTGCTGCTATCCGCGGCGCCGGACGACCAGCCGCCGAATCCGCCTTATCTGGGGCAGTGGGTGACACTGCACCTTGCCGAGGGCCGTCTTCGGGGTGACGTCTGCGCGAACGCCGAGGAACCGTTGCCGTTCATGGATGAGACTTTCGATCTGATCCTGCTACGCCACGCGCTGGAGCTGCCCCCGCTGTCGCTGGACGAGGTCGTGCGTGTGCTGGCGCCGGGTGGAATGCTGGTCCTTACCGGGGTCAATCCGCTGAGCGGATGGACCCCTTGGTGGCTGTGGCGAACGCGCGGTAGCGCCACGCAGGCCAGGTCGCCCATTCAGCTCGCCGCACGCCTGCGCCGCGCGGAAGTGCAGGTGGAGCGGGTGCAACGGGTGGGGCAAGTACTGCCGCTTTCTTCGACAGCGTCTGGCGGGGCGCCCGGCTGGCTGGGCGGTGGCTATGTGTTGATCGCGCGCAAGCGCGGCCCCGCCAATGCCCCGACCCGGCTGCGCCCCAAGCCGGTGACTGCACCGGTAAGAGCTGGCCTGGCGCCCGGTGCCCGGCGCAGCTCGGTGAGCTGAACAACCTTGATCAAACCAGACAACGGAGCGGAACGAGTGGCGGAAGTGGAAGCGTTTACCGATGGCGCATGCCTGGGCAATCCTGGCCCCGGTGGATGGGCGGCCTTGTTGAGAGCGAAGGGCGCCGAGCGCCTGCTGAGCGGCGGCGAAGCGCAGACCACCAACAATCGCATGGAACTGCTGGCCGCTATTGAAGCGCTCGAAGCGCTCAAGCGTCCCTGCCAGGTAGTGCTCACTACCGACTCCCGTTATGTGATGCAAGGCATCGAAGAATGGGTGCCGCGTTGGATCAGCAACGGCTGGCGCACTGCCGACAAGAAGCCGGTCAAGAACCAGGATTTGTGGCAGCGGCTGGCGAGTGCTGCAGCACCCCACAAAATTCGTTGGCAATGGGTGCGCGGCCATAGCGGGCACGAAGAAAACGAACGTGTGGATCAGGCAGCCCGGCAACAGGCGGAACTCTTTCGGAAGACAGCATGAGACAGATCGTCCTCGACACGGAAACCACTGGCCTGGAAGTTCGCCAAGGCCATCGCCTGATCGAAATCGCCTGTGTGGAACTGGTGGAGCGCCGAATCACCGGGCGTCATTACCAGACCTACCTCAATCCCGATCGAGCCATCGACGAAGGTGCGCGCGCAGTCACCGGCATCGAAGATGAATTTCTGCTCGACAAGCCACGTTTTGCTGAAATCGTGGATGAGTTCCTGGCCTTTATCGGCGACGCCGAGTTGATCATCCACAACGCGGCGTTCGACGTGGCGTTCCTCAATGCCGAACTTGCACGCGTTGGCGATCGTTACGGTCGCATCGCGGATCGCTGCAACGTGCTGGACACACTCCTGATGGCGAGGGAGCGCTACCCGGGACAGCGCAACAGCCTGGATGCGCTATGTAAACGACTTGGCGTCGACAATTCAGCGCGCGACCTGCACGGTGGTCTGATCGACGCGCAGCTGCTGGCGGACGTCTATCTTGCGATGACCTCCGGCCAGGTCGTGCTGGATCTGGGCTTTGAGGGCGGGGCGGAAACCGGTGCACATGCGGTGATCGCGCCTGTGATACTTGCGCTCCGGCCGCGCGTATTGCGGGCCAGCGAGGAAGAAGTCGATACACATTTGAAGCGCCTGGACGCGCTGGACAAGAGCGCGGGTGGCCAGTCTGTGTGGCGCAAACAGGAAGCATGATTTGTAGGCTGGGATGACAATCCCAGCTTTCTCCATGGCTTCCGAATGCTGGGATTGTCATCCCAGCCTACGCGGGTGTACGCCATCCAGCCGAGGATTCCCTAGTGGATGCGCGCCAATATCGCTGTGACATTGTCGCTGCCGCCACCTTCGAGCGCGGCGAGCAGCAGGTGATCAAGGCATTCTTGTGCGGCCAGGTTACGCCGGCCGATGATTTCCTCGATGCGGCTGTCGCTTACTTCCTCCGTAAGCCCGTCGCTGCACACCAGAAAGTTCATGCCCGGCTCAAGCCGGCCCTTGGCCATGCTTATATGCAGTTGTTCGAGCGCGGTAATGCCTAGCGCCTGCGTGAGGATATTGCGCTGGGGATGACGCCTGGCCTGGGCCTCATCGATGGCACCGGCCTCGACCAGACGCTGTACCAGCGAATGATCATGACTGATCTGCCGCAAGCCGTCTTTCCACAAATAGATGCGGCTGTCGCCCACCCAGGCCACCTCATAGTCCTGCTCGGTAAAACGAATCGCGGCCACCGTAGTACCCATTGGCAATGCGTCGTCATAGCGCTGCGCATGTTTGAGCAATTGCGCGGCGGCGCTGTGCACGGCCTCGGCCAACGACTTTCCTTGGCGTACGCACTCGACAATGGCATCACGCGCCATCGCCGAGGCCACTTCGCCATGCTGGTGCCCGCCCATGCCGTCGGCGACCAGGAACAGGCCAAGCGCCGCGTCGGCGAAATAGGTGTCTTCGTTGCGCGCGCGGCGCAAGCCGACATGGGTTCCGTGTCCGAATTCGATCATGAGTTTCAGCTGGGTGGATGCGTGCAGCATGCCGGATGTGAGTGTGTAGCGCAAAAGTCAGTCAGGGTCTGTCGGGCAGATTTTTCCGTGTCGTCATGCTGGCGGGGTGAGCTTGCCGTAAGCTCTTCAAGCGGCATGAGATGCCGGCCAGGGTTCGATCTTGGCCAGCTCGTCGCCGATCTGATCTTTGGTCATCGCGCGATCGTAGTCATCCTGCAGGCCGGTCCAGAAGCCCTCGCTGGTCCCGAAGAACTTCGCCAGGCGCAGTCCCGTATCCGCGGTGATCGAACGGCGCCTCGCAAGGATCTCGCTGACGCGGGTTTGCGCAATCCCGATCGACTTCGCCAGCCGGTAGGGAGTGATCTCCATGGGCTTGAGGAATTCCTCAAGCAGGATTTCGCCAGGATGGGGGTAGGGTACGATGCGCATGCTAGACAACCTCGATACTGCGTAACCTGATCAGTGGTAATCGATGATCTGAACGTCGTAAGCGTCACCGTCTTTCCACTTGAAGCACACCCGGAACTGATCGTTGATCCGAATGCTGTGTTGTCCCTTGCGATCGCCTTTGAGCACTTCCAGCCGATTGGCCGATGGAATAGCAAGTCTTCCAACGTCATGGCTCGGTTAAGCATCGCCAGCTTGCGCATGGCCACAGCTTCGATGTTGACCCATCGCTTCACCCGTTTACCTTCAAAGAGGTCTTTGGTCTCGGTACCGCGATAGGTTTTGATCATAAATTGCGCAGAATACTAACGCGTGACGATACTAACGTAAAACGGTAGTATTACCCTTCTGCTTGGGCGCACGATTGTCGGGTTTAGGCCAGCGGGATAGAACAGGAAAAAGGCTCGCATTGCTGCAGGCCTTCGTAGCGATGAGCCTGGGAAGCCGCGCTGTCCTGTTGTCACGGCAGCGCTTAGTCCGTATCATGCTCGGCTCACGCGACCCAAGACGCACCCTATTCGGAGAGGTGGCAGAGTGGTCGAATGTACCTGACTCGAAATCAGGCGTACGTGTAAGCGTACCGTGGGTTCGAATCCCACCCTCTCCGCCACCCATAAAAAGACGCCCGCATGGGCGTTTTTTTATGGGTGGCGGAGAGGGTGGCGTTGATGAGGACCCATACGGTTCGACAAATTTGTCTGGAACAAATTTGGACAGCCAAAGGCTGGCCCTGCCGCGTTGACGCGGCAGGGTTCGGCCCACGGATGGGCCGAACAATCCCACCCTCTCCGCCATCATAGAAGGCCTGCAGCGATGCAAGGCTTTTGCACAAAAAAACGCCCCATATGGGCGTTTTTTTTGTGGGGTGTTTATTCAGTGCGGAGAAATTGAGCGGCCGTCCAGGCGAGCCCCCAGCCTCTTCACGCGAGGTAGATAGTAGTGGTTCGGATCCAGTGACAACGCCACATAGCGAGAGCGCCCGACGATTTCGTGCCGCGGGAAGAACCCGAGATAGCGCGAATCCAGGCTGTTGTCGCGGTTGTCGCCCAGCAGCAGGTACTGGCCCGTGGGTATGCTGACCGGGCCGAAATCGCGTGCCGCGTCGGGGCGGTAGAGCGAAAGCCGGATGAGGTGCTGGATCTTGCCCAACTGCTCCACTTCGTAGCGGGCCGGGTCCTGCACGTCGTCATGGATGCCAGAGACAGTGGTCGGCGAATAGTGGGCGGCGACGCCGTTGATGTAGAGCACGTTGTCGCGCATGGCCACTTCGTCGCCTGGAATGCCGATCACGCGTTTCACCAGCTTCTCGTTGGCCGCATGCGAGTCGAGTACGACGATGTCTCCGCGCTGAGGATCGGCCAGGTGGATCAGCGACAAGTGGGTAAACGGCACACGGATGTCATAGGCCGCCTTGTCTACCAGGATGCGGTCACCGATCTGGATGGTGGGCTGCATCGAACCGGTGGGCACCACGTTCCAGTCGGCGAGGGCGCTGCGAAACATCAGCATGCCGAGCATGAAGGCGAAGAAGCCTTTGTTCCGGTGCAGGAAGGACAGTGCTTGGCGCATGGCATACCCCTTGGCTGGCGGGGCTTGAGTGCCCCACGAATGGACATCGGGAATGCGATCGGAGTTTCGGTACTTCCCAAAGCAAACGGGGCGATGTCGCCATCGCCCCGTTGCTTAGGTTCAAGCCGCCGCTTTTTTCTTTGCCAGGCGCAACCAGGTATCGACCACGGTATCGGGATTGAGCGATACCGATTCGATGCCCTGGTCCATCAACCATTCGGCCAGGTCCGGATGATCGGATGGGCCTTGGCCGCAGATGCCGACGTACTTGCCACGCGCGCGGGCGGTCTTGATCGCCATGGCCAGCAGCTTCTTCACTGCCGGATCGCGCTCGTCGAACAAATGCGCGACCACGCTGGAATCGCGATCCAGGCCGAGCGTGAGCTGGGTAAGGTCGTTGGAGCCGATCGAGAAGCCGTCAAAGATATCGAGGAATTCATCCGCGAGCAGGGCATTGGACGGCAGTTCGCACATCATGATGATCTTCAGCTCATGCTCGCCCTGCTTGAGCCCATTGCTGGCGAGTACTTCGACCACTTTGCGGCCTTCGTCGAGCGTGCGCACGAAGGGGATCATCACCCATACGTTGGTCAGGCCCATCACTTCGCGCACGTGCTTGACGGCCTTGCATTCCAGGCCGAACGACTCGGCAAAGTCCGCGTCGACGTAACGGCTGGCACCGCGATAGCCGATCATCGGGTTTTCTTCGTGCGGCTCGTAGCGTTGGCCGCCGAGCAGGTTCGCGTATTCGTTGGACTTGAAATCCGACAAGCGCACGATTACCGGCTTGGGATAGACCGAGGCGGCGATGGTGGCGATGCCTTCGGCCAGGCGGTCGACGTAGAAGCTCACCGGGCCCTTGTAGCCGGCGATGCGTGCATCGATCTTCGCCTGGGTTTGCGCGTCCTGGTGCGAGTATTCGAGCAAGGCCTTCGGATGCACGCCGATGTGGCTGGCGATGATCATCTCCAGGCGTGCCAGGCCGATGCCTGCATTGGGCAGCATGCCGAAGTCGAAGGCGCGCTCCGGGTTGGCGACGTTCATCATGATCTTCAGCGGTGCCTCCGGCATCGCGCCGAGGTCGGCGGTGACGCGGTCGAACTTCAGCTGGCCTTCGTAGATCACGCCGGTGTCGCCTTCGGCGCAGGAGACGGTCACTTCATGGCCGTCGGGGATGGTATCCAGCGCATGGCCGGTGCCGACCACGGCAGGCACGCCCAATTCGCGTGCGATGATCGCGGCGTGGCAGGTGCGCCCACCGCGATTGGTCACGATGGCAGAGGCGCGCTTCATTACCGGCTCCCAGTCGGGATCGGTCATGTCGGCGACCAGTACGTCACCGGGCTGCACTTTGTTCATGTCCGCGAGCGAGCGAATCACGCGTGCCTTGCCGGAGCCGATCTTCTGGCCGATGGCGCGGCCTTCGGCCAGTACCTTGCCTTTTTCGTTGAGATGGAAGCGCTCCAGCTGCGTGGCATGGGCGCGCGACTTCACGGTTTCCGGGCGAGCCTGCACGATGTACAGCTTGCCGGTGTTGCCGTCCTTCGCCCACTCGATGTCCATTGGGCGCTGGTAGTGCTGCTCGATCACCAGTGCTTGCTTGGCCAGTTCCTGCACGTCTTCGTCGGTGATGCAGAAACGGTTGCGATCGGTGGCTGGCGTTTCTTCGATCCGCACGCGCTCGCCGGGCTGGTTCGAATAAACCATGCGCTGCTGCTTGGCGCCGAGGCTGCGCCGCAGCACGGCCGGTTTGCCCGTCTTCAAGGTGGGCTTGAACACATAGAACTCATCCGGGTTCACCGCGCCCTGCACGACCATTTCGCCCAGGCCGTAGCTGCCGGTGACGAACACTACGTCGCGAAAGCCCGATTCGGTGTCGAGCGTGAACAACACGCCCGAGGCACCCACATCCGAGCGCACCATCAGTTGCACGCCGGCGGAAAGAAACACGTCTTCGTGCTTGAAGCCCTGGTGTACGCGGTAGGCGATGGCGCGGTCGTTGTACAGCGAGGCGAACACTTCCTTCACCTTGTGCAGCACGTCATCGATGCCGA
Source organism: Dyella flagellata (assembly GCF_030160275.1). Taxonomy (GTDB): domain Bacteria; phylum Pseudomonadota; class Gammaproteobacteria; order Xanthomonadales; family Rhodanobacteraceae; genus Dyella_B; species Dyella_B flagellata. Next base: position 376,308 of record NZ_BSOA01000003.1, read on the forward strand.
CCACGTTGAGGAAGGTTTCCTGCTGGCCGGCGAAGGAGGCGTCCGGCAGGTCTTCTGCGGTGGCCGAGGAGCGCACCGCAACGGCGATGTTGTCGGCGCCAGCATCCTTGCACAGTTTGACGTAGGCATCGCGGATCGCTTGTTCCAACTCGGCGGGCAGGGCGGTGTCGACGATCCAGCCGCGGATTTCCTTGCCGCCGGCGACCAGCGCATCCACGTCATCGACGTCCAGCGAGGTCAGTCGCTGGGCGATCCGCTTGGACAGGCCGCTCTTCTCCAGATACTGCTGGAAAGCCTGGGCCGTGGTGGCGAATCCGCCGGGCACGGATACCCCCAGCTGGGCCAGGTTGCCGATCATCTCGCCAAGCGACGCATTCTTGCCGCCGACTTTGCCAAGGTCGGTCATGCGCAGTTGGTCGAGCCAAAGCACCAGATCGTTCAAAGGGGTCTCCTCAAGAGCTCTAATGGAAAAAGCGGGCTGCCATGCCGGACGAAACCGGCCACATAAGACTGGTATTGTCCGATGCAGATGGTGCGCGGCACAAGAAGACCATTGCCGGTTGGCGGCGCGCCACCTGCATACCAGTCAGCTCGAAGTCAAGCAAAGACAAGGATTCGAGCTTGGGTTATGGTGCAAAGCAAGGATCCAAGCCGCCCACGGAAAACGCATGCAACGCTCGGTTTTTTTCATCTCCGATTCCACTGGTATTACGGCCGAGACCATCGGGAACAGCATTCTTGCCCAGTTTGAGGGGGTGCAGTTCGAAAAGCACCGTTTGCCGTTCATCGACAACGCCCAGAAAGCGGAGAATGCCGCGCTGCGCATCAAGACCCGGTATGCACAGAGCGGGCACCGGCCGATCGTCGTCAACACCATGGCCGACCCTGCACTGTGCGAGATCGTGGCCACCAGCGGGGCACTGATGCTGGACGTGTTCGCGCCGTTTATCGGCCCTTTGGAAGACGAACTGGGCACAAGGCATTCGGGCGCGGTGAACCGTTCGCACGGCCTGGTGGATTTTGCCAAGTACGAAGCGCGCATCAACGCCACCAACTATGCCCTGAGCCACGATGACGGCATGGCGGTGGATTATGCCCAGGCCGACCTGATCCTGGTCGGGGTATCGCGCTCGGGCAAAACCCCCACCTGCCTGTACATGGCCTTGCATTATGGGGTCTGCGCCGCCAACTACCCCCTGACCGAGGAAGATCTGGACAAACTCGAACTCCCGTCCCGGTTGCGTACCAACAAGCACCGCCTGTTCGGCCTCACCATCGAAGCGCAGCGTCTGGCGCAGATTCGCGAAGAGCGGCGCCCGGGCAGCCGGTACGCCGAGCTGAAGCAGTGTCGCTGGGAGCTGGAGCAGGCCCAAAGGCTGATGCGCCAGGCCGGTATTCCGTATCTCAACACCACGCACGTTTCTATCGAAGAGATTGCGAGCAAAATTCTCGATCAATTCGGTATTGAAAAAACCATGTATTGAGGGAGATCACCGCAAGCCTATGAGTGCCGTACTCGACCGCCGTGCCGCATTGCTGCCAGGACGCTTCGAGTTCCTGATGGGACTGTATGCCGAAAACTACCATCGGCTGACGCGCCTGTTCGCTCCCGAGCAGCTGGAGCTTGGCGATTACGTGTCGGACGTCGACGACGGCCTTCCTGTGCATCTGGTGCTGCAGGAGCGCCATCCCTATACGTTGGAGCTTGAGCTGACCTACGGATTCGTCGATGCGCAGACCGGTCGGCGCACGCCATCGGCGCAGTTGCGCATGTATAGCGACGCTCATGTCGCCGAGGCTTTGCATTGCCATCCCGGCCGCCACCTGTGGCAGGTGCTGGGGCCGTTTCCGCCCGCGCATTCGGTGTTCCAGCATCGGCTGCAGATGAACAGCTTCCTGACCCGTTGGCTCGAGTACCTGGCGGAGCAGGGGCATTCGGCGGGGACGCTGGAGCGTGTGGCCAAATAGCGGCAGAGCCCCCAAGGGGCTAACGAGATTGTTACACGGCATTACAGCCGGGTTGGTCTGGCCCGTCCACGTGCGTATTCTCCAGCCTCGGAAGCAAAACCAGGTTGTTCAGGACGATGCGAAACGAAAGGACGCGAAGCTGCAAATTCGCAAGCATGATGGTTGCTTTGCTAGGCATGACCTCATCGACCGCTTTTGCGCTTGATCTCTCGGCGGGCGGCGGTGATGGCGCGGCAGGAGGAAGCTTGGGCGGGCGGGTGATCCCAGGGTTGGTGCGCGCCGACCTCGGCTATCTGCACACCGGCCGGGATCGCGGCGACGCTGATCTGTACTCGGGCGATCTTCTGTTCGCGCCCACCTTGCCGATTGTCCATCCCCAGGTGGGCATTCGCTACCAGTACCAGGATGCTCGCTATGGAAGCGGCAGCGGCTTGGGCTTGGGTGGTTCACTTTTCGTGGACGTCTTCCCCAGGTTCCAGGTCGGGGTCTTTGGGTTCTACACCCCGGACAAGACGACCACTGGCGACCTTCGCAGCAGCACCGACTATGGCGCGCAAGCGAAGTTGCACGTTTTGGGGAGTCTGTCCGTCTCTGGTGGCTATCGCATTATGCGTAGCCATTTCGAGCATGGCGGCGACCATGATTTGTATCGTGGACCGATGTTCAGCGTAGATCTTGGGCTGTAGGTCGGGGTGCAAGCCTGCAGTGCCGAGACGGCGCCCCGTCTGTCAGCCGCAGTGAAAGCCGTTTTTCGCAGGCAACAAAAAACCCGCGGGACGCGGGCTTCTTGGAAAGGTGGCGGAGCGGACGGGACTCGAACCCGCGACCTCCGGCGTGACAGGCCAGCATTCTAACCGACTGAACTACCGCTCCACATTTTTGTACGTTTGTACTTACCTTACCTACCAGCGGCCAAATACTAAGTCCTTTTCCATTCCGCCTGCTGATCAGGTGAAATGGCGTCCCCACGGGGATTCGAACCCCGGTCGCCACCGTGAAAGGGTGATGTCCTAGGCCTCTAGACGATGGGGACGTGTATGTTGGTGGAGCCAGCCGGGATCGAACCGGCGACCTCTTGCATGCCATGCAAGCGCTCTCCCAGCTGAGCTATGGCCCCGCCGCTGGAAGCAAAAAAGAATAGGGTGGGTTCTGAATTCCGTCAAGCTTTTTTTAGAAAAAAGTTCATGGCGAGTGAACGTCACGCGCAAGCGTGACGGGATGAACTGTAGGCTGGGATGACAATCCCAGCATTGCCATGCATGCCGTCCAAGCCATGCTGGGATTGTCATCCCAACCTACTGGATCGTTGCATCGGGTTAAGCTGTGCGCCGGGCATCTTCGTGGGTACGGCATGCACGATATCGGCTTCATTCGCGATCTGGCACTGGTGATGCTGGTGGCCGGCGCCACCACCATTCTGTTCCAGCGCTTGCGGCTGCCGGTGCTTCCCGGCTACATCCTTGCCGGCGTGGTGATCGGTCCGCATACGCCCGGAGTGCTGGTCGCCGATCCGCGCGCCATTACCGATATTTCCAATCTGGGCGTCGTGCTGCTGATGTTCACGCTGGGGCTGGAATTCAGCGTACGCAAGCTGCGCCAGGTTGGTGGCATGGTCTTGCTGGTCACCGTGATCGAAGTGGGTTTCATGCTGTGGCTGGGGTATCAGATCGGCTTGCTGTTCGGCTGGGGCGGCCGCAACGCGCTTTTTCTCGGCGCCATCGTGGCCTTGTCTTCCACCATGGTGGCGATGCGCGCGCTGGAAGAAAGCGGTTTTCGCCAATGGCCGTTTGCGCGCCTGGTGATCGGCATGCTGGTGGCCGAGGACATGCTTACCATCGTGCTGCTCACCTTGCTGTCGGCGATCGCCATCAGCGGCACGGTGGAGACGGGAACCGCCTTCGCGCTGGTGGGGCATCTGGGTTTGTTTGTCGTGGCCGGCATGATCGTGGGCTTGTTGCTGTTGCCGCGGCTGGTGGATTACGTAGCGCGTTTCGATCGTGACGAAACCCTGCTGGTCAGTGTGCTGGGCATTTGTTTCGGCACCAGCCTGCTGGCCGCATGGCTGGGTTTCAGCGTGGCGCTCGGCGCTTTCCTGGCCGGTGCGGTGGTGGCTGAAGCGCACAGTGCTTCGCGCATCGTGCATTTGGTCGAGCCGCTGCGTGACATGTTTGCCGCACTGTTTTTCGTGGCGATCGGCTTGAAGATCGATCCGGCCCAGCTCGTGCACTATGCGCTGCCCGCCCTGCTGATCGCCTTGACGGTGATGCTAGGTAAAAGCATGGTTTGCAGCGCGGGCATGTTCTTGATTGGCCATGATCTGCGCACTTCGCTACGCGCAGGCCTTTGCATGGCGCAGATCGGCGAATTCTCGTTCGTGATCGCCACGCTTGGACTCACGCTGCACGCGGTGGACGATTTCATTTATCCGACCGCGGTGGCGACCGCATTGATCTGCATGGTGACTTCGCCATATCTGTTGCGTTGCGCTGATCTGCTGGCCAACGCAGGCAAGCGCGTGCTGCCGCGACCGTTGCAGCTGGTGATCACCAGCTACAGCGGCTGGCTGGAAAATTTGCGTCCTGTCGACGAGAACGCGGTGCTGGCGCACATGTTTCGCCGGCTGCTTTGGCATATCGCGGTAAACATTGCGCTCGTCGTGACGCTGTTCGTGATCGGTGCCTACGTCAACGCGCACAACGCTGCCTGGTTCGAACACTGGGGACTTGATCGCGACACGCGCCACTCGGTGATCTGGGCCTGCGCACTGTTTCTGTCGCTGCCTTTATTGATCGCGGTGTATCGCAAGGCCGAGGCCTTGGGGATGCTGTTGGCGGAACTGGGCATACGAGAGCGGTTCGCCGGCTCGTATACGCAGGCGATCCGGCAGGTTCTTGCGAAGCTGATTCCACTGGCGACGCTGCTGGTCCTGGCCCTGCTGGTTGGCATCTTGGGCTCGACCATTTTGCCACCGCGCGGCGTGGCGCTTTCGCTGGTCGCGGTATGCGTGTTTCTTGCCGTCATTCTTTGGCGAGGTCTGGTGAAGATGCATGCAAGACTGCAGGCGGCGCTACGGGAAACGCTGGAAAAGCCTTCATCTTCTCCTAACGAACCGAGCTGAATGAGGCGCTGCGCACAGGCCGGCCTGAACTTTTCGGGGGGTGGGCGGTCAACTACGAATCGTCGTTGCCAAGACCGGACTGGACACCGCACAATGCGGGGCCAGCCTCCATGTGGGGGGAGGTCCGGCGTGGCACGCCGGCAAATCCAAAGACTTAGGGAGTTCCGAATGAAGCATTTTCTGCGACCCACGCTGACTGCGGCCGCGCTGGCCGTTGCGCTGGGCATCACCGCTGGCGCGCAGGCCCAGACGTCCAGTACCGCAGCCACCGGTACGGTCGACAAGGCCAAGGCCAGCGAGATCATGGGCTATCAGCTGGCCGGCCAGATCCCCGGACCGATGCGCGAGCTGGTGGACCCGGCGACCGTGGGTCGCGCGGTGACCGCCGCACTGAGCGGCCAGAAGCCGAGCATGTCCGAAGCGGAAGCCTCCACGGTGTGGAAGGGCTTCATCGCGCAGGCCGAAGCCAAGGGCAAAGCGGAATTTGACGCCCAGTCGGCCAAGAACAAGGCTGAAGGCGATGCTTTCCTGGCCAAGAACAAGAGCGCCGCGGGTGTGAAGACGACCGCTTCCGGCCTGCAGTACCAGGTGGTCTCCCAGGGCACCGGCGCCCGTCCGGGTCCGAATGACACCGTGAAGGTGAACTACAAGGGCACCCTGGTGAACGGCGAAGTGTTCGACAGCTCCGAGAAGAACAACCCGCCGGGGCCGACCGCGATTCCGCTTGCCCGCGTGATCCCGGGCTTCCGCGAAGGCCTGCAGCTGATGCAAGTGGGCGGCCACTACAAGCTCTTCATCCCGCCGAACCTCGCCTACGGTTCGGAGCCGCGTGGCCCGATGCCGCCGAACGCCACGCTGATCTTCGACGTGACCCTGGTGAGCACCGGCCCGACGCCGGCCAGTGCCAGCGCCCCGCAGGGCGGCGGCGAAGGCGAGGGCAGCGGCAAGTAATTGCCTGGCTGCACGCGTGTGTTGCATGAACGGGGCGCGAACGATCGCGCCCCGTTTGCGTTACAGAGCGACAAGCGCTTGTGTCTTTGACACGGGCGTTTCTTTTGACACTGTTAGAATTCACGCCCCTCAACAAGGCGTTGACCCGATACGATGAAAGTCACCATTTTTGGTACCGGCTATGTGGGCCTGGTTACCGGAGCCTGCCTGGCCGAGATGGGTAACCATGTCGTTTGCGTCGATATCGATGAAGGCAAGGTTGCTCGCCTTGGCCGTGGCGAGATACCGATCTTCGAACCAGGCCTCGAGCCGATCGTGCGACGCAATCACGCCAACGGGCAGCTCGAGTTCACCACCGATGCGGCATCAGCGGTCGCGCATGCGCAAATCATCTTCATCGCCGTGGGTACGCCGCCGGACGAAGACGGCAGCGCGGACCTGCAATATGTGTTGAGCGTGGCCCGTTCCGTCGGGCGGCATCTGGATCGTTATGCGGTGATCGTCAACAAGTCCACGGTTCCCGTAGGCACCGCCGATCGCGTGCGCGACGCGGTGGCCGGGGAACTGGCCGCGCGTGGCTCGTCCGTGGAATTCGACGTGGCGTCCAACCCTGAATTCCTGAAGGAAGGCGACGCGGTGGAAGACTGCCTGCGCCCCGATCGCATCGTGATCGGCAGCTCCAGCGAACGCGCCATCGGCTTGCTGCGCAAGTTGTATGCGCCGTTCAATCGCAGCCACGATCGCACCGTGGTCATGGATGTGCGTTCGGCCGAGCTTACCAAGTACGCGGCCAATGCCATGCTGGCCACCAAGATCAGCTTCATGAACGAGATCGCCAACATCGCCGAGCGCGTTGGCGCCGATGTCGAATGGGTGCGCCAGGGCATCGGCTCGGATCCGCGCATCGGCTATCACTTCATCTATCCGGGCGCCGGCTACGGTGGATCGTGCTTTCCCAAGGACGTCCAGGCGCTGGAGCGCACCGCGCGCGCGGTGGGCTACAACGCGCGCCTGCTTGGGGCAGTCGAGGCAGTCAATGGCGACCAGAAGGTCAAGCTGTTCGATTTCATCCAGCGGCATTTCGACGGCAACGTGCGCGGGCGAACGATCGCCTTGTGGGGACTGGCGTTCAAGCCCAACACGGACGACATGCGCGAGGCTTCCAGCCGGCGCTTGATGGAGACGCTGTGGGAAGCCGGTGCCATGGTGCGTGCGTTCGATCCGGAGGCGCGCGAGGAGACCCGGCGCCTGTACGGTGAACGCGGTGATTTGGTGCTGTGCGACAGTGCGTATCAGACCCTGGACGGCGCCGATGCGCTGGCGATCATCACCGAATGGAAAGCGTTTCGAAGCCCCGATTTCGCGCGCATCCGTAGCATGCTGAAAGAGCCGGTCATTTTCGACGGGCGTAACATGTACGAGCCCGCCGTAGTGGAAGATGCTGGTTTGGCGTACTACGGCATCGGCCGCGGGCGCAGTGTGCTACGCCCGGAAGTGTCATGAGCCATACTGAGCAGCGTCTTACGGAGCTGGAAGTCCGGCTCGCTTTTATCGATGATGCGGTCCAGGCATTGGTGGCTGCCGATGCGGAACAATCGCTGCGCATCGTGACGCTGGAACGCCTGGTACGCGATCTGCGTAGCGAGTTGGAAGCGGTGCGTCTCGGGCAGGCGCCCGATGCGCACAGCGAGCCGCCGCCGCCTCATTATTGATAGAACGCAACACGTAACACTGGATTTTCGATCATGGTCGATTCATTACGAGATCAGCTCCTGAAGAGCGGCATCGTCAAGCAGCTCAAGGACGAAAAACGCCAGCAGCAGCCTGCGCCCAAGCCGAATGCCGCCTTCGCCGGGGGCAAGCCGCCGCATAAACCGCCGCACCAGCCGAAACCTGCCCGCAGCGGCGAGATTGACCTGGCCAAGGCCTATGCCATTCGCGCGCAGACCGAGGCGCAGGAGCGCAAGCGTGCCGAACAGGAAGCGGCCGAGTTGGCGCGCATCAAGCGCGAGCGCAAGGCGAAAGTACAGCAGCTGCTTGAAGGCCAGGCGCTGAACAAAGCCGATGTCGATCAGGTGCGTCACTTCGAATACGGCGGAAAGATCCGCCGGGTACATGTGGACACCCACCAACTTGCCGACCTCAACGCCGGCAAGTTGGGCGTTGTGCAAAACGCAGGGCGTTATGTGCTGGTCACGCAGGCAGTGGCAGAGCAGGTGCGGGAGGTCGATCCGCACCTGGTGGCCTTGCTGGTGAATCCGGCGGCCGTGGGTGTGGACGAGGACGGCATTCCCGACGATTTGATGTGGTGATGCAGGCTGGGATGAGCATCCCAGCTCCCCACGCGGTGTCCCTATGCTGGGATTTCATCCCAGCCTACGCGATCGCGACGTCGAACTCCTCTTGCGGCTTCAACGCCGGGTGGTCCCAACCATGCTTGGGTGTGAAACGCTCGCCATGGCGTTTGGCCAGCGAGTCGAGTTTCTGGCGCACTTTCTCCGCACCCTCGTCGCGCACGAACTGGATGGGGCCGCCACGGAAGGGCGCAAAGCCGGTGCCGAAGATCACGCCGGCATCTAGCAGGTCGGCATCGTCCACCACGTTGTCGCTCAGGCAGGCGACCGCCTCATTGACCATCGCCAGGATCATGCGATCGCGCACGTCCGGCGGTGGCGTGTAGTCCGGGTCCACCTGTGGCTTCTGCGGCTTGCCGTCCTGCCAGGTGTACAGGCCCTGGCCGTCCTTTTTGCCGCGTTTGCCGGCTTCGAGTTTTTCCTCCAGGCCCGGTGGAAGCTCCAGGCCCAGGAACGGCGCCAGCTCCTTGCCGACCGAGGCGCATACGTCCAGGCCCACGGTGTCGGCCAGTTCGATCGGCCCCATCGGCATGCCGAAGGCCTTCGCTTCCCGGTCGAGCACCGGTCCTGGCACGCCTTCCTTGTACAGGCGCAGCGCTTCCAGCAGGTAAGGCATCAGGATGCGGTTGACCAGGAAGCCTGGCGTACCCTTGACCGCCACCGGCAATTTGCCGATCGCTTTGCAGAAGGCCAGCGCCCGTTTTTCGATGGCTGGGTCAAGGCGATCGTGACGCACCACTTCCACCAGCGGCATCTGTGCCACCGGGTTGAAAAAATGCAGACCCAGGAAGCGCTGCGGCGCTTGCAGGGATTTGCGCAGTTCATCCAGTGGCAGGGATGAGGTATTGGTGGCCAGGATGCCATTGCCTTGGCTCAGTTGCGGCTCCATCGTCGCGTAAAGCGCTTCCTTTGCTTCCGGGTTTTCGAAGATCGCTTCGATGGCAAGGTCGGCCTGCGCGACGCCAGCGCCTTCCACGTCAGCGCGTAGGCGCTTGCGCGCTTCGGCCACCTTGTCGGGTGTTTTCAGTTTTTTCTCGTACAGCGCCTGGGCGCGATCCAGTGCGGGCTGGATCCATTTCATCTCGCGATCCTGCAGCGTGACCTCGAACCCTTTGAGCGCCGCCCATGCCGCGATATCGCCACCCATGACGCCGGCGCCCACCACGTGTACGTGATGAATAGCTGCGTCGATGCCGCCGCCCTGACCCTTCAGGCGTTCCTGCAAAAAGAAGATGCGGATCAGGTTGCGTGCGGTGGAGGTTTCCGCCAGCTTGGCGACCGAGCGCGCTTCCAGTTTCAGGCGTTGCTGGATGTTGTTGCCGCCGCGCTTCCACACATCGATCAAGGCGAAGGGGGCGGGGTAGTGTTCCTTGCGTACCTTCGCCGCCGTCTGTTTGATCACCATCGGCGCCAGGATCTGGCGTGCCAGCCAGGTGTTGCTGATCCATGCCGTCGCACGCCGCGCGAACGGTTGGGCATGGGGATGGCGCAGCAGGGCGCGTGCTTCGGCCATCAGCTCATCCGCCCGGGCCAGCCGGTCGACCACGCCCAAACTCTTGGCCTTGCGGGCAGACAAGGCTTTGCCTGTCAGCATCAGGGGCAATGCCTCGGCCGCGCCGATCAGGCGTGGCAGGCGGGCGGAGCCACCCCAGCCGGGATGGATGCCCAGCATCACTTCCGGCAGCCCGATGCGGGTTTTCTCGTCGTCCGTGGCGATGCGCTGGCGGCAGGCCAGGATCAGCTCGGTGCCACCGCCCATGCAGGCGCCATGCACGGCGGCCACGGTAGGGCAGGGCAGGCGCGCCAGCGCTTCAAACACTCGCTGGCCATTCTCGATGTTCTCCAGCACCGTGCCCTGCCTGGCGTATTCGACGAATTCCTTGATATCGGCGCCGACGGCGAACCCGTTCGCCTTGGCCGAATGGATGATGACCCCGGCGGGCTTTTCGATCGCCAGCCGCTCCACGATCTGCCCTAGCTCATCCAGCACTTCGCGCGAGATGGCGTTGACCCCGCTTTGGGCGCGATCCAGGGTGAGGGTAACGATGCCGCTGTCATCCAGGCTCGTTTTCCAGTGATTGAAGCGCAATCCTTCGAACATGGGGGCATAGGGGATGGCCGGGAGACCTGCACCATACCGTTCCGCCGCGATGATTGCGAGACGCACCATTCGGAAGGGTATTGGGAGGGCAGCCTAGGGATGCTCTGATCTATTCCACGTGCCCGGCATGACGTCCAGAAGGCCCGCAGGGCGTGCCGCGCGGCGCGCATACAGTGCGGTGACGGGTACGTGGAATAGATCAGAGCATCCCTAGGGTATGCCGCATGGATCACGCCTCAGTCATCCGGCTATTGCGCTTCGCGTACGACTGCGTAACGTACGAGATGCGACGACTTCCCTTTGGGCGGTATGACTTCCCTGATGGCCCCCGCGCCGCTTGCCGGCAACGATATCTACGAGCGCATCCTGACCGCCCCGGGAGGGCTGGTCGTGCTGGAGCACGTCGAGAGCAAGGCCTTGATTGAGCAATTTCGCGCCCTGGCGCGCCTGAACGGCCAATCGGTGTATCTCTGGCGGCCCGAAACCGGCATGGAAAACCTGCGTGAGGCGCATGCGGTGATTCCCGGTTCGCTACGCCTGGGCAATGCCTTGCGTTACATCCAGCAGGCCATTCATTTTGGCGTGTACCTGCTTTCCCCGTTCCCTTTGCCGCTGGCGCCCGCTGATAGCAGCCTGTTGCGGCAGCTGGCCCGTGCGCCTCAAGGGCATGTGCGTCGGGTGGTATTGCTCGATGCGCCGCAGAGTCTGGTTTCGAGCATCGACGATATTGCCGTGCGCCTGGGCAGCGCGGCGGACGTGGTCCAGCGCCCACGGCTGCGTGACGGACGATGGCTGTTGTGAGTACGGCTGCTTTTCAAACCGGCATCTTGCTGGTGGCCTCGCAGCGCGAGCTTCGTCGCGAGCTGTTCGATGCGCTCGATCGCGAGGGGCATCCGACCATTCACTCCGCGCGCGACATGACGCATGCGGCGATCTTGCTGGAGGGGCGAGAACCGCTGGCGTTGATCGTGGTGGTGTTCGACGGTGACGGACGCGCGGGCACCACGGTCTGCGAACAACTGCGTCTGCTGCCGTCGTGCGTGGATGCGCCGATCATTGCGGTACTGGTCGACGAAGCGACCATCAAACCGGGCCAATTGCCGCCCATGGTTGGCGGCTGGCTGTTCGCGTCGCAAATCGGCAGCGAACTGATTGCGCGCTGGCAGCAATTGCGTGGCGGGGCGCAGTTGCAGGTTGCGGAGCCGGTCGCCAATCCATCTCCAGCGTCTTCCTTGGTATTGCCCGCCACCACCAGCGACTACCGTTTCATCTTCGAAGACGGTGATGGTGACTGGCTGATCGTCGACCCGGCCGCCGAACGCGTGGTGGAGGCCAATCCGGCCTATATCAGGCACAGCGGGCTGGCCAATAGCTTGCTGACCAGCATGCCGCTGACGGAAGTGCTGATCTTCGAAACGGTGGGGCTGGAGAAAGCGCTGTTCGATGCGGACCGGCGCTGGCTCGCGTGCCGGCGCAAATCGGTTCGTGGCCATGACATAGGCGAAGCCAGTGTGCGACGCGTAAGGCATAGCGGACGCGAGATGCTGGCGCTGGTGTTTCGCAGCGCCAGCGCGAGCGTTCGCCCGGCTGTTGCCTTGGGGGTGCTGGCGCGCTTGCTCTCGGGCAATCACGACGATGCAAGTCTGCCGGAAACCGCGCGACTGCTGTTGGACGAGATGGATCTGGATTATCTCGCCGTGTGGTCGGCGCGTCCGGAGGAAAGCAGCGTGCCGGTCCAGATCGTGCAGCGCTGGCGCGGCGAAGAGCAGGTCTGGCCGGGTCCGCAATTACAGAGTTCGCTGCGCCTGGTACTCGGGGGCCGCACGCTGCTGCATCCGCATGATGCAAAGCGATTGGCCGAGGTCGATCCGCTGATCAACTTGCTGGGCTTGCGCGGCTTCGTCGGCTTGCCCTTGCTCGACGAACGGCGCAGCGTGCTGGGCGCCTTGCTGGCGGGCAGCCGCCATCCTTTCAGCGAGCCGGGCATCGTGGAGCCGGTGCTGCATTGTGCGGCGGCGCACTTCGCGCACATGCTCGAATTGCGGCGCACCCGCGAGCAAGGCCGTGCAGAAGGCTTGCTGGATGCGCTCACCGGGCTGCCCAACCGGCTGCTGTTCAACGACCGCCTCGACACCATCATCCGCGAGGCGAATCGCACCGGCGAGACCTTCGCCGTCCTGTTCGTGGACCTTGACCGCTTCAAGTTCATCAACGATACGCTCGGTCATGCGGTAGGCGACCAGGTGCTCGTGGCGGTGACGCAGCGACTACGCAGCAGCGTGCGCGCGTCCGATACCGTGGCGCGTTACGCCGGCGACGAGTTCATCATCGTGCTGCGGCACATCGTCAAGACCGATGACGTGCTGCGCGTAGCGGACAAGATCGTGCAGTTGATGGAGGCGCCGTTGCATCTGGAAGATGGTCCGGAGTTGCAGGTCACGGCATCCATCGGCATCAGCTACTTTCCGGAAGATGCGCTCGATGCCGAGACCTTGCTCAAGCATGCCGACGAGGCGATGTATGCCGCCAAGAGCCTGGGGCGCAACAATTACCGCGTCTACGACGTAAGCCCCGCGCAAGAGCAGCAGAACGCCGCCTTGAAGGCGCGCTTGCGCCATGCCGAAGGCAACGGTGAATTGCGGGTGTTCTATCAGCCGCAGATCAGCGCGGAAACCGAAGACATTGTCGGCATGGAAGCGTTGCTGCGCTGGGAGCACCCGGAACTGGGCCACATCGGCCCCGGCTTCTTCATTCCGTTGGCGGAGGAAACCGGGCTGATCGTATCGATCGGCGAGTGGGTGCTGCGTACCGCTTGCAAACAGGCCAAGGCTTGGGACGAGCGTTTCGGCTTGCGCTTGCGGCTGGGCGTGAACCTTTCCGCTGTGCAGCTGATGCAGCCGGACCTCCCGGACGTGGTGGAGTCCGTGCTGGAGGAGAGCGGTCTGGATCCGGGCTTGCTCGAACTGGAGGTCACCGAGAGCATCAGCATCAAGGCGGCACCCAACCTGATGGACAACATGCAGAAGTTGTACAAGCTCGGCTGCCATATCGCCATCGACGACTTCGGTACCGGCGCCGCTTCACTGGACTATCTGCGCAAACTCCCCGCCGATCGCATCAAGATCGACCAGAGCTTCGTGCGCAACATCGGCGTCGACCCCGATGACGAAGCGATCGTACGGGCCACCATCGAAATGGCTCATCGCCTCAAACGTGGCGTGGTGGCCGAGGGTGTGGAAATCGAGCAGCACCTGCAGTTCCTGCGTGCCAACCATTGCGATGAGCTCCAGGGCTACTTGTTCTGCCGGCCTTTGCCGCACTCCGGCTTTGAGCGCTTGCTGGGCGAGCGCGAGCGCTTGTTGTCCGGCCAGGGTCTTTCTGCGGTCAGCGCCTGAATTGATCCGGGCAGCGCGCGCAACTTCTTGAGTCACAGCGGCATGCCCCTATCTTAGAATGGTGATGGATCGGCTTTTGCACTGAACTTGTCGGGGCGAAACAGGTCAGAACGGCTCACCCATCCAACGGGACATCCCGGCATGGTCCAGTGACGAAGGAGACGGCCCGGATGGGCGACAACGAACTCGACAGTGCGCTGGTAGAGCGTGTTCAAAACGGGGACAGGCGTGCTTTCGACCTGTTGGTGCGTAAATATCAGAACAAGGTCATCGGCCTCATTTCCCGCTACGTACACAACGCCGCCGAATGCGAGGACGTGGCGCAGGAGGCTTTTGTCCGCGCCTGGCGGGCGATCGGCTCGTTCCGCGGCGACAGTGCTTTCTATACTTGGATGTACAAGATTGCCGTCAACACGGCCAAGAACCATCTGGTAGCCATGGGCCGCCGGCCCCCGGCGGACGATATCGCCATCGAGGATGCCGTGTTCGTGCCGGGTGCCGACCGCATGCAGGAGGGGGCCACCCCCGAGCGCGAATTGATGCGCCAGGAAATTGAACAAACGGTGTTTGCCACTGTCCAAGCCTTGCCCGAGGAGCTCAGGACGGCCATCACCCTGCGTGAAGTGGAAGGCCTTAGCTATGAAGAGATTGCCGAAGCCATGGGCTGCCCGATTGGAACGGTGCGTTCGCGCATCTTCCGGGCACGCGAGGCGATCGATGAAAAGTTGCGGCCATTGCTTTCAGACCGCGAGGATCGGATGTCATGACTGAAGCCAACATGGAAAACCTTTCCGCGGCCGTGGACGGTGAGCTGTCCAGGGAAGAGTTGCGCTTTTTGTTGCGCAGACTCGATCACGACGGTTCGCTGGTGCAGACATGGATGCGTTATCACGTTGCAGGCGAAGGACTGCGCCGGCAGTTACCGGCGGTGGCCAGCGAGGGCTTTGCGTCCCGCGTAATGGCGGCCATCGAAGGCGAACACGCGGCCGCCAAGTCGCCCAAGCGTGACTGGCTGCGGCTGTCCATGGGCGGCGCGATCGCGGCGAGTGTCGCGGTGGCGGCGTTGATGGTGTCGCGGCCGACTGCACCTGATTCCGAGCGTCCGGCCCGGCTTGCCGCCAATGGCGGCGCGGCTGCATCCCACGGTGCGCGCGTCGGTGCATCCCTTGCTGCGGCCAATGCCACGGCGGCGCCAAGGCGGACGAGCAACGATATGCTGGCGGCCGTGCCGCCGTCCTTGAGCCCGTATTCGGCCTCGGCGTTGAGCCAGCGCGCTTCGGTGACCCTGGGCGATCCTTCGGAAAATCCGTTGTTCCAGCGCTATCGCGGCCAGAGCTATTCCATGCACGGCTACAAGGCGCTGAACAACCAGGACGGCAGCTACTTGCTGCTGATCGATACCCCGCAGGCGCAGCCTGCCGCGGTGCAAGGCGCCCGTTAAGTAACATCCGGAAGCGGCGGGCATGCGCTCTCCGCTTTTCGGCTGGCCAGCTGCCTGGCTTTGCCTTTCTTCCTTGTCCCCTTGCTCTCGTTCCACCTGGCCAGCCCTGGAGCGTGAAGAGGGGTGTCTGAAACCCGTGGAGGAGTCATGAATCAACCCCGTCTCGTCAATAGCCGTCTTCTTTGTGGCCTGCTGGGCTGTGCCCTGGGTTTGGGCATGGCCACGGCGAGTCCCGCGACTTGGGCGCAGGCTGCCCCGGCTGTTGCCGGCTTGCCCGATTTCACCGGGATCGTGCAGAAAAATGCTCCCGCGGTGGTGCATGTGGAGGCCAAGTATTCCGGGCATCGTCCCAAGAATTCCGGCGGTATGCCGATGCAGGGCATGGACCCGGGCCAGGCCGAAATCTTCCGCCGCTTCTTCGGCATGCCGATGCTGCCCTCGCCGGACGAGCAGGCCCACACCTCGCTAGGCTCGGGCTTTATTCTTTCCAGCGACGGCTACATCCTCACCAATAATCATGTGGTCGATCACGCCGACAGCGTGACCGTCCGCCTGCAGGATCGGCGCACCCTGACAGCTAAGGTGGTGGGTACCGATCCCACCTATGACATAGCCTTGCTGAAGGTGGATGCGGGCGGCAGCCTGCCGGCCGTAAGCATTGGCGATTCGAGCCTGCTCAAGCCCGGCCAGTGGGTGCTCGCGATCGGCTCACCGTTCGGCTTCGACTACACCGTGACACAAGGCATCGTGAGTGCGGTGGGGCGTAGCCTCGGCAACCGGGATCAGCCCAGCACCTCCTTCATCCAGACCGATGTGCCGATCAATCGCGGCAATTCCGGTGGGCCGTTGTTCAACCTGCAGGGCCAGGTGGTGGGCATCAACTCACAGATTTTTTCAGATACCGGCGGCTACCAGGGCATTGCTTTCTCGATCCCGATCGACCTGGCCATGAACGCGGTTGAGCAGCTGAAGAGCAAGGGTTACGTCACGCGCGGCATGCTGGGCGTCCAGATCAAGCCGGTCGATGACGATGTCGTGAAGGCGTTGAAGCTGGATAGCGACAAGGGGGCGATCGTGGTCAGCGTGTCGCCCGATAGCGCCGCACAGAAGGCTGGCCTGCAATCGGGTGACATCATTCTTGCCTTCGACGGCCACGAGGTTGTCCAGGGGCAGGACCTGCCGCCGATGGTTGCGATGACCAAGCCGGGCGCCACGGTACCGATCAAGGTCTTGCGCGATGGCAAGGAAAAGACCGTCAACGCCACCATCAGCACCATGCCTCGTGATCAGAATGCCGCCTCCGCGCTGAGCAAGGCCGCCCCGAGCAGTGGCGCGGACGCGTTGGGCCTCAGCGTCGAGAACATGGATGCCTCCGCGCGCAGCCAGCTCGGCCTGAAGCCGGGCGAGGGCGTGGCCATCGCCAACGTGACCGGCCCCGCGGCGGCACAGGCCGGCCTGCAGCAGGGCGACGTCGTTCTGATGGTGAACCAGAAGAAAGTGGGCAGCGTGGAGGCCTTCCGCGCCGCCACCGCGGGCGTGAAGCCGGGCGATACCGTGCTGCTGCTGGTGCGGCGCGGCGATTCGAACAACTTCATCGCACTGACCATTCCCAGCGACAAAGCCGATTGAGTCCCCGTACGAAGGCCCGCCGCAAGGCGGGCCTTTCCCAAGCAGAGCCCGCAGGGCAGCCGCCCGATGGTGGCGTGGGCCGATGTTCTCAATCCATGCGATAATGAGCGGCTAATATCGCCATTCCGGTGATAGCTGGCCTTGCATTGCGCGAGGCGGTGAAGCTGACAGCGTGCCCATGGAACTGATCCGCAATTTCTCCATCATCGCCCATATCGATCACGGCAAATCGACGCTTGCCGACCGCATCATTCAGATTTGCGGCGGACTGGCCGAGCGCGAGATGGAAGCCCAGGTGCTGGACAGCAACCCGATCGAACGCGAGCGTGGCATCACCATCAAGGCCCAGTCCGTGTCGCTGCCGTACAAGGCGCGGGACGGCAAGACCTATCAGCTCAATTTCATCGATACGCCGGGCCACGTCGATTTTTCCTACGAAGTGAGCCGCTCGCTCGCCGCCTGCGAAGGGGCGCTGCTGGTGGTTGATGCGGCGCAGGGCGTGGAGGCGCAATCGGTCGCCAACTGCTACACCGCCGTGGAGCAGGGCTTGGAAGTGGTGCCGGTGCTCAACAAGATCGACCTGCCCACCGCCGATCCGGACAAGGTGAAGGGTGAAATCGAAGCCGTGATCGGCATTGACGCCACCGAGGCCGTGGCGGTCAGCGCCAAGACCGGCCAGAACGTAGTGGAAGTGCTCGAAGCCATCGTGGCGCGCATTCCGCCGCCCAAGCCGCGCGATACCGACCGCCTGCAGGCGCTGATCATCGATTCCTGGTTCGACAACTACCTGGGTGTGGTGTCGCTGGTGCGCATCATGCAGGGTGAAATCAAGCCCGGGGACAAGCTGCAGGTGATGTCCACCGGTCGCGCGCACGAAGTCAGCGAAGTGGGTGTGTTCACGCCCAAGCGCAAGAAACTGGAGCGGCTCAGCGCCGGCGAAGTGGGCTGGATCACCGCCTCCATCAAGGACGTCCATGGCGCACCGGTGGGCGACACCCTGACCTTGGCCGCCAAGCCCGCTTCGCATCCGCTGCCCGGTTTCCAGACCATGCAGCCGCGCGTGTTCGCCGGCCTGTTCCCGGTTTCGGCCGATGATTTCCCCGCGCTGCGCGAGGCGCTGGACAAACTTCGCCTCAACGACGCTGCGTTGTTCTTCGAACCGGAAAGCTCCGAAGCAATGGGCTTCGGCTTCCGTTGCGGCTTCCTCGGCATGCTGCACATGGAAATCGTGCAGGAGCGCCTGGAGCGCGAATACGACCTGGACCTCATCACGACTGCGCCGACCGTGGTGTATGAAATCCTCAAGAGCGACGGCTCGGTGATGCAGCTGGACAACCCCGCGCGCCTGCCGCCGGTCACCCAGATCGAGGAAATCCGTGAACCGATCATCGTGGCGAACATCCTTACGCCGCCCGATTACATCGGCAACATCATCACGCTGTGCGAAGAGAAGCGCGGCGTGCAGCGTTCCATCCAGTACCTGGCCACGCAGGTGCAGATCAATTACGAGCTGCCGCTGGCCGAAGTGGTGCTGGATTTCTTTGACAAGCTCAAATCGGTGTCGCGCGGCTATGCGTCCATGGATTACCACATGGAGCGCTTCGACGCTGGCCCGTTCGTGCGCGTAGACGTCCTCATCAACGGCGACCGCGTCGATGCGCTCAGCCTGATCGTGCATCGCAGCCATGCTGATCGGCGCGGCCGCGACCTGGTCGAGCGCATGAAGGACCTGATTCCACGCCAGCAGTTCGACGTGGCGATCCAGGCCGCCATCGGCGCGCAGGTCATCGCGCGTTCGACGGTGAAGGCGCTGCGCAAGAATGTGCTCGCCAAGTGCTACGGTGGCGACGTCAGCCGCAAGAAGAAGCTGCTGGAAAAGCAGAAAGAAGGCAAGAAGCGCATGAAGCAGGTCGGTCGGGTAGAGATTCCGCAGGAAGCCTTCCTTGCCGTGCTCAAAGTGGACAAATAGCGGAGCCAACGCATGGATTTTGACTTTTCGGCCATTCTGCTCGCCCTCACCGTCCTGTTCGGTGTGGTGTGGGGCCTAGACCGATTGCTGCTGTATCGCAAGCGCAAAGCGCGCTTCGCGGCGGCTGGCGAGGAATACCGCGATCCGGCGCCGGTGGATTGGGCTCGCTCGCTGTTCCCGGTGATTTTCGTGGTGCTGGTGCTGCGCTCCTTCGTGGCCGAACCGTTCCGGATTCCGTCCGGTTCGATGATGCCCACGCTCGACGTGGGTGATTTCATCCTGGTCAACAAATTTGCCTACGGACTGCGCCTGCCCGCCTTCAACAACAAGATGGTCGGCATCGGCGAGCCCAAGCGCGGCGACGTGGTGGTATTCCGCTTTCCCGGCTACATCTGCCAGGACGACAATGGCAAGACCGTGCGCAGCGGCGACATGACTTGCGCCGATCCGCATGCGCCGGTGGCCAGCCAGAACTGGATCAAGCGCGTGATCGGCCTGCCGGGCGACACCCTCGAAGTGCACGACAGCCAGATCGTGATCAACGGCAAGCCGGTGGCCGATACCCAGATCGGCTCGTTCAAGGGCAATCCGGCCCGTCCCGAAGACAACGAGCTGCTGTATTACAACGCCAGCGTATGGAGCGAGCAGCTCGGCCCGGTCAATCACCTGATCGCACGCATGCCCGCGCGCGGTCCGACGCCACCGATCCCCAATGCGAAAGTGCCGGCGGTGGTGCCGCCGAACTGCTACATCGTGATGGGTGACGACCGCGAGAACAGCGAGGACAGCCGCTGGTGGGGCTGCATGCCGGAACAAAACCTGGTCGGCAAGGCTTTCATGATCTGGTTAAGCTGGAAGGGTTGGGGTACCGGCTACGTGGATTTCCACCGTATTGGCACGGTCATTCATTGAAGAAGCCATTGATCTATGCCTACGCGTGCGACATGGCGTCAACCAGCTTCCCTGGCAGAATCGTGAACATGTCGCTGGCGATGCTTGCGCGGACCGGGCAAAGTAGCGCTATTGGGGTTTTGATTCGGAACAGGGGCCGCGTCGGCGGCACAGCGAGGGGACCATGAAATCCAAACAATCAGGCATCACGCTGCTCGGCTTCATCGTGGTGCTGATCGTGGCGGGCTTTTTCGCCTACATGGCAATGAAACTGATGCCGGCCTACACCGAGTACGCAGGTGTGGTGAAGGCCATGAACCAGATAGCCACCGAAGGCGTGGAAGGCAAGACGCTGGACCAGGTTCGGCGTGACCTGCTGTTCAAGCTGGGGTTCCAGTACGTGGATGATTCCACCATTCATCCCAGCGACATCACCTTCGGCCAGGGCGCCAGCGGCAATGAGCTGCGCGTCACCTACGACAAGCAGATACCTTTCTTGTACAACATCGATTTCCTGATTCATTTCAACAAGAGTGTGCCCGTGCCGGGCAATGTCGCTCCCCCGCAATAACAGTGGATTTGCCTTATCACTTTCGCGATCCTTCGCTGGCCACGCTCGCCCTGACGCATCGCAGCGCCGGTAGACCCAACAACGAGCGCATGGAGTTTCTCGGCGATGCCCTGCTCGGGGCGATCATCGCCGAGATGCTTTACGAAACGCATCCCAAGGCGGCCGAAGGCGACATGTCGCGCCTGCGCGCGCAACTGGTGAATGGCCAGGCGCTGGCAGTCGTGGCCCGTGAACTGGAACTGGGCGACCGACTGAAGCTGGGCTCGGGTGAACTCAAGAGCGGGGGCTACCGGCGCGACTCCATACTGGCCGACGCCTTCGAGGCGCTGGTTGCCGCCATCTACCTGGATGGCGGCTTCGAAGCTTGCAGAGCGGCGGTACGAACGCTGTTCGCAGACCGCATCGCCGCTTTGCCGCATGCCTCCAAGGACGCCAAGACCCGGTTGCAGGAATGGTTGCAGGCGCAAGGTTTGCCGCTGCCGCAGTACGAACTGGTGGCGACCGAAGGCGAAGAGCATGCGCGTATCTTCGAAGTGCAATGCCTGGTCAGCCAGCCCACGGCGGTGACGGCAGCAGGGCGCGGCAGCAGCCGCCGGCTCGCCGAGCAGGATGCCGCCGAAACGGTGCTGACCCGGCTGGCTGGCGAGCAGGAAGGACAGTAATTCCCTGGCCGGACCCGGCCACCCGGTCGAAATCCAGGTTTTTCGCATGGCAATGACGCCATGCCGGTGGCGTTCGCAAGCGTGCGGAGCCATGCTTATAACCGTCTACCAGAGTACCCCCGCACCATGAACGACGAACGCGACGACGCCACCGAAAACGAGCTGCCGCACCCCGACTTTCGCTGCGGCTTCGTGGCGTTGGCCGGCCGGCCCAATGTCGGCAAGTCGACCTTGCTCAACGCGCTGATCGGCTTCCGCCTGTCGATTGTCAGCCCGCGTCCGCAGACGACCCGCCATCGCATCCTCGGCATCGCCAGCAGCGACGCCGGGCAGATTCTCTACGTCGATACCCCGGGCCTGCATCGCGGCGCCAAGCGGGCGATGAACCGCAGCCTCAACCGGGCCGTGCACTCCGCGCTCAGTGAAGTGGAACTGGCCGTGCAGGTGATCGAGGCCGGGCGCTGGACCGATGAGGACGAAGCGCTTTACGAGGTACTGCGCGAACAGAGCACGCCGCGCCTGCTAGCGATCAACAAGGTCGATCTGAGCAAGGACAAGGCGGCGCTGCTGCCGTTCGTGGCCGAGCTCACCGAAAAGCACAGCTACGATGCGGTGCACTACGTGAGTGCCCTGAAGAGCAAGGGGCTGGAGGTGCTCACGCAGGACATCCTCGCCCGCCTGCCGGTGCGCGCGCCGGTGTTCGGCCAAGACGAAATAACCGATCGCAGCGAGCGTTTCCTGGCGGCGGAAATGGTGCGCGAGCAGCTGATGCTGCGCCTCAACCAGGAATTGCCCTACGCCACCACGGTCGAGATCGAGCAATTCAAGGACCGCGAAGACGGGGTGGCGGAAGTTCATGCGGTGATCTGGGTGGAGCGTGATGGCCAGAAGGCCATCGTCATCGGGCAGGGCGGCGAACAGCTCAAGGCCATCGGCACCGCGGCACGCCGGCATATGGAGCGCATGTTCGATCGCAAGGTATTCCTGCGACTGTGGGTGAAGGTGCGGGAAGGCTGGGCGGACGACGAATCGATGCTCAAGCAGTTCGGCTATACCGACTAGCCGGGCCGGCGATGCTCATCGAGCAGCAGCCCGCTTTTGTGTTGCACTCGCGCCCTTATCGCGAAACCTCCTTGCTGCTCGAATGTTTGACTCGCGATCACGGGCGCCTCGGCGTGGTCGCGCGCGGCGTGCGCAGCCAGCGTGGGCGCCTGCAACGCTCGCAGCTCGAACCTTTTCAGCCGCTCGTCATGAATTTGCACCTGCGCGGCGAACTTGCCAGCCTGCGTGGCGCCGAACCCACCACGGCGCCGTTTCGCCTCTTGGGCGATGCAGGCCTTTCAGGCCTGTATGCCAACGAATTGCTGGTACGGCTGACCGAGCGGCAGGACCCGCACCCAGCCCTCTTTGAGGCCTACGCACAGACGCTCGCGCGTCTCGCCGAGGGCAGCTCCCTGGCATGGCATCTACGACGCTTCGAACGCGACCTGCTTGCCGCCTTGGGCTATGCCCTGCAATTGGATTGCGAAGCCGATACCGGAGCGCCTTTGCAGCACGATGTGCTGTATGCGTACCGTTCGGAGTACGGCGCGGTTCGTTGCGGTCCTAACGAACCTCATGCGGTGCGCGGGGGAGATCTGCTGGCATTGCACGACGATCGCATGCCGGAAGCCCAAGGCTTGTATGCGCTACGCGGAATGATGCGCGAGTTGATCCGCTTTCATCTGGGGGGCGTTGAGCTGCGCGCGTGGCGGGTGCTGCGTGGTGCGCTTACTCGGCGATAGAGGAGATTGGGGCAAACCCCCAATGTCTCCCTTGCTTACGCACGGTTGCTGCATTTCGTATGTCGAACCATTGCGTGCGGCGCGTAGGCTGGGATGCTAATCCCAGCTTTCTACACGCCATCCCGATGCTGGGATTGTCATCCCAGCCTACGCGCTTACACGACGCTAGAGGTAGAGGAGGTTGGGGGCTTGCCCCCAACCTACGCCCCCGGCAGGGCCTCGATCGTCTCCCGTACCGACCGCCGAAAATCCAGCAACGGCAGCATCGCCCCCCGATGGTCCAGCTTCAGATGCTGCTGCAACGACACGATATGCTCGGACAGCGACGCTGCGCCGCAAAACCCGCAGGATGAGCGCAGTTTGTGCAGGCGCGCTTCCAGCGCCTTCGGGTCCACGGCCAGCTCATCCAGCTCCTGGTTGATCGCCACCAGTTCCTGCCGTAGCAGTCCACGCAGCGCCTGGACTACCGCAGGCGTGCCGCTGGTGTGGAGGGCTTGGCCATCGTCCAGTACCGGTACGCTGCGCCGCCCCACGGCGGCCAGTGTCAGGATGCCGCGCAGATCCGCCAGGGTACACGGCTTGAGCAGCACGGCATGGAAGCCCGTTGCTAGTAACGCCTGTTGTGCCTGGGCATCCAGTTCCGCGCTGCTCGCGACGGCGGGGCGGGAGCCCGAGCTGGCCTCCGGATCGTTGCGCAGCTGGGTCAGGATTTCGACCGCGCCGGCCCCCGGCATCCGGCAATCCAGCACCAGCAGGTCGAAAGTCTCGTTGCGTGCCAGGGCCAGCGCTTCGTTGCCGTTGGCGGCGAAGACGACGCGGGCGCCGAACTGGCGAAAGGCGTCGCCGAGGAAATAGCGAGTGGGCGCATCGTCGTCGGCCACTAGCAGATATGGTTCGACGGCAGTAGCCGTCATGGCGTCGTCTGGCGGGTACGGCATCGGTCCTGTGTCCGTATCGTTCAGCTTAGTTTGGCAGAATGGCTGCCCCATGTTTTCATTTCGCCGCCCGCTTGTCGCATGCGCCCTCTGGACCCTGCTATGGGCGGTGCCCGCGTGGGCGGGAACTGTCGTGGTCGCCAAGCGTATCGATGTGCCTGGCGTGAGCCTGCAGGACGTGCGCGCGCAGTTCAGTCCTGGCGCAACGCCTGATACGGTGCAGATCAGCCTGCGCGCCGGCAAGGCGGACATACCGGGATTCGGCTGGCGCAAGGTTGGTGTCGTCGTGGACGGCAATCTGCATCGCGACCTGCAAATGCGCTGGATGTTCGACGGCACGGTACAGCTCAACGGCGCGCCGGGCGGCGCGCTCGGCAATGCCACGCTCAACCTGGTCGTGGATGCCTCTGCCAACACACTCGAAATCAACGCCGACCAGGGCGTCGCCCATATCAGTACGGCATTCCCGCTGGATCAACCCACGCACGCGCAAGTCAACTTGCGCAACCTGCCTGCCGGCTGGCTGCAGGGGTTGCTGGCAACCGTCTGGCCGGCGCGTATCGCAGGCGGCAAGCTGGATGCGGACCTCGCCCTCGATATGCGCGAAGAAGGGTTCCAGGCTTCCGGCGATGCCAGCTTTGCCGACTTCCAATACACCACGCCCGCGGGCAATGTCGCCGGCCAGGGTTTGAACGGGCATGCGCGTTTCGCGCTCGATGCCACGGCCCGGCCGGCGCAATTGAGCTTGAACGGCAGCCTGCATGGCGGGGAGCTGCAGCTTGGTCCTGTGTTGGCCAGGCTACCCGCCCACGACGTGACGCTGGATCTTGGCGCCAGCCCCGAGCGAGGCGGCCTCGCCATCAGCCGCTTGCGTATGGATGATGCCGATGCGCTTGAGCTGGACGGAGCGCTGGCGATCGACGCCAAGGGCAACCTGCAGAAGCTCAAGCTGGAGCATTTCCAGGCGCGCTTCCCGGTGGCTTACGAACGCTACGGTCAGCCGTGGCTCGACAAGCTCGCGGAACCGAACTTGCAAATCGCCGGGCAGCTCGAAGGACACGTCGACTACGCCGGTGAGAGCTTGCGCAGTTTCGGTTTTCATACGGAAGAGCTGGACGTTGCCGACAGTAGCGGCCAATTGCATGCGAGCGGATTGCACGGCGATCTGGACTGGTCCCAGCAAGGCGACAGATCGCCTACCGCGCTGGCCTGGGACCATTTGACGCTACATCAATTCACCACCGGCGCAAGCCAATCTCGCTGGCGCAGCCGCGATGGAGCCTTGAGCTTGCAGGTACCGCTGGAGTTCTCGGCGTGGAAAGGCCACGCCCGCCTCAGCCGCTTCGAATGGCGGCCGGATGCGGAGAAAGCCGAACGCTTGGACCTTGCCGCCAGCCTGGCGGGCATGGATATGACGGCGCTCACCCAATCACTGGGCTGGGTGCCCTTCGCCGGTACCCTGGGGGGCACTATTTCCTCCGTGCACTGGACCGGCGATCGCTATGCGTTGGAAGGCGGATTGACCATCGAGGCATTCGGTGGAAGCGCCTCGGTCGACCATCTGGCGGTGCAACAGCCGCTGAGCATTAGCCCGGCGCTGGGCGCGGACGTGGGCTTGCACCAGGTCGACCTGGCCGCCCTGGCCGAAGCCTACAATTTCGGCGCCATGACCGGCCGAATGGATGGCTCCATCGAGGGCCTGCAACTGGCGGGAGGGAGCCCGGTGGCGTTCAATGCTTCGCTGCTGGCGCAAAACGGCGGGCATATCAGCCTGCGCGCGGCCAACAACCTCTCGATCATCACCGGCGGCACACCGGCCAGCGGCCTGCAGAGCGCGATGATGAGGCTGTTCAAGACGGCTAACTTCAAGCGGATGGGGCTCAACGCCACCTTGCGCAATGGCGTATGCACGCTTGGCGGCCTGGATGGGGATGCCAGCAGTTACACGATTGTCGAAGGCAGCGGCCTGCCGTATCTGCACGTAACCGGCACGCAGAGCCGGATCGAATGGCCGCTGCTGGTCCGGCGCATCAAGACGGCCACCCAGGGCGCCGTGGCCGAGCGTTAGAGTCTTCCGCTGGTATCATTGAGGACTGGCCGGGCCGGCGAGGCCCACATTCCTCCCCTTCATGTCCCGTCCGGGTCGCACGCGATCCGGCGTCCTGTTTTCCCAAGAGGGCCGATGAACGAGTTCGAAGTCGCCATTACCGATCTGAGTCACGATGGCCGTGGCGTGGCCCGCATTGACGGGAAAACCGTATTCGTCAGCGGCGCCTTGCTGGGCGAGCAGGTGCGCCTGCGCATCCGCAAGCGCCACCGCAACTTCGACGAAGCGGAAACGCTGGAGGTCCTGACGCGCTCGCCGCACCGGGTGGAACCGCGTTGCAGCCATTTCGGCCAATGCGGCGGTTGCTCGCTGCAGCATCTGGACGCCGCCGCGCAGATCGAAGCCAAGCAGCGCGTGCTGGTCGACAACTTTGTGCGCATCGGCAAGGTGGGACCCGAAGCCTGGTTACCGCCGCTTACCGACGAAGCCTGGGGCTATCGCCGCAAGGGGCGCCTGTCCGTGCGCGCGGTGGCGAAGAAAGGACGCGTGCTGGTGGGTTTCCGTGAGGAGAACAATCCACGCTATGTCGCCGACATCCTGCACTGTGACGTCGTGCACCCGGCGCTCGGCGCAAAGATCGGTTTGTTGGGCGAACTGGTCGGCAGCATGGACGCCGCCGCCGAAATCGCGCAAATCGAATTCGCCGCCGGCGACGACACCATCGCGCTGGTGTTTCGCCATCTCAAGCCGCTGAGTGAAGGCGATCGCGCCAAGCTGGTGGCGTTCGGGCAAGAACACGGTTTCGCCATTTACCTGCAACCTGGCGGCGTGAGCAGCGTGCATCCGCTGTGGCCTGACCATCCACGGCTGGCATTTCGCATTCCCGCCGGCGCCGGCGTGGAAGACGTGGAACTGGTCTTCCAGCCGCTGGATTTCGTGCAGGTCAATGCGGGCCTGAATCGCCGCATGATGCAGCGCACGCTGGAGCTGCTAGACCCGCAGCCGCAGGATCGCGTGCTCGATCTGTTCTGCGGCCTGGGCAATTTCACCTTGCCATTGGCGCGTCGTGTTGCGGAAGTCACCGGCGTGGAAGGCGAGCATGGCCTGGTGGCGCGTGCAGCAGACAATGCGGCACACAATGGGCTTGCCAATGCACGCTTCCACGTCGCCAATCTGTTCGAGGATCAGCGCGGCACCGAATGGGCGCGCAAGCCGTGGGACAAACTGTTGCTCGATCCACCCAGGGCCGGCGCGGACAAGGTGTTGGAATACCTGCCGCACAAGGAAACCGGGCGTATCGTCTATGTTTCATGTCATCCGGCGTCGCTGGCGCGCGATGCCGGCATCCTGGTGAATCAGCATGGTTTCCGCCTGAAGGCGGCCGGCGTGATGGACATGTTCCCGCACACCGCCCACGTGGAATCCATTGCGCTGTTCGAACGCAAATAAACTATGGGCATCGAAATCGAACGCAAATTCCTGCTCGCCAACGACGATTGGCGCACGTCAGTGAATTCCAGCAAACCCATCGCACAGGGTTACCTGGTCGATGTGCGGGCTCTTCGCGATGGCACTGCGCGCGCGTCGGTACGCGTACGTATCAGTGGCGAGCAGGCCTGGCTCAATATCAAATCGGTGGAACTGGGCATTGCGCGCGCCGAGTACGAATTGCCGCTGGCGCTAGCCGATGCACAAACCATGCTCGCTACCATGTGCAACGGCGTGCTCGAAAAGCTTCGCCATCATGTGGAAGTCGAAGGCTGGATGTTCGAGATCGACGAATTCCTCGGCGCCAGCAGCGGGCTGGTGGTGGCGGAACTCGAAATGCCCGAGGCGCATGCCGCCTATCCGCGACCTGCTTGGTTGGGGCGCGAGGTGAGCAGCCTGGCGCGCTACTACAACGTCAACCTGCTCGAACACCCATACTCCGAATGGAGCGATGAGGAGCGCAACGCCTCCGACTTGCCGGCAGGGGAGGGCGTCTGATGCTGCTGATCGGCATTGCCGGCACCGAACTGCTGCCGCACGAACAGGTGTGGCTTACGGCCCCCGGCGTGGCGGGGGTGATCCTGTTTTCGCGCAACTATCGTGATCGCGAACAGTTGCTCGCGCTGGCCGAATCGATACGTGCCGCGGCCGGCGAAGATTTCCTGCTGGCGGTCGACCAGGAAGGCGGGCAGGTACAGCGGTTCCGTACCGATTTCACGCGCTTGCCTCCCTTGATCAAGATCGGCGAGGTGTACGACCGCGATCCCGCCGAAGCCATCAAGCTGGCCGAAGAGCATGCGTGGGTGATGGCGAGCGAACTGCGTGCCAGTGGCGTCGATTTCAGTTTCGCGCCGGTCGCCGACCTGGCGCGCGGCAATGCGGCGATCGGCACGCGCGCTTTTCATGCCGACCCCGATGTCGCCGGTGAGCTGATCCATGCTTACGTACGCGGCATCCACCTCGGCGGCATGGCGGCGGTGCTCAAGCATTTTCCCGGCCATGGTTCGGTGGCGGTCGACACGCACAAGGCGCAGGCGATCGATCCGCGCTCGCTGGATGAGATCCGGCGGCAAGATCTGCGCCCGTTCCTGGAAGGTTTTTCCGCGCGCGCCGAGGCGGTGATGATGGCGCACGTGGTGTATCCAGCGGTGGACGATCAGCCCGCGGGTTATTCGCGCTGCTGGATCCAGGAGGTCCTGCGCGAGGAACTTGGTTTCCAGGGCGTGGTGATCAGCGACGACATCAGCATGGCGGCAGCCGGTATTGCCGGCGGCGTGGCCGAGCGCGTGCATGCGCACCTGCAAGCCGGCTGCGATCTGGTGCTCGCCTGTTTTCCCGAAGTGGTCGAACAGGCCATTGCCGCCATGCCGAAACCGGCTGAAGCCAGCATGCGGCGCATCGCAGCCTTGCGTGGTGCAATCGGCTCGACCTGGGCCAGCCTGCTCGACAACCCGCAGCGCGATCATTTCGTCGCGCGTGTCACAGCATTGAATAGCTAGGGGCTTGCCTATGACTACCACTTCGTCCGTTCCCGCGCTGGCGCAAGCGCTGACCCGTTCCGAGCTGCTGTTCAAACGAGAGGATCTGGAAACCGTCATCGCCCATATCGGGCGCGCTGTCGATGCGGCACTCGATGGCGAGCGCGCGGTATTTCTAACCGTGATGAACGGTGCGCTGATGTTCGGCGCCCAGCTGGCCTTGGCGATTCGCACCGACCTGGAATTCGATTACGTCCATGCCACGCGCTATCGCGGGGCGACCTCCGGCAAGGATCTGCATTGGCTGCGCGAGCCCTCTGTGTCGTTGCAGGGGCGCGTTGTCCTGCTGGTGGATGACATTCTCGACGAGGGCCATACCCTCAAGGCCGTGCGCGACGACTGCCTGCGCCGCGGCGCCAAGCGCGTTCTGGTCGCCACGCTCTGCCGCAAGCTGCACGATCGTTGCGTGGAAGGTATTCAAAGCGATTTCAACGGCGTGGAGCTGCCCGATCGCTACGTTTTCGGCTATGGCATGGATTATTACGAGCAAGGCCGTAATCTGCCTGCCATCTACGCGTTGAAAGAATAACCACTAAGCAACCGTAATCTATAGGGCCGTCATTCCCGCGTTCGCGGGAATCCATTTTTGCAGCAGATCAAGATGGGTTCCCGCTTGCGCGGGAATGACGGGCTCGTCATTTGCCTAGGAGTTTTGCAGTGACTCACGCCCACATCGACCTCGCCGTCATCGGCGGCAGCGGCCTGTACCAGTTTCCCGGTCTGGAAAACGCCACGCGGCAAAGCGTCGACACACCCTATGGCCCGGCCTCCGGCGATGTCGTAATAGGCGACTTCGCCGGCCGCCGCATCGCTTTTCTGGCCCGCCATGGCGAAAGCCATACCCTGCCGCCGCACCGGGTGAACTACCGTGCCAACCTGTGGGCATTGCACCACCTGGGCGCGCGCCGCGTGATCGGGGTGAATGCGGTGGGTGGCATTCGCCACGACATGGGGCCGCGCACCCTCGTCGTGCCGGATCAGATCATCGATTACACCCATGGCCGCTACACCAGCTTTTGCGACGTGGAAGGCGCCGAGGTCAGGCACATCGATTTCAGCGAGCCGTATACCTCCTCCTTGCGTGTTGCGCTGCTGGAAGCGGCAAAACGTGCGGATATAGCGGTGATCGACGGCGGCTGCTATGGCGCCACCCAGGGGCCGCGTCTGGAAACCCGCGCGGAAATCGCCCGCATGAAGCGCGACGGCTGTGACCTGGTCGGTATGACCGGCATGCCGGAAGCGGGCTTGGCGCGCGAACTCGAGCTGGACTACGCCTGCCTGGCGCTGGTCGCCAACTTCGCCGCCGGCTGCGGCGACGAGGCGGAAATCAGCATCGAGGAAATCTTTGCGCACCTGGCGGCGGCGACTGCCGGGGTCCCCCCCATCCTTGCCCAATTGCTCAAAAGCTGATCATCCTAACCGGTTATGCGGGGGTGCATATTGCGCTTTGCCTGAAAACATGAGGATACTTCGCCCGTGCCAGGGGCGGCGGACCTAGGGGTAGAGGTGGTTCTCGCAGAGACTTGGTGCATCCAGTCCTTAGATTCAGAGGTTCACGCAAATGCGTTTCGGTACGGTCAAGTGGTTCAACGATGCCAAGGGTTTCGGCTTCATCGCGCCCGAGGACGGTGGGGAGGACGTGTTTGTCCACTTCTCTGCGATCAATTCGAAGGGCTTCCGTAGCCTGCAGGAAGGTCAGCGCGTCAAGTTCGAAGTGACCCAGGGCCCGAAGGGCGCCCAGGCGTCCGGCGTCGAACTCGCAGGCTGATCAAGCCATCGTTGTTTACCATGCAGTTCTAACGAGAAAGCCCTGCTAACGCAGGGCTTTCTTTTTTAATGCTCAAATGCGTGGCTTTCTTTTTCTTTGCAACGATTCCTTTTTGAAACAAGATTTAGATCGATGCAAGGCGAAAACCGGAATTGTCGCCCCCAACTTACGCCACAAACTGCAATCGAGCCAGTTCCGCATACAGCCCACCTTCGGCGAGCAAGCTTTCGTGCGTGCCTTGCGCCACGATGCGCCCGCCATCCAGGACCACAATGCGATCCGCGCGCTGCACGGTGGCGAGGCGATGGGCGATCACCAGGGTGGTACGGCCTTTTTCCAGTCGTTCCAGGGCTTGCTGGATGGCAGCTTCCGATTGGGCATCCAGCGACGAGGTCGCTTCGTCCAGCAACAACAAAGGCGCGTTGCGCAGGATCGCGCGTGCAATGGCAATGCGCTGGCGCTGGCCGCCAGACAGGCGTACGCCGCGCTCGCCCAGTTCCGCGTCATAACCGTCGGGCAGCATCTGGATGAAATCGTGGGCCTCGGCGGCGCGGGCCGCCGCGCGCACTTCCTCGTCGCTGGCGTCCTGCCGGCCGAAGCGGATGTTGTTGGCGGTGGTAGCACCGAAAATCACCGTTTCCTGCGGCACCAAGGCAATCGCGCCGCGCAGGTCGGGCAGGTTCATCGCACGCAGATCGATGCCGTCGAAACGGATGCGTCCATGTTGCGGATCGTAGAAGCGCAGCAGCAATGCAAACACCGTGCTTTTGCCGGCTCCCGACGGACCGACCAGCGCCACCGTTTCGCCGGGGCGGATGTCCAGGTTGAATTGGTGCAGCGCAGGGGCGTCCGGCCGGGTGGGGTAATGGAAGTCGACGTTTTCAAAGCGCAAGGCACCGCGCACCGGCTGCGGCAAGGCTTGCGGATGCGGCGGGTCGGCAATGCTGGCTTCTTCATGGAACAATTCGTTGATGCGTTCCATCGCGCCGGCAGCACGCAGTACGTCGCCCCACACGTCGGAAAGGCCCATCATCGAACCGCCGGAAAGCATGGCGTACACCACGAACTGCGCAAGCACACCGGCATCCAGGACGCCTTCCAACACATCGCGCGCGCCCACCCATAGCACCAGCGTTATGGCGCCGAAGAACAACACGATCACCGCGGCCGTAAGAAACGTACGCATGCCGATGCGTGCGCGTGCGCTCGCCAGGGCGAGTGCGATGGCGTTGCCGTAGCGTCCGCTTTCGATGCCTTCGCGCGCATAGGCTTTTACCGCGGGTGCCGCGTTGAGCGTTTCATTGGCGATGGCCGCGGCGTCGGCCAGGCGGTCCTGGCTGGCGCGCGAAAGCTTCTGCACGCGGCGGCCAAAAATCAGGATCGGCAACACCACCGCAGGAATGACCAGGGCGGTGAGGCCGGCCAGGCGCGGGCTGGTCCAGATCATCGCCACTGTCGCGCCAATCAGCATCACCGCGCTGCGCAATGCCACTGAAATGCCGGAACCGACCAGCGCCTGCACCACTTCCGTATCGGTGCCCAGGCGCGAGATCAATTCGCCCACGCGGTTGCGTTCGAAGAAGCTCACGTCCAGACGAATCACGTGCTCATACAGCTTTGCGCGCAACGCGGCGAGCGTGCGTTCGCCAAGCAGTGAGATGCAGTAGAAGCGCGCGGCGGTGGCAAATGCCATCACCAGGGCGACCGCGAACAGGCCGATGAAACTGGTATTGATCGCGGCGAGGCTGGAACCGCGAAAACCGTGGTCGATCATGTGTCGCACTGCCATCGGCAGCACCAGGGTGGCGCTGGAGGAAATGCCTAGGAACGCCAGCCAGCCCACCGCCAGCATGCGATGGGGTTTCACGAAGGGCCAGAGCAGCTTCAGGGAGCCGATGCGGCGACGGGGCTTGGGATCGTTCGCGGGCGTTGTGCTCATAGGGCTTGGAGTTGGGGGGTCAGGTGACACATAGGGATGGTCCGGGGTGATTCAATCCACCCGGGCCTGCGCAGCGTGGTTCATTCCAAGGTATGGCCCTCGCTCCTTCCGCGGCTGATATCGACGATGCGCGCCTTGGCCTCGCCTACCCGCTCCGCAGGAAGGCGCATCCGCAGCGTGACGCCGTCCGCCTCGAAGCTTTCCTGTTCGAACTCCACCCCAAGCTCCTTCAGCCGGGCCTTCATCAGGGCAAGCTCGGCAAAATCGCAACGCAGCCCCAATCGCGCCATGACCACGAGCGGCGTGCGCGCGGCCAGCCGCAGGCATTCGGCGGCGGTTCCGCCATAGGCGCGCGCCAGACCGCCGGCGCCGAGCTTGATGCCGCCATACCAGCGTGTCACCACCACCACCGCTCGGTCGATGCCCTGGCCCTCGATCGCCTGCAGGATAGGGCGCCCGGCCGTGCCGCCCGGTTCGCCGTCGTCGTTGAAGCGATAGTCCTGGCCGATGCGGTAGGCCCAGCAGTTGTGGGTGGCAGAGGCATCGCTCACCCGCTGCACGTAGGCCAGCGCTTGCTGCGGGGTTTGAACCGGCGCGGCCTGGGCCAGGAAGTGGCTTTTGCGAATCTCTTCGCTGTGTTGAAACGGGGCAGTGAGGGTATGCAGCATCCAGACAGGGTAGGGGAATCGCAAGCGGGGGTCACATGGGCGTTTCCCGTGACTTGCGTTACGCTGCCCGTTTCGCTCGGGATGAAGCCTTGATGTTGTTGCTGTTGTTGCTGATTTGCCTGCTGGGTTACAGGCTTCGCCGCAGCCGGGGCGGATGGGTTTGCTTTGTCGTGGCCTTCGCGCTGTTCGAGGCGACCTGCTGCGGACCCTTGCCGGCCTGGCTGCTCACCCGGCTGCAAGCACCGTATGCGACCCGGCCGATGGTCACCTGGGAGCCGCGCAATGCGATTGTCGTGCTGGGCGTTGGTACCTCGCGCGTTGTCGCGACCGGTGAGGTAGGCCCCACCGTGTTCGCGGGCGGCAGGCTTGCCGAGGGCTACACGCTGTATCGCCAATGCAAGCAGAGCGGCAACGATTGCAAGCTGATCGTCAGCGGCGGGGATCCCTTCCGCAACGGCGTAACGGAAGCGAAGGCGTATGGTGATGTACTGTTGGGCATGGGCGTGGATCGTTCCGACCTGATGCTCGAAACGCGCAGCATGAACACCTGGCAGAACGCGCAGTTCGTGCAACCCATGCTCAAGGCCTACGCACCACAGCGTGTGATCTTGGTGACGGCGGCCGTGCATATGCGCCGCTCACAGATGTACTTCACGCACTTCGGCATCGATGCCTTGCCGGTGCGGGCCGACTACGAAGATGCGCGGTTGACCTTGTTTCCCAACGGCTGGAACCTGGCGCTGACCGAAGCGTCCCTGCACGAATACCTGGGTGTGCTTACGTATTACATGTACAACGCGTTGGGATGGAACGCGCCGCCGAGCAGGTATGGGGCGCCTTGATCAAGCACAATTCCCTCCCCTGCGTGCAGCAGGGGAGGGAGTACACGTCACGCCGACTTGTTCAGCGACGCCATGTCAATCACGAAGCGATAGCGCACATCGCTGCTGAGCATCCGCTCGTAAGCCTGGTTGATATCCTGGATGCCGATCATCTCCACATCCGCGCCGATGCCGTGCTTGGCGCAGAAGTCCAGCATCTCCTGCGTTTCGGCAATGCCGCCGATCAGCGAACCGGCCAGCGAGCGGCGACCGAAAATCAAGCCACCGGCATGCACCGGCGGGTTGACCGGTTCCACCAGGCCCACCAGCACGTGCACGCCGTCCAGCTTCAGCGTGGCAAGGTACGGATTGAGATCGTGCTGGTGCGGCACCGTATCGAGAATAAAATCGTAGTGGCCGGCGACGGCCGCCATCTGCTCGGGATCGGTGGACAGCACCACGTGATCGGCTCCCAGTCGGCGCGCTTCGTTTTCCTTGCCGGGCGAGCGCGTGAACAGCGTGACGTCCGCACCCAGCGCCTTGGCGAACTTCAGGCCCATGTGGCCGAGGCCGCCTAAGCCGACGATGGCCACCTTGTGGTCCTTGCCGATATGCCAGTGACGCAGCGGCGACCAGGTGGTGATGCCGGCGCACAGCAACGGCGCGGCGGATTTCGGGTCCACGCCCTCCGGTACGCGCAGCACGAACTTGTCGTTCACCACGATGCGCTCGGAGTAACCGCCATAGGTCGTCAAGCCGTCGCGGCGGTCGACGCTGTTGTAGGTGAACGTGGGCATTTCCTTGCAATACTGCTCCAGGCCTTGTTGGCAGGCGGCGCAGTGCTGGCAGGAGTCGACCATGCAGCCCACCCCTACCAGGTCGCCGGGCTTGAAGCCGGTGACCTGGGCACCGACCGCGGCCACCCGGCCGATGATTTCGTGGCCGGGCACCAGCGGATAGCGCGAGCCGCCCCATTCATTGCGCGCCTGGTGGATGTCCGAGTGGCAAACCCCGCAATACAGGATGTCGATCACCACGTCATCCGCGCGCGGATCGCGCCGCTCGAATTGATGGGGTGCCAGTGGCGAGGTGGCCGATTGCGCGGCGTAGCCGCGGATGTTGAGTGCCATGCAGTGCTCCTAAGGGGAGTGAAGCCAAGCGAGAGGAAAGGCCAAGGGGCAAAGTATGCGCAGTGCGGCAAGGGCCGGGTAGCCGGATCCTGCTAAATGCTTGCTCGATCCTGCAAATCGTCCGTCCAGGACTCGCCTTGGCCTGCAGGAACAGGCAATCTTTCCCCGTTCCTGACAGGCCGCATTCCGCATGAATACGCAGTTCCAGCCGATCGAAATGCCGTCCCGCCTCGAGCAGGATTACGAGGAATTGACAGCCATCGTTGAACGATACGCCCAGGCTGAGGGCGTCACGGCCACAGCTTGGCCGGCCTTGTCTTTCTTCCGTGCCGACACGCCCAGCGACCGTAGCTGCGCCCTGTACGAACCCTGCCTGGGCCTGCTTCTGCAGGGCAACAAGCATGTTCTGGTGGGTGAGGAGCGCCTGGAGCAGGAATACGGCCACTACCTGATCAATTCGATCGACGTGCCGGTAACCGCCCAGGTGGTGCGCGCCTCGCCGCAGGAGCCGTGCCTGTGCATCACCTTGCGCCTGGATCCCCTGCGCATTGGCGAATGGCTGTCGGAGGTGAAGCTGCCCAAGCCCCTCAATGCGACCGCGCGCGGCATCGCGCTCAGTCCGGCCAGCCCGGAAGTGCTCGATCCGCTGTTGCGCCTGGTACGGTTGCTCGACTCGCCACAAGACCTGCCGTTGCTCGCGCCATTGATCGAGCGCGAACTGATTTACCGGCTGCTGACGGGCGAGCAGGGCGCGCGCCTGGCGCAGATCGCTAGTGCCGGCGGGCAGGGGCAGCAGATTGCCCGGGCTATCCATTGGCTGCGGCAGCATTTCAACAAGCCCCTGCGGATTGCCGAGCTCGCCGGCATGGTCAACATGAGCCCGTCATCGCTGCATCATCATTTTCGCCAGATCACCGCGATGAGTCCGCTGCAGTACCAGAAGGTGTTGCGCCTGCACGAGGCGCGTCGCCTGCTGTTGACCGAAGGCTGCGACGTGGCGACCGCAGCACATCGCGTAGGCTACGAAAGCCCCTCGCAGTTCAGTCGCGAATACAGCCGGCAACATGGTGCACCGCCGTTGCGGGATGTGATGCGCCTGCGGGCGATTGGGAATATGGCTTGCGTGGAGCTGGATGTGCCTGCGTAGGCTAAGATGCAACGCCCAACCTGCCGCTGAGCAAGCCTTATGCCCAGCGCTGCTGATTGATCTAGAATCATTGTCTCCAGGGAGCGTATGTATCTATTTCATTTCCTAAAAAACCTGACCAAAGGTTTTTACCATCGGGTGTTGCCTTCGAACACGCCGACGGCAGAAAAGCCGGTGTGCAATATCTGCGGTTTTCGCCTGACAGCCCCGCCCGATGTTTTGTCAGAACGCGAGATGCGTAGTTGTGCCGTTTGTGGATCAACGCTGCGTTTCCGCGCCATCGTTGCGGCCTTGCAATCCGAACTGGACGGTGATGGCCAAGTCCGAGCGCTCACGCGAATCCCGAGGCGCAAGCATGTCAAAGGGATAGGTATGAGCGATGCGGGCGTATACGCATTCGCCTTGCAGCGCAAGTTCGACTACCTCAACACTTTCTACCACATCGAGCCCATGCTGGACATCCGCTCGCCGGCCCGGCATTACCTTGGCCAGTTCGATTTTGTCGTCAGTTCTGATGTGCTGGAGCATGTGGAGGGATCCACCGACCGCACATTGGCTAACCTACGTGCCTTATTGAAGACGGGAGGCATCCTTGCCCTCACGGTACCCTATGGTTTTCACGAGACTACGATCGAGCACTATCCGGATCTTCATCAATTCCGGATCGAGGGTGAGGGCGCCGGCCGTGTCCTAGTGAACGTGACCAAGGACGGCAGGGAGCAGCGATTCACCAATCTTTGCTTCCACGGCGGCGACGGTTCTACTCTTGAGCTGCGAATCTATTCGTACCCGGATCTAGTCCGGCAGCTTGGCGAGGCGGGTTTCACCGATATTCGTCTGCACGCTGCCGACCATCCCGAATGGGGGATCATCCATCGCACCAAGCTTGGCCTGCCCATTACTGCCAAGGCAGCGTAGTTGAGATTTGCGTGAAACTTGAAGTGCCGGCGTAGGCTGGGATGACAATCCCAGCATTGCCGTGCATGCAGCACAAGCGATGCTGGGATTGTCATCCCAGCCTACAAAATTTCATGCGCCGGGGAACGCCCCGCGCATCACCATCAGCCTGATCTCCGTCATATCTTCAATCGCATAGCGCACGCCTTCGCGTCCCACGCCTGACAACTTCACGCCGCCATACGGCATATTGTCCACACGGAAACTCGGCACGTCGTTGACGATCACACCACCTTGCTCCAGCTCATCCCAGGCGCGCATCGCATGGGTGAGCTGGTCGGTGAAGATGCCCGCTTGCAGGCCGTAATCGGAGTCATTGACCAAGGCGAACGCCTCATCGATGTGCTCGAACGGCACCAGCAGCACGAACGGTCCGAACACCTCCATGCGATTGACCTTGGCGTCCTTGGGCACGTTCTCCATCACGGTGGCTTCGAGCATATTGCCCTTGCGCTTGCCGCCGCACAGGAGCTTGCCGCCGGCCTGCTGCGCCTCGTTGATCCAGCCTTCCAGGCGCGTGGCCGCGGCTTCGTCGATCATCGGACCTAAGAACACGCTCTTGTCCTTCGGGTCGCCGGCCTGCAACTGCTTGACGGCCTCGACCAGGCGCTGCTTCAACTCCTCGTACAGCGATGCATGCGCATAGATGCGCTGCACGCTGATGCAGCTTTGGCCCGATTGGTAGAACGCCCCGAAGATCAGCCGCTCGATCAGTCTGTCCAGGTTCCCAGCCTGATCGGCATCCACGATGCAGGCCGCATTGCCACCCAGTTCCAGCGTGACCTTCTTGTGGCCGGCGCGTGCCTTCAGATCCCAGCCGATCTGCCCGCCGGTAAAAGAGAGCAGCTTCAGCCGGGCGTCTTCCACCAGCGGCGTGGCGTGCTTGCCGTCCAGCGTCAGTATGGAAAACGCACCCTTGGGTAGATCGGTCTCCGCCAGCACCTGACCGATGATCAGGGCGCCGATCGGCGTTTTTTCCGAAGGCTTCAGTACGAACGGACAACCCGCGGCGATGGCCGGTGCCACCTTGTGCGCGACCAGGTTCAGCGGAAAATTGAATGGCGTGATGAACGATACCGGCCCCAGCGGCACGCGACGCGTAAAGCCGTGGTAACCGTTCAGGCGCTCGGCCAGTTCGAGGTTCAAGGTCTCGCCGTTGATGCGCACCGCTTCTTCGGCGGCAATGCGGAAGGTATCGATCAGGCGCGTCACTTCGCCTGCGGCATCCTTGATCGGCTTGCCGGCTTCGACGCATAACGCCATCGCAAGCTCTTCATGGCGCTCTTGGAAGCGTTGCGCGCAGTGCTGCAGAACGGCTTGCCGCGCCCACGGCTTGAATTTTTTCATCGGGCCGGTGGCTTGCACTGCGGCGCGGATGGCTGCCTCGGTGGCTTGCTCATCCGGCACGGCTACGCGCGTGGCGATTTCACCGCTGTACTTGTCGTACACCTCCATCATCGTGGCTGAGGTGCGCGGTTCGTTGGCCAGGTAATAAGGGTAGGTCTTGTCGAGCATGGTCACTCCTTCACCGCCGCGCTCAAACTGCGGATTTCTTCGTTGAGCACGCGATGGTTGTCCGAATAGTCGATGGCAAGGTCGATCAGGTGCACGCCGCCCTGGTCGAAGGCGCGCTGCAGGGTGGGCAGGAATTCGTCCGCGCTGGATGGGCGATGCCCGTGCGCACCATGCGCTTGGGCGAAACGCACGAAGTCGGGGTTGCTAAATTGCATGCCGTAGTCCGTATAACCCATCTCGGCCTGTTTCCAGCGAATCATGCCGTAGGCGTCGTCGCGCAACAGCAGGATCACCAGGTCGAGCTTGAGACGCACCGCGGTTTCCAACTCCTGCGCATTCATCATGAAACCGCCATCGCCGCAGATCGCCAGCACCTTGCGCTCCGGGTAGACCATCTTGGCGGCCATCGCCGAAGGCAGGCCGGCACCCATGGTGGCAAGCGCGTTGTCGAGCAGGACCGTATTGGGCTGGCGCGCCTTGTAGTAGCGCGCATACCA
The DNA here is from genome assembly GCF_030160275.1 of Dyella flagellata. Classification (GTDB taxonomy): domain Bacteria; phylum Pseudomonadota; class Gammaproteobacteria; order Xanthomonadales; family Rhodanobacteraceae; genus Dyella_B; species Dyella_B flagellata. Next base: position 415,592 of record NZ_BSOA01000003.1, read on the forward strand.
CAGCTTGTACATGCCGTTGTCCAGGCACAGGATGCCGTCGTCCGGCATGAAGCGGCGGGTGTCGGCGACGATGCGGACCGGATGCATGGGAAAACGCTCTTCGTTCGCGTACTGGCCAAGCTGTGCCTGGAACGCTACACGCACCTGGTCGAAATAGCGGAAGTCCCACTGCTCCTGCGGGCCCAGCGCGTCGGTCAGGCGTTCCACCGTATGCGCGATATCGCCCACCACTTCAATCTGCGGGAAATAGACCGTATCCACCTCGGCCGAGGAAAAATTGATGTGGATCACCGTACGCCGCCCGCGCTGCATGAAGAACGGCGGCTTTTCCACCACGTCATGGCCGACATTGATGATCACATCCGCCGCGTCGATCGCGCGATGCACGAAATCGCCATCGGAAAGCGCAGCGTTGCCCAGCCATAAGGGATGCTCTTCATCCACCACGCCTTTGCCCATCTGCGTAGTGAAGAAAGGGATGCCGAGCTTGTCGATGAACGCGCGCAAGGCAACCGCGGTGCGCTGGCGATTGGCGCCGGCACCGATCATCAGGATCGGGTGTTGTGCGCTGCTGATCGCTTCGGCCGCTTGCACCAGCGCGGCGTCGTCGGGAGAGGGCCTGCGCGCGTATTCGGTGGGAAGCAGTACGTAGTCTTCGACTTCGTCGCGGGCGATGTCCTCGGGCAGCTCCAGGTGCACCGCGCCGGGGCGTTCCTCCTCGGCGCGGCGAAACGCTTCGCGAATGCGCGCCGGGATCGTTGCTGCCGACACGAGCTGGCGCGTGTACTTGGTGAGCGGCTGCATCATGTCCACCACGTCGACCAGCTGGAACAGGCCCTGCTTGTGTGTGCGGATCGGCTTCTGGCCGGTGATCATCAACATCGGCATGGCGCCGAGCTGGGCATAGGCGGCAGCGGTCACCAGGTTGGTGGCGCCAGGCCCCAAGGTGGACAGCGCCACCCCCACCTCGCCGGTGAGCCGGCCCCAGGTCGCCGCCATGAACCCGGCCGCCTGTTCATGGCGGGTCACGATCAGGCGGATGGAGGATTCGCGCAAGGCTTCAACGAAGTCCAGGTTCTCTTCGCCCGGCACGCCAAAGATGCACTTCACGCCTTCGGCTTCCAGGGCTTTCACGAACAATGACGCAGCTTTCATGCATCGTCCTCTCGAAAGATACAGCCGCTATATGTACTCCAAAGTTCGATTCTTGCGGGAATACGTTTGAGTCGTGTGAAGAATGAATGCACTCGCGATCCAGCTTGCCTCGAATCACTTTCTTCCCTAAGCGCAACCCGAGAGTGCTATGTCTCAGTTGGCGGATATCTGCCCCCTCCCCTCCGTGTAGGAGGGGAGGGGGCATGGCGCGTTATTCTTTGCTGACGCGAAGCGGCAGCTCCCCATCCGCCAGCTTCGCCCGCAATGGCGTATCGACAGCCACGTTCTGGGCCGAACGCAGCACCTTGCCTTGCGCATCGAACAGAATCGCATAGCCACGCTCCAGCGTAGCCAGCGGGCTCACTGCATGCATGGCGCGGGCGGTCTGCTGCAGGTTCCATTGTTCGCGCTGCAGCTTGTGCTGGATCAGGTGCCGCAATTGCAGCGCATGCTGTTCGAGTTGCTGGCGGCGGATCGTAACGTAGTGGCGTGGATGCAGAGAGAGCAGCCGTGTATAGGCACGATCAAGCTGTACCGCATTTCGCGTCTTCTGTACCAATTGACAGGCGAGCAGCCGGCGATGCAACTGCTGCAAGCGTTGGCGATCGCGCTCCAGCCGTGCCTGCGGACGTTGTGCTTGCAACCGCGCCAGCAGATGATCGATGCGTTGAATGCGCGTCTGCAAACGCCGCTCATGGATGGCCGTGACGCGCTGGCGCAACTGCTCCAGATGCCGGTGTTGGGCAAGAATATCGGGCACCAGCAATTCTGCCGCCGCCGAAGGAGTGGGCGCGCGCAAGTCGGCAACGAAGTCGGCGATGCTGAAGTCGATCTCGTGCCCGACCGCGCTCACCACCGGCACGGCGCTGGCGTGAATGGCGCGAGCCACTTGCTCGTCGTTGAAAGCCCACAGGTCTTCCAGCGAACCGCCGCCGCGCGTGAGCAACAGCACGTCGTAACGTCCGCAAGCCGATGCCTTGCGCAGCATGGATACGATGGCCGGCGGTGCTTCGCGGCCCTGCACCGGTACCGGCAGCACATCGACCTCCACCAGCGGCCAGCGGCGTGACATCACGCTAAGCACATCTCGAATCGCGGCGCCGGTGGCCGAGGTGATCACGCCGATGCGGCGTGCGTAGCGGGGCAGGGGGCGTTTGCGTTCCTGCGCGAACAGGCCTTCGGCATCCAGCTGCGCCTTCAGCCGTTCGAACTCGCGTTGCAGCGCGCCTTCGCCGGCCGGCTCCATGTGCTCGATCACCAGCTGGAACTCACCGCGTGGCTCGTATAGACCGACGCGCGCGCGCGCCAACACATGTGCGCCATCCACCGGCCGGAAACGCAGGCCCATGCTCTTGGTCTTGAACATGGCGCAACGCACCTGTGCCAGGCTGTCCTTCAAGGTGAAGTACAAATGGCCGGAAGCCGGACGCGCCACGTTGGACAGCTCACCTTCGATCCACACTAGCGGCAAGGCATCTTCCAGCAGCCCGCGCACCAGCCGATTGAGCGTGCTGGGCGTGAGAACGTGCCGTGGCGGTTTGCCGCCGGCCCCTTCGTTGAAGTCGTCGGGTGCGTGCATGGAGGCGGGAGACTAGCACGAAAGGCTTGAGGAACATTGCATTGGCGCACGATGCGCATGCGGAGCCTCATTCATATTCGCCAAGTAGCTGAAGGCAAAAGCTGTTTGGGTTGGTCGGCGTTTATGAATCGTCGCTATCGCGCATTGCGCGTAGCCGGCGCAAATGCCGTCTGCGCATGCGCCAGGCGCGGATGCCGGTATTGATCGCCAGCCACACGGCCAGCAGCGCAATCGGCCAAGCCACCACGGCCGGCCAAAGCATGGCCAGTACCGCCAGCACGGCCAGCAGCAGCGTGACCGCCAGCAAGGCACCGGTTTCGGTATCGCCCAATACACGGCGATCGGTCAGTGCAGCCCCCATGGTGTTGGCGATGCGCAAGGCGCCGGCCGCGGCACGGCTGGAACTGCCGCCCGCATGCCGCGTTTGCGGTGGACGAGTTTCGCTGCTGCGTACCCGCTCGCCACGCCGATGGCGGCGCGGTGCGAGCACGATTTCGGTGGCGTTCTGCAAGTCCTGCTCGTATTGCGCGGCCAGTTGCGCGGCGAAGCCGGCATCTTCGATCGCCACGTCGATCTCGCGGTTGTTCAACCAGCTGGCAAGATTGAGATTGGAGGAGCCCACGCGTGCCCATTGGCCATCCGCCACCGCGCTCTTGGCGTGCAGCATCGAGCCATTCCATTCGAACACGCGAATGCCGGCTTTCAACAAGGGCCGGTAGCCGCTGCGCGACATGCTGGCCACCAGCGGGATATCGCTGGTGCCCGGCACCAGCAGGCGCACATCGACACCATCGCGCGCGGCGGCGGAAAGTGCCTGCACGTAAGGCGCTACGCCTACGAAGTACGCATCGGTCAACCATAGGCTGCGCCGCGCCATGGCCGCGATCAGCTGATCGAGCCGATACATGCCGGCCGTGGCCGGTTGGGTGGCGATTACGCGCAATGCGACGTCGCCGGCGGGCGTTGCCAGTGGCGCGTAGATCGGCTGCGCGCCGCCTGTGGCCACCCAGCTGTCGGCAAATGCCGCTTCCAGTTCCAACACCGCCGGTCCACGCAACGCCAAGCCGGTATCGCGCCACGGCGGCACCTTGCGTGACGCATCGCCTAGCCATTTCGCGCTGATGCACACGCCGGACAGAAATCCCCACTGCCCATCCACCACCAACTGCTTGCGATGATCACGGCTCAGCCAGCCCAGGGTCTGTCCGAGCTGGGGCGGATTGAACACGCGCACTTCACCACCGGCCTCGCGCAGCGGCTTCCAGAATGCCGCGCCGGATTGGCCCAGGCATCCCAGCCAATCGACGATCACCGCGACGTAGACGCCACTGCGCGCACGCTCCACCAGGGCGTCCCGGAAAGTGCGGCCCACCTCGTCGTCGCGAAAGATGTAGTTCTCCAGCAGCACACGATGCTGCGCGTTGCCGATGGCGGCGAGCCAGGCTTCGAAGTGTTGCTCGGCATCGATCAGCAGATCCACCTTGTTGCCGCCCAGCAGCGGGGCACCGGCGGCACGGCTCAAGGCCTGTTCGGCTAGTACGCGATTGGGGTCGGGTGGCAGCGCGGCGGACATGCCGGAAGTATAAGGAGCAAGGGAGTCGTGTTCGTTCGTCGTCGCCGACTTCACGCTTCCTGTTCCCCGCTTCCCCATTCCCCGCTTATGATCCCCCCATGTTGCCAGAGCAGCGCTTTACGGACACCGATGCGTGCGTGCAGCTGATCGTCGAGCGGCTGGGAGCCGACTTGCGCGTGGTGACGCCCTTGGGACTGGGCAAGCCGCACGGATTGCTCAATGCCTTGTATGGCCTGATGCAGAGCGACACCTGGCGATCGATGACCTTGTACACCGCCCTGTCGCTGATGCGTCCACGGGCCAAGCACAAATTCGAAGCCCGTTTTCTGGAGCCGTTCGTGGAGCGCCATTTCGGCGCCGACTACGTAGATCCTCAGTACGCCATCGACCAGCTGCATGGCAAGCTGCCGCCGAACGTGGCGGTGCACGAGTTCTACATGCTGGCGGGCGCGCTGCTGCAATCGGCTGGCGCGCAGCGCAATTACATCAGTCAGAACTACACGCACGTGGCGCGCGATCTGATCGTGCAGGACATCAATCTGCTCGTGCAGCTCGTGTCGCGTCGCGAAACGCCGGCCGGCGTCCGCTACAGTCTTTCGTGCAATCCCGATCTCACCGTGGATTTCCTTGATCGCGTCAAGGCGGCCGGCAAATCGCGGCCCCTGTGCGTGGCGGTGGTGCATCCGGCTTTGCCCTACATCGGTGGTGATGCGGAAGTGCCGCAGGACTTCTTCGACATCGAGCTGGCACCCGCTTCATCGTCACCGTTGTTTGCCGTACCCAGGGGGCCGGTGGATACGGTCGAATACGCGCTGGGCCTGCATGCCAGCGCGCTGGTGAAGGACGGCGGCTGCCTGCAGATCGGTATCGGTGCATTGTCCGATGCCTTAGTCAAAGGCCTGTTGTTGCGGCAACAGAACAATGTGGCCTGGCGAAAGGCGCTGGTTGCACTGGATCCGCGTGGCACCACCCACCGCCTGGCCGAGCGCATGGGTGGTCTTGGCGGTTTCAAAGGCGGTTTGTACGGCTGCAGCGAAATGGTGATGGACGGTTTCATGCACCTGGCCAAGGCCGGCATTCTCAAGCGTCGCAGCTGGGACAATCTCGCGCTGGAACGCGCTGCCGCCGCGGGACGCCTGCCGGACGATGTGCCCGGCGGGCATTATTTGCGGGGCGCCTTCTTCCTCGGTTCGCGCGATCTTTACGACTGGCTGGAAACGACGGCCAACAGCGATGTCGATGCAATCGACATGTGCCCGGTATCCAACGTCAACCAGCTCTACGGCGATCACCAGGCACTGGCCACGCTGCAGCGTCGCGGCGCGCGCTTCTTCAATACCTGCATGATGTCGACCCTGCTGGGCGCCGCCGCTTCCGATACGCTGGAAGACGGTCGCGTGGTCAGTGGCGTCGGCGGCCAGTACAACTTCGTCGCCATGGCGCATGAGTTGCCCGACGGCCGCTCCATCCTGCTCCAGCGCGCGACCCGTCAGGGCCGCAATGGTGTGGAGACCAACATCCGCTGGGATTGCGGGCAAATCACCATTCCGCGACACCTGCGCGACCTCGTGGTGAGCGAGTACGGCGTGGCGGACTTGCGCGGCAAGAGCGACAGCGAGTGCATCGAAGCCATGCTGGCGATCAGCGATGCGCGGTTTGTGGATGCGCTGGCGGCACAAGCCAAATCGCACGGCAAGCTGGCCGCGGACTTCAAGATTCCCGATGCCTGGCGCAAACACCGTCCGCAGATGCTGGAGGAGGCGTTGGCGGAAACTGCCGCCAAAGGCCTGCTACCGAAGTTTCCGTTCGGCAGCGACTTCACCGAGGTGGAACAGCATCTGCTACCGGCATTGGCATGGCTGCAATCGTCGAGTGTTACCTGGAAGGGCAGGTGGCAATTGCTCAAGGCGGTTTTGCGACCTGGCGAAGCCACGGCGGAAGAAAGCACGGCCTTGGAACGGATGGGGCTGACGGCGCCCCAGCGATGGAGTGACTGGCTGCAGCGTCGCCTGCTGCAGGCCGCATTGCGGCGCTAGTTGTTTGGCGCGTAGAAGCCTAGATGATGGCGATCGATTCGCCGGATTGTGACGGCGGACGAATTGCGCAAAGCCGCACAGCGTGTTTCACTCGGCGAGTGGCAGAATGCGTCTTCCAGAAAACGCCACAGGGGAGCAAGAGCGTGGCCTTGGCCAATTTTCGTGACAGCGATGGCAATCGCCTGCTGAGTTCGGGTGCTGCTGCGTGCGCATGCGCGCATCTGCCGAACGCTTGCTGGCCGTGATCAAACTCAGCCCACAATCGCGCACCGCCGGCATCTATATGTTGCTTTCGGCGGCATGGATCTGGTTTTCCGGGCATGTGCTGGGCTACCTGGTGCACGATCCGCATCGCCTCATCGTTTACCAGATCGCGAAAGGATGGGGGTTCGTCCTGGGCACCGGGATCCTGCTGTATTGGATGATCGGCCGTACGGTGCAGCGACTGCGCATAGCCAATCAGCACTTGCTCGACAGCCACGAGCAAGCTTTGCGGGTGCTGGTGGAAGCCATGGACATAAGGCACAAGGAAACCAGCGATCATTCCGAACGGGTGGTGCGCATGGCGCTGGGCCTGGGACGGCTCAAAGGATTGGAAAGCGATGCCCTGCGCGACGTGAAGTTTGGCGCGTTGCTGCACGACATCGGCAAACTCGCGCTGCCCGATGCCATCCTGATCAAGCCCGGCAAGCTGGACGAAGAAGAAACAAAGCTGATGCGCACGCACCCGCGTATGGGCTACGACATGTTGCAGCGGGTCGACTTCCTGCGCGCTGCCAGCGCCATTCCGTACAGCCATCACGAGCGCTGGGATGGCACCGGCTACCCGCAAGGCTTGAAGGGCGAGCAGATTCCCCTGGCCGCACGAATCTTCAGTGTGGTGGACGTATGGGACGCGTTGAGTTTTGCGCGGGTGTACAAACCGGCTTGGCCGGAGCCCGAAGTGCTGGATTACCTGCGCGATGCGGCAGGCGGGCAGCTCGATCCCCATCTGGTACAACTGTTTCTCGACCACTACAGTGAGCTGAAGGCGCTGGCATTGAACACCTGATTCGGAAAGGTTGCCGCGACGAGGCGGCGTAGGCTGGGATGATAATCCCAGCTCCCCACACGGCAATCCGATGCTGGGATTGTCATCCCAGCCTACGAAGCCGCTTGCGGGCGAGGGCGCAGCAGCAGATAGAACGCGGCGATATGCGTGATCATCAGCAAGGGCACATAGATGATCGGGATCGCATACATGCTGCCCAGTTCTCCCGCCTGCGCTGGAAGGTTGATCCGGGTAGCGTGGTAGTAGTCGACAACGAGGTCGGTGACTCCCACCAGATTGAACGCCACCACGAACAGCCAAAACACGGGGCGTATCCGTGCCGTGCACAGCGCCAGCATCGCCAGCAGTCCTGTTGCCAGGTCGCCATAGGCTGCGAATGTGGCGAAGCTGGCAGGCAGATCCGGGCTGACGACCCCCGGCAGGAGAAACACCAGTCCGAAGAAACGGAAGCTGTGCAAGCTGGCGATGGCGCGTTGCGCTTCGAACAAAGGCATGGACTTGAGCCTGGGCCAGACATACACGCCGAAGCAAAGCAGCCACGCGACGTAGCCCAGCACGAGATGCGATCCAAAGATAAGTTCCGACGGCATGGTGCCTCCTGTCAGGCGTTGTATGGCGCAGCTTCGAATACAGCGGTCAGAATGCCGAGCCGGTCTTCCAGCAGATTGCGCCCCAGATTGGCGGCGAGCTGCGCGAACTCCGGCCCCATTACCACGCCGAGATTGGGTGAAGGTGGCGGCCCCGATGCGCGTAGTTGAGTGATCCAGGCCTTGGCCGCATCGGTATCGTTTTTTGCGGCCAGCGTGCGAAATCCTGCTGCTTCGATCGCCTCGCAAGTCGCATCGGTCGTCAGTAGAAAACTCGTTGCTGGCGTTCGCGCCCAGGGAACGGGGTAGTGTGGTTCGCCGCCGTTGGCGACGACGTCGAACGTCGCAAACCTGCCACCCGGCTTCAGCACGCGCCGGATCTCCTGGTAGAGCCGGGCGCGGTCGGCGATGTTCATCGCTACGTGTTGCAGCAACACGACGTCGTAGCGGCCATCGTCGTAGGGAAGTTCCAGCGCGCTGCCGGTATGGAACGACACCTGATCGTCCTGTCCCGTGCGCCGGGTGAGATAGCGCGCTGCATCCACGAACGGTTCGCTAAGATCGATACCCGTGACCCGGCAGCCATAGCTTGCAGCCAGAAAGCGGGCCGGTCCGCCAACGCCCGAACCGATGTCCAGCACCGACATGCTGGCGGTGATGCCGGCCAGCTCGGCCAGCTCGGCCGTGGCGGCAAGACCACGGGTATGGAATTGATCGAGACTAGCCAACTGCTGCGGCGTGAGCGGCTGATCCTCCGGCCCCCAAACCGCAAGCGCACTCTTCAGCCGCTCGGTCAGGCCGGTTGCGCGATAGTGATCGCGTACGCCATCAAGTGGATCGGTCATGACTAGTTCCTCGCTTCGAATCGGCAGGCTAGGTGTACCATCGCCTCGCACGAGCGACTATTCATCACAATGTTGACGGGCTATGAAGCAGAACTTCACAGTCAGACAGGGCGCGCTCGATGGCGTGGAGGCGTTCCTGAGCGTTGCCCAGCATCGCAGCTTTCGCCGCGCAGCCGCGGAACTCGGGGTGACGCCATCGGCCATCAGTCAGGCGGTACGTGCACTTGAAGCGCGCGTGGGCGCTGCACTGTTTATACGCACAACGCGTAGCGTCGGTTTGACGGAAGCCGGTGAACGGTTTCTCTCTCGCGCCAAACCCGCCTTCGAAGAGCTGGTCGCCGCTGGCGAAGTGGCGCGCGGACTTGGCCAGCGGCCGGCAGGATTGCTGCGTCTTTCCGTGCCGCGTGCGGTGGTGCCGATCCTGCTGGAGCCATTGATCGCCTCCTTCAGCAAGGCCTATCCCGAGGTGGAAGTGGAGATCGCCGCCAGCGAGGAACTGGTCGATATTGCAGCGGAAGGCTTCGACGCCGGCATCCGGATGGGTCAGTTCATCGCTGCCGACATGGTGGCGGTGCCGTTGACGCCACCGTTCCGTCTCGTTGTCGTCGGCAGTCCTGCCTACTTCGCCGGCCGCCATCGCCCGCTACGCACGGATGATTTGCGCCAGCATGCCTGCCTGCGATGGCGGCGATCCAATGGCGCACTCGCGCTATGGTCGTTCAACGACAACGGTCACCCGATCGAGATCGCCGTATCCGGCCCCTTCATCGCCAATGATTTTCCCACCATGCTTGGCGCGGCAGTCGAAGGCATCGGTCTTGCCCAGGTGCCCGAGCCGATCGCCGCCGAAGGCTTACGCACGAAAAAGTTGGTGCAGGTGCTGAAGCCGTTTGCGCCGGTGATACCGGGCGTGTTTCTTTATTACCCGAGCCGTCGGCAGATCCTGCCGAAGTTGCGCGCCTTCATCGATCATGTGAAAAGCAGCCGCAAACAGTAGGCTGGGATGACAATCCCAGCATCGGGGTGCCGCATGCAAAGCTGGGATTGTCATCCCAGCCTACGAGAAGCTGCCGCCTTCCAGGATGCGTTGGGTGGGAATCATCGGCAAGTTTTTCCATTGGCGTGCATCAAACGGCGCGGTAACCAAGGTCTCGACTTCAAGCAGAAACGCCTCACGCCCCATCTCCACCGCGCCCAGACCCATCAGATGCGGATTGCTGACCTGTGCATCGATCAGCGGAAATTCCCACTCGCGCAACAGCGCGGCAAGCGCGCACAACGCCAGCTTCGAGCCGCCGCTTTGTGCACTGAACATCGATTCCCCGCAGAACAGGCGTCCGATGGAAACACCGTAGATCCCACCGATAAGGCGATCCTGCTCCCACACTTCCACGCTGTGCGCGTGACCGAGATCGTGCAGCGCGGTGTAGGCGCCGATCATCGCGGGGCTGATCCAGGTGCCGAACTGGTCTGGCCTTGGCGCCGCGCAAGCCCGCATGACCTGGCCAAAGGCGCGGTCCACGCTCAATTGCCAGGTGCTGTCCTTCAAGGCTCTGCGCAGGCTGCGATTGGGCCGCAGCTGCTCGGTATGAAACACGCAGCGCGGGTCGGGCGACCACCACAAGATCGGTTCGCCCTCGTTGAACCAGGGAAAGATGCCGTGCGCGTAGGCTGTTATCAGGCGCAGTGGCGAGAGATCGCCACCGAAAGCAAGCAGGCCGTTGGGCTCAATGAGCGCATCGCGCGGGTCGGGAAAATGCCCCGGATGGCGGTCGTCGAGCCTGGGCAGGCGAATCATGGTTGGGCGTAGGGGCTGTGTTCGAGCAGTTCTTCGGCGTAAGCGTCCATGCCTTCACCTTCTTGTGCAAGTGCTCGACCCACGGCAGCGCGAAAACCCTCGTGCAACAGATAATGACGCGAATGCGTGCGCGCAGGCAGGAAGCCGCGCGCCAGCTTGTGCTCGCCTTGCGCCCCAGGCTCGAAACGCTGCAAACCTTGCGCAATCGCGTACTCGATGCCCTGGTAATAGCACAGCTCGAAATGCAGATCCGGCAAGTCCAGGCTGGCCCCCCAATAGCGGCCGTACAAGGTGCTGGCGCTGCGCAGCATCAGCGCCATTGCAACGATCTCGCCCTCTTGCCGGGCTAGCGCCAACTGCACCGTATTGCCCAGTTCCTTGCGCAGGTATTGAAAGAACGTCTCGGTGAGCGCCGCGTGGTTGCCCTTGGCATCGAAGGTGTCGGTATACAGCGCATGCACCCGCCGCCATTCGCGCGCACTCAGTTCCGCCCCGCCCACCATGCCGATGTCCAGGCCGTGCGCAGCCACACGCCTGCGCTCATGGCGGATGTTCTTCCTTTTCTTGTGATTGAGCGCGGCCAGGAACGCATCGAAATCCGTATAGCCCTGGTTGTGCCAATGGAACTGCACGTCGCTGCGTTCCATCCACGGTCCATCGAAAGCGGGGAGATCGGCGTCGGTTAGAAAATTCGCGTGCACGGATGAAAGCTGCAGCCGTTGCGCTTGTTGCTGCATGGCATCCACGAGCAGCTTGCGCAAAGCATCAGCTTGCGCCGAATCCGTTCCGACCAGCAGGCGTGGTCCGGTTACGGGCGAGTAGGGCACGGCGTTGAGCAGCTTGGGATAGTACTGGCCGCCCGCCTGCTCCCAGGCTGAGGCCCAGCTCCAGTCGAATACGAATTCGCCGTGCGAATTGCCCTTGAGATACAGCGGCGCGGCGGCGACCAGGTGGCCGCCGCGATAAAGACCCAGGTGATGCGCCTGCCAGCCCCAGTCGGGACGGATGCAGCCGGAGCGTTCGAGCCCGGCGAGAAAGGCGTGCGAGAGAAAGGGATTGTCGTCCGGGCACAGGGCGTCCCACGCCGAAGCGGCGATGTCATCGATGCTTTCGTGGAAGCGGGCTTCGATCATGTTCGCGGGGAACTGCTCCCATCCCTGCACGCAGGGGTGGGAATAAACGTCATGCCTTCACATGCTGATCCAGCCACCGCTCCGCATCCAGCGCCGCCATGCAGCCGAAACCGGCCGAGGTCACCGCCTGGCGGTAGACATGGTCGGCCACGTCGCCGGCCGCGAAGACGCCGGGCACCGAGGTCATCGTCGCCATGCCTTCCAGGCCGCTGCGGATCTTGATGTAGCCGTCGTGCATGTCGAGCTGGCCTTCGAAGATGCCGGTATTGGGCGTGTGGCCGATCGCCACGAAGAAACCGGTGGCGGGGATGTCGCGCGTGGCGCCGCTGTCGACATCCTTCACGCGCACTCCGGTAACGCCGGTGTTGTCGCCCAGTACTTCGTCGATCACGTGGTTCCACACCAGCTCGATCTTGCCGGCGGCCGCCTTCTCGAACAGCTTGTCCTGCATGATCTTCTCGGCACGCAGCTTGTCGCGGCGATGCACCAGGTAAACCTTGCGGCCGATGTTGGCCAGGTACAGCGCTTCTTCCACGGCGGTATTGCCGCCGCCGACCACCACTACATCCTGGTCACGGAAGAAGAAGCCGTCGCAGGTCGCGCAGGCCGACACGCCCTTGCCCTTGTAGTGCTCCTCGCTGGGAATGCCCAGGTACTTGGCGGTGGCGCCGGTGGCGATGATCATCGCGTCGCAGCTGTATTCGCCCGAATCGCCCTTCAGGCGGAACGGACGCTGCTTGAGATCCACGCTATGGATATGGTCGAACTCCATCCGCGTCTCGAAGCGCTCGGCGTGCTCGGCCATGCGCTGCATCAGTTCCGGACCTTGCACACCCTTGACATCGCCCGGCCAGTTGTCCACTTCGGTGGTGGTCATCAGCTGGCCGCCCTGCTGCAGGCCGGTGACCATGGTCGGCTTGAGGTTGGCGCGCGCGGCGTACACCGCGGCGGTGTAACCGGCGGGACCTGAGCCGAGGATCAGCAGGCGGCTATGCTTAGGGGTGGTCATTGCTATAATCCTTAAGGAGTTGCTGGCGATTTATCAGGGCGGTTCTCGCTTGCGGAAGGCCTCCAGGGGCGCTCCGAAGAGTCCGCAAGGATGGGGAAGTCGCCCAGGCTATTCAAGGTTGACTTGCCACACCCGTTTCTGAACCTGTCCAAGGGCGGTAGGCACCACGCTGTTCGGCTGCCACCTCTGGTTGGTTACACTGCAACACGCCTATTTGTTCGACATTTCCCAAGGAAACACACCCCGGTGGCGGCGCGCAGCGCAAACGTTAGAAAAACCAAGGAAAAGACCGGCCTCAGCGAGGAAGTGAAACGCCGCCTGCGCGAGGCTGGCGCTTTATTGCTATTGCCGCTGGCGCTCTACCTGCTGGTATGCCTGTTCAGCTACGACGCCTCTGATCCAGGCTGGTCGCACGCGGACACCGGCGGCCACGTCCACAACCTGGGCGGCACCGTAGGCGCCTACATCGCCGACCTGCTGCGCTACCTGTTCGGCAGCGTGGCCTACTGTTTCCCCTTGCTGCTGCTGTTCCTTGGCGTGCAAGTGCTGCGCAACCACGGTGTGCGCAACGTGCAGCCATGGGAGCCGTCGCTGCGCTTGATCGGTTCGGTGTTCTTCTTCATTACCGCGCCGGCGCTGTGCTGGGTCGAATTCCCTGATAGCACGATGGGGCCGGAAGGGGCGGGCGGCGTGATCGGCCGCGGGGTGGGCCATGGCCTGCTCAGCGCCTTTGGCGACAAGGGCGCGCCGTTGTTCCTGCTGGCGATTTTCCTGGTCGCGGTCACCTTCGCCACCGGGCTTTCCTGGTTCAAGCTGATGGACCTCACCGGCCAGGGCGTGCTCAGGCTCGCTGGCTGGTTCGGCGGCAAGCTGCGCAAGGCGCCGGAAGTGATCGCCGCCCACCAGGCGCGGGTCGAGCGCGAAGCGGTGAAGAAGACCGAGGCAATCAAGCAGGCCAAGCGTGAGCCGGTGCGCATCGAGGCGCCGGCGGCGCCGGTAGTGAAGAGCGAACGGGCGCGCGTGGAAACGCAGATCCCGCTGTTCGTTGGCGCTGCACAGCCCGGCGAATTGCCGCCGCTGTCGCTGCTGGACGAAGCGCCCGAGCAAGGGCCGGGCTATTCGGAAGAAACCCTGGAAGTGCTCTCGCGCCAGGTCGAGCTGAAGCTCAAGGACTTCAAGATCGAAGCCAAGGTGGTGGGCGTCTACCCGGGCCCGGTGATCACCCGCTTCGAGCTGGAGCCGGCAGCGGGCGTACGCGGCAGCCAGGTGTCCAGCCTGGACAAGGACATCGCGCGCGGCCTGTCGGTGGTCAGCGTGCGCGTGGTCGACGTGATCCCGGGCAAGAACGTGATCGGCCTGGAAATTCCCAACGCCAAGAAGCAGATCGTGTACCTGTCGGAGATCCTGCGTTCGGACAAATACGACCAGCAGAAATCGCCGCTCACGCTGGCGCTGGGCAAGGACATCGGCGGCCGCGCCATGGTGGCGGACCTGGCCAAGATGCCGCACCTGCTGGTGGCCGGTACCACCGGCTCGGGCAAGTCCGTGGCGGTCAATGCGATGGTGCTGAGCCTGCTGTACAAGGCCAGCGCCAAAGACGTGCGCATGATCATGATCGACCCGAAGATGCTGGAACTCTCGGTCTACGAGGGCATCCCGCACCTGCTCGCACCGGTCGTGACGGACATGAAGGAAGCCGCCAACGCGCTGCGCTGGTGCGTGGCCGAGATGGAACGGCGCTACAAACTGATGGCCGCGGTGGGCGTGCGCAACCTCGCCGGTTTCAACAAGAAGGTGAAGGACGCCGAGAACGCCGGCCAGCCGCTGCTGGATCCGCTGTTCCGCCCGAATCCGGATATGCCCAACCAGGTGGCCGAGCCGCTGGAGCCGCTGCCTTACATCGTCGTGATCATCGACGAATTCGCCGACATGATGATGATCGTCGGCAAGAAGGTGGAGGAGCTGATCGCCCGCCTCGCGCAGAAGGCGCGCGCCGCCGGCGTGCACCTGATTCTCGCCACCCAGCGCCCGTCGGTGGACGTGATCACCGGCCTGATCAAGGCCAACATCCCCACTCGTATTGCGTTCCAGGTGTCGAGCAAGATCGACTCGCGCACGATTCTTGATCAATCGGGCGCTGAGACCCTGCTCGGCCACGGCGACATGCTCTATTTGCCGCCCGGCACCGCCACACCCGACCGCGTGCACGGCGCCTTCGTCGACGACCACGAAGTCCACAACGTGGTGAACTGGCTGCGCGCGCAGGGCGCGCCGCAATACATCGAGGGCGTGCTGGAAGAAGTGCAGGCCACCTCCGATGGCAAGTTCATCAACGAATCGGGCCTGCCGCAGGAAGGCGAGGAGGGCGGCGATGCCGAAGCCCAGCTTTACGACAAGGCCGTGCGCATCGTCACCGAGACACGCCGTGCCTCGATCTCCGGTGTGCAACGCCACCTGCGCATCGGCTACAACCGCGCCGCGCGCCTGATCGAGCAGATGGAACAGGATGGCGTGGTCAGTGCGCCGCTGCACAACGGCAACCGAGAAGTGCTGGCGCCACCGCCGCCGAAGCATTAACGCCTGGTTTTCGCTCCCTCCCCTGCTTGGCAGGGGAGGGTTGGGGTGGGGTTGTTCGAGCTTGCCGTATGCTCTCTTCATCTCACCTGCATTAAGCCTTTCAACCGCACACTCGCACCATCCGATACACCAGGAACGGGAATCCATGAAACGCCTTCGCTTCGCAGCCATCCTTGTCTTGCTCGTAAGCGGCCTGGCGCAAGCCGCCACCGGCCCGGCCCGTGCGCGCCTGGACGCTTTCGCGCAAGGCCTGCACGCCGTTTCCGGCAACTTCTCGCAAACCCTCACCGACCCCAACGGCAAAACCAGCAAGACCAGCACCGGTACCCTGGTGCTGGAAGCGCCACGCCAATTCCGCTGGGATACGCTGGCGCCGTACAAGCAGACCATCGTCGCCGACGGCAGTCGAGTGTGGCTGTACGACCCGGACCTGGAGCAGGTCACCGTGCGCCGGCAGGACACTGAAGAGGCGCACAGCCCGCTCACCGTGCTGACCGATCTCTCCCAGCTCGACAAGGAATTCCATGTGGCCGAGCAGGGCGAGCACGATGGCCTGGTGTGGCTGCGACTCACCGCCAATGCCAAGGACTCGCAGTTCAGCTACGCGGACCTGGGCTTCGACGCCAACGGCCTGGCGCGCATGCAGTTCAAGGACCAGCTCGGCGCCACCACCGACATCCGCTTCTCCAACTGGAAGCGCAATCCCGAAATCCCGCCGCAGGATTTCAACTTCACGCCGCCCAAGGGCGCGGACGTGATCGGTGACCTGCCCGAAATCTCCACCCAGCCACTGAAGAATTGATCCGCCAGCTGCCACGCTGGGCATGGATTGGCGGCGGCCTGCTTGCGCTGGTCGCCGGCTGCATCAACGCGGTCGGCTACTTGTGCTTTCGCCATCAGCCGGTGACGCATCTCACCGGCACCAGCACTCAGTTCGGCATTGCGCTGGCGCAAGGCGACCTGGCTGAGGTCACCCACTGGGGCCTTACCATCGTTTCATTTTTGTTTGGTGCGATGCTCAGCGGCTTTATCGTCGAGCAACGCACGTTGCAGCTTGGCCGCCGCTATGGCGTAGTGCTGACAATTGAATCGTTGTTGCTGTTCGCCGCCGCGCCGTTGATCCACGATGCCAGGGATCTGGGCCTTTACCTGGCTGCCACTGCCTGCGGTCTGCAGAACGCGATGGTGAGTACCTACAGCGGTGCCACGCTGCGCACGACGCATCTATCAGGCATTTTCACCGACCTCGGCATGTACCTTGGGCAACGCCTGCGCGGCTTGAACGTGGATGTGCTGCGTATCCATGTGTGCCTGTTGGTGGCCGGCCATTTCATCCTGGGCGCGACGCTGGGCGCGTTTGGTTTTGCGTATTTGCAGGAGCGCGTGCTACTGGTGCCTGCGGTGCTTACCGGTACGGTAGGCTTGGCGTATGCGATCTACCGGCATTTCTTTTTGCGGCGAGTGTAGCCCTCCATCGCCGTCATTCCCGCGAAAGCGGGAATCCATCTTGCTCTGATGCATCCTGAAAATGGATTCCCGCTTTCGCGGGAATGACGGCGAGGTGGTTTATGGCAACCCCAACGCCTTCCTCAACTCACTACGCGCAGCGTTGTAATCGGCCTGCCACTGCGCATCTTGCAGCAGCTCTGCCGCAATCACCGTTCCAGCAAGCTTGCCCGCTTCGATATCGCTAGGAAAATGCACACCCATCACCACCCGGTGCTGGGCATACAGGTCCGCGCGCGCAAAAATCGCCGCGCGTTTCTCCGGCAACATATTGGCCAATAGCACCGCCGTGGTGTAGCCGAACGTGGCATGCCCGCTGGGATAGCTCCAATCACCGGGCTTCTCCTTGGACAGCGCATGCACCTGGGTGGAAACCACCGAAGGCCGCGGTCGCTGCCAATACATCTTGGCCTGCTTCACCTCCAGCTTGTCGAACTTGGCGACGCGCTCAAAAAACGCCGCCGTCTTGGGCAAGGTCGAAGCTTGCGCGGTCAAGCCCATGGCATCGGCAAAACGGAACACGGAATGCTCCGCGTCCGCCTTGGCCGCCGCCATGTCTTCGGCACTACGCGAGTGCTGTACGGCCAGCACCGCCTGCAGGTCACGCTGGGCCGCAGCCGAACCTGCTGCCGGCGGAGGCGGCAGCAGGTTCGGCAGTCCGACGACGGCGGGAGAGGCGCCGTTGCCGTCGGCCAGCGCGGGCTGGCCGATCAGTAGCATCAACATCAACAGGGCGTGGCGTTTCATCAGAACAGATCGGCTGAAACGGTGAAGTTGAAGTTGCGCGCCGGGATGGTGAAGTACAGCGGCGTGCTATCCGCGCCGGTGGTGCCGGCCAGCGAGTTGATGGTGGTGTTGTTGAACAGATTGTTGATCTGGAAACCGATCTTGAAGTCCTTCACGCTGGTGATGCGCGGGTCGAAGGTATAGCTGGCGGCGAAGTTGGTCACCGCATAGCCGCCGATCCGCGTGTCATTCTCGGCGTTGGCCGTGTAATAGGTCCTGCCGATGAACTTGTCGACCAGCGACGCGTAGATCGGGCCCTTGCTGTAGGTGAAGCCCAGCGCGGCGGTCTTGTGCGGCGTATTGGCGTTCCACTGATTGTCGGTGGTCTGGATGGCGCGGTTGAGCGAGCCGTTGGCATAGACGCTGAAGCCGCCGCCCAGCACGTAGGCACCTTCAAGCTCGATGCCTTTGTAATGCACGCCGCCGCCGTTGTAGAACTCGGAAATGCCGGCAACGTTGTGCTTCTGCACGAAGTTGTTGAAGTTGATCTTGTAGATGTCGCCCGACAGCGTCAGGCGGTCGCTGCTCCAGGTCGTACCGAGCTGGATGTTGGTGGTCTTCTCCGGTGCGACGGCGCTATCGGAAGCCACCGGATTGGGCACGTAGAACAGATTGAGGTTGGGGGCGAGATAACCCTTGGCCCACTGCGCATAGGCCGTCCAGTTCGAGGTGAACGCGTAGTGGAACGCGAGCGACGGCAGGGTGGCGTTCCAGTCCTTGGAATACGTCAGCGGCGTGCCCGTCTTCTGGTTCACCGGAGCATCGATGTTGCGCTTGAAGTTGTTGTACTTCACGCCACCCACCAGGTAGGCGTTGTCGGTGATGTTCCACTGGTATTCGACGAACGGCTGGATCGTGACCAGCGTGTCGGTCATCCGGCGATCGGCCGAAGCCAGCTGCAGCGTAGCCGCACCGGGGTTGACCACCGGGTTCAGCAGATTGAGCGTGTCGTCGAATTCATACAGCCAGCGGATGTCGTCCTGGTGGTCGTACCACACGCCGGTGCGCACTTCGCCCGGACCGATTTCCTTGGCCAGGCGGAAGATGTCGCCCCACGAACGGTTGGTGTTGCGCATGTGCTGGCCGGGCACGTCGGTGAGGCTGTAGAAGGTGCCGTTGGGCGTTTCGCCGTTCGGATCTTCGCCGTTGAAGCCGAAGTGGTTGTAGCCGTAAGTGTAGACCTTGTTGTCGATCGTCCAGCCGGCGAACGCCGAATGCAGGCCGATGTAGGCCATGTTGGTGTTGATCTTGTCCTCGTTGTAGCGGTAGTACGCCTGGCTGGTCGGGTCGTTGTTCAGCGCGTAATTGATGCCGTATTGCGCAATCTGCGCTTTGGTGGCGCCGAACGGCACGTACTGGTTCAACTTGTTCCACATTGCGGCGAAGGTCAGCGTGGTGTTTTCGCCCAAGGGCTGCACAACCTTGGCAAACACGCTCTGGCGGCGCTGGCCGGCATAGGTGAGATAGCCGTCCGACTCATTGTTCTGCAGGTTGATCACCGCATTGGTGCCGCTGCTGGTGAAGCTACCCGTATCGATGCGGGCGCCTTCCACGGCGGTATCCCAGCTGCCGAAGCTGATGTACGGGTGGACGTTGAATTTGTCTTCCGGGCTGATCGAATCCACCGTAATGGTGCCGCCGAACGTGGCGTTGCCGAGCGTGCTGGCCGTGCCCGGGCCGCGATCGACCACCACGCTGCCGGTTTCCTGGTTGGTGAAGTACGAGGTGGAATGGTGCGTGAAGTCGTTGGAGTCCATCCACGGAATGCCATCGAAGGTCACGTTGTACTGGCCGTCCTGGAAGCCGCGAATGGAAACCACCGCCGCTTCCATCAGGCCGGAGCCGTTCGGGGTCACGGTGTACACGCTCGGCGCGATGGCGGCGACGTCGGTGTAGTCGCCGGTGGGCGGAACGTTTTCCTGGATGTAGGTGCTGCCGATGATCGACTGCGGCTGTGTGGCGATGGTTGAGCCTTGGGTAAGGGCCACTGAGCTAACCGCTGTGGAAGCCGCCGTTACCTGCACGCCATTGAGGACTTTGGGCGTATTGGCGGCATTGTTGCCGTCATTGCTGTCCGAATTGTCCGAGGCACTGGGGCCGCTTACCGCATTATTTCCGTGATTGGCCACGTCCTGGGCATGGATCGGCGCGGCAAGGGTCAGGCCCATGCAGAGGGCGAGATAGACCGGCGTGCGGCGGTACGGCGCAAGTGTCGAGGACGTCATTGTTTTTTTCCGGTATCGGCGGGTTGTAGAAAGGTCGACACCGTAATGAGGCTTTATGACATTTCCGTAACATTTACATTAAAATGACGAATTCGATAATAAGTAAGAAAATGCGCTAAGCCTGATCTAAGCTTTGCATTGGAGATGTAATAAAGAGGCGTAATTAGGCGTTAGTTCGGCTTAGTCCAATTAAGCCAAATCTAAGCCATGCATCATTAATGAAATAAATCATTATCGATAATAATCGGCGCGCGGTACTACAAGCAAGCGGCATGCCCGACGCAGTCCCGCACACCGGATGCCCTATCATCGGCAGATGGAACGACGCGAAGCACCCCATACCCCGCAACTGTTCGGCAGCGACGCGGAAGAACTGAAGCCCCTGGCCGAGCGCATGCGCCCGCGCACCCTGGACGAGATCGTCGGCCAACAGCGTCTGCTGGCTGCGGGCAAGGCCTTACGCCGCGCACTCGAAGCCGGCCGCGTGCACTCGATGGTGCTGTGGGGGCCGCCGGGCTGTGGCAAGACCACGCTGGCGCTGCTGGTGGCGCGCTATGCCGATGCGGATTTCCGCGCCATCTCCGCCGTGCTTTCCGGCCTGCCGGACGTGCGCAAGGCCTTGGCCGAGGCCGAAGTCAACTTCGCGCAAGGCCGGCGCACCGTGTTGTTCGTGGACGAAGTGCACCGCTTCAACAAGGCACAGCAGGATGCTTTCCTGCCGCACATCGAGCGCGGCGTGATCATCTTCGTCGGCGCCACCACCGAAAATCCCTCGTTCGAACTGAACTCGGCCTTGTTGTCGCGCTGCCGTGTGCACGTGCTGGATGCCGTATCCGTCGACGACATCACCGCGGCGCTGCAGCGGGCGCTCGCCGATTCGGAGCGAGGCCTGGGTGCACAGCAACTCCAGGTAGCCGAATCCGCCCTGCGCCTGATCGCCCAGGCTGCCGACGGCGACGTACGCCGCGCACTCACCTTGCTGGAAATCGCCGCCGAGCTGGCCGATGGCCATGTGATCGATGAGGCCACGCTGGAGCAGGTGCTGGCCGATCGCACACGCCGCTTCGACAAAGGCGGCGAACAGTTCTACGACCAGATCTCCGCGCTGCACAAGTCCGTGCGCTCTTCCGATCCCGATGCTGCCGTGTATTGGCTCACCCGCATGCTTGACGGTGGCTGCGATCCGCTTTATCTGGCGCGCCGTATGACGCGCATGGCGGTGGAAGACGTGGGCCTGGCCGAACCACGCGCCTGGCGCATGGCGCTGGATGCCTGGGATACCTATGAGCGCCTAGGCAGCCCTGAAGGCGAACTCGGCCTCGCGCAACTGGCAATCTGGCTTGCCATCGCGCCCAAGAGCAATGCGGCATACATGGCCTACAACAAAGCACGCGAAGTAGTCGGCAGCACTGGCACGCTGGAAGTACCCATGCACCTGCGCAACGCACCCACGCGCCTGATGAAAGGCTTAGGCTACGGCAAGGGCTATCAATACGACCACGACGCGGAAGGCGGCATTGCGCTCGATCAGCAATGCCTGCCCGATGCACTGGCGGGTACCGAATTCTACGAACCGGTGGAGCGTGGGCTCGAAGTGAAATTGCGTGAGAAACTGCTCGCGCTGCGCGAAGCACGCAGGCGGGCACGCAAAAAATAGCCTTGCCCGATGCGTAGGCTGGGATGCCAATCCCAGCATTGCCATGCATGCCATATCGCGATGCTGGGATTGTCATCCCAGCCTACGAAACCCTCATCGCCGTCGTCACCACGCTCAACTTCACCCGCGCGCAAATAGGCGCGCAAGAAGCAACCCCGCCCCGATGCGTAGGCTGGGATGCCAATCCCAGCATTGCCATGCAAGCCGTATCGCGATGCTGGGATTGGCATCCCAGCCTACGAGCTGGCCAGCCTTGCTTCCGAGCGGCCCACGATGATCACTTCGGCCCCTTCCGCCAGCAACATTTCCGCCAGCGCCAAGCCCATGCCTGAGCTGCCGCCTACGATCAAGACTTTTTCCACCTGGGTAAGCATAACGTCTCCGCCTTAGGAGGTGCCGATTGTCTTGGCGCTGCCGCAAGAACGGAACCGGGAATGCACGATAGTTGGCGTCGGAAAGGCCGATGGCGGCAACTTTGGTATGACATCAAAGCCTTGCCAATGGAGGTGTGCCGCCGAGTGCGACGAGTTTGGTAATGTGAGGGAGTTGAAGGCCAAGGCAGGGGAGTGATTACGATGCAGCGCTGGTCAGAATGCGGGGCTGGGGGCGATAGACCGCGTGCAAGCCCGTGGCCCGCAACCCATAACGGACATCAAGGGGCGACGCCCGAAATTTTTAGAGGACGACATAGGGTGAGCGCCGTTACTGCACGTATCTTTCGAGTTGGTCAGCAAGCAGCGTTGGTGGCCTTCGTGCTTGTGTTGTCGGGGTGTAGTCGTAGCCTTGCGAAGGCCAGCACTACTCCGCCCCCGCCGATTCCTGAACCCTGTCACTGTACCCCGCCGGCGCCCGTAAAGGGCTCCTATGTAGTCACAGGAATCGAGGTCGTGACGCCACCCGATCAATTTCATGCCGAGATAGCAGATGTCACCTTTGAGTTTCACCCGGATTCCGGCACCCTCTCAAACAGCTCAGAACTTTGGGTTGGACGCTTTTATGTACAAATACCGAGAGTTGGCGATATTTTTCCTGGTGGTAGCTATGGCGCAACGATTCACTTTCAGGACCAATCAGTAGAACTTTCTCAACGCGACTCCTTCCGTTTGGACGTCAATAGCATGTTTCATGATCGGCGGAAGCCTTAACCCAAAGCGGCCGTGGTGACATCGAGTAACTAGTTTGTCTGAATCCTGGATAGTCACCTGGATTGTTCTCGCCACAACGAGTAGTCGAGTGTCCGCTTTCGATGGCGGACGCTTGGTGTTTTCAAATAGGGAAGGGATATGACGCGTTTCATTAAGTTGTCGAGGACGCTTGGCATGGTTGTCGCAAGCCTTCTTGCGGCCTGTAGTCACTACGCGACGGTTGACGGCATCCCGGCCTACCACCACGGTTTGAGCGATGACGGCAAGGGATACACGACTCCCATAGAGGGTGTTGATGCAAAGACGTTCCGGGTTCTCACTGGCGGCTACGCTGTGGATCGTTATTCAGTTTATTGGAGTGGAAACCGCATCTTCGAAGCGAATGCGCAATCATTTAAGGCCTTGTCGGGCGCTTACGGCAAGGATAATGCGCATGTGTTCTACGACGGACAACCTATTCCTGGGGTAGACCTACCGACATTTGAGTTGGTGTCCGAAGTCGCGCGGGACAAAGACGCCATCTACGACGGGATGCGGCGAACTCCGGCGTGTGACCCGAAAACCTACAAGGTTTTGAAAGGCCCGTGGCACGTAGATAGTCAGTGCGTGTACATCATGGGAAAAAAACTAGCCGGTGCGGATCGGAGTACTTTCAAAGTCATCGATTTCGAATACGGAATGGACGCGGCGCATGTTTATTTGTTCGAGAAGCCACTGCCGGCTGCTGATCCGTCCACCTTCAAGATCATCGGTAACATGTACGAAGAAGACGCAGTTCACGTCTACTATGAATCTCGTTTAGTGCCGAAAGCCGATCCTGCTACGTTTCATCCCATTAATGCCGGCTCCTCGGAAGCACGGGATAGGGATCGATGCTATCGGAGAGGAATCGAGGTGGATTGCAGCACCTTAGCCAACGGCCGTTAAGAGTTTCATGTTTAAGTGAGCTTGGGCGCTCCTCTTTCGACCAAAGTGGACATTCTCAAGCCGGATCGCGAGTAAGTTATGGGGTGCATTGATGCGGCGTGAAATCCTTTTCGGCGTGGCTGCGATTTTAATCGTCGGTTGCAGTGGACATCCGCAGGCCGCGATGAATATTCCGCGTGACGCTTATCCTGACGCGCGTGCGTTCTTGAGCAGCATAAAACGCTATCCCTACGTGGCCTCGATGGAGCGTGCGGCACGAATCACGGCTGGAGCCAAAGAACTTCGCCGCTGCATGACCAAGGGTGAAGTTGGCGCATCGCTTGGAGCACCCGACTACGCTGAGGTTAGCTATGGACCGAAGGGGCCAAACGCCAGGTGGCTCGGATCGAGTTGGGTGTTTTATATCTCGAAGCGGAGCGACGACGTGAATCTCAATGACCCGAGGCTTGAGGTCTTCTTTGACACTGCCAATAGGGCACAGTGGATAGTCCCAGCCGGTATAGAGGGAGTAAACGTACTAGGCGCCCCCAACTTTGTTTGCCCAAGCTCAGGGTGACCTAGGCTCCAGTTGTTGGATCTCACGCACTTGACACCGCAATGTGTTGCGTCGACCGGCTGAATCCACAACCTATATCCCCATGTTTGTACAACCAGTACACGCATGGGTGTCATGACCAAACCGCCGGCGATTCGCTCGGGAATGGGGCAGGGGCCAAAACCACCCCATAGGTTCGAGCCCAGCCATTTGCACTCGGCCCCAACACAGCCTAGATTCCCCTCACCATCCTCAACGGGGAGGGCAACGCCATGCGCATCGTCATCGCCGCCATCTTTGGCGGCATCGTCATGTTCATCTGGGGCGGCATCGCACACATGGTGCTCGGCCTGGGCAATCACGGCATCTATCAGCCCATGCACGAAGACGTAGTGCTGAGCAGCCTGCACGAGGGCCTGGGCGCTACCCCGGGCGTCTACATCCTGCCCAGCTTCGATCCTAAGCAATGGAGCGACCAGGCGGCCCGCACGGAATATGCGCAGAAAGCGCAGGCTTCGCCGTACGCGTGGATCGTCTATCTGCCGCAAGGCGAGGACATGACCGATATGCATCGCCAGCTGCCGCGCCAGTGGGCGTCGGACACCCTGTCCTCGCTGGTCCTTGCCTGGGTGATGGGGCTGGCCGCGTTCGGCTTCACCAAGCGCTTGGGGCTGGCTGTGGCTGCCGCCGTGTTTGCCTGGCTGACCGTCCTGGTGCCGTACTGGAATTGGTACCGTTTTCCCGACCTCCTGGTCTGGGCGGCGCTGGTGGAACAGCTGGTTGGCTGGCTGCTGGCCGGGGCGGTAATGGCCTGGTGGATAGGACGGGCGGAGCGTAAGCCGGCCTGATCAACCCGAAGGCCTCTGAAGCATCGATAGGTGGTAGGATAAAATCCTACCACCCCAGGCTGAGGGAGGCGTCTATGACTGCCAAGAAACGAAGTATCACGCTCCCGCCCGAGATGGCTGATTATGTTGAGCGTAAGGTCGCATCCGGCGAATACGGCTCGGAAAGTGAGGTGTTGCGCGACGGGCTGCGTGCGCTACAGGCTCGCGATCAGGCTGTTGAAGCCTGGCTGCGCACGGAGGTAGCCGCCGCTTATGACGCCGTCAAGGCCGACCCTTCTCGCCTGGTTAGTGCAGCTGATGTGCGCGCCCGCCTAGCCACGTTGCCACAACGCTTGCTCAAGAAAGGGAACGCCGCGTGATTCTTTACGCGGTGGAGTACGCGCCTGAAGCCATCGACCAACTCGAAGCTTTGTATGCGTACCTGGCCTATGAAGCTGGTTTGAACGTCGCGCGCTCGTATATCGACGGCGTCCAGAACTGTTGCGAGGGTCTGAACCTATACCCCGAGCGTGGCATGCGCCGCGACGATATTCGGCCCGAATTGCGCATTACGAACCACCAAAGCAAAACTATCGTGGCCTTCACGATCGACCACGCGGCGCGCCGCGTGGCGATCCTTGGCATCTATCACGGTGGTCAAGACTATGAGAGTGATCTGCGGGCCAGAGGCTGAATAGTGCCGGGCAGGCCGCCGCGTTGCGACAACCGTGGCCCCACGGCGATAATCCAGCGTTCTTGCCCCCAACGGATCCGAACATGCTGGACCCCGCACTACTGCGTTCGCGCCTGGCCGAAACCGCCGCGCGCCTCAAGGAAACCCGTGGCTTTACGCTCGATGTGGCGGCCGTGGAGGCCCTGGAAAGCCAGCGCAAGCAGCTCTCCACCGAAACGCAGGAACTGCAGAACCTGCGCAACACCCGCTCCAAGGCCATTGGCCAGGCTAAGGCCAAGGGCGAGGACGTAGCCCCCTTGATGGCCGAGGTCGCCGGCATCGGCGACAAGCTCAAGGCCAACGAACACGCCCTGGCCGAGGTGCAGGCCAAGCTCAACGACATCGTGCTGGGCATTCCCAACGTGCCGGATGAATCCGTGCCGCTGGGCAACGACGAAAACCACAACCAGGAAATCGCCCGCTGGGGCACCCCGCGCCAGTTCGACTTCCCAGTGAAAGACCACGTCGACCTGGGCGAGCGCCATGGCTGGCTGGACGGCGAAACCGGCGCCAAGCTCTCCGGCGCGCGCTTCACCGTGATGCGGGGCCAGCTTGCGCAGCTGCATCGCGCGCTCGCGCAGTTCATGCTCGACCTGCACACGCGCGAACACGGCTACCTGGAATGCAACGTGCCGTTGCTGGTGAACGCCGACAGCATGCAGGGCACTGGCCAGCTGCCCAAGTTCGAGGAAGACCTGTTCGCCACCCAGGTGGGTGAGACCAAGCGCTACCTGATTCCCACCGCCGAAGTCTCGCTGACCAACCTGGTGCGCGACACCATCCAGGATGCCGGCACGCTGCCGCTGCGCCTCACCGCGCACACGCCATGCTTCCGTGCCGAAGCCGGCAGCTATGGCCGCGACGTGCGCGGCATGATCCGCCAGCACCAGTTCGAAAAGGTGGAAATGGTGCAGATCGCGCGTGCTGAGGATTCTCACGCCCAGTTGGAGGAAATGGTCGGCCACGCCGAAACCGTGCTGCAAAAGCTCGGGCTTCCCTATCGCAAAGTGCTGTTGTGTGGGGGCGATATGGGTTTCACCGCTACAAAGACCTACGACCTGGAAGTGTGGCTGCCCAGCCAGAACACCTACCGCGAAATCTCCAGCTGCTCCAACTGCACCGATTTCCAGGCGCGCCGCATGCAGGCCCGCGTGCGCAACCCGGAAACCAACAAGCCGGAACTGGTGCACACCCTCAACGGTTCGGGCCTCGCCATCGGCCGCACCCTGATCGCCGTGATGGAGAACTACCAGAACGCCGACGGCTCGATCACCGTGCCCGAAGCCCTGCGCCCCTACCTGCACGGCGCGGAGAAGATTGCGTGACCGCCCCGGTGAGCCGCTCGTGGGATAAGGTGGAGTTCTACTCCAGCTACTTCCTCATGCTCGTGCTCGCCTCGGTGATCGGCACCCGCCTGAGCTTCGCCAGCGTGTGGCAGATCCCCACTGTCGACTTAGGTCTAAGCATCATCGCCCTGGTGCTGGTACTCGCCAGCTTCTGGATCGCCCGCAAGCGCCGTAGCTGGCGCTTGTGGATCATTGCCTTCGCAGCCGCTACCCAGTTGCTGCCGATGGTGCTGCGCTATCCGGTTACGCTATTTCCGCTGCTGGGGGCACTGGTGCCGGTGGGAATCACGGTTTGGGCGTTGGTGGCACTGTCGAAGAAAGGGCGGCCGGGCCCGCAAGCTGGGGATTCCTGATAGGATGATCGACCTTGCGGGCCGGCCAAGCCGGATGCCCGCACACAAAATACGGAGAGATGGCCGAGTGGTTTAAGGCAGCAGTCTTGAAAACTGCCGTAGGTGTAAGCCTACCGTGGGTTCGAATCCCACTCTCTCCGCCACTTATAAGAAGACGCCCGCGTGGGCGTTTTTTTATGGGTGGCGGAGAGGGTTCTGATGAGAATCCATACGGTTCGACAAATTTGTCTGGAACAAATTTTGGACTGCTGAAGGCTGACCCTGCTCAATAGGGGGGCGAAGGCGGTGAAATGAGATCAATTTGGTGGCGCTTCCTGCATTGAATGCCGATGCCCACGAGATCTGCAGTCGTCGGCACAGCATTGGTGTCATATACCCACTCTTCATGGGCGTGGAGACCTTCATCTTCACGTACTCCGCAGGTTTCCCATTTGGGTACCGGACATACCCATCTCGACGACAATCGGAGACAGGAATCTACGTACCTATTGACTGCGGAGGCAAAATGGCGGTTTCTATGACTAGCCTTATGGTTAGAGAGAATCGATATGAATCAGGCGAGCGAGCTAGATATCTATACGCAATTCAATAGCTTAAATGGTGGTGTCTCTATGTGGATTCCGCGGTTCTCTCATCATCTGGTGGAAAGAGGAGTCGATGCCTTCTTCGAAGATGTGCGGGAGGAGGCTGCGAAGACCAAAGATCGAAGGCTGCGTAACGATCTGCATTTTCTAAGCAAGGGCGTAAAAAGCATCGACAAGCAAACGCTTGAGGCTGTCATTGCGTCGCTGAGAGGACCGTTTCAGACGATAGTGACCCTTTCCAGCAGGCATGAGCATTGCGTTGCCTCCATGAAGCAAGCGGAGGGCGAATGGCGAAGGGCCGCCGATCGCGCGAAGCAGCAACTTGAAGCTTGGGGGAGGTGGGCCTATGAGACAGAAGTTACACGGTACAAAAGGTTGTTCGCTTGGCACAACTTGGTGCCATCGCTCAAGTTATCCTTCGAATTTCGTAGCGAATGGGATGTCTTGAGTTCGCCTCAGCGATTGCGTACCAATCTTGAGTTTTTTGAGATCAGAATCGAGGCCATCCGGGGCGTGATTTCTACTGCATATATCGTAGAAGCGCTTCCTATCAATCTTGAACCTGTCGAGTTCGACGAAGCTATCGACTGTTTGTTGGAGCGTCAAGCGAAAGTGGACCACTGGGCGGAGACAAGTCACCAGATTGAGGGGGAGTGGCGCGCCGCAGGCGCGGACTATTTGGAGTTGGAAAAGCCCTTACTCGAACTGCTTCGGTCAATGCCTAATACGGCGCTTTGGGCGCTCTTCAGGATCTGCCGCCCGGACCTGCGTGAATGGGCTGAAGCAGACACGTTTCAGCAGTGCGTGGCCGATGCGCTTCCCTTGGAGGCGGACGGCTATTGATGCCGATAAGAGGCCCGGAGGCAGTTTAGAGAGTTGTGTTGGATCATTTTTCCGGTTCAGCACCCCGCAAATCAGAGTTTGGTATGTGGTGATTCAAAGTTCAGCTCCTGTCGAACACATCGTCTATATCCTCATACCCTGAGCTAGGTGGATTTGATTGCCGATGCCTAAACGGTCTTTCGGTTTCTGAGCGGTCTTCATGATAGCTATCAAGTGCAGTTTTATATGGATAGTTTTCCAATATATTGTTGATTGCGTTAGGGTCACTCAGCGTAATGCCCATGTTTTTTAAGGTCGACTCTATAAGGCCTGCCAGCTTGTCTTTTGCCCCGTCGTAATCGCCAGGTCCTGTATATGCAAAGGCATCGCTTGTTACAACGAATGAGCCGAAGTCATCTCCAATAAGATCTACGATGCGTCCTTCAAATCTTTGAGTAAGAATTTGCTTATCTGGTGTTTCACTTTTTATTATGGAAAGAATTGAGGAAAATAGCTCAATTTCAGTATCCGTAGAGACTGATGAAGTACGATCTAGCAAGAAGTCCATGACTTTTTCAGAGGTTAGAAGATTTCTCTTTAGGCTCCGTTCAATGGTTAGAAAGAAATCTTCATTTATTTCGTTTTTTTCCTCGGTAAGAATGTAATTGATGGAATCAATGTATCCCGCACATGTTTCTTCGCTAATGTTAATTAGCTTTTCATATATAGAACAAAGTTTCGCAGTGAAATAAACATCTACGCTGACGTGCGAAGTTTCGGAAAGTTCTATAAATAGAAGTGCGCAAATTTCTCTAAGATCGATTGACTTAATAAGTTTTTCTCTGTGAAGGCTATCCACAGCGCGTAGGCATGAGAAGCTTCTTAGACTCAATATCATGTCTATAAGTAAGTTTTTATCTTTACAGAAATTTTTTAAAATGTAGTCACTTATTGATGGATTAAAGGGCGATATGATAACTCGATCTGGATTGGTTTGAATGGTCCTATTGAGTAAGGCCCCAACTGTTACTCGGAGGCATGACGTGAAATCAACTGTGCCGGCTAAAGCAGGAAAATGAGGCCTGCGTAAATATCGCGAATATGCATTATGTAAATGACATTCGTCGATTGATTGTCCATTAAACACAACCAATTTGATAAGGGCTTTGCCATAATCATCTGTTTGATTCCTAAAGGGCATTTCCCATATGGCCGCCGGATTCTTTAGCGAATACTCGATGTAATTCCAGTAGTCAGTGGAAGGAATGTCTTTGAGCCTTGCGGGGTCTGTTATGAAGCGAACGAGGCGAGGGTTGAAATTTTTATGGGTTACTATATTTCTGTAGCGCTTGTCTAAATAAATTTCTTCAATATAAGATTGATCTAGGCAACCATAAAATAGTTGATTATAGAGAATAAAGGCCTTATCTATGTTCGTGAGGGATGAAATTGTTACCTCAAATTCATTATTTTGGACATTGGATATATGGAATTGTTCAATTAGCTCTTTTCCTTTATTTAAGATGCTTGTCCTTGACGTTAGGACAAAACGTTTGTTTTCTTCTTTGGATATCTTTCGAATAAATTGCGTAATTTGTGAACCATCTTGATCGTTGATGGCTTGAAGATAATTGCTTCCAAGGAAGTCATCGAAATAAAATATTTGTTTATGTTCTGGTAAATAAGCCTTGTAGGCTTCAGTAATGGTATTTATCTTTTCATATTTATAGCCCTGTTTTACATAATAAAGACACAGATGGTTTGCTAATGTCGTTTTACCAATGCCAGGTAGTCCAGTAATGATGGCCACCTTTTTTTGTTCCAATCTCTCTAATGCTTTAGCATGATTTTTGGTTTCAACGTACAAATTTATATCATTTACAATTTCTTCTAGTGAAAAATCTCCCCTATTATTTATATCGTTATTAAGTAAGGTTGTTAATGTATTGCCTGTGGATATCCACAACTTGTAGAACCTACGTTCAATTTCTGGATGTTTGCTCAAGATGTCATTTAAGTCTTCTTTTCCATAGATATTATTTTCATCCTTAATAATTCCCGAGAAGGCGTCGGCTATTTGGGTTTTTTGATGTGCTGAAAGTGGGTAACTTACGGCAAATAAATATTGCGCTGAATTGAGTTTTATTGCCTTACTAGCTTCTTTTTTTAGGTGATTTAGAAATTTAGGGAAAGATGTGTTTACGGGATGCTTACATTGAAGATGGATTCTTTCGCCGGAATGCGAAAAATATCGTCCATCTATACCTTGGTCTTTTCCTGGCTTAAATCTTTCAAATTTCACGCATCTTTCACGACCAATAAGGTCAGCACACAAAATTTCAAATTCCTTATCGTTCAGAACCTTGAAGTCGTAGTCGTTCACAACTATTCCCCGTGTATTTAAATCGATAAGTATTGACGCTTTAGAAAGCTACTAGAAAATAACGTGATTAGACACCTTCAAGATTTTCTATGTCCATATAAATTTGATGCTGTCCACGCCCGTCCGCACATTGAAGAGTTAAATGAGAAGTGCTTAGATTTTTTTTCGTTTTAGGAGCTCGCTTTTACCATCTTCGGCTCCCTATTTGTCGAAAAGTCGATTGATCACTGTCGTGAGCCAATCGAACTGTTGAAATAGCATGCCGACAGAATAGGCTCGTTGATCAATGAGGTGGGAGACGTCGTTCCTTAATGCAACGACGACCCGCCATGATCGATGATCCTCGGTGACGATGCCATTGCGCTTGATCAGCCATTCAACAGCATTGGAAAAGTTTTTGACCTGCTTGAGTTCCGCGCCAAGCGAGAGGCATTTGGCACGTGCTGCAGTTTCGGCTACACGAATGAACTGGTCTGCGCTTAACGCAAGGATGGGGTAGAAGAAAAGTCCGTAAAGCAGCATGCCTCGCGTCGCCTCGAACAATCGGACCACTTCCGGTGGAACCTTTTCGTCGAGTCGAAACTCATTCACGGCATCAAACCATGCTTTGTGATGATCAGTATGCGTGGTAGACAGCACTGTCGTGCGCATGAGCGGGTCGATATCGAGCCAGTTATTAGGCTCAAGGGTCCGGAAGCCGAGTTTGCGATCGGTATTCATGTTGTCGGGAGCTTCGGTGGACAAGCGAATATTCATCTGTCAACCTGGAAAATTACTCACGGTGGTCATGGGCCGGAGTCGTCGCGCGCCGCCGATATGGGGCGCTTTGATAAGGGGCGGATCGGACTTTGTCCAACAAATTTCCTATTTCAAGGCTTTTTCACCCTTCTATAAATGAGGCGCCGTCAGGCGGCATGTTTCTTTGCTTGGACATACGCGCGTAAGACTGCGTTAATTCTCGTTTGATAACCGGCGCCGCCTTGTTCAAACCATTCCAAAACATCGGCATCTAGCCGCAGGGTTTTTTGGACCTTTACGGGCCTATACATTTTTCCAGTTTCTTTGAACCAATCCGCTGAACGTTGCGGAATGTCTGAGTAGTCAATTTTTTCATCAGGAAGCTCACCTAGCTCTTTGAGCATGGCAAGCTGTTCATGGGTAAGTTGGATCGCTTTCATAGTTCCTCCTTTCGCTGCTATCGGCCTTACGTGCGGAGATGATCCTTATATGCTCGACCGAATCTATCCATTCGATGGTGTGGGAAACAATGACAACCGTCTGTCCAAACAGACTGCCTATGGTGTCGTATCTCAGTTCACCATTTTCCTCATAGGAATCACTTGTTCTGCATAACGGGTCTTCGAAAACATGTTGAGCAAGATCAAATGAAAGCTTATGAGCACGTCGGTTTTTTTGGTCTTTATTGGGGTCCCATGTGATTGGCATGTCCCTTACCTTCGTTTGTAGTTACAATATTGTAGTTACATCGCCCCGTCAAGGTTAGACGTTCAGTTTCGCCCCTGGGAGCGTTTCAGGCGCACTTGATATGTTGCGATCGCCCGGTTGCCTGGTCGGATGGGAACGGCTGGCCCGCCATTCGCCCGCTGGTCGTGGATTGGCTGGTACCCCGTCTTAGAGCGACCGAGTTGCGCACGTTAAGGTATTCATATGTGTCCAGGACGGACGCCAACTGGCAGGGAGCGCATGGGGCGACCTGCAATGCTTTTGCGCAATGCATCATTATTTGACACGTTATGCAAACGTATTGCGTGCTCAGTCGAAGGAGCCTGCCCAGGTCTGCAGCGGAAGGGGTCGTTCCCGTCAAGCTTGATGACGGCGATGAAACTGTCATCGAATTTGGATGTGCGAACGAGGTACGGCACACCAGCCTCCTGGTAGGTGTGCCGTAAAGAAGCATCATTGATGCGCGATCAACTTATTTGTCGCGCTCAGCCTGAAGCAGGTCATCGCCATACCGGCGAAGGAAGTACAACGCTGCACGTAGACCGTTCACTTGCGTTGGGCTGAATGGCCATAGGGTGGGGTCGGTTACCCTGTCAGCTAGTCTCGTTCGGCGATGGGCGTTGCTGTGCCTCAAGAGATTCCGAATGACTCCCATCGCCAGTGAAGCACCTGCGATTCTCATCAGAGATATATGCTCTTTGGTCGGCTCAGGGTATAGGTGGAGATGGTGCTCGTCGACGAGCCAGAAGGGTTCAGATGTATGTGCGTGTGCCGTATGCTTTGTAGTAGCCATGATCAACGTCCTCGTTGGTGATGGTTAGCGGGTCGTACGAGTCCTACCTCGTGCGATCCGCGCTTTTTTCACTGCATTGCTGCAATGGTCCCCGGCGTAGCCCGTAATCAGACTGGCGCCTGTGACGCCCCCAACGTAACAGATGGCGTTATTGTGCGATGTAGGTGTTTACCGTCTTGATGTGTGCGTTATGGCATGAAGTGCAAAACCATGACTGCTAAAAGTTAGAGTGACTCACTATGGTCGATAAACTAACCATATTCGATCCTGCCGAACTGCTTCAGGACGATGAGACCATTGCGAATTGAATATCCTTGATCCCGATCTGGTAACCAAACCGCACACGGCCTAATCCAAGCCGATGCCTCCTAGGCGAGCAATGCACAACTTCATCCATTCGGCCGACCTAGCGCTGCATGAGCGAAAGTTCGGATCAAGGTACCGGCCGCTTTGCAGTGTTGTAGGCGGCAGAGGCGAGCCTGCGAAGTGGCAGAAGCGACCGAATTAACCGGCGCGCCCTCGTCTTAGGCTTCCAATCCCTTTACCATGCGTGGACGGACGGAGGGGGCCATGGGGCAGAACGAAGGGAATGCACAGTCGCGTCGATTGATGGAGAACCTCGGTAGGTTGGTGGACGGGAATCATGCTCGAACCCATGAGCTTCAGGCTACTGGTTTGAGTGAGGACACCTATCCTGTCAATGCATGGGCAACCTGGCGATTTGGGCACGACCCACGCTCTCGCAGCGTGCATGGCAATGGGGCTGTGACCACCCATTTGGGCTTTGACATGGACGCTTTCGAGGAGCGATGACGGTAGTCCAGCCATGTGCAGCCGATGTCAACGTCGGACGGCTATACGGTCGACGCAACCCAAGGCGCAAATCGGTGCTGACCGATACGTTATGAGTTAATCAAAGGTTGATAAACCAATGATAAGGGGTCATTGATGAGAGTCTTGTGGAAGAACTTCACCAAGTCGTTAATTTTGATTATGCCATTGATCATTATGGCGATTGTGCCAATCCTGGCGCTTGGTATGTGGCAAGGCGAAGAAATTCTCAACAACGTGTGGTCGTTGCGATCGGCTGCCTATCTCCAATTCATTGTCTTTCCGTACCTGTTCTGTATGTTTTCATCTGCGGCGCGTCTGGTTCTTTATGCGCGGGCAGGTTTGCAGTATTCGCCCGGCCTATTGAGTTGGATGGATGGCCATAGGCTGCTTATATCGTCTGTAATCGGTTTCGGTACAGCACTGTTGGCGCTTCTTCCGCTATGTACCTTTAAGGTAACCCATGGCTTTTCCTTGTCCTTCAATGGCGGCTTCGTTGACAGATGGTTTTACTGGACAGGTGTGTTTATCCTATTGATTATTGGGTCCGGCTTGATTGTCCAGTGGCGAGTAAGTCTTTCTCCGACACACTGGATAATTCGATGTATCTTTAATGCAAAAGTTATTTATTTTGTTTTCGCTTTCACAACCTATATGGAATTTGTTTACTTTCAACATCTAAGCATGGCCGACCGCGAGCACAGGCACGCGGCTCAAATGGAAGGCCTTGCTTTTTTGGGAGTGCTGATCGCGGTTGCCTCTATCCTGCCAAAAATCAAATTGAAGTCGGCGAACCAAGGCGGACAATCAGCGCAGATAAACCCGACAATAGGAAGCTTGCTAAGCGAGTGGCGTTCGATTGTATTGGCCGTGCTCATCCTTTTGTTATTCGCGTGGTTTCCTTTGCAAAGCGGGTTGCTACTTGGCTCATTGCTGGTCTTGATTGCCGGTATAGGCGCGTGGGTTGTGCTGGCCGCCTTGGTATGGTCTTGGCTGCTGTTTGTTCCGCGCCGCATTATTCGATTCGTTTTGCTGGCACTTGTAGGGATTGGTATTGGTCTTGCAACGTATACCACTCGCATGCTGGTTGCAGATCAGGTGAACAAGGTTGTTCACGGAGCCGCACAGGGATCGGGAGTGCCTGAGGATCAGCGCATTTCGATTGCGGACGACTACGCGGCGTGGAATGGCGAGAGCTCGAATTCATCACTGCCGACTATCATCATCCTCGCAGAGGGCGGCGGAATTCGCGGGGCGTATTGGACGGTGTCGGGGCTGCAGGACTTCAGCTCGCCTTTTATCGATTTGATGTCCAGAACTTATGCGATTATCGGCGTCTCCGGAGGAGCGCTCGGATCTACTACCTTTATGGCCAATTACCTTGCCAGTCGACGGGCGTACCAGGCAGACCCGTCGGCTTTCAAGGCGCCCATGAACCCTTCCAATTTTGCAGGGGGCGTATCCAGGCGGGAGTTGCTGAGCGACTTCATTGCGCCATGGCTTGCGCGCATGCTGTCCACGGGAATTCCGCAAAAATTCATCCCGGTCTTGCTCTTTTCCTCAAAAGGACAGACTTTGCAGGATGCTTGGTACAATGCGCTGACATGTCATGACGACGCTTCCAATCGGGGATCGATTTCGGCGGCGAGCTGCCAGGACGTGGGGCAGATCTTGAAGGCTCCCATGGCGCAATTTCCCAAGGATGTCGATGGGCGCCACCTGCCTCGATTGATATTTGTCGCTACCCATGTTGGGAGTGGAAAACGTCTTCTTTTTTCATCCGTCAGCTTTCAGAAGAGCGATTTTCCGGATGCGTTGCTGATGGAAACATTGGCGCCCCGCAGTGTCACGCTATTGTCCGCTACGCACACGAGTGCGCGTTTTCCGTTTGTCAGTCCGCCGGGCGAACTCGTCGACGCTGATGGGAAAGTGGCAGGTCGTGTGGTGGATGGGGGCGTACATGACGTGTCCGGCGCACAAACGGCATTGGATCTGGTGCGATCCATTTCGCGCGGAAACAAGAAGGATTTTCATCCCATCATCGTTGACCTCGACAATGATCCGGAAGATAGTGCGCCGGCTGAAGATCAGAGCTCAAATATGCAGGGAATCGGTGAGTTGCAAACGATCATCTCTGCCATTAGTCATTCGCATAACGACCAGAGCGCTCTGGCGAAGCATGAGCTTCTAGCCCTAGTTTGTGACCTTAAAGGTGGTTACTTGTCGCTGAAAGTGGATAAAGAGAAAGCGGGACCAATCGGTCTTGGTTGGACACTGTCGCAGAGCACTGGCAATGTCCTCACTAGAGCGATGATGCAAGATGATGCATTTCTAGTTTCAGACCACGCGAACGGTACAACGCCGGCATCAGCCATGGCGCAGTTGGTTGATGGTGCGAAAAGGAGTTGTGAAGATGGTGAGTCACGGCGTTAAGTAATTCATCGTTGAAGAATCAAGTTAGCTGCTTGGCTTTTTCGATTGGGAAAAGATGCGTGGTAACTACGCGAATCGGAAGTCTGGGGGGCTGGAAGGCCATTGTCTAGGAGGGGTTGACTCCATTCCAGTCTCCACCACCCATAAAGACGTCCATCTGGGCGTTTCTTTATGGTGGCGTAGAGGGTAGTCTTGATGAGAGCCCATTCGGTTACGTTCAGGCCCTTAAAGACGCGGCTGGAAAATGCGGTGGAGATGGGTGATGGAAACCACGCTTGTAGTATTCGGCAAGGAAAATCTCTCATGTTGGTGCGGGAAGTGCTTGACAGAAGTAAAAATTCCGCCAGTGTCAAAGCAATTCCTGGTATCCGATGGTCTTCCCGTGGTCGGCGATTGGACGATGACGTTCAATGTCGGTGGCGACCAGCTATATGCGAGACGGTATGCTTTGAGGCCTTGGGGCTGGCGCCCTGAACACAGCCACTTTGCGGTAAAGCGCTGCTCACTACAATGGCTGATATGATGGCAGCTTCCAATCCAAGCTACGATTTGCTCGATCCGCGTCCTGTTGCGGCAAGCGCTCCTTACACCTTTTTCCTGCCAAGCCCCGCCGAGATAGCGGCGGTTGCGAACGGCGATATCGTCAAGTTGACGTTCGAATATCTCCACGAAACAGAGAAATCGTCGGCGGAGCGGATGTGGGTTAGGGTTGAACGGGTTGCGGATGAAGGCCTGTTTGGTGTGCTCGACAATGATCCTGCTGAGCCGACGTCGCCGCTAAAAGCGGGTGACCCTATCCACTTCCAGCGCCATCATGTTCTCTCGATCAGGTGGGCCAACCCGGAGACGGCTCCTTCTCCGACGGAACATCGGGAATATTGGGAGCGCTGCCTCGTGGATGATTGTGTTCTCGAAGGCTCTGAACCTGTCGAATATCTCTATCGGGAAGAGCCGGATCTGCAGGACGAGAACGACACATACCCGGATAGCGGATGGCGTATCCGCGGCCGCATGGGAGATGCGACCGACGAGGACATGGACGCGCGCGTAGTGAAATATGTCGCTGTCGGAGCGGTGCTCAATCAAGACGATAGCTGGCTAAGCTTGATTGACGCTCCGACGGGTTCCCGGTTTATGCGGGACTTTGTGACCAATACCTACAACGAAGAGCGCTAACGATCTGCGTCCATTCCTCTGCTTTGGTGAGCATCTCGCGGGTGCGAGGCGGTATTGCTTAATTGGCAGACCCATTTTCAACTTGGCTGCCGGATTCCATGCGGGAACGTGACATCCTTGCCCAGGCAATCTCGACCAGCTCAAAGCGATAGCGGCGAAGTACCGCGCCAGACAGAATGATGCAAGGCTGATGGTGCAACCTGGCAAGTGACGGGGTAGTCCAGTTTAGTAGTGCCGGTTCACTCGGCGTCGTTTTAAATCATTGGTGGGGAGCTATAGAACGTGCGGAAGCCGCAGTTTCTGTGCCTGCTGGTCGCTGGTGGACTGACCACGTTTTCTTTGGCTACGTGTATCTCCAATAGCTTGTACCACCCATTGAACGGGCTGGCATTGGTTCTGGCCTTGTTGCCATGGCTTCCCATAGTTCTAAAGCTCTATTTCAAGCCGAAGCGCTATTTCAAGTACAGCCAAAGGAACCGGCCCGAGGAGAACGATGGCATCGTCCTCGGCACCCTTTTGGCTGTCTTCTTCGAGATAGTTTGCCTGCTCTTGCTTGCGTCTTGGCGGGCAGGTCTCGTGCACGATAACGAGGTGCTCGTGCCGGGCGCGATGGTGGGATTTTTGTGGCTGCTGGGCATGTATGTTGCCTTCTTGCGAGGAAATGCAGCTGAGCGGGAGAGCCTTTCGATTAAGACTTGGCTTTCCTTTCTAGTGCTATTCGGCACATTCGGTGTTTGTTACGGCGGTTCCGCGCTGGGTCTGGCCAATCGCCTATGGGATAGGGGCGCCCCGGACATTTATCACAGCCAGATCACCGGGAAGCACACTACCTCGGGTAGAGGCGGCATGCGTTACTACCTTGAGCTGAGCGGTGGACCGGATCCCGGCGGTTCGGATTTACAGGTTAGCAACACGCAATATGTCGCCGCGCAAACGGGCAACTTGGTGTGCATGGCTGTTTATCCGGGAGCGCTGGGGTTTAAGTGGATGGAGAGCGTTTCGTGTCCGGACCAAGCATCTCCCTAACGCTGTATGGGGCGGATCGTTACCAACATGAACAACGTGGGGCCTTGAGGGGAGGAGTACACCCCGGCGTAGCCACCAGGAATACCCACGTAGAAGGCTTTATTCCTGGGGGGATAGGTGCCTGCAGGAAGTTCCACCTGCGGCGTGTAGCTTTCATCGCAGCAAAGAACAAGGTTTCGATTGTTCCGGTGTTGGATATAAATCCTGGCCATGAGGTCATTGTCCAATCAAATTCGCATGCTGCTGGATGTACGAGTCGGGTTTTTGCTTCAACCATTCACCGAAGTTGCGCAGCAGAGCAAAAAAACGCCAACCAGGCATGCTAAGGTGCGCGTCAGCCGGATCCCCGGCCAAGGGGTGCGCCTTTTGTGCGACAGGCGCGTTTTTGAAGGGAAGGTAGAGGGAACAGGATGTTCGGCGAAACAAGCAGCCAGTTATGGTTGATGCTGCACCGGATCGAGGATCGCGTTGAATCCAGGGTAACCTGGGCAGAACGCCAACTCTCCCAGACGATATACAGCTATAAGAGTCGCGTTGAACGGCTGCGTTCCGCGCTGGCGGACTCCCGCTCTATCGCATGGCAGGCGATTGTCTTGAAGCTGGAAGGCATCGACTTGTCGATGATCTGGGAGATCCTGTATTCGGCCTTGCATGACATAGCTCTCTATTACGGCGGCAGCGTCGTTCTCGGCACCGCCATTGGCGCCGGTGCGGGCGCGTTTGCCGGGGGTGTTGGCGCCGTTCCTGGCGCTGCCATTGGCATGGCGGCGGGCGCGGAGCTTGGCGGCTGGGTGCTGACGTTCCTCGGCCTGGCGATGGTGGCCAAGGGACTGACCGATACGATTCCCCAGGCCATGGTTTGCTACAAGGACGGCTTCCGGGCCGCGTGGGAGCCTACCACGCAGGAGGGTTCGGGCGCCCGCGCTGCGGTGAATCCAGCAGCCAGCGAAAAGCTGGCTGCTCACCGTTTCGCCGACGGCCACGTGTTGATGGTCGTGGGCATGTTGATCGCCTTGATGTTCTATCTCACCAAGGGTGGCAATGAAGAGGCGCTGTTGTTGAAGGCAGTTCGCGGCAGCAAGCGCCTGGGGCCGAAGGTGGCCGACTGGCTGGTGAAGAACAAAGAAGCATTGATGAAGCATCCGGCCCTGCGGCCGCGGATGTTCAAGCGGGAATTACCGGAAGAGTCGCCTTCGCCCGGGCCTACATCCAAGGCGGGGCGGCGGCCGATAGGAAAGGGTGCAGTACCGAAGGCCGACGACGCTGCCGCAAGCGGTGCCACCAAAAATTTCAAGCTTGATTCCGATACAATCAATCGCATTAAAGCGATCCCCAAAGGCGAGCGTCCCGATCCGTCGACGTACATGCCCAAGGAAGTGATCGATGACCAGCTCAGTCAGTTCGACGATGGCGCGTCGCGCTTCATGCTCAAGAAGAATCTGGACAAGTACGGGCCGGCACAGACGGATGGAACATCCTTCCTCATGACACGTCAGCAGGCGGACGATCTGCTCCAGTCTACGGGGGGTGATCCGGCAGCGATGGAGGATGCATTGGGTCTGCCGAGCGGCTCTCTCAGCTCCAATCAGCTGGTACGTGTTGACGTACCCAATCCGCGGCAATTCAACCTTCGGATTCCGTCGGGGAACGAAGCCGGTGCCAACGACCAGTGGATTCCCGGCGGCAAGCTGCCAACCGGCAATCTGGAGGCGGTTCTCGATCTCGGCGGCGTACCCGCTTCGAGTTATAACGAGACGCCCATTCAATTTTGAGGAGTTGAGGCGTGAATTTCATCGACAAGCACGTGTTTCGGGAAGAGCGCTTCTCGGTGGGCATCGAGGAGACGACCGGGAAGTATTACGTCTCCTTCCCGGTGGCCAATTCGTATGTCGAGTACGAGGAGTATTACGAGATTGATCGCGACCAATACGAAGCGTGCCCCGCCAATCTGGATGTGCTGAAAGAGATCGTGAAAAAAAGCCGTGCCAGGCAGAATGACGAGCGATTGATCGTGAAGCCGGGAAGGTTGCGCGGCAGCCCGGTTTAGCACGTAGGCTGGGATGACAATCCCAGCTTTACACGCGGCATGCGGATGCTGGGATTACCATCCCAGCCTACGGACTGCGCAGCATCGACTAACCGATCTGCTGGTTCTCGAACTTGAAGAAGAACCAGGTTCGTTGGGGGTTCCCCGTGGCCGGGTCTGTCCAGTACACGGCTACCGCACCGTCCTGATTCGGCCTTCCTGTGAAATGTGTCTCGTGGATGCCACGTACGTTGTCGCCATCTTCGAAGGTCATGCCATAGACCGCGACGAAGGTGGAAGTACTCAAGGCTGCCGTGAGCTGGCTATCTAGCCGGAAATAGGTCATGGCAGTGAAGTTTTCATCCTTCAAGCCCATGGCCTGGTAGCTCAATTGTGCGTTGGGGAAGACACCGTAGGCAGGTGCACCGAACGGATCGGGCGCGTTTGGATCGCTGTTGTCCAGGGCTTCATCCGCGATGTAGACATCGACGGACGAACCGTCGACAGAACGGGTATTGACATCAACCTGGTAGCGCAGGCCGTTGCCGATATCGAGTTCGAACTGCAAATGATCGCCGCTGCGGCCGGTGATGGGTTTTTCCGAATTCTGCTCAACGGTACCCACTACCGAAGCATACAGTTCCGGCGATTTGCCCGATTGCAATTTGGCGCTGATGTTCGTGGTGTGCGTGTGGTCGTGATGAAAGAACATTGCTTGCTCCTGTTGGTTCGATCAACCGTCAGGACGCATCAGCGGGTCATGCCGATACCGCAGCCATGGCTTTGCTTGGAGGGAAGCAGGAGTGCTGATCCGGCCTTCGCCTCTATTCGACCTGTTGGGTGTTGCAAGGCGATGTCAGCGTGTAGGCTGGGATGACAATCCCAGCTTTTTACGCGGCATGCAGATGCTGGGATTACCATCCCAGCCTACGGGCTTCAGCCTCAACCCTCCCCTGCAAGCAGGGGAGGGAGCTATACGCAAGCACGCTAACTACGACACATCCGCCAGTGCCTCTTCCGTCTCGGTGCTGGTCTTGGTCAGATCCGCAAGGATGTTGTCGGCCGCCTGGAAGGCGAGGGCGGCGATGGTCAGAGTGGGGTTGCCGGTGGCGACCGTTGGGAAGACTCCGCTGCCAACCATGTACAGGTTGTTGTGGTCCCAGGATTGTTGCCGTGAGTTGAGTACGGATTTTTCTTTGCAGTCGCCCATGCAGTAGGTGCCCACGATGTGGCCGGCGCCGTAGAACTTGAAGTTCTGGCCCTGGTACTGGAAGTTGGTGGCGGTCACCTGGTCCGGCGTTCCATACAACCTGGGAGGCGGCGGGGTTTGCGTGTACTCCGTGGCGCCCATGGCATTGAAGATCTCGGTGGAGACTTGCTTGGCCGACACGAAGGCATCCCGCTCGTAGTTGCTACGCAGTCGATAGGTCACTTGCGGGCGGAGCAAACCCAAATGGTCTTTCTCGGTCGACAGCTCCACCCGGTTGTCCGGATCGGGCAATTGTTCGATCAGATAGCCCAGGCGGATTTGCCGGATGTAGATGCCGTTGAGCGTGTTCACCAGTTGTTCGCCAAACAGCTGGCTGTTGGCGGGCAAGGCCGGATTGAAACGCAGCGGTTGACCTTGTTGATTGACCGAGTCGCCATTGAGCTGGTTGTTGTCCTGGCCAAACACAAAATCGGCAAGCGTCGTGAACGGATCATTGCCGGCCCACTGCCAGCCTTCATTGCCGATTTCGATGCGATAAGCGGCCCGCTTGCTGCGGAATGCACCGTCGCGCAGCGATTCAAAGCCGGACGTCGCCAACGGACCACGGTAGGCATAGACCGGGTCTTTGGCCAATCCCCACGCAAGGTACATGATGTGGTCCATCAAATTGCGACCGACCTGGCCGCTGGAGTTGGCCACACCATTGGGAAAGCTCTTGTTCTTGTTGGACAGCAACAGGAGCTTGGGCGTCTCGATAGCGTGCGCGGCAAGCAGATACTTGGTGCCTACTGCGGTGCCGCTGCCCGTCGGCGGTCCAAGGTGGTCGTCATAGGTGATGTAGTCGATGCCGGTGACTTCATGCGTCGTGTCGTCCACCCGGATATTGCTTGCAACGCAGCGGTAGCGGATGTCGACATTGCCCGTCTGCAGGGCATTGGCAAGCGTGACGGTCGCGTCGTACTTGGCCTGGATCGGGCAGATCGGAATGCAATTGGTGTTGCCGGCGCACTGGCGTCGGTCGCCGGGCAGGGAGTTGCGTCCTTGCGGGGTAGGCGTGGTGTAGACAGGGATGCCATCGACGGTCAATGAAGTGACCTTGCCGAAAGCGGTATCGACCATGGAGTCGATAATGGGCGGCATGGGGTAGTTGTAGTTGGCACCATAGATGCCGGAGGGCTCTACGCCGAATTGCGTGTAGAGCTTATCCAGCGCCTCCTTGTCGCCCGCCACGCCGATTTCGTTGGTCGCCTTTTCGTAGTAAGGCACCAGGGCCTGGTAGAAGTTCTTGCCGCCGGGCCAATCCACGCCCTGGTTGTATTGCGTCTTCAGTTCGAAATCGTTGGGGAACAGGCGCACGCTGGTTCCCAACCAATGCCAAGTAGTGCCACCGCCAATGCGCTCATAAGAGCTGGCGAAAGCGAACATGGCTTCCTGGCTGTCTCCGGTCAAGCCCGGTGGCTGGGGCGGATAGATGAAATAGCACTGGTCCGGCTTACGCCAGGCATTGATTTGCAACACGGTATAGCGCGGCACGTTTTCCAGCGCCGGATTGGGCAAACCCAGCGGATTTTGCGGCGTGGAAGCTTGGGGATTTTGCGTAGTCGGCGGATAAGGCGATTCCGGTGTCTTGGCGTTGGCTTTGTAGAAGGTCTGCATGTAGCCGCTGCGGTCGACCGGTACTTCCTGGCCGGCTTCCAGTATCAACACCTTCTTGCCTTGCTTGCCCAACTGGTGCGCGATGATGGCGCCGGAAATGCCGGAACCGACGATCACCAGGTCATAGGTTTTCGTGTTCATGGCTATTTTCCTCCGTTGCCCGTGTAATCGCTGAGTGAGGCAGGGGCCTTGGCCCAATACCCGTAGCGGTAGTTGGAATCACCCATGGGATGGGATTGCATGACCTGCCAGACCAGGCCCGTGGTGTAGCTCTTGGCGGAGATCATGTCGCTGACGGTGCTGGCCGGCGTCGATCCGTTGGCGGGAATAAGTGTTGGCCACGCGCCCGAATACCACATGAAAATCAGCTTGCGGCAAGCCAGCACGAAGTCGGCCCCGTTACCGGGATCGAGCATGGCCGCGCCGATTTGTTGGGGTGTGAGGCCTTGGGCGGAAAGGCTCGAATACTTCTCAAGGATCTGGCCGACCAGATTCGGATTGCCGCTTTCCTGCGCAATCTTCTGTTTAAAAAACGGCAGGTACTCGCTCTTGATGTCGACCGGGTCCAGGAAGGGTGACAGCACGCTCTTGTTGAATCCCGTCAGCACGGCGCTAAGGCCGATGAAATTGTCCATCTCGCTGCTCATGGCTTATCTCCTTTTTTGGATCACTGCGCGCGCTGCAGCAGGTAGGTGAAGTCCGAGAAATTTCCGTTGGTGGTGGTAGCGTTGTTATGGCAGGCCATGCAGCTGCTGGAGGTCTGCTTGACGTGACCCTGGATGTAGCTTTCCAGTGTGGCGTTGGCGAGGAAGGACGGCGCCGGTACGCCAGTGGGATCGGTTTTGCTTTGGGCGTCCGTCGGCCATTGCGTGCTGACTAGCTCGTAATTCAGCCAGACCGAATCCGGCAC
The DNA here is from genome assembly GCF_030160275.1 of Dyella flagellata. Classification (GTDB taxonomy): domain Bacteria; phylum Pseudomonadota; class Gammaproteobacteria; order Xanthomonadales; family Rhodanobacteraceae; genus Dyella_B; species Dyella_B flagellata. The sequence goes on from NZ_BSOA01000003.1 coordinate 460,289, forward strand.
GGCGGCCGCCAAGGCTTGGTGGTACGCCGCATTGAGTTGCTGCGCTTCGGTGGTGATGGGAATCACGCGCTCCACCTGGCTGGGTTTGGTGTAGCGATTGCCTGGGTTCCAGGGACGCGGCGGCGGCTGGTTCACCGCGCAATTCTTGCAATGCGGATCGAAGAAGTTATAGGCCGCCAGCGTGGCCGCTTGTCCCTTGGTCGGCACGTTGTCGACATGCTCGAAGGTGGACCATACCCATTGCGGTTCATCCTGGGTCTTGTGCCCGATGTGGAAGCCGACCAGGCCCACTTGCTCAAGCACGCAGGATGGCTTTACGCCAGGCTCTTCGTCGGGATTGTCATAGACCAGGGCGTAGGTGGTGTAGAACTTCGAAGGGTCGTACTTGCCACCCATTTTTACCCAGGCCGTCTTGATCATGATGGAGCCAAGCTGCTGCTTGGTCGCATCGCTGGCGGGAAAGTTGGCATCCGCGTTGAACAGCTTCTGGCCTTGCTTGGAGTAGAGCTTGTTGTTGACGATGTAGGTGAACATCGCCTGGTTGGTCATGATGGAAAAGCGCGTGTACTGGCCGTTCTGATCGATCAGGGGGCCGGTCTTGAACGGCTCGCCGCTTTCGTCGAGCACGTTTGGCGTTTTGCCTACCTGGGTCAGGCGCAGCGTTCCGGCCGGAAGGTGTTTGGCATCGATGTTCTTGCATACAGCCGGCGGCGGGGTTTCTTCACCCCAGGGCGCCGGTGTGGCGCCATCGGGAAGAAAAATGCTGCGGCTTTCGCGGTAGCTCTGCCAAACCACCGGGTCATTCGGCGCTTGGCCAATGGTGAGGTTGGTGTCGGGCGTGCCATCGGAGTTGGCTGGCCAGTTCAGTGCAATGAATGTCTGCCAGGAAAACACGTCAAAGTCGTCTTGCAGGGAGGCGAGGGTGGGCGGCTTTTTAGTGACGGTGATTTCCAGTGGAACCTGCGGTGTCAACACCGGTAAGGGTTGTGTGGTCGCAGGTTTGTCCTGTGCCATCAATCCCTGGGCAAAAGAAAAAACACCAAGGCCGCAGAGCAGGGCGCGGGTCAAATAGTTTCGGTGGGCGGTCGAGCAGAGGCGTTCGAGGGTCATCGCTATCGTCCTTGTCCAAGAGTGGTTCAACAAAACCGTGGGACGCAAAAGGGGAAGCCGCTAGCGATAGCGTCAGCCAGTGTCAGGGTGAAGCGCGCGGAGCATTCAGCGGCCGGGCAACGCCTGCCTTGAAAAATAGTGACCCCTGGGCAGCGAAGACCCCGATATCACTGCACGTTTTCCCCTGTTCCGGCAGCCGTTCCGCTGCGCTGCCCCGAAGTAGAGGCTTGCGTATGTCAATGAGATGTGAAAACTACCCGATGGCACCCATCCCTGGTGCTTGTTGGAGCAAGTGCGAGCTTGGAAATATACCCGGGTCTTCGAGGTGCCCCTTGAGGTGATGCGATTACGGGGACAGGTTCGGTATGCGTGGAAGTGGCCTGGAATGACAGGCTGTTTGCTGCGCTGGATATGGGATTTGCAAACCCCAAAAAAACTCGCCGGATCGCCCATGCCTTAATGGCTTTTTCAATATTCCGCACGGACCATTGATAAAAGCGCAACCCAAGGCTTGAAACAAACTACTTGCTCAAGGTTGACAAGGGAAAGGCGATGAATTGGGCGATTTTTGATATCGACATAAAATTCGAAGTCTGTGGCATTTCAACAAAGCTCTAAGGTCCCGCATCAGAGCGGACGAAATAAAAAGGCGCGGAATATCCGCGCCTTTTGTTTTTCTTGTTCGACAGCTCGGCCTCTCACCCCAATCCCTCTCCCACAAGAAGAGGGAGTTCAAGGCCGGCGAAGCATCAACGCCGCTTGATCCTGCGACGCGTTGCTTTCTTCGCGGCTTTCTTCGTAGCTTTTTTCGCGGAGCCAGCCTTTTTGCGGGTGACGGCACCTTCGATCAGCAGGCTTTCCTTGGTGACGCCACGCTTCTTCAGCGCAGCCACGAACCACAGCGGCTGCTTGCCGCGGCCGGTCCAGGTTTGCGACGGATCCTCGGGGTTGCGGTACTTGGGAGCGACCACCGAACGTTTGCCGGCCTTCTTGGCGACGCGGCCACCACGGGTGGGATACACGTCGGCCAGGCTCAGGCCGGCGTTGTTGAGCAGGGTATCGATTTTCTTGCGGACGTCGTGGATCTGGCTGCTCTTGGCTTCGTGCATCTGCGCTTCAGCGTTGGCAATAAGCGATTGGAGTTCTTTCGGTGAAAGGGTTTTCAAGTCAACGGCCATGTGTGGTCCTTATAGTGTTTTTGGATGATGCCGGCGAACAAACTAGTCAACATGAACGAATTTTGCAATCTTTTTACTCATTTTTCAGTCTTCTAGACCTGTCGGTGTTTTCTTTGCACAGGCAAACCGAGGCGTCCAGTATTTTCCTCGATTTAGACAATCGCCACCGATTGCGCCCTACATCAAAAGGAGAACGAGTTCTCCATTATGGGCATCCCTTGGGCCTATAACCGCTGATGAGGCGTGCAATAAAGGCTCATTGGCGCGCCTTACACGTTACTTGGTAGTAGATTCGACCGGGTAACCGTTGCCGAATTCTGAAAGATAAGGGGGTTTTATGTTTCGTAAGCCATTGGGTTTTGCTTCTCGCGGCGCCTTGACTGCCTTGTTCGTGGCGCTGCTGTCCACCGCGGCCTTCGCGCAGGCGCCCAGCACCGGTCTTGGCCAATCGTGGCCGAACGCCGCGGACGTCAGCGTAAGTCCGCATTACCATGTCTATGTATTCGTTCGCGAGGGTATTCGCTATATCCAGGTCAACGATTTGAATGGCACGGTGCGCGGTGCCGTGGCCCTTGCGGACAACGTGGTGCTGGTACTACCGGTTGGGGCCGATGCCCAATACGTGACCACGCAAAGCAGTGCCCAATCTGTTGCCAGCACGACGGAGACGGTCTTTAGCGATGCCAATACGCGCATTACCGCCACCCCAACCAGCACGGGGGCGGTGCAAATCCATGTAGCCAGTACACCGGCTTCCGTACCCACCATCTGCACGAACCCGGCCAATTGCAGCGGTGCCGTTAAAGGCCTCCCGGGCGGCTGAGGACCAATGGGCTACCGGGTGCTCAACGAATATACAGTTCCGGAGAAGCAGCAGGAGCCGCAGCACGCGGCTCCTGTATCCGGTGGTTTGCATCGTGCAACAAGGCTGTCAAGCGGAACGCATGCTCTTGCGCAAGCGTGTGCAACTCGCCGTTGTAGAGGCGGGCATAGTCGCGCAGCGTGATGGCATTTAGATTGTTGGCGCCCAATTTGGCTGCCAGGTATTGGCTTTCATGTTTCTTCTGCACGGGCAGCGTATTTTCCACATAGTCGGCTTGTCCTTCCACCCGCAGCACGGCCCAGCGCAGGCCATGGGTGAAGCCGCCGCGTAGCGAAATGATGATGGTGGACCGGGCATGTTGCGCAAGCACGAATACCACCGCCTCACAGGCCAGGCGATAAATGGCCGCGTGCACGCCGGGCGACAGCTGGCTCAATCCACGGCCTTTCAATTCGAAGCGATAGGCGATACCTGCCTCGTCCAGGGCGCGTCCGATGGTTTCGCGCAAGGCCGCTGGCAGGCCGCGTTCGCGCCAGGCCGTGGGATGCATGGATTCCACCAGCTGGTAGACCTGGCTCTGCGTGGTGGCCATTTGCTTGTAATAGCCTTGGCCTTCCGACGGCGGAATCATATGCTTGAAACGATTGAGCAGCCGCGTTTGCGTCAATTGCAGGCCGCCGGCGACTTTTTCCAGCGTTTCCGAAGCCTGCCGCATGCGCAGTTCGCACAGGTACAAGCCTTGTTGCGCGAGTTTGACGGCCGCCTTGGCGTCGATCCGCTCCTGTTCTTCCAGCGCATTTTGCATGCTGACGCGAACACCGAGTATCAGCAGGCACGTGACCGAGAAAGCGATGAAGGCTTGCGCGCCGATCACATCCAGGTCGCCAATGCGTGAATCCATGTTCAAAAGAATGCAGATGATCGCCGCCGTGGTGCCGATGGTCGCGGCGCGCCAGCCATGTTTCATGGTGAGCCATGCCGCCGGCAGCAGCATCGCCATGCGTATGACCGGCTTGATGTCCGCGGGGGCATGCAGGTTGAGCCAATAAAGCACCACCAGCGAGGGCAGCAGCAAAACGATGGATTCCTGCAACAACGGGTTGCTGATCCAACCGAAGAGGCGATCGCGCCAAGGCCTGGGCTTTTGCAGCTTTAACGCCAAGGCGATCGGCAGCACGCTGAGGATCCCGGCGTACCGTCCGAGGAACAGCTGGACGGCCTGGATGCTCTGGAACTGGTAGGGATGCGGGGTACCGGAGGGCTGCACCACGGTGAGCAGCAGGAGCACCGTGACGGCCGTCCAGACTGCCGCCGACAGCACGATGCAAACGAGCAGCGCCTTGGCCCTTATCAGGTACTTGGAAGGAAACAGGCCCAGCCGACGCTTGCACCACGCCACGATGGGCATGGCAAACAGGATGGCCGGAATCGAATTGCCGATCTGCCAGGCCAGGCCGAACGGTGCTTGCTCGGGCGAGGCGTAGTAGACGTCGGGGCCCAATTCGGCCAGCGCGAGGGCCGGCCAGTAACGGTAAGGCAACAGCAGCAGGCAGCCCAGCCGCAGACCGCTGATGATGTGCCAGACGGCGACTGAATAGGGACGCAGCAACGTGTAAACGATTCCGTATACGCCGAAGACTGCCAGCTGCCGCAACCACCTGTTTTCCGTCATCGAGTTGAGCATCGGTGCACCCCTGAGCTTTGGATAAGCGCGCCCCTACCGTCCGTGGTGATACGACATCCGATGGTGCAAGCCAGGTAATGCTTAGACCGTGCCATGTAAGCCGCTACATGGCTTCTGGCGCTGTTTTTTTACGGATCGTGGTCAGGTTGGCACTTGAGGTCATCATAGGTAGCAGGGTGTGTCGAAATGTGAAGGGCAGGGGCTATCTGCCGACGGCCTCTGCTGGTGGCCCACCTAGGCTGCTCGTTTTCCGAGCTGGTTCGCTGTAGGTGAATATCGCACGCAAAAAGCAGGGAAGGCCGATGGAAGGCCTACGTCCCTATGAGATAATCATTGGCCCTGTAACCCACTTCGTTGCCATGACCCTCCCGAAAGACGCCTTCCGCCGCTTCCAGGAAGAACTTGCGGCCCTCGACAAGGAGATCGAACAACGTGCACCCACGGCCAAAGAAAGAAAGCAGACCGCCAAACAGGCCGCTCTCAGTGCCATGGAGCGCGCGAAGGAGGAATTTCTGGCGCTGAAGGCGCGCCATAACCTGACCGTGGCCGACGTGGTGGCCTTTTTCCCGGAGGAAGAAGGGATTGCCTACCTGCAAAGCCTGATTGCGCAGCAGGCCGAGGCCAAGCCGCGGCGTGGGCGCAAGCCGAAGGACCCCACTGCCGGCTAAATAAGCCTGCAAAAACGGGGACATGCTGGCCCCCAGGGTAACAAGCTGCCCTATCCGGGCACGATCACGACCCGCCCGGGCGTGCCCTGGGCCACCGCCTGGTAAGCCTCCCGCCCCTGCGCCAGCGCATAGCGGTGGGCGATTACCGGCGGATCGAACTTGCCGTTGTCGAATTCCCGGGCCACCGCTTGCATCAGACGGGCCGACTCCAACACGCCTAGCTTGGCGCTGTCGGCGCCGAGCAGCTGGGTTTCGTTGTGATAGAAATCGATCAGGTCCATTTCCACCCGGCGCCTGCCGGTTGCGCTGATCTCAACCACCCGGCCGCGGCGCTTGGCCAGGCCCAGCGCCGTTTCGAAGGCGATCCCACCGACACTGTCGAACACCACGTCCACGCCATCGGCAAGGCCATCCAGGCTGCGCACGCCGGCCACCGTGTGTTCGTCGAACGGGACGAAGGCATGAATACGTTTTCCAGCCGGCGAGCTGGCATCGATGGGATGCCGGTCGATGCCGATGATGCGGCAGCCAAGCGATTTGGCGATCTGCGTGACGGCGCCGCCAACGCCGCCGCCTGCGCCTATCACGGCGATGGTTTCGCCCTCGCGCAGCCGCGCGTAGTCCACCACCCCCAGCCACGCCACCACGAAATTGACGCCGATGGCCGATGCCTGCGCGTGATCTAGCCCGGCCGGCTTGCGCACCAGGGCACCGATCGGCACCTTGATGAATTCCGCATGTGTTCCGTCGCGCACCGAACCGATATCGCCGCCGGTGCCCCATACCTCCACGCCGCGCCACTCCCGAGGCCCTTGTTCCACCACGCCGCTGAAATCGCGGCCCGGAATGCGCGGCAGCGTGGTCTGCGAAAAATGGCCGGAGACGTTCTTGACGTCGCTGGGATTCACCGACGCGCCATGCACTCGCACCAGGGCGCTGTCCGCAATCGGGTCGGGCGTTGCGACGTCGACGTATTCCAGCACATCAGGTGCACCATGACGGGTGAATCGCAATGCTTTCATGCGGGTCTCCTTCGCTGGCGGATGGAACGGCAACCAGGCTGGCTCTCAAGCGGGCCGGGTAAGACCGCCCTAAGCTAATCTGCGCAAAATGCTCAAGCGGGACAATACCTCCAGCCAGGTAGGACGAAGGTAAACAGCGGCATGCACATCATCCTGGTCGAAGACGATCTGCAACTGGGCGAAGCCATCCGGCAGGCGCTGGAACGGCTTTCCTATGCGGTGACCTGGCTGCGCGACGGGCGCGAGGCGCTGGCCGCCATGCGCGACCAGACCGCGGACCTGGTCCTGCTCGACCTGGGGCTGCCCAACAAGGACGGGCTGGAGGTGCTGGCCGAGGCACGTCGCTCGCAGGTCAATACGCCGGTGATCGTGATGACGGCGCGCGATGGCCTGGAAGCGCGTGTGCGCGGCCTGGATGCCGGCGCGGACGACTACCTGGTCAAGCCCTTCCACCTGGAGGAACTCAGCGCGCGCATCCGCTCACTGACGCGCCGGGCGCAGGGGCTTGCCGCCAATCGCATCGATGTGGGCGTGATCAGCCTGGATATCGGCACCTGCGAGGCGGAATACCGCGGCAAGCGTGTGGAACTGACTCGCCGCGAGTTCTCCCTGTTGCGCATCCTGATGGAGCGCGCCGGGCGAATCGTGCGTCGCGAGCATCTGGAGAATTCCCTGTATGGCCTGGACAACGCCGTAGGCAGCAGCGCACTGGAGGTGCAGGTCCACGCCTTGCGGCGCAAGCTGAGCTTCGATGCGATCCGCACCATCCGTGGCGTGGGCTACATGATTCCCCGGGATCCCACGTGAGTCGGCTTAGTCTGCGCGGCCGGCTGCGCTGGATGATCATTGCCGTGCTGGTCGCCGTGCTGCTACCGCTCGGCCTGTACAGCTATCACCGCGCCTTGAAGGAAACGCGGGAGCTGCTGGATGGGCGCCTGGCCCAATCGGCACGCACGCTGGACGTATTGATTCGCCACTCCGGTCTGGACGCGTTGCGCAAGCCCGAGCAAGGTACGCTGGTGGTGCCGATACTCGGCCGAGAGGCCGAAGAACAGCTGATGCACACGCGCACTTACGAAGCGGAAGTGGGCTATCAGGTGTTCGACATGCATAACCGCATGCGGCTTGCCACGGCCAACCTGGCGCAATTGCCGTTGCCGCCTACGCCGGTTTCCAAGTTCGAAAACTACTTCTTCGACGGCTATGGCTGGCGCGTCTTCACCCTCGTCGATGATGTGAACAACGTGGTGATCCGCGTGGGCGAACGCGACGACAGCCGGCGCGATATCAACCACGCGTTGTGGCTCGATCTTGGGTTGCCGCAGTTGTTCGGCCTGCCTTTGTTGGCGCTGTTGGTGGGATGGGCGGTGCGACGCGGCTTGCGCCCGTTGGAACGTTTGCGGCAGGCCCTGGCATCGCGCGCGCCGGGCAGCCGGCAGCCCATACAGCTGACTCATGCACCCCAGGAGCTGCAGCCGGTGGTGGATGCCTTGAACACCCAGCTGGAGCGCCTGGAAGATGCGCTGGAGCGCGAGCGCCGTTTCAGCGCGGACGTGGCGCACGAACTTCGCACCCCGCTTGCGTCCACCATGATCCATCTGGATGGCGCGATGGCCGCACCCTTGCCACCGGATGCACAAGCGGCCTTGACCAGCGCGCAATCCGGCCTGGCGCGCCTGGCTAGGCGGATCGAGCAATTGTTGGCTTTGGCGCGACTGGAAGCAGGTGCAGCGGCGGGCCAGCGCGGCGAAATCGACCTGATCGCGGTGGCCATGAACGTGATCGACGAGCTTGCGCCGCTGCTTGGCGAGAGTGGCGTGGAATTCGATTTTGCCGCGCACGATGACAGCCTGAAGGTGTATGGCTACGAAGCGGCGCTGGCAGCCTTGCTGCGCAATCTGATCGAGAACGCGATGCACCATGTGCCGCTGGGTGGGCAAGTGCAGCTCATCATGCAGCGTACGCAGGGCACTACGGTGATCGAGGTGATCGACAACGGCCCTGGCATTCCGCCGGAACGGCGCGCCAGCGTGTTCGCGCGCTTTCATCGCGAATCGAGCGGCGGCGATGGCTATGGCCTTGGCCTTTCCATCGTGCAGCGCGCAGCGCAATTGCACAATGCGAGCATTGAATTGCTCGATGCGCCGGCGGGAAGTGGCTTGAGGGTGCGGGTGGCAATTCCCGGCGCGACTTCCTAGTCCGTAGGCTGGGATGACAATCCCAGCATTGCCATGTATATGGCTTGCAGATGCTGGGATTGTCATCCTGAGGTATCCCCACGTTTTTTGCTCTTGGATCCCGTAAAAATCAGGCAGCTGCGTTTTAGCCCGCTGACATCCAAAGAAACGGGCCGTCATTCCCGCGAAAACGGGAATCCATCTCGCTCTGATGCATCCTGAAAATGGATTCCCGCTTTCGCGGGAATGACGGCATTTGGGGCACGTATGCAGGTAAAGGAAAAACGTGGGGATACCTCAGGATTGTCATCCCAGCCTACGTTTATCCTAGCCCAGACGCCCCGCTGGATTTGGTGGATTGCCATGCAGACCAGGATTGTCCATTTTCGTGTGTTTACGGTGCTGACCCTGATGGCCGCGTCGAGTGCTTGCGCCGGCCAGTTTGGCGATGCGCGCCCGGTCTCGCTCGCCAATGGCTTCAATCATGTCGTTCTAGGCGGTCACGATGCCACCATCGTCGTGGCCGACAGGGAAAACTATAACGCCCATGATTTCACCGTGGCGACGATCTATATGCAGGGGCCATCGGATCTTTCCAACGGCCAGGTCTTGAACCTTGTACCCGTCTTCTATGCCGATGCCAAAGACCAATACGAGCGGCTGCATCTGGTCAAGAGCGGCGGTGCGGATTGCGTGCTCCACGATTTCCGCATCCTTGCATCTGCGCGTTCCGATGCTGCATGGCTGATTCGCGCGGAGCGCGATATGCAACGCAGCTTTGCCGATGCGGAGCCCGTGCACTTTTACTTTTACCGCCTGAAGGAAAACAAAGAAGAGCAGGTTGGACGACCACCGGTTTACTTCGAATTCGACCATCGTGTTGATGCAACCAAGCCGTATTGCGATGTCGACGAAGCCATGAGCAAAGAGTTGGGTATTTCTTCCCAGTGAAGTGCCGCGAGCCCATCGCCAGCTCCAGGTATCGCGCTTTACCCCAGGACTTCCCGCACTGGTAAGTCATATCCCCTGATCTAGGATGGATTCGGCCCGTTGATAAGGAGGACAACCCATGGATCGCCCATTCAAACGAGTAAAAAAGGCCGCCTGGCTTGGTGGCGTCTGCGCCGGCTTGGCTTACGCCCTGGGTGCACCGACCTGGCTGATCCGGGCGTTGTGGCTGCTGTTGTTCCTGGGTGCGGGCATTGGCGGATTGATTTACCTGGTGCTGTGGCTGGTCGTGCCGCAGTGGCCGCAGGAGCCGCTCGACTACGACACCGTCACCGCCTAGCGGCGTAGGCTGCGCTAATAATCCAAGCTGTCTTCGGAACACTCGTGAAGCTCGGGCTGTATTCCTATCCTGCCTCTCGTGATTGATGCATGCTTCGAGTCGTTGACCTCAGTGTGCCGCCTTGCCCATGACCACTGCGATAGTGCTGTTCCGCTGCGACTTGCGCTTGAATGACAATCCAGCACTTTCTGCGGCATGTGCAGCGCATGCGCGAGTCCTGCCGCTATACATTCACGACGAACGTGCGGATGCACCCTGGCAAATGGGGGCGGCCAGCCAGTGGTGGCTGCATCACTCTTTGCAGGCGTTGCAATCGATGCTGCGTGAAGGTGGTGCCAACTTGCAGCTTCGTAAAGGGGATACCCTGCGCGTGCTGCGTCATGTCATCGACAGCAGCGGTGCCGAGGCGGTCTACTGGAACCGTCGTTACGAGCCCGCTGCCATAGAACACGATAAGCAAATCGAGCAGGCTCTGCTTGAACAAGACGTCGCCGTACACAGTTATTCCGCGTCGCTGTGGTGCGAGCCTTGGCGAGCGCAAACCAAACAGGGCGAGCCCTATCGGGTCTTTACTCCCTTTTGGCGCCATGTACGTCCCGGTCTTCGCGTGACATCGCCGCTTCCGCAACCGGCGGGAGTGAACTGGGTACAGCTGCCGGTGGGCCTCCCGCTGGAAGCCCTCGGCCTGCTGCCACGCATACACTGGGATAAGGGGCTGGGCGAAGCATGGAGTCCCGGCGAGTTAGGTGCCAAGGAGGCGTTGGAGTTGTTTTGCGACGACGCGCTTGCCGAGTACGCGACGGCAAGGGATTTGCCGGGACGCCATGGCACATCCAGGCTTTCCCCGCATCTTCACTTCGGGGAAATTTCACCAACGCAGGTTTTGCATGCCTTGCACGAGCACGCGCAACGCATCGATACACGCCGGCGCCCGGACATCGAACCTTATTTGCGCGAGCTGGGATGGCGCGAGTTTGCCTATCATCTGCTATATCACTTTCCTCGGACGCCGATGGAATGCTTCAACCCCAGGTTTGCGGATTTCCCCTGGGCGGCTGACGATGAAGGGCAGTTGGAGCGGTGGCGACGAGGGCGCACCGGTATTCCATTGGTGGACGCGGGCATGCGCGAACTCTGGCACACGGGCTGGATGCACAATCGCGTGCGCATGATCGTAGCGAGCCTGCTTACCAAGAACCTGCGGCAGCCTTGGTTGCATGGTGCGCGATGGTTCTGGGACACACTGGTGGATGCAGATCTGGCCAATAACACTTTGGGCTGGCAGTGGGTGGCCGGTTGCGGCGCGGATGCGGCGCCTTATTTTCGTATCTTCAATCCGATCAGCCAGGCGCAAAAATTCGATCCGCAGGGTGTGTACCTGCGCCGATGGTTGCCGGAGCTTGCTGAAGTGCCTCTCGATCTCCTGCATGAGCCGTGGAAGGATTCATCCATACCTAAGCGCACCGGCTATCCCTTACCCATGCTCGATCTGGCCTCCTCACGCGAGCAGGCGTTGCGCGTGTTTCAAGCATGGCGTAGATGATGGGCGCCGAGAATGAAGCCGGCACATGCAAATCACGCCACTGAAAATCGTGAGGGAGTATTGGTGCCCGGAGCGGGGCTCGAACCCGCACAGCCTCGCGGCCGAGGGATTTTAAGTCCCTTGCGTCTACCTGTTTCGCCATCCGGGCGGGGGAGGGATTGCCGAATGACCGGCTACAGGCGCGCGGATCGTAACATGCGCCTTGCGATAACGGAGCCGCAGGCTCCGTTTTGTTTTGGCGGGTCTCAGGCCACCGCGCTTTGCATCGGCAGTACCTGGCCCGGATGCGCGTATTGCGCCAGGCGAATATTGGATGCCGGGCCGGGCATTTCTACGCAGGTGCTGCGGCCGGAGCGGTTGTACTCGTCGCGGGCGGTTTCACGGGCCAGTTGAATGGCGGGACCTAGGCGCAGCTGGCTGAACAGCGTGGCCGAATCCCTTCGAATGCTCCAATCTCCATCTGGCGACTGTCTAAGCGAGTAGATCACCATCGATACACTCCAAGGCAGGGGTGGGCGGAACGCCTGACTTAACGACTTCTACTTGAGCTACTTGTCCAATAATGGCATCAAAATTGAAACGAGTATGTAGGCATTTTCCTACGTGGGCTGTGAGGGATGGCCCCAGATGAAAAATCCTTTCCAGACTGAGGGTTATCGACTTGCAATGTGTCAGCGACGCGCCTACTTTGCGGGGGCCAAGTTCCCAACCAAGGAGGGGCCTAGATGATTGACGTGGTATTGGTGGACGACCATGAGCTGGTCAGAACCGGCTTCAAGATGATCTTGCAGCAGCCGGACATCCGCGTTTGCGGCGAGGCGGCCAACGCCGAGGACGGCTTGCGCGTGATCCGTACCAGCAAGCCGCACATCGCGCTGGTCGACGTGCACATGCCGGGCATGAGCGGTATCGAGCTGACCGAGCGTATCGTGCGGGCAAAACTGCGCACGCACGTGATCGTGGTGACCGTGGTGGAGGATGCCCGCTTTCCCAAGCGCCTGCTGGATGCCGGCGCGCACGGCTACCTCACCAAGAGCTGCGCCGCCGAGGAACTGCTCAATGCGGTGCGCCAGGTGGCCAGCGGTCGCCGCTACCTGGCGCCGGCGGTGGCGCAGCAGCTGGCGCTGGCAACCCTCGATGGCGAGGGCTCCCCGTTCGATACGCTATCCAGCCGTGAGCTGGAGGTAGCCATGATGCTAGTGCGCGGCAAGGCGCTCACCGCGATTGGCGAGCAGCTCAGCCTGAGTCCCAAGACGGTTTCCACCTACAAGCAGCGGCTGATGGAGAAGCTGCAGGTGGATCACGTGATCAGCCTTGCCCATTTGATGACCGTGCATGGCTTGCTCGATACGCATAACAACCAGGTGGGAACCTAAGGGAAAGGTTTCCCCTGGCCCAAAAGCGCGTAGGCTGGGATGCTAATCCCAGCTTTTCCACACGGTATCCCGATGCTGGGATTGTCATCCCAGCCTACGCGCTCGGTGCGCATAACAAACAGGTGGGAACCTAAGGAAAAGTTTGTTCTGGCCCGTGAAAAGCAAAAAGGGCCGGACGCAATGTCCAGCCCTTCGTTTGCAGAGGTTCGTTGACGACTGACCGGTCAGCTAAGCCTGCCGTCATGCTGTTGGCCCAGGTGCCGCTCGTCTTCCTCCGGCGATGACTGCTTGGCCTCGCCATGCTCCTCGCCGTGGCCATGCAGCGGGGCACTCGAAGCATGCTCATGGAGCGGCGCGGAGAGCAGATCGCCTTGTTCGGGCTGATGGACGATCGGCGCCGGGGTCACGGCTACCGGCTCTTCGTGTGCAGGGGCAGCCGTGGCGGGCTCGACCAGTACGGGTTTGTCCGCGTGCTTGACCTCGGCGACGACGACGACCGATTCGGTCACCAAGTTGGTTTCGTTGGCAGCTGACGCAACTTCGTGCGGCACTGTCACGGTGACCACCTCGGCGTGCGCTACCGGAGCCTCTTCATGCCGATGCGGCTGTGCAACGGTTTCATCGGAAGGTGTCGGTGCGTTGATCGCCACCACGGCGTCGTCCACCACGGGTTCACTCACCGGAATGGGCGGAAGCACGGGCAGGTTGAACGATGAGGGCACCGGTGCCGGGGTAACGATCACGGGGGCGGCAGCCTGGTCATCTTCGAAGGCCGCAGCTTCAGGCTTGGTCGCAGTCACGTGCACGGGTTCTGCTTCGGCGACGGCCTGCTTGATGGTCGCCGGTTGATGCTGCTCGATGACCGCGGCAGCATGGATCGGTGCCGGTGCTGCAGGGACGCGCGCAACGGCAGGAGCGGCCGCTTCCGGCTTTGCCTCCACCGCTTCGGAATGTTCTTCCGGCGTGTCGAGATCATCACGATCTTCGTCGTCCAGGTCTACCGCGTAGGCCTGTTCGTTCTGCCCGGCGCCCGCGGCGCCTGCGCCTTCATGGCGACGACGGCGACGGCCACCGCGGCGGCCACGACGGCGGCGCGACTGGCCGGCGGCTTCAGCTGCGGCGGCTTCGTCTGCCACGCCACTGCCTTCGCTCGCGACCACTGGCACGGTGGGTTCCGCAGCCGGCTTTGGCGCTTCGACCGGTTTGCTGGCCGGTGGGTTTGCCGCTTGCTGGGGTGCTTGCTGCGGCTGGCGCTCGACTTGCGGCTGGCGCTCGGCTTGCAGCTGACGCTCGGCTTGCGGCTGACGCTCGGCTTGCGGCTGACGCTGGCGTTCCGGCTGGGTCGCCTTGCTTGCTTCAGCGTTCTGCTGCTTGTTGCGCTGCTCGGCTACGGCCGCTTCATTGGCCTGCGTAGCCTTCGGCTGGCGTTGCTGTTGTTCCTGCTTGCCCTGCTGCTGACGCGCCGGCTGCTCCTGGCGCTGGCGCTGCTGATTCTGGCCCTTGGCCTGCTGTTGGGCACCGCGGCCTTCACGCTGCGGCTGATTCTGGCGCTGTTGCTGGCTCTCGCCACGCGCACGCTGTTGTTCGCCGCGGCGGCCGTCTTGCGGCTTGCTGCGAGGAGTTTCCTGCCGCACGGCTACCGGCGCAGGGGCCGGGGCGGGAGCAGGGGCTGCGGCGCCATTGCCGCGGAACAGGCCGAACAGCTTGGACAAGAACCCACCTTGCGCAGCCGCCGGAGCGGGAGCAGGGGCGGGAGCTGCCGCGCTCTGGCGCTGCTGCTTCGCGACCGGCGCGGGAGCCGCTGGTTCTTCTTCACGCATCGGGGCGGGACTGCTGGGCACGATGCCGGTGACTGCCGGCTGCTCGCTGCTGCCGAGCATCTGGCCCATCTTGCGCACCACGCTGGCTTCTTCGGCGGTGAGGCGCTCGTAGCTGGGCTTGCTGTGCTCGCCCATTTCCGCTTCGCGGATGCGCTGGATCTCGATGTGCGGCGTTTCCAGCTTGTCGTCCGCCACGATCACCACGTGCACTTTGTTGCGCAGCTCGATCTCGACCACGCTGGCGCGCTTTTCGTTGAGCATGTAATTGGCCACGCTGGACGGCGCCTGCACCAGCACCTGGCCGGTGTTGTCCTTCATGGCGTGCTCTTCGATCAGGCGCAGAGTCGACAGCGACAACGATTCCACGCTGCGGATATGACCGTGGCCTTCGCAGCGCGGGCAGACGATCTGGGTGGCTTCACCCAGCGAGGGACGCAGGCGCTGGCGCGACAACTCCAGCAGGCCAAAGCGCGAGATGCGGCCGATCTGGATGCGTGCGCGGTCGAGCTTGGCCGCGTCCTTCAGGCGTTCTTCGACTTCCCGCTGGTGCTTGGGGCTGTCCATGTCGATGAAGTCGATGACGATCAGGCCGCCGGCATCGCGAATGCGCAGCTGGCGGGCGATCTCGGCCGCCGCTTCTAGATTGGTGTTGAACGCGGTCTCCTCGATGTCGCCGCCCTTGGTGGCCTTGGAGGAGTTGATGTCGACGGCGGTGAGCGCTTCGGTCTGGTCGATGACGATCGAGCCGCCGGAGGGCAGGCGCACGGTGCGGTCGAAGGCGCTTTCGATCTGGGTTTCGATCTGGTAGCGCGAGAACAGCGGGGTGTCGTCCTTGTACAACTTCAGCTTGCGCAGGGCGTTGGGCATCACCTGCTGCATGAAATCGCGGGCGTCCTGGTAGAGGGACTCCTCGTCGATCAGGATCTCGCCGATGTCATTGCGCAGGTAGTCGCGCAGGGCGCGGATGAACAGCTTCGATTCCTGGTAGATCAGGAACGGCGCCTTCTGGGCGCCGGCAGCTTGCGAGATGGCCTTCCAGGTGGCCAGCAGGTAATCCAGATCCCACTGCAGCTCTTCGGCGTCGCGGCCCATGCCGGCGGTGCGCACGATCAGGCCCATTTCGTCGGGGACGGTGAGGTGCTCCAGCGCTTCCTTCAGCGCCTGCCTGTCTTCGCCCTCGATGCGACGCGAAACGCCACCCGCCTTCGGGTTGTTTGGCATCAGCACCATGTAGCGGCCGGCCAGGCTGATGAAGGTGGTCAGGGCGGCGCCCTTGTTGCCGCGCTCCTCCTTCTCCACCTGCACCACCACTTCCTGGCCTTCCTTGAGCAGGTCGCGGATGTTGGACTTGTAGGGATCGTGGCCCGACGCGAAGTATTCGCGGGCGATTTCCTTCAGCGGGAGGAAGCCATGGCGCTCGGCGCCGTAGTCGACAAAGCAGGCTTCGAGGGAGGGTTCGACGCGAGTGATGCGGCCTTTGTAGATGTTGGCTTTTTTCTGTTCGCGGGACGGGATTTCAATATCAAGGTCGTACAAGGTCTGGCCATCCACGATGGCCACACGCAACTCTTCACGCTGAGTTGCGTTGATCAACATTCTTTTCATTGTGATTCCTCGGCTTGGCCGCGCGTCGCGCGCCGTGGGGGCGCCTGGTGTGGCGGCCTCTCCTGCGGATCGCGCCGCTGCGGTAAAGCGGCAAAAATGAACGGTAACGTTCCCGATACCGGGATGATTCTTTGCACGCACGCCGCCTCGTCAGGCAACAAAACCGGACAAGCGGCTACCCGAACCGTTACGATGAAAGGGTGTTTGCAACCGGCTGCCAAGACGGGCGACCGGAGCGAACCTCGCCGGCGTAACAGGCGGGCGCCCGAGTCCCAACGGATGTCGGTGGGCCGGGCTAAGCGCCAGGCGAGTATCCTCTCAACCCAGGTTTTTTTCAATGCAGACGGCAACTTCCCCCGATGTACCTCAAGGGGTGCGTCAAGTAGAGATTGGTCCCGAGCGCGATGGCCAGCGTATCGACAACGCCCTCGTGACCCTGCTCAAGGGGGTGCCCAAGAGCATGATTTACCGGCTCCTGCGCACCGGGCAGGTGCGTGTAAACGGCAAGCGCGCGAAGCCGGATACCCGTCTCAGTCAGGGTGATACGCTGCGCATTCCCCCGGTTCGGGTCGCCGAGCGTCCTGCCGATGAGGGGGCTCCACCGGCGGCGATCGCCGCCGCAGCCGCAGCCGTGATCTTCGAGGACAAGCATTTCCTGGTCATCGACAAGCCGGCCGGCATGGCCAGCCATGGCGGCAGCGGGGTGAGTTTCGGGGCGATCGAGCTGCTGCGGCAGGCGCGGCCCAAGGAGCATCTGGAACTGGTGCACCGCCTGGACCGGGATACCAGCGGGGTGCTGGTGTTCGCCCGTACCCGCGCCGGGCTGACCGGTTTGCAGGCCGCGATCCGCGCCGGCGAGGTCACCAAACAATACCTATGCTTGATGGTGGGTCACCCGCAAAAGGCCAAGTTCGACGTGAACGCGCCGCTGAAGAAGTCGGTCTTGCAGGGCGGCGAGCGGATGGTGCGAGTGGCGGATGACGGCAAGCCCTCGCTGACTTTTTTCCGCGAGATGGAGCATTACTCCGGTGCGCGCCTGATGCAGGCCACCCTGGGCACCGGCCGCACCCACCAGATCCGTGTGCATGCCGCGCACGTTGGCCACCCGCTGGCCGGGGACGCCAAGTATGGCGACAAGGAGGCGAACAAGCGCTTCCGCGAGCGGGGGCTGCACCGGCTGTTCCTGCATGCCTCGCATCTGTCGTTCGAGCTGGATGGCCGCGCCTACGGGTTCTCCGCGCCGCTGCCGGATGAATTGAAGGCCGTGCTGAATGCGCTAGCGCCACAGGAAAAAAGCCGGAAGCGCTGAGCGAGCCGCTAATGCTCCCTCCCCTGCTTGCAGGGGAGGGCTGGGGTGGGGTAAAGCAACCTCGCGGTGAATTTCAACAGGGCGGCAAGCTCGTGCAACCCCACCCCAACCCTCCCCTGCCTGCGCAGGGGAGGGGGCACAGCTCTCAACCTACAGAAAGAAGCGTGCGCTGACTTCCAGCGAACGCAGCAGCGGCCCGCCCGCCAAGGCTGACTCCACCAGCAAGGCGCAAAGCGCGTGCGCCAGCGCGATCGGCAGCACGCTGCGCGAGCGTAGAAAGCACCAGGCCCACCACAGCTCGCCGACGAAGCACAGCTGCATCAGCATGCCGTTGGGCGTGTGCAGAAGTGCGAACACGGTCGCCACCGGCAGGATGGCCCAGTCCGGCCGGCGCAGAATCTGCTCGAACCGGCGCTGCAGCACGATCAGCATCAGCCATTGTTGCAGCCAGGCCCAGCCGAAATAAGCGAGCACATGGCCCATCAGCAAGGGCCGCAACGTATGGCCATAAAAAAGGACCAAGCCCATCGTGACCGGCAGCGTTGCCAGCGGCCACAGCCAGTGCTGGCCGGCCTCGGGCCACCGCCATAGCCGCGGCAGATGCCGGCGCTCGATAGCCAGCGCGTATGCCAACCCACCGCCAAAGGCCGTCAAACCCAATGGGGTGGAGCGCAGTCCCCAATGCAGTCCCATGATCAGCCACAAAGGGCCGAGCAGGCAGCCGGCGATCTCGATCCACGGCCGCAGGCGACCTTGAACGGGGCGCAGCGCCAGCCCTAGCAAGACAAGCAGGTAAAGAATGCAGGCGCCCCAGGCCGGGGCGGAATCCGCAGCGGTCGCCGGCTCGGCCTGTGGCGTTGCACCAGCCGGAACGATCAATGCAGCCGGCCAAACTGCGCGCAGCTGATTGCGCAGGGCCAGCATGGTTTCTGCCGTGATGCCGTCGGGCAGGCGGAACAGCGGCATGGGCCAGTTTCGCGCCGGCGCGGTGATGCGTTCGATGTCCTGTGGCGTGGCGTCTGGCGGCAGGTCGATCTTCACGTCCTGCGGGTGCGGCATCGGTTCGGTGGTCAGCAATGCTGCCGACGCCATGCGCAGGCTCGCCCCGCGAGGCAGTTGTATGCGTAGCCGCAGCATTTGCGCGATGCCTGGTTTCTTGCACGCGGCTTGTTCGGCACCGGCCCAGCTCAGGTTGCGCAAATCGATGCGCAGGCTGTTCGTTTCCGGCGTCAAGGCGTGCGCCGCGAGCGCGAGGCAAGCGGGCGCCTGGCTGCCTTGCCATACCAGGCCCAACTGGCCCGGTGCGCTGCTTTGCAATTGCAGTTGCAAGATCGGCCAATAGCGTAGATCCAGCGACCAAGCGATCGGCAGGCCAAGTTCGAAGGGCGCACCATCCTCACTGGTGATGCGCAAGCCGCTGTCCTCGCGTTCTACCGTTGCATTGCCGAAAGCGCGGCCTGCCACCAGATCGCGCGGTCGGCGCAATTGCCATTGCCATAGCGGCTGATTGGCTTGCACGCGCGCGAGCTGCTGCTGGGCCTGGTCAAGCAATTGCGCGCCGGTCATACGCGCCGCCAGGAGCCGAAGCGCCAGACAGACAACCACCGCCGCCAGCACGTAGCCGGCGCAGATCAACGCCGTTCGCAGGCGCCGGCTTTCGCTCAACGTTCGAGCAGGGCGTCGACGCGCGCCGCGCAGATGAAATCGTTCAGCGACAAGCCCCCCACGTCATGCGTGGACCAGCGTAGCTTGCAATGGCCGTAGCCCGCCTCGATATCCGGATGGTGGTCCTCGTGGTTGGCCATGAAGCCGACCGCATTGATGAAGCCCAGCGTGTGGTGAAAGTTCTCGAAGCGGAAATCCTTCACCAGCGCATCAGCTTGAGCGCTGAGCTTCCAGCCCGGCACCAACGCCAGCAGCGCGGCGACGGCGGCCTCGTCCAGAGCGTGTTCCTTGCCCTTGCGCGGCTGGCAATGCTGGGCGGATAGCGGAAGGGCAGTCATGACGATCTCCATCGTTCGCTCAAACGGGGGCACTGTACGCGAAAATGAACCATTCGGACATTCGCTGGAAACAGTACTAAAATGGTGCGGTATCGCCGCGTAGGCTGGGATGAGAATCCCAGCAGCGGTAGGCCGCAAGCAAAGCTGGGATTGCCATCCCAGCCTACGGTGACGGTCTCAAGCAGATACGTTGTCAGAGCATTCTTAGTGGTTGCGGAGCAGGCATGATCGAGATTTCCGAACGCGCGCAGCAGCATTTCCTGCGCCTACTCGCCCAGCAAGGCATTGACGGACTGGGCATTCGCCTGCGTGTCACGGCACCGGGCACCCCTGCTGCCGACTGCGAGCTGGAGTTTTGCGAGCCGCAGGAACTTACCGGCACCGAGTGGACGGTGGAATGCCAGGGCTTCAACTTTTATATCGAGGGCGACAGCGCGTCCTGGCTGGCCAACGCCAGCGTCGACTACGAGCCGAGTCAGACCGGTGGCCAGTTGAACATCCGCGCACCGAAGATCAAAGGCCAATTGCCGGGTGCGGAAGCTGGGCTGGTCGAGCGCGTGCGCTACGTGCTCGAGGCGGAGGTCAATCCGCGCATCGCCGCACATGGTGGACGCGTGAGCCTGCTTGAAGTGGATGCCGACGGCGTGGTGCTGCTGCAATTTGGCGGCGGCTGCCATGGTTGCGGCATGGTCGACGTGACGCTGAAGCACGGCGTGGAAAAGACGCTGCGCGAGCGCGTGCCTGAAATCACCGCGGTGCGCGATGCCACCGACCATAAGGGCGGCGCCAATCCGTATTACCGGAAGAAGGAAGGGCAGTCAGCCATGGGCTGACGGGTCGTCATTCCCGCGTACGCGGGAACCCATCTTGATCTTGCGTCGTCATTCCCGCGTACGCGGGAACCCAACTTGATCTTGCGTCGTCATTCTCGCGTACGCGGGAACCCAACTTGATCTTGCGTCGTCATTCCCGCGTACGCGGGAACCCATCTTGATCTTGCTCTGATGTAGATTTGAAAATGGATTCCCGCTTGCGCAGTCATGACGGCCATGACTAACGCTCAGTCGCCCTGCACGTGTCCTTTCAGCGTGCTCAGCTCGTCGGGTTTTTCCAACTGCGTGGGCAAGGTGGAAAAGTAGTCGGCCAACTGCTTGATATCGTCCGGCGACAGGTTGGTGACCTGCGGCTTCATGATCGGATTGTCCCGCTCGCCGTCCTGGTACTCGTGCACGACGTGCTGGATGTACTCGTTGTACTGGCCAGCCAGACGCGGAAACTGCGGAGCGGTGCCGTTGCCGTCATTGCTATGGCAGGCCACGCACTTGCTGGCCAGCTTGCCCGCGTCGCTTTGCGTAAGCAGATCCTTGGCCTTCTTCGCCTGCGCGTCCGTGTCTTTCGGAGGCGTGGGCGCAAGGCTGGACAGATAGGCGGCGATGTCTTCGATCTCCTGATCGGACAGGCTTTGTGCTTGCGCCGTCATGGTCGGATGCGCGCGCTGGCCCGCCTTGTAGGCGTGCAGCGCATCGATCAGGTATTGCTCGCTCTGGCCAGCGATCTTCGGCACCGGATATTGCGGATACGCGTTGTTGGTACCCGGAATGCCGTGGCAG
Source organism: Dyella flagellata (assembly GCF_030160275.1). Lineage (GTDB taxonomy): Bacteria > Pseudomonadota > Gammaproteobacteria > Xanthomonadales > Rhodanobacteraceae > Dyella_B > Dyella_B flagellata. The sequence goes on from NZ_BSOA01000003.1 coordinate 481,505, forward strand.
CCATTGCAGGTATAGATGAGCGTACGGCCGTTTTTCTTGTCGCCCGTGGCATGGGCGGAACTGGAACAAAGCAACACTGCCGCAGTGAAGGCAGCCAGGCCAAACAATTGCAGTCGAATCATCAAAAGGATCCCCGAGGTTCCAGCGGATGCGTGCAACGTACTCGACCGAGTATAGGGGTTGCTGCTCAGCCGTCACAATGGGAGTGGGGGAGCGACAAAAAGCCGCGCATCCCAGCCTACGCGATCAGAACACTCTGAATTAGAGCAGGCTGAATTAGAACAGGCTCTTGAGAATGTGGATGCCCGCGGCGTACTCGCCGACGATGGTGCCTAGGCTCACCAGGAAGAAATTGAGCAGCGTGCGCGCCACGCGGTTGGTCCACCATCCGCTCCAATGCACGATGTCGTCGCGCAGGCTTTCGAAATCCGCCACGCGCGGCCGGCGTACCCACACCTCGGCCATCGCACTGATGCCGCCGGCAGGAATGCCGGGCCGGAACGGCTTGATCGGTGCGGCAATGAACGCGGCAACGATGCTCAACGGATGCCCGCGCGCAATCAGCGCGCCCAGGGCGGCGAAGCCCCCGGTATATAGCACCCAATCGCGCAGGGCCTGGGCGCCCAGCGCCGTATTGCGATGGAAGGCGTAAGCGATCGCGGCAAAGATCAACAGCACCACGCCAACCGCCAGCCACTTCGGCCATTGCGATTTCGGCGGCAACTTGGCCAGTTGCTCCACCGTCGTGCTGGGATCGGCCTGCTGGATACGCAAGTGCTCGCACAAGCCTTTCAGATGCCCCGCGCCGATCACCACCAGCACCTTGCACGGATTGGCGGTTACCGAACGCCCGGCTTCCTCGCGCAGGCGTGCCGCCATGTAGGCATCGCGTTCGGCGATCAGGCTGCGGTACAGCGGTTCCGATTCGTGGGCGAATTCGCTGAAGGCGCTTTCCAGCATGTCGCCTTGCTTGAGCTTCTCGATTTCCTTCTCGTCGATCGTCTCGCGTTCGAACACGCTGGCCAGCATGCCGCCGAGCAGGCCGAAGCGCTGCCAGAAACCCACGCTGTGCCAGGCCCGCTTGAGCGTGGTGCCCACTTCGCGATCGACCAGCCACAACGGCACCTTCAGTTCGGCGGCGCCGTCCATCGCCGCTTTCATTTCGGCGCCGGGCTGAATGCCGTATTGGTCGGCCAGGCGTTTCTGGAAAGTGGACAGCACCAGGCTCGCCGCCACCATGCCGGCCTTGCCTTCGCGGATCACGCGAAACAGATCCATCTGCTTGAACGCTTCCGGATCGCGCATGCCCTGGGCGCGGCTTTCGCACAGCTCCACCGCGATGGCGTCGAAAGACTCGTTGGCCAGCAACGCCTTCACTGCGTCCACGCTGGTGCGGGACACGTGCGCCGTGCCCAGCACCACGTATTCCACGCCGTCGCGCTGCACGCGCTCGATCGGCTGACCGTTGAGGTCAGGCTTGGCGGAGAGGTGGGTCTCGGGGACGCTCATGCGATCGATCAGGCGATGGGGGGAGATCCTGAGCATGGAGGCTGCGGGTGCGAGGCGCAAGTCGGCTTACGCCGACTTGCGGCATCGTCGTACGCAATCAGTCGCGAAAACGGCGCAGCAGATCACCGTAGGCATCGATGCGCCGATCGCGCAGGAACGGCCAGATCCGTCGCACATGCTCGCTGCGCGCCATATCGATCTCGGTGATCAGCAATTGGCGCTGCTCGGTGCCGGCCTGGGCCAGGAATTCGCCCTGCGGACCGGCCACGAAACTGCTGCCCCAGAACTGGATGCCGGCACCTACGCCGGCCGGATCGGGCTCATAACCGGTGCGATTACAGGACAGCAAGGGAATGCCGTTGGCCACCGCGTGGCCGCGCTGCACCGTGATCCACGCTTCGCGCTGACGATCCTTCTCGGCCTGCGCGTCGTTCGGATCCCAGCCGATCGCGGTGGGGTAAAGCAGCAGCTCGGCCCCGGCCAGCGCCATCAGGCGCGCCGCTTCCGGGTACCACTGATCCCAGCACACCAGCACGCCGAGGCGGCCCACCGCGGTATCGATCGGCTCGAAGCCGAGATCGCCCGGCGTGAAATAGAATTTCTCATAGAAGGCCGGATCGTCCGGGATGTGCATCTTGCGATACTTGCCGGCGATCGCGGCGGAGCGATCGAACACGACTGCGGTGTTGTGGTACAGCCCGGCCGCACGCTTCTCGAACAGCGAGGCCACCACCACCAGCTTCAGCTCCTCGGCCAGCTTGCCGATGCGCGCGGTGCTGTGGCCGGGAATGGTCTCGGCGGTGTCGAATTCATCAACCGATTCGTGCTGGCAGAAATACGGCCCGTTGTGCAGCTCCTGCAGCAGCACGAGTTCGACACCGGCCGCGGCGGCTTCACGCAGGCCGGCTTCAATCGCGTCGAGATTGGCGTCGCGGCTGCCGCGGTGGGTTTCCTGCAGCAGCGCCACCTTGAGGGTCTTGCGGGTCATGGGGCGTTTCCTGGTCGCCGGTGGGCGAGAAACGCCTATTGTAAGGGAAGGAAGCGCAGACGTAGGCCGGCGCCTCTCCTTCGGTCAGCCGAGCAAACCCGCCGGCAACTGCATGGTGATGCAATGCAGGCTGCCGTTCTGCCAGATCAATGGGCGGCAGGGGACTTGCACCACCACGCGTCCGGGGTGCGCCTCGCCGATGATGCGTGCAGCTTCGTCATCAGCGGCATCGCCGTATGCCGGCACCAGCACGGCGCCGTTAACGATCAAGTAATTGGCGTAAGACGCCGCCAAGCGGCGGCCTTCGTCGACGATCGGCTTGGCCCATGGCAAGCGGTGCAACGTGTACGGCTTGCCATCTGGCGTACGCAGTGCGGCCAGTTCCTCGCCCATGCGCTGCAACTCCGCGTGATGCGCATCGCTGGTGTCATCGCAAGCTTGATAGACGATGCGGTCGCCCGGCGCAAAGCGCGCCAGCGTGTCGATATGCGCGTCGGTGTCGTCGCCTTCCAGGTAGCCGTAATCCAGCCAGAGCACGCGCCCGGCATGCAGGCTGTCGCGCAGGATGTTGCTCATCTCTTCGCGCGATTGTTCCGGATGCCGCTGCGTGAGGCAGCGCCAGGTAGTGAGAACGGTCCCGGCACCGTCGCTTTCGATGCCGCCGCCTTCCAGCGCCCAGTCGATGCGATGGTGCTCGGCAGAGCCGAACACACCGGCCTGCACGAGCCCTGCGATCAGCGCGTCATCCTGTTCCGCCCCGAACTTGCCGCCCCAACCGGTGAAGTGGAAATCGGTGAGCTGAAAGCGCGTGCCTTCGCCACGCAAGGTGATGGGGCCGGAGTCACGCAGCCAGGTGTCGTCGTAGGGCAATTCCACGAAGCGGATGCGCGCCAGATCGGCCTTCGCGCTTTGCAGCTTTGCGGTGGCGTGTGCGCGTAGTGCCGCATCGGCCACAACGATGATCAGCGGCTGGAACCGCGTAACCGCCGCGGCCAACGCAACATAGGTGGATTCCACTTGTTCGAGCCGCTCGGCCCAATCGGTGCCGGCATGCGGCCAGGCAATCAACACGGCGGCCTGCGGCTCCCATTCGGCCGGCAGGCGCAAGCTGGAATCGGTCATCGGGACGACACTCGCGCTCAAAGGGGATGCCCGGAGACTGGCCGGGCAGGCAAGTGCGGAAGTTTACGATGCGAACAGCGGTTACGTTAAGTCAGATGAGTGCGAAGATGCATTTGCCCCCTCCCCTACGTGTAGTAGGGGAGGGTTGGGGTGGGGTGAAGCAATCTCGCGGGGAACTCAAACATTGCGGCAAGCGCGTGCAACCCCACCCCGACCCTCCCCTGCAAGCAGGGGAGGGAGAAAGGAACGGAATTAATTCACCGCCGCAGGATTGCGATTGTTGCCGGCCGGCGTATTCAACACCGAGTGGATCACGTGGCTGCGCTCGAAGTACACGATGAAATCCGCATATTCCCAGCGATTGATCACCGGGTGACGCGCCGAATCGCCGCCTTTGGGCGAAAGCTTGCGCTGTGGGGCGCCGAATTGCTTCTCCACCTGCGCCATGCTCATCCCGCGCGTCGGCAGGTGCATGGTTTTTTCTTCCTGCACGCGCTGGCTCAGCGTCTGCTGGGCAAAGACGGCCTGCGAGAAGGCCAGCCCGGCGCCGAGGGCGAAGACTGCCAGCAAGGGCAAGGTATGACGGTGCTTGAACATGATTCCCCTCTCCGCACAAAGCGTTGCCGCGATGTTGTAGCAGAAGCGTTGAACACACGCTACGAGCAAAAACGGCAGATGTGACGGCCACAACCGTTATCATGGTCGGCTTCGGGCGCCCCCGCCCGGCCTCAGCTAGATTTCACATGATTGCGTTCCGCCACTTCGCCCTGCGCCGCGGCAGCCGGTTGCTGCTTTCCGACATCGACCTCGTCATCCAGAGCGGTTGGCGCCTGGGCGTGGTGGGCCGCAACGGCTGCGGCAAATCCAGCCTGTTTGCCACCCTGCAGGGCCAGCTCGAAGCCGACGCCGGCGAGCTGGATATGCCGGCCAAGCTGCGGCTGGCCTCGGTGGCGCAGGAAACCCCGGCCCTGCCCGACCCGGCCATCGACTACGTGATGGGCGGCGACGTGGAGCTGGCCGCGGCCATCCGCGACGAGGCCGATGCCGAGGCGCGCGGGGATACCGAAGCGATGGCGCTGGCCCATCACCGCATCGAAGAGCTGCACGGCTACGATGCCCGCGCCCGAGCTGGCCGTCTCCTGCACGGCTTGGGCTTCAGCCCCGAAACGCACGAACGCGCGGTCTGCGAATTCTCCGGCGGCTGGCGCGTGCGCTTGAACCTGGCCCGTGCCCTGATGGCGCCTTCGGACCTGCTGCTGCTGGACGAGCCCACCAACCACTTGGACCTGGACGCGGTGCTGTGGCTGGAAGAATGGCTGCGCCGCTACCAGGGCACCTTGCTGGTGATTTCGCATGACCGCGAATTCCTCGACGGTGTGATCACGCACACCCTGCATTTGAACGAGGGCAGGGGGAAGCTTTACGCCGGCAACTACAGCGCCTTCGAACGCCAGCGCGCCGAGCAGTTGCGCCTGCAGCAGATCGCGCACGAACGCGAGCAGACCGAGCGCGCGCACCTGCAGTCTTTCATCGACCGCTTCAAGGCCAAGGCCAGCAAGGCCAAGCAGGCGCAATCACGCATGAAGCGGCTGGAAAAAATGGCCGGGACCGAAGCGGTGCGGGCGGAGCGTCCGTTCCGCTTCCAGTTCGCCGTGCCGGAGCGCTTGCCCGATTCGATGTTGCAGTTGGAAGACGTGGTGGCGGGCTATGCCGGTGAAGCGGGCGAGCCGCCTGCCGTGATTCTTCGCGATGTCCGCTTCCGCCTGGAAGCCGGCGAACGCGTAGGCCTGCTCGGCCCCAATGGCGCCGGCAAATCCACCCTGGTCAAAACCCTGGTTGGCGAACTGCCCGCGCTCGAGGGCGAGCGCAAGAGCCACAAAGACCTGAAGATCGGCTACTTCGCCCAGCACACGGTGGAAAGCCTGCGCGAAGGCGCGAGCCCCTTCGATCACTTGCAGGACAAGGCGCCCGGCGTCGGTGCGCAGGTGCTGCGGGATTTTCTCGGCGGCTGGAATTTCGCCGGCGATCGTGCCTTCGAGTCGGTCGACGGTTTCTCCGGCGGCGAGCGTGCGCGCCTGGCGCTGGCGCTAATCGCCTGGGACAAGCCCAACCTGTTGCTGCTCGACGAACCGACCAACCACCTCGATTTGGACATGCGCGAAGCCTTGGCCGACGCCCTGGCCGATTTCGACGGAGCGCTGGTGCTGGTCTCGCACGACCGCCATCTGCTCGGCATGGTTTGCGACAGCTTCTGGCGCGTGGCCGATCACAAGGTGGAGTCTTTCGACGGCGATCTGGACGATTACGCGCGCTGGCTGCGTGCGCGCGGCTCGGCGTCGAAGAAAGCCGAGTCTGAAGCGAAGCCGGCTGAATCCGCCGCGGACCGCCGCCGTGCCGCCGCGGCTCAGCGCGAAACCGAAAAGGCTACACGTCAACGCGTCAAGAAGATCGAAACCCGCGTCGCGGCGATCGACGAAGAGCTGACCAAGCTGGAACAGAAACTCGCCGACCCGCAAACCTATAACGGCCCCACCGCCGAACTGATGAAGCTAGGTCAGCGCCAGGCGGAATTGCGCAAGGAAAAAGAGACGCTCGAAGCCGAATGGCTTGAGTTGTACGAGCTGCTTGAAGCTTAAGCCATGAGCGATAGCGCGCCTGCAACCCTGGAGTGCTGGCTGCCGGCCTGGCAGCGCTTCGATCGCTCGCATCCCTTACGCGTGCTGCTGCAGCGGGCGGATCGTCTTCCCGCTGGCGCCGTGGGCTACCTCGGTGGCCTGGCCGCGCATTTTCAATGCGACGGCGGGATGGCGGTTGCCGCCCTCACTCGCGACTACCTGACCGGCGATGCCGCTGACGCCTGCTGGCTCAGCGCCGATCCGGCCTGGGTGCAGCCGGATCTGACCGGGGCGCGGCTGATGGCTTGCGGCCAATTGCCGTTGAGCATGGAAGAGGCCGAACAGCTGGCCGAACCCTTGCGAGCCATGTTTGCCGATGAAGGCATGCGGCTGGACGTTACTTCTGCGCATCATTGGCACCTGCGCTTGCCGGCGCAAACTGACTTGCCGGAGTTTGCCGCGCCGGAAGCAGCGCTCGGCGAAGACCTGTATGAGCACTTGCCGGAAGGCGCTCAGGCACGTCGCTGGCGCGTACTGTTCAACGAAGCGCAGGTTTTGTTGCATCAGCATCCGCTCAATGCCCGGCGGCGCGAGCGCGGCTTGCCACCCGTCAACAGCTTGTGGTTCTGGGGTGGCGGCGCACTGCCGTCGCGCGTTGCTACTTCATTGCGTGGTGTCATCGGCGAAGACTTGCTGCTGCTCGCGTTGGCCAAACGTGCAGGCATTCCCGCGCAGCGGCATACCAGGCTGGACGCCGCGCAAGCGGGCTGGTTGATCGACCTGGAGGATCAGTCCGCGGACGCCATTGCTACCGAGTGGTGGCCCGGTTTGTTGCGCTTGTGCAAGCGTGGGCCAGTGCAATTCACCTTCGCCAGTGGCGAGCGTTTTGTGCATCGCCCTTGGCACCGCCTGCGCTTCTGGCGGCGGAGCAAAGCATGACGCGCCAGGTGTTGAAACAGCGCCCGTTGCTGGGGGAACCGGCCGGATGGGGCGCTGCGGTGCATCCTGTGCTGCAACGTATCTACGCCGCGCGCGGGGTGTTGAACCCCGAACAGGCCGAGCATCGTCTGAACCGTTTGTTGTCGCCGCAGCACTTGAACGGCATGCAGCAGGCGGTGTCGTTGCTGGCGGAAGCAATTCGCAGCGACATGTCGATCATGATCGCCGGCGACTACGATTGCGATGGCGCCACCGGCTCGGCAGTAGCTGTGCGCGGTTTGCGCATGCTTGGCGCCCAGCGCGTGGATTACGTAGTACCCAATCGTTTCGTGCATGGCTACGGGCTTACCCCGGAGCTGGTGGCTTCGCTACCCGCGCATGCGCAGTTGATCGTTACCGTCGACAACGGCATTGCCAGCATCGCTGGTGTCGCTGCCGCGCGTGCACGAGGCATGCGCGTGATCGTCACGGATCATCATTTGCCCGGTGACCAGTTGCCGCAGGCGGACGCCATCGTCAATCCCAACGTGCACGGCGATGGTTTTCCCAGCAAGGCGCTGGCCGGCGTGGGGGTGATGTTCTACGTGCTGTTGGCCTTGCGCGCGCATTTGCGCGAACAGGGCTGGTTCGCCGATAAGCCGGAGCCCGACTTGTCCGCGCTGTTGGACTTGGTTGCCTTGGGCACGGTGGCCGACCTGGTGCCGTTGGACTACAACAATCGCGTGCTGGTGGAAGCGGGCATGAAGCGCCTGCGCAGTGGTCGCGGTTGTGCCGGTATCCTGGCGCTGATCGAAGCCAGCCAACGCAGCGTGGCTTCGTTGTGCGCCAGCGATTTCGCTTATGCCCTGGGGCCGCGCCTGAATGCCGCCGGCCGGCTGGAGGATATGCGTATCGGCGTGGAATGCCTGCTGACCGATGACGCCAGGCAGGCGCGCCGCTACGCCGAGCTGTTGAGTTCCATCAATCAGGAGCGGCGTGATTTGCAGGCCGCGATGGTCGCCGAGGCGGAAGTGATGGTGGCAAGTGCCGCCCATGTCGACGTGCAAACCGTAGGTGTCACGCTGTTCGAGCCAAGCTGGCATGCCGGTGTAGTGGGGCTGGTGGCTTCCAAGCTGAAAGAACGCCTGCATCGCCCGGTGATCGCCTTTGCGCCGGCGGGCGAAGACGCTCCCGACCAGCTGCGCGGCTCGGCGCGCTCGATCGCCGGCTTTCATATTCGCGATGCTTTGGCGGTGGTGGATGCGCGCCACCCAGGCTTGATTGAACGATTCGGCGGCCACGCCATGGCCGCCGGCTTAAGCATGCGCGCGGAGCACTATCCGCGTTTCGCCGCAGCTTTTGACGCCGTGGCGCGCGAGTGGCTGAGCGAAGAGCAATTGCAGGCCGTGCTCTACACCGACGGCGAAATGCCGGCCGGCCTGTTCACCTTGGAAATGGCGCGCCAGCTGCGCTTTGCCGGTCCCTGGGGGCAGGCGTTTCCCGAGCCGGTGTTCGAAAACCGCTTCGAATGCTTCAGCTGGCGCCTGATGGGCGAACGGCATTTGCGCCTGAGCCTGCGTGATCCACGCGACGATGCCTTGCATGATGCGGTGATGTTCAACGCCTACGAGGGCAAGCCGCCGCCGAGCGTGATGCGTGCGGCTTACGAACTTACCATCAACGATTGGCAGGGCAGGGAATCGCCGCGGCTTTTGCTGCGTTATATGGAGCCAGCGTAACGTTCCCATGGCCGTCATTCCCGCGCAAGCGGGAATCCATTTTTGCCCTGATGGAAAGGCGAAGATGGATTCCCGCTTGCGCGGGAATGACGGCCATGAGGCGGGCTGCCTACGAACTTTCACGCCGCTTCACTTGCACACCCGCTCAAATGGCGCTTGGATAAGCCCATCCCGCACCAAGGAGCGCTGCCATGATCGAGCAACTCCCTTCGCTGCCGGCCGCTGTGCTCGGCTTTCGCATGCGCGGCCTGGTGACCGCGCAGGACTATGAGACTGTGATGGTGCCGGACATCGAGGCCGCCTTCGCGTTGAATCCCAAGTTGCGCCTGGTGATCCATATCGGCGACGACTTCACCGGCTTCGCCCCCGGCGCCATGTGGGACGACGTGAAGCTTGGCTTCCGTCACATCAGCGGTTGGGAGCGCACGGCGCTGGTCACCGACGTAGGCTGGGTTCGCGTGATGTCCAGCATGTTCGGCTTCGCCATGCCCACCCATTTCAAGCTGTTCGCCGACGCCGAACTCGATGAAGCCGTTGGCTGGGCGTCCTCGAACTGAGCCGGCTGGTAACGCTTGCAACCGTTGCGCGCGGTTCGGACTTGTGCTCTAGTCGTCCCCATGCACGCTCATCTCGCCAGCCAAATCTCTAGCAACGCCGCCCTCGCGGCGCGTGCTGTCGTGGCTGCAACAGTCCTGAATAACAACGCCAATAACAATAACCGCAACCGCGGACGGGCCGGCGTGTAGACGAGAGCAGCAAATACTCACACGCAAAAGGGCCCGCCAAGTGCGGGCCCTTTTGTTTTTCCAGTGTTCCATCCCTCAAGCGATCCCAAGGAAATCCACCATGTGCGCGATCTTCGGAATGTTCGACCTGCAGCCGGGCGACGACCTGGCTGCGTTACGCCTGCTGGCCCTGGAACTGTCACAGCGACAGCGTCACCGCGGGCCGGACTGGAGCGGGGTGTTCGTGGATGCCGGCGTCATCCTGGTGCACGAGCGCCTTGCCATCGTCGACCCGGCCAGCGGTGCGCAGCCCCTGCGTTCCCGCGATGGCCATCTGGCGCTGGCGGTGAACGGCGAGATCTACAACCATCGCGAGCTGCGCGCCCACAGCGACTACGACTTCACCACCGGTTCGGACTGCGAAGTTATCAACGCGCTCTACCGCGAGCATGGCGCGGATTTCCTCAACCAGCTCAATGGCATTTTTGCGTTCGCCTTGTGGGATGGCGATGCCCGGCGTTACCTGATCGCGCGCGATCCCATCGGTGTGTGTCCCTTGTATTGGGGCCACGACGCACAAGGCCGTTTGTGTGTGGCCTCGGAAATGAAAGCGTTGGTAGGGGTATGCGCCGACGTAGCGCCGTTCCCGCCGGGGCATGTGTATGACAGCGCTACGGGCGAGTTGCAGCGTTATTACCAGCGTCCGTGGCGTGACTATGCGGCGACCAAAGGCCACGGTCCGGGCGACCTGCGCAAAGCATTCGAACAGGCGGTGCATCGCCAGCTGATGACGGATGTGCCGTACGGCGTCTTGCTTTCGGGCGGCCTGGATTCTTCGCTAGTCGCCGCTTGCGCCGCTCGTTTCGCACGCGAGCGCGTCGAAGACGACGATCGCAGCGAAGCCTGGTGGCCGCGCCTGCATTCCTTCGCCATCGGCCTGGAAGGCTCGCCCGACCTGGCCGCGGCCAAAGTCGTGGCCGACGCGCTGGGTACGGTGCACCACGGTTTCGTCTACAGCTTCTGGGAAGGCTTGGATGCGCTGCCGGAAGTGATCCGCCATATCGAAACCTATGACGTCACCAGCATCCGCGCTTCCACGCCGATGTACCTGCTGGCCCGACGCATCAAGGCGATGGGCGTGAAGATGGTGCTGTCGGGCGAAGGCTCGGATGAAATCTTCGGCGGCTACCTGTATTTCCACAAAGCGCCTTCGGCGGAAGCCTTCCATGAGGAAACCGTGCGCAAGCTAGATGCGCTGCACAGCTACGACTGCCTGCGCGCGAACAAGTCGATGATGGCCTGGGGGGTCGAAGCGCGTGTGCCGTTCCTGGACCTGGAATTCATGGAAGCGGCGATGAGCATGGATGCTGCACACAAGATGGCCGGCAAGGGCCGCATCGAAAAGGGTGTGCTGCGCGAAGCTTTCGCTGGCGCCTTGCCCGAATCGATCCTGTGGCGGCAGAAAGAACAGTTCAGCGATGGCGTGGGCTACGGCTGGATCGACGGCTTGAAAGCGCACGCCGAGCAGGCGGTAAGCGACCGCGAATTCGCCGCCGCTGCTTCGCGCTATCCCTTCAACACGCCGGCCACCAAGGAGGCGTACCTGTATCGCCGCATTTTCGAGAAATTCTTTCCCGGCGAAGCCTGCGCGGCGACGGTGCCGGGCGGCAAATCGATCGCTTGTTCGTCGCCGGCGGCGTTGGCGTGGGACCCGACGTTTGCGGCGATGGCCGATCCTTCCGGGCGCGCAGTGCGTGATGTGCACGCAAATGCAATGGCACCGTAGGCTGGGATGAAATCCCAGCATCACGACGCGGCATGCATGGCAATGCTGGGATTATCATCCCAGCCTATGAGGCCTTCAGCCTTCAGCTAGGCGCCCGCGCCCCCGGTTTGCTACGATTGGGGTTTATCTCGCGCCTCTCGGGCGCCATCCCCATCAGGGTCAGCCACATGATCGAAACCAATCCGATCCTTGCGCAGATCGCGGACCTCAGGGCCCGCGTCGAGTCGCTTAGGGGGTATCTTTGACTACGACGCCAAGCGTGAGCGTCTGGAAGAAGTAAGCCGCGAACTGGAAAGCCCCACCGTCTGGGACGATCCGCCGCGCGCACAGGAACTGGGCCGCGAACGCGCCCGCCTCGACACCATCGTCAGCGGCATCGACCGCATCACCTCCGGCCTGACCGATGCCGGCGAACTGCTGGAAATGGCCGCCGCCGACGGCGACGAAGCCACCGTGCAATCCGTGCTGGAGGATGTCAGCAAGCTCGACGGCGAGGTGAGCAAGCTGGAATTCCAGCGCATGTTCTCCGGCAAGATGGATTCGGCCAACGCCTTCGTCGACATCCAGGCCGGCGCCGGCGGCACCGAAGCCCAGGACTGGGCTGAAATGCTGCTGCGCATGTACCTGCGCTGGTGCGAATCGCGCGGTTGGAAGACCGAGTTGATGGAAGCGAGCGCGGGCGACGTGGCCGGCATCAAGTCCGCCACCTTCCGCGTCGAGGGCGATTACGCCTACGGCTGGCTGAAAACCGAAATCGGTGTGCACCGCCTGGTGCGCAAGAGCCCGTTCGACTCCGACAACCGCCGCCATACGAGCTTCACTTCGGTGTTCGTGTCGCCGGAAGTCGACGACGACATCGACATCGAGATCAACCCGGCCGACCTCAAGACCGACGTCTACCGTTCGTCCGGCGCCGGCGGCCAGCACGTGAACAAGACCGAATCGGCCGTGCGTATCACGCACGTTCCGTCCGGCGTGGTGGTGGCCTGCCAGACCGAACGCAGCCAGCACGCCAACCGCGACCGCGCCATGAAAATGCTGGCGGCCAAGCTGTACGAACTGGAGGTCCAGAAGCGCAATGCCGAGAAGGATGCGCTGGAAGCAACCAAGTCCGACATTGGCTGGGGCAGCCAGATCCGCAACTACGTACTGGACCAGAGCCGCATCAAGGACCTGCGTACCGGCGTAGAGCGCACCGACACCCAGAAAGTGCTGGACGGCGACCTCGACGATTTCATCGAGGCGAGCCTGAAGTCCGGACTGGATGCCGGCGCCAAGCGCCTGGACGCCTGATTACCGAGCGAGGAGTCACTGCATGAATGGCAAGAAGATCTTTGCGGTTGCGTTTGCGTGCGCCAGCGTGGTGCTGTTCAGCGACGTGGCGATTGCCGGGCAGGGCGTCAAGCAGGACGCCAAAGACGCCGGCCACGCCGTCGGCAATGGCGCGCGCGATGTGGGTCACGCTACGGCGCATGCAGCCAAGGCGGTGGGCCATGGCGCCAAGGAAGCGGGCCAGGGCATCGGGCACGGCGCGAAGGTAGTCGGCCACGGTGTCGCGCACGGTACGCGCGAGGGCTGGGACGCCACCAAACACGCGGTCAAACACGTGTTCGGCAAAGACAATTGATGCGCCGCTTTGCTCTCTAGCAAAGCTTTGACCCTCAGCGACACCTACCAAGAAGCGTTTGGCACTCCATGAGCGAACCCACCGAGAACCTGCCCCTTGACGAAAACAAGCTGATCGCCGAGCGCCGCGAAAAGCTCAAGGCGCTGCGCGAGCAGGGCATCGCCTTTCCGAACGACTTCAAGGTCGACGCTTTTGCCGGCGACCTGCAGGCCGAGTTCGAGGACAAGGAACAGCACACGGCCGAAGTGATCGAGGCCGCCGCCCGCCGCGTGAAAGTGGCCGGCCGTATTGTGCTCAAGCGCGTGCAGGGCAAGGTGAGCTTTGTGCAGGTGCAGGATTTCACCGGCCGCATCCAGCTGTTCATCCATCAGGGCACGGTCGGCGAAGCCACCTACGAAGCATTCAAGGGCTGGGACACCGGTGACGTCGTCGGCGCCGAAGGCCTGCTGATGCGCACCAAGACCGGCGAGCTGTCGGTGAAGGTGCAAACCCTGCGCCTGCTCACCAAGAGCCTGCGCCCGTTGCCGGACAAGTGGCATGGCCTGGCCGATGTGGAACAGCGCTACCGTCAGCGCTATGTCGATCTGATTGTCACCGAGGAAGCGCGCCGCACCTTCCTGCTGCGTTCGAAGATCGTCGGCTACATCCGCAAGTGGCTGGAGGCCGAACCGTACCGCTTCATGGAAGTGGAAACGCCGATGATGCACATCATCCCCGGCGGCGCCACCGCGCGTCCCTTCATCACGCACCACAACGCACTGGATATCGACCTGTATTTGCGCGTGGCGCCGGAGCTGTATTTGAAGCGCCTGGTCGTCGGCGGCTTCGACCGCGTCTACGAGATCAATCGCAACTTCCGCAACGAGGGCGTGTCCACCCGGCACAACCCCGAATTCACCATGCTGGAGTTGTACCAGGCCTACGCCACCTATCACGAGATCATGGACCTCACCGAGGCGATGATTCGCGACACGGCGAAGAACGTGTTGGGCACCACCAAGCTGGCCTGGGAAGACGCCGAGATCGATGTCGGCCCGGCCTTCCGCCGCTGGCGCATGGAAGACGCGGTGCTGGAACTCAATCCGGAAATCAAGCGCGAAGAACTGCGCGATCGCGAGGCCATGGCCGCGCACGCCAAGCGCCTGGGCCTGCAGGTAAAGCCCGCTTATGGCTGGGGCAAGCTGCTGCTGGAAATCTTCGAGAAGACGGTGGAGCACACCCTGGTGCAACCCACCTTCATCATCGATCACCCGGTGGAAGTGTCGCCGCTGGCGCGCGAGAACGACGTCGACAAGGGCATCACCGACCGCTTCGAACTGTTCGTCAACGGCAAGGAATTCGCCAACGGCTTCTCCGAGTTGAACGATCCGGAAGACCAGGCGGCGCGCTTCCAGGCCCAGGTGGATGCGAAGGCCTCCGGTGACGACGAAGCGATGCACTTCGATGCGGACTACATCCGCGCGCTGGAAGTGGGCTTGCCGCCGACCGGCGGGCTGGGCGTGGGCATCGATCGACTGGTGATGATGCTGACCAACTCGGCGTCGATCCGCGATGTGTTGCTGTTCCCCTACATGCGTCCCGAGGCGTAGGATCGGCGTAGGCTGGGATGACAATCCCAGCTTTCTGCCCGTTACCGGAGCTGGGATTGTCATCCCAGCCTACGCATTTAGAACTCCAGCTCCTGCGCCGCGCACAAATAATCGATCATCGGCGCCAGCCGTTTGTAGCTGGCTGCCATGAACGGCAACAGTTCCGCCGAACATGCCAGGGCTTCGTCGAACTGTTCCCCCGCCGCGAAATCCTTGCGCTTGAGATCCTCGATCAGCTCATGCTCCGGATCGAAACCGCGTGGTGGCCGCGTTAGTGATTCGCCCCAGAACGCAAAGTGTTCGCTGAATGCCTTGCTCTGCGTAGCGCGTTTCCACGCGGCGGGATTATCGGCCAGAAAAGCCCGAATACGTTTCAAGGCGTCCGCCTCCGGATGCCACATGCCACCGCCGATAAAGCAATCGCCCGGCTGGATGTGCAGATAGAACGAAGGCGCCGGAATCTCGTGCCGCCGCTCGTGGAAAAAGCGCGCGCTGGCCCAGGGCTTGTACGGTTCCTTGTCGTTCGAAAAGCGCGTGTCGCGGTAGATGCGGAACAGCGAGCCGCCCATCTTGCGTGAATCGGCACGGAAATGCGCACTGATCTTCGCCAGCGGCGCTTGCATGTCGCTGATCAGTTCCAGGAAGGGATCGCGTACGTCGCGCTCGTAATCGGCCTTGTGTTTCTGGAACCACTCGCGGTTGTTGTTGCGGGCCAGGCTTTTGAGGAAGCGGAAAGTGGCGGGCGAGAAATAGGCGCGTGGCATGAAGATTCGGGAGGTAAGTTGGGGGGCACGGCAATGGTGACATACAAGGCGATGTCAGACTCCCTCCCCTACGTGTAGTAGGGGAGGGTTGGGGTGGGGTGAAGCAACCTGGCGATTAACCCAAACATTGCGGCAAGCTCAAGCAACCCCACCCCAACCCTCCCCTGCAAGCAGGGGAGGGAGTAATCAGGCAAGAGCGACGCCAATCTCTCCAGCAAGCTGCTCACCCCAAGCTTGTAGCTGATCGAGCACAGCCCCCTTATCACGCCCCAGCGGATCACTGCGCAACAAATCCAGCCTGGCGAAGTAATCGGCAAGGGTGAGCGTCGTAAGCGGAGTGGGGCGCGTCAACCGCGCCATGCGAAACGCTTCCCAAAGCTCCCTTTCCTCCGACGTCAGCGTCTCCGGCCAATTGCGCGCCCGATAGCGGAACAGCAAGTCCGGATAGCGTTTGTCGCGAAACTCGAACTTGCGCTGCACCAACTGCTCCGGCGGCGTAGCGCGTACCTCGCGCAGCAGGCGTTTGTCCGCATCCGGCAGAAAACCGCCATAAAGCGCCAGCTCCGGATCTTCCGGCGGCGGCAGCTCGGCCGCCTGCTGGAAAATACGGCGTAGCTTGTCGCCAAGGCCGGCGGCCTGGCGCAACTGGTCGGCATGCGCCAGGCAGCGATCCAGATCCAATTGCAGCCGCCCAGGATCGGCACCCTTGAGCACGGACAGCGGCGCCAAGGCCGGCGAGCGGTTCGCATGCACGGTGCGCAGCGCAATGCGCTCCACCCCTTCGGGCAGGTCGGCGCGCGCGGTGAACATGCGATCGGCGATGTCCTCGACCTCCAGTGCCAGCAGGTCGCGAGGATCCTGCGCCAGGTCGTAGACGATAATTTCACCCGAGCGGGCTGGATGCACCGCCAGCGGCAGGATGACGCTGAGGCAGCAGCGGCTCGCCGGATAGCGTGACGACACGTGCACCAGCGGCGTCATGCTGGTGACGTCGAGCAGCTCGAACACGCGTTGCTTGCGGCGTAGCGCAAAATGCCAATCCCACAATCGCGGCTGGCGTACGCGAATCAGGCGCGCCAGGTCGATCAGGGCATACACGTCCGACAAGGCATCGTGCGCACGTTCCTGCCGCAGGTGATTGGCCGCGGCCAGGTGTTCCAGCTTGAAGCTGGGCGTACCGTCCTCATGCGTGGGCCATACGATGCCCTCGGGGCGCAGCGCGGCGCACATGCGTACCAGGTCGATCAGGTCCCAGCGCGAATTGCCGTTTTCCCACTCGCGCCCGTACGGCTCAAAGAAATTGCGGTAGAGCAGCTGGCGCGTGAATTCGTCGTCGAAGCGCAAGGAGTTGTAGCCCACGCCGCAAGTGCCCGGGGCGGAGAGCTGCTCGTGCACGCGCGCGGCGAAGTCGGCCTCGCTCACCCCTTCGCGTTCCGCCTGCTGCGGGGTGATACCGGTGATCAGGCAAGCCTCCGGGCTGGGTGGGCTGTCCCGCGGCGGCTTGCCGTAGAACATCACCGGCTCATCGACGATTTCCAGCTCCAGATTGGTGCGGATACCGGCGAACTGGATCGGGCGGTCCCGTCGCGTATCGGTGCCGAAAGTCTCGTAGTCGTGCCAGAAGAGCGTTTGCATGGGCAGATGATAGGGGCTGGAAGTTGGCAGCGGGGCATGGGGAAGTGGCCTGCCTCTTGCTAAACTCCCCGGTCAGGAGGGCGCATGAGCCAAGCGAACGAAGACAACCTCATCTGGATCGACCTGGAAATGACCGGTCTGGATACCGATAACGATTCGATCCTAGAGATCGCCACCATCGTCACCGACAAGGATCTGCTCGTTCTGGCCGAAGGCCCCGTGTTCGCGCTCCACCATCCGGTGGAGCGGCTGGAGGCCATGGACACCTGGAACCGCAACCAGCATCGCCGTTCCGGCCTGTGGGACCAGGTGGTGGAGTCCACCGCCACGCATGCCGAAGCGGAGCGGGCGACGTTGGAATTCCTCAAGCAGTGGCTGCAGCCGGGCAAGTCGCCGATGTGCGGCAATTCCATCTGCCAGGACCGCCGCTTCCTGCATCGGCAGATGCCGCAGCTGGAACGCTTCTTCCATTACCGCAATCTGGACGTGTCCACCCTGAAGGAACTGGCGCGGCGCTGGTCGCCGACGATCAGCCGCGGTTTCTCCAAGGAGTCGGCACATACCGCCTTGTCCGACATTCGCGATTCCATCGACGAGCTGCGCTACTACCGGCAATTCATGGGGGCGCTGGGCGGCGTGGAGCAGAGCGCATGACGACGGACCTGTTCGCCACGGTGCTCGATTGCAATGGCCGGCCGTTGACGCTGGACCGTCCGCGCGTGGTGGGCATCATCAACGTCACGCCCGATTCGTTCTCCGATGGCGGCCAGTTTTCCAGCACGCAAGCGGCGGTGGAGCACGGCTTGCGCCTGGCCGAAGAGGGTGCGGACATGCTCGATGTCGGCGGCGAATCCACGCGTCCCGGCGCGGCGGACGTGCCGCTCGAAGAGGAACTGCAACGTGTCATTCCCGTGATCGAACAACTCATCGCCCGCACCTCGCTGCCGGTCGCCATCGATACCTCCAAGCCCGAAGTGATGCGCGCGGCGGTGGCGGCCGGTGCCGGCATGATCAACGACGTGTATGCCCTGCGCCGCGAAGGTGCGCTGGACGCGGCTGCGGAGTTGCGCGTACCGGTCTGCCTGATGCACATGCAAGGCGAGCCGCGCAGCATGCAGGACGAGCCGCATTACGACGACGTGGTCGGTGAAGTGCACCGCTTCCTCACCGATCGCCTGTTCGCCTGCGAATTGGCAGGCATCGAACGGCGCAAAGTGATGGTCGATCCCGGCTTCGGCTTCGGCAAGACGCTGGAGCACAATCTTGCGCTGCTGCGCAAAGTGCAACGATTCGCCGATCTCGGCAGCGGGGTCTACGTAGGGCTGTCGCGCAAATCGATGATCGGCACGCTCACTGGGCGCAAGGACCACGCCGAGCGTGCCGCGGGCTCGGTAGCCGCCGCGATGATTGCCGTGCAACGCGGTGCACGCATGGTACGCGTGCATGACGTGGCTCCCACGGTGGATGCGCTGAAGGTATGGCATGCCGTGCAAGCTGGCGACACGCCCGAGCGGCACGACAAGCCGAAAATGCCCAGCTGGCCGGATGACGAGTAGTAACCGGATCTACTCCCTCCCCTAGGTGTAGTAGGCGAGGGTTGGGGTGGGGTGAAGCAACCTCGCCGTGAACTTCAGCAGGGCGGCAAGCTCAAACAACCCCACCCCAACCCTCCCCTGCAAGCAGGGGAGGGAGCAAGATTCGCCAACGTGAGGCATGGATAACCGACCGGAGTAGGATTCACGCCCTACAGACGCCTGTGTCCCTATTTCCTGGCTTCTTACCCCAAGACAGATCTTCATGACTCAACGCAAATACTTCGGTACCGACGGCATCCGTGGCCGCGTAGGCCAGTGGCCCATCAGCGCGGACTTCATGCTGCGCCTGGGGCGCGGCCTGGGCGTCGTGCTGGGCCGGGAAAGAAAGAAAAAGCATGGCCGCCCGCTGGTGCTGATCGGCAAGGACACCCGCGCCTCCGGCTACATGTTCGAATCGGCCCTGGAGGCCGGGCTGACTGCGGCCGGGGCGGACGTACGCCTGTTCGGCCCGATGCCCACGCCGGCGGTGGCCTACCTCACCCGCAGCCTGCGTGCGGATGCAGGCATCGTGATCAGCGCCTCGCATAACCCGCACTACGATAACGGCATCAAGTTCTTCTCCACCCATGGCGAAAAACTTTCCGACGAAATCGAGGCGGCGATCGAGGCGGAAACCGAAGCCCCGTTCACCACCGTGGATTCGGAGTACCTGGGCAAGGTGATCCGTGTCACCGACGCCATCACGCGCTACGCGGAATTCTGCAAAGCCACCGTGCCGGAAGACTTCAGCCTGGCTGGCATGAAGATCGTGCTCGATTGCGCGCACGGCGCCACCTACCAGGTGGCCCCCAAAGTGTTCGCCGAGCTGGGAGCGGAGCTGCATGTAATCGGCGACAAGCCGGATGGCTTCAACATCAATGACAACGTCGGCTCGCTGCATCCGCACGCGCTGCAGCGCGCTGTAGTGGAACAGCAGGCTGACATCGGCTTCGCCTTCGACGGCGACGGCGATCGCGTGCAGGTGGTGGACAGCCACGGCGTGCTCGGCGATGGCGATGACATGCTCTACGTGCTGGCGCGCAGCTGGCACTTGCGTGGCCAATTGAAAGGCCCGGTCGTCGGCACCCTGATGAGCAACTACGGCCTGCAGCAGGCCTTGGCCGGCATCGGCGTGGAACTGATCCGCGCCAACGTGGGCGACCGTTTCGTGCTGCAAAAACTCAAGGAGCATGGCGGCGTGCTGGGTGGTGAAACCTCCGGCCATTTGCTGTGCCTGGATCGCGCCACCACTGGCGATGGCATTGTGGCGGCACTGGCGCTGCTCGAAGCGCTCAAGCTGTCCGGCCAGGACCTGGCCACCGCGCGCCACGGCCTGAGGAAAATGCCGCAGGTGATGATCAACGTGCGCGCCGACGGTGCGCGCGAAGCGCTGGACAGCGAAGCGGTGCGCAAAGCCCTGGCCGATACCGAGCAGGCCCTGCTCGGGCGTGGCCGGGTGGTGCTGCGCGCCTCCGGCACCGAGCCGCTGGTGCGCGTGACGGTAGAGGCTGCCGACGAGGCCGAGGTGCGGCAGATGGCCCAACGCCTCGCTGACGTCGTAAAATCCGCCACCGAACGCTCGTGAACCAGTAGCGCTGTGCTTCGGGCAGCGCTACGAACAGATGCCAGGTCGCCATGGAAGGGAGCCTGTCTGGGTTATGCAGACAAGCTCCTAAGGCCCGACGTGCACCGCCCCTGCGGTGGCGGACAACTCGACCGCACGCCCATACAAGGACAATGTCATGGACCCATCTGCCCGTACTGAGCCCAAGCAAGTTCCCACCCTCGACATCCGCCGCTACGACAGCGACCGCGCGGCGTTCGTTGCCGAACTCGGCGCGGCCTACCGCGAATTCGGCTTCTGCTGCATCAGCGGCCACGGTATTACCCCGCAACTGATCGATGGCGCCTACGACGCCTTCCAGCGCTTCTTCGCGCTGCCCGCCGAAGCAAAGATGAAGTATCACGTGCCGGGTACCGGCGGCGCGCGCGGCTACACGCCCTTCAAGGTGGAAACCGCCAAGGACAGCAGCTACCCGGACCTGAAAGAGTTCTGGCACATCGGCCGCGAGATCGACCGCAACTCGCGCTTCGCCGAACTGATGCCGCCGAACCTGTGGCCGGCCGAAGTGCCGGGCTTCCACGAATACGGCTACGAGCTGTACCAGGCGCTGGACTGGCTCGGCAGCCGCGTACTGCGTGCGCTGGCCCTGCACATCGACCTGCCGGAAGACTACTTCGAGGACAAGATCGACCAGGGCAATTCCATCCTGCGCCCGATCCATTACCCGCCCATCAGCGAGGCAAACGTGCCCAACGTGCGCGCCGGCGCGCATGAGGACATCAACTTCATCACCTTGCTGGTGGGCGCCAGCGCCGAAGGCCTGGAAGTGCTCACCCGCGAAGGCAAGTGGCTGCCGATAACCACCGCGGGCGACGCCATCGTGGTGAACATCGGCGACATGCTGCAACGCCTGAGCAACCACGTGTATCCGTCCACCACCCACCGCGTGGTGAACCCGCCGAACGCCAACGCCCGCAAGCCGCGCTACTCGGTGCCTTACTTCCTGCATCCGAACCCCGACGTAGTGCTCGACCCGCTGCCGCAATGCATTACGCCGGACAATCCGCGCCGCTACGACACGTCGCTCAACTCGCATGAATACCTCATGCAACGCTTGCGCGAAATCAAACTGATCTAACCAACGGCTTTGGTAGGCTGGGATGCCAATCCCAGCATTGCCATGCACGCATACCTCGCGATGCTGGGATTGCCATCCCAGCCTACCTGTTCCATGGCCGCACCAACGACGACGTGCAAACGCCAATGCGTGTACGTCTCATTGCCTCACCCCCGCACACAACCCGCTAAAGTCCCCGCATGTCCGCCGCCCATCGCCACCACCACCACACAGAACGCCACTTCGCCGCCTCGGACACCGTCCGCGACATCGTCCTCGGCATGGCCGACGGCCTCACCGTACCGTTTGCGCTCGCCGCTGGCCTTTCCGCCGCCAACGTTGCCAGCCGCGTGGTGGTCGTCGCAGGCGTAGCGGAAATCGCCGCTGGCGCCATCGCCATGGGCCTGGGCGGTTATCTCGCAGCACGCGGCGAAGCCGACCACTACCACTCCGAGCGCCGCCGCGAATTCCGCGAAGTGCGCGAGCTGCAGCGCGAAGAAGAACGCGAGATCGTGGACATCTTCAAAGGCTACGGCCTGGATCGCGCCGCCTGCGAACCCATCCTCGAACACTTTCGCAACGATCATGAAGCCTGGGTGGATTTCATGATGCACTTCGAACTGGGCTTGGAAACCCCGCAGCCCGGCCGCGCCTTGCGCAGCGCACTCACCATTGGCAGTGCTTACATCGTCGGCGGCCTGGTGCCGTTGGTGCCGTACATGCTGATCAATACATTGAAGCCGGCGCTGCTGGTATCGGTTGTATGCACCGGTGCGGCGTTGGCGATATTCGGCGCGGCCAAGAGCCGCTTCACCGGCGTACGCGGCTGGCGCAGCGCGTTACAGACGGTGTTGATTGGTGGCTTGGCCTCAGCAACCGCTTTTCTGCTCGCCCACTGGATCGGCGGCGGCACTCCCTAACGCTCCCTCCATGTAGACAACAAAAATGTTGTATACAACATTTTTGTTGTCTATGAGGAAACACAGACAATGCGCTACGCAGTGAAGTTGATCGAATCGGACGGCGCGTTCGTAGCGACGTGCCGAGACCTGCCTGCGTTCAACAGCGTGGGCGAGACGGTGGATGAGGCCTTGCGCGAGTCGGTCGATGCCATGGCCCTGGCACTGCAAGGCTACATGGACGAGCGCGAGCCCATCCCGGCGGCGACGGAGAAGAAGCGAGGCGAGTACTGGGTATCTTTGCCGGCGCTCGACGTGGCCAAGGTGGGTTTGTACGAAGCCATGCTAGCCAAGGGGTTACGCAAGGCGGATATCGTGCGCTTGTTGGGTGTGCATGGCCCGCAGGTGGATCGCTTATTGGACCTGGCCCACAAGTCCAAGCTGGAACAGGTGGAGGATGCCCTAGGCAAGATCGGGTATCGCCTGAGTGTGGCTGTGGAGCCGGTGGACAAGCGACGGGCGGCATAAGACGCCCCAACACTAGGTAGGCTGGGATGACAATCCCAGCTTTGCCATCTATGCATACATCGCGATGCTGGGATTGCCATCCCAGCCTACGCGCGAAGCTTCGCGGCAAATCATTAATCCTGCGCCCGATACCGCTTCGACTGCTTCGCCGACATCTTCAGCGCCATCCGATCCGGCATCAGCTTGAACAGGCCCTTCACCGTGCGATTGAAACGCCCAGTCACATGCACGGCTTCGCCACGCTCCACCGCATCGATACCCTCCAGCACCACCGCTTCCGCACGCTGCCACATGAAACTCGGCATCTTGCTCACCAACGCGCGCGTGCCGGTCACATCGTGAAATTCCGAGTACGTAAAGCCAGGACATAACGCACACACATTCACGTCCAGGCCCAGATTCTCCAGCGCCAGCGATTGCGAAAACTTGATCATGTACGCCTTGCTGGCTGCATACAGCGTATGCCCTGCGCTACCCGGCACATGGCCCGCCAACGAAGCCACATTGACGATGCGTCCATAGCGCCGCTCACGCATGCCGCGCACCAAACGCCACGCAAGCTCGGTTGGTGCAGTCACCAACACGCGCAGAAAATCCGCATGTACCGACCAATCGCTCTGATCAAAGCGTCCAGGCACACCGTAGCCTGCATTGTTGATCAACCAGTCCACTTGCAAACCACGTTCGCCTAATGCAGTGCACAACTGCTCCACACCGTGCGGATCGGCCAGGTCATTGGTCAACACCGTAGTGTTCACCCGATGCAGATCATGCAGCTCCACCGCCAAGGCTTCCAGGCGATCGGTACGCCGTGCCGTCAGCACCAAATCATGCCCACGTGCTGCAAGTGCACGAGCGAAGGCGGCGCCAATACCGGCGGATGCGCCGGTGATCAGGCTGAGCGGTCGGGCTTTGGTCATGAGCTTTTTCCTAGCTGGATCGATATAAATGAAAATACCTTCAGCATGCGCGTTGCCGTGCCCAAGGTCGGTGGTTAAGCTTGCCAGCTTTCATTTGCAACGGACGCGGGCATGCGTAAAAAACTCGTCGCCGCTAACTGGAAAATGCATGGCAGCCGATCGATGGCGGACGGCCTGATGGAAGACCTCATCAAGGCCCATCCTGCCGATGGCGTCGACGTGCTGGTCTTGCCGCCGTATCCCTATCTTGCCCAGCTGGTCGACAAGTACGGTGCTTCCGGCATCGGCTTTGGCGCGCAGGATGTCAGCGAGCACCAGGGGCAGGGCGCTTATACCGGTGAGGTATCGGCCACGATGGTGGCCGACATGGGGTGCCGCTGGGCGCTGGTCGGGCATTCCGAGCGCCGCCACCACCACACCGAGAGCAACGAAAAGATCGCCCGCAAGTTCGCCGCCGTGCTCGCTGCCGGACTTACCCCCGTGTTGTGCGTGGGCGAGACCCTGCACCAGCGCGAGGCTGGGCAGACCATGGAGGTGATCCAGCAGCAGATGCACGCCGTGATGGCGCTGAATGGCATCGCCTGCTTCGACACCGCCGTAATCGCCTACGAGCCGGTCTGGGCCATCGGCACCGGCAAGACCGCCAGCCCGGAGCAGGCCCAGGAAGTGCACGCCTTCATCCGTAGCCAATTGGCTCTACAGGATGATATGATTGCCCGTCTGACCCGGCTGCTTTATGGCGGCAGCGTCAAGGCGGCCAACGCTGCAGAGCTTTTTTCGCAGCCGGACGTGGATGGAGGCTTGATCGGTGGCGCGTCTTTGGTGGCCCCCGAATTCCTAGCCATCTGCCACGCCGCCCATTGAGCGACACAAGAACCCTACGCGAGACCTCATGTTCGTCATCTTCAGCGTGTTCTACATCCTGATCGCTGCTGCGATGATCGTGCTGATCCTCATGCAGCGCGGTGCAGGCGCCGAGGCAGGTTCCGGCTTTGGTGCCGGCGCATCGGCCACGGTCTTTGGTGCCCGCGGCTCGGCCAACTTCCTGTCGCGCTCCACCGCCGTGCTCGCCGCGCTGTTCTTTGCGCTCAGCATCGGCATGGGCATCTACTTGAAGGCCAACGGCGGCGCGATCCGCCAGCAACAGGCCGATACCAGCCTCGGCGTGATGGCAGGACTTGGCAGCAAGCCCGCCAACGCGCAAAATGCGCAGCCCGCGACCCCGGCCCAGCCGAAGGCAGCGGTGCCGGCGCCAGCTGCCCCGGCAGGCAACGGCGAGGTTCCCGCCGCCCAGCCGGCCCCGGCCAAGGCACAGCAGGGCGAAGTCCCCGCTCCCACGGCCCCGGCAGCAGCAGGCAGCAAGCACTAAAATTAAGCAGTATTAGCCCAGGTGGCGGAATTGGTAGACGCACTACCTTGAGGTGGTAGCGACGCAAGTCGTGGGGGTTCGAGTCCCCCCTTGGGCACCAATGCAAGATTCCAGATTGTCCAAATCAGTCCAGAATCGTAGATAACCCCGCGTAAATGCGGGGTTTTTTATTGCCTGATGTCCAGGAGTGTCCAAATCCATCCAGGGGTGTCCAGGGCTTTTGGGTAGGTTTTTGGGTATGATTATTCCAAATCATACCCAAGTAGGTCTCAAGCCGTGCCCCGTCTTGCTACCCCACTGAGCGAACTACAGATTCGTAAGGCCAAGCCTGCCGAGAAGGCTTACTTCCTTGCCGATGGCAATGGCTTAAGGCTTCTGGTTAGCCCCGCCGGGCGTAAGTCCTGGGTTGTGCGTTACCGGCTACCGAATGGTTCGCGTCCTGCCCCGGCGACCATTGGGCACTACCCAGAGATGTCATTGGCTGAGGCGCGCATCAACGCTGTTGAGGTGCAGCGCGATGCAAAGAAAGGAAAGAGCACTGCCGGTATCCGCAAGGCTCAACAGGAGGTTGAGGCTGCAGCGAGCGCTGAATTGGAAGCCGCAGCGCAGCAGCTTGCTGAAGTTGAGCGGGTGTCGTTTCGCGCTGTATCAGGGCGATGGATGGCGGAGAAGCGTCCAACTTGGGCAATGGAGACTTATCGCAAGGCTCGTCTGGTGGTGGATGCGTATTTGGTGCCGAAGCTCGGGGGATTAGATATGCGTCAATTGGAGACGAAGCACGTTCGTCCTGTCCTAGTGGAAATGGCGAAGAGCACTCCGCAACTAGCTCGCAAGGCGCGCCAATACCTTGGAAGCATCGTAGATCACGCCATTAACGAGGGTCTCCGATCTGATGAAAGTCGCCTCAGGCTTGATCGCATTCTGCCGGCATACCGAAGTGGGCACATGCCTGCGGTCACGGACAACGACGCCAAGCTAGGTGAGGTCATGCGGGCTATTGATGTCTATCCGAACAGGGTAGTGCGCGCGGCATTGATCCTTGCGGCCCTAACTGCGATGCGCTCGGGTGTAGTAGCGAGCGCCCGATGGGAGGAGATCGATTTGAAAGCGGGGGAGTGGCGTATTCCTGGTATGAATCCGGATGGTACAAATCGCATGAAAACGGGCCAGGACTTCAGCACGTCGTTGCCGGAGCAGGCTCTTATGGTGTTGCGGGAGATGAGGGAGCGCAACATGGGTGGTGAATATGTGTTTCCACCTCAGGGGCGGCAAAACTCCCCGCACCTCAGCCGTGACACGTTGAGCAAAGCGTTGCGTGAGATGGGCTTCCAAGGCGAGCACACCACACATGGCTTTCGTGCGTCGTTGCGCACGCTTGGTCGTGAACGGTTAGGTATAGACGTGGACGTATTGGAATCTCAGTTAGCTCATGCACCGAAGGACGAGGTGGAGGCTGCTTATGCGCGAGTGAAGTTCCGTGAGAAGCGCCGCGAGGTGATGCAGCAGTGGGCTGACTACCTAGATAAGCTGAGGACGGGAGATATCTTGATGGGTGTAAGCTGATGCCCATTGGTCCTATCAATAGATGCGAAGTCCAGTGACCTCTCCTCAGATTGCTGACCGATTTGCGTTCCATCGTTCTACACCACAGATCACGATCGACGAGTACGAGCGGCGTCGAGTTGTCGAACTCGGTGAGTGGGTGATGGCGAGGGATCGTATATATCTCGATAAGTGCTTCTGGATTCATCTGCGTGCTGCGCGCACTGCCGTACCAAGTCCACCGGGCGCATCGGATCTGTTGGACGCACTCGTAGCTGGAGTCTCTACCGGGCGGCTGGTGTGCCCCATCAGCGACATGCTGTTTCTTGAGCTAATGAAGCAGTCTGACCCGGCAACCCGGGGTGCAACAGCCGAATTGATTGACGAGTTGAGCAGCGGTGTCACTCTTAGCTCGGAACCGACGCGCGTGGCAACGGAAGTTGCGCACTTCCTACACGCGAATACTGGGCATAGCGTTCATCCATTGGAGCATCTTGTCTGGACGAAGGTTCCATACATCCTTGGTGTACAGCATCCAGTGGCTACAGCCTTCCCAGAAGAAGAACAGCTCGTCATTCAGAAGGTGTTCTTGGACCATTTCTGGGAGATTTCTTTATCGACGATAATTGGGACCATTGGAAATGCGTGGCCCTTCTCTTCATCGTTCGTCGACATCGCTGATCGGCTTAATCGCGACAACGCGGCGCATGCTCCCGTGATGAAAAGCTTTTCGCAGGTCTATCGAGACGAGATCAATGGTGTTCTTGAACTCGCAGCCCCGATTGCTACTGATGTACTGCAAGAAATGGCCAAGAAAGCCCTCGGTTCCGGCATCCAACCTTCAGCAGATGAAAGAGAGGGCGTTACTAGGGAATGCCTCGGCTTTCTCAGGGCTGCAGTCCGGAAACCTGCAGGTCGACGGGCGCTGCGCACTCTGCAAGTCGGTGCGTTGTTGCATGCGGCGCTTCGTTGGAACCGAACACAGAAATTGAACGCTAACGACATATTCGACTTCCATCACGCTGGAGCCGCGCTAGGCTACTGCGATGCCTTTCTGACGGATGGCCCTATGCACGCACTGCTGATGCAGCGGCATCTAGGCATCGAGCGCGATTTTCCGTGCCGGGTGATGTCTTCAGTTGAGGACGCCGCCGCTTGGGTTTGGCATCGCATCGCGTGATGGTCCAGAAGCAACTGATGTAAGTTGAGCCGAGCAGGGTGTATAGATTTGCTCTCCTGCAAATCGTTCTATCTCCAGCGCCAGCAAAGGTGTGCATTTCTGACGGTGAAAGTGACTATAAAGCCCTATGTCGATCACAGTCAGGTCCTTTAATCACGCTGATTTCACTGAGTTTCTTCGTGGAAAAGGGTGCTCTCGCTGATTGATGTGGAGCCAGAGCACCCGATCTGCGTGGTCAGACGGGCGGTGAATCGAGAAAGACGTAGAGCACGGCTTGATCAACTCGACGGATGAGCCCTGCGGATATTACGTGGTTATTTCACGTGAGCGGTGACATGTCCCTACCGTGCGGGACATGCTCGCAATAACTGCGCTAGACAGAGAGGCGGATCCAGGCACTCACCGATTACGTCGCCATAAGTCTGCATGATCCATGCAGTGCTTACGGCGGCTCACTAGATGTTCTGGTCATAAGGGGAGCGAGAGCCTACTGAGATGTGCCCGAATTCTCCCGTTTAGTAGTTACGCTCGCCGCGTCAAACAGCCGCTTATGATGTCAAAACTGCCTTGGATAAGATTATGGCCATCAACACTGGGTTTGTTAGGGTTCCTCACTATGTCCGGCTTATCCGGATGGATAACCCGATTGGTAGCTTGTTGCTGCTTTGGCCGACATATAGCGCATTGTGGATCGCCTCCAAGGGGAGGTCTTCGTTCTCGTTAGCAATGATTTTCGCGCTCGGAACATTGCTTATGCGATCGGCGGGCTGTGCGATCAATGATTATGCTGATCGGGACTTCGACCGCCATGTAAAACGCACGGCGGGGCGTCCGCTGACCTCTGGGAAGATCCGCGCGTGGGAGGCCATTGCCATAGCCGCAGCGCTGGCATTTTTGTCCTTTCTTTTGATCTTGCCTCTTAATGGTCTAACTAAGATCATTTCCGTGCTTGCGCTGGTCATTGCGGCGACATATCCGTACATGAAGCGCTTTTTTGCGATCCCTCAAGCCTACCTGGGAATTGCGTTCGGCTTTGGCATTCCCATGGTCTTCGCCGCCGTGCAAAATACAGTGCCGCCGCTTGCTTGGCTGATGCTGGCCGCAAATGTGTTTTGGTCTGTTGCGTATGACACCGCTTACGCGATGGTTGACCGTGATGATGACCTTAAGCTGGGTATTCGGACGGCTGCGATAACTTTCGGTCAATACGATGTGCTAGCCATAATGTTCTGCTATACGGGAACGCTCAGCATTTACGCTTGGATAGGCCTATCGCTTGGTTTTGGGGTAACGTATTGGCTTGGTTTGGCCGCCGCTGCCAGTTGCGTGGTGTACTACCACAGCCTGATTGAAAGTCGTGATCGAGCCGCTTGTTATAAAGCATTTCAGCATAACAAATGGTTTGGCGGGCTAATCTTCGCCGGCATTGCCACGCAATACGCATTGGCCGGAAACTAAGTAAGTGCCTGTCCGATGACCACTCCTGCGGCAAGTGCATCAGTAGCGACTGCGCGGTTCGATGTCCCACAGGGGCTGAAAAGGCGAGCGGGCTCTTTCAGGCGTTTGCCAACGTATTTAGAGCAGGACTGACGGCGAGTATCGACTCGACTTGATCTCAAGTCAGAGGGCTTCTAAGCGGATGGTCAACGGGCCCCGGACAATGCTAGCAATCCTGTCGCCGCACGCTCGATCTCCGGCCTACCCATGGCCACGTAGGATACATGGGTGGCCACCTAACAGCGTTGCAACTCCAGAGCCCTGCTGCGCAGCTATCGACCGATTGTCATCCCCATTAACGGCGTCGAAGCTCCTCTTTGGCACGCCACTCTTTTACCAACTGGCGACGACTCCCCAAATAGCGATCGTCCAGGAAGTTCACTTTCACTATACGGTCGGCACGAAACAACCTGAAGTCTTCGCGTAATTCGCACCATCCAGCAATGAATCGTTGCGATTCTACAAATCCGATCATGATCGGCCAGATGATGCGTTCTGAGACATTTCCATTCTGGTCCGTATATGCGATGAGCATTTTGCGTTGCTCGCGCATGGCGCGTCGAACGTGTGCCAAATCGAGTCCGGAGGTATTTTCTTTCTTGCGGCCGATGTAAAGCGCATCGTCGTGCAGCGCTGGCCTCATCTCAGAAGGAAGCACACCGCTGATTTTTCCTAGCGCATTCTGGGCAGCAAGCGCCAAGGTTTCGTCGGTCTGATGACTGACCCATTTGGCGCCGGCGACGAGCGCTTGCAGTTCTTCTTCGGTAAACGAGAGGGGAGGGAGCAGAAACCCAGGTCGCAAGATGTAACCCACGCCAGGGGAACCATCGATATCGGCCCCCATCGCTTGCAGTGTAGCCACGTCGCGACGGATGGTGCGCAACGACACACCGGCCTCGCGTGCGAGCACCTCGCCGGACACCGTTCCACGGTGTCGGCGCAGTACCTGCATAAGGTCGAAGAGTCGGTGGCTTCTTGACACGTTCAATTCATCGCGATGAGCCCTTTTCCTGCTAGTTTACGGCCCGCTTCAAGCGCGGTCACCAGCGGGATCGCTTCACCCAGCGGCACAATCTCGGCGACGGGAAGTCGAAGTTTTCCGTCCCTGGCAGCCTTGGCAAGGCCATCCAGAATGTCCGCTCTCGGGGTACAGACAATCGGCTTCAATCGCCGGTTGAAGATGGAACGAAAAAAGGTTCCTGGTGTGGGGTTGATGTCCAGGTAGACACCATCCTTTTGCAGCAAATGGAGGCCTGTTTCGATCCTCATCGTCGCGGAGGTGTCGTAGACCACATCAAAACGTTCATCGATGCGCAAAAGATCAGTGGCTCGATAATCGAAAACTGTTTGGACGCCAAGGGTAAGCATTTTTTCTACGTCACTACTGCTGCAACTGCCAGTGACAACGGCGCCCAACATGCGTGCAATTTGCACTGTGGCCTGGCCGACGGCACCGGCGCATCCATTGACGAATACGCGCTTGCCAGCTGTCAGGTTCGCCTTGTCCACCAGGCCATTCCATGCTGTTACGCCGGGGGTGCTGAGACAGGCCGCCTCTTCGAATGAAACGCTGTCGGGCTTTTGAGCGATGAACGTGTCACCGGTCACCACCGCCTGGCCGAGCGCGCCGCTCTCTTTGAGACGCGCTAGACCGAACACTGCATCACCGGGTTTGAACCGTTTTACGCCGCGGCCTACCGCCATGACGATTCCGGAGAAATCGCTTCCCATCGCGCGTGGAAACACTTTTCCTGTAACCATTTTCAGATGGCCATTGCGCACCTTCCAATCGATGGGGTTGAGGGCGGCAAACTTGACTTTCACGACCACCTCGCCCTCGCCTGGCGTAGCCGGTTCAAAGTCATCCAGCCGCATGAGCTCGGGGCCGCCATAGGCGTTGTATTGAATGCGCTTCATTGCGAGCCGTCCTTGGGCTTAGTGGGGCTGTACGGTCGCCATGTAGGCGGCGAACGGTGTGGCGTCATAGATCACATGAGTGGAGGCCAGCTTGCCGTTCTCGACTTTGATGAGTTCGGCAACGACGGTGTGTGGAACGGGGTGAGTTTCCACGTCGTAGACCACCACTGCCTGCCGGTCGTCGCCATGGACGGCGAGGGTGGTCAGGCGGGTGATCATCTGTGCAAAGCCTTCCTGGAAACCGCGGAACTGCGCGATGCCAGTTGTTTGGCCGATAGGCGAGATGCAGATCACATTCTCGGCCGAGATCGAGACGATCGTTTCGACGTCTCGGTTAGCCATGGCTTCCACGTAGATGCGCGCAAGTTCCAGGGCGGTAGTGTTCGGTTTGGCCACGACGGTTCCCTTCAAGCGGGTTGGGAAACTCAGTCTAGGCGGCCATAGGGACAGTTTTTGTCACCATTGTGGGTGGAGAATTGTCATAGTTGACAGTGGCCTGCGTGTAGCACCGGTTATGGGGCGGCTGGCATTCACGGTAGAGCATCACCCCACAAGCAGATTGATTGCCGCGGATATCAGCGTCAGATAGGTCAAGATCATCCCGAAGCCACGCAACGCCGCCTTGTCTCGCCACATGCCAATCGCATGCAGCAATCGCCCTAAAGCGAGGATGCTGCCCATCATCAGCACCATCCAGGTGGTCGCTGCACGTGCCTCGGCCAGACCCAATGCGATCAGCGCAAGCGGGACGTATTCGACAAAATTGCCCTGTGCCCTGATTCGCCGACGTAATGTCTCATCGGTGCCTTCGCCCACCCAAACGCGAAACTTCGCGCGGCGCAGGGTGACGGGAATCGAAAGTACAACGAGGGCGACGGTAAAAAGTGCCGTAAAGAACGAAGTGATGGGTAGAGACGTCATGACTCAATGGCGAGAAGCAGAGAGGGCAAAAGGGGGGGGCGTGGGCTTAGCGTGCGCTATCGATGATGGAGCCGCCGTCCGGCGTGAGGCTGTAACCCGTTAAGAACTGCGCATCCTTGCTCGCGAGGAACAGAACCACGGGAGCAATGTCATCCTCCGGCGTGCCGAAGCGACCGAGCGGATTGCTTGGCGGGGGCACGTTGGCCTCCGGTCCCCATGTTTCCGCTAGTGGCAGCACGTTGTTCACGGTGATGTTGTCGGACGCCCACTCGCGCGCCGCCGTTCGTGTGAGCGCGCGCACCGCTTCCTTGGCCATGTTGTAGGGGCCGTAACCGACGAGGCCCAGAACACCTGCCATCGAACCGAAGTTGATGACGCGCCCTGCGTCGCTTGCCTTCAAATGCGGATAGCAAAGCTGCATGGTTCTCAGATAGGCGATGGGGCCCGCTTCAAAGTTCCGCTGCAACTGCGTCACGGAGAGATCCAGGATGGATGAGAACGGCGCGGTCGGATCAAATGCATTGTTGACGAGGATGTCGATTCCACCAAACGCGGCAACAACCTTGTCCACCGCAGCGCTGACCTGGTCTCCGCTACTGACGTCACAGGGAACCCCTATTGCAGTGCCACCTGCTTCTTGAATGCTGGTAACGACAGCATCAACGTTGGCAGGTGTGAGTGAAAGCACTGCTACTTTGGCTCCTTCGGCTGCGAACAGTTTGGCGGTGGCGCGACCGATGCCGCGGCCAGCACCGGTGACAATCGCAACTTTTCCATTGAGTCGGTCCATGATGCGCTCCTGTCAGTTGAGGGGGAGTGGATGGATTGCAGCGATCACCTCATACGGTGACGGCGTGGCACGAGCAACGTTTTGCGTCGCAAAGGACACGGTCAACAACACGAGCCCCACCACAGCGGGAATCGCTTCGCTGGGCTTCCGAACGCCGAGATGAGCCAAAAGCGCAAGCAGCAGGTGATAGAAGATGCCGGCGTAGGCCAGATCGCTCAGTGGCACGCTGATGCGCGACAGGATTGCAACGACAGCAAAAATCTTGACGGCGATGAGGACGGGAACGAGATAGCCCGGATAGCCAAGTCCCGCGAGATTCTGGCGAACCCATTCGCGCTTGGCGATATACATCGTTGCAGAGGTCAGGTAGAGCAGCGACAGCAATGCCGTGGCAATCCAATATGCGTAAGTTGCGGCCATGGGGTTCTCCAAGGGAGCGATAAATGTGGATCGATTTGTGCCTAGAATGGCTGCTATACGAATCTGTGCAAGTAGGATGAAATCATTGAGGTAAGTATGAAAAAGCAGACCAATGGCGATGTTGAAATCAACATGCACGAGGAAATGCGCCGCGCATTTTCGCTGCTCTCGGGCAAGTGGAAGCTGGAAATCATGTGGCTTCTGAATCAGCGTGTTTATCGCTTTGGTGAGCTGAGAAAGGCCATTCCGGGCATCACACAACACATGTTGACTGCGCAACTTCGTGAGTTGGAAGCGGATGGTTTGGTGTCGCGCACGGTCTTCGCGGAGGTGCCTCCGCGAGTCGAATATGAGATCACTCCCAAGGCGCGCGGACTCGGGCCGACGATGGAGGCACTGACGGCCTGGTGGCATGAATACGGAAGGACGGTGCCCGTCAAACCAACCTCTCGGGGGCGCCAGGCGAAGGCAGTGAAGTCGAAACAGAAGTAACGAAAAGATCTCTTAGCGGCCCGTCATCGAGACGCCGTTCACATGATGGGATTGGCCAAGCTTGCGGGTTCAACTTTGTTGACTAGCTTGGTCGCGACACGGAGGTTCCCATGCAACCCATCATTCAGATATTCCCCCATCCACTGAAAGTGGTGATCACGGTGCTGCTCGCCGCCGCATTGTGCGGTTGGTTTGCCGCGGATCCTTGGGCGGCCTTGCGGTTTTGGTCGGGCGTCTTGATCGGTGCTTGGGGTGCCATCGTGGGGTGGCAAAAGTTGAAGACGGCGAGTGAGCGATGCGCCAAACGCCGCTTCAAGGTCTTTGTGGTCGTGCTGTTGGTGTGGTTCGCCTTGGCGTGGGTGCCTCAACGGGACATTCCCGTGATCGCTGCGCCATTTGGGATTTGGCTCTCTTTGACGGTGGCGATGGGAATCGAGCAGTTCAGGCGGCAACGTTTGCGATCGAGAGAGGCCTCGTAGAAGGAGATGGTGATCACAAGAGACGGCCATGCCAGCCAGGCACCGATCGCCTCCGTCGGCTGGGCGGATGCACCGCCGCCCAAAAATCTGCCCGCTGCCGGGAAACGCTGAACCGCTTCCCACTCCGGGCGACATCGCTAGTCAGCTAGGGCCTCCCTCGGGCGTTTCAGACTTAGACAGTCCGCGAACGCGCGAAGGAGGCTCTGCGATGAAAAACGTCAAGCACGGCATGTTGCTTATTCTTTGTGGTTTGATGCTGGCCGCATTGAGTGGTTGCGTCGAGGACGCCAGAACAGGGTTGATTTGTCCGCCTGGAACTCATCCGGGCCCACACGGCCATCAATGTTTCGCAGACTGATCCGTTCGTTTGGTCGGTCGTTGGTTAGACTTTGGTGCGTGGTATCCCGGTGCAGACCGTTGAGGTCTGCGCCGGACAACAAAGGAATGAACAATGAAGTCAGCTGTTGTGGTGGCACTTTCGCTGTTGTGGTCAGGGATGGCGATGGCCGATGCACCGGGCCACTGGGTGGTGGCCATCGCGGGCTCTAACCAGCCTTACATGTGCAATGAGTGTGCGCTCCGAACGCCACTTCCCGATGTGACATCCGCGCAGGCATTGAATACGTGGAAGGCGGGACAGTCACCCTTCATTGGGCTGGTGGATGCCAAGGGTGTGCATCACACCATCCAGAACGGTGACAAAGTCTCCCTGTGCAATCAGACCGGGTGCTCGGTCTATACCTGGCAGGAACCGGACGGTTGGACGCAGGGAGTCTTCCAGCGCATGGAGTCTCACTGATCAAGTAGTGCGATTAGGGCACTGGTGCAAACGGGCAGGCGTGCCAAATACCTACCCCGAATCTTTCGGATGGCCCGGGCGTAATCCGACTGCGACACTCGCGGCTTCACCCAAGGGGAAGGGCAGCGATGGCGTCCATCTGGCGTTGGCTTTCAGGCTGGCACCTAGGCGCGCTTGGTCGCATCTGTGTCACATCGACTGACACACAAACGCGATCCCTGGTCAGTTGGGCGGGGAGCGGGCGCACACGCAGGGAAGACGAGGTCCAACGCCGGCATGATCGCGTGGTTGAGCCGTCCCGGTGACGCCGCTGTTCAGTGCGAGGGCGCCCTCCATTTCTGAGGGGGTGTCCACTCTTGCCTTTTTCCTCAAAAAGAATATGATAAATATCATATGGGACGCACCGCCAATCAATCGAAAGAGGCTACGCACGAGCGCATCGTCGAAACCGCCGCGCGGGTCATCCGTCGCAGTGGCTATGGTGGCACCAGCGTTGCCGACATCATGAAGGAGGCCGGTTTGACCCATGGCGGCTTCTACGCGCACTTTGCTTCGCGCGAGGCCATGTTGGCCGAAGCAGCGGATCGCGCCGGCGCCGAGGCCGTCTCGCTATCGACACGCGTTGCAGCCGATGCGCCACCGGAGCAAGGATTGGATTGGCTGCTTCGCGCGTATTTGTCGGAAGAGCATCTCAAAAACCCAGAAATCGGATGTCCCGTGGCCGCTTTGGGGTCGGAAATGCCACGCCAGGCACCCGAGGTCAGGCGCGCTGCCACGCGCCGCATCAAGGAAATGATTGACGTCATCGCTCGCCAATCGCCGGATTGGGGACAGCCCGGTGCGCATGAGAACGCACTGATGACGGCGGCGACGATGGTGGGCGCCTTGATCATGGCGCGCGCCGTCGATGATTCCAAACTGTCCGATGCGCTGTTGAAGGCGGCGCTGGAACACCTCACCCCCGCTTGCGCTTAGGTGCATCGACCGATGTTTTTCGTCACGGATAAAAATATGATAGATAACATATTTATGCAGAGGGAGTGGTCGCCACGGCCACTCGGTTCCAACCACCATCGCCTCACCGTCATCACCGCTGATTTTGTGATGACTCGCAGGCAGGCATCCCCATGAAACCCAAGAAATCCATTGTGATCGTCACAGGGGCTTCTTCTGGCATCGGAAAGGCCACGGCAGAGCGGCTGTCCACCGCGGGCTACAAGGTCTACGGCACGAGTCGGGGCAGAGCGCAGGCAGAGCAGCCATCCTTTGCAACGTTGTCTTTGGATGTCACCCGTGACGAATCGGTCGAAGCTGCGGTCAAGGAAGTGATTGGGATCGAAGGACGCATCGACTTGCTGGTGAACAACGCCGGATTCGGCGTGGCTCCGGCTGGTGCGGAGGAAAGTTCCATCGAACAGGCACAAGCGATTTTCGATACCAACTTCATGGGCATCGTCCGCATGACGCGTGCCGTTGTCCCGCACATGCGACAACAGGGCAGCGGACGCATCATCAACATCGGGTCTGTGCTCGGCTTCCTGCCCATGCCTTACATGGCGCTGTATTCGGCCACGAAGCATGCAGTCGCCGGTTATTCGGAAGCGCTCGACCACGAACTGCGCACGATGGGCATACGTGTTTCTGTGGTGGAGCCCGCCTACATCAATACACCCTTCGATGCGAACGTGATGAAGCCCGACGCTCCTCTCGATGTGTATCGCGTCATTCGAGAGGGTGTGGAAAAGCGGGTGAAAGAAGTATTGGCGAGTGCGGACGGCCCTGGAATCGTTGCCGAAATGGTGCTCAAAGCAGCCTTGGCTGATCGTCCAAAGCTCCATTACGCCCCTGGACTGGCAAGCCGCATGCGATTTCTACGCCGATTTGCCCCAGCGGGTGTGCTGGATGCGGGAGTTAGAAAAGACCTGCGACTCCCAGTGTGAGCCGCACCAGCCTCTCGCGCTGAATCAACGCCGTAACAGCGACGAGCGATGGGAATACAGAAGGGAAGCGTTTTCCCTTTGCTCGATACCACTACAAAGAGAAACTTCATGAAGGCATTCATCATTGATCGGTATGGCAAGAAGGATCCGATGCGGCTGGGCGAAAGGCCACAGCCGGAACTTCGGGACGACGATGTGCTGATCGAGGTTCACGCTGCGGGCTTGAACCTGTTGGATTCAAAAATCAAAAGCGGCGAGTTCAAGCTGATCTTGCCTTACCGCATGCCGCTGGTGCTGGGTCATGACGTCGCCGGCGTTGTGACGAAAGTGGGATCGAAAGTTCAGCGATTCAAAGTGGGCGATGAAGTCTATTCTCGCCCGCCAGATCACCGCATCGGAACGTTTGCGGAGTTCATTGCCGTGAATGAGAACGATGTTGCCCCCAAGCCTAAGAACATCACCATGGAAGAAGCGGCGGCGATCCCGCTCGTCGCCTTGACGGTCTGGCAGGCGTTGGTTGAAAAGGCCCATCTGAAAAAGGGGCAGAAGATTTTCATCCAGGCTGGCTCGGGCGGCGTGGGCTCTTTTGCCATTCAAATGGCTAAACACC
This sequence comes from Dyella flagellata, assembly GCF_030160275.1. Classification (GTDB taxonomy): domain Bacteria; phylum Pseudomonadota; class Gammaproteobacteria; order Xanthomonadales; family Rhodanobacteraceae; genus Dyella_B; species Dyella_B flagellata. The sequence continues at coordinate 519,080 of NZ_BSOA01000003.1, forward strand.
TCGGGGCCACCGTCGCCACCACCACGAGCAGCACCAACACCGAGTTAGTAAAGGGTCTGGGGGCGGACATCGTCATCGATTACAAAAAAGACGACTTTGAAAAAGTCTTGCAGCACTACGATGTCGTCCTGCATAGCCAAGATGCAACGGCATTGGACAAATCCCTGCGTGTGCTGAAACCCGGTGGGACGCTCATCTCGATCTCTGGGCCGCCTGATCCCGCATTTGCCAAAGGAATCGGAGCACCTGGGTTTGTTCGCCTCATCATTCGCTTGCTGAGCTCGGGAGTGAGAAAAAAAGCAGCGACTCGCAGTTTGAACTACTCGTTTCTTTTCATGCGGGCCAATGGACCCCAGTTGCGACAGATCACGCAACTGATCGAGGCCGGCGCCATCCGCCCCGTGATTGATCGCATCTTTCCGTTCGAGTCCACCAACGAGGCCTTGGCTTACGTGGAAGCGGGACGCGCGAAGGGGAAGGTCGTCGTCAAGATCAAATGATGGGTCTGGTCATCACGCAGTGGTTGCTACCTACACCCTACCGGATCGTGCACCGCTTCTTGGATTGCCAACGCAATCTCGTCTTCACTGCGTCCACCGTTGATGGCAATGCGACCACCAAAGACAAAGTGTGGAACGGATCGAACGCCAGCCGCAGCGGACTGGGCGGCCTTTTGCTCCACGCGTTTGTGCTGTTCCAGATCAAGGGCGATTTGCCGGGCTTCGCTGCGGTCGAAACCATAGTCGCTGGCAAGACCAGCCAAGACATCCACATCGGCGATGTTCTGGACGTCAAGGAAATAAGCTTTGGAGATCGCCACGGCAAGCTGGTGTTGCGTGCCGCGCTCACGGGCCGCCAGGATGAGGCCATGTGCGGCCTGGGTGCGATAGGCCCAGGGCTGACGACTGAGGTCAAGATTCAAACCTGACGCGCGTGCTTCGGATTCAGGACGTGCAAACGCTGCCTTGGGATCGGTGACGCCGTGGCGGGTGCGCAGCAGGTCCGGAATGTAGATTCCCTCCGCAGGTGCATCGGCAATCAACAGCACCGGATGATGACGGATGTCGACAGTCAGGTCAGGGAAGCGCTCCGCCAGCACCTTGTCCAGACGATGCTGGCCGATGATGCACCACGGGCAGGAGATTTCGGTGTAGAGATCAATGTTCAACATGATGTGCTCGTGATCGAAAGAGACCGTGATGGAACGCCACGTCTCCTTCTTCTGATTTTCAGTGATTGGCAATGCCGGGTGCCGCACGCATGAATGTCTTGTCTGCCACTTGGTTGATAAGGAACGTCGCCAAGTTGCCTCTGGACAGTTGCATGCTGAGTTTGTCCCTTCCATACCAGCCGACGTCGAGCTGCCCGGTTGCTGGGCCATCTTTGAGATTGGGTATTCGCACCAGTGTCCAGTCGAGGTCAGATCGCGCGACCAGGTTTCCGGCGGCCTTGATGTCGTCATAGGCTTTGCGAAGAAGCAGCTTGATCAAAAACACATAGGTGTGAGTCTTGAAGTCGAAGCCGTCCTTGGGATCACGGTAGCTCGCTGTGGAGATCTGGATGATTCGACGAATGTCCGATTGCCTCATCGCCGCGATGATGTTGGAAAGACCCTGGGTAACGGGTCTTTCTCCTTGGATTTTGAGGCTGTTGGGTCCCAGGGCGCTGATGACGGCGTCAGCCCCGCGCACACAGTTGAGGATCGCCTCTCGGTTCTGCAAGTCACCGACGACCACTTCAACTTTTCCTGCAAAGGCTTCCAACTTCTGCGCGTCGCGTGTGTAGACCGATAAGCTGTGCCCCTGTTTCAGGGCTTCTTCGATGAGATGCTTCCCCGTCGGGCCGGTCGCGCCAAATAGAGCGAGCTTCATGCCGCCACCTCGACACGGCCGATGTCTGAAAGAGCAGTGACCGTGGCACTCATCGTCAGGCCGCCTTCGTCAGCAATGCTTGCACGGCTGCTTCGGCGCCAGCGACGGCTGCTTTCTCGGCGTCAGGACCGAGCACCGTGCCCTCGACGCGCACCAACTCCACATCGGTCAAGCCGATGAAACCGAGCAGATGCAGGAGGTAGTTGGTTTGGAAGTCGAAGGGTGCATAGGGACCTTCGGCAAACACGCCACCGGAAGCGGTGACGAGATACACCTTCTTACCCGTCAGCAGCCCCTTCGGGCCGTTGCCGTCATAGCTAAACGTGACGCCGGGCCAGGTGACATGATCGAACCAGGCTTTGAGCGGGGAGGGCAGGCCAAAGTTGATCATGCCCGAGCTCAACACGATCACATCGGCTGCTTTCAGCTCCTCGACCAGCGATTGCGCAAAGTTCACCGCATCGGACTGCTCGGGTGTGCGGGCGTCGGGTGCCGTGACACGTCCGTGGATGTAAGCCGGTGTGATGTGCGGAACCGGGTTGGCGGCGAGGTCGCGCACGGTCAAGGTGCCGCCTAAACGGGCCTGGACGCCCTCGGCAATCTGGGTTCCGAAACGAGCAGAAAGGCTGCCGTCCCCGCGCGGGCTGGACGTGATCAACAGGATGTGGCTCATGGGGCCTCCTCAGGCTAAAATAAGAACTAGGTAACTCATGAGTTCTGAGTTACCAAACGATACGAAGGATCGTATGGTTCCCACCCAAGCCCCACAAGAAGGCACATGTATGTCACCCAGGCACATTGCTGTTCCCCATGAGGTGCCCGCGCCGAGCGCCGAAGGATGCGAGGGCACCCGCAAAATCCTGGATCGCATCGGCGACAAATGGAGCCTCTATCTCATCATCACGCTGGCGAATGGCGTGCGGCGTTTCAACGAGCTGAGGCGTGGCATCGACGGCATTTCTCAACGCATGTTGACGCTGACGTTGCGCGGATTGGAACGCGACGGGCTGGTGACGCGGACGATGTATCCGACGATTCCGCCGCGCGTTGACTATGAACTCACCGAGCTCGGAAGAACGTTGCTGGAACCCGTCATGGCGCTGGTCAGTTGGGCCGACACCAACAAAAGTGTCATTGCCAAAGCGCAGAAACGGTTTGATGAATCCATGGAATCAGAGAGCACTTCGGTTGTTGGCGCCGTCCAGCATCGTCGGTGAATCGGCTCGCAACAATCGAAAATCACGACGCTCGACGGGGGTAGCCTTGCTTCAAGGCTTCCACCACCAGCTCGACAGCCCGTGATGACTTACGCCGGCTTGGGTAGTAGACATGAAGCCCCACAAACGTGGGAAACCAGTCTTCCAGGACCCAGGCCAAACGACGGGCCGCGACGTGGGGTGCCGCCATATCCTTGGGCACATATCCGAGCCCGTATCCGCTGAGCGCTGCTTCAAGAATCGGATAGATGCTGTTGAACACCAGCTGTCCGTCGACTCGAACCCTCACCTGCCGCTTGCCCTTTTTCAGCTCCCAAGGCAGTAAGGCATCCCGTGTCGGCAACCGAAGGTTGATGCAGTTGTGAAGCGTCAGGTCTTGCGGTTTTTTGGGGGCAGGGTGGGATTTCAGATACTTCGGTGAGCCGACGATCGCCATGGTCATCGGAGGAGCAATGGGGGCGGCGATCATGTCCTTGGCGACCTCGTCGCCCAACCGCACGCCGATGTCATACCGGTTCGCCACGATGTCCGATAGCCCGTAGTCGCTGATGATCTCAATCTTTAACTCCGGGTATCGGCGCAGCAGCGGTTGCACACGCGGCCAAATAAGCGTGTTCGCGTCGTAGTCCGTGGTCGTGATGCGCACGGTTCCGGCTGGCCGATCGGCCAGCGCGCGCAGAGATTCCAGTTCGGAACCGATTTCTGTCAGGCGTGGTTCGATCGTGGAGACCAATCGTTCCCCGGCATCCGTCAGGGACACACTTCGGGTCGTTCGCATCAGCAACGGAAGACCCATGCGCTCTTCCAGCGCCCGGACTGTGCGGCTAAGCGCCGATTGAGAGACGCCAAGCTGCACGGCAGCACGGGTGAAGTTGCGCTCACGCGCCACGGCCATGAACGCCACCAAGTCGTTGAGGTTTTCCATGATTGATGTCCCTTGGCATAAGTGCTTGCCGATTTTGCCATCTAATCATAGGAAGGAGGTTCCGATACATTAACCCTCCTCTACCTACATCCCTCGATATCCAGGAGATAAGCATGTCCCGAATCGTTGTCATCGGTGGAAGTGGACACATCGGCACCTATCTGATTCCGGGCCTGGTGGAACGCGGCCATGACGTCGTCAACGTCAGCCGAGGCCAGGCCAGGAGCTATCAACACCATGCCGCTTGGGATCGGGTTGAACAGGTGGTGATCGACCGAACGGCGGAAGAGAAAGCGGGTGCATTTGGTTCACGCATTGCGGAGCTTCGCCCCGACATCGTGGTCGACCTGATTTCGTTTGATCTCGCCAGCACACAGGCCTTGGTCGAGGCAGTCCGCGGGAAGGTGGAGCACTTCCTGCACTGTGGAACCATCTGGGTCTACGGTCACAATGCCTCGGTGCCCGCGGATGAGAGTGATCCACTGAATCCGTTTGGAGACTATGGCGTCAACAAAGCGGCGATCGAGACCTGGCTGTTGCATGAGACGCGCCGGACGGGCTTTCCTGCCACGGTCTTTCGGCCGGGCCACATCGTTGGACCCGGTTGGGCGCCGATCAACCCGCTCGGTCACCTCAACACCGACGTGTTTTCGCGTATGACACGTGGTGAAGAAATCACCCTTCCAAACTTCGGTCTCGAAATGCTGCATCACGTCCACGCTGAGGACGTTGCGCAGATCGTGCTTCTGGCGATCGCCAATCGGGCGGCGTCCATCGGTGAAACCTTCAATGCGGTATCCGCCAAGGCCTTGAACTTGCGAGGTTATGCCGAAGCGATGTTTCGTTGGTTCGGATTCGAGCCCAAGATTCGCTATCTGCCGTTCGACGAGTGGAAGGCAGGGCAGGCGCCAGACGAAGGCCACCTGGCCTGGGAACACATCGTGCGCAGCTCTTGCATGTCCATCGAGAAGGTGCGCAGTCGTTTGGGCTACCGGCCTCACTACACGAGCTTGGCTGCGATACAGGAAGCGGTCTCAGCGTTGATCGTCGCGGGACATGTCCAGCCGCCCAAAGGTTGGATGTAGTGGGAGTAAGTTGACGGCCGTGAGATGGAGTGGATCGCGTAGATGCAGCCGCATTCATGGCGATCACCTACACCTTCACGGCTGCCTTCACCCCGCTCAGGCCCTCGCTGGTTGGTTGTTGCCCAGCGACGCGCTATCGATGACAAAGCGGTATTTCACGTCGCCTTTGAGCATCCGTTCGTAAGCCTCATTGATCTGATCCGCACGGATCATTTCGATGTCGGACACGATTCCGTGCTCGGCACAGAAGTCCAGCATCTCCTGGGTCTCAGGAATGCCGCCGATGACAGAGCCTGCCAGGCTGCGGCGTTTCAGGATCAGGTTGAACACCTGGGGCGACGGATGCGGCGATGCCGGTGCGCCGACCAGGGTCATGGTGCCGTCCCGTTTGAGCAGAACGAGGAAGGCATCCAGGTCATGGGGTGCAGCGACGGTGTTGAGGATGAAGTCGAGGCGCTTGGTGTGTGCCGCCATCTCATCCGCGTTGCGTGAAACCACCACCTCATGTGCACCCAGCGCCTTGGCGGCGTCACGCTTGGATTCGGACGTGGTGAACGCCACCACGTGCGCTCCCATCGCGCGGGCAAGCTTGATGCCCATGTGGCCCAAGCCACCGATGCCCACCACGCCCACCTTGTGACCCGGTCCCACTTTCCAGTGGCGCAGCGGGGAGTAGGTGGTGATGCCCGCACACAAGAGCGGTGCAACAGCGGCCAGCTGCGTTTCCGGATGGCGGACGCGCAACACGTAGCGTTCGTGCACGACGACCTGCTGCGAATAGCCGCCCAGTGTATGGCCGGGCGCATCGGTCGTCGGGCTGTTGTAGGTGGCGACCAAATGATCGCAGTAGTTTTCCAGCCCATCGTTGCACTCAGCGCAATGTTGGCAACTGTCGACCATGCAACCGACCCCCACCAAGTCGCCAACCTTGTGGTGGGTCACCTGTGCGCCGACGGCCGAAACACGGCCAACGATTTCGTGACCGGGCACGCAGGGATACTGCGTGCCGGCCCATTCGGCGCGGACCGTGTGAATGTCCGAGTGACACACGCCGCAAAAGGCGATGTCGATTTGCACGTCATGAGCGCCCGGCTCGCGCCGGGTGATGCGCATCGGTTCAAGGGATTGATCGGCGGCGATGGCGCCGTAAGCGTGGATGGACATGATGTGCTCTCCGTTAGTCCGTTGCTCGTTCAAGGGTCACCGGGGTGTGATCAGGAATCGTGTGGATCTGCTCGACACGCGCGTGGATGCGTCCCAAGGGAACCTTGCCGGGCCAATAGCCAATCGGGCCGTAGTAGAGCGCCACCCACTGGCCTGGGGCGTAGTAGCCCACTTCGGGGATTTCGGGTTCGTCACCACGGGGCGCCCCTTTCATGGAAAGCGCGCTTGGCAGCCGGATGATCTTTTCGTCGTAGCCGGGATAGTTGTTGGCGTTCAAGGTCAACGGCAGTCGAGACACCAAGTCTTTCGCGGTGTCGTTGTCATACAGCTCGACAGTGAACGCCTTGTCGCCCACACGTATCACGATTTTTTGGCCCGAAAGCTTTCTCAAATCACGATGGCTGGACGTTTCATGGGGTGCGTTGTTCATGGTCTGGGCCTCAATCACTCCGATCACGGCGACCGATGCCAATGACATCGCCACCATCCACGTCAAAAATCGTCGCTTGTTCATCGTCATCTCCCTTCAAGGTGTGAACTGTCCCTTTGCTGCGACGCCGGTGCGTGACGTCAGCCAGGTGAGGAATGCGGAGATCAGCAGCAACGTTGTGCTGGCGATGAAGGTGCCCTGGTAGCCCCGATGGTCGAAGAGCAGGCCGCCTACGGTGGAACCCAGGGCAATGGCCATCTGGACGACTGCCACGAAGAGACCGCCGCCGGCTTCGGCATCGTTCGGGAATGTCTTGGCAACCCATGCCCACCAGCCCACCGGCGCGGCGGTGGCGGTCAATCCCCACAGTCCCAGCAGTGCAACGACCACTGCCATCCAACTGCCGAAGGTAATCAAGGCCACCGAAATCCCTGCCATCAACATCGAGATCGCGATCAGCGTTTGATAGAAGCCGCGTTGAAGGACCTTGCCGATGAGCATCGTGCCGATAACACCGGCGATGCCAACCACCAACAAGATGAGCGAGAGCGTGGGCACCTGAACCCGCGTGACGGTTTCCAGAAAAGGCCGCACGTAGGTGAACATCGCAAACTGTCCCATGAAGAACACGCTGCCGGCGGCCATGCCGACCGCGACACTGCGGCGTCCAAACAGCGCGAACACTTGGAAGACCGAATCGGTGCGACCGTCGGCGCTTTTCTCAGTGCGCATCGCGGGCAATGCGAACCCCTGCCAAGCCAGCGTCATCAGCGCCACCGGCACGAGGCAAAAGAAAGCGCCGCGCCAACCGATGACGGCCCCAAGGTAAGCGCCCAAGGGTGCAGCCACCACGGTGGCCAGCGCGGTGCCGCCGTTGAAGATCGCCAAGGCGCGTGGCACCTCGGTCGTCGGCACCAACCGAATGGCCGTGGCGGCCGACATGGACCAAAAGCCACCGATGACCACACCAATCAGTGCACGGCCCAGCATGTAGGTCGCGTAGTTGGGAGCGAGCGCGATGATCGCACCCGACAATCCCATCGCCGCCGTCAGGCCCAGCAGCAACGTCTTGCGGTCCAGCGTGCCGACCAATCCCGATATGAAAAGACTGGTCAACACCGCCAGGGCACCGGAGATGGCGATGCCTTGCCCCACCATGCCTTCGGTGACGTGCAGATCGGTGGCCATCGGCGTCAGCAAGCTGACCGGCATGAACTCCGACGCGACCAAGGCGAACGCGCAAATCGACATCGCATACACGCCGCTCCAAGAAGCCGTTTGCACACCGCTTGGGAGGGTGGAGTCGTCGAGAGTGGTGGCAGAGGCTGGGGTGGTCATGACGTGTCAGGGGATATCGGAGGGGCGAGGGGGAACACCGGGCGTGTCGGTCACAACGGTTCGACGAGAACAGCAACGTCCAAGGCCGGCGGTGCGTTCGGCACACCCGGCAAGGGGTGGGATCGGTCTGGAAGCGGCAGATGCAGCGAGAAACGATGGACGCCGACGGACGGATCGAAAAACTCAGTCAACTCGCCCCAGGAATGAACTCAGGAGCGGCTTGGTTCGCGGAACCCCAGAGCGAGGGGAGGGCGTTGGTCCATGGGGCACATCTTGGCGAACGCAGGGCCCCTTGACTAGCTAATGAATCGTGAAAGGGGTTATTAGTGAAGCTAATGAGTGATCATGAGACACTGCCCCCGTCCCAGGTCCGGCCCATTTGGCCGCTTCGATGTCGTCACGGTGGATGGCATTTTGCGCGTAGTGGCGTTCTGGGTGTGGCGGATCGCTCATCTTGGACTACAAGTGATGGCGACAACACCCCAAGTGTGGCTGCCTGTTGAGAAGGCCAGGAGATAGATGCGATGGCAAGACCCAACCTCAATGACCTCTCGGCTTTTGTCACCGTCGCCCGAGAAGGCAGCTTCACGCGTGCGGCGAGTGCCATGGGGGTGACCCAGTCTGCCCTCAGTCAAGCCATGAAGGCTTTGGAAGAGCGACTTGGAATCCGGTTGCTCACGCGGACGACGCGCAGTGTCTCGCTGACGGAGGCCGGGGAACGTTTGTTCGCCGCCATCGGTGACCGGCTGGATGAGATTGAAACCGAACTCGATGCACTGACGGAGCTGAGAGAAAAGCCTGCGGGATTGGTTCGCATCACCACCGGTGAGCACGCCATGCGGGCGGTGTTGCTTCCGAAGTTGATGCCACTGATGCACAAGTATCCCGACCTGCGCATCGAGTTCGACGTGAGCTATGGATTGCGGAACATCGTGGCGGATCGTTTTGATGCGGGTGTGCGATTGGGTGAAAGCATCGACAAGGACATGATTGCGGTGCCGGTCGGGCCGCAGCTTCGGATGGCGGCTGTTGCCTCTCCGGCTTATCTCAAAACGCATCCTGCACCCAAGGTTCCGGGTGACCTCGTCAAACATCGATGCATCAATCTGCGACTTCCCACCACCGGCGGCTTCTATGTGTGGGAGTTTGCAAAGAATGGCCGGGAGCTCAATGTGCGTGTTGAAGGACAAGTGGCGTTCAACACGTCGCCTCACATTGTGGATGCTGCCATCGCTGGGCTGGGGATCTGCTTCCTGCTGGAAGACGAGCTGTCGCCTGACATCAAGGCGGGCAAGCTGGTCCCGGTGCTGGAAGACTGGTGCCCCTTGTTTCCAGGCTATTACCTTTACTATCCGAGCCGCCTTCATCCGTCGCCGGCGTTCTCGTTGGTGTTGAATGCCTTGCGTCTGTCGTCAGCCGTGACGACATCCCCTGGGCGTACTCAAAAACGCAAGGCGTTGCCAGGGGCCAGACGTTAGCCCTGTGCAAGCTGCCTCGGCATGTTCGCGTGACGGGATGATTTCACACGGTCATGCGCTTCGTGTTCCCGCGACCGCAAGCGATTCATAAGCAACACTACTAGGCCATTTCACCTGTAAGCGGTTAATGGCATTGCGCTTGCTCGGCACAATCGGAACGTCTCCAACGGCGAACGAGGTGCGACATGTGCAAGGTGTGTGGCGATGGCGAACACGTCCACGATGAGCACGATTCGGTTCAACAGGGACGCCGCCGGGTGATGGCAATGGCGGGCGCCAGCCTTCTGGCCGCGCCGGTGCTGGCAGCCATGTCACCCAAGACCGCGGCGCAGGAAGCTTCCCATGGTGTCGGGAAGGAGGCATTCAAGACGCGGGCGTGGGCCGCAGCGGGTGCGGACATGCGATTCACCCCAAGGGAGATTGAACGCCGGGCGCTTCGACCCACGGATGTGCGAATCGAGATCCTTTATGCCGCCATTTGTCACTCCGACATCCACACCGTGCTGGGTGAGTTCGGGCCTCCGGGTTATCCGGTGGTGCCCGGCCATGAGATCGTGGGACGTGTGAGCGCGATCGGCGATCAGGTCACCCAGTTCAAGGTCGGTGACATCGCGGGTGTGGGTTGCATGGTCGACTCCTGCGGCACGTGTGAAAACTGCCGCGATGATCGTGAGCAAAACTGTCTCAACGGTGCGACCTTCACCTATGACTACCCGGACAAGGTATCCGGTGGCCGGACCTACGGTGGCTATGCCAAGGCCATCGTGGTCACGGAGCACTTCGTGTTCCGCATTCCGCCGGGAGCGAACCTGCCGGGGATGGCGCCCCTGCTGTGTGCGGGCATCACGACGTTTTCACCCATGCAGCATTGGAAGCTGCAACCGGGCCAGCGCGTGGGTGTGGTGGGGCTGGGCGGCCTGGGCCACATGGCATTGAAGTTGGGGGTGGCGCGCGGAGCCGAAGTCACCGTGTTCACCACCACACCGGGAAAGATCGCTGATGCAAAGCGGATGGGGGCTCGCGAGGCCGTCTTGTGGAGCGATGAGGCGTCGATGAAAAGATGGGCCAATCACTTCGATCTCATCCTCTCGACCGTTCCTGAAAGCTACGCCGTGCAGCCGTTCATGGACCTGTTAAAGCTGGACGCAACGCTGGTCAATGTCGGTGCGCTGGGCGAGCTTCGCGTCAATGGGCTGGCCAACATCTTCGGTCGGAAAAGCCTTGCCGGTTCCTTGGTCGGCGGTGTCGCGGAAACCCAGGAGGTGATCGACTACTGCGCCGCTCGCAACATCACCGCCGAGGTGGAAATCATCCGACCGGATCAGATCCAGGAAGCCTATCGGCGCGTTCTTAATAAGGACGTGCGCTATCGCTTCGTGATCGACATGGGGGCCGCTTAGCGCAACGACCTACGCTCGCGGCCCATTTGTTAATGCCGATCAACTCCGATGACGAGGCCGTGCGATCCATTTGGGATAGCCATCACACGCCGGGGTTAGTGCGAAGCTGGACTTGGGTCAGCGCTGGCCGGACTCTTGGTCAGTTGGACCAGAATACGCAAGCAGACCAATGGCGATGTGAAAATCAACATGCACGAGGAAATGCGCCGGGCATTTGCGCTGCTTTCAGGGAAGTGGAAGCTGGAAATTATGTGGCTGCTCAATCAGCGTGTTTATCGCTTTGGTGAGCTGAGAAAGGCCATTCCGGGCATCACACAACACATGTTGACTGCGCAACTTCGTGAGTTGGAAGTGGATGGTTTGGTGTCGCGCACGGTCTTTGCGGAGGTGCCTCCGCGAGTCGAATATCAGATCACGCCAAAGGCTCGCGGACTCGGACCAACGATGGAGGCGCTGATGGCCTGGTGGCATGAATACGGAAAGACGGTGCCCGTCAAAGTAGCCTCACGGGGTCGCCAAGCGAAGGTTGTGAAGTCGAAACCGAAGTAACGAGCAGAGGTACGGCACGTATGATCAGCAGGCACATCAGCAGCAATTGTGCAGTTCGATGCCCGGAAATAGGCGTCGAATCATGCCTCATAAATGGCTTTGTATCGCCATTTATTTCAATTCGATTTTGCGAGTTACCCCCAAAATTACCCCCAGATAAGAGCGGCTTGGCTAAGGGGGCGATCGCACACCCATGCATCGTGCGGCGATCACAACGAAAAAGCCCCGACAGAGCCGGGGCCTTTGACACGTCCTGTGAATGGTGCTGCCCCGCTAGTCCAATGACGACATCCTTGCCGCCCTGGCGTCCGTGCCACCAGCCGATACGTCGGCGGGACTCACGGGGCATGGGGGTATTTTCTTTGAACGCGTGGGCTTGGACTATCGGATGTCTTCGTTTTGTGGTGTCGGCGAATTCCTACAACGGGCCAGGCGTTACGGGGAGGGCTAACAATAAAGTCTGCTTCCGACCCGAAGCGGACATCCACCGCCATGTCAGATGCATATGGAACTCGCCGAACGATCTATTTGTCGCCGCTGACCAATCCACTCTTCGCGGGAATCTTGTGATCCTTCAGCTCGTTGACCATGCATATCACCTGGCCATACGTCGCGGTCTCAGGTGCAGTCACACTGACGACACCATCGGATGACATTTTCATCCACGTGCGCGGCACTTCGCATTTTCTGGCGATAGCCTGCAGTTCCTTGTCGTGATTGACCGGTGACGCGATCACGGTGCCTCCGGAAAGAAGGCCCATCGATAGCATCATGAAGCATCTCAAGCGCATAGTTGCCTCGCAGGGCCGCCACCAAGACTGTCGGAGTCGCGAGTATAGGCACACTGAAACGGTGGGCGCACTTAAGGGTCTTCCCTAGCGTGAGTGGCTGCCATGAATGCTTGCGACGATAGCCGCCCTTCAGGCAGAAAATGTTCGGCTGACACCTATTGGAGGGGTGTCATGGAAGCGGCTTGAATACTCGCATTCCGTTGTGGCCCAAGGTGCAAGGGATCACTCGGCCGGAAGAATCTATCGAAACCGCCATCGCATCCGCATGGCGAAAGGCGATTCTTCAAGAGCAATGTATGGCAGCACGCTTTTGAGTTACCTCCAATTGGGTGACACCGTGCGGTGTCATCGTTAAGAAATATGTTGATGGTATGCGGTATCGATGTCTTGGCATCGTGGACAATTTCGCCGCTATCGTTCAAGCGGCGAAGTTGCTTTCCCATTTAGCATCGCAACGTATTACCTTGAAGATGACACGGTTATGGATATCGAATCTTTTATCTCGCTCATCGAAGACGGAGACGTCCCGTCTCCCGGCCCAGATGCCGTTGCGCGGTTCGAGGCAGAGAACGGCCTTGCGCTTCCTGAGGACTATCGTGCCTTTCTCGCCGTGACCCCCGGCGGCCGTGTTCGGGGAAACGTCCATTTTTCGCTTGTCGGAGAAGACGAGGGACCGGAGATCATGGGCAGTGTGCTTGGTCTCCAATCGGAGGGCTATAACTCGTTGGCGCGGCGATTGGCTGACGCTGAGAAAGATTCGATTCCTCATGGCTTGCTTCCGGTCATGAGGGATCGTGGTGGCAATACGATCGCGTTGGTATTGCGTCCAGATCGTTTAGGTGAAATGGTATTTCTCGATCACGAGGTGGCGGACGAAGGTCGTGCCACATTAGAAGCCGCTGAAGCAGACGACTGGGCCTATGCATTGACTTTCGCGGGTTCGTTCACTGCGATGATCGCGGGCTTCAAACTGGTGAATAACTGAACCGGTACACTCTTTTGGGGCTACAGAGTGGAGTACTCCCATCTCAATAGAGCGTGGAGCCAAAGCAGGGGCAACGCTGAAAGCGCCATGCACCGAGAGGCAATATCCGCCTATACAGCCCATTTGAGGCCTATTGGGTGATGTCCGCTTCCGACCCATGGCGGACGTTGCGGTAATCGAAGAGTTTGGCGAATCCAGGAGGACCAGATGGCTGAGAAACCGCGCCTCGCAAAGGCACACAGGAAGGAAGTCGCCGCTCAGTATCTAGACTTGGGCTGGACCCTTGTATGCAAATTTACGGACGGCGAGAGCGATGAGCCTTACGAATATTTGTTTCGCTGGGACCATGCATCGGATCCCAAATACGTCGTTGATCCAGTGGCCTTTCCGGGTGAATCCGAAGAATAGAACGTCTGTTTCCGACCCAAAGCGGACATTCCGTTTCAGCCATAGTCGGAGATGCTATGAGCGAGCGTATCTATGACGGCCCGATCGATGAAAATGCAATTCTTGCTTGGGCCTACGATGAAGATCTCCTGTTCTTAGAACAGGATGAGGATCTGCTGGTTGGTGCACACCACGAGTTCTTTCCGCTTTTGGCCAGACTGTCAAAGGATGCTTCATGCCCGAAGGCGGACTATTGCCTGACCATCATGGATTTTAGACTCATGTTCTGGGTCTTGCGGAAGCACCCTCGCGCAGCCGAAGAAATCCGCAATGTACTAATTCATTTGCTGGATTCAGACCGTCCGCTGATAAGAAACTTCGTTCACGTAAACAACCTGCGGCTGGACCTCCTCAAAGGCGTGCCAGTTCCTACGCTCCATCGTGCACTGGAAGTGGGAGAGGCGGCTTTAAACGGCGTATGTCGCAAATCCGAGATCTCAGTAGTTGACGACGGTGAAGCCTGGATCGTGGAGCTATCTGTTCCTCCCTTTCACACGCATAAAGAATGGCTGAGCTTGTCGAAAGTAGATGGTGCGTATTCGTTTCGCCGCTGACGAACCGCGGCATGGACTAGGATAAGGGAACGCCCGCTTTCGACCCAGAACTGTCAGTCACAACCAATTGTTTCGCAGAAAAAGCTGGATAGAGGCACTCATGTCCGAAGAAGAAATGATCGAAATCGTCAAACGTAACGAAGACATCTGCTCCGCCATGTTGGGCGCCATGAAGGCGCTCGAATATGGCGTCCGCACGCTGATCGCAGTGCATCCTGATCCGGTGCTTTTGAATCACACCTGGCAGGATTTGCTGTCAGATATTCCGGACCATCATCAGGATACGTCCGTGTCAAACCCGGGGATATTCAATGCCACCATGAGCGCGATGCTGGCTACCCTGACACTCCAGATCGAAAGGGCAGCTCGGCCTTGATTTGACGCGTTGTTGGCGTCTATGGGGATACCCTTGGGGCGTGATCTGGGGGGATTGCCATGGACCTGAATACGTTGCTGGGATTGCTCGGTGAGGTGCCCGAGAGTGAGAGGGCGAGACCGATCCTCAACCATTTTCCTAGTCTCCATACCACTGTGGCAGAGCTGCCTGGTGATGTGGACACACTGACGGAAACACTTTTGTCCTGCCGGGATTATGGCTTTGAGGCACGGCTAGCATCGTCGGGCGAAATCGCTACGGTCTACCTCATGGGCGCCGGCAACGAAGGCTTTGGTGAGTTTCCGTACCCATTGGTCGAGGGGCTGCGTTTCGGGGCGCGGAGAGACGCGGTCGAAGCCAAATTTGGTAGGCCGCATTGGTCCCGATCGAACAACGAAACCCCGGTTGTGCTCAACGGTGCCGGCGAGGCGATCAGATATGACTTAAAGAGTTACGCGTTGTATTTCCAATTCGACAAGCGCAATGGGCAGCTCCAGCAGGTCGCTGCCGAGTCGACGATAGGCTTGTCAGCTCAACACCATTGAAGGGGCGTCATGGATCTGCAGCAGAGGTTGCTCGTTGAGGTGATGGTTCAAAAGGCCGTGATAGGGGCGCTTATAGCAACCCATCCAGAGCCTGAGAAGTTGAGGCACTACATTCTCGGAGCTGCTACCTCGATCGGCGCCACGGCCTTTACAGGAGACCAGGAAGCAGGGCTACAAGCGACGTTTGATGCACTGATCCAGGAGTGCGTTGAGTTGACGGTGAGAGGTTAGGAACATAGGAAGGCGAAATTCGTGATGCCTAATGTTCTGGTTTTGGCAGATTGGTGGCATATAAACAACGCTGCCAGAAAGTCTCCTAGGCCTTATTGTCACGTTTCGATCAAGGGTTGCACCATGTTGCGTCGATGTTATTTGAGCGAAGCCAGGACCCAGCCGGGAAGGAGACCTTGGTATCGGGTCTCGAACGGTGGTGGCCCGAAAAAGACGCTCGATGCATTGCAGATAGGTTGGTGGGTTACTACCAACAAGGCCGGCCGCCAGAATGGTTGGAGGCTCAAAAGACCGAGCCTGGCCGCATTGATGCGTTGATTGCGAAGGGTGAGGAGCTCATTCGTTGCCCTGTATAAACACGATGGTGTGAGAGTGCATGAAATTGAGATGACTTCGTGAGCCAGGAGGCACTTAAGCAGGGGAAGAAGCGATGCACATCTTCATTGACGAATCTGGGTCTTTCGTCCAAACCGATCAACCGAATAGTTTCTCTGCCGACGTCGCATGCGTCATGTCTGAGAAGAATGTTGCCGTGGCAGAGGCCGCTTTGCGCCGCTACAAAAAGCGGGCGGGACGGAGGCCTGGGGAAGAAGTGAAGGCATCCGCCACGACAGAAGAGAATTATTTCAGCTTTCTTGATGACCTAGGAAATTGGGACGGGTTCATTACCGCCGTTATTTCTGATGGGGCCATGCAAGGCGACATCGCCCATCACAAAGAGCAACAGGCGAAAAAGATTGATCAATATGTGCCTGTCATGGTTTATGACGAGGGCAAGGCGATGATAGCCAAGGTGGCAGCTGACGTTCGTCAGTTGTCAAATCAGAACTATGTGGAACTCCATTGCCGTGCCCAATTGGCGTGGGGAGTGGTTCGGCGGGCCACGCTTTACTACTCGCAGCGCGCCCCGAAAACCCTCGGGGCCTTCCGTTGGGAGTTTGACGCCAAGGATGTGCAGAAGAACCACTTTGAATCAACGTTGGCGGATCTCGTAGGAGTGCTCTCGCAAACGTATTCAATTCGAAAGCCCCTCATTCGATTGCGGGGTGCGGATTATTCACACTTCGACAGGTTTGCCGCTGACGACAGAGATGCCAGTTGGTTTCCAAGGCCGAAGGATGCGGACGCGGATAACGTGGTTATGAACGGGAAGCTCTTCCACGAACATATGGAGTTCGTGGATTCCAAAGCCTCACCTGGGGTCCAGATCGCAGACCTTGTCGCCAATGGTCTTACGAGGTGTCTAAAAGGGAGGTTTTCCAATAACGACACCGCGGCTGCTCTCCTGGGGCGACTAATGATCCGAGAGCCGGGTGGTGTTCCTTCTCTTGAATTTGTCAGGTTCGACGGAGATGGCGAAGAACGTTCGCTAGACAAGACGGTAGCCCGGCGCGTGAAAATCATGGACCGAAACGGGAAGTCCATGATCGCCCACCGCCCCACTGCTCAAAGCAAATAGTATTGCTTAGGTCATTAAATTGAACCCAAAGTGACGCTTTGGTGTTGACACTTGCTGCCCTGATTGTGATGCACCTAAGGTCGGTTCTGGTTGTAGTTAGCACGCAGGTGTTGGCATCAAGGCGCCATACGTCAGTGACAAGCAG
The DNA here is from genome assembly GCF_030160275.1 of Dyella flagellata. GTDB lineage: Bacteria > Pseudomonadota > Gammaproteobacteria > Xanthomonadales > Rhodanobacteraceae > Dyella_B > Dyella_B flagellata. The sequence continues at coordinate 536,070 of NZ_BSOA01000003.1, forward strand.
CCAACGAATTCCGAAAGCCCCGCTTCAACGAATTTTCAAATCCATATCACCCTGCTGAGCAGAGTTTTTCCTGCTCCTTCTGCATGGCAATCGTGCAGGAGCCTAATTAGAAGGAGTACGGATGATGTTTGATAGATATTGGATTGGTTATACCTGTTCATCGCTCGTCGAATGCCTGATCGTGTTCACGGTTCTCTTTCTGGCTGGAAGTCTTTGGGCATTTTGCATTCGGTGTTACATCGAGTATCGCTTGCAGGAGGTCTCTCATGCATGATTTGGCCTTGGAGCATGAGTGGGACGATGGGCTCATGGATGTGACGCCACGGTGCCCAAAGTGCATGTCGCCACAATTGGAGGCACGCAATCTAGCCAGGCGCTTTGGCGGGGCCATTGGCGCGCTTGCTGGTACGACGAGCGGAGTATTGCTGGCGCTTGGGAGCACGAAAAGCGGTGTTCTTAAGGGCTCCGTTGGTACCTTGCTGTGCACTGCGGCCGGCGTAGTCATTGAGGGCATCGTGGGTGGCGCCACGGGATGTATTGCGGGGTCGAAGCTGGGGAGTGCCATCGACCGGAACGTCCTGCACAACCAGCATTGCCGGGCCTGTGGGCACACCTTCAGCGACAAGACCCCGTAGGTCTTCGCTGCGTCACTGACTTTAACTCTACCGCCTCAGTGCACGCCAAGAGCCCGGCATCCGCCGGGCTCTTGGCGTTTATGCCGTTGAAAAAGGAGCCTGTTATGTCATCCGCTCTACTGTCGGCCTCCGCCGCATCGGATACCTCCACCCAAACCGAGGAGTACGCCGTGCTAGCGGCCGCCGAAAACATCTTGAAACGAAAGCTTCAACGACAAGGAGGTATCCGCAACCCGATGGATGCGGCGGACTACCTGCGTATACGGTTAGGTGGATTGCCGCACGAAGAGTTCCACGTCTTGTGGCTAGATAGCCGTCATTGCATTCTTGACTGCCAACGGCTGTTCATGGGCACCATCGATGGCGCCAGCATCTATCCCAGGGAAGTGGTCCGTGCGGCGTTAGACGTCAATGCCAGTGCGGCGATTCTGGTCCATAACCACCCGAGTGGTGCCACGGACCCCAGTGCGGCGGACCGAATCATAACCAAGGAACTGCAGGACGCCTTGCGTCTAATTAGCGTGCGCGTGCTGGATCACCTCATCGTCGGCGCCGAATGCGTCAGCATGGCGAGTCTGGGATATCTCTAGGGTTGGGACGTTTGTCGCTTGGCAGTCCGCCGCCGTTCCATTCTCTTTTCTCTTAAACCCTTGCACACGCGCATAGAGCCCGGCTTTCGCCGGGCTCTATGCGTTTACGCCTCTCTCTATAAGGAATCTTTGTCATGCATCACGTTCAAACCATGGCCTATGCAGGCCAGCAACCTTGGCACGGTCTCGGTGCACGCCTAACCCCCGATCAGCCATTGGAAGTGTGGGCTAAACAGGCGGGCATGGACTGGCAGATCGAGACCGCCGACGTGCAGTTCATCGCCGGTCGCCCGTTCCCTGGTTCTCTACAGACATACCGCGACCAAAAGGTCCTCTACCGATCTGACACCAAGGAGCCACTGTCTGTAGTGTCCAAGCGCTTCAAGGTCGTCCAGCCAACCGAGATTCTGGAGTTCTATCGTGACCTGACAGAGATCGGTGGTTATGAGATGGAAACGGCAGGCGTCCTCAAGGAAGGTCGCAAACTTTGGGCGTTGGCGCGAACTGGTCAAAGCGTAACCCTGAAAGGTGGTGACTTGGTCAATGGCTACCTGTTACTGGCTACGGCTTGCGATGGGACGTTGGCTACGACGGCTCAATTCACCTCGATGAGGGTGGTTTGCAATAACACCCTGGACATTGCGTTGCACGACGGTGAGGGCGCTGTAAAGGTCCCGCACCACAGCACATTCGACGCTCAAATGGTCAAGCAGCAACTGGGTATTGCCATTACCCAGTGGTCATCGTTTTCTGACCACATTAAGGAACTGGCGGATTGCCGGGTGGCGGAGAAAATGGTCGAAGATTTTCTGACCAAGGTGTTTGCCTACAGCCATTCCAGTACCGAGCTGCCCGGATCTGCTTTCAACGAACATGCAGCTCAGAAGGTATTGGCACTCTATACAGGCCAAGGCAAGGGCTCGGGGCTGTCGTCGGCTAAGCGAACTGCATGGGGCTTGCTGAATAGCGTCACTGAGTACGTAGACCATCATCGCCGCACTCGCAGCAGCGATCATCGGCGTGATGCGGCATGGTTCGGGCAGGGGGCTGCGTTAAAACACAAAGCGTGGAACGAGGCGTTGAGCTTAATTGGATAAAGATTGTGGCTTCAGAAAAACGGGCTGACAGAAGGTTGTGTCAGCCCGTCTTATTTAACGAACAATCTTTAGTAATCTAAGGTCGTCAGCGTTTAAGCCATTTATAAAGTCCATAGCCGATGCCACCTGCTGCTAGAGGAGCTGCAGCAATCACAGCAATTCCCGCGGCCATGCCACCTCCAACTAAACCCCCGATAGTAGCAAGTGCAGTCGTCATGGTTGCCGCGCTGGTTCCTGCGGCGGCTACGCCAATAGCGCCAGCAGTGGTGGCTCCACTGCCAATACCGACAGCTGTGGCCTTTGATTGCTCATCCATATCCCCCCCTCTTTATTTGGTTAATAGAGGCAAATATCCGCTCGTCATGCTACGCCCTAAGTTATTTGAGGGCTAGCCGGCTGCTATAGGATGAATGGCCAGCGATCACCCGGTCCACACTTAAGCAAAGCTATTTCTTTGCTTTTTCAGCAGCCATTTGTCTAGCCAAGCCAAGCAGCTTCGACTTCTCGGTCTTAGAGAGACCGTTGAACGTGAGCAGCAATTCAGCCTGGTCATCGTCTTCGGCAAAGAGGTATGCCAAGGGGACATCAAGTGCTTGAGCAAGTTCCGCAGCCGTATCCATGTCGGCACGGTTGACCATTTGCTCGTAGCGGTTGATGCGAACGCTTCCGTTGGCTTTGTCACTCGACACCATGCCCCCTAACGCACGCTGAGACAGGCCGCGTAAAGCACGGGCTGTCTTGAGACGTTTGGCAAAGATAGCAGTGATGGGCTGGATCAAGCAGGGGTAACGGTGGCTGAACTTGGCACAGCATGGGCCATGTACTCCTTGCGTAGTAGTCTATACCGTAACGGTATATGCATCAGGGCACAAGCGGCCCTGCTGACCGGTCATGGGTCAGCAGGACCGATATCCATCAACCGGCTTTATCAACAGGGGTACTCAATTGAGATTTCCAAGGGAAAAGGACAAAACGACACGGATCGTGCTGACCAAAACATCCGTTACAGCGTGCGACATTGGCCTTTCTGATTGCACGAACGAAGGCATCGCCAGTCTCAAGGACAAAGTAATCAATGGTACCTCGTACACGATTGGTCAGGCTTTTGATCATCGCAAAGCGTGCGACTCGGTCAGAGCCGATCTGACCCAGTAATTCATTCTCAACAGGGGAACAACATGAACACCGTAACGTTGATTCTGATTGTGCTGACGGCCTTCAATCTGAGCATGTTGGTTATGAAGGCGTGGGGCGACAAGTTCCCGCAACCACATGCGCGAAACCTGCACGCGAACTGGCTACAGGGATGGAGGAATACACAGAAGCCGGTACGGCGCTTCTGGATACAAGTCATCGTGATGCTCGCGATCATCGTGCTTTTTAATGTGGCCGACCAACTGTTCGTCGGCTTTCTGGTGTTTGTGCGCCTTGTGATTTATTGCATGGGCTACAGGCGAGCCAGACACCAGATTGCGCAAGCTGCCGTCCAGATCTCCTAGCGCGGTTTCAGGCCGATCACGTCGGAGCTTTAGAGACGTGCTGGTAGGCCGCCATGCAGTTGCGTTTGTTCTTAGCGGCTTTCGGGTATTTCGTGCTTGGCATTCTTCATTCGTGGTCGGTGCAACTCGTATATGAGTTGCGCCTCGTCCGTTTGCGCGAGCGTGGTTCATCCGCGTATCCAAACCCTACTTTCGTATCCCCATTACCGCTCGCTGACAGAGGTGTCATCGTGAAACGTATCAACTTTGCGTTAATAGCATTCGTAACCTTCGCGTCCATACTTACTCTTGCTGGATGCAGTGACGGCAAACAAATTGCCGAGGTCAAGGCGTTGGCCTTCAGCTATCCCAATAACTACGTCCGAGATCCAAATCTGACCGTGGATCAGGCGTTGGATACCAGGAAACTTTGCGACAGTGTGAAGTGGTCGGTCAACCAAACAGACCGCAATCAGACTTTCGTCGAGTACAAATGTGACTACAAAGATGTTTCGGATTCGGGCTTTATCGAACACGACAAAAGTGACGTCACTTCCGCGGGTGACGTCTACCAGTGGACCTACGGTACAGACGGACAGCCGGATCTGAGTTACGTTGGCCTTGTCCTTCATTACAAGAACGGTAGTTCCAAGGACTTCAAATTGGATGCTACTAGCATCATGAGAGTGGCTGTCGATAATAACGCCACGAATTTTGATCAGGCGTGGTCTGTCCTGCGTAATTTGCCTATCCCGGTCAAGCCTGCCTCCCCCCTCACGGACACGACCTACGGCAATATCCTTGCCGCGTTATATCCAGATCACAGTGCGCTCGATGCTGCCAAGCTTGCCTATCTTTGGAAAGGTGTGCCGGTGACGATCTTCGGCATTGACAAGCTTGGTTATCCCCTGGTCGCCGCATATCCCGAGCAGTTCAAGCAACTGTTTCCGGTGAATCCAGCAGATGTCCAAATTGCCAGGAGTGACGCTCCGTCTCCACAGGCTGCAAAGGAGATCATTGAGCAATCACACCTTTCCCCTGACAAGCTCATCTGCCTTAGTGATTTGTGCTTTAACAGCAATGCCCAGGCTGTAGGAGGTGCCCCAGCCTCGATCCTGGCTCAAGAAACTGCATCAGATGGGTCGAAGCAACAAGCATTAGCCGCTGCTCCTGCAGCCGATCCCGCGATATCTGCTGCTAGTGACAATGACTGGCCCAAGATGACGCCATGCATCCAGAAGCTCGACGATGCTTTCGCTAAGGACGCTCAGGCTAAAGGCATTGATTCTTCGGTAAGCATGGAGCAGATGCAGGAATGGGCCGCTACTTGCAAAGCACCCGGTCAGTAACAAGAAACGGGCCGCCTAAAGGCGGCCCGGCCGGGCGTCAGTCATCCATGCTGGCTGATGGACCTAGGAAGGACGTGATATGCAGCGAGATCATGCGCAGTGGTTCCTTGGAAAATCGCTCGACACTTTCTGCCCTGTGGGACCTTGGGTGACCACGATTGACGAGGTGCCTATCGAAGCTTAGGTCAATGGCGAATTACGTCAGGATGCTCCTCTGTCGAATCTGATCTTCGACATCCCGTCATTGATACAGGCCTTGTCATGGCCGATGCTCTACTGCCGGGCGATATTATTGCTAGAGGCACACCGGGCGGATTGGGAATCGGATTGCCGAAGGCCTCATGACGTTGGTGACCGATTTGTTTGTGGCGCCACAGGCGAGGGTGATGGGGCAGGGTTTCTGGTGTAGTGCGGCGCTCACCCATTGACTTGCTACAACGGCACGCAGCATGGAGGTCTTGCCGCTTCCCGGTGGACCGTTAATCGCTTGTATTTCGCCATCCGCCAAGCGCAGGGGGGCTCGGTGACGGCCACCGCACGCCGCGGTCCGGCTAGAATCCTGAGGCCTACAGATTCAGGAGACAGGGGATGGCGCGATGGCTAGGGGCAATGTGCGGCTTGTTGCTCGCACTGGCAGGCGTGTGTTGGGCTGGAACTTCGAGGGACGCTCAACATACCGTGGCGCCCGCGTCGAGCGCCCAGGATTCGATAAATCTTGCACATGAAACGGTGCAGGCGGCCTCCAAGTCTTTGGACGTGGCCGGTAACTCTGTAAGCTTGGCAGCCCAGTTGGCCAAGCCCAAAGCCGAAGGAGCGCATGGTTTCTGGTCGGACACTTTCACGAAACCGGACATCTTTTGGTCTATGTGCACAGCGCTCGCCACTTTCGTGGCGGCACTGGTTGCCCTCTATACGCCTTTTAGGCTGGAAAAGAAGCAAAGAAAATATAGGCAACTGCAAGCCAAAAAGTTACTCCCGGAGATCCTGCAAGAAGTCATGGCAGCGTGGTCATCTACGTTTTCTGGTGAACAACTCGCTTCTGGCATAGCAAGAAATATGGCCGCCCTGCGATCAATGCCTAATGCAGTCCATTCTGGAGAACGCCAACTTGGCGCGGGTGAACGGCAACAGTTGACGGGGTTTGCAATAGTACGGATGTCGAGTTTCTCGGCCGCCCGTCAATACCTTTTGGATCTTGAGGAAGGTGCTGCGTCCGACATCTTTGCAAAGGCAGCCAACGGAAAAATGCTTGTGGATGGCGTTAGTGAGCAGGTGGCAAACTGGCCCGCTGAAGTTGGTGCACACCTGCTACTTGAATACGCGGATGGAATGGATTGCGCGTCTTCTTCTTTCAAGATTGCGGCGAACCTGATCCGTAATGTTCTAGGTTGGGCGCCGCTGGAAAGTCCAATCCAAAGTGGTTTGTCAGACGAGGCGGAACAACCCCAAATCGCGGATTTTTATAGGGATCACTCAAGAGAACCTTGACGGCTACCTGGGTTTCAGTGGGCGGGCATCTGGACTCTGTAGATTGTTGGTCACAGCCGGGAGCGTGCAGCCGTCAAGCAGTGCCTCAAGGTTGGCTGATAATAGTTGCGTGCCGTCGGAAAGGGGAGCTGCATGACTCCCTTCCTGCAATTACACGTCGACAGACTCTGGATTACTTCGTGGGTTTATAAACCCACGAACGTCCATATGACGGCCAAGCATGCACCGATTCCAAGGACAGTGAAGGCGATTGCCCACCCCAATGCAACCCGTTCTGAGCGCTTGGTCCTTGCTTTGTTGTTTTCTTGGTCTAGCACATCAGCAAGTACAAACAATGCAGCCATCGCAATGGCGAGACCAATTAACAATGCGATAATGGCAATGCCCTGATGGTGATTTTTAAAGAGCTTTGCGCCCGCCGCTGCGTATGCAGCACCTAAACTGAAGTACTTAAGGGTGTCAAGTAAACTCTTGGCGAGCACCGCTTTTGAATGCTGCTCCTCAAGGGTCTGCTTGAGCGCGTCTAGCTTCCCTCTGACTTGTGCCTCCCATTGCTCCTGCGTCATGCCGTTAGGCGCAGGAAATGAGACGAACTCTGCCGCTATGGAGTTAATGGCATTGTCGGTCTTTTCGGTCAAATTGGGCATACCCCACTCCTTGGTTGCGATGTGTTCTACTATGTCGGCAATGCTTCATCCTGGCCATAACTGGCCGTAGGTATCACTGGTTTTTATATCCGCGCTTCCCTCGGCTCACCGCCGTTTCGGTTTAGTCGCCCATGCACACGAAAGCAATATCTGGCTAGGTGACCAGCGTAAGCTTTGCGCGCCGAATCCTTCCGCCTGAGCCACTTCCGGGCAACAAATTCAGGACTAGTCCAAAGGTTAGAGCGCCAAGCTCGTCCGGAGAGAGATTGAGTTGAGCGGCGACGTCACGACGCGAAACTCCTTCTTCTTTGAGCACCCCGAACACCTTTTCCAGAAGTAAGGACCGCTCATGAGGGATGCTCTCGGGCTCCTTTGTTCGGTATCCCTCTTCCGCCAGCTGAATGCACAGCGTCCGATATACCCAGTCCGAGGTGAGGCCAAGCGTATGCAATCGGTAGTTGAGAGCAGCCACTGAGACCGACCAATATTTCTTAAGGCGCACTAACGTGGGCAGCGTGACTTGGCGAGGCGCCTGTGCAAGCACGCTCGCTTTTGGCATCAAGAACGCTGAGGCAAATGCGTTTGCTTCCCGCTCGATGTCCGGTCCATGGGGTGACCCGTGCCTATGCAAGACAAGGTGACCAAGCTCATGGGCTGCATCGAACCGGCAATGCTCGGCGGACTTGAACGTGTTGAGAAAGATATAAGGGCGCTCGCCATGCCACATGGAAAAGGCATCGACCTCTTTGGCGTCGATGGCAAGGGAATAGACGCGTACTCCCCTCGACTCCAATAGTTTGATCATGTTTTTGATCGGTAGCTCGCCCAGGCCCCAATGAGCCCTCAGGGTTGACGCGGCGGCCTCAGGCGATCCTTCCCCTGACTCAACTGGGTAGTCCACATCTCCGTCTGCCAGACCGGGAGCGCCAGATGTTACGGGTCGCTCTCGCCCAAGATCCGGTAGATCCACTGCCGGAAGATTGAAGCGTCCCTCTATCCAGTCATTGAGCATCAACGCTAAGGCCCCAGCCCCAAGAGCCGAGTTCTTTTGCCGGGCAGTCATCTTTGACATAGAGCGAAAACTAGCGACGTCCGGAGATAAGATCTCCGGTTCGTCGCCAAAGAAGAAGGCCTCGGGAAATCCCAAGGCCTCACTGATGCGTAGGAGCGTGACTCGTTCTGGCTCCTGGCCTCCAGCTTCATAGGCGGAGATAGACCGTTCGCTGACACCCGCCTTGGTGGCAAGTGCCTTCATGGTCATTCCCCGACGCTGTCGCGCCAGGGAAAAACGTGCTGCGTTAAACATAGTTGATCACAAGTGCTTTCTCTCGATGTCAAAATCGACATCAGGTTGATCCGGAGGAACGATCTCGGCAAAGTCGCCGTCAATGCTCAGCGGGGTCAAAATGATCCTCTCATACCAAGCAGAAATTCTCCCATCGTCATCGATGTCACGAGGACGCGATAACTCTGCGCGACGCTCACCCTTGCGAGCGTCGTAAAAATGAAGAAGTATCCAAGTCTCTCCGTCTTTGTCGTCAGGTTCTTTGCTCTCCACCACAGGAATAGGGAAGAGTTCCAACTGCCGATTGGTTTCCACCGCCGCGATCGTATTGCGTCCTTTGGGGGACTTGTTTGTGGGTTCCATCTCCGGAATACCCACTGCCTCGTTTCCAGAGGCCACCGCAATGCCCATCGCTCCGTCTGAACGAATGACGCGGTCATACGTCCCTTCGTCCTGACTGTGCCATCCCTGAGGGCGGAGCAGATCACGGAGTGCCTTGATGGTCTCGGCCCACATGACCAGACCTGGGTAGATACGGGGATGGTTAGGAGTACAACGGGCGGCGAAGCTATGGGCCAGGGTCAACGCCTCTCGGAGAACGTCCTCCGTGAGTTCAAGCTCTGCAAGGCGGCTCTGCACATGTTCGAACTGGACTACGACAGACTGGTTCACTGAGGTTGGTCTCCCGGATAGATTGATGCCCCCCCTTCCGGAAATCCTCCCTCAAACGCGGTAAAAAAACAAGAAGTTTCGGTTTTGCGAAAAATGCTAGACCCAAGGTTGCTCTACCAACTAGCCGAACGCTTGGGGCAGCCGGCCGATGTGGTAATGCGGTGTGGCGGAACGCCGGCACGCCCCGAGGTCAAAGTTCAGCGCGTTCACGAATGCGTGATGAAAACGTGAAGACACTCCGGCCCAGGAATTCTGGCGCGGACGGCATTGTCTTCGTTGAGTCCTGCACGCATCATTGCGACGGCCCTGGTTCTAGGGCCGCGCAAAGGGGGCGATGATGATTTGCTCATTCCAAACCGTGCTTCTGCGCGGTCGGCCTCTTGGGCGTATCTCATTGAAAAGAGCGTTGGTCGCAACATGGCATCGATTGAATTGTCCCCCGAAGAGTTGATCAGTGCCGCCACCATTCCCGGTAAAGGCGGCCTGTACTTCCTCGGACCTTTCACACCGCGAATCACCTTCTTTTCTCAGCAGGTACGAGCACTGCGATTGGCGCGTGCCCTCCACGAACTCGGTTATTTCAAATCTGGTCAAGGGATAGGAGTGGTCGGAGCGGGTGCCGCAGGTGCGACTATGGCTGTGGCGCTGGCCTTGCTTGGTCACAAAGTTACGCTGTTCGACCAGTCCGGCGAAATTCTCCATTTGCAAAGCGGATCAACTCGGCTGCTCCACCCGCACATCTATGAGTGGCCTCAGTTCGGTTCTCTCGATGATCGTGCCGGGCTGCCCATTCTCGATTGGTCCGCGGGCATGGGGAAAGTGGTTGTGCCAGGGCTTCGCACCGACTTCAACACGCTATGTGCCGGTCTGACCGACTTGTCCTTCGAGAAGGGTTGTGTGCTTACCAAGCTGGAACCGTCGGGCAAGGAATGGGCTCTGACTTTCAAGAGGAATGCAAAACTTGAACATCGAAATTTAGATCATGTCTTCCTCACGATGGGTTTCGGCGACGAACTACCATGCGGAGCGGTGACGCCGGAAGATTATTGGAAGCCAGGCGCGATCGGCACAAACGCGACCGAAGCGGTCAAGGACACTACGTATGTGGTGAGCGGCAACGGTGACGGCGCACTCACCGTTATTCTTGGGCTGCTGATCCAGGATTTCGAGCATGACAAATTCACGCGCGAGTTCCTGAACTTCTCTAGGCCCGACAAATTACGCGAAGCTGCTGATAAGGTTTACACGAGCAAGGCTTTGGATGCCGACGTCGAGGCCGAACTGCGCACGACCGTGCTGCCGATCCTTTCGCAATATGGCGTGATAGAAACGATCAAGAAGAAGCTTCGCACCGATCGCATTGTGACCGTCAATGCCAACGGATCGCTGTTTGCCGCCGGCAGGGCCTCGCAGCTCAACCAGTGCATGGTTCTGGCATTGCTGGAAGCGGCTGAAGTCGCTTTGCTTACGGTGGCACGCTCGAACGGTTTCGTCACTGCCTGCACGAATAGCGATGCCGGCGTCACGCTTACGGGGACCGCCATAGCCGGCGTTGCCGATACGAATACCTATAAACACGCCATTCTACGCCATGGTCCCAACATCGAGCAGCGCTACTCGCCAGCGGGCAATCTGATTGGAGACTATGAAGCCCACATCAAAAAGCTAATCGCAACAAATCAGCTGTTCGGAGTGCCCCCCGCGCTCGACGACGAAACTTACGATCTGTTCGAGGCTAAGCGGATCAAGCGCTTGGAGCATGCTGCCACACATAGCGCCGCACTTGCGGCGGCGACGGAAAAACGGCGCGTGATCGAAATTGCGATCGATGCCGCGACTAAGGTGTTAGTCGAGCGCGGCTGCCGCAGTGTCGCTGACATCGCGCAGGAGTGCGAGCAACTGCCAGAGCGCTTTTGGGTGGATATCCATGTCGCGCCGGACAACTTGCCATATCCGTTAGATCTGGTGCGTCTCGCGCGGGCCAGCGGCCAAAAGATCGAATTACGGGCTGGCTCGGAGGTTCTGTCGGCTTGGAATGACATTGCGCCTGGTATCGTGAAAGCGCCGACGCCATCTTCGGCGCGCCACGTTTCCCAATATGGCAGTGTCACAATTGCGGATTACGTAGACGCCTGTCTTGTGCGCTTGCTCGACAAAGGCATTCAAGCGGCCATCGCAGCCCAAGCCTCTGCGATGCTCGGCTCCATTTCATCCCAAATCCTCGGCCTGATAAGCACCACCTGGGCTGGCTGGAAGGTTACGTTAAGCGCAGATCCAAAACTGCAATTCGATTTTCTGCGCTGGTTGGCCAATGTCGAGCAACAGGCAGCCAAGCCCTGGAGTGGCGATCACGGCTCGCTCAAGCATATGGTCAATGCGCTGATCATGATCGCCGCCACTCATGCAGGCGAACCGCTCACGCCACGCTCTATTGCCAACGGAAATCTCGCCTTCGCTTCCAATGGTGTTGGCATCGGGACAGGGTGTGAGGGTATCGGACTGCAACTGCTTTCGTCGCGCACTACCCCAGATGACTGGGATGCGGACGCCCTGATCCTTGCGGCGGCCAATGAGGTCATCGTATCGGATCCTGCAGGCACGGTGATGGACGGCGGCGATGCGGGCAACTCGATCAAGGCCGCGCGCCGCGTACGGCCCGCGATTATCCAGAACGACAAGAGATGGCGTACACATCTCGGCGATTCGCTGGCCAGCTGGAAACAAGCTGTCGAACTGGAATTCGCTGAATGGCGGGAGCGCCAGGAAAAGGAACTTAAGAGGATATTGAAATGACTGCAGAGGAATTGCGAGATCGACTACTGGCCTCGGCTTTCTCTCTCGGGTGGAACGCCAAGGAGGAACCAGATTTCGTCTCGGCGCAGTTTCGCGGTAGGCCAGACGCCAGCACTGCGGCATTGCCCAAGGTTGCTTACGGTATCCGTCTCGGCGCCTACCCGGCAATCGTCGCGCCTGTCACCATCGGCAAGAAGACAGAAATGCAAGAGACGCTACGATTGCTGCATAGCCAGATGGTGATTGCACGCTCTTACATGACACGCAATGAAGTGATTAATGCGCACATCTTTCTGTGCGCGGTCAATCCCAGTTCCGATGCAGATTGGCGTACGGTGATTGACATTGCCGAGCGAGATGAAAGCGTGTGTCGAAAGGTGATCTGGCTGCCGAACTCGAAAAATCTGGATCAATCCTACGTGGAATTTCTTGCCAGGACTTTTCTCGCTGCGCCATGGGAAGATGTCTCGGAAAGACATGACGCTCCGCTCGATCAGGTTCAAGGCCTAGCCGCAACACTGCTGACAGAAGCAGGCCTACAAGAGGCTGTCGCGACTGCTTGGATCGATATCGTGGATCAGGCCGGCGAAGATCTCGAATCCATGGTTGAACGCCTGGTTCGGGCTCGAGGGATACCATAATGACGCATCTCTATCTGACTGGAATCGAGCTTTCCGATTTCCGTTCGTTCGGAAGTCTGCAAATAGATCTTGCCCCCGAACCCGGCGTATTGATCGTTCACGGTAGTAATGGTCTAGGCAAGTCGTCGCTGTTCGATGCGCTCGAATGGGCACTCACTGGCAATATTGATCATTTCAGCAGCGTCGACGGCTACGCAAAGTTTGGCAACTATCTGTGTCGGTGGGGTAGCCGCAGCGATCCGACCACCGCGGCTCTAGCTTTCTCAGACGGGAATCGGATCGCACGGCAACTGGACGGGCAGAAAGCCAGGGAGTCCACGCTGAATGGCGTTCCAGACATTGCCGAATATTTGCGTTTGCCTGATTGGCAGGCGCCTATCTCGAGCTTGAGTCGCTATCTACTGCTTACACATTTTCTCGGTCAATCCTCACTGTCTCGACTTACGCATCGTGACCCAGGGGAGCGGCTGGCAATTTTGAAGGAGGTGTCGCAGAGTGCCAAGCTTCAGAAATTTGGTCTGGCTTTGCACGGGGAAGGGAAAACGCTTCCGGCACGGGCTTTCAAGCTTCGTATTGAACAGTTGGGTGACGAAGTTGATGTCTTGAGCGATGCGCTCGACCAGGAGGAGAGGCTATGGTCAGGTTCGCAGGCGTCTGGTGCGCTGGACGATGGCGATGCTGCGAAACTTACGAGCGAGATCGCAAACGCCCTGAACGTCCTCTGGCGCAAGCTGATAAGTACGCGGTCGCCCTTTGTTTGGGACAAATTGCCGGATCCGGGGAATATTCAGTCCGCGATCGACCAGGGAGCTGAGCTTGCGCGTAAGCGCGAGCTCGCTATTCTCGAAGCGCGGCGTTTGCTTGCGTTGCGTGACCGTCATTACAAGGCACTGACTGAGACGTCGGGTGCATCAGAAGCGGCGGAGCGCGATCTTATCGTTGCCGTCGGAGCGATGGAAGCCGCCAAGCAGGAGTTAACGCGCCGGCAAAATGCGCTCTCCGCGACGGCCGAACCGCTGGCGGTGGCGCGGAGTATGCACGCAAGCGTGGTCGCGTTGCGGGAGGCGGCCATCACGTGCGAAGCGGCGCGTAATGAACGTGAGAAGGCCGAAAGCGATCTTGCTAAGGCGCGTGCTTCGCTCGTCGAAGCTGAGCAATTGGTGCAGCGGAACGAGCGTCGGACTCAGATCGAGGCGCGTTTGCGCGAAGAGGTTGCTAACCTCGAAAGGAGACTCGGCTTGTCGAGTACTCGTATCGAACGCGTACGCACGTGGCTTGACTACGAGGGCCAGATTGATCAGGTCGACGCCGAACTGCATGACTTAAAAGCGCGCCACCCCGATATCGACAATCAGATCGGGTTCGCGTCCTCCAATCTTTCAGCAGCTCGGTTGATCGAGACTGGGGCGAATGAAGCATTACGCACCGTCGAGCGCTCGGTTAGTGCTCTTTCGAATGCGGTTTCTACTGTCGCCACGCACCTCTCACACAACGCCCAGGATTGCCCAGTTTGTGCGACCCATTTTGCCTCTCCGGCAGACTTGTCTGAACGTGCAGGAGCTGCGGCCAAGCGCCTCGCTCCCCTTGTGCTCGCTCAACAAGAAGCGCTCAGCGACGCACAGTTGTTGGTTGCCACGGCAACAACTAATTTAGAGCAACTTCGCGGTATCGCTGAGCGGCTAAGGTCATTGTTTGCAAAGCGCAATTCGGACCGCGATGGCAACGATCGTTTATTGACAGGCCTCGGGCTGGCAGCCGACGTATCGCGTTCAAGTGTGGAGTCTTGGCTTGCGGAGCTTGTTAAAGATGAGGTGCGGTTAGAGAAATCACGCCGCAGGCGGGCCCGTTGGTTGGGCCGTTTCACCGCTAACGGAAGGGCGATTTCGCGTGCATCCGAGGCTGCGCGAAGGCGCGACACAGCGAGTCTTTTGGAAGCAACCACAATGCGGCGGCTCGACGACTGCAAGGTGGCCGAGCAGGTTGCTGGTGAACGTATCGCGACATTGGCGGTTCAGCTTTATTCTGGCAGAGCACCTTCTCGGGAGCAGATTGAAGAGGCAGTCGTAGTTTCCGCTACGGCCCTGGCTGCGGCGCAAAAGGCTTATGACGACGCAGCTACGACTGTTTCAGAGCAGGATCTGAGGCTAGCTCCATTGCGGGAGGCTGAAGCCAATCTGCGGGCGCGTATCGCGCAGGCCGTGGTCGATCAGGAAAGTAACCGTATCGCTCTAACTGATATATCAGGTAAATGGCGAGACGCGGGCTGGGTTGACGAGGACTTCGATGAGACGAAAATCGAGGCGGCTGCGTCCAACCTCAATCAGGCCCGCGAATCACTCGCCGAGGCCGATGCACTACTTAAACGGTTGCGCGACGGCCGCGAGGCTTGGAACCGGCAGATTGCACATCGAGCAGCTATTAACCGTGTCCGAGGCTTGACCGACCTAGCTCCGAACAGTACGCGCGAGCAGGTTCGTGTCGCGGCTATGAAAAAGCTGGAGATGGCCAAGAGGGACGCTCTAGCCACCACACAATCGAAGGAAATAGCGTCAAAGGCGAGTATCCTGATTGCCGATGCTGTAAATAAGTTTAATGCCGCCTATCTCGACCCACTCCAGTTACTCGCCAACCGGATCAATCAAGCGATACTTTGCGACCCCCGAATTGGCATCGGCCTCACTCTCCAAAAGCGCGGCATCAAGCAAAGTGCCTCTGTAACCGGCGAGATGCCCAAGAATCTCAACAGTGTCGATCCAATGCTGGTCCACTCCGAAGGGCAGATGGCGGCGCTTGCGGTTAGCATGCTATGTGCAGCTAGTCTGACCTATCCCTGGTCGCGATGGCGGGCGTTGATCCTGGATGATCCGCTTCAGCATAATGACGCTATCCACGCGGCTGCGTTCGCGGATTTCATCGGGAATTTGGTGCGGGCGAAGAGCTATCAGGTCCTTCTCTCCACCCATGATCTTGGCCAAGCGGAATTTCTACAGCGGAAATTCTGCGCGCGAAACATACCGTGTGCGGTCCTAAACCTGCTCGGGCGCGGCAACAATGGCGTTGACTGGGCGTTTCGCCCTTCGTCTGAGGGGGCGTTTAAGACTGCAGCGCTCAACTAGGTTCCCCATCGTTGCAATGGGGATAGTTTTATACGTGCTGTACAATATTTATTTTCCATCTTCGCCTCGGCCCGAGCCAGTGGCACAGGCTGCAGCACCCGTGACACCAGTCACGCCGATCCATCTGCTTGGCATGAAGCTCGCGAAGACAAAAGGCGCGCGCCAATCCATCACAGCAGCGCGGAATAGGGGCGCGGCGTGCACAAAATTCAACGATTCTAGAAGCCGGGTTCACCCGGCTTTTTTGTGCACATTCTGAAACAAACATGCCGCGGTGCAGCGTGAACCCACTGCCGAAGCCCTGCCCATGTTCGTAATCCCAGCTCCACGAAGATGTGCGAAATGGCCCGTGATCCGAAGACGCCCATCCGCTCATCCTGATTGTTACGACTTGCTCAGTTCAAGCCGATCAGAGACCCGCTCCACCAGTGCCGCCAGGTTGCCATCATAGTCGCCTGCATCCACACGACGGATTTCTCCTCGAGCCGACTTCGGAACCCTATCGCCATATTTCTCCAATACGTAGACACAGCGCTTCCTTCGTCCTCGAATCTTGGCGAACTCTGGGTCCACCAGCAGCTCGTCGGCCAAACGCTCCAAGGTTTCGGCGTCCTGCTCCAGGCGGACCTGCTTCGCCTCTTCACGCCGGTCATCGGCAGAGTCGCAGAAGGCTGCTAGAGCTTCCATCAGTTGGTCGTGTGATTCGCACAGAACACCGCAGGAGATGAAAGCGCCCTGGTGAAGAACCGAAAACTCGGCATAGAAATGTTCGTGGCAGTGCGACCGGGCACGTTTGAGCAGCAAAGCATTCTGCACTTCGAATGTTTTGATCAGAAGTACTGGGTCCTCGTTGTCCTCGCAGAGCTTTTGGATAACGGACCGAATCGTTCCATCCACGTCGACCTCACCGCGCATTTGGAATACTGCGTTTTGGCCGGAGGCAGTACAGAACGCCTGGAATTGTCCCGGTTCCAAGAAGACGAAGTGAGCATCTTCCTGGATCATGTCTTCAGCATCGATGATTACGAACCCGAGTCCGGTAAGGGTTCGAGACTGTTCGTCCGCCCATTCGTCCACGTTGCCCTTGTAGCGACCAAATGCGTCCAGGTTCATGCGGTTCTCTCCACTGCATGGTTATTCCCCTTCAGACCGATCAAAGACGAGATGGCTACCCTTTGCTCTACGGCACCATCCACCCGACTCTAGGACGTGCCCAAGCTCAATCCTAAAGCGCCTACGTCGATCTTCAATGGTTTGCGCAGGGCCAACTTTAGGGATCACTTCATTGAGATTGACCTTGACGCTTCTTGCGTCTAGCCATGTCAATTTAGGATCGTGCTTTTCCTCAAGGATTAAAGCCGCTACACCCCTGGCTAGCGATTTAACGTCGAGTCTGGGAGAGTTTGGCGTTAGCTGCCTGTGGCCTACGACAAAACAGCTGGCAGTGCCACGATCAACGTCAATAACCCACTGATGCACATCCGCTCTTGATGAGCCGTTGACTGTCCTGCCATGCCGTTCAATCTTGAAGCTGAGCAATGGTGATTCCCAAGTCATATCCTCAACACGACCTGAAAGTTTGTCGGCATGCATGCCTTCTGCATCGCCTCCATCAAGACTTGTCCAGCAATCCGCTAAGATAGAGGTGGTCTCGTCTTTATGCTCGTTATCGATTAATCCAGAAGCGAGCGTATTGAGGTAATTGCGAAGTTTGGCAATAGTCATGGATCGGGCCATGGAATTGTGGCGATGGAAACGATAGCGCAGTTGACTTGGATTGGTACGAAAGATGGATGCTAAAGAGCCATGCTATACCGATGACGCGTGCTCGTGCCCGAAGGTATTCCTGAACAGGGCGGCTCCTTAAACCACTACAGTAACTAAATCGCCACCGGTCTGTTTATGAATGCAGTCGATAGCCAGCAATAAGGCTAATCATTGGCTTCGGGTATTGGCCTATACGCAAGATCGATGAAATCATTGAGCTTGCGCTGACATTGCTCATGCGCCCCTTCTCGCCTACTGGTTATTTTCGACCACTTTGCGCCTATCCATGTCATCCAGGTCTGTAGTGATTTCATAGGTCATTCTCCGTGTAGGGTATATCGGCGTTGGTTATGGGATTTCCGAGGATGGCATTGACCAGCGACATATCGTGTCCCCCCTTGCGTGGAGCGCCACGTTTTGGCTGATGCTGATCCTTAGGCATGTTGCCTTTTCGAAGATTTCGCTTATGCCCGGTCATTACGTAGCCATCGCCCTTGACCATGTATTCGATGGCTTTCTTGATGCCTATCAGCTTCTTTGCATCAGTCACGTGGACTGAACCAAGGCCGTTGTACTTGTACTCATGCCGACGCACGTAGCAGTTGAAGTAACTGGCCCTTAAGGGGCCGCATCGATTCACCCATGCCTCACCCAGCATCTTACCGAGTGCGTTTGCACTCTGGTGCTTGTGCCCATCCAGGGCGACGAGGAGGTGGTAGTGGATGCCTCGATCGAAGCCACATTCTCGCTTCCAGATCCAACGCTTCACGTCAGAGATGATGCGATCTTCGCTCAATGCCCGTAGATAGCGCTCCATGCATTGTTCAGCCAATCGGGTATCTGCCCACGTATGGTGGGTAGGGCGGATGTACAGGTCCACGCGAAGTACCTCCAGGTTGGCGTACTCTGCGAAGCCCGACGCCATGTACCGGCAGCACGACTCAAGGTCCTTCCGCTCCAGGCGGACACGATTGCTCTCCATACGCCTGAAATGACCAGATCGACCTACGCGGCGCACGAAGCGCACTAGCCAGGTCAACTTGCGCCGCGTCCGTTCGTTGTTTACATCGATGACGTAGCCGTCGCCGCTATATGCTCTCAGTGTCGGCATTGCCTTTTGACAAGCTCGCAGCAACACGGCGATGGATGGATTGAAGCGAACCGTCATGTCACTGGTGTGCGCCAACTCTTCCACCTCAGGGAAAGGTACGACAGTTGAAGAGTACTCGCCTTTATAGCGACTGCTTGGACATGTCAGTTCGATCATGGGTATACCTGACAGGCACAGCGCCCATACGGCTTCACCCAGCGACGTCAGTTCATGCGTCAGGCCGATAACTGTCCCTGACGGGGTGCGCTTCTTGACGACTCTGGTGGCTGCTTCGTTTCTGTGCACGATCCGCCGGGATAGATTCTCCATGCGTTCGAGGCATAGCAAGCAATCGAGCTCATGGGCGACGATGATCCTGTCATCGCCAACGTGGACACAACCCTTGGATGCGCGCTGATAGTTCTTCTCACGCAGCTCAACCTCGCGCTCTATCTCCTGCACCGAGGTGCTTGCAGCGAATGGTTTGGCTAGTGGCTCAATAAGTGTGTTCATGGGCTTCATTTGAAGTGGTGGTAACTGTGGCGGCACGACGTGGTGCATGCCATACACGGATACGTCCGTCTACGCGTGAAGGATTGCCAGGGTGTCATCAGCGGCTCTTGTGACGATAAGGCGACTGGCGCCTGTTTGCGTCATGGCAGACATCGATTGACATCGAGCTATCTACCTGTTTGTTGCCATTGGACTGCTATGGAAGCAGTCGCCCGTCTTCTGATGTGCTTGTTGTACGTAGGAGGTTGCGATGGGTCATCCCAATGCCGCTTCTATCCGACCATTAACTCTCTGTTATAACCATGAGAGTCATCGTGCTATGAGGGCTATGGCCGTAGCGCTATTAGAGCCATTGCTGTGAGAGCTATTATTAGATATATAACCGGAATGCTGGAGGCATGCATAGGCTGGCGTAGGCTGGTCCGCGTCGTGCAACATCACCGCAAATGCTGGCATGTTGGTTTGTTCCATAGGATGTGGACTTAGTGCATTTTTAGTGCAAATAAAATGGTTGGTGGAACATGCGCGATCATGTCAGTGATGTGTCCGATAGCTGGGGGCAATTGCCTGACTGGTGGATGCCACACATCCAGGATGCTAGGGCGTGTGCAGAGTAGTGTTACCGTGCACGTACGCGCCTGTCGGGATGGGGCGGGGCGACGCAATTGCGTGCCGCAAAAAGCCGCTACAGCTGCTACTGTCGCAGCTGTAGCACGGTTTTCAGAGCGTGCTGGCAAATAAGTATCCTGCTTGGGGAATGTCGACAACGGCTGTGTGTCAACGGTTTAGCAGCGCAAGATGGCAGGGTAGCGCTTAGCTACGCTTGCGAGCAGCATATTTTACAGACATGTTCGAGCTGGCCAGATGCGCTATCTTCGTCTGTGCCAGTTAGCTTTGATGGTTGCGGTCGAAGGCGGAAGCTTGGCCTTTTATGCTGGAAAACTTTGAGGCAGCCTGCTGCGCTGTAGGGGTTCAATGGCAGCCAACCTATTGCAGTAATTGACTGCCACTGAGGTGGATCTAGCCGCTCTAGAAGTACTTCTCGGTGAGCACGACGTACTGTGCGCGAGAGGAGTTGCGCGTGTCTTCTCTCAGCATGCCATGCTTGGCCATGATGCCAAGCAAAGGGTCGAGCACATCAACCTTCATGTGCGCATGGCGCTGGATATATGTCTTCGAGATCCACGCGGCATTGTGTCCTTGGCGACGCTCATCCCGGTAGAAGTCCTTGAGCTTTTCGTAAAGGTGGCGGATAGCGACCCGCTGCGATTCGTTGACAATCACGTCCTTGGCTTGATGCAAGTACCATTCAACAACGAGCGCTGCATCGTTCAAGGTTTCCTTGCTGATATGGGTGCTTTGGTCATCCTTGAATATCGTAAAGATGGCTGCAAGGCGTGCAATGATCTTAATGGCTTTTCGAGCGAACGCCTTAATGCCGTGCCACGGACCGTTTTCCTGTCTTAGGTCTTTCAGTGCTCTCTTGATGCGTTTGAACTCTGTAGAGGCTTCGAGATCGAACTCAAGGACCTTTGGTTCGAACAACGCGCCATCGCCGACATCGTCAGGTATGCGAAGCAGCTTGCTGACGAGCGCGTTCAAAGTGTCAACATCGCCCCACGCAGGTTCATAGTCGAGTTCCGGTTCTTCGCCTTCATCCCGGTCGACCGCCACAAGGAAGCGTGCCAGAAATCCGCTGACGCTAGCGTCAAGGGCATACTTTTTGAGCAGGGCAGAGAGACGGCCGGGCTGGATGCCGAGGCAGAGGCACACTAAGGGGGCGGTTATGACGAGGTCCAGATAGTTTCGTTCGTAGACAATTTCTGTCCCGTCGAAAAGCTGATTGACCAAGTCGACATCTTCTGCGATGACGCCGTTTAGGAGTTTAGCGCCCTCTTCGGTGGCCAGTAGCATGGCTTCCTGTCCACCATTTAGAGCTTTGAGGGCTTGGACAACTGAAATGCGGTTCTTTAGGAGGCGTCGTGAGCGGACCTGTTTCGGCTTGCGGCGCACCAGTTCCTTGAGCAGTTTCTCAACTTCGTCGGCTTTTTTGGCGTCTTCAAGATGGGGGCTGCTGGTCAG
Source organism: Dyella flagellata (assembly GCF_030160275.1). Taxonomy (GTDB): domain Bacteria; phylum Pseudomonadota; class Gammaproteobacteria; order Xanthomonadales; family Rhodanobacteraceae; genus Dyella_B; species Dyella_B flagellata. The sequence goes on from NZ_BSOA01000003.1 coordinate 557,313, forward strand.
ATCGCGGAGCAACTTCTTTAATCCTGACTTTCTGGCTATCCAAGCTTCCATGTCGGCTTCTTGCTCCATCAGGAGTTCCTGATAGACCGAGTGTGATGCCTTGTCGTAGTCTCGGAAAGGTGGAATGAGGTGCTCATAGACAGGTAACTTACCGGTACCCGGTTCCGATCCGGCGATGAGAAATAGTGCCAAGGTTTCTGCGTTCCATCCTGGTGCGCGGACACGGGCTATCCGCATGGCGGATGCTGCCATGACTGCAAGAATCCAGGCCAGGATTACCGCGTCGGGTGCACCGGTATTCCGCTTGAGTTGGATAAACGCCCGCATAGCCGGATTTGGGAGATGTACGTGCGGGCAGTCCTTCATGTCGGGTGGAGGTGAAATAAGGTCTTCCACTCGTACCTCGACGTGTAGGTGCTGCATGCGCATTACGTTGTTGAAGCCGACCCGAGGCGAGGAATAGCATTTCGTGTCAGCGTTCACAGGGAACCTCAGTAGCATTCTCAGTCGCTACAGTGGCGCTGCTGGCTTTGGCGTCATCCAGTTTGGCCATGAGCTTCTTGAATTTTGCCGGATGGATCTTGAAGCCTGCATCACCCAAAGTTTTGAGGATCTTGGCGATGGAGTGGCCTTGCTCAATGGCCTTGAGGATAGAGGGGTAGAGCTTCTTGAAGTGCTTCGCCTCGATCGTTTCCTGATCGGTCTCCAAGTTATCTAGAGCCCCTATGGCCTTGGTGAACATCTCGCTGCCCGCATCATCTCTGCCGAACAGGTTTGTCTTCGTGTTATCAGCGGCCACGGCTGATCTCCTCGGTAAGCGGGAGGTTCAGGCCATTCGCAACGTTGGAGGCGGCGGTCGTTCCCAGCGAAAAGGCCGCATAATCACGGTTGTACTGGTTGATCTGATACTCGTAGATGTAGTTGCTGTTACCGCGCATGTGAGGCTCAGGGAAGCGAGGGCGTTGAAGCTGAACGCGTTCCTGATCCGCTTTGCGTTGAGCCTTGAGGATTGCGTAGCTGGTGGATCGCGCGTGCCCCATGCGTTGGCACGCAAGCGCGAACGGTACAGGGTGGTAAGGGTCCACAGGGATGGAAGTGACCGGAATCACCATTTCGCGCAAAGCTTCGAATATCGCGCGGCGCTTCAATTTATTGTGGGTCGGCTGCATTACGTCTCTCCAGCAGGGGGCTGCAGTGACTACGCCGAGCTGGATGCATCGAAAACCTGGTGTGAATCACGAGGTATACGGAAGGACCTGAAGACAGGCAAGGCAAGCCACCGGATTGGTGTGGAGCTTGCGCTTAACTCCACAGCCAGACGCAGAAGAGCACGCCGGGGCTTGCAGGTAGGTGATCACTGAGGCGGTTGGCCAGCAGCTCAGCTCGTGCGCGACGAGCGGACGAATACGGGGTCTTCAGGCTCCAACGTATCCGTTATGGTCGACTATACTGAATGAAATGATTGAGATTCAAGAAGGGGCGGCCAGATAACGCACTTGCCAGTGATCGTTTGATAGCTGGCTATCGCCGAGAACAGGGGTGAGACATTTCCGAATAGGTAACTATATCTATGCGGATTGCGACGCGGAGACTTAGCTGGGACTGCAACGCAAGGTGACATGACTGACGGTAACTGATCTCGGGCAACGTTTCCTCGCTTTATAATTGGCTCAATCGTGTGATCCAACTGGCACATTTCATGTCCGACTTTGCCCTCCGGGGCGCTACCAAAGCAAGGTTAACTTTTTGGGTATGAATTTGGGTATGAATTGACTATTTCTGGACATATATTTGTTTTAAATCAATTTGTTGGGTTTATTCGCGGGTCTCCCCTTGGCACCAATCGAAGGCTACGGAAGTCCTGTAAGGGGTCCCGCAGCGAAAACAAGAAACCCGCCGATGGCGGGTTTTTTTGTGCTTGAGGCGAGCTGATGGAATCCGTGCAACCATGAAGCCCTCGGGGCCACGTCGGAGCCGTCATGGCTATTTATGGCCACCACCGTAACTCCCACAGCCGTCATTCCCGCGAAAGCGGGTACGCGGGGAAGGCACATGGATGTGCCTGGCTTTGAGGAGCGAGGAATCCATTTTGCTCTTAGTGATGGATTGCCCGGCATCCACTATTAAAAAAGCGCGTCCCGTTTTCGGGGAAATGGCGGCCACACGTAGGCTGGGATAAAAATCCCAGCAATACGAAACTCAAAAATAGGCAGCTGGAACTATCATTCCAACCTGCTCACTGAGCCATCGACCATGCTTAAGAAACGACTGCCCCCTATCCACCCTGGTGAAGTGCTCCGTGAGGAATTTATGGTGACGCTTGGCTTGTCGGACAATGCGCTGGCGTCAGCTCTCGGCGTTACCGCTGTGCGTATCAACGAGATCGTGCACGAAAAACGTGGTTTTACCGCAGATACGGCGCTACGCCTTTCGCGCTACTTTGGTAATTCACCCGAATTCTGGCTTAATCTCCAGCAGCGCTATGAGCTGGAATGCGCGCGCAGGGAGCTGGGTGAGACGCTCAAAGAAATTCATCCGCGTGCAGCATAGCGCGTAGGCTGGGATGCCAATCCCAGCAATACAAACTCGAAAAGCAGGTCGTGCGTCGCGCAAGAAGATATGCGAGTGAAGCCCGTCACTTGCGCGCGCTCATGAACGAGGAAAAGTATTAGCACAGGGAGGGCGCAGGTACTGACTTTCTCAACCCGTGAAGCGGGTGCGTTCCTTCAGTAAAGAACGACATTGAACATTTCTAAGACGTCTTTGAGTTCCGGGTGCATCAAGATGGGAATCTCGGACTTAACGACTAGTCGGCCGTCCAGTCGATCAAAGAGTGCGTAAGCACGATGAGTATTCAAATGGCGCGAGATGTATGCCAGTCCCACAAGCTTGTCAGGATGCTGATAGATCGCCTGTGACCACAGCTGAGTGGTGTCATAGGGGACCTCGGAGGAGATGTCATTGGTCCCACCCAGCACTTTCAAATGTGCGCCTGTGAGATTTGCGACGTCGAAGTTCTCCTGCCGAAAGCTCATGACGAAACGGTCCGTGACGTCATCGCGGGCAACACGAAATTCACCCCCAACTGGGCTTAGATCGTGAAGGATAGTTTCGGCGAAGGCGGTGGCGAGGCAATCTCCGACGTAGCAAACACCGTATCTCTTGAGAGAGTCGTCAAAGCGATAAGCTTTGTTTTTCCCGAAGTAGGGCTCTGTTTTTGGGCGCCTGCTAATTCTAAAAAGTGAGCGGGCATCGATGCGGTCGGTTTTGATCTGAAGTCTATGGAAGTCCGGTGACGGGGCGGGCAACGGCATGGAACGTCCTTGTTCAACGATCTCGATAGGCGCGCGCAGCGTTGAGCACCTGCTCTTTGGCGCGGTCGTGTAGTGCTTCCAATGGAGTCTTATTTCCCAATGAACCGCGGCGATTGGTAAAGAACAGCCACTTACTCCAGGACGTTTCATCCTTCAAAATTTTTAAGGCCTCGTCCAAACCGAGTTCCCTCAATTCAGAGTCAGCGAGAAAAATGGGGTAGTAAAGCTCCCGCCCTTTGGGTTTGAGGGCAAAATAGCTTCCATTCTGTTTGCCCTTGTTCACCGCTTGGCGACTGATGCCTGCCTTCTTGGCAAATGCATTCGCTGGCAGAACCTGTCCCGACGCCACTAACTCTTGTTTGTCGGCCTCAGAGCGCGCTTGGGCCTTTGCCACTGCGTGCATGTTCTCTAAGAGCTGCGGGTGGTCAGCCGCCTCCACTTCCTCCAGGAATTGGCGCAACCTTCGAACTTCATTGAAAGCGTCACGTTCCAATTTGATGGGAGCGAGGTCATGACCTGTCGCCGCGCGCAACAATGGCTTTCTCAGCGAGTGCGTGGCTTTTTGGACTTTTTTCGTGACTTCTTTGAGTTGCTGGAGCAACTGCAGAATCGTCTCCGCGGGAAGGGTCAGGTTATCCATGGCCGATCTCCTGGCTTGTGAACTTGGGAGTACGATATTTGACATTGTCAAATATGTCAACTTTGTCAATCTTGTCAACTTTTTTGACAAAGGTAAAAAACATAAGAGAGTGAATGGGTTAGGCGGCCTTTCTTGGGCTACGGCCGTTCAGGCGGGCACGTTCCGCATCATGAGAACAAGCCACACCGCCCCCATCGGGCCGTCTGGTTGGTTTGAGGCCAAAACAGCGTCCAAACCAGCCAGCGGGGACCTTCATCAACCGGTGAATCAGGTGCGTTGATGCCGCTTCCTTGGCTGCTTTCGAGAGGCTTCCGTCAAAGTGTCGGGAGCTTTGACCGTGATGCGCTTGGTCAAGACTCCGGTTCGCAGGGCATGGTTTTTTATGCCCAAATTGCCCGCCGCGCCATAGGCCGGAACGCCAATTCCAGCACAGACTACCCGCGATGCCGGGATTGGCCTCACGGCACCGAGCAAGGTGCCGAGCAACTGCTGGTTTCCTTCCACCCTGGCGAAATGCTCCCTGAGGAATTCATGGTGCCGCTAGGCTTGTCGGGTAACGCGCTGGCTTCGGCTCTGGGGGTTACCGCTGCGCGTATCAACGAGATCGTGCAGGAAAAACGTGGCATTACGGCAGATACGGCGCTACGCCTTTCGCGCTACTTTGGCAATTCACCCGAATTCTGGCTTAATCTTCAGCAGCGCTATGAGCTGGAATGCGCGCGTAGGGAGCTGGGCGAGACGCTCAAAGAAATTCATCCGCGTGCAGCTTAGGTACGAAAGTCCACTTCGACTCTTTTTTGTTCTTGATCGCTCATGGTCCATAAGGTCCTGCCTGTTATGAGTATTCTAAGCATCAGCAGTACCACGACGCCATCGGTGAGTGGTCGTTTTGCAGTCCACTATGGCCATTACAGAAAAGAGGTCAATCAATCGCCTCCCACGGTCGTGGCGGACTCCTCGGCAGCGGCTGCGGAGCCTCTGGCTTCAGCTATTGCGGCTGCGTTGACGCAAGTTGGATTGATCTCCAGGCCCAATTCGGTCGGTTCGGAGAACACAGCCACAGCGACCGACTCGTCGTTCGCCTCCCTTCCGTTGCAACAAGCTGCGTCGCAGCAGATACAGCAGTACAGAAGTGTCGCCTCGACGTCTTCTAATCTGGCTCAGGCATTGCGCGCCAGTTCAGGCGATGCATCAAATGGAGCTGGCAACTTAACGACCGTGCTTCAAAGCCTCTGGACGTCACTTGGCTCGTCATCCGACACAGCCTCGGACTCCCCAGGTAGCACAATGCCGAGTTTGCAATCATTTTCGGGAGCGTTGGCGCGCAGCCTCAGTGAAAGTGGCGTCACTGGCCTACGGGGAGTGTTCGTCGACGCAGTGGCATGATGGGTTTCGTTCGTGAATTTGGTACGTTCCTTGGTGTAAAGCGAGCACGTAGGTTTTGCGGTAACTTGGGCGCAATCGTTGGAGTCAGCACCCGTCATCGATTTAACGTTGATGTTTCAAGCTTGTCTGACGAATTTACTCATTGCCTTTGGTGGATATCTGCCCAGATGCCCATGCTGCAAGCGCCTCATCGTCATGCAGAACACTCGCTAGGAACGTGTTCATTTCAAGAAAGTGCGGCGTTTCACCCGGTTGCACCACGTGATGGAACGACTTGCGGACCAGATCGTCGAACGGGTAGGTGAACACCACTTCCTCGCCGGCATTCCGGCCCAGCCGGACACGGTCCTCGCAAGCAGTTATCGAGCATGAGCGGTACGTGCGGCAGTTGATGGGGCGCGCTGCGTAGAGGGTGCACAGGCCCTGTTCGTCCAACAGGCCACATCGCGAACCAGGTCCGGATTGTCCGAGTGAAGGAAGTCGATGGGCGATCTCTGCTTTTTCAGACGCAGAGAGTCCGAGCAGCTCCCTCGCAATAACGGCGGCTTCCTGCACGCTAAGAACGATGCGCATATGGGTACAACACATGGCACATCCGCCATCGTCAGGGCATGCTGGCTTGGGATAACGATGGCTGCCTAGTTCGTCCTTGACGACGGTGTCGGCAAGGTTAAACAGCGCATGGAGCCGATGGGGAAAATCTGTGTTAGGTCCGCTGTCTGCACTGGGTTCAACGACGAGGCGTGCGACGATCCTGCGCGCTCGTTCCTCAAGCAGTGGCCGGTATCGACGCACGCCTTCTTCGGATGCGCATCGCTCCTCAAGTACGTCATTGAGGATCTTTTCTGCGAGTTCATCCGACAGTTCTTTCATAGGCGATGGGGGGCTGACATATATCTTTTCCAATTTTACCTTGGTAGAAGGTGATGGGAAATCGCCATTCCTTCCGTACCATGACAACCACCCGGGGACGGAATGCAATGAGCTATGTTTTTGCAGATCAAGTGGTGGATGTCCCTGGTTCTCGAACCGAAATCTGTTCCCTGTGCGGTCGGTCGCCGTGCCGAGCCTGCTCACCCCCGCTGATACCGCACCTTGAATAACTCGTGATCGTTACATAGGCCCAGCTTGCGAAAGGCCGAATGCTTCTGCGCGCTGATGGTGGTAACAGAGCGGGAGAATTTTTTGGCGATGGCCTTGATGGACATGCCATCGAGTATGCAGCGCAGCACCTCGTGCTCTCGTGTGGATAGCTTGAAGGTGTCCAGCAATTCATCGCCGAGATCTTTGTTAGGCTCGTCAACCTGATGGATGGGGTCGATAGGACGGGCAGGGGCGTTCAGCTGCCGGCTGAAATAGGTCCGGCCCGCGGCTACCGCTCGGATGGCCAGGATCAGTTCGGACTCGTGCTCCGTCTTGCCAATGAAGCCATGGGCACCGGCCCTCTGCGCGACAGCCATCGTCGCGGCGTTGCAGTGGGACGATACGACCAAGATCGGTACACGCGGATGATGCAGGTGCAAGGAGCGTAGCAACTTGGCACCATCGGTCTCCGTCGCCCCCAGGGCGTAGTCCGTCACGATCACGTCGGGCTTGTCTTCCTTTAACGCTTCGAAGAGCTGCCGAGGCGTGCAAAAGCTGCCGGCCACGTCTAGTCCATAGTCGTGCTTAAGCACCAGCTCCATGCCACGGCGTACCAATATGTGGTCTTCGAGCAACATCACGCGCAAGCGCGTCGATAAGGTATCGGACATGGCCTGCTTCCTTTTCAGATGAGTCTGGCGTTCCCTTTTCCTTTTCCGCCGCCCGTATCGTCTGCTTGGTCAAAGTGGCGGGCGATAGCGACTTTCAACGCGGCGAGCGTGCGCTGTATTTCATCCAGCGGAAGCGGCGCATAGCCTCTAGCCGCAAGTTCCAGCCGATCCGCCAGCGCGGCTGCCTGATCCGCATGCAGCACCAATGCCGCACCCTTCGCACGATGCGCAAAATGCACCATCTTGGAGATGTCCTGTCTTGCCAGGGCTCGCTCATACTCCTGGACGTCCACGTCGATGCAGGCGCGGCACCATGGGGGCGGAAGGGGTTCATCCGGCGCTTGACTGGCGGGAGGCGGTAGATCGAGCCATCGCGCGAGGGTGGCATACAGTTCCTCGGGGCGCAGGGGATTGCGCAGGACACCATCCAGCCAGCTGTCCAAGGCGCGACACCAGCTTTCGCCACCTTGCCCCACGACTGCAACGAGGGGAATGTGGGCGCGCCTCGCCAGATTGGCGACGCCCAGGCGTAGCACGGCTTGATAGACGGCTTCGTCCGGTCCCTCCAGGGCCATCAGGATCAGGTCGGGGTCCTTGAAGTCGATGGCATTCAAGGCCGCCTGGCTGTCAGCCACGGGGAGTGGGTCCAGGCCAAGCGCGTTGAGTTCACCGATCAGAACGCGATGCGTTTCAGGGTCATTCGACACCACCAGGATGCGCGCTGGCGCTCGGGGCCGCGCGTTGTACACCGCGGTGGGTTCTCTTACCGCCAAAGGCTTAAACCGCCCCGCTATGCGGGAAGCGTAGGCAATGAGGTTGGGAGATGCGCTCATCACGAGTGCTCCAAGGTGGGTCACGGCGTGCGCACGGCGCGTCCAGCTAGCGGCTCCGTTGGACGATGGGGGCTGCTGGACGACGAGGCCGATGCTATGGCTGCGGGGAGTAGAACCCGCGGACGAATTTCAGCGTGGCAGTTGCTATGTAGGCTGCGCAGGCATAGCCACGCTGTGGCGACCGCCATGGAGGTCGTGATCAGGGCCGCCAAGTAGTCGCCCATGCTGATAAGGAAGTAATCCAGCGTGAGTATCGGCGCGGTGAGACCAGTGAGGATGGCAGCGGAGGCCATGAAAGTGAGTTTAGACATGGGTGCTGCTTGCGTTTGAAAGCCAAGCTGTCCGACCTGCTGTTCCTCCGCTTTGTGGGAGTCGTTGGATAGCTGGAATGCGGCGCCGTTCGTATGTGTCCTTGTCAGGTTCATCGCAACTCCCTGCCTTGTCGTCGGCCACGATTCGGGTCGTCTGTGAGTTTACATCTATTAGATGTAGATAAGTTAAATAAGGAGTAAATTACGTATCGACCTAGTGTGTTACCGCCCTTGAGGTGACACATGCCCAGAAATATCGTCTATCGACCAGAAACTGAGTTCATTGCGGACCTTGTTTACAGGTCGCGCACAAGCCAAAGGCTGTCTCAAGGAGAAGTTGCCGAAAAACTCGGTAGGGCTCAGCAATTTGTGAGCAACGTGGAAACAGGCAAGACTGCCGTTCAGTTTGTGGCGCTGCTCGACTTGTTGCAGGCGCTGAATTATGACCCACATCAGTTTTTAGAAGACTTGCAAGCGCGCATGGGTGGTTCGTCCAAGCGCGCCAAAAAAAGGCGATGAACGTCAAGTCGTTCGCCAGCCTATGATTCGCAACCTTGAGGCGCAATCGAGGACAAGAAACGGTTCCTAACAGCAAAGGGGTTGCGGCTGCGCTCGCCGGGGAGCTGTCAGGTTACATGGAAGGAGGCAAAAAATGGCTAAGCAATACTGGCTTGGGCTCAACGATCGTCGAAGTGCATGGGTCTTTGGCCTTACGCTTTTCGCAGTGACCGCATTAGTTGGACTTTCTGTGGCCAAGCGCTGGGACGTTGCACTCGACTTGGCCGCGCTTGCTTCATTTGCCGGCGGCCACTATTTCACTCGCAGCCGCGGGTTGTCGGTGTTTAGCACGCCTAGGGAGACATATCAGGCGTTTCGTGAGGGACGAGCGCATCGTGCTACCGGTGCAGAAAACGTGCTTTGGTTAATTGGCATAGCTCTTGTTGGTATCTTGATGTACACGTCTTTTATTGCACCATTCACCTAATGACGATCGCTGTGTGTCTTGGAGCCAGTTGGTCAGATCGACGGTCTAAGTCACGCCGAATTCGGCTTGAACCTAGTCCCGTTTCGCTGGTGCTCCTGCATCATTGGTGAACCGGCGGCTGACCGGGGAGGGGCGCCTTCGGGCGCCTTTCTTTATTGAGGTTTCGACGGTTCTTTCAAAAGTGATGGGCGGCTGACATATATCTTTTCCATTTTTACACTTGTAGCAGTTGATGGAAAACTGCCATTCCTTCCGCGGTACGACAACCACCCAGGAACGCGCGATGTGCAACTCCCTCCTCTGCTTGGAGGGTAGGGTTGGGGTAGGGTTGTACGGGCTTGCCGCACCGTTGAAGTTCGCCACGAGGTTGCTTCACCCCACCCCAGCCCTCCCCTACTACACGTAGGGGAGGGAGCAACTACTCGCCAGCTGAAACATGGTGCTAATCAGGTCCAATGTTCGTCATCCGAACCAGGCGTGATCAATAAGGACGACCGTGGACATCCGTGGGGTAGGTGAGCTGTATCTGAATTTGCTCAGGTGACATGCCGCGATTTTGCATGTCCTGGATTTGCTCAGGAGGCACACTTAGCATCCCTGCGCGAATGTTGTCGCCGATTCCCGCATCTTCAAGGAATTTGACTTCCGCTTCATGGTATTCGCGCTGCTTGGCGTAATGCTCGGCAACACCCACTCCGATCGAAGCAACGGTGGCGATACCAAAGCCAATGGGGCCGGCCAGGCCACCCAGTGCCTCAGAGCCCCCGAACACGGACAAGGCGCCGCCTGCCACGCCAGCGACCGAGAAAAGCTCCGTCGCAGTGTCGTTCTTCTGCGCGCCTCCTACCGCGATATCTGCGAAATAGAAAACGTTGAGGACGCCGACGAATTTTTCGGTAGCCTCACCCGCCTCGCTCGTGCCCAACCCCCATTTCCCGAGGTTGCTGTTGCGATCAACCAGGTTGAGCGCCGTGCCAAAGTGTGCCGCATCCTGAGCTGCACCCACCCCGAAAGCCAGCTCGGCGAGCCCGTTCTTGATGCTTGGGTCGTCCATGGTGGCGCCAGTCTGACTGAGCAGGGCGCCTCCCGATATGGCAAGTGCGGCGGTGCGAAACAGTAGGCCTGCGGGGCCGCTGATGAAGCTGAAATCCTTCAGTTCGCTCAGTTCCGCGGTCGCTGCGTTCAGTCCCTGAACGCCCTCGGCCAACCCAGTGTTTTCCGCCGGGGTCGTCAGCGCTGTAATAGCCTTTTGCAGCTTGTCTGTTCCCTCGTCGATATCGGACTTGGGCAGTCCCATGATTCCGGCGACATCCTTCAGGTTCTGAAGCGCCTGGTTGACCTTGGCGATCTGGGCGGGATCGTTGGGATTCTTCAGGTCGGCAAGCGCAGGCAGGATGTTGCGTCCAATGTAAGCCGATCCGACGGCGGCAACAAAGTCCTTGCTCTTGTGGGCAACCTCAAGCATCAGCAGGGCGCCTTCACCAGCCTCCTTGGTTTTGAAGACGCTTGGATCTTGCGTGGCCGCAAACGCAATCGCCTGATGCGTGGTGTCGTCGTCCGTCAGCTTGCCCAAGAAGTCCCGCGAGGGCGCAAGCTGTTTGACGTTATCAGGCACATCCAGCAGAGCGCCGATGTCGCCGCTGAATGCGCGTGTATCGCTCACCAGCTTATCCTTGATGGCAGCAAGCTGATCCTGCCAATCCTTGCTCTTGGATGCGATATACCCGTTGATGGCATTTTGTTTCTGTTCCGGAGTCAGACCCGGGCCGAGATCGTCGATCAATGCCTTGAGTTCTTGTGTTTGCTTGCCATAAGCCTGCATATCTTGCGTAAGCGTTTGCTTCTGCATAGTGATCGTGCCCAGCTTGGCTGCCCCCATCACGTATTTCGCGGCATCGGTTTTTCCTGCGGCCTGCATCTGGCTTGCCACGTCGATGGCAAGCTTCGCATCGCCACCGTCGCTTATGGCATCAGCGAAGGTCCGCGAGGCGACCGTGGGATTGTCCTGCTGCTGGCCTGCGATCGTGCTTGCGATCTGCTGCTTCAGCGATTGGCTTTGTGGGTCGTCACCCAGGGCACCATAGATCGCAGCCAGATTCTTGTACGTATCCTTATCGCTTGCTGCCATAGAGGCGACGCCGCTAGGCGAGGCTGAAGCGACGAGATCATTCGGATCCGCAGGGGTCCACCATTGCTGGATAACTTGTCGGGCAATGTCAGGCGGGACATTCTGAGTCAGATCGGCAAGGTCCTTGGCGCAGTCCGCGGTCGATTCATGCCCTGCTTCTTTGGCGGCATCGCTGATCCAGCCTTGTACACGAGGATCGGCGGCAACGTGATCGATAACATCCTGCGGCTGGCCCTGCAGGTTAGTGCTGAGCCTGGCGAGCTTATCGCTAGCCTTCAATGGGCCGGAGAACGAAGGAATCAGCGCATCGGTTTTCTGTTGCATCTGATAAGCATCGACCGAATTGCCGATGGCTGATTGCGCCACCGCATCACCCTGATGCCGCGCTGCAATGGCATCGCCAGCACTTTTGATGATCTGGTCGGAGGGCGTTTGGAAGTCTGCGGGCACGCCGGCATTGCGACTGGCGATCTGGCCACCGATTTCGTCTTTTATGGCCGCGTCCATGGCCTTCTGAGCCTGATCCACGGCATCGGATTCACTCGTGAAGATATCCTGACGTATCGAGCCGTTGTGTGGTGCGCTGTGAACGGCGTCATCGCGTTGCTTGACCGCCGCATCGTAAGCAGCAATGGCAGCATCGGTTTTCTGTGCAGGTGCCTGCGGTGGTGGCTGCTGATCGCTCGTGGCCGGCGTTGTCGCATTGGGTGGCAAGGTAAGCACGGCGATGTGCGAGAGATCGCTATCCACGCTTATGTTGTTGGTTCGCGCCAGCTCTTCAGGCGTGACGTTGTGGGTAGCGGCAACACTTTGCACTGTGTCGTGCGGTTGCACCGTGTATTGCGAGGGTGACGATGGGGGCTGCGGCGGCACGTACTGTGAAACGGAGTCGGACTCTGCAAGACGCATTGTGAATCTCCAAACCTGCGGACAGTCATGCGCATTTGATGTTGCCCGCCATCCTGGTGCAATAAGGGGTTTCCCTAGGCGGGATCTATCGCAAGGGTATTCAAGGGGCGTATACGCACTAATGGCATCACTGCAAAGGAACATATTGGTACTTAGCAGGTGGACGTCCGCGTAATATCCTTGCCCAACACGGGTTGGAGTAGCTAAACAGCTTAACTATGTCTGGCGCCCCTCTTTGTGCTGTGTCTGCACGCGGCGCTTCATTGCCGGACCTGATTAGCGTCATGTCTCAGCTGGCGAGTACTTGCTCCCTCCCCTACGTGTAGTAGGGGAGGGCTGGGGTGGGGTGAAGCAACCTCGCGGTGAACTCAAACATGGCGGCAAGCTCGTACAACCCCACCCCAACCCTCCCCTGCAAGCAGGGGAGGGAGTTGCATATCGCGTAGCTGAGACATGACGCTAATCAGGTTGCCGGAAGCCGTACTCCCAACTAAAGCTGCGCAATCGGCAACGCGGTGACATCGCCAGGCCAGTGGGTATGAGCAAGTGCATTGTGATGCTTTGCTTCTTTCACGTGCCCGTTGCTTGCTGGCAATCCACCAGGGCTCTCGGACTCGGCGGGTCCAGCGGCCAGTGCGAGAACGCCTGGTTCACCTAATCCTCCGTAGCCATCGGATCGCCTTTGGCTAGCAAGGCAGCGGCGACTCTTATGCGCACGGGATATCACCTGGTTGGGAGATCATTGAACACGCCCCGCCTCGCATCCCGGATATCGGTGGCTTTGCGGTAATCGGCTTCCGCATACAGGCCGCAGCGGGCCATCTGCAAGCAGCGATGTGAATCAGTGCTGCGGATCTCACGTCCCTGCCTTCCGTCCCTGTACAGTTCTACCAACGCCCCTAGTGGCGAACCCTGGAATCCCATGGCCGCACCCATCGCCCCGGTCAATCCGCCCGCCAGCGAGGACAAGGCTCGCGCCCGCCAGTTCCGGGATTTCTTGGTGGATATCCTGGACCCGTTGCTGATCGGGGGGCGTTTGCGCGACGGATTGGCTTGCCGAGGGTCGGTCGAGGCTCTTATCGCACTGCAACGCAACCAAACGCTGGCCGGCCGGCCCTGGGACGAGCGTCATCCGTTTTGGGTGACGCACCAGGGCCTTCAAGATTGGCAGGCTACTACGCTGGCTTGCGCGCGCTCATTCGGCACAGAGTTTGCCGACGGGCATAAGTGGTCTCCCGGTCCGCAGGAATATTTGTTCGTGGGCACCGACCGGCTTGCGCTCGTCGGTCTGGAGGCTCGCTGTAAGGACCTCCGCGGCCGACTGGAGCTGTGACAGCTTCAGCATCCGGCCGTGTTGAACAGCTTTAGATCGGCACTTCCAGAATGGCCTTGATCGTCCACTTGTCCGTACCGTCGTTCAAACCGCGGCCGATTCCGAGATTGAACGGAATAAGCCCCTTGGTTACGTCCACAGCCGCGAACAACATCTGGCTTTGTTTGCGCGCCGGATCGAATTTTCCAATGCGGCCGAAATCGTTGTAATACTCGACACCCAGCGCTGTGCCGCTCCACACCGTTCTTGCAACTTTCAATGCTGGTGCGAAATCCGACTGGCTGTTGCCATAGCGTGGGCGAAAGGTGGCGTCGACGACGGGGTTGAAAGCAATCAGCCATAAAGGGCTGCGGTAGCCGATGATGGGGCGCAACTCGACGGCGGGGCGGCCTTGTTCGAGCCGTTGGTTAACCGCAGAAATTTCCATATTCAAACCAAAGAAAGGTCCTGAGCCGCCTTCGGCAGGGCGGATGGGTATCCACTTGAGCCGAAGGCGCGGGCCGGCAAAATAGTTGGTGCCGGCGGCATCGTGCAGAAACGGCAGGTAAAGCCCGGCTTCCAGCGTATCGGTGATGCCATAAGACCATTCCATCGTGGTGCGAAAGCCACGATCGGGTGGAATTTCCCCCGGATAGTCCGGTACCGATCGACCTTCGAGCGTGGAATTCAAATGCAGCTCCAAGCCCAGCTGCCCTCGATGATTGATGCTGTCGTCGTAGACCTGGATTTCATCGGTAAGGTCAGCATGCGCCGGGGCAGAGGCGAGCAGTACCATCAAGGACAGCAGCCCCCAAGACAAGTGGCGCATTTGCGATAGCTTGCGTTTGGACATGATTCGCTCTTTTGCGTTGCTCAGCTCAATGGGGTGTTGTCGCCACCTCGCGCCAAGGCGCGCTGGTAGGCAGGACGGGCGTGAATGCGCTCAAGAAAGGCTCGTATCGAGGGATGTTCGCCTGCACCCGCTCGCGCTACTGCGGATTCCACCGGAAAGCTCATCTGAATATCGGCAGCGGTGAACTCTTTGCCGGCAAACCAACCGGTGTGTTTGAGTTCCTCAGCGATGTAACCGAAGTGCAGGGCGAGCTGAGGATCGATGAAACCGTCCTGTAATGAATTGGCAATCTTCCGGGTGACGAATTTCATGAAGAAGGGCACCGGAGCCTTGGCGATTCTTCCGGCGACCAGTTTGAGCAACAGCGGCGGCATCGCAGAACCCTCGGAATAGTGCATCCAATAGCGATAACGCCAATGCTCTGGCGTACCCGCTGGCGGAACGAATCGGCCTTCGCCATAACGCTCTACCAGATACTCAAGAATGGCGCCCGATTCTGCCAGGGTATGAGGTCCATCTGTCACCACGGGGGATTTGCCAAGAGGGTGAATAGCGCGTAGCTCTTGCGGCGCAAGCAGCGTTTTCGGGTTGCGCTGGTAGCGCGCGATTTCGTAATCGACTCCCAGCTCTTCAAGCATCCAAAGCACCCGTTGCGAGCGGGAGTTGTTGAGATGGTGGACGGTCAGCATGGTTTTATCCCTGGCAAAATCGTTATTGTTTCCACTGGAAACATCGTGATAGTATGGCTCCATGTTTCCACTGTCAACATTGAGCGATTGAGCCAGTGACCCGCACTTCGAAACCCGGCAAGCGGGCGGCCTATCACCACGGCGATCTGAAAAGCGCGCTGCGCGCTGCCGCCACCACCTTGATAGCAGAGCGTGGTGTCGAAACAGTGAGCTTGCGCGAAATCGCGCAGATCGCGGGTGTCAGCCACACCGCCGCCTATCGGCACTACGCCGACAAGGAGGCCGTAATGGCCGATCTTGCCGAAGTCGGCTTTCGCGAACTGAATGCGACGATGTGTGATGCCGTTGCCTCTGCAACGGGAGGTGTCGCCCTGAAGTTGCAGTCCGCTGGCGGCGCCTACGTGCGTTTCGGCGTTGAACAGCCGCATCTTTTACAGCTGATGTTCGGTGCGGCGATCGCGGATTGGCAGCGCTATCCCGATCTTGTTGCTTCCAGTGAAGCGTTATATGCGACGCTTACCGAAATCATCCGGGCGGGTCAGGAAGAGGGCAAGTTCCGTGCGGGCGATCCCGCAGAGCTTGCCTTGGCGGCCTGGTCTTTGGTGCACGGCTTGGCGCTGTTGATCTGCGGAAGGCGCGTTACCGGCTCCGATGATGCTTCATTCGTCGAACGTGCATCGCAACGCGTCACCGCGCTGCTGATCGAAGGCTTAACCCATCAATAGTCGGCAACTCTCAGGAGACATCAGGTCGTGAATCGCGGTGTAAATCAGGAAGCAGTGATGATCAATGCCTTCGGGCAGCCCATCGGCACACCCGTATCTGACTGGACTGCTCGCGCAGAACCACCCCATACGCCACTAAGCGGTCACTTTTGCCGCTTAGAGCCCGTCGATGTCGATCGCCACATGGAGGGGCTGTATGGCGCCTACAGCAGTGCAGCCGACGGGCGCGATTGGACCTATATGAGTGCCGGCCCGTTCGCCGATGCGGCAAGCTTCCGCAGTCACCTGGCCAAGGCCGCGGCAAGCCGCGATCCGCTTCACTACGCCATCATTGATCTGGCCACGAATGAGCCGGTGGGCATGTTGGCCCTGATGCGTATCGATCGCGGCAACGGCGTCATCGAAATCGGCCACGTGGCTTACTCACCGCTGCTCAGGCGGACATCCGCGGCGACTGAAGCGATGTTCCTGCTATTGCGTCACGTCTTTGACGATCTTGGCTACCGAAGGTGCGAATGGAAGTGCGATCACTTGAACGCGCCATCTCGTGCTGCCGCGCTGCGCTATGGTTTCCAGTACGAAGGCATCTTCAGGCAGGCCGTGGTGTATAAGGGGCGCACTCGCGACACCGCCTGGTTTGCGATGATCGACCTTGACTGGCCAACCATTCGAGCGGGATTCGAACGATGGCTGGCCCCTGAAAATTTCGACGCTGACGGTGTTCAACGCCTGAGCTTGGCTAATTGGATTGCCGCTCAGCGCGCTCCGACGGAACAACGGTCTGGCGATCCTGCGCAAGGCGAGTGAATCGCACCTTCAGCCGCTCCCTGGGTTTCAACACCAGGTTCACCTCGGGAGCGGGCAGGGCCGTAGCCTGATCCAACGCGAAATCGTGGTTGCGGACCAGCCTTGCCGCGATCAACGCCATCTCAACGGTGGCGAACTGCTGGCCAAGACAGAAATGCGGACCAATGCCGAATGGCATGAACGCGCTGCGTGGCAAGACCGGTGCGCCCGGCATGAAACGCTCGGGGCGGAATGCATCGGGCTCCGGGAACCAGCGCGGGTCATGGTGCAGGCTCCAGATCGGGATCAGGACGAGCGCACCCTTGGCAATCACCTGACCGTCAATCGGCACGTCGCGAAGTGCGCGGCGCGAAAATGTCGCTGTCGATGGCGGGTAAAGGCGCATCGCCTCCTTGATCGTGGCATTAAGCAGCCGTGCCTCCATGATGGTCTTCACCGCCGAAGCACGGTCTTCGGGCAAGCCGCGCAATTCATCGCGTACGCGAGCGGCGATCTCCGGATGCATGGCCATCAATCCTATCCACCAGGTCAGCGCCGTGGCCGATGTATCATGCCCGGCACCGAACAGGCCGACGCAGTTGTCGAGAATTTCCTGGTCGCTCAAGCCTGCATCCGGCGCTGTCGCTTGTTCATCGCGCGCCGCCAGCATCAGTCCAAGGATGTCCTCTCCGGCTTCCGCGCCGGCGCTCATTGCTTGCCGGCGCGCTTCGATGCGCGCGCGAATCAGGTCGCGGACCAGCGCCGTGCTCCGCTCCTTTTCTGCGCGTCCGGGATAGGGTAGCCATGGAACCGCCCGTACCGGCCAAAACAGCTCGCGCATCAATTGTTTCGACAATGAGCGGATGGCTTGGGAAACAGCGGCGGCTTCCTCGCGCTGATAGTGGTAGGAAAACAGCGCTCTCAGGATGACGTCCATGGTGATGAGGGTGGTCAGCGCGTCCACGTCAATGATGGCGTTTGCGCCGACCTCCTGTGGCAACTCCTGGCTGGCACACTCGTCCGCGGCCGCTGCCATCAACTTCGCACAAGCTTCGATTCGCTTGGGTGCGAAGGCAGGGGTGAGTATTCGACGCTGTCGCTCCCACACCGCGCCTTCGGTGGTGATCACGTTCGCGCCATGCACCGACTGGAGAATATCCAGTGGACGCTGGTCTTTCTCGAAGTCCTCCTGATGCTCCACCAAAACCTGGCGCGCCGCTTCCGGGCGGAACAGGTAGTAGATATGTGTCGAAAGCACCTTCACGCTCGCGATGTCGCCGTGCTGCTTATGCAGGCTTTGGGCAAGAGCCAGCGGGTCGCGACGAATGGCTTGCAGCAGCGGCAGGCCGAATGGCCATGGCCGGATGGGTGATTGTGGCGACGTCATCGGCTTCTCCTCTTGCCTTTTTTGCTTGCTTGGGTGCGTTCGGGTGTGCTTGTCGATTTGTCGGCAGCCGCGCCATCCATCAGCAGCGTGAACGACTGCAGGAACTCATCGGTGAGGTCTGCTTCAGGGTGGACAAGCCAGTAGGTGACCGCGGCGTAAAGCAGATATTGCAACGACCAGGCCAGTTTCTCGGCCGTAATGGTCCGGGAGATTTCGCCGCTTTGCTGTCCGGCGCGAAACATCGCGGCCAGGATGTCCATGCTCAATTTGGCGCCGGTTTCCTTGCGCGCGTCGTCTGCCCCGTACTCCACAATGCTATGCAGATAACGCAGGTAGTGCGGCAGATAAACCCGCTTCGATGCATGCCACGCGGCGGATTCGCGCAGCAGGAACTCCATCCGCGATACAAAGGTATGGTGAGCCGCCAATTGATCGGCGCGCGCGGCCATGCCCTCGGCGATTTCGTCCATCAAACGGTGGGCAACCAGCGCTTCTTTCACCGGGAAGTAGCTGTATAGCGTGGCCTTCGCAACGTCAGCCTTGGCCGTAATCTGCTCCATCGTGACGGCTTCGTAGCCAAATGCCTCGAACAGTTCAAAGGCGGTCGCCGCGAGGTGGGAGGCCGTCTGCTGGCGCTTTCGCTGCCTGCGGCCCGAGGACTTGGGAGTGGGTTTGGAGCCGGTCATTCGGTTAGCCATAACTAGACGATGGATAAAATCATACGTCGTATGGTTTTTGGCTGTCAAAGGGGCTAGATAAGAGATGCCTCCCATGCGGCATACGTGTCCAATAAGTCATTGAAAATTAGATACTTATATCTTCGGTGCAAGATCTTTTCGGGTTGAAATTGTTAGATTTTTGGTCTATTTTTCTAACAAAAGGACACCTCATGACCACTACCCAAGCCATTCGAGAGCGGATTACCCATCAGCCGGCGGGAGAGGCGTTTACTCCTGCATTGTTTGCAGGATTAGGGTCGCGTGCGTCCATCGACATGGCGCTCATGCGACAGCTCAAAGCAGGTGTGATCGAGCGAATAGGGCGCGGCGTGTATGTCGTCCCTAAGACCAATCGCTTTGGCATGAAGTCCATGCCGCCTGCGGAACAGGTGGCAGCAGTGGTTGCAAAATCAGAGGGCGCCATCATTGGAGTGCATGGTGCTGAAGCTGCACGTCGTTTCGGTTTTACGACGCAAATGCCGACGCAGTCGGTGTTTTACACTACGGGTTCGTCGCGCAAGATCCGCTACGGAAAACTGATGATTCGTCTTCAGCGCGTTGCTCCACGGAAGTTGCTGCTGGCCGATCAGCCCGCTGGCCTGGCGCTGTCTGCTTTGTGGTATTTAGGGCGCCATCAAGTAACGGCTGCTACATTCGAACGTATCTCAAAAAGACTTTCGGCTGCTGAGTTTGAGGCACTCAAGGGCATCAAGTCCTCGATGCCTGCATGGATGGCTGAGGCGTTGAATCAATACGAACAAGGAGAGGTTGCATGGTTAACCCGAAGGAAAGCTACTTCGACCTGATAGCCGAAGAACAATCCGAAATTTTGAATTCCGCCGAAAGACAGTTCCAAGTTGATTGATCACACCCAAAAACGATACAAACAAATAAACCTGGGACCAATATCAGGCCATAAGGATCCCAGCATGTTGCTGACCATGAGCATAGTTCGAACCTTTGAGGTACAGCGGACCTCCGGAACGAAGACCGTGGGCAGGGTAGTGTAACCCCATGGCTGTTCAGCCCAGTTCAGATGAATGGCTTGGGGTAGATGCGCCGGTCACATACGCATGATTCCTGCACGGTGCACCGGTTGGAGATCGGTGTGCCACACCCGATCAGCAGCCACAATCCTACGCAACTGTCCATAAGGTTGGCCAAACCCATATTCATCGTCTCGTAAACACCGAGGACGTCACGGCAACCTAGGCATCGGACTTTTACCAAACCAGTCAGAGTTAGATTTTTGGCTGTTAAAGCCCCTCAGTTTGCTTGACCGCCTAATGGTTTGTAGGGGAATAGCTCACTCCTTCCCATTAGGTGATCAAAAGATACCTACGAGGCTTATGGTCCTAGTGCCATTGCGCGGAATCGGCCTTTGAAGCTTTCATTGCATAAAGCCACTTCGGCTGATTTATGCCATGGCGGAAAGCCATGAAGGCCATTACTCATGCGAATTGCTTCGTCAAATCTTTTGTCGCCTATACCACGATTGGGCATGATGTTTGTTTTGATTTGCTCCGTGGCTTCGCCCAAAACACAGGCTTATCAGCAAGACGGGGAGTCTGTGAACGCGGATGGCAGCTACACGGTCTGTCACGAAATTCCGGTTCCGCCAAACTATGCATTGGTCGGTATCAAGCCAGTTGGCCAATGCAGTAATAATCTGGCGTTTACGGTCGCGCCGGCCAGGGACAATCTCAGGGTTTGCAATTTAAGCGAAACGGCTGGTGGTGCGCCGGTCAGGATGCCTTTTCCCACAGATTACATTGTCAAAGCCATTGAGCATGTTGAGTACACTCAAAGCAAATGTGGCGGTGCTACAGCTGTTTACGTAATTCAGCAGGTCGCTGAGGGTGTTACTGCCTGTAACGGTTCGCACATCCCCAATAGCTGGTCCTACATTCGGTCGGCGCCATCTTATGGTTCCTGTGAGTGGATGGACAGAAACGAACTTCATCGGGCCGCGGATGGGTTGCGGATTTGCACCCTGTCTCCCTATCCAGCTTCATTTGTGATTGGTTCTGTTGAATCAGTTGCGGTTTGCGGTCTGCAAGAGCAATACGTGCTACGCACCGTATCGGATGGCGTAAAGGCATGTGGGCCATCGAAAATTCCTGCCGAATATGTGGTCACGGGCGTGGATCGATCAGGTTGGTGCGGTCGATACGCAACGCTGACTTTACGTTCCGCCTATGACGGAGTCGTTGTATGTCCGCAGTCGCCGATTCCAAGTCGCTACGTGATCGAAGCGACGGTGCCCTACATCGGTTGCGAGAATTGGGCGACTGCATATCGACTGAGGTATGTGCTTTGATCTACAAGGAGTTTGAGGTATGAAAAGTCTAAAGAGGGTAGGCGTTGTAAGAACGCTTTATGTATTTTTTTGGACATTGACGCTGGCAATCGTCATTGGTATGCCGCATTCAGTAATTGCATCGGACACCGAAAATAATGTGTCGATCAACACCATTTGCCGAGACTGGCCTATGCCGACAGGCTATGTCATTGTCAGCGTAAGGTATAGCCAATCATGCCTCGGAACAGGACAAGGTATTGAATATTCGGTGAGTCCGGCTTCGGAGGGAATGACGGTCTGTAACAACCTTTCGATACCCGCACCTTACGTGATCACGACCATGGCGCCATCTAGTAAATGCGCTGGTCTTTTCGAAGAGGGGGTTATCAGGACGGTCGCAAATGGAATGTCGGTTTGTGGCAACGGCTTTTCGCCGATCCCGGAAGGCTACATAGTCACTGCTGTCTCCAGTAGTGACAGACTGACTTGTCATGGCGTACCGATTTATCGTGTCTCAACTGTGGTTAACGGAGCTGCCATATGCAACGTCTCTCCAAAGCCTGCCGGTTACGTGATCAGTCGAGTCATCAGTAACGGCCAGTGCCTTGGTTCCAATGCGTATGTATTGCAAATTGTTTCAGAAGGTGTGATCGGCTGCAGCTTTTCCCCGTTGCCAGGCGGCTATGTCGTGACGGCAGGTCAACAAACTAATAGCTGCACTGATGGCGGCTTGAGAGGGGACTATTGGACGTTCAATCAGCCATTCAATGGCATCAATGTCTGCCCATTTTCACCGATACCTGCGGGCTATTACATAACAGGGCAGGTGCCAAGGGCCAATTGTTTCGGTGCGAACTTTGGATTTATCCTAAAAAGGCTGTAGTTAGATTGACGTGCGCAGCTGGCGATAGAAAATTTTGATCCAAATCGTACCAGGGAGAGGTTCAATGTCTCGTTATCTATTGTTTGCCCTGTTGCTTGCGAGCATTGCGGTCCACGCAGAGACCTCGCTGCGCATCGGTAGCAAAGTACTGACGTTGGGCGACAGTGCGGCAAAGGTGCAGCAGTTGATGGGGGAACCCACAGTGCGCACCTTTCTGCAGGCGCCAACAGGTGCTATGCCCAACAATCAGTTGGCGTCTGGCGAGCAGTGGCAATACACGCAAGGTAACAAGACCATTGTCATAACGATTGTCAACGGTAGAGTTACCAACTTCGAAACGCTTTATGATTGATTATTTGCAGATGGCTATCCGACGAGCGTCATAGCAGCAGCTTCACCGCGAGTATCATTGCTCCGCCGGCAAGGCAAAGCCAAACGTCAATCACATGGCGCGCCGTTGGTATGACTTGGCCAAGCCAGCGCTGCACGACAATGGTGCCCTTTGCCTATGACAGCCTCGGCAGATTAGCACCCAAGGTCCTCCGCTTGAAGAGCGGCGCGGTCATCTTGCTCAAGGCGCATGAATCACGCTTTACATAACGGGGTATGTGGTAAAGGCTTCGTTGCTACGATGCGAGCTGTGGATTTGTCTTAAATGACGGTAGTTACGTAGGATTTGTCCTAGAAAAGGCTGTAGTTGGATTGATGCATATGGCCGGAGCCCGCAAATTCCGCTCCAAGTCGCAACCAGGAGAAATCCCGTGTCTCGTTATCTGCTTTTAATCCTTTTGTTTGTAAGCGCAGCGGTCCATGCAGAGAGTTCACTGCGCGTCGATAGCAAAGTGCTGATGGTGGGCGACAGCGCGGCAAGGGCGCAGCAGTTGATGGGTGAGCCGACGGTGCGTACTTTTCTTCAGCCGGCAATAGGCGGTATGCCGAACAATCAGATGGGGGCTGGCGAACAGTGGCAATACGCGCAGGGCAACAAGACCATAGTTGTCACCATTATTAATGGTCGGATTACCAACTTTGAAACGCTTTACGATTGATTAGTTGTACAGGCAAGGCATCGGCGTCTTGCGTTCATCAGGCACCTCCCTGTGCCTCGTATTCAAGGCTTATTTCCGAATAGCCGACTCCGCCGCTTCAGCTTGCTGCGCCGCCGTCTTGGCATCCGCAGCAGCCTGTTCGGCCTCCTGGCGTAATTCTTTGGCGTAAGCCTTGGCCTCAATGGCGTCGCAGCTGATGTGGATGTCCACCGCATCACTCACCTGTGGCACGAATTGCCCCATGCCGAAATCAGAGCGCTTGAGGATCGTGGTCGCATCGAAACCGATCTGGGGCAAATTGCTGCGGATATTGACGCCAATTTTGTTGATGGTCACGTCGAGAGTGACCGGCTTGGTTATGCCGCGCAAGCTAAGGTTGCCGGTCACTCGTAACTTGTCCGGCGCAGCCCCCTTTTCGACCTTGGTGCTTTTGAAGGTGGCCACGGGGTAGTGGGCGACGTCGAAGTAATCTACGCCTTGGAAGTCGGCATCCAGGTCGGGAACGCCTGTGCTCAGGTGGGCCAGCTTGATGGTGACCGCCACGGAGGCGCGGCTGGGATCGGCCTGGTCAAAGTCCATCGTCCCCTCCACCATGCTGAACTGGGCGGTGGGATGGCTGAAGCCCAGGTGATTCCAACGAATGACGCCTTCACTGTGCCGCGGCTCCAGGGTGTAGGTGGTCGCGTATAGCGGGACGCAGGTGAGGGCCAAGGCGGCAAGCAGGGAGATACGGCTAATCATGGTGCTACTCCATGGGTGAGGAGCGGCGACCGTGCCACCCTGGCGAGCGAGAAGTCCTGAAAAGCGGTCTGAAGTTCCCTGAAAGACTCTGAAGGGCCCGCCGTTGCCGTAGCAGGGTGCTGATGCCAAGATCGCGCAGTTCCCATTTTGCTCTTCAGCTACAGGCCCTTATGTCGCCGAATCTCGAACGATCGCCCAAGGACCTGCTGCAGGTCGGCGACTGGACGATCGACCCCATGCGTGCCCTGATGACCCGCAACGGGGAAACCGTGCGGCTGGAATCGCGCACCTTGCGGCTGTTGTTGTGCCTAGCCGAACACCCCGGTGAAGTCGTCAGTGTCGAGGACTTGTTGAACGAGGTGTGGCAGGGAGTGATCGTCACGCCCGATTCGGTGTACCAGGCAGTGACGGCCTTGCGTCGCCAGCTTGGTGACAATTCCCGCCAACCTGCCTATATCGCCACGGTTCCGCGCCACGGCTATCGCATGGTGGCCGCGGTGGGCAGCACCAGCGCCGCTACCCCTTTGCCCGTCACGCTGCAGACAGCGGCCAACGAAACACTTGAAGAACCGCGCAAGAGCCTGCCCGCAGCCCGCTCGCGGCTGTATCCGCGGTTGCTGGCAATTACCGCATTGCTCGCCCTGGTCTGCGCAGCCTTTTACCTGCTCAGTCGACCACACCCGGTAACCCAGCCGACGACAGCCGTGTCAGCGGTGGACCCCAGATCGGTGGCCGTGCTGCCCTTTCTGGACCTTACGGATGCCATGAACGAAGAACCATTTGCCGATGGCATGACCGAGGAGCTGATCGACAAGCTTAGCCAGACGCGCCCACTGCGTGTTACGCCACCGACCTCCTCGTTCTATTTCAAAGGCAAGCAAGTCACCGTACAGCAAGTGGCCAGGGCATTGAACGTGGCCTACGTACTCGATGGCAGCGTGCGCAAATCCGGCAACACGCTGCGTGTATCGGCGCGGCTGGTGCGCGCCGATGACGGCTTCGTAGCCTGGTCACAGACCTATGACCGTAATTGGGATGACAAGCTGATGATTCAGGACGATATTGCCGGTGAAGTTGCCAAGGCGATGACAGCTTCGATTCAGTGAGAACGAAGCGGGGCTTGTTGTGGCGATTGAGAAAGCAGACTCCAGGGCGAAAAATGAATGAGCGGTTTCAGTCCCTGGCCATTTGTAGAGCCCCCTTTTCCCGTGCCAAATGGACCTTGTCGACTTCAAGGCTGCTAGCTGAGACTGCGAGCTGATCTCAGGAGGCGCCATGAGTGATTTCGATAGCCAGGTCATGCAGGTTCTCGCAGGCTACCAAGCCGCCGTTCTCGCCAAGGACGTCGAGGCTTTCATCAAGCTTTACGATCAGGATGTGCGGGTATTCGACGCCTGGGGAACTTGGTCGTATCAAGGGTTGGGAGCCTGGCGGCAGGTTGCCCAGCAGTGGTTTGATTCACTAGGTGAAGAATCGGTCGTAGTGAACATGGAGGAAGTCCGAGTCAACGGTACGCGTGATTTTGCCCTGATCAGCGCCCTGGTGACTTATACCGGCGTGTCCTCGACCGGCGAAAGACTTCGGGCGATGGAGAACCGCCTATCATGGGGCCTATCGTTCATGGGCGACGGCTGGAAGATCGTTCACGAGCACACATCGGCGCCCATCGATTTTGATGACATGAAGGCCATTCTTGAGCGCGACTAGCTGCCTATCGCAATCATGTGGTTGAACGGCAGTCTGATGCAAGGAAGACGGACGAACAGGTCGTTTGTTCCTGATTGAGGTCCGCCAGGTTTTGGCATCGGACGGGATGGGGAGTCGCTCATTCGGGCACCTAAGAGGGGTGTCGGGCGACGGCGCGCAATGAAGGACAAGAATTGCCGGATGGTCGGCATCTTTTTACGTCTTAAGTACATGTTTGACAACGTGTTTTTGTCATTTTACAATATCACTATGTAGGATTGTTTTGAGCGGGAAAAATGAACCTCGAAAGCAAGCTTTTGATGTCGCTGAAAAAACGAGCCGGGCGTGTCGTACTGCGGCGCGAACTTGCAGGTTTGGGAAGCCCTTCTCAGGTCAGTGCAGCAATCCGAAATCTGCTTGCAAAGGGGCGGCTGGTCCGGCTTGGCGCTGGCATCTATGCCAAGTCTTCTGCTGACTCGCGTGGTCAAACACAAAGCGATACGGAACGCGATCTTTTGTTACGCGAGGCGTGTGACAAACTTGGCATCAAACTGACTCAAGTGACCATTCAGAAGGAAAGTGGAAAACCCGTTTGGTGGGTGGACACGGGCAAGCGGAGGATATCGCGTCAATTGGGTTGGGGTGGCATGCAGGTGCGTTTTCGCCATCGGCCAACTCTTAGTGCGAAGCTCACGTCTTATGTACCTAAGGACGTTAACAAGTTGCCTTCTCAAGGCATCGCTGCGTATGTAGAACGCCTCGCCAAAGCACATGGCATTGAATACCGGCGCTCCGGGCTGGATGATTTTGCGGAGGCGGTGACCCGCGCCGCGGGCGACGATGTGAAGCTCGATCTCACTGGCAAACTGCTTGTGGCGCTGAAAAAGAAGCATTTGATCAACGGACGCCAATTTGCGCGATTGCTTACCAACTACAGAAAGGAACTCAAAGGTGACGGTGTTCGATCCGTTCGGGGACTACAAGACCCAAGGATATCTGCGCAACATTGAAGGACTCAAGGACGATGACGATCTCAAAGTCCAGGAGCACGCTTTTTTCGAAGCTAATGTCGAAAGGGCGCTGACTTATCTTCATAGAATCCGTGGGCCGATTGTCTACAGCCATTTTCTTAAAGTGCACGAGATTCTGTTTGGTGAGTTTTACCCTTGGGCAGGCCGAGATCGGCACATGCTCGGCGTCGGGCGCCTGGTCGGCAAAGGAAAACGCATCCAGTTCGAAGCCTCGGAATTGTGTCAGCTAGCCGTGGAGTGGGGCTTGCGCCTGGGCAACGACCCTGAAGTCATGCGTGTTAATCCCGGCACAGTGATGGGGGCTTTTGCGTGGGGTCATCCCTTCCTGGATGGAAACGGACGCACCATGCTTCTCGTTCATGCCGAACTTTGCGCCCGAGCCGGCTTTACTATCAATTGGCATGCATCGCGTAAAGACGACTATCTGAATGCACTAAGTCGAGAAATTGAGAATCCGCAAGGTAGCCATCTCAACGACTATTTAGGACGACTTATTGTGCCTGCCGTCCCTCAAGGTGACCTTCTGAACTACCTCCAATCCCTGCCTGGCCTCGATGGACAGCAAGCCAGTCCGGCGGAAGATATCGTGTATCACGCGGACGATCCCGTTGCGAATCAGCGATATCTGGAATTGAAACGCTCACGTGGAGAGCCCGTTCCTCTTACACCAGAAAGATGATGAGAAGTGGGCGGTGTTTTTAGGCAAGTCTAACTCTGGTTCTTTCCAACCAGCGATTGGGACGCTTTCATGTGGTGAATGTCCTTAAGCTAGGCCAAAGAGTTTCCGATCTGCTAAGTGCCTACTCAGATTCCGCGTAGCTTTTGGATACGTTTTGGAAAATCTGATGACCGACAAATTGGTATTTCTTACAGGGGCTGGAGTGAGCGCGGAGAGTGGGCTCAAGACCTTTCGCGACATGGGCGGTCTTTGGAACGAGTACGCCATCGAAGATGTAGCCTCACCTGAAGCTTGGCGGAAGAACCCAGCTACCGTTCTCAGCTTCTACAACGAGCGCCGATGCGCTGTTTTAGACGCTAAGCCAAATGCAGCCCATCTTGCGATCGCTGGGCTGGAACAGCGTTTCGACGTAGTTGTAATCACGCAGAATATTGACGACCTCCATGAGAGGGCCGGTTCGACAAGCGTGATTCATGTTCATGGCGAGATTCTTAAGGCGCGGAGCACGATCGATGCCGGGCTATTTTATCGGCTACAAAAGTCGACCATTGAACTTGGGGATCTGTGTGAGCAAGGCAGTCAGTTACGCCCGGATGTCGTTTGGTTTGGCGAAAACGTTCGCTTTATGAGCGAGTGTGAGGAACACCTCAGGTCGGCATCGCGGGTTGTCGTGGTTGGAACTTCGCTTACGGTCTACCCAGCTGCCGGATTGGTGCAGAAAGCGCCATTTGACGCGGAGAAATATCTGGTTTCTCCCGAGCCTCAGAAGGTGCCGTATGGTTTTCGGTTCTTGAGGGGGCCGGCATCCACCGTTGTTCCACGCATTGCAACTTGTTGGCTGGAAGGAAGAAAGCCCGTCTAGATACCTAGTCGAGGCTCAGGCAAGGTTAGGCCAATGTTGGGCTGTTAGAGATGCATTCCTCATGTAGCCGCTCGGTTTCGTCATCCGCGGGGAACATGGATTCGATACGCAGTTCCTGGGCGGCGATGCTTTGAGGTGCTCCTACGCTGGTCACCATCGAAAAGTACCTGAGTGTTTTGCCGTGCTTCGTAAAACCCATGGGTATCATCGGAAGATTGAGTGCAGAACCGACGGATCCTCGCAGTCGCCATGATGGATCAACCCCTGGGTAGGCAAACAACTCATCCAGCAGGGTACGGCTTCGTTCGTCCAGAACACCGCCGACCAGTTCCCGATGCACGCGATGGATCAGGCTTCTGGCTACCGTCTCCCAATCCACGACAAACGGTCGCATGCCCTTGGGATCAAAGATGAGGTGCAGCATGTTCCGTGGCGCCGTGCGGGACGCCATGTCGATGAACGATCCGAAAAAGCGCGGAGACGACGCGTTGGTGGTCAGTACGTTCCAATAGCGATCCATGACGATGGCAGGGAAGGGATCGTGCTGGCGAAGCATGCGATCGAGTGCGCGCGTAATGCCCTGCATTTCCTTGGCGTCCCAGGCAGCCTCTGAGTAGACCGGCGCATAGCCGGCAGCTAGAAAGAGGGCATTTCGTTCGCGTAAGGGAACGTCCAGTGATTGGACAATGCTCGTCAGCGCATGGCGGCTCGGTACACTGCGGCCGCTTTCGATAAAGCTCAGGTGACGCTGTGAAATGCCCGTGTCGAGCGCCAGCCCTAATTGGCTGGCGCCACGAAGCTCTCGCCAGTGCCGCAGTAGAAGGCCCAAATCATTGGATGGGTGCGCCCGATTTGTACGAGTAGTGCCCATGTGATCCTCCAATGCTCGCCTTACCCGCTTGAGCGGGTCCTGTGGCCTTGCCCTGTGCATTCTGAGGGCGGTATCCATGCGGCAGCCGGACGAGCGGTCAGGCTCTCGGTGCATGCCAACGGGATGCCTGGAATGCCTGCTCCAGTGGCGGATGGGTGATGTTACCCGTGTAGTTGGTGATGGTGGATGCGGCAACTATAGCAACCACCTCCAGCAGGTGCTGCTTATCGAATCCGGCTTGCAGGAATGCGGATGCGTCCTGGTCGCCAAGATGTCCTCGTTTCTCGATGAGAGTTCGCGCGAGTGTGGAGAGTGCAGCGCTCTTCGCTTCGCGGGGAGGCCGGTGTTCGCGAATGGCGTCGACATCTTCTGCGTCGACGCCTGCCTCAATGGCTAGGAAGGAATGAAACGCCACAGCCCAGGAACAGGCATTGGTCACGGCATTGGTAAGCAGGACGACTTGAATCTGCGCTTCGGAAAAGCTGCCGCCATGAACTTTGCCAAAGAGTCCGACCAGGCTGTCGATCAGGACGGGAGAGGTCGCCATGGCGCCGGCAATATTCGGGATGACTCCAAACGCGCCTTGCAGCGCTTCAAGCGATAGTTTTGACTGTGGCGGTGCGGATTCGATCGTATGGATAGGGAAGGCAGGCATGGGGTTTCCTCGCAGGATTGCACATCGATATCGATGGCGGTGGAGGAACCTTATGGATATGCGCTGTGCGTGCCAATTACCTGAAAGGTAATAAACCCGTCCCTGGGAAGATCACGGGTCCGTGGATAGAAGGGCAGTCCGGTATGCGGTAGCTGTGTCGCTGGAGAGATAGGCGTCAGTCTGGGTGGCTTGTGCGCCCCATCAGTTTCTGATGAGCCATGGCTTGTCCAGCAGGTCGATTAGTTTGGGCGATTGCGCGTCCGTGTACTCCTGCGGCAGAGGGGCAGGGCCCGGGAATTTCTCATGCTGAATCACCACATCGGGGCGAGTGACCGCGATTCCTTCGAGCGGCATGGAGGCATGGTCTGAAACCTTGATGATGCGTGGGTTGGTGCATCCAGCCAGCAGGGTGAAAGCGCCAGCCACAATCAGGAAGGTCTGTTTCACGGCGCTACTCCGGGCCTTGAAAACCTACGGCCATCATACGCGCGCCAACCGGCTTCCAGGCAAGCCCTTTGGCCGTCTTTCGGAGCCGGAAATCGATCAATGATTGGCTCTTGACCTGTCCTGAAGAGCGTGCGCGATTTTTTTCAGGCAAGAAGTGCGAGCACAGCTTGCACGGCTGTAGCGATGGGAGCGGCCATTTCGGCTACTGTCTTGGCCGCTTCAACCAGTCCTTTGGCAGACAGTTCGTACCACGGTTTACGGGGTTGTTTAGAAATGGCTTCGGCGGTGAGGGTCTGCAGGTCTTTGGATACTTCCTCCGCTTTTTCCGGCGAGAGTTGCGCGGCGAGTTTGGCCGTGGCTACGTTCAACTCTTTCAGGCGCTCCTTGAGGTCTTCCTTGATGTCGGCGCCGGCGGTCTTGTTGAAGCTGTTTTCGATGTTCTTCGCCGTGACGAAGTTGAAGTCGCCTTGCACGGAGACGTTGCCGAGGGTGATCGTGTAACTCATATAGTCCCCCATGACGTTGGTGATATGGGTGCTCGTTTCCGCACGCCGGATGTATGCCTCGACTTTTGCCGCAACCTGTCTGCGCATTTTGTTAAGGGAAGCGGCCTGTCCTGCCGAGACTACCTCCAATGCCTGCTGCGCGACCTCAAGCATGGCCGATTGCGGCAAGCCGAAACGCTCGGGTTTTTCAAGGGCGCGGATCGAATCGTGCAGGTACTGCTGTGCTTCATCCGAAATGCCGACATTGGCGGCAAGGTCGAGTTTGCTCTCGTTGATGCGCGTGAGCACTATTCTCAGGCACTCACGCTCTGCGTGGAGGCGCATGAGGTGGATGCGCAGGCGACGCAGGGCGTCTTCGTCGGAACTCCTTCCTTCAATAAACCACATGCTGCATGAGTGGGCGCCGAACTGCATCCAATCGTGTGAAACGGTCAGGTTGGCCTGTTCCATGACCTTGCGAGCGTACCGCGTGAGCGTTAGCGGGGGTTGGTCGAGGCTCTCCAGCACCACCGCCGGATTTCCTGCGCTGACCCACCATGGCTTGCAGGCATTCGGATCCATGGCTTTGCGATCCGTCGTGGCGCGAAGATAATTTCTGGCCAGTGCGCTACCTGCACTGGCCAAGGTTGTGGTTTCGAATTGCAGCTTCGGGCCCCGCACAAAAACTTTGAACTCGATGCATTCACGAAGCAGGTTGATCAGGTCGGCATTTGAGCTGGCTGTGCTGTTCGCCTCCTTGCGTGCCAACGAGAAGCCGATTTCGGCACGCGAAACCGTTCCATCGGAGTGAATCCGGCGGAACGCTTTGTGCGCTATGGAGGTGAGCGGACCCGAGCCGAAAGTGTAGTGGCGCAGATGATTCGGAAAGCGCAACGCGGCATGAGCAAGACAGAAGGAGTCTTCGCCAGGCCATTCCGCCAAGCCACCCCGGTTGCGCGCGCGCACCTGCCCGAACGAACGAACGTAATCCTGCCTGGGTTCGGCAATCGGCCAGGCTGGGCGGCCGAGTCGCACGGTCGCCGCGCCGAGAAACCGCCGCAAGTCCGCCAGCGGGTGCTGGACCACCAGGAACATGCTCGCCCCCTATGGCCTCCGCAGACTACCTTTGGAGGGACGTGTATACGTGCTTCAGTGAGCACGTCGGTACGCCAAAACCCGCAAGTCAGCTGCTTGTCGGGCCCGGCTCTGCGGCCTGGAGAATACTCCGTCCACCGTGGCTGGCAATAGCTCTGGAGCGCCGCACGGCCGGCCCGAAGCGGGCCGGCCGTGGCTTGGGTTTAAAGCTGGCTCATGCCACCGTCGACAATCACCTCGGTGCCGACGATGAACGCCGACTCCGGCGCTGTCAGGTGCAATACCGTGGTGGCCAGCTCTTCGGCCGTGCCGAAACGGCCTAGCGGGATCTGTGCCTGGATCTGTTTGGCCGTGGCTTCCAGCGCAGCGGCGTCGAACCCCAGCTTGCCGTGCAGCGGCGTGGTGATCGGGCCGGGGCTTACCACGTTCACGCGGATACCTTGCGGCAACAGCTCGGCTGACAAGGTCTTGGCGAGCGAAATCACCACTGCCTTGCTGGCGGCGTAGATGCTCGAACCCGGCATGCCGATGTGCGCATTGATCGAGCCATTGATCAGGATGGCCGCGCCTTGATTGAGAACCGGCAATAGCGACTGGATCTGGAAATACGCGCCCTTGGCATTGATATCGAAAGTCTGGTCCCACAAGGCTTCATCCACCTCGGCGAACGCAGCGAACTTGGCGATGCCGGCGTTGATGAAGACCGCATCGAGACGGATGTCTTGTTCCTTCAGCGTCTTGGCCAACTGCCTGGCATCTGGCAGGGAGGCGGCATCGCTACGCAATGCGATGACATGCGTGCCGATCTCGGCGCTGGCCTTTTCCAGCGTCTCGGCATCGCGTCCGGTGATGACGACACGGGCACCTTCGGCAGCATAGGCCTTGGCTGCTGCCAGGCCGATGCCGCTGTTGCCGCCGGTAACAAGTACGGTTTTGCCGTTGAAGCGATTCATGGTGTTTCTCCTGGAGGGAGGTGGTTGGGATGGAGGTATCCTGCGCGTCCGCCCGCGATTTGCCGTACCATGCTTTCGACGTACTCGTTCGAAGGTATCGAACATGTTGTCCGACGACGAATTGGCCCTGATTCAGGCCATCGGCGACACCGGAAGCTTAACCCGTGCGGCCGCCGCGCTGGGCAAGGCACCCTCAACCGTTTCGCACGCCGCACGCCAGTTGGAAGCGCGTTTCGACGCGCTGTTGTTCGACCGCCGGCGCTACCGGCTGCAACTGACCCCAGCCGGCCAGCTGTTGGCGCAGGAAGCGCAGCGATTGGCGCTGGATGTCTCGCGGCTCACCCGTCGGGTGAAACAGGTGGCGGGTGGCTGGGAAGACCGGCTGTGGATCGTGACCGATGAAATCCTGGAGTTCGAAACCTTGCTGCCGGTGATTCGCGCTTTCGACGCCTTGCAATCGGGCGTGGCCTTGCGCATTACGCACGAAGTCTTGAACGGAACCTGGGAAGCCTTGCGCGACGGGCGCGCGGACCTGGTGATAGGCGCCACCAACGAGCCGCCTGCCATTCCCAAGTTGCGATGGTTCGAACTGGGTGTGATGGAATGGGTGTTCGCGGTGTCGCCACGCCATCCGCTGGCGAAAGTCCGCGAGCCATTGCAACAGGAGCAACTGCTGCCCTATCGCGCCGTGGTGGTGGCCGATTCTTCGCGCACCATCGACCGCCGCGGCTACGGCTGGTTGTCGGGCCAGCAGACGGTGGCCGCCCCCAGCATGCGCGCCAAGATCCTTTTGCAACGCGATGGCCTGGGGATCGGCTGGTTGCCGCGCCGACGTATACAGGCCTTGCTAAAGCAAGGTGAATTGGTGGAAAAGCGTGTCGCCGATGCCCGCGAACCTAACGTTCTTTACGTGGCATGGCGCAGCGATCATACGGGCCGTGCCATGGAATGGTGGTTGTCGCAGCTGCGTCAGCCACGATTGGCGCAACGTCTGGTTCAGGGCATCGACGTGGTGGTTTGATAGATTGCACTGTAATCACCTGTGCAATAGAGGCATGCCAGCATGAAACAGCCACCCGAGCTACTGACCGCCGCCGATATCGCGTCCATGAGCGCTACGGTTTCCGTCCATGATCTGAACCCCAATGCCATTCGACACAAAAAATCCGTGGGCGATAAGGTGGGGATGACGCAAATTGGCGCGCTAGTCATCACGATCATGCCCGGCCATGAATCGTCGGAGTATCACCGGCACCTTTACGAAGAGGAGTGCCTGATCATTCTTTCCGGGCAGGGGGAAGCCACGATAGGGGACCAGGTGTGCAAGGTAGGGAAGGGAGATTTTCTCGGCTTTGCGCGAGGCGGGCCCGCGCATGTGCTTACCAATACGGGGAGCGAGCCGCTGGTGTTCTTCGTGGTGGGGCAACGGCTGGAGCACGATGTCTGCGATTACCCGCGTAAAGGTGTGAGGCTATATATCGCCGGCAAGGATGAGGCTTACGTGGATCTTTAGAATGCTTATGGCAGCAAGGCGTTGCTGCTGTAGGCTGGGATGGCAATCCCAGCGCCAGGAAGTGGGCAATGAGCTGGGATTGGCATCCCAGCCTGCGCAGGCAGGCACGTCCCTGTGCCTTTTGCCCCGTTAGAAGCGCTCTCCAACCATCTCCTCACTTATTGCCCACAGCGCCTTGGCACGCTCGGCATCCAGCGCATAGGGCCGCACGCCTGCGCTCATCAATCCCGACTCCTGGCGCACCACTTCGGCAACGTGGCAGTCCTCGCAATAGCGACCGCCCACCGCGTCAGCATCCGCGACCACGGCGGCCCAGACCGTGGTGGCGGCGCCTTGTTCGACCGTCTTCCATTGGAAAAGCGGCTGGCCGGCGGCCTTGTTCTGCACGTTGACTTCGTCGACACGCTTTTGCAGCGCGGCTTCATCCATATGCCGTGTCAGCTCGGTACGGATACCACCCGGATGCACGGCGGTGGCACGAATGCCATGTTGTTGGTGGCGGCGATCGAATTCGACGGCGAACAGAATGTTGGCCGTTTTCGAGCGTCCATAAGCTTCAAATTCGGTATATGGCGTATGCTCGAAGTTGGGGTCGTCCAGGTTCACGTCCGAATAACGATGACCGGCCGACGACAGGTTCACCAGCCGGCTGCCGCTTTTCATCAGCGATGCGATGCGATTGACCAGCACGAAATGCCCCAGGTGATTGGTGCCGAACTGCATTTCGAAGCCATCCACCGTCTTGCCGAATGGGCAGGCCATGATGCCGGCATTGGCAATGACCAAGTCGAACTGTTCGCCTTTGGCCAGCAACTGGTCGGCGCATCGGCGCACGCTGGCCAGCGAGGTCAGATCAAGTTCGATCAGTTCGAGGCCGCCCGATCCTTTGGCATCGGCGAGCACACTCTGGGTAGCGCCCTTGGCCTTGGCGATGTTGCGCACCGCGCCGACCACATGGGCGCCGTGCGATGCCAACGATCGCGCCGTTTCCACACCCAGTCCGGCCGAAACGCCCGTAATCAATACCCGTTTCCCACTTATGTCGACACCATCGAGTACCTGGTCGGTCGTCGTGGTGGCACCCCAAATCTTGCTCATGATTGCCTCGCTGCTCGGTTATGGGCGGCACGCCATGGGCTGCCGCGGTACTTTGGCCTCCGGCTTGGCTATGATGGATAGCTAACCGGAGAGTATCTCCGGATATTTTATATGGAGGATTCCTCCGTTTTTCAAGGCCTACCCATGGAAGACGAAAAAAAGCTTTCAAAAACAACGCGAAAGCCTCGTGCGGACGCCGAGCGCAACCGCCGCCGATTGGCGGAGGTGGCGAAAGCCGCGTTCACAGAACAGGGGGCTGACGTAAGCCTGGACGAAATAGCCCGCCGTGCCGGCGTCGGCATCGGCACGCTGTACCGGCATTTCCCTAGCCGTGACGCAATCCTGGAGGCGATCTATCGCCAGGAGGCCGAACAACTCGGCGAGGCCGCCTCGGGCTTGCTTGAAAACAATGAACCGGTCGAAGCGCTGCGGGTGTGGATGCGCTTGTTCGTCGACTACATTGCGACGAAGAAATTGATCTTGCCGGCGCTCAATGCATCGACGCGCGATACCTCCGAACTCACAGCGTATTCCTCAGGACAGGTGCGGACTGCAGCCGAGCTATTGGTGAGGCGCGCGATCGACAACGGCGATATCAAGCGGGACGTCCAGTCGCAGGATCTCCTGTACGCTCTGTATGGCTTTGTGAATATCGACAACCAGCCGGATCGGGTGCAGAGGGCTCATCGCCTGATCGACATCCTGGTCGCCGGGCTGATCAGCTAACGCGGGACGCCGCTCTTATCCTTGCACGTGGATTTTCATGGGGTAATGCATGATTCCTAAGACATGGGTTGGCAACTTGTTGGCAATTACCGGCCTGATTGTGTGCGGCATGGCGCATGCCCAACAGCACAACACGCTCAACGCGCAGGAAAAGGCGCAGGGCTGGCAGCTGCTGTTCGATGGCCAGAGCCTGGGCGGTTGGCATTCTTATCTGCAAAAAGCGCCCGGCAAGGATTGGAAAGTGAGCGATGGCGCGATCCTGCTGGAAAAGCGCCCCAACGATCCTGCGGCGGACTTCCAGGACCTGGTCAGTGATGCCGAGTACGGCGATTTCGACCTGAAGCTTTCCTGGAAAATGAGCCCCTGTGCGGATAGCGGCGTGATGTTCCACGTGCATGAATCGCCCAGGTACTCCAACACCTATGAGACCGGCCCGGAAATGCAGATCGCGGACCTGGCCTGCACCAAGCCGGACAGCCGCGTGCTCAAGGAGCGTTCCGGTGACCTGTTCGACCTGATTTCCTCGGATGTGGAGTGGGTGAACGAAGCAGGGCAGTGGAACGATTTCGAAATCATCGCCGATCACGGCCATGTGCGGTTCTTCCAGAACGGTCACAAAGTGATCGATACGCAGTTGTGGACAGATGATTGGAAGCAGCTCGTTGCGCATAGCAAGTTCACCGCGTGGCCGGACTTTGCCAGCTTCCACACCGGGCATATTTCCTTGCAGGGCACCGAAGACAAGGGCGAAGTGCCGATCCGCTTGTGGTTCCGGGATATTAAACTGCGGCGCTTGTAGGTCGCGACGAAGGTGGGAACTAGTTCATCACCACAGCGGTCTGCTGCTGGCGATCAAACGCGGAGATTCAATGTGAAAGTCTTGGGATTGGCAGGTTTTGCTTTGACCCTGGCGGTCGCTGGCAACACCTATGCTGCGCCATCCACTCCTGCAGCAGCTTCGTCCATAGAAACCCCGGCGACACCGGTTGGGGTGATGGACAACCCCTGCGGCGCGCTGCTTCCGCCTCCCGAGGCTGCTGCCGGGCCCGCCATCGCGCGCCGTCCCTTGCAGCCGCAACCCAGGGCGGCCTTGGCCGCGGCCTCCCAGGCCTGGGAAGAGCAGCGGATGAAATTCGATTTCGGCGGCCTGTGCCGTTATCGCGCAGCCAATGCCAAGCTGCCGCAGGCCACCTCGCACCGCGTGGTCTTCATGGGCGATTCCATCACGCAGTCGTGGATCGATGCGGATGCGGATCTGTTTACCGACGACGTGATCGATCGCGGCGTGGCCGGGCAAACGACGCCGCAGATGCTACTGCGCTTCCGACAGGACGTGGTCGACCTGCATCCGGCCGTGGTGCATATTCTTGCGGGCACCAACGATATCGCCGGTAACACCGGGCCCACCTCGATCGAGGCGATCGAAAACAATATCCAGAGCATGGTGGAGCTGGCACGCGCGCAGCATATCCGCGTCATTCTTGCCTCGATCACGCCGGTCGCGCGCTATCCGTGGCAACCATCGGTGCAGCCGGTCGAGACCGTGCGTAAGCTCAACGACTGGATGAAGACCTATGCCAAGCAGAACGGGCTCACCTATGTCGACTATTTCGACGCGCTGGACGATGGGCACGGTGGCTTTGTCGCCAAGCTGGCGATCGATGGGGTCCATCCCAATCCGGCCGGTTATGCCGTGATGGACAAGTTGGCGAAACAGGCGATCAAGGAGGCGCTGTCTTCGCAACCTTGAGCGGCCGGCGCGAAACGAAACGCCCGTCACTTGGTAACTACCCGCCGGTGCCCTAAAATTCACCCTTCATCACAACCAAGGAGGTTTGCATGAAAATCCGCGTCAGTTTTATCGCCCTGGCACTGCTGTCCCTATCGTTCGTTGCCCACGCATCCTGCGATGATGTGAAGTCCAACATCGACGGCAAGATCAAGGCCAACGGCGTGTCGAACTACTCGCTCGATGTGGTCGCCAAGGATCAGGCCGGTGACGGCAAGGTGGTTGGCCAGTGCGATGGCGGAAGCAAGGTGATCGTGTATACGCGTGGCGAAGGTGCCAAGAGCGAGGGTGGTGCCGAGGCCGCTCCCAAGCAGCCTTCGGACAGCGCCGCGCCGGCGTCCGCTTCGTCCAGCGGCAAATAAGGGCTACCTGGCAGTATTTGAAAAGGGGCGCCTGCTTGGGCGCCCTTTTTTTGCCTACTGTTTACTGGTAAGCACTCACTATTTCCAGCAACGGCTGCAAGTGCGCCGCAAAATTTTTCCAGCGCGCCACCGATGAGCGATACACCGGCCGTCGCACCTGCGCGGCACTGGCGGTCCTGACTACGCGTTCGTTTTGATGGAAGTTCAAGCAGCGCCGATTCCAGGGCAGGCCCAGGTAATCCAGCAGCCGGCGCGCCTGGCCCTCGGTATCGGCCACCATGTCTTCATAGCGCAGCTCCAGGATCGAGCCGGGCGGCAATACTTGCTGCCAGTGCCGCATCAGCTCGATGTAGCGCACGTAGTAGCGCCCCACTTCGCCCAGGTCGTAGGTGAAGTCGAGGTTGTTCCTGGAGAACAGCGTGGCGTAGCAGGATAAGCAAGAATCCATGGGATCGCGCATGGCATGGATGATCTTGGCATTCGGCAGCATCAGCCGGATCATGCCGATGTAGGCGAAATTGGCCATCATCTTGTCGGTGATGCGGCTGGCGTGCGGCGCGTGTCGCCATACGCGATCGGTATAGGCTTTGCCCAGGCGGAGCAGCTCTTCGGTGCTCAGGCGCGCGGCCGCTTCGGGAAAGTCCGTCCAGGGTTTGCCGGTTTCGTCGGCCAGTGCAAACAGAATGTTTTCCAGATCGGGCAATTCGCCGGCACCGTAAATGTCCGGATGCGTCGAGAGGATCTGTTCGATCAGCGAAGTCCCCGAGCGGGGCATGCCCACGATGAAGATCGGCGTCTTGCCCTTGCCGCTGACCGCCGGAATGGGACGGCTGGCAAAAAAACGCCGGTCGAACACGGAACGTACCTGCTCGATCAGTGCGATCTTGCCGGCCTCATCGGGTGAAAGCTGCGCGTGCTTGAGGCGATTGCCTTGTGCGTAGGCGGCGAACGCCTGGTCGTAGCGGCCCAGGTCCTCGCGCATCTTGCCCAGCGAGAACCAGTAGCGGATACGCAGATTCTCTGACAGGGAAGGGAGCTTGTGGGCCAGCTTTTCCAGCCGCGCAGGCTCTAGGTGTTCGCGCCTGAACGTGCGCAGCGAGGCGAGGTTGCAATAGGCTTCGACGGACTCCGGATCGATGGTCACGGCGGCTTCGAAATATTCGCGTGCCTGCTCAAGCCGGCCTTGCCGCCGGATGCTGCGTCCCAGGTTGTTGCAGGCTTCCACGTAATCGGGTTGCAATTCCAACGCGCGGCGATAACTGTGTTCCGCCTTGGCATAGTATTCCTGGACATAGAACAACCCGCCGAGATCGTAGTGCGCCCGAGCTAAGCGGCTATTGAGCGCAATGGCGTGACGATAGCTGTGCTCGGCATCGCTGAACGAGCCAAGCTCGCGCAGCGCATTGCCAAGATTGACATGTGCTTGGGCATCGTCCGGCGTGAGCATGATGACGCGACGAAAGCTCTCCGCCGCTGCCGTCATGTGGCTTTGCCCGTACAGCACCGTGCCTAGCGCGTTGTGAAGGGGGGCACTGTCCGGGTGCGCGACCAAGGCCTGGCGCAGATGCGGTTCGGCCTCGGCGTGGCGGTGCGCGCTCAGCAGGCTGAAGCCAAGGTTGGCGTGGGCCTCGCCAAAGTCGGGCCGGAATTGGAGCACGCTGCGGTAGGCGGCGATGGCCTCTTCAAGGCGGTTCTGTGCGGCAAGCGCATTGCCGAGCTTGAAGTGCGCATCGGCGAAGTCGGGTTTGATGCGGCTGGCGAGGTGATAGCTTTCC
Organism: Dyella flagellata; assembly: GCF_030160275.1. GTDB lineage: Bacteria > Pseudomonadota > Gammaproteobacteria > Xanthomonadales > Rhodanobacteraceae > Dyella_B > Dyella_B flagellata. The sequence goes on from NZ_BSOA01000003.1 coordinate 597,046, forward strand.
GCCGCCAGCACCGGTTGTTTCATCGCCATCAGGCTTTCGCCCAATGCGTAGTGCGCTATGCAATCCCACGGCGACAGCGCAGCGGCTTTGCGTTGCGCATCGACCGCCTCGGCAAGTTTTCCCTGTGCATGCAGCGCGGCACCGAGCGCCTGCCAAATGCCGCCGTGAGACGGATAGGCATCGATCAGCTTGCGTGCCGCAGTTTCGGCCTGCGTGTGCTGTCGTTGCCGAAGCAAACCGGCCAGCGCCACCATGTCTTGCTTGGCGGGCGCTGCGTTGGAGTGTGGCGTGGCATTTCGCGACATGGATCCAGGCACCGTCGGCAATGAAAGGGGGCGGAGCTGACGATCGAGCATCGGGCGAAAACAAGCGGCGACGTTTAGTAGGCGTGACGTGAAACAGGCGTGTACGGCACGGCACAACCATCCACAGGGCTGGGCTATAGTTGCTGGACACTATTCCGCTGCCTCTTCTGCCCGCTCCGCATGGACAACCCCACCCGCTCCGAACGCACCCGCCAAGCTGTCATCCAGGCAGCGCTCGCCATCATTGCCCGCGACGGTCCGGGCAAGTTGACGTTCGATGCGATCGCCCGCCAGAGCGGGCTTAGCAAGGGCGGGGTGATGCACCAGTTTCCGACCAAGGTCGACGTGTTGAAGGCCTTGCTGGAACATCAGATCCAGCAATTCGATGACAGCCCGGCCACACGCTCGGCGAAGGCCGACGAAAGCGCCCTGGCCGCGCAGATCGCCAAGTTGCGGGAGGTTTCGCACCAGCCGTATTCGATCGCCCACGCCATCGTGGCTGCGCTGGTGGAGGAACCGGAGTTGCTTGCGCTGAGCCGCGAAACCTCCGCGCGCCATGCCGAACGCATCAAGGCCGAGGCGGATGATCCGGAACTGGCGCTGCTACGTTGGACGGCAGCGCAAGGCTTGCTGCTCTCGGCGATGTTCGGGCTCAGTCCGTTTTCCGAAGCGGAGCGAGAGCGCTTGTTTCGCCGGCTGCTGGATGAGGAAAAATGGATGCCGGCCACGGCCGCGAAGCAGCGTGCCGGTAAACCTGCTGTGCGCACGTCCACGGGACGAAAGTGACCAGTTAGGTAGGCGGCTTGCGGGGATTGGCACGTTTATAAAACAAACCGTCTGGACGGTTTACAAAAATTCCGTTTGGCGCTAGCCTCTGCATCGCGCCTATTGCCGTGCGTTTAGCCCCCAACGGAGACCCCATGACTAGATCACCCCATCGGTGGCAGCTGCTGCTTGCGGCTGCCTGTATAGCCCTGGCCGGTTGCGCCAGCGTCAAGCCGATTCCTTATTCCGGCCTTGCATCGTCCTCTTATCTCAGTCCCGACACGCACAACAGCCGCGTGCCGTATCGCTACGACACAGCTGTGGGCTGGCGCTCGTACCAAAAAATCATCCTCGACCCGGTAGCGGTGTATCAGGGTCCGGACAATCAGTTCGGCAGTATGCGCGATGAGGACAAGAGTGCGCTCGCCAGCTACATGCAAAACGAATTCGCCCAGAAGCTAGGCACACGCTTTGAACTCGTGAATGAGCCGGGTCCGGCGACATTGCGGGTGAAGCTGACGCTGACCGGTGCGAAGACCACCACGCCGGTGCTGGGCACGTTCACCAAGTTCGACATCGGTGGCGGCATGTACAACAGCGTGCAGGCGATCCGTGGCAAGGAAGGCGCGATGAACGGCCTGGTGATCTATTCGGTGGAAATCTACGACGCGCTCTCGCAACAACTGCTGGGCGCCTACATCACCAAGCAATACCCCAATGCGATGAATGTCGGTGCGAGTTTCGGTGCATTGAAGGCGGCGCGTGTGGGCATCGACAAGGGCGCGGATGCCTTGGTGCAACAGATCGGGATGCACTGATTCCTTGCAAGCTGGTTTTTTTAGGTGGGTTGGGGCTTGGGACCCTGAGTTATTCCCACTTTTTTGCGCTCAAGCCTGCAGAAAAACCAGGCGGTTTGGTTCTGGCTCACCAGCGTCAAAGATAGCGTGTCGTCATTCCGGCGAAAGCCGGAATGACGACACGCTCCAAGCTCGCTCCCCTACGTGGAATAGATCCGGCTTCGGACGTGAAGTAGATCAGGGCATCTTCAAGCTTCAGGATGGCGTGTGGCCTGCATCGATGCGCGTGCGGAGAAATGCGCGTACCAGTCGGCGAGCGCTGAACGCGAACGCCAGCCTTCGTTGGGAAAACGCAGATCCAGATAGGCAAGCGCGCAAGCGACGCTGATCGTGCCGATGTCCACACGCTCGCCGAATTCCGGTGCCCACTCGGCGAATTGGTCGAGCCCGGACACCACTTTTTCGTGCTGGCCATCGAACCACGGCGTATAGCGCCGATCTTCCGGGCGAATCACCAGCTCGTAGCGCATCAACACCGCGGCGCCGATCACCCCGTCGGCGAGCGCCTGCTCGCGCAGTGCACGCCAGCGCAAGTGGCCCGCCACAGGAAAGAGCTTACCGTGCGGCGCGTCCAGATATTCGCAGATCACGCGACTGTCGTAGAGCGCATCGTCATGTTCGTCTGCCAACAGTGTCGGCACCTGGCCGAGCGGATTGTGCGCGACGATAGTGGCGTCGCGCACAACGGGATTGGCATTGCTCGCAAGGCGCTCGACGATTATGCCGAGCTCGGCGGCACATACCAGCACCTTGCGCACGAAAGGCGAATACGGTGAGAAATAAACCTGTAACGTGGATGGACTGGACGACATGAGATTTCCTTGCTCCTTCAGCAGCCACGCGGGGCAAGGAAATACCTTATACAAGAAACCGGGGTTTTTACGGTGTCTTGAACCAAGCCAGGTCGATCGCCGCCGCCATCGCCTTGTAGCCGGCGCTGCTGGGATGCAAGTGATCGCCACTGTCATAGGCGGCAAGCATTTTTTTCGGTGCGGCCGGATCGCGGATAGCTTGGTCGAAATCCGCCACGCCATCGAAGGCGCCGGAGCTGCGGATCCAGGCATTCACTTCCTCGCGCGTCTTTTCGCCTGCTGCACTGTGATAGGGCCAGCCGTTGCCGCCGTACGGCGTCAAGGTGGCACCGTAGATCTTCACGTGCTTGGCATGCGCGCGGGCAATCAGCGTTTTCATGCCTTCGATGAGTTGCTGCGCGGTGATCTTGTCCTTGCCCTCCCAGGCGTAACCCGAGCCGCCGATGTCGTTGATGCCTTCCAGCAGCACGATCCAGCGCACGCCGGGCTTGTCCAGGGCATCGCGGTCAAAGCGGGCCAAGGCGCTTGGTCCGAAATTGTCGTGCAGGATGCGGTTGCCGCCGATGCCGGAGTTGGCCACGCCGATGGATGAGAGTTTGGCATCGGCCTGAAGGCGTGCGGCGAGGTCATCGGGCCAACGGTCATTGGCGTCCGGCTTGGCGCCGACACCGTCGGTAATGGAGTCGCCGAAGGTGACAACGGTGGATTTGGCGGCAGGGCCGGAGACTTCCACATCGGTGAGGAAGAAACGGTTGCCGCTAACTTCGTCGCGTGGGAACTGCACGGCTGCGGTGGCATCGCCGCTTTCGGTGATGTAAGCCGTGGCAAGGCCGGCATTGTGGATGGTGGCGGCGTGGTAGACCGTATCGGCCGGTACATAGAGGCTTAGCGCCAATTCCTGCAGCGGCTTTACATCCATCTTCACCGGATCGCTCAGCACGCTTTCGCCCTTGGCGATGGTCACTGTGGGCTTGCCGTTGAACAACAGTGGATGATCACTGCCAGGTACGGTGTCTGCACCATTGGCATGCACTGCGACGTGAGCCGGCCCCAGCGTGACCGGAACGCTGCCGAACAGGTTGGAAAGCCGGATGCGCAGTTCCGAGCCACCCACGCTGGTGCGCACGATCTGCCTTACCGTCTGCGCGTTCAACACCGGGCCGGCGGAATCCGGTGCAGCAGCCCAGGTATCCACCCACACGCGGTGGTCAGTGCCGGCCGCCGTCGCCGCCGCCATGAATCCGCACATCGAGCCGGCCAAGGCCCACTTCAACCACCGATGACGCATGCTGCTCCTCCCATCTGGTCTTTGGTATCGAGCAGGTATAGCAAAGGGCTATTTATATTAGTTGTCGGTTGGTATTACAAAAGTGCCTGTTGCAGCGCAAAAGGCTCCGAAACCCGCCAATCCGTGCTTTCGGGATCGATTTCCTTGCGGGTCTAAGTCGTTGATTCAAAAGCCTTGTCATCGCAAAAGCATGGCCCGCGCACGCAAACCGCATGCGCGTCCAGCCAGCTGTCCCGATGATCCACCCCGCTTGCGAGGGTGACAGGTTGAGTGGCTTGGCCGGCCCTCGCGGGTGAACGCCGAGGGTGGGAACATGAACGAGTGGTACCGGGGCGACGTCTCCGCGGAATATGCGATGGGGCTGCTCGACTTGCTGGAGCAACAGGATATCGGCAGCGATCTGGCCCTGGCTGATACGGGCATTGGACCGTCCCAGTTGGAGGGAGACCTGCGCCTGACCACGCAGCAGGATGCCGCCTTGATTGAAAACGCGGTACGCCTGAGCGGCAACCAAGGGCTGGGCTTCGAGCTTGGCCTGCGCACTGCTCTGACCTGGCACGGCATCCTGGGACTGGGCCTGATGAGCTGCCGCAGCTTGCGCGACGCGCTGCGCCTGTGGACCGGCTATCTGGATTTACGCACCACGTCGTTCTGCATCTATCTGCATGAAAACGATGGCCTGGCCGAACTGAACATCCAGGATCTGACGCCTGGCGCCCCTCAGCGCCGCGTTGCGCTGGAGCGCCTGGCCACCATGACCGCGCGCCTCGCCGGCCAGCTGACGCAGCAGGAACTGCCTGAGGTGGAGATGTGGTTCAAGGACGAGCAACCGTCCCATGCCTTGGCCTACCTCGACCGCCTGCCCAAGCCGCGTTTCTCAACCGGACTGTGCCAGGTGCGCATGCCCAGCGACTATCTCGACCTGGCGCTGCCCACCGCCCATACGCTGGTGCTGAGCCAGGTCAAGCAGCAGTGCGAGCGCGAACGCGTCGCGCTCGGCCAGAACAACAGCCTCATCGCGCGCATCAAGGGCTTGCTGCCGCTGGACGACGGCACCTATCTGGGCATGGAAGACGTGGCCCAAACCCTGTGCATGTCCAGCCGCACCTTGAAGCGCAGGCTGCGCCATCTTGGCTTCAACTTCCGCCAGCTGGTGGATGAGGCGCGCAAGCAGGAAGTGCTGCGCGACGTGTTGAACACAAGCATGACGATCGACGAAATCGCCAGCCGCCGCGGTTATTCGGATGCCGCCAATCTCACGCGCGCGTTCCGCCGCTGGACGGGCGAGTCGCCGAGTCAGTATCGCGCGAAGTTGCCGTACAAGCTGGAGCGAGGGATCGCCCAGGTGGCGTGAGATGGCCGGAGCATGGGGCTTGCATGCCTGCAACGCTCGAAAAATTCATGAGGGAGACCGTCATGAACAACGCCCGTTCAGAGCGCGGCTTCACCTTCGTCGAACTGATGGTGGTGGCGGTGATCGTCACCATCCTCGCTATGATCGCGACGAATGCTTATGACAATTATGTCGCCCGCGGCAAGGTGCAGGCAGCCAAGGCCGACCTGACCGCACTGGCGTCCAAGCTTGAAGACGAGCTGCAGCGAAATCTGGTTTACACGCCGCACAACAACATCACGACCGATGCCATCAGGCATGCCTACAAGGGCTGGACGCCCTCCCAGTATCGGGACTTCACCTACACCCTCCAATCCACGCCCACCACCTACACACTGAAAGCACAAGGCATCAATGGAAAGCTTTCGACATGCGTGTTGGAACTGAATGAAAGTACGATCGGTTATATATCCGGCTGCGGTGCCATGACCGAGTGGTGAGTCTTGATTCTACGCACACCGCATCCTGCAGTCCCCATGTATCATCCCTGCGAAAAATGGCTCGATAAAGACCGGGATCATGGCGGGCAAGGGGGCGACTACTGTTTATGGTTTTGGCGAGTTCCAGCTCAATCCGCTGGCGCGCGAGCTGAGCCGTAACGGCGCACCGGTCGAGTTGGCGGCGAGCGCCTTCGACTGCCTGGTCTACTTGATCGAACATCGCGAGCGCCCGGTGGGCAAGGATGAACTTATCTCCGCGGTGTGGGGGCGTACCGACGTCAGCGACAACCTGCTTGCGCAGACCATCGTGCGCTTGCGGCGCGCGCTCGGCGATGCCGGCACCGAACAGCGCTGCATCAAGACCGTGGCGCGCGTGGGCTATCGCTGGATGCTGGAGACGCAGGTGGTGCAACCGGCGTTCGCGCAGGATGAAGGCGTGCCTCAGGTCGAGGCGGTGGCGCAAGACACCTTCGTTTTCCAGCCAAAGCCGCCGGCACTGCGACGCTCGATGCTTGCCGCACTGGTCGTCTCGCTTTTGTTTGCCGCGGTATATGCGGGATGGCAGCTGCTGGGCAGCAGGGCGGCTCAAGCCGGTTTTCAGTTCAAGCGCAGCGCGGCGGTGGTGTTGCCGGTCGAGGTGCAGGCGCCGGATGACTGGAAATGGCTGCACCTGGGGCTGATGGACCTGATCGCGACGCGCTTGCGCGATGCGAAGGTGCCCACCGAAAGCAGCCAGGAAGTGTTGGCCTTGCTCAAGGACAACGATGATCCCTCCGGCGCGAAGCTGGCTTCGTTTGCCTTGGTGATTCGTCCGCATGCCCTGCTGTCAGGCGGCCGCTGGCAGGTGCATCTGGATGCACGCAGTCAGGATGGACGCAACTGGAAATCCGAATCCTCGGCCAGTGATGTGCTGGTGGCGGCACGTGCCGCCAGCGATCTATTGCTTGCTCAACTGGGCTACCGCGGCGTTACCGCACCGCCTGCAACCGGCGATGCGCTAGCGGAATACATGCAGCGCGTGGACGCCACCAGGCTGGCCGGACAGCCGCAGATCGCGCGGGAACTGTTGGAGAAAGCGCCACCGGCATGGCGTGACAATCCCGAGCTTGCCTATGCCATGGCATCGCTCGATTGCGCTGAAGGCCACGGTGAATCATGCGAGCAAAAACTCAAGGCGCTGCTCAAACAGCTACCCGAAAACCAGCAACCGGTGTTGCGCGGCCAGATTCTTACCGTGCTTGGCGCCATCTATCTGGGTCAGCATCAGACCGCGGACAGCCAGGCGGCATTGGGGGAGGCAGTGCAAAAGCTGGAGGCCGCGCGCGACGCGCATGGACCCAGCAATTCCCATGCGCTGGCCACCGCCTATCTCAATCGTGCCTACCTGCATCAAACGCTGTGGCAATTGGAAGAAGCCACCGCGGACCTCGGCCGCGCACGCGTGAATTACAGCTTGTCGGGCGATCTGGTCGGGGTGGCCAAAGCCGATCAGGCGATGGGCAATCTGGCGCTGCGCCGCGCGCAGCCCGATGCGGCCGTCACCTTGCTGCAGCATGCCTACGATCAGTTCGTCGGCATGGGCATGCGCTCGATGCTGCCGGCCACGCTCGATGGCCTGGCCTATGCGCAACAGATGTTGCTGAAGTTTCCCGATGAGCTGAGCACCACCGATCGCTTCTGGCCGTTGGAGGAGAAAGGCCAGGATTTTGGCTTCCTGGGCGACGACATGCGCCACGAATTGAGCATGGTGCGTGCCTGTGCGCTCGCCGACAACGGACGCACTGCCGAAGCTTCCACGCTGTTTCAGAAAGTACTCGATGAAACCGATCGGGCCAAGGAGCCGGGCCTGCGCGCCGAAGTGAGCAAATGGCAGGCGCGCTTGGCGCTCGATCATGGTGACCACGATCACGCTGCAACGTTCGCGGCCAATGCACTTGTTCCCGCCCTGCAGGAAGATGATCAGCGCGACTACGCCGAGGCGTGGCTGATACGTATTTCCGCGTTGCAACGCGCAGGCAAGGCCGATCAGGCCAAGCATGAGATTACCGCGATGTTGGATTGGGAAGCCCATCGGCCGGTCAAGGACGATTGGACGCAAGTCTATGTGCTGCGTGCACAGGCTGCGCAAGCCTGGATTGACGGGGATCGCAGCAGGGCGTTGGAAATCCTGCAGCGTGCGATGGCGCAGGCGGACCAGTTGGGCGTGCCCGAGGTAATCGTCGATACCGGCAAATCCTATGTGCTGGCGCTGCTTGAGGCAGGCAAGGTAGACCAGGCCGTAGCGATCAGTGGCCGGCTCTCCTCGTGGAGCCAAATGGATTGGCGCGCGGCCTGGGTAGAGGCGCGTGTGTATCAGGCGCTGGGCCAGAATGCGTCGTGGGAGAAATCGCGCGGCATGGCGCAGCACCTGGCCGGCGATCGCCCCGTGCCGACGGCGTCTACCGGGTTTGAATTCTGAGCGGCATGCAGCAAAAAAAGAGGCGCGGCAGTGAGAAGCGAAGTATCACTGCCAGCGCCATCAGTCTGAAAGACTGTGAAGGGTGGATGTTCTTGCACTATACGGCCGTGGCGCTTGTGTGCCTCGTTCCGTAGCGGGCCAATCGACTGTCACTTGGGGACGTTTTGCTGGGGCGCCAGCGTGTCGGCTGCAAGCGCAAGGAGGCGGCACGACCTATGCATGAATAGCCTCATTCCGACGAACGATTCGCAGGGTCAAGTGTCATGACATTCAAGCGCCTGGATGAGCTGGCTTGGGAAGGGCTGTCCTTCTTGTTGTGGCTGGCTGCGGTGATGCTGAACATGGCATCGGTGATATGGGTGGGTTTTCAAGGCTTGCAGTGGCTACATGACGGGCATTGGACCAATCAGCCGCCGGTCATGACCTGGATGCACGGCGTTTGCCCCGGGGCGTGCGATTTCATGAACAATCCGCATTCCTGGTACGGCGCCGCCAAACTGGTCCGTTTCCTTTCCGAGGTGCCCTCTGGCCTGGCGCTGGCACTGATCGGCGTCATGCTCGGTGTACTAAGTGTGTCAGTTTCTGACCATCGGCCACTGGCACCCAGCGTCATCAGGGCTCGGTTGAGCGCCCGCTGAGCAAGCGCGTGTAGGCTGGGATGCCAATCCCAGCTTTCCACTCAACATTTCCATGCTGGGATTGCCATCCCAGCCCCCGCGCTTACACTTGCGGTCTCACGGACCACCGTCAGGCACGCAACGCATGAGTTCCGACCAGCAGTTCGGCGAGTACCGCGGCATCAAGTTCATGCACGAGTACAACGGGGGCAGCGACTCCCGTAGCGGCGTCATCTATTTTCCGGACGATCCCACGCGCCACCTCGTGGCCAGCGGTGGCAGCGCGCACTGGGAGGCCGAAGCGAAAGGCCTGATCGACCACTACTTTCGCGAAATCGACGCGGAACCCGACGATGATTCGGAAGCCTGATCTGTAGGCTGGGATGCCAATCCCAGCATCGCGATGCGGCATGCATGGCAATGCTGGGATTGGCATCCCAGCCTACGGCAGGGCTGACAGGAATCGGCAATTTTCCCGTAGCATCGTGCACCTACCTGCAACCATCGCGGGCTGACAATCGCAGCGGCTCGTGGCGGTTAAGCCACAGTCCATTCGTTCACCGCGATCCGAGGCAGACATGGCCAAGTACTCTTTCCTGTGGTCGACAGCAGTCCGCTTGGTACCGCCTGTTGTTGCGGCGTGCCTGATGTTGGCGACAACGGCGTATGCCGCCGAGAGCTTCCACAACGCGCCAGCTAGCGCTTCATCCGTGGTCAATCCCTATCACGGCCAGGCGAATGCGATTCACAGCGGCGGGCAACTGTATGCAACGGTTTGCGCCAGTTGCCATGGCGCGGTGGGGCAGGGTAGCGGCAATATTCCCGCATTGCGGCAAGGGTCCACACAGCAGGCGACGGAAGGTGCGCTGTTCTGGTTCATCACCCACGGCGAGCCGGCCAACGGCATGCCTTCCTGGGCGAGCTTGCCGGAGCAACAGCGCTGGCAGATCGTGGCGTATCTGAAAACGCTGCCGGATGTGAAGACAGCAGCCCCGGAAGCGGCGGCTGTCGCGGGGTCGACTATCACCACGCCTGCGCCGAAGCCGCCCTTCACCGATTTCCGTTACGAAGCACCAGGCCGGTCGCGCAAGATCACGTTGAGCGATCTGCCTGCGCCTTACGCCACAAGATCAGCCGGCAATGGGCCGGAAATGGTGGCGCGTCCCGCCGGTGCATTGCCCATTGCGCCGGCAGGCTTCAAGGTGAATCTTTTTGCAGAAGGCCTGGATACGCCGCGCGTGATTCGCACCGCGCCCAACGGCGACATTTTCCTGGCGGAAAGCGGCAGCGGACAGATCCGCATTTACCGCGGCATCGGTGCGGATGGAAAACCCGCGCAGAGCGCCGTATTCGTAACCGGCCTCAATCGTCCTTACGGCATTGCGTTTTATCCGGTGGGGCCGCATCCGCAGTGGGTGTACGTCGGCAACACCGATGCAGTGATCCGATTTCCTTACGGCAACGGTGACTTGAAAGCGCGAGGGCCGGCCGAACACATCGCTGACTTGCCCAGCGGCGGCCATTGGACGCGCGATCTCGCGTTTTCGCTCGACAACAAAACCTTGTTCGTCGCCGTGGGCTCGGCTTCCAACGTGGACGATCCGGATACTTCGCCGGCCGAGAAGGGGCGCGCGAATATCCTCGCGTTCAATCCGGATGGTTCAAACAAACGTGTTTATGCGTCAGGCATCCGCAATCCTTCCGGTATCGCCATCGATCCCAAGAATGGACAGCTTTGGACCACCGTCAACGAGCGCGACGGACTGGGTGACAACCTTGTGCCGGATTACATCACTTCGGTGCGCGAAGGCGGCTTCTACGGATGGCCCTGGTGGTACATGGGCGGCCATCAGGATCCGCGCCATCAGGGCAAGCATCCGGAGCTGAAAGACAAAGTGATCACGCCCGATGTGCTGCTGCAGCCGCATAACGCGTCGCTGCAGATCAGCTTCTATGAAGCCGGGCGTTTTCCAGCGGAATACCAAGGCGATCTGTTTGCCGCCGAACATGGCTCCTGGAACAGGGCGACACGTGCGGGCTACGAGGTGATCCGCATTCCCCGTCATCACACCGGCAAGGCGAGCGGCGAATACGAGGATTTCCTCACCGGTTTCGTGCTGCCGGACGGGCATGTATGGGGAAGGCCGGTAAGCCTAACCACCGCGCCGGATGGTTCGTTGCTGGTGACTGACGACGGATCGAATTCGATCTGGCGAGTGGATTACGTCGGCAAGTAAATGGGAATGCAAACGGCTCCCTCCCCTACGTGTAGTAGGGGAGGGTTGGGGTGGGGTGAAGCAACCTCGCGTTGAAACTCAGGTGGTACCGCAAGCTCAAGCAACCCCACCCCAGCCCTCCCCTGCGAGCAGGGGAGGGAGCGCATCGCGACAAGGTCGGCGTAATATCCTAGCCACAGCCGCCCCGCACGACGGCTGTGCGTTGAACATGCCGGCCGAGGGCCAATGCCATGTCACGGAAGGGCTGGATCGTATGGGGAGCCATTCTTGGCGCTGCACTGGCGCTGGCGTGGACGCGCTCGGCCACCGAAGCGCCGGCCGACGAAACCTTCGTCGCCCGCATTGAACTGACCGGCCCGATTGGTCCGGCGGCCGCCGAATACGTCGATCGCACCATTCAACGTGCTACCGACGACGGCGCGAAAGCGATCGTGTTGCAGTTGGATACGCCAGGTGGCTTGCTGGATTCGATGCGCGATATCATCGGCGGCATTCTTGCGGCGAAGATCCCGGTGCTGGGCTACGTGGCACCCAGTGGTGCGCGCGCCGCTTCGGCGGGCACATACATTCTCTATGCGTGCCCGATCGCAGCGATGGCGCCCGCAACGCACCTGGGTGCGGCAACGCCAGTCACGTTGGGCGGGCGCTCGCCGATGCCTTCGCCGCTGGACAACAACCTGCCTTCGTCCAGCAAGTCGAGCGACAAGGCAGGTGGCAACTCCGCGGACGATGCGGAAAGCCACAAGATCCTCAACGATGCCATCGCCAACATTCGCGCGCTAGCGCAAATGCACGGGCGCAATGCTGCATGGGCTGAGCAGGCCGTACGTGGTGCCGCAACGCTTACTGCCAGTGAAGCGGCTGCGCAGCACGTGATCGATTTCGTCGCGTCCGATACGCCAGCGCTGCTGGCCCAGGCGGACGGCCGTAACGTGCATGTGAACGGCAGCAGCGTCACACTCTCTTTACGCGGCCTGCCCGTGCGCGACTATCTGCCGGACTGGCGCGCGCGGTTTCTTGGCGTCATCACCAACCCGACCATCGCTTACGTATTGCTGCTGGCCGGCATCTACGGATTGATTCTGGAAGCCTTCCATCCCGGCTCGTTCTACCCGGGCGTAACCGGCGGCATTTGCCTGCTGATCGGGCTGTATGCGCTGCAACTGCTGCCGGTGAGTTACGCCGGATTGACGCTGATGGCGCTGGGCGTGGCGCTGTTGCTGGCGGAGGTGTTCATTCCGACCGCGGGCGTGCTGGGTGTAGGTGGCGTGATCGCCTTCGTGCTGGGCTCGATCATGCTGTTTCGCACCGACGTGCCGGGCTATTCGGTGAATATCGGCGTGATCGCCGGCATCGGCTTGTGCGCCATGGCGATACTCGCCATGCTGCTGCGCCTGGTGATGCGTGCGCGCCGCGCACGTGCCTTCAACGGCGAAGAGCAGATGCTGCAGGATACGGGCGAGCTGCTGCAGGCGATTGCGGCCGGTGAAGAAGGTTGGGCACGCATCGGCGGCGAGCGATGGCGCGTGCAGGCCGAAGCGGAATTGCCTGCCGGCGCGCGGGTTCGGGTGACCGGTCGTCGGGGCTTGTTGCTGCGGGTAACCGCGTTACGTACGGGTGAAGGAGAGTCTTCATGATCGGTTTTGCTGGCGTCATCGTGATTTTCGTGATTGCGCTGCTGTCCTCGTCGATCAAGGTGCTGCCGGAATACCAGCGCGGCGTGGTGCTTACGCTGGGCCGCTACACCGGTACCAAAGGGCCTGGCCTGGTGGTGCTGGTACCGATCGTGCAGCGGATGATGCGCGTGGATTTGCGCGTGGCGGTGATGGACGTACCGCCGCAGGACGTGATTTCCCGTGACAATGTCTCGGTGCGCGTGAATGCGGTGGTGTACTTCCGCGTGGTCGAGCCGGACAAGTCGGTGCTGAAGGTGGAAAATTTTTACCAGGCCACCAGCCAGCTTTCGCAGACACGCCTGCGCTCGGTGCTGGGCCAGCACGAACTGGATGACATCCTTTCGCAGCGCGATTCGATCAACCACAGCCTGCAGCAGATCCTCGACGAGGCAACCGACCCGTGGGGCATCAAGATCACCAATGTCGAGATCAAGGACGTGGATCTGAACGAGACCATGGTGCGGGCGATCGCCCGCCAGGCCGAGGCCGAACGCGAACGTCGCGCGAAAGTGATCCATGCCGATGGCGAATTGCAAGCCGCCGAAAAGCTGCGTGACGCCGCGGCCATGCTGGCGCAACAGCCACAGTCGCTGCAGCTGCGCTATTTGCAGACCTTGGCGGGCATGGCCAGTGCCGGGCAATCGAGCACCATCGTGTTTCCGCTGCCGCTGGATTTGTTGAAGCCTTTGCTGGACAAGGGTACGTAAGCTCTCAGGGACGGCGGGGTGATATGACGTCTGTCAGATACGATGACTTACGCTCGCACCTGCCGCCGCAACTTGCGTTGGCCGATGATTCCTCCCGCACCAATGGGGTGTGGGAGGACCGGCCATGAACACTATCAACGACACGCGCAGCACGCTCGACAAATACATGCCCTGGCTGCTCGCCCTGTTGGCCGCCTTCCTGGCTGGCAAGGCGCTGAAGCGCATGTTCTGGACCGCTTTCGCCCTGTATTGGGTGTTTCACGGGAACGGCATGATCTAGTGGGTTGGGGCGCAAACCCCAACCTATGAGGGTTGTGCAAGCTTGCAGCTGCCTTTATGTTGCCCGGCTTGAAACCGGAGTTGCGCGTGCCACCCACCACCCTTGCCGAATGGCTGGACTATCAACAAAGCATCCATGCCCTGGGGGTGGATCTGGGATTGAACCGGGTGCGCGCCGTGTGGCAACGCATGGGCGCGCCGGCCATAGCGCAGCGGGTGATCACCGTAGGCGGCACCAACGGCAAGGGTTCGACAGTGGCCTTTCTCGAAGCCATGCTGGCTGCAGCGGGACAGCGTGTGGGCTGCTATACCTCGCCGCATCTGATTCGCTATAACGAGCGTGTCCGCATATGCGGTGTCGATGCCGACGACGATATGCTGATCGACAGCTTCGAGCGCATCGATCGTGCGCGTGGCGACATCACGCTGACCTATTTTGAATTCGGCACGCTGGCGGCGTTGGACCAGTTCGCACGCGCGGATCTGGACATGGCCGTGCTGGAAGTGGGGCTCGGCGGGCGTCTGGATGCGGTCAATATCATCGACGCCAATGCGACGATCATCACCACGGTGGATCTGGACCACGTGGAGTGGCTGGGACCGGACCGCGACAGCATCGGCCAAGAGAAAGCGGGTATCGCACGCCGTGACCGTCCTGCCATCGTGGGCGAACCCGAGCCGCCGAAAGGCTTGCTGGAGGCACTCGCCGAGCAGGGCGCCCAGGTAGAGCGGGCAGGGCACGATTTCTACGTGGAGCACGCAGGACCGCGCTGGCGTTGGCATCACCGCGACGGTAGCGTGTTGCACTTGCCTGCGCCCGAACTGTCCGCGCCCGTGCAATATGCGAATGCCGCGGCCGCTATCGCCGCGTTACATGCCCTGCAGGTGGTCGATCCGACCGAACTGGAGCGCATTGCCGCCCTGGGCATGCACGCTCCGCGTGCGCCTGCGCGCCTGCAGCCGCTGGGCGGGGATCCTGCGCTGACCGTCGATGTCGGGCACAACCCGCAAGCCGCGCGAGCCCTGGCTGAGTGGCTGGATGCGCAGCCGGGCGGCCGTGTCCATGCCGTGTACGGTGCGCTTTCGGACAAGGATGTGGGTGGCGTGATGGCTGCGCTGGGATCGCGCGTTGCGCATTGGCATCTGGCCAGCCTGGATCAGGACACACCACGCGGACTTACCGCCGAAGTGCTGGCCGGCGTGCTGCATCAGGTGTTGCCGCGCGCGCATTTCGATACGCACGCCGATGTGCGGCGGGCGCTCGCTGCTGCGCGTGCCGCGGCACGGCACGGCGAGCGCATTCTGGCGTTTGGCTCGTTCTTCGTGGCGGCGGCGGTGCTAAACGAGGCAGCGTAGGTTGGGGCTCGCACCCCAACCTATGCCGCCGTCGTCATTCCCGCGGAAGCGGGAATCCATTTTGCTCCAGCGGTAGGCTGGGATTGTCATCCCAGCCTACATGGCCAATCATCGTCTGTTTGTCATATGTACGAGCACGGGCAGGTATAATCCGCCGCGTCACGCACAAGCTGGTTGTCTGGAGTCCATCTTGAACACACGTCTGTTGGGAGCTGCCGTACTCGTTGCGCTGGCAATCCTGTTCGTGCCGATGATGTTTTCGAGCAAGCCGCCTTCGGCCACCAGTGGCGACCAATCGGTAAGCCTGGCCATTCCCCCGGCCCCCGACCGCGACCTGCAGACCAAGACGATGAGTCTTTCCAGCGGCGCCGCGCCCGCGGGCAGCGCCGCCCCGGTACCGGCCAGCACGGCGGCGAACGTGGAAGGCATGACACCGGTGAATACGGCCGCCGCCAGCTCGGCGCCGCCAGCTCCGGCCCCGCAGCCGCAACAGCCGGCGCCCCAGCCCCAGCAGCCGATCATTCCCGCCATCCCGCCGAAAGCGGTGGCAAAGGCGCCCACCCCGGCACTGCCGCCGGCCGCGCCGGTCATCCCGGATACCCCGCCGGCCACGGCGGCGCGGGGCATCTACGCCGTCAATCTCAGTGCTTACGCCACCGATGGCGCCAATCGCCTGATGCAGAAGGTGCGCACCATGGGTTATCCCGTGCGCGGACAGTCCATCCAGCGTGCCGGCAAGGCCTTGACCCTGGTGAGCGCCGGGCCGTTCGAAACCCGCGCACAAGCTGAAGCCGCGCGGCTGAAGATCGCCCAGGCCATACCTGGCGTACCGGCCCGCCTGGAAAGCGGCGCCACTACCCCGCAAGGCGATGTGCCGGCGCCGGCCGCCGGGACGCGGGTTCGGGCCGGAGCCTGGGCCGTGCAAGTGGCGGCGATGGGCAGCCAGTCCGACGCGGTGGCCCTGCGCGACAAGCTCAGAGCCAGCGGTTTCGACGGTTTCGTGGATACGGTCAACGCTGGGGGGCGGCAGCTGTGGCGCGTGCGTGCCGGTCCGCAAACGCAGCGTAGCGACGCGGTGGCGCTGCGCGACCAGATCAAGGCCAAGCTGGGCCTCGACGGTAACGTCGTCAGTGCCAACTAAAGTCCCTCGACCGACCGGTAGCCAATGATTCATGAACGCGGTTGACCTCATCATCGTCGCGGTGCTGGTGCTGTCGGTCCTTGTGGGACTGTGGCGCGGCCTTATATCCGAGGTACTGGCGCTGGTGACGTGGATCGCCGCGTTCTGGGTGGCCTGGACGTATGGTCCGGCGGTATCGATGCACTTCGAGCATTCGATCCAGACCCCGTTGCTGCGCCTGGCGCTAGGCTACGGCCTGTGTTTCATCGCCGTGCTGATTGTTGGCGCCCTGCTGCGGTTTGCAATCCGGGCACTGGTGGACGGTACGGGGCTGGGCGGCACGGATCGCCTGCTCGGCATGATTTTTGGCTTTGCGCGTGGCGTGCTGCTGGTGACGCTGCTGGTGTTCCTGGTCAGCCAGACCGGTTTCGCGCGTGAACCGATGTGGCAGCAATCGACCCTGCTGCCGCAGTTCAAGAACATGGCGGCCTGGCTGGAAAGCGAAATGCCGCCAAACGTACGCGAGCACCTGCACCCGGAGAACCTCCCGGTGCATCTGCCCAAATTGCCGCTGGATGGACTGCCAGCGCACAGTTCCACTTCACCGGCTGCAGCTTCGAGCGCGGCCGGCCCAACGCATCACAGTAACGGGTAGCAACACCATGTGCGGAATCATCGGCATAGTCGGTACCACCGAGGTGGCATCGGCGCTTTATGACGGCCTTACCGTCCTGCAGCATCGCGGGCAGGACGCGGCCGGGATCGCCACCGTGGACGGTGCGCGACTGAGACTGCACAAGGACAGCGGATTGGTGCGCGACGTCTTCAACCAGGGCGCGATGAACCGGCTGCGCGGTCGCGTAGGTATCGGCCATTGCCGCTATCCCACGGCGGGCTCCGAAGGCGCCATCGAGGCGCAGCCGCTGTACGTGAACTCGCCCTATGGCATCGCCATCGTGCACAACGGCAACCTGGTGAACACCGAAACGCTGCGGCGCGAGATGTTCGAGGATGATCGCCGCCACATCAACACCGATTCCGATTCGGAAGTGCTGCTCAACGTGCTGGCGCACGAGCTGCAGATCCAGGATCGCATGGCGCTTACGCCGGACCACATCTTCAAGGCTGTAGCGGGTGTCCACGCACGTGCGCGCGGTGGTTATGCCTGCCTGGCGTTGTTGCTGGGTTACGGCTTGCTGGCTTTCCGCGATCCGAACGGCATTCGTCCGCTGGTGCTGGGCGAGCGCGTAACCTCGGAAGGGCGTGAATACGCGCTCGCCTCCGAATCGGTGGCGTTGGACATCCTGGGCTTCAAGCGCCTGCGCGACGTGGCGCCGGGCGAGGCGGTGTTCATCACCAACGACGGCCAGCTGCACACACGCCTTTGCTCCGAAGGCGCGGTGCACGCACCGTGCATCTTCGAATACGTGTACCTGGCGCGCCCCGATTCGATGATCGAGAACGTGTCCGTGTACAAGGCGCGCCTGCGCATGGGCCAGAAGCTGGCGGAGAAAATCCTGCGCGAACGGCCCGACCATGGCATCGACGCGGTGATCCCGATTCCCGACACCGCGCGCACCGCAGCCAGCGCGCTGGCAGAAATGCTTGGCGTGCCGTTCCGCGAAGGCTTCGTCAAGAACCGCTACATCGGCCGCACCTTCATCATGCCGGGGCAGGGCGAGCGGGTGAAATCCGTGCGCCGCAAGCTCAACCCAGTGGAATTGGAATTCCGCAAGAAGAATGTGCTGCTGGTGGACGACTCCATCGTGCGCGGCACCACTTCGCGCCAGATCATCCAGATGGCGCGCGATGCCGGCGCCAGAAACGTGTACTTCGCTTCCGCCGCGCCGCCGGTGCGCTACCCGAACGTGTACGGCATCGACATGCCCGCCGCCGCCGAACTGGTCGCCGCCGGCCACACCGTGGCCGAAGTGGAAAAGATGCTCGGCGCCGACTGGCTGATCTACCAGGATCTGAAAGACCTGATCTGGGCGGTGCAGGACGGCAACGAAAGCCTCAAGCACTTCGACACTTCGTGCTTCTCCGGCGAGTACATCACCGGCCTGGACCAGCACTACCTCGAACAGATCGAGATGCTGCGCTCGGACGATGCGAAGGCGGCGCGGCGCAGCGCGTAATCTTCATGGCCGTCATTCCCGCTTTCGCGGGAATGACGGTATTCCTATGTAATCATGCGTAGCGTCATGACTGACCTTCACGCCGCCGCCAAGCGCTGTCTCGACGCTACCGATCCGGTCGAGAAACTTCGTCTCACGCAGGCCGCATGGGATGCCCTGCAATCAGGCGCACTGCAGCCGGACGCAAATTCACCCGCACCCGAGCGCATTAGTGCCCCCGGCCGCCCGGCGCGCCCGCATCTCGTTCCACAACGTCAGGTGCCCCACCGTGGCCTGGGCACCGCCGAAGGCCGCGCAGCCCTCGTGCATGCTGTCGCGCACATCGAATTCAACGCCATCAACCTTGCCTGGGACGCGGTCTATCGCTATCGCGGCATGCCGTCGGACTACTACCGCGACTGGGCCAGCTGTGCCAATGACGAAGCACGTCACTTCGCCATGCTGGCTCGTCGCCTTGCTGAACTCGGCCATGCTTACGGCGATTTCGACGCGCATAACGGCCTATGGGAAATGGCGGAGAAAACCGCCCATCGCGACACCGCTCGCATGGCCCTGGTGCCGCGCGTGCTGGAAGCGCGCGGCCTCGATGTGACGCCCGGCATGATCGAACGCTTGCGTGGTGTGGGTGACGAAAGCACCATCGCGATACTGGAGGTGATCCTGCGCGAGGAAGTGGCGCACGTTGCTGCCGGTACGCGCTGGTTCAAATGGTGCTGCGAACGGGATGGGGTGGATCCGCGCGAGACGTTTCTGGATCTGGTGCGCGATTACATGGGGCGGAACTTGCGTGGGCCGTTCAATCGGCCTGCACGGTTGCAGGCTGGCTTCGATGAAATGGAGTTGGACCACCTCACTGCCTTGGCGCTTTCGTAGGCTGGGATGCCAATCCCAGCATCATCGCGCAACAGCTGGGATTACCATCCCAGCCTACGGAACCCTAATACACATAGTTGATCGCCAGCGCCGGAGTCACGCTCGCGGTACTGTTGTGTCCGCCGAAAATCACCCGCGTTCCCAGCAATACCCCGATTGCCGGTGACCAGTTGTATTCGATCGCCGGCGCCAGGCCAAACGCCGTGCTGCTGCCAAGATTCGACGACACATTTTGCGGATACGGCACGTTGTTCGGATCTACCGTATCCATGCCGGCCAAACGCGTGTTGTCGTTGTGGCTGTAGGTGAGGTCCATCGCCAGCACCCACCGTTGCGTCAGGCTGTATTCGAAAGCCAGGTCGGCAAAGAAGCCATTGCCGGGTTTGACCCGGCCGCGAAAGGCATCATCCGTGCCATACACGCTCACGCCTTTCACCGACGCGCTGCGCGAAAAGGACTCCGACATGTTGAAACGCGTGCGCAGGATGCGTCCATTCGGTAGCCAGAAATACATCTGCGAATTGAGCCATACCGTAGTGGTATAGGTGCCGCTGCCCATGCCATCGCCGGGCCGCTTGCCCAGCTGATCGTACTTGCCGGTGGGAAAAGTTTCCTGCACCAGGATGGCCGTGGTCGGCATCCAGCTGCCTTGCTGGAATTCGGTAAGCCGGTATTGCGCTTGCAGGGTCCAGTCGCCGACGCCGACACCCGAGCTGTTCGGTCCGTTGCTGATCTTGTTGTAGCCGATGGCGGGAATCATGCCGATCGAAAAGCGATTGACCAGGCCGTAAAGCATGTAGGCACGCGAGCCGAAACTGTCGGTGTGCTTAGTACGGATATCGTAAACGTATGGCTCGAACAGCATGTGCCCCGGCGGCAGCGTTTCGGCCGAGTTCGCCAGCATCGGGCCGGTCCACCAGGCATCGTTCATGGCTTCTTGTGGCGCTGGCGTGCTGGTTGTCTGTGCGAAGGAGGTCAAGGGAGCGATACAACCGAGCATGCAAAGCGAGAGAAAAAGTCCGGTACGTTGCCGCGTTCTCATGAGTAGCCTTGGGGCGGATGAACGACCAGCTTCCGCTGCCGGCACGGTGTTCGCCATCCGGAAATGGTCGGGGGAGTGGCTAAAATAAGTCCGGGAGTGGTTGGCGGGAATAGCCACTTCGGTATGATCTGCGGCAACCACTTCAGACCACTGCGATGAAACGGCTGCCCAAAGGTTTTCTGCCCCCGATCGCGCTCGATGCGGCCAATGCCGCTCCGATGTACGACCAGCTCTCCGAATGGTTCCGGCGCGCCATCCTCGACGGACGGCTACGGCCGGGGCAGCGCGTGCCCTCCACCCGCAGCCTGGCGAAGGAGCTGAACATCTCGCGCGTGCCGGTGCTGAGCGCTTACGAGCAACTGTATGCGGAGGGTTATCTGCAAACCTTCGTCGGCGCCGGCACCTGCGTGGCCAGTTCGATCCCGGTCGAAACCAAACCAGCGAAGCCGACGCAACGTGAGTCACCGCGAGCGCCAGCGCAAAGCGCGCCGCGCAGAATCGCCCAACGCGTGGAAGGACTGCTCACGCCGCCGCAAACCTGGGCCAACAACAACGGGGCGTTTCGCGTCGGCTTGCCTGCGATCGAGCATTTTCCCACCGCGGCATGGTCCAAACTCATCCATCACCATGCTCGCCAGCCGCCCATCGAGCAGATGGTCTACGGCAGCCCGATGGGTTATCTGCCGCTACGCGAAGCCATTGCCGAATACCTCGGCACCGTGCGTGCCGTGCGTTGCGATGCGAGCCAAATTATCATCACCACCGGGTCGCAACAGGGCTTGCAGCTCTGCGCGCACGCGCTGCTGGAAGCGAAGGACCGCGTGTGGCTGGAAGATCCCGGCTACCCCGGGGCAAGGCTGGCTTTCCACACGGTAGGTGCGTCCATCGTACCGGTGCCCGTGGACGAGGAAGGCCTAAACGTCGACGAAGCCATCCGTCTTGATCGTCAGGCACGCGTTGCCTACATCTCACCCTCGCACCAGTTTCCGCTTGGCGTCACCATGAGCGCCGCGCGCCGTATGCAACTGCTGAACTGGGCCTCCCGCACCGGTGCGTGGATCATCGAGGATGACTACGACAGCGAATTCCGCTTCGGCGGACGCCCGCTCGCTTCGTTGCAGGGGATGGACACCGATGACCGCGTCATCTACGTCGGCACCTTCAGCAAAGTGATGTTTCCGGCCCTGCGCGTGGGTTATGTCGTTGTGCCCAAAGACCTGGTTGCTGCCTTTGGCGCGGTGCGCGACGCCTTCGATACCTTCTCCTCCATGCTTTACCAGGCCGCGCTCACCGACTTCATCCGCGAAGGCCAGTTCGCCCGCCACATCCGTCGCATGCGCGCGCTGTATCTGGAAAGGCGTATGGCACTGCTAGAAGGCATCGCCCAGCACCTGGACGATAAACTCGAAGTCATTGGCACCCATGCCGGCATGCAACTCACCGCATTGCTGCCGCGCGGCATCGATGACGTGGCGCTTTCCATCAAGACCGCCAAGCTGGGCATCTCCACGCGGCCGCTGTCCATCTGCTACGCCAAGCGGCCCAAGCGGGGAGGGGTGATCCTTGGCTATTCGGGGGCGAGCGTGGCGGAGATCCGGGAGGGGGTGCGCAAACTTCGGTCCTGTCTCTAACTTGGCACTGGCGCGCTTTTAAAGGATTATTCGCCAATGCCAACTCAATGGCGTGGATCGGACTATTCAACGGAAACAGGGGGAAACATGAAGTTTCGAAATATCTTGCTGGCGGCAGGTTTGCTGTTGTCCGGTACTGTGCATGCGGGTCAATATTCCGATGATCTTGCCAAGTGCCTGGTGGGAAAGAGCACGATGGATGATCACATCGTCTTAGTACAATGGATGTTCGCAGCCATGTCGCGCCATCCGTCTGTTGCAACCCTGGCGACCGTTCCAGACGACAAGATGGACAAGGCCAATCAGCAAATGGCGGCGCTGTTTACCAAACTGTTGACCGTCACGTGCAAAGACGAGGCAAAGCTGGCCCTGAAGAACGAAGGCAGCATGGCTTTTCAGAAGGGTTTTCAGGCGCTGGGTGAAGAGGCGGGGAAAGAGCTGTTCATCAATCAGCAAGTCATGCAAGGCATGGCGGGCATGACGAAGTATTTCGACAAAAAGACGCTGAGCGAGCTGCAGAGTCCCTAAGCGGCAGCTTTCAGCCGGTAGCCTCGCTTTAGCAGGCTACCGGCGTTGTAAGGCGCGTTCGATTTAGAGGGAACGAACAGGGGGCGTATGGGGACGCCGGGAAACGTGATCGAGCTGGTGCTGCTGGCGATGATGCCCGCCGGCTGCGTCACGCCCTGTCAAAGCAAAAACTAGCGACTAGACCGTTCGACCAGGAAATTCAGCGCTGATAAACAGGGGATTCCATGAAACGATATATTGCCGTGCTTTTGATGCTCGCATGCACGGGCTGTGCTCCCGTGAAAGTCAACGTGCCGGACATCGCCAAATCCGATTCGCTGCAAGTGACCGACATGAGGCCGGCCAGCGAAAAGGAGAAGAAACTTTTCAGCTTGCTGATCACCAGCAAAGAATACGGCGTCGTTCGGATGGGCGACGACAAGCTGTCGCCGCCGCCGGTTCGCTTGTTGCAGTACCAGGCGTTCCAGAAATTCGGAAGGGGAGATCACCAGCCCAACGTCATCGTCCATCACTTTGTGATCTATATGAACGCGCGCTCGCAGCTGCGCTCGGGCGCGGTCGGGGCAGCGGTTGGAGGCATGGTCGGCGCAATGATCGCTAACGCCATAGCCGACCACGACACCTCATCCCAGACCCGTATGGTCGATGAGAAGAGCTTTGACAACATACCGGATGAATATGAGCGCGGGCTCTATAACAGCTCCGAAAACTCGGATAAGGGCTCTGTGTACATCATCTACGTGGATACGGATATCGACGGCAAGCGAGTGTTTACCAGAACCATCGCATAGATGGATAAACATGGTGACCACAATCCATTGGCAGACGCGGTACAGTTGGCGATCAAGAACCATCTTGGCGTATACGATAGCGGTGTTGCGCCAATGGCCACCACGACACAGGCGAGTGCAGTCGCGCCAAAGTCTACGGTTTCAACCGATGCCGATGCTCCTGCTGCGTTGCCCACGCCCACGGTGCCGGCCGCATCTGCTGAGGAACCACCCGCTGTCGCATCCTCGTCCCTTCAGGAATCGGCTGCGAGCGCCTCGATCGAGCCGATTGCCCAGTCCGTTGCAACCCAACTGGGCTGCGGAGCGGTTGAGGCCAATGGTGACATGAGATTCATTGCACCTTGTGGCACGTATAGCGTCCTGATCGATTGCGCTGATGGACAGTGCCGTCCCGCGCATACGGTGAACGTCAAGCATGACGAGTAATGGGAACCGTGATCGGGGTGGCCTGGGGTGCTCTGTTTTGGCTGTTCCCGATGCGGATGCAAAAGCAAAAAAGCCGACCCAAGGGTCGGCTTTTTTTAGAAACATTGGTCGGGGTGACATGATTCGAACATGCGACTTCTACGTCCCGAAGGCTAAAATTCGTAAAAATGAAAACCGCATAACACCGCGGTTTTTGCGATAGACTGGGCTCTGATATACCCCTAAAAATACCCAATCGGGACACTTTCGGGACAGTCGAGAGGAAAAATGGCATCGATTACTCGCACAACAAGCGGAACGTGGCGGGTACGCGTTCGATTGGTTGGCGGTCGGTCAACGTCCGCGAACTTCGGCACGAAGGCGGAGGCGGTGGCGTGGGCGGCGAAGGAAGAAAGTGCCGTCCATCATCGCGTGCAGCGCGACTATACCGTTGCCGAGAAAACCTCGCTGCGCGATCTGCTGATGCGCTACGAGCGTGAGGTCGCTTCGAAGCTGAAATCATCAGCAGTGATGCACTACCACCTGGCGCGCTTCGTCGATGACCTCGGCCACCTGAGGCTCTCCGGTTTGACGCCAGAAGCGCTGACTGCTTGGCGTGATGAGCGACTGCGTACGGTGTCGCCGGCGACCGTGCGACGGGAATTGCAGACGCTGGGCAGCGTGATGACGTGGGCGCGCAAGGATCTATTGATCGCGATGCCGGAGAATCCGGTTTCTGCGATCCGCTTGCCGCCTGCGGGCAAGGCGCGGGACCGTCGGCTTGAGGAGGGGGAGGAGGCGCGCCTGATGAAGGCGTTGGGCGATCACTCGGAGCCGACGAAGGGTGCTAAGCGCGCGGGCAATTATCGGGTCGGCACGCGGAATCCACTAGTGAAGCCCGTGATCCAGTTTGCCATCGAGTCGGCCATGCGGTTGAGTGAGATTGTCAGTCTGCGTTGGGAAGACGTCGATTTGGAGGCGCAAACCGCTTTTCTTCCCGATACCAAAAACGGCGACAGTCGAACGGTGCCTTTGTCTAAGCGCGCCGTTGCGGTGCTTAATGGGTTGCCGCGTAGCGAGGATGAGCCTCGCGTGTTTCCCGTTTCAGCTAATGCGGTGAAACTGGCGTGGCGGCGCGCCACGGCACGGGCGGGTATCACGGATCTACGAATTCACGATCAGCGACATGAGGCGACCTCGCGTATCGCCAAAAAGATCCCAAATCTTGTCGAACTGGCCAGTGTCACCGGACACAAAGACCTACGCATGTTGCAGCGCTACTACCACCCCCGTGCCGAGGATCTCGCGAAGAAACTCGGGTAAGGCTGAGTCGAGAGGGTCACGCATGACGAAGGTTCGAGCAAAAGGGAGAGCTCCCTGGTTGCCATGGCCAGCCATGCGCCATGCCGCTGCCTCTCTGAGGAACACCGCTAGGGTCCACCAAGTAGGAAGCAATCACACAATCTCTGCGGCGTTGGTTATGACGGCGTTTAGTGTGGAGGCCTTCATACAAACGATAGGGCCCGAAGTCTTGCCGACAACATGGATCACTATAGAGCGCAAAAGCGTGCTCCATAAGTTGAAGGAGATTGGAAAGGCTACCGGAATCACGGTTGACTACGGGACCTTACCGTGGAACTTGATTAAAGAGCTTTTTGATGCTCGAAACCGACTCGCACACGCTAAACCAGCCGACCGGGAATTCGAGTTTATTCTTGAAATTCCTGATGGTGCCGATGAGCACGATGTGTTGACTGCGAAGCTCGAAGAAGAGTTTCAGCCACTGCATAAGTTGGATAAGCTCGATGCACTCGCCAAAACAATTGATGAAGCGCTTCTCCTGATTTGGATTTCTGCAGGGTATGAGGATTTTTCGTTCACCTCGAACGGCATGAATTCCTGGTCATTCACAGCAGAGTAATCCTGCACGCTGAATCGCTTAGGGATGCTCTGATTTATTCCGAGCTATGGCAAGATCCCGTCACCTGACGATGGAAGCGAT
>NZ_BSOA01000004.1 GCF_030160275.1 Dyella flagellata
CCAGGCACCCACGACGACACCGTCAGGGAATAGGTGCCCGCACTGCCCACCGGGGGCGTCCCGCTGAAGGTCAAGGTGCTGGCGTTGAAGGACAGCCACGACGGCAACGCCACCCAGGCCGACCCGTTCCAATAGCTGGCCGAATACTGCGGCGTGAGTCCATTGGCACTGGTGGCGCCCGGTTCGGTAAAGCTGAAGGGGCTGTTGTAGGCCACGGTCTGGTTGGTGGCGCCCGCCGTAAACACCGGCAACACCGTCGGCACGGTCACCGTGAACGTGCTGCTGACGCTGCGTCCCAGTACGTCCGTGGCGGTCACGGTGACGGTGCTGCTGCCGGCCGGGGTGGGCACCGGCGGGGCGCCGGTGAAGGTGCCAGTGCTGGCGTTGAAGCTCAGCCAGCTGGGTAGGCCGGTGGCGGTAAAGGTCAGCCCCATGCCGAGCGGATCGGTGAAACTACCCGCCACGGTGTAGCTCAGCGGTGTGGCGCCGGGCGCCACCGATTGCGCAACCAAGGCCGTGCCCAACACCGGACCACCACCGCCCAGCGGAATCGGTGTGGCGGCCACGCCGTTGGCGTCATAGGCGCTGCGCGTGAACACCCCACGGCGATTACCGTCAGCGTCATACACATACACGCTGCGCATGGTGGCCACCGGTGAAGCACCCGCCGTGTTTTCGTCGGTCACTTCCTGTAGCCGGTTATGGCTGTCGTAGCCAATCACGATCTGCGAGCTGACCGCCGTGCCACCACCGTCCTGGGTGCTGATGGTCTCCAGCGTTTCATTGCCGTTGGTGTCGTAACCAAAGCCATAGGTCGAGGTGACCGTGCTGCTACCGCTGGTGACCGCTTCGGTCAAGCTGGCGAGTGCGCCATTGGCTTCGTAACCGAATGTCAGCGTGGAGGTCGTCGTGGCGCTGGGACCGCTCGGCGCCCAGTTGCTGGTTTCCTTGGTCAGGAGGCCCGAGTTGGCGTCATAGGTGTAGGTGTAGGTCGCATTGCTTTCGTCGATGTGCGTCTGCACCTGCTTGAAGTAGTTGTACGTCCAGCTTTGCGTGTTGCCGTCCGCATCCGTCTGATGGATCAAGTTGCCGTTGACGTCGTAGACGTAGGTGGTGGTTTCGTTGAGCGGCGTGGTGCTGGTCAGCACACGGTGCTGGCTGTCGTAGGTGTAGGTGATGGTGTTGCCGAGCGCATCGGTGGACTGCAGGCGATCGCCATTGGCGTTGAGCGCGTAGGTACTCTGCATAACGGGTGCGAGCACTGTCGCGCCAGCACTATTGACCGTGACCTTAAAGTAGCCCTGACCGATGATCTGGTTGAGGTTGTCGTAGTTGGTAAAGGTGATGTTGGCCTGCGTACCGGCAGCCGTTTGCACCGGCGGCGTTTGGCTGGCGACGGCGCGACCAAGGGCATCGTAGGCGGTGTAAGTGCGGGCCCCGAGGTTGTCCTGCGTAATCGTCTTGTTCCCGACCGCGTCATACGCGTACCACGAGGTATTGCCGTTCTCGTCCGTGACGCCCATCAATTCGCCGGCAACGTTGTAGTACCACTCCTTGGACGGATTGACCCAGCTGTCACCACCCGTCGCCGAGGCCACCAGGACGCTGGCCTCGGTTTCGACGGTGACCTGGTTCTGGCTGTCATAGTAGTAGGCGGTGGTATTGCCGTTGGCGTCGGTCTTGGACGTGACGTTGCCCCAGCGGTCATAAGCGTAGGTGACTTGCGTGCCGGCGGTGACGCCGCTGGCGGTGTTGGTGCTGGGCATGCGCTGCTGGACCATGTTGCCGCCCAAATCCACCCAGTTATGCGTCAAGGTGTTAGCCGTGCCGCCCGTCACGGTGGATTCGTCCACCACCAGGTGGCCAGC
>NZ_BSOA01000005.1 GCF_030160275.1 Dyella flagellata
CCAGGCACCCACGACGACACCGTCAGGGAATAGGTGCCCGCACTGCCCACCGGGGGCGTCCCACTGAAGGTCAAGGTGCTGGCGTTGAAGGACAGCCACGACGGCAACGCCACCCAGGCCGACCCGTTCCAATAGCTGGCCGAATACTGCGGCGTGAGTCCATTGGCACTGGTGGCGCCCGGTTCGGTAAAGCTGAAGGGGCTGTTGTAGGCCACGGTCTGGTTGGTGGCGCCTGCTGTAAACACCGGCAACACCGTCGGCACGGTCACCGTGAACGTGCTGCTGACGCTGCGTCCCAGTACGTCCGTGGCGGTCACGGTGACGGTGCTGCTGCCGGCCGGGGTGGGCACCGGCGGGGCGCCGGTGAAGGTGCCAGTGCTGGCGTTGAAGCTCAGCCAGCTGGGCAGGCCGGTGGCGGTATAGGTCAGCCCCATACCGAGCGGATCGGTGAAACTACCCGCCACAGTGTAGCTCAGCGGTGTGGCGCCGGGTGCCACCGATTGCGCAACCAAGGCCGTGCCCAACACCGGACCACCACCGTCCAGCGGAATCGGTGTGGCGGCCACGCCGTTGGCGTCATAGGCGCTGCGCGTGAACACCCCACGGCGATTACCGTCAGCGTCATACACATACACGCTGCGCATGGTGGCCACCGGTGAAGCACCCGCCGTGTTTTCGTCGGTCACTTCCTGTAGCCGGTTATGGCTGTCGTAGCCAATCACGATCTGCGAGCTGACCGCCGTGCCGCCACCGTCCTGGGTGCCGATCGTCTCCAGCGTTTCATTACCGTCGGCGTCGTAACCAAAGCCATAGGTCGAGGTGATCGTGCTGCTACCGCTGGCGACGGCTTCGGTCAAGCTGGCGAGTGCGCCATTGGCTTCGTAGCCGAACGTTAGCGTGGAGGTGATGGCGCCCGGATTGGGCGTTCCGTTCCAGTTGCTGGTTTCCTTGGTCAACAGGCCCGAATTGGCGTCGTAGGTGTAGGTGTAGGTCGCATTGCTTTCGTCGGTATGCGTCTGCACCTGCTTGAAGTAGTTATACGTCCAACTTTGCGTGTTGCCGTCCGCATCCGTCTGATGGATCAGGTTGCCGTTGACGTCGTAGACGTAGGTGGTGGTCTCGTTGAGCGGCGTGGTGCTGGTCAGCACACGGTGCTGGCTGTCATAGGTGTAGGTGATCGTGTTGCCGAGCGCATCGGTGGACTGCAGGCGATCGCCATTGGCGTTGAGCGCGTAGGTACTCTGCGTAACGGGTGCGAGCACTGTCGCGCCAGCACTATTGACCGTGACCTTAAAGTAGCCCTGCCCGATGACCTGGTTGAGGTTGTCGTAGTTGGTAAAGGTGATATTGGCCTGCGTACCGGCAGCCGTTTGCACCGGCGGCGTTTGGCTGGCGACGGCGCGACCAAGGGCATCGTAGGCGGTGTAAGTGCGGGCCCCGAGGTTGTCCTGCGCCATCGTCTTGTTCCCGACAGCGTCATACGCGTACCACGAGGTATTGCTGTTCTCGTCCGTGACCCCCATCAATTCGCCGGCAACGTTGTAGTACCACTCCTTGGACGGATTGACCCAGCTGTCACCCCCCGTCGCCGAGGCTACCAAGACGCTGGCCTCGGTTTCGACGGCGACCTGGTTCTGGCTGTCATAGTAGTAGGCAGTGGTATTGCCGTTGGCGTCGGTCTTGGACGTGACGTTGCCCCAGCGGTCATAAGCGTAGGTGACTTGCGTGCCGGCGGTGACGCCGCTGGCGGTGTTGGTGCTGGGCATGCGCTGCTGGACCATGTTGCCGCCCAAATCCACCCAGTTGTGCGTCAAGGTGTTAGCCGTGCCGCCCGTCACGGTGGATTCGTCCACCACCAGGTGGCCAGC
>NZ_BSOA01000006.1 GCF_030160275.1 Dyella flagellata
GCCCTGCGGGCCTTCTGGACGTCATGCCGGGCACGTGGAATAGATCAGAGCATCCCTAGGGATGGAGTCGGAACGCCGATGAAACTACTTGGCATTCCCTGCGGATATCAATCCAGCGCGCCTGCGGCAAAACGTTCATCGACGCGCCGCGTTGCGGCAACTTCAAGGACAATGCACAGGGCACGCACCCCATCGTCCTTGCTCATGCTTGGCGCATCCGGAAGCCGAGCTGCTTGGGAAGGAAGATACGGTAGGTGGATAAAGCCCGCGCGCCGGTCGCGATGCTGGGCGGCCAGATGCAGCATCAGGTACGCCACGTGGTTGCAGACGAAGGTACCCGCGGTGTTAGACACCTCGGCGGGCAAGCCTTCAGCGATCAAGGCCTTGAGCATGGCCTTGATCGGCAGGGTGCTGAAGTAAGCAACGGGACCATCGTCCACGACAGCTGCATCGATGGGTTGCGCGCCGTTGTTATCGGCAATGCGGGCATCCTGCACGTTGATGGCCACCCGCTCGATGGATAGGCGGCTGCGCCCACCCGCCTGGCCCACGCCAAGCAGAATCGCCGGCTCGACTTCGTCCACCATCGAGGACAGTTCGCGTTGCGATTCGGCAAACGCCGTGGACAGCAGGCGCGATACCACCAGGTGGCCGCCAATGAGTCTGCCGTCGAGCGCATGCACGGTTTCCCACGAAGGATTGATGTCGGCGCCGTCGAACGGCGTGAAGCCAGTCAGCAGGATGCGCGGGGGCTTGCTCATGGCGATCTCGATACGGACCAAGGACTTAGCGGAAAACCAGCAGCCACAGGATGACGAAGTTGGCGATGAAAATGCCAATCGCGCTCCATGCCTGCGCACGGATCACGCCATAGGGATTGCGCAGCTCCAGCAGTGCAGCCGGCACCAGATTGAAATCGGCAGCCATCGGCGTCAGCAGCGTACCGCAGTAACCGCATAGCATGCCCATGGAACCGAGGATGGCCGGGGTCGCGCCATAGCGCTGTATCAGCCATGGCAGCCCGATGCCGGCCATCATCACCGGAAATGCGGCAAACGCGTTGCCCATGATCACGGTGAACAGCAGCATGCCGAGCGCGAACAGCAGCAGGCACAGGAAGGCATTACCTTCGGGAAGCAGCCTGCCCGCCAGCGTGGCGATGGCGGACCCTACTCCGCTTTGCGTAAACACCTCTCCGAGAGCTGCCAGCAGCAATGGCAGTAACGCCGCCCATCCAATGGCGTCGAGCAGGCGCCGGCCTTCCGCCAGCCCCTGATGCAGCGGCGCCCGCGCCACGCGTGCTGTGGCGATCAGCGCCACTACACAGGCCAAGGCAAGTCCAGTCAACGTCATTTGCCGGCTAGCAAACAACGCCATACCGCCGATCGCGAGATGGGCGCCCAACAATGCCACCAGCAACGTCACCAGCGGTATCAGCAACGCCGGCATAAACAGCTTATGGCCAAGGCGCGAGGCCGACGCGAGTCGCGCCGAACTGCTCGAGCCTTCAGGATGCGACCTACGACGAAGCAATGGAGCCAGCAACGCCAGCGCAATGACCATGCATCCGGCCGCTTGGGCAGGCCATAGGTGGCCGGCTTTCTGTTGCGCCAGCACGAAGTCGCCGCCGGCAAACAGCAGGCCAAGCAGCAGCCAGAAGGTGGCACGCGCAAGCTGCCTGTCACGCAGGTTGCAATACGCGCTGAATAGCAGGAAAGCCGCGATCAACTGATAGACGTATTCGATGCGCAGCATGTTCAGCCCTCGCGGGCGTGATGGGCGAGGCGGCGCTGGAACAGCCAGACGCGCACCGACTGGATCACAAATGCGACCATAGCCGTGGGCAATGCCCACAAGGCGATACTCAGCGGCGTAAGATCGATGCCGTGTTGCGCGTAAAAACCCTGGATGAGCAGCACTGCGCCCAGTGCAATGAAGACGTCTTCGCCAAAAAAGCGGCCAATATTGTCGGTCGCAGCGGCTACGGCGCGCAGCTCATCGCGCTCGGCGTCGCTAAGGCCCGGATTGATCTTTTCGGCGGCCGCCTCGCTCATCGGCGCCAGCAACGGACGCACCGTTTGCGCCGCGCCAGCGATGCCGGTGAGCCCCAGCATGGCCAGCCCTTCGCGCAACAGCAAGTAAGCGATCAGCAGGCGCGCGAGCGTAAGGCCCCGCAATCGCCCTATCCATTGCTGGGCGTGCTCGCGCAATCCGGCATGTTCGAGCAGGCCGACGGCGGGCAGCGTTAGTACGAACAGCAGCAACATGCGCGAGGACGCGAAGCTAGTGCCCAGCAGCGCCACCACGTCAGGCAATGGCCGCCCGGCCAGCAAGCCGCTGACGAGCGCCGCACAAACCACTACGGGAACCGCATTCAAGCGCAGCGCGAAGCCGATGATGATGACCGCGACGCCCAGTAGCGGCCAATAGTTCATGTCTGCTGTCCGGTCCGGTGCGGGGCTGCGATGCCGATGTCGGTGGCCTCCAATGCGGCACGCAATTGTCGTGCGAAGGTCACCGCATGCGCACTGTCGCCGTGCACGCACAGGGTGTCGGCCTGCAATTCCAGGATGCTGCCGTCGACAGCACGCAGCCGGCCTTCACGGGCGATTGCCATGGCCTGTGCGATCGCCTCGTCGCTTTCCTGGATCAAGGCATTCGGTTCGCGTCGCGGCTGCAGCTTGCCGTCAGGGCGATAGCGACGCTCGGCAAAGGCTTCGGCGACAACCGGTATGCCCACTGCCCTGCCCGCGTCGATCAGCGCCGAGTTGGCCAGGCCGAACAAGCGCAGCGCGGGATCGAAATCACGCACGGCGCGTGCGATCGCTTCGGCCAGTTTCAAGTCACGTGCAGCCATGTTGTACAGCGCGCCGTGCGGCTTCACGTGCCGCAGCCGGGCACCCGCCGCTTGCGCGAATCCATGCAAAGCACCGATCTGATACAGCGTTAGCGCATAGACTTCGTTGGACGTAACCGCCATCTCGCGACGCCCGAAACCCTGCAGATCGGGCAGCGACACGTGCGCGCCAATGGCTACTTCGCGCTCAACGGCCAAGGCGACGGTGCCGCGCATGATGTCCGGGTCGCCGCCATGAAAGCCGCAAGCTATATTGGCTGAGCTGACGATGGCGAGCAGCGCAGCGTCGTCGCCCATGCGCCATGCGCCAAAGGATTCGCCCAGGTCGCTGTTGAGATCGATCGTCTTGGCGCTTTTCATGTGGATTCCAGGCGTTGTTCGATGCGTTGAAGCAAGCGCTGCAGCGATTGCTCGCGCTCGCGCAGGCGTTGTAATGCCTCGTCCATGGCGGTTTCGCGGAAATATACGGCATCGCCCGGGCGTAGTTGGGCCACGCGCGGAAGATCCACCGCGGCGAGCTGACCGATGCGCGGATAGCCGCCTGTGACCGGTGCTTCGGCCAGCAGCAGGATCGGCTGTCCCGACGGCGGTAGCTGCAGGGTGCCGGGCAACGTGGCTTCGGATACCAGCTCCAGCGCTTGGCGCAGACGCAGCAATGCGCCATCCATGCGACTGCCGGTACGGTTGCTGTCCTTGCTGATGAGAAAGTGCTGGGCAAACAGGGCCTGCTGCGAGGCGTCGTCAAGCGCGTTGTAATGATGACCACGCATCAAGGCCAGCGGTTCCTGAGCGTAGCCGAGCCACGGCTGCGGATCGAGCCCCCAGCGGAGTGCCTTCACGTGCCGGCCCGAATGAAACCAGGGAGCCGCGGCGCGTTCACCGATCGTCAAAACGTCGCCGGCCTGAATTGCCCTTCCATCCAGCGGACCGATGCATGCATGCAGATCGGTGCTACGGCTGCCAAGCACCGGCGCACTGTCGAACCCGCCCCGCACCGCGAGATAGCTGCGACAACCATGTTGTATGCCGCCGAGGCGAAGCAGCGTACCCGCCGGTAGAAAGCAGCTCGTCCACGGCGGCAATAGCTGATCGTCTGCGCGCGCCTCGATGACCCCGCCGGTAACGGCAATCACCGCATCCTGCCGGAAGCGCAGCATGGGACCGGCCAGCGTGATCTCCAACGCGGCTTCGCCACTGGTGTTGCCCACCAATGCATTGGCCAATCGCCAGGCCGGTACATCCATGGCACCGGCGCGCCCCACGCCTAGCGACGCATAACTGCGGCGCCCCGCGTCTTGCAGGCTGCTGAGCAGGCCGGGCTTGATCACGTCGATGCTCATGCGTCAGCGCCTGCCCGCATGACAATGGCGCAGTGAGGATGCCGATTCCCGCTTTCCGCAGGCTTGCGGATGCTGGGCTTGGCATCCCAGCCTACGTGCTGGCGAGGCGTTGGTATGCATGCTCGTCAATCGCCTGAAAGCGAACAGCATCCCCCGGCTGCAAGAGAGATGGCGTGGCGGCAGCCGGATCGAACAGCCGCAACGGCGTGCGACCGATCAACTGCCACCCACCGGGCAATTCCTGCGGGTAAATGCCCGTCTGCTGCCCGCCGATGGCAACACTGCCGGCCGGCACGCTCATACGCGGGCTGCTACGCCGCGGCGTAGCCAACGCCGGATCGAGGCCAAGCAGATAAGGAAACCCTGGTGCGAATCCAAGCATGGCCACGCGATAGGTTACGCGGGTATGGCGCGCGACGACCTCCTCCGGCGACAGCTGCGAGTACGATGCAACGTCGAGCAGATCCTCGCCCGCCTCGCCACCGTAGCAAACCGGAATGGTGATCTCGCGGGGCTCTGCTTCTGCAGTGCTTGCCTGATCCAGTGCAGCGTTGATTGCCTCGCGCAGGCGCTGTTCGGAAAAACGGCCGTCGTCCTCCAGCCAGCTCATCGGATCAAAGCGCAACAGCAGGCTCGCATAGGCTGGCACATATTCCACCTCGGCCAGCCTGGATTTTAGCGCTGCCGCCATCGCATGCACGCGCGCATTCACTTCGAAGTCGATGCTCGTACCCAAGCGCAGGAGCCACGCGTCTTCCGCGAGGGGCTCGATTCGCATGGTCGGCCAGGCTTGCGGCATGCGTTCGTCCTGAGTGCGCGAGTCAATCTCACTGTGTCCAGGCTCGTTCTTACAACGAGCGGAGTCAACAAGCTGTTGACCGCTGGCGGGCCCGAATCCTTGCTTCCCGGTCCCTCCAAACCCCGCTGGGCCCATACGTACGCCGCCGCTGGTGCCAAACCCGACCGGTGTGTCAGTTAAACCTTGCCTGCCCAGGCGAAAACCACCAACACCAGCGTCACGGTGATGGCGCCGAAGATGCGGGTGGCGATCTGCGCAAAGGGCATCAAGGCCATCCGTTCCGAAGCGGTGAGGATGGCGACATCGCCGGTGCCACCCTGCCCGCTGTGGCAGGCGCAAACGATCGCCGTATCGATCGGATACATGCCCATGCGACGGCCCACATAAAAACCCGTGAGCATCAGCGTAGCCACTGTTGAGGCGATCGTCAGGCCGTTGCTCAGCGTCAAGGCCGACACCAACTTGTCCCATGGCGTCATGGCGACGCCAATGGCGAAAAGCAGCGGATAGGTCACCGCAACGGCAAAGAACCGGTAGGCCAGGCTCGCACCTCGCCGCAGCTCAGGTGGAATGGCCCTGCCAAGCTGAGCCAGCACCGCGATGAAAAGCATCGAGACCGGTGCCGGCAAGCCGAACAAATGGAAGGCCAGCAAACCCAGCACGTAAAAACTGATACCGGTTATTCCCGCAGCGGCGAGCTGCGCGACATCTACGCCAGTGCCTTCATGATCGCCGTCCACGCGAGCCTTCACCGCTTTTTCCTGCCCAGGATACAAGCGTCCACTTCCGCTCAGATGTGGATATTTACGTCCCATGAAATTCAGCAGGCCCGAAAGCAAAATGGCGCTCAGGCTTCCCAGCATGATCGACGGGAGCACCTGGGCGAATACTTCGCCCTGTTCCTGATGCAGCACTGCCGCATAACCATAGGACAACGGCAGCGCTCCCTCTCCGATCCCTCCAGCCATGATGGGAATCACCACATAAAAGAACGTGTGCCGCACGTCCATCCCGAGCAGGCTACCCACTAGGGTGCCCACGATCATGGCGGCAATCGAGCCACAGGCCAGCGGCACGAAGATGCGGAGGAAGCCGTGGATCAACACACGGCGATCCATCGACAGGATGCTGCCGACGATGATGATGCAGATGAAAAGATAGAGAAAATTGGACGACTTGGTAAAGCTGGTGACGCCATCCACCACAATAGCCGGAAGCAGCTTCGCATGAACCAGGTACGATGGAAGAAAGGTCGCGAGAATAGCTGCCGCGCCGATGTGCCGAAGATAAGGCAAGCGCTTGCCGATCTCCCCGCAGGTAAAGCCACCCACTGCCAGCACAGCGATGGCGATGTTGATTTCGCCCGGCATCCATCCCTGGCTCGCCATGACAGCAAGCAACGCAAGCAGCAGCACGTAGACAGGCACAGGAATGATTCCGATGCGGATATCCATCCACCGCCACCAGCCCGCCGGCCAGAATCGACAGGGAGAAAAGGCGGATTTCGTACGGGTCTGCGGGGCACTCATTGTTCAAACCATCCTTGTTCCATCTCAGCAGATAGGCTTGCGTTTAAAAGCGGAAACGGACGCCGATCATGGGATCGACGTTCCACCTGTGCAGATAGCCACTGGCCATGCCTCCGCTGACTCGCGAATACATCGCGCCGGCATAAGTATCGAAATGGCGATTGATTCGGTAATCCAGCCGCGCCGCTGGCATGGTCTGGCTGCCGCTACACTGTGGGGACTCGGCACCCCCACACTTTGTCACGCCGTAAGCGTTCTGACTGTAGTAGTACCAGCCTGCCGCCAGATCCAATTTGGCAGTGATCGGATGGTCAAAACCGATCCAGTAGACCTTCATGACCTTGGTATGCGGGTAAGCGGAATTATTGACCACGCTGAACCAGTGCCCGCCCAGCCCTTGCAACGGTACAGCAAGCGGGTGCGAAGGATTGCGGTATCGAAGGTCCACGAAACCTGCATAGAGTGTCCAGTGATCCAGCTTGTACCGGGTCATCGCCAAATAGGATGAATTGTCCGAAATGGTGGCCGCCAGCGAATCCGGTGCTGCTCCTTTGGCCATCTGCTCGGCCGTGAGCGGACTTGCCGAAATAGCCGTGTTCTTGCGACCCCATGCCACGTCCATCGACCATCGTCCCTGGTCAAAGCCGACGTCGATCTCTTTGGCGATGCCTGGGCTGCCTTGGGTGAATCCCGGCTGGAACAGCCCGCTGACGCGAACGTGTTTGTAGCGGTAAGCGTATTTGACGGAATTATTCAGACGGCCATCTTCGGTAACGCCGATGCCCGCCGCTGCATTGGAATAGGAGAGAATGGAAAAGGCGTACGATCCGCTGAGTGGATCGTATTGGCTCATTGCATCCCGGTCCGGAAGATTGTTGCGCCCTAGCGTGAGGCTGCCATAGGTTGCGGAGCTGAATCCGAAATAGGCCGGCCCATTGAAGGCCTGCCCCGCACGGCTGGAGTCGCCCGCCGCGTGCTGCCGATTTTGCGGCACCCCATTGTTGTAAACGTAGGATTGCAAGCCATCCGTCAGGCGAAACGAATGGGGCGAAAAACCGGTTTCCAGTTTGAAGATGAAATCGAAATCGCCGGCGATCTTCTCTTTGCCGCGCAAGCCGATGGACGACTGGCTCAGGCCGTTGGGCGCGATCGAAACCAGGGATTCATGCGCGGTTTTATTGATGAAGTAATTCAAGCCCGCGGCCGAGCTGGAACTGACTTTGGCACCTGCACGCAAATAAGCAACGCCGATGTCGTAAACACCATACAAGGTCATGCCATGCCAGGTCAGCTCATCCTCTGCCGTCGCGGTTTCGGTGGCGGTCAACATGCCTGCGGCAAGGAGAGCAAGAGCAGATCGTCCTACCTGCTTTCTTGCACGCGGCCCAATCCCAAGACCGCTACGGCTCATGGCATGCATCGGTCATTGCTTTCGTCATTAGTCCATTAAGGGCACTGACACTCCTGAGTTTCATCAATCCCATGACTGTTGCAGATGCGACGCAGCGAGCCGGAAGCCCATTGCAATCGAGCATACGGACTACTGACAGATTTATTTCTAAAAAGTTTCCGAAAATGTATTTTGGTTACATGTGCCGAGCCGATCATGATCAGCTTGACGAAAGCTGCATCCAGGAAGGATTGATCTATTCCACCCACCCGGCATGATGCCCAGAAGGCCCGCAGGGTGTGTCATGCGACACAGGGCAGAGAAGGTCATCCGTCCAAGTCGCGGGGCACGGCCCGCGCGCCTTCTGGACGTCACCCCGTCATAAAAATTCAAAAGCTTGGGGCCACACGCTTGCGGAACACGCTGTATGCGCGCCCCGTAGCGACCCAGCGCGTAGGCTAGGATGCCAATCCCAGCTTTCCACACGGCATCCCGATGCTGTGATTGTCACCCCAGCCTACATGCTATCGACGATTTGCCGGCCGGCAATAAAGACCGTTTGCACCGCATGGTGATGTTCATGACCGCACGTTGCGGGACGATGATGGCGTCCTTGGCTTGCTTGGCACCGATGGTGTCGCCAATTAAAATCGGCACCACCGCCACGGATCATCGGGGACCACTTTGACTGAGCCACGTTTTTATGAAACTGCCGAGAACGAAGCCCGCATGGGGCACATCGACCAGGCGTTGTGGTCCAGGCTTGAAAACGAATTGCCCAAGGCCGATCGAGCCACTCGCCAGGCAAAATACATTCAACTGCGCGCAGAAATGCTGGAAAACATCCATCTACGCGCGGAGCATCTGCGCGGCACTCAAACAGCACCGCGGCAAACGGCCTTTGTGCAGACACCGGATAACGCGACGCGCACCCCTTGGCCCATGGGCAAATGGTTGCTTGGTTTACTGGCCGTCCTGATTTTTTTTGCCATGGGATTCCTGGTCCACCACGTCCGCCACTTGCCTGACAGTGCGCCCATGGCTGTCTATGCTCTACCCACGCTTGGATTCATCGTCCTGGGAGGGATTTTCCTCTATCTCTGTCGCTTGCTCGGCTGGCTTGGAAGTGACCGCTGGTCGTGGCTTTACGACACCGACTCAAACAACGACGATGGGTTTTAGGGGGCCTTGAATGGCTTGGCCAAGTGAATGGCCGGAAACAATGACACCGGCGAATCCGGTGCAGTCCCCGGGGGTCCTTCATCACGCCAATTTCACGGAGCGCATTGTTTTATCCCCGCCGTAGATTTGGGGGAATCTAGCGGGGGAGTGAGTTCCGATTTTCATGCGACTGGTCACAACCAGGACGCCTAACTCACCCAATAGATCGCGTTTGCAGAAAATCGCGCCCGACCGGGCCGCGACGCGCCACCGTTTGGTTTGAATTTGCGCAACGCAAGCTCATAGCGCCTGCCTGTCAGCGCCCGCCAATGTCGGGGCGCACACCGATTCGTGACATCGCGCAAGAAATTTGCTGATCGACTTTTTCTTACTTTCCACAGGAGTAGAGAGCGATGAGAAAGCTAGCTGCAACAAAGCGGAACGATCGTGCGGTCTACCTATTCCTTGGCGTTTCGGCGCTGGCGCTGGCGCCAGTGGGATTCGTCAGCGCACAAACGGTGGTGCCCACCAATGCCAAACCGCTGTGCGCTGTATCGCCAACCACGTTCGCCAGCTGGTTTGCCAGCGGCAAGCCCAGCCTGAACGGCGCGGTCAATCCGGCCGACAGCATCAAGTTTCCGAACCAGAACGACTGCAACTTCTACAACTGGAGTGCGCAGATGTTCCTCTGGCTCACCTCGCCGGCCTTTGGAGCCTATGGTTCGAACGGCTTCGTCTTCACCTCGCCGATTTTCTACAACGTCTCCGGCGCGAAGAACGGCAAGCGCACCTACTCGCAAAACCAGCCGGACAATCCCCTGCCCCTGCTCAACGTACGCGCCGCCCAGGCCGGCGAGCACGGCCTGCAGCTGGTCACCGACAAGAACGGCCAGATCTTCGAAGTGCTGCCGGCCTCGCAGGCCAAGGACGGCAATTCGCTGGTGCGTAACGCGGCCGGCAAAATGATCGAGATTCATCGCATCGAGGCGCAGCCCAAGCAGAAGCCCAAGTTCTTCGATGCCGCGAACAAGGAGATCGTTCGGCCCAAGGCCCCCAAACTCGACACCACGTTGGCCTTGCGCGTTGCACCGCAACTGGCCCAGGTCACACCGGAGGAAACCAAGAGCTTCGTACAGGCGTTCGAAGCGAACGGCAAGGTAGTCTTCGTGGACAGCAACGGCAACACCATCGAGCCTACCCAGGGCCAGGCCGGCACCTCGGGTGTACTGCTGGCGCAAGACCAGTCGCTGGTCTACTACGCAACGATGGTCAACGACGTCTACGCCTACTTCCAGACCGGCACCCAGAACGGCACCTTCCCGGCCGGCCCGAGCGGCTACAGCTTCTTTCCCACCACAGCGCAGCAGCTCGCCCCGGTGATCAAGTACGCCGCCTCGAAGGGGTCAAACTTGCCGGACCGTGTCGCCCTGACGATGGAATTGAAGACCTCGTGGATCGATACCGCCGGCCTGCCCGCGCTGGGCTTGAATCCAAGCGATTTCATCACCGTCAAAACCACGGTACCGGTATACAACCGGAGTAATCCGAAGCTGTGGATTCCTACCGGCCAGACCAAGCCGGTCACTCTGGCGATGGTGGGCATGCATGTGGTCGGCAGTGTCGCCGGGCATCCGGAAATGGCCTGGGCCACCTTCGAGCAAGTCAGCAACGCGCCAAGTTCCGCTTACCAGTACACCAACGTCCAGGGCGGAACTTCCTCGGTGCCGCAAGGCCAGGCCGGCGCCTGGGCGTTCGCCTCCCCGAAGGCGACGGTCTACAACATCCAGAAGGCGGACTTCAAGTCAGCGCCAAAGATCACGGCGGTGAGTGGCCAGACGATCTCGCCCAGCGACACCATGTTACTGAAGGCCTGGGGTACGGGCTCGGACGCGCCGAACTTCGTGCTGGAAAATACCGAGGTCATCTCGTCCGACAGCAGTGTGCTGACGCAAATGCCCAAGGGTGACGTGCGCGCCAACTACATCATGACCGGGGCGACCTGGACCGTCAAAGGGCAGACGGTGCAGTCCAACAACCAGATCGGCACCAACCTGCTCAACAACTCGACGATGGAGACTTACGATCAGGGCATCAACAGCCAAAGCAACGGTTCGAACTGCTTCAGCTGCCATGCCAATGGTTCGCAGCCGGCCGGGCAACCCGCCAATACCGCGGTGAGCCACATTTTCACCTCATTGGTTCCGCTGTATCCGAAGTCGTAACTGACTGCACGGCCCTGCGGCGCCGTCTGCGCCGCAGGGCATGGTCCATGTCCCGGCCCGGGTCTGGGCCGGCCCCATGCAGCTACGGGTAGGGATCGGCCCATGTCGACAGTGTGGCAACACATCGAAGTGCGCGTCACAGGTACGGTGCAGGGCGTGGGATTTCGCC
Source organism: Dyella flagellata (assembly GCF_030160275.1). Classification (GTDB taxonomy): domain Bacteria; phylum Pseudomonadota; class Gammaproteobacteria; order Xanthomonadales; family Rhodanobacteraceae; genus Dyella_B; species Dyella_B flagellata. Next base: position 11,468 of record NZ_BSOA01000006.1, read on the forward strand.
CAACGGTGTACCGCTTGGCCCTCGACTGCGGTCTTGACGGCGAAGTCCTGAACGACAGCGAGGGCGTACTGATCCGGCTGGCCGGCATGCCGCACGATGTGTGCGACTTTCTGCGCAGGCTGCCTGAGGAAGCCCCGCCGCTGGCGAAGATCGATTCCATCGCCGCGACCGAGCGTGCGGATTTCCGCGAATACGGCGGTTTCCACATCACCGAATCGCGCCACGCCGCGGGTCGCACCGATGTGGCTGCGGATGCCGCCGTTTGCCAGGCTTGCCTGGACGAAATCAGCGATCCCAAACAGCGGCGCTATCTTTACCCCTTTACCAATTGCACGCATTGCGGACCGCGAGTGTCCATCGTGCGCGGCATTCCCTACGATCGCGCGGCGACCACGATGGCCGCTTTCCCGATGTGTCCCGCGTGCGACCGGGAATACCACGATCCGCTGGACCGGCGCTTTCATGCGCAACCGATCGCTTGCCACACTTGTGGTCCCAGCTTGATGCTGCATGAGCATGGAACGGCGCTTCGGTTCGACGCGGACGGCAACGCGAGCGAGACGACAGCGCGTCAGTTGAAGTATCTGTGCCGTGCACTGGCCGCAGGCAAGATCGTGGCATTGAAGGGCCTGGGCGGTTTCCATTTGTGTTGCGACGCCACCCATCACGCAGCGGTCGCCACCTTGCGCCAGCGCAAAGCACGCGAGGCCAAGCCCTTCGCGTTGATGGCTGCGGACCTCGCCGAAGTGCGCCGCTATTGCCACGTTTCCGCGCTGGAAGAGCAACTGCTCGCTAGCCCCGCCGCACCCATCGTTCTGCTTGAGGCGCACAACCAACGCGAGGCCAAGCTCCTGACGCTTGCAAGCGCCATTGCGCCGGATAGCCGTCTGCTCGGCTTCATGCTGCCGTATACGCCACTGCACTACCTGCTATGCCACCAGTTCGGCCGCCCCCTGGTCATGACCAGCGGCAACCTGTCCGGTGAACCGCAATTGATCGACAACACCGAAGCCTTGCTCAAGCTGGACGGCGTCGCCGACGTGATCGTGACCCACAATCGCGACATCGCCAACCGCATCGACGATTCGGTGGTGCGTGTTGTCGCCGGCCAGTCCCGGCTACTGCGGCGCGCTCGCGGCTACGCGCCGCGCTCGATCACCCTACCCGCGGGTTTTGAGCACGCCGATGGCATCCTGGCTTACGGCGCCGAACTCAAGTCCACGTTCTGCCTGGTGAAAAAGGGTGCGGCTGTCCTGTCGCAACACCAGGGTGACCTGGAAGAGGTCAACACCTACGAAGACTACGAGCGCAATCTCAGCCTGTATCGCCGATTGTTCGAGTTCACGCCGCGCCATCACGCCATCGACCTGCATCCCGAATACCTGAGCAGCAAGCTGGCGCTGCGCGATCCGCTTATTTCCGGTATCGCCGTGCAGCATCATCACGCGCACATTGCCTGCGCCATGGCGGAAAACGGTTTGGCCCTAACGCATCGCCCGGTGCTTGGCATCGCCTTCGACGGGCTGGGCATGGGTGACGACGGCGGCCTGTGGGGCGGCGAATTCTTGTTCGCCGACTACGCCGGCTACCGCCGGCTGGCTTGCCTGAAGCCGGTGGCCATGCTCGGTGGCGAACAGGCAGCCCGACAACCATGGCGCAACACCTTGGCGCAACTTCTGGCCTGCATGAAGTGGGAGGATTTCCTCATGCGCTACGGCAGCACGGGCTTGGGCCGGGCGCTGCTAGCCAAGCCTATTCCGACCTTGCGCGCCATGTTGCGCGATGGCGTGAACTGCCCCTTGGCCAGTTCTGCCGGCCGCCTGTTCGACGCCGTGGCCGGCGCACTCGGCCTGCACGCCGAGCAGACGCAGTTCGAAGGGCAAGCGGCCATCGCCCTGGAAATGTTGGCCGATCGCACTACGCTGCGAAGTTGTCTCACCGTCGGGATGGGTCGCCAACGCGAGGCTTACCGCCTGGACATCGTGCCCGATGCCGTGCCGCTCGTGCTCGATCCGGGCAGCATTTGGCCGCGGCTTTGCAACGACCTGCTGCAGGGTGTGCCGTCCACCGTCATCGCTGCCCGCTTCCATGCAGGCTTGATCCTGAGCGTTGCCGACATGGTCGAGCAACTGCGGCATGCGCATGGCTTCGATGAAGTGGCGCTCACCGGCGGCTGCATGCAGAACGCTCTGCTATTGGAAGGCTTGATCGATACGCTCACGGCCCGCGGCCTGCGCTGCCTGACTCATACGCTCGTGCCGACCAACGACGGCGGCATCGCCCTGGGACAAGCCGTGGTCGCCGCAGCTCGCCTTGCCGGACAGTCGTCAACCGCCACGTCCAATCCCTCTCTACATACGTAACCCGCAAAGGAAAGGCATATGTGCCTAGGCATACCGGGGAAAATCGTCGCCATCACCGATAGCGTTCAACTGCTCGGCGTCGTCGACGTGGGCGGCATCCAGCGCGCGGTGGATTTGAGCTGCGTCGCCCAAGGCGGTGAAGCGCTGGAATCGCTGCTCGACCGCTGGGTGCTGGTCCATGTGGGCTTTGCCATGAGCGTGATTGACGAAACCGAAGCTCAGGCCACACTCGCGGTGTTGACCGAACTGGGCCAGGTGCAGGAAGAGCTGGCGGCCATGCAGGAAAGCGAGTCATGAGCACCGCCCCGAACAGCGACACGCTGCAGGCGCTTTATCCGTTTCTTGCCGCGAAAAAGACCGATAGCGCCACCATGGGGCAGGCCCTGCTGGTTTCGGTACAGCAAAAGATCGCCCAGCATCTGGACATAGTCCAGCGATTCTTCGCGACACACGGCGAGGCGGTGGTCAGCTGCGCACGCACCATTGCCGATGTCTATCGAAGACAGGGCCGGCTCTTCACGATGGGCAACGGCGGTTCGAGTTCGGATGCGTCGCATATCGCGGTCGAGTTCCTGCATCCGGTAACGACCGGCCGTCCGGCGCTGCCGGCTTTCGACCTCAGCTGCGACAAGACCGTGATGAGTGCCATCGCCAATGACGTCGGCTACCAGCACGTGTACGCGCGCCAGGTGGCGAGCCTGGTGCGGGCGGAGGATGCACTGATCGGCATCTCCACCAGCGGCAATTCGGCCAACTTGCTGCGCGCGTTTGCGCAGGCCAGGAAAAACGGCGCCACCACCATCGGCCTATGCGGCGGTGACGGAGGGGAGATGGCCAAGGCCGGACTGGACCATTGCCTGGTAGTCGACTCGGACAGCATCCACCGCATCCAGGAGTGTCACGTCGCCATCTACCACGTGCTGTGGGATCTGGTGCATACGCTGCTGGCCGACGAGCGCGGATCTGCGGGCAACCAAACTCAAGAACCTACCGGGGCCAAACCATGAAATATGTGGATGAATACCGCGATCCGGCGCAAGCGCAAAAGCTGATCAAGGAAATCACACCGCTGGCGGACAAGCTCGCCGCCCACCGCGGCCGTCCGGTCTACGTGATGGAAGTGTGCGGCGGCCACACTCATTCGATCTTCCGCTACGGCATCGAGAACATGCTGCCGCCGAGTGTGGAGCTGATCCACGGGCCGGGTTGCCCGGTCTGTGTACTGCCCATAGGGCGGGTCGACGATTGCGTGGCGATCGCCGAACACGAGAATGCCATCATGACCACCTTCGGCGATGCGATGCGCGTCCCGGGGTCCAAACGCAGCCTGTTGCAGGCCAAATCGCTGGGCGCCGATGTGCGCATGGTCTATTCGCCGCTGGACGCACTGAAGATCGCGCGCAGCCATCCGGACAAGGAAGTGGTGTTCTTCGGACTCGGCTTCGAGACCACCATGCCCAGCACGGCGTTCACCGTGCTCAAGGCCGAGGCGGCGGGAATCGGCAATTTCTCGCTCTTTTGCAACCACATCACGATCATCCCGACGATCAAGGCGGTGCTCGACTCGGAAGATTTCCAGGTCGACGGCTTTCTCGGCCCCGGCCACGTCAGCATGGTGATCGGCACCCGCCCTTATGGCTTCATCGCCGAGCACTACCGGCGGCCCGTGGTGATCTCCGGCTTCGAACCGCTCGACATCCTGCAGTCGCTGTGGATGGTGTTGAAACAGCTCGATGCGGGGCACGCACGTATCGAGAACCAGTACAGCCGCGTCGTTCCTGAAGATGGCAACCCCGCCGCCCTGCAGGCGATCGGTCGCGTGTTCGAATTGCGCCCGTTCTTCGAATGGCGCGGCCTGGGTTCGATCGACCATTCCGGTGTGCAGCTCACCGCCCAATATGCCGCTTATGACGCAGAACGGAAATTCGCCCTGCCCGCCGTCGCCATCGCGGAACCCAAGTCCTGCCAGTGCGGCGAAGTGCTCAAAGGCGTGATCAAACCCTGGCAGTGCAAGGTCTACGGCAAGGCCTGCACGCCGCAGACACCGATGGGCGCGCTGATGGTGTCGAGCGAAGGCGCGTGCGCCGCCTATTACCAGTATGGCGGCGGCCCCCGTGGGGTCAGCAACGATCAGCCGGTGGGAGAAAACGCCGCATGAACGCCAAGCAGGAAGAGACGACAACAACAACGACCCGCGGCGCAGCGGAAGATCTGCGCATCCGGCGCGGCAAAATGGCCACTCCGCTCATCACGCTGGCGCACGGTGGCGGCGGCAAGGCGATGCGCGAGCTGATCGATGATGTCTTCATCAACGCGTTCAGCAATCCGACGCTCAATACCCTGGAAGACCAGGCGCGCATGCCCTTAGCCGACCTCGCGCGCCTAGGCGACCGCCTGGCCATGACAACCGACTCCTACGTCGTCGACCCGATCTTCTTCCCCGGCGGCGACATCGGCAAGCTGGCCGTGTGCGGCACCGTGAATGACCTGGCTGTAGGCGGCGCCACGCCACTGTATCTGACTTGCGCCGTCATCATTGAGGAAGGCATGCAAGTGGAGACACTGCGCCGCATCGTCACTTCCATGGCCGAGACAGCCAAGGCTGCCGGCGTCAGCATCGTCACCGGCGACACCAAGGTAGTCGGGCGCGGCAGTTGCGACAAAATATTCATCAACACGGCCGGGATCGGCGTGATTCGCCAGAGCCACCAGCTCGGCGCCAACCGGGCGCGCCCCGGCGATCGCATCCTGGTCAACGGCTATCTGGGTGATCACGGTGCCGCCATTTTGAATGCGCGCGGCGACATGCACCTGAGCAGTCCGATTCAAAGCGACTGTGCCGCCTTGCACGATTTGATTTCCGTGCTGCTGGCCGCCGCGCCGGGAACACGCTTTATCCGTGATGCGACGCGCGGCGGCATTGCGTCGGTCCTGAACGAAATCGCCGAAGCCTCGGCCTGCGCCATCGAAATCACCGAGACCGCGACGCCGATACGGCAGGAGGTCAAGGGATTCTGCGAGATTCTCGGCCTCGACCCGCTCTACCTGGCCAACGAAGGCAAGCTGGTCGCGGTGGTGCCGGAAGCCGAAGCCGCCGCAGCGCTGCAAGCCTTGCGCGCGCACCCGCTGGGGCGGGACGCGGCCGACATCGGTGCAGTGCTCGCCGACGGTCGCTCCGGCCGTGTTCACATGCAGACTGTCTTTGGCGGCAAGCGCATCGTCGACATGCTGATCGGCGAACAACTGCCACGCATTTGCTGAGCGTATTTTCTCCCTCTCCATCAAGGCCCCCCCATGCACACCTACTCATCCAGGCAGTACATCCCGGCCGAAGGCTTGCTGACCCGTGTCGTCGATCACGACGAGGTGCTGACGTTGGACTACCAGGAAGCCACGCGCCAGCATCAACGCTCGCTCTGGTGGGGCACCGCTGTCGGCTATCGCGCCATGCAGGTCGCGGCCGTCGCGCTTTCCGCAGACAGCCTGTGGCGGCGCGACAACCTGGTTGTGGTCAGTGCCCATCCCGGACCCGGCGTGCTCGACTCACTGAACTACGTCACGCTTTGTGCCGATCGCGGCACGCTGACCGTGATGCAGAACGACCGTTGCGTCAACCGCTGCAATAGCGAGATGAAATTCGAGTGGTGGGTCAGCGACGGCGACCGCACCGCCCACATCATGCTTGATGAGGATTTCGTTCCGCGCGATTTCTATGAACTGATCGATCGGCGCGTGTACAGCGAAACCCGCGCCGACGACGACAAACTGTTCGAGCTGTACAAGGTGAACCTCTCCTCGCGGATCTGGGTGACGCCGCTGGAGAAAAGCTTTTCATACGAGCTGCTGCCGCCGATGGCGCGAGGCCAATTGCCAGCCGGCCACGCCTGGGTCAAGGAAACAGCATGACGGGAACGCCCTTCCCGGATGCTGCCAAACCCCTGGAGGAAAGCACCCCGGCGAAGATCCTGGCGCTGGCGCGAGTGGCCGAGCCGCCGCGCCTCTACGATGATGACATGTACCGGCACTATCCCGGCATGAAACTCGGGCGCATGGCCGATGTCGATTTTTTCGCCGACAAACTCGGCGATCTGGCGGCGGAAGTGCTGGCAGCCGGTGCAGAGGCCGACGCGTGGGCGCTGACTGCGCCGGCGTATTACCAGCTTCCGGCCGGCGCCAATCTGCTGGCCGAACGCATGCACAGGATGCTGCGCGAGCGAGGCGTCGACTTGCCCTTGGTGGATTTGCGGCTATCGTTCGAACAGATCGCCGTGCGCAGCCTGGAAGAGTTTCGGCTTTCGCACAATTACAGCAACTGTTCGCTGGCGCAGCGCGTGGTCGAGCGGCAGCGCATGGAAGACACGGCAGCTGCCGACCCAGGCTGGCTACGCTTCGCCAAACACAGGGTCATTATCGTCAACGACATCTATGTCACCGGCACCCAGCAACGCTTCATGCAGCGCTCGCTGACGGCGGCCGGCGCAATGGAATGTCATTGGTTGTATATCTTCCACATCGAGGGCGAACTGGCGCGCGCTTGTCCGGAGATCGAGCACCGCATCAACAACAGCACCCTCACCGATCTCGACAGCTTTGCAGCCCTGCTCTCCGACCCGACCACGCACCACACTGCGCGCTGCCTGTCGCGCCTGTTCAATGAAGAGCCAGAATCATTCCGCTATCTGGCTGCCAAGCTCCAGCCTGAGACGCGCGCACGGGTGTACCGTCTGGCGCAGGACGAGCGGCGCTATGAAAGCCCCTTGTTCGCCGAAAAGATGCGCCTGCTGAGTGGCAACTAAATTTGAGGCCCTCCCGATCATGTACGACATCGATTACCGCATTCCCCAGGTCGACTTGGCGGAAATCCGCAAGCCCCATTACCAGATTCCGCTCGATCGCAGTTCCAGGCTGTTTGCCGAGGAAATGGTCGACGTGCGCGACTACGGCCTGGGCTTCCTCTCCTGGCATGCGATCGACGACGGCAGCAACGCGCCTTACGGCAAGCCGATTGCGGGCAGCCGGACCGATGGCTGGCTGCGCCGGACGTTCGCCGAGAAGCTGGCGCGCGCCGACCGCCTGCTGGCCGCTTACGATGCGCAATTGCTGATCCTCGACGCCTACCGTTCGATCGAATGCCAGCATGGTCTATGGGGGTACTTTTGGGAGCTTGGGCGCCAGGCAAACCCCGGGGCGAGCGACGAAGAGCTTCGGCAATTTGCGTCGGGCTACCTGCGCGACCCACGCACATTTGATCGCAACGACGCGCGCACTTTCCCCATACACAGCACCGGGGCATCCATCGATGTCGTGTTGCGCAGCCGCTCGCAGGGGCATTGGCTTGACATGGGTTCGCGCTTCGACGAATACACCGAGGTCAGTGTCACCGATTACTTCGAACGGCAGCTGCTGCAGGGTGCGATCAGCAATGACGACCACCGGCTATGGAACCGGCGCCTGCTGCATTGGGCGCTGGCCAGCGAAGACGTCACCAACGACCCGCTGCTGTACTGGCACCATGACTGGGGCAACCAGATCTGGATCAAGGTCAAGCGAGCGGTCTACGGCGACGCACTGGAAACGGCGTGGTACGGCTACGTCGATGCCCCTCCCCGGCCCCCGGCCACGCTCTCGGACTGAAGGATTGAGCATGGACTTGCACGCGCATGCGCAAACAAACGAGGAAGACACCGGCACAACCGGTGAATTGAGCGCTGTGATGATGCGCGAGATGCGCGCACGCAATCACGCAAACCTGGCCGCCGCTGCGGCGCAGACCGACCCGCTGGCGCGACTCGAAGGTGGCTTGGCGGTGCATTGCCGAGTCGATCTTGAAAGCCGCACGGTGATGGAAAGCGCGTCGATGGCCAGCTTGTTCAAAGGCTACGAGGCACTGCTGCCGGGACGCGACTTGGGCAAGATCGGACTGATCAGCGCGACTGCCTCCGGCATTTGCGGTGGCGTGCACGCCACCGCTTCGGCGCTGTGCCTGGAAATGGCACTTGGCCTGGCGCCGCCGCCCCTTGGCATCGTCTTGCGCAACCTGCTTTTGAGCTGCCAGTACCTCAACGACAGCTGCCTGCATCTGTTCGTGCTGGCCGGGCCGGACTACTCGCACCAAGCGTTCGAAAGAACCAATCCGGAAATCTTGAGCCGCGCGCAAAAGGCAGCATGCCGATACTCCCAGCAGCACGGCTATGCGCGTGTCGGCGACCTCATGGCAGCGCTCGACAAAGGCAGTGGTGCCTTGTACCGGGAGGCGCTGCAGATGGCGGCGCGCGCACGTCAGGCTTACACACTGCTGGGCGGCAAGTACCCGCACTCGGAGTCGATCGTCCCCGGTGGGGTCGCCCTGCCTGCCGACGTGGCCAAGCTGGCCGAATTCAGCGCTGTTTTACAGCCGTTTGCCGCCTATAGCCAAAAGGCCGCCGCGGTCTGGGATGAAGTTTTCGACTTCCTGCTGGAAGCCGAACCGCGCTATGCCGACCTTGGGCGCGCATCGGCCTCGATGCTCGACTTTGGCCAATGGGATCATCCGGATCACTACGACGGCAGCTACGCGCGCTGCGACGCCTGGGGCGCACAGCGCTGGTCCACGCCCGGCGCGTTGATCGACGGCCAGTTGGTCTGCACGGCGTTGAGTTTGCTCAATGCCGGCATGGAAGAGCATCTGGACCACTCCTATCAACGGCGTGCAGCACAACCGCGCGCGATGATCAGCGCGGACCCCAATGGCAACCCCATCTCGCACCTCCATCCATGGAATAAGCGGACCGAAACGGCCAAAGCGCACAATCCCAACGCCTACAGCTGGGGCTCCAGCTTCACCTGGCGCGGCCACAATTTCGAAGTCGGGGCTTATGCGCGGCTCTACTTGAGCGCAGCGGCGCAAGCCTTGCCGCCCGGCAGGCACGTGGCGGCCGATGGTGTCGGGCTGGATTTCAGCTTGCCGGATGAAAACGGCCGCGAAATCGCCCTGCGCTGGAACATCCCTTCGCTATGGAACACCTTCGAGCGCAACCGCGCCCGGGCGTATTCCCTCGCTTTCAACCTCGGCGTCACGCGCGAAAACATCGCGCTGGCCGAAGCGGCGATTGCCGCGGGCGACACTCGTACGCGGATATCGCTCGACGACGCGCCGACGGGACGGCACCTCGGTGTCGGCTTGTGGGGCGCCAGCCGCGGCTTTCTCGCGCATTGGGCCGTGCTGAATGAGCAGGTGATCGACAACTACCAGATCGCCATCCCTTCACGCATCAACGTCGGAACGCGCATGCCCGATGGCATGCCAGGGCCGCTTGAGCAAGCCTTGGCCAATACGCGCATCATTGAAAGCCGCTACCACGGTTCGGATGATTTCGTCGGCATCGATATCCAACGCGTCGTGCAAAGCTTCGATCCATGCATGGATTGCACGCTTCATATCCTGCTGGGCGATGGTGCGACTGTGCTGGAACGAGCCGTGGATACACGCGTTCGCAGCACGTAGGCTGATCCCAGCCTACCGCTTGCAAAGCACCTCATGCAACGCCGCCATCAACGCATGCACACGCTCGTCGCTGATGCGATAGAAAATTGACTGTCCCTCGCGACGACCTTTGATAAGGCCCTCACGACGCAACAACGACAGATGCTGTGAAACCACGCTTTGTGCTACGCCCAAGGTCTCTGCCAGATCGTTGACCGAACGCTCTTCTTCCACCAGCTGGCACAGCAGCAACAGGCGGTTCTGGTTGCCGATGGCCTTGAGCATGGTCACGACATCGTCGGCACGGCGTTGCATGGCCTTGACATCCAGGCCAGCGGCCGGCCGTTTGCGGGACATGTTGGCAGCCGTCTTGCTCATAGAGCATCCAGCGGCAGCTTGAGATAACGAATGCCATTTTCCTCGGGAGGTGGCAGACGCCCCGCACACATGTTGACCTGCACCGATGGCAGCAACAGGCGCGGCATGGCCAGCTTGGCATCCCGTGCGCTGCGCAGTTGCACGAACTCCTCTTCGCTCACGCCCTGGCGCAGGTGGATGTTGTTTCGTTTCTGCTCGCCTATCGTCGTCGCGTAGCCATAGTCTTCGCGACCCGGCGCCTTGTAGTCGTGACACAGGAAGACGCGTGTCTCGTCCGGCAGTTCGAACAGTTTGCGCGAAGAGCGATACAACGCGGCAGCATCCCCGCCAGGGAAATCGCAACGTGCGGAACCATAGTCAGGCATGAACAGCGTATCGCCGACGAAGGCCGCATCGCCGATCACGTGCGTCATGCAAGCCGGAGTATGCCCGGGCGTGTAGAGAGCGAAGGCTTCGATGCTGCCCAAGCGATAGCGTTCGCCGTCCTTGAACAAATGATCGAACTGGCTGCCGTCGCGCTGGAACGCGGTACCTGCGTTGAACAGCTTGCCGAACACCCCCTGCACCTGGGCGATGTGCTCGCCGATGGCCAGTTTCCCGCCCAGTTGCGCTTGCAGGTAAGGCGCCGCAGAAAGGTGATCGGCATGCACGTGGGTTTCGATCAACCACACCAACGACAAGCGGGTGGCTTGCACAAAGTTCACTATGGCGTCGGCTGAGGCATGGCCCGTGCGTCCCGAAGCCTGGTCGAAATCGAGCACGCTATCGATGACCGCCGCCTCGCGCGTCGCCGGATCCCAGACCACATAACTGAAGGTGTTGCTGGAATCGTCGAAGAAAGCCTTGACCTCGGGAGATGCCATGATGCGTTTCCTTCAAATGTGATCCGCCAGGCGCCAGCCCAGCACCATTGCGGCAACCAGTCCCGCTACCGGCAACAAACCGCTTGCCAACGACGCCAGGGCTGGGCCGGGGCAATAACCGGCAAGCCCCCAACCCACGCCGAATAAAGCCGCACCGCCTATCAGGCGCACATCGATACGGCGCGTTTGCGGCAGGAGAAACCCACCGGCGAGCCACGGTGCGGGCTGTCGCCATACCCATCGGTAGCCGATCAGCGTGACCGGAATCGCTCCCATCATCACGAACAGCAAGCGCGGATCCCAGGCACCTGCCACGTCCAGGAAATCCAGCACTACCGCCGGCTGCGTCATCCCGCCCAGCACCAGGCCAATACCGAGCATCAATCCCGCCAAGCCAGCCGTCAGGTACTTCATGCGGGCAGGCCTGCGAAAATGTGTCGCACCACGAATACCGTGGCCATCGCCACCAGCATGAAGACCGTAGTCGCCACCATCGAGCGTGGCGACAGGCGTGCCATACCGCATACACCGTGGCCGCTGGTGCAACCACTGCCGAGCTTGGTGCCCAGCCCGACCAGGAGGCCCGCCGCCAGCATCCAGGGCCAGCCTACCTGGGGTGCCCCTACGCGAACGGCCGGCCACCATGACAAGCTCATTGGCGCGGCGACCAGTCCCAGGAAAAAACACACGCGCCAGGCGCGATCCCCTGCCGACGCACCCGACACCAGACCTGACGCGATGCCGCTGATGCCGGCAATGCGGCCCAGCGAGCCCATCAGCAGGACGGCGGCCGATCCAACCAGAACGCCGCCCAAGGTAGCGAGAAGCAATGGATGCATAGAAATATTCGAATATTAGATGTTTCTAATATACAGAACACCTGCACCACCCGCAATTCCACTGCGCGACATGCGGCTCCTTCCCCTGCTTGCAGGGGAGGGCTGGGGTGGGGTTGTACGAGCTTGCCGCGGCGTTTGAGTTCACCGCGACGTTGCTTCACCCCACCCCAACCCTCCCCTACTACACGTAGGGGAGGGAGCAGCATCCGGCGATGCTGAAACACCGCGCTAACTGGATGACACCGGCAGTGCCCGTTCAGGCCGCTTCGTAGCGCTCCAGCCAATGGGCGTAAGGCGCAGGCAACGTCCACGACGGCCGCTCTATACCCAAGGCACGCGCAGCTTTGTACGGCCAATGCGGATCGGCAAGATGCGCCCGTCCGACCATCACCAGATCGAGCTGGCCGTCCCGCAGCACGCGCTCGGCCAGTTCAGGAGTGCCGATGCCCCAGGCCGAGGCAACCGGAAGGCCCGCTTCGCAACCCACCCGCGCGGCAATCGGCGCCAGAAAGGCGGGCGCCCAGGGAATGCTGGCCGTGGGCGTGGAAAAACCAACGCTGACGCTGAGCAAGTCCAATCCCCGTTGCTTGAAGCCCTTGGCCAATTCGATGGATTCGACCAGCGTCTCCTCGTCGCGTCCGTCGTACTCGATCACGCCAAAACGAGCGGTCAGTGGCAAATGCTCAGGCCATACCTCACGCACCGCGGCCAGGGTTTCCAACAGGAAACGGCTGCGATTCTGAAGGCTGCCGCCATAGAGGTCATCGCGCTGGTTGGAGTGCGGCGAGAAAAAACTCTGCCCGAGGTAACCGTGGGCGAAGTGCAGTTCCAGCCATTGGAAACCGGCATCGCGCGCACGCCGGGCGGCCGCGACGAAATCCGCGCGTACGCGGGCGATGTCTTGCAAGCTCATCGCCCGCGGCGGCTTGGAAAGATGGGCGCCATACGGCAGGGCCGACGGGGCAATGGTCTGCCAGCCGCGCGCATCGTCCGCAGCGATATGGTCATCGCCCTCCCACGGCACGTTCGCGCTGGCCTTGCGCCCGGCGTGGGCGATCTGGATACCAGGCACCGCACCGGCTGCCTTGATGGCCTCGACAATGGGTACAAAAGCCTGTGCCTGCTGATCCGTCCACAATCCGGCGCAGCCGGGCGTGATGCGGCCTTCGGGCGACACCGCGGTCGCCTCCACGATGACCAGTCCGGCGCCGCCGCGCGCCAGCCCGGCCAGGTGCACGCGGTGCCAATCGTTGACCAGGCCGTCTTGCGCCGTGTACTGGCACATCGGCGGTACGACGATGCGGTTGCGCAGGATGACGTCCTTGAGTTTGAACGGTTCGAACAAGGCGGGCATGGGGAGGGCTCCGGGTTTATGTACTGTTATTCGATAATAATCGAACTACCAAAGAAAGATCAAAAGCTTTATCATCGCTTCGATGCGTCCACACAAACACCCGTCCGCCGACCAGCTGACCCTAGAGCGGATCTTTCATGCGCTCAGCGACCCGATCCGGCTGGAAATCGTCCTGCATCTGGCGCGCGTGGAGACGGCTACCTGCGGAGAGCTGGACGGTGACCGCCCCAAATCAAGCATGTCCCATCACTTCCGCATCCTGCGCGATGCAGGGCTCGTACACACCCGCGCCGAGGGCACCATCCATCAGAACAGCTTGCGCCTGACGGATCTCAACGCGCGTTTTCCTGGGCTGATGGATGCGATTCTTGCGCAGGCCATGAACGGTGGCACCTCTGGCGCCAAACCCAAGCGCAAACGCTGAGAAACAGGGACTATTTGCCCAGCAGCAAGGACAGCGGCACGTTCACCCCTTCCACTACGGTAGGCACGGCCGCAGACCCGCGCGGCGCCGGGCCCTGCAGGCGAACCTGCAAGGCCAGATCGGTGCGCGAGTCCGCATGCTCCAGTGCCTCGGCGTAATCGATCGTGCCGGCTGAATAGAGCGCGTACAGCGCCTGATCGAAAGTCTGCATGCCGACTTCGCTGTTCTGCTTCATGGCTTCGCGGATGGTCGCGATCTCGCCTTTTTCGATCAGCTCGGAAATATAGGCGGTAACCAGCAGCAGTTCCACCGCCGGAACGCGGGTACCATCGACGGCGTGCAACAGCCGTTGCGAAATGACTGCCTTCAGATTGAGGGACAGGTCGATCAGCAACTGATGCCGCGCGGTATCGGGAAAGAAATTGAGTATGCGGTCGAGTGTCTGGTTGGCATTGTTGGCATGCAGCGTCGACAGGCACAAATGGCCGGTCTCGGCATAGGAGATGGCCTGCTGCATGGTTTCCCGGTCGCGGATTTCGCCGATCATGATCACATGCGGCGCCTCGCGCATGGCATTGCGCAGCGCATTGGGATAGCTCAGCGTGTCGATGCCGACCTCGCGCTGGTCGACGATCGACTTGCGATGCTGATGCAGGTATTCAATCGGGTCTTCGACGGTGAGGATGTGCCCGCTACGCTGGCTGTTGCGGTAATCGAGCATCGAGGCCAGGGTCGTCGATTTTCCCGAGCCGGTGGCCCCGACCACCAGCACCAATCCACGCGGCAACATCACCAGGTCGCGCAGTTTGGACGGCAGTCTCAGGCTGTCGATGTCCGGAATGTCCGTGGTGATGTAACGAATCGCGATCGCGACTTCGCCACGCTGCCGATAGATGTTGACTCGAAACCGGCCGATGCCTGCCGGCGCGATACCGAGATTCATCTCCAGGGTGGACTCGAACTCCTTCTGCTGACGATCGTTCATCAGCGAATAGGCAATCTCGTGGGTATCCATGGGGGAGAGCGCCTTGTCGCCGACAAAGCGCGACACTCCCGCCACGACCAGCGCAGGTGGCGCGCCGTGGCTCAGGTAAAGGTCGGACGCGTGCTCCGTGGCCATGCTGGCAAGCAGATCGGATATGTCCATGCCCTCACCTCTTGACGAAGGAAAACATCGAACCGGCGCTGGAGCGGACTGTAGAGCTTCGCCTGGCTGCCGGCAAGCGGCCGCCTGCCTGGTCGGCATCTACCGGTCAACGCTCAAAGTAGGCTTACTGACAGGCCATGGATCGAATCCGTGCAACATTGCCTCGCGCATATTCCACGTGCAAAAGCCGTGAATATCCGTGGCGCCGCACCTGTCCTGTCCACGTCACAAAAGCGGCATACAGAACACTTATCGTTGATCGAACAACCCAAACTCAGGCGCGAGGCTCCCATGGTCGAGATGAACCGCCGTAAGTTTCTTGCGTTGTCGATCAAAGCCGCTGCTCTTGGCGTCACCGGATACACACTGGGCGGCAACATCAAGCCGGCGCGAGCCGCTTCCACCACCGCCGGTACGGGCAGTATCACCGACATCCGTCACGTGGTGATCCTGATGCAGGAGAACCGCAGCTTCGATCATTATTTCGGCACCCTGCAGGGCGTACGCGGCTTTGGCGACCGCGCCGGCATCACGCTTTCCGGCGGCTATTCGGTCTTCGATCAACCAAACCTCTTGTCACGCCAATATCCCTGGGCGTTCAACACCACCTCGCCCACGTTCGGGCAAAGCAGCGAGATCCTCAGCCAATGCGATGGCAGCCTGGATCATTCGTGGTCGACCCAGCATGGGGCCTGGAACAACGGCAAGATGGATTCGTGGGTCATCGCCAAGGGCACGGTGCGCACGCTCGGCTATCTCACGCGCCAAGACATTCCGTTCCACTACGCCCTCGCCGATGCGTACACCGTCTGCGACCACTACTTCTGTTCCATCCTCAGCGCCACCGGACCCAATCGCACTTACCTGTGGGGCGGCATGATCGACCCGTCGGGCAGCAACGGCGGCCCGGCCTACAACGGCGGCTCCGAATCCGGCCTCAGCTGGGAGACCTATGCCGAGGAACTGCAAGCTGCCGGCGTGAGCTGGAAGGTGTACCAGAACGCCGCCGACAACTTCGGCGACAACGGCCTGGCCTATTTCAGCCAGTTCGCCAACGCGCCCACGTCCAGCGCGCTGTATCAGCAAGGCATGGCCTCGGTGCCGGGCACCACCGGTTCCACACCCGACGATATTGCCTTGGCCATCCGCAACGACGTGCTCAACGGCACGCTGCCACAGGTGAGCTGGATCGTGGCCAGCCAGGATTTCTCCGAGCATCCCGACGCGCCGCCGAACAATGGCGCGCATTTCATCAACCTGGTGCTGCAGGCCCTGGCGGCCGACCAGGATACGTTGAACTCCACGGCGCTGATCCTCAACTACGACGAGAATGACGGCTTCTTCGATCACGTCCCGCCACCGGTACCGCCCGGCGGCACGGCCGGCGAGTTCATTAGTGTGAATGGCCAGACGCAACCGATCGGCATGGGTTTTCGCGTACCGATGATGATCTGCTCGCCGTGGACTCGCGGCGGCGTGGTCGATTCACAGATCTACGATCACACCTCGGTGATCCGCTTCCTGGAAACCTGGACCAGCGCCCTTGGCAAGCCGGCGATCTGCTCCTCGATCAGCGCGTGGCGGCGCCAAGTCAGCGGCGACCTTACCGGTGCCTTCGATTTCAACAACCCGATTTTGGGCTTGCCCACCAACTTGCCGGCCACCGATACCGTCATCAGTCGCAGCGGCACCTGTGATCCGCTGCCCAATCCCACCAACAGCAACGCACCCAACAGCCTCCCCGCACAGGAACCGGGTACGCGTACCGCGCGCGCCCTGCCCTACCAGCCGGATGCCAATATTTCTTCGGTCCAGTACGGTGCGAACGGCCAGATTCTGATCTGGATCCAGATGCTCAATGTTGGCCCCACCGCCACCCGCGCGGTACCGCTGGCGATTTATGCCAATGCCCATCGCAGCGGTGGTCCGTGGCAATACACGATCGACGCCTATGGCAACGGCAGCAATGGTTCGGTCCGCGATTTCTTCAATGTTGGCAGCGGCTATGGCAGCGGTAGCTACAACCTGAGCGTGATTGGCCCAAATCGCTTTCTGCGCCGTTTTGCCGGCAACCTCAACAACGCCGGCCAGAACTGCAGCGTCACCTCATCCTATGCCATCGATCCCGTCTCCGGCCAATTGGCAATCTACTTCGCGCTGAGCAATGCCGGCAGCGCATCGGTCACCTTCACCATAGCCGCCAACAACTACACGAGCGAAGGTCCCTGGACCTATGACGTCGCTGCCGGCGCGACGATCGATACCTACTTCGCCGCCGTGGCAAACACGAACGGCTGGTACGACTTCACCCTCACACTCGCTAGCGATTCGAGCTGGATACGCCGTTACAGCGGACACTTGGAGACGGGGAACGCATCCGTGACGGGGTAGGCTGGGATGGCAATCCCAGCGTGCTCGGTGCCTTGTGATGCTGGGATTGTCATCCCAGCCTACTCGACCCCTCCCCTGCTACACGCAGGAGAGGGGCGATGGATTTACCAACCAATTCCCAATGCCATGTGTTCCGGCTGCTGGGTCACGATGGTCGTGCTCTGGTTGTTGTTGTCGTCATACGAGAAGCCGTAAGCCAGGCCCCCCACCGAGTGCTGGTGCCAGAACTGCGAATAGAAGTTGGCGGGCGAGGACTGGTAATAAGTCGAAGCCGTCGCCCAGTTCGCGGGGGTAAGCAGCACACCACGGTTTGTCGCTGCGCAGATCTGGTTTTCCAGCTGCAGCTGGATGGCGTTTTCGTCTTGCTGCTGGGCAGTGCTTCCCGTTACACCACTGGCCATCGTCCCGGCACACAACAACACATCCTGTGTGGACGGCTGCTGCACGACGAAGGTCTCACCGACATTGGCCGCAGCCGGATTGACTTCTTTAAAGGTCAAGGTCGATCCGGCGGCAGTGCCGCTGAACTGGCGGCCGTTGACGATTATGGTCAAAGGCGTGCTGCTGTACTGCGTCCATGCGCTGGCGATGTAGCTGTCAAAGTAGTTCGCATGGGTTCCACCAGCGTTGAAGGTGGTTTCCGCCGGCGACAGGATGCGCAGGTTGCTCGGTGTCGGCGTATGGAAAGCCGCCGGCGTCTGGCTGAGGTACTCCTGGTCGAGGTTGGCGATCGACTCGTTGATGCCTACCTGCATGTGGTAGGTCTCGTTGGAGCCCCACACATCCAGCAGCAACGGCAGGCCGAACTGATTCACCTGGGTGGTATTGATGTAGATCCCACCGTTGGCGGCGTAGTTGAACTCGTACCAATCGTAGTGGACATTGATGCTGGGATCGGTGTTATTGAGCGGATTGGGCCCGGCGTAGCCATTGTTGCCGCCGTTCGTGCCCGCCATGATCGACATGTACAACGGGCTTCCTTCGGAGACGTAGATGCGGCCGGAAGTCAGCGGCGGCAGCTTCAGCTGGTGGTTGGCCTGGGCAAGCGTGAACGCGTAGTTGGGATACGTCTGCCCGTTCGGTCCAACCAATGCATTGGCGGCTGTGTTGTCCGACACATTGGCTTTGGTGATCGTGCCATCGTAATTGACCCAGGACAGCGCGCCGGTGGCCGGATCATTGCCGAGAATCTCGACGTAGATCTGGCTGTCGGTCCACGCACCACCGGTATTGTTGTTGAGGTCGGTGACGATATAGCCGGGCGCGATCGTATAGCTGGGTGCAAGATTGACGCTCAACGTCGCGGCCGAAGAAGTGACGGATCCGGCGGAGTTGCTGGCCGTCACCGTGAAACTGCTGGCGTTGTCGGCATAGGTGGTTCCCGGCGTGGTGTAGCTTGCGCCGGTTGCCCCTGCGATGGCCGAGCCGTTCTTGTACCACTGATAAGTCGGTGAACTGCCGCTGGCCACTACGGAGAACGTGGCTGTCCGGCCGATCGTGACCGCCTGGTTGCCTGGGGCCGTGGTAATGGCCGGTGCCGTCGCGGTAGGCGGCCCCGATGTCGTAGCCATGGCGGTGTTGGAGGCTGGAGAAGTACCCGCCGCGTTGACCGCCTCGGCCGTATAGGAGTACGCGGTCGACGCCGTCAGGCCGGTATCGCTGTAGGTAGTTCCGGCAAGGCCATTCGCAACGGCAGTGCCATTGCGAATCACCGTATACGTCACTCCCGACGTGGCCGACGCTGTCCAGCTCAGATCGACCTCGCTGGACGAAGCGGAGGTTGCCGCCAGGTTCGTCGGCGCCAGCGGAATCGACAAGGTGCTGGCGCTGCCTTGCGCAGTCGGCGCCGAGGTGCCGGCCGTATTGGAAGCCTCGACCACATAGTAGTAAGTGGTGTTCTGGGCAAGACCGGTGTCGGAGTAGCTGGTGCCGGCGGCCGTGGCGATCTGATTGGCACTGGAAGGCGTAAAGCCGGCTGTAGTGCTGCGGAAGATGTCATAGACCACGCCTGCGGCTGATGACGCCGCCCAGCTCAAGTTGATCTGGCTGGTGGAAGCCGGCGTCACGCTCAGTTGGCTGGGCGAGCCCGGCGGCGGCGCGACCACTTCGATACCGTTGACCTCGGCATTGTCGGTGATCGTGGTGAACTGCAGCACGATCTGGCCCTGGGCATTGGCGGTCGTCGTAAACGGCTCGACGATGGCGACGTCCTGGCCACCGGCGGTCGCCACGATGTCGAAGTTGCTCAACACCTGCGTGCCGTTGATGCCCACGTTGAACACGCGTTGCCCCGCCTTGGTCCAGTAGAACTCGGCGAAGTGCAGGCGTACTACGTAGCTGGCTCCAGCAGTCAAACCCGGAAGCGTATAGCTGAAATTGTTGCCTACGCGCTGGTGCTGATACACCGACTGGGGAGCGGGATTCGTCACGCCAGCGGTATTGATCGTCGAGCCCGTGCCGGACGCCGCGCCACCGTTGAAGTACTCGTCGGCAACGTAACTGCCCGACGCGGAACCGCCCGCGCTGATCGCAAGCACATCCGAACCGCAACCCGATACGCAGTCCACATCGAACGTGGTTGCCGTCGCAGTGTTGGAAGCCATCGACGTACCCACCGAATCGACCGCTTCGATCGTGTAGGAGTACGTAGTGGAGGATGTCAGCCCGGTATCGTTATAGCTTGTTCCGCTCAGGTTATTGGCCACGGCCGTGCCGTTGCGGAAGACCGTGTACGTTACGCCCGACGTTGCCGAGGCCGTCCAGCCCAGATTGACCTGGCTGGAGGAAGCCACCGTTGCCGACAAATTCGACGGCGCATTGGGCGGTGTATTGGTCGCGCTTGCATTTTCGACTTCGATGCCGTTGACCTCGGCATTGTCCTTGACGGTGCTGAACTGCAGCACGATCTGGCCCTGCGCATTGGCAGTCGCCGCAAACTGTTCGGCAATGGCAATGTCCTGCCCACCTGCGGCCGCTAGCACATCGAAGTTGGTCAACACCTGGGTGCCGTTGATGCTGACGTTGAACACACGCTGCCCCGCCTGGGTCCAGTAGAACTCGTCGAAGTGCAGACGCACTACGTAGCTGGTACCCGGCGTCAGGCCAGGAAGCGTGTAGGTGAAGTTGCCGAAGCGCTGATGCTGATAGACCGACTGCGGCGCGGGATTGGTCACCCCGTTGATATTGATCGTCGCATTGCTGCCCGACGCCGTGCCGCCATTGAAATCCGCATCGGCGGCGAAAGTGCCGGCAGCAGGGCCACCTGCGCTGATGGCAATGGCATCCGTACCGCCGCAGTTGGTGGTGCAGGTCGAGGCGGAGGTCGTCGCCGTAGCAGTATTGGAAGCCGCCGAAGCACCAGCCGCATCGCTGGCTTCAACGATGTAGTAGTACGTGGTACCGGCCGCTACGCTCGTATCCGAATAGGTGGATCCAGCCGATGTAGCCAGCTGACTGGCCGCAGAAGGAGTGAACCCGGCAAGCGTGCTGCGGTAGATGGTGTAACTGACCGTGCATGCACTGCCCGCCGTGCTCGCACCCCAGGCCAGGTTGACCTGGGTGGAGCCATTGGCACCTGCAGCCAAGGTTCCCGGCACACTCGGAGCGGCACTGCAGCTATTGACCTGCGCAGTGAGCGTGACGCCGTTGCTGTTGGTCGTGCCAAACACGTCACCGACAGCCACGCTGAAGACCGCGCCGTTATCGGCAGACGTAGTAGCTGGCGTCGTATAGCTGGCCGACGTCGCTCCTGCGATCGGGCTTCCGTTCTTGGACCACTGGTAGCTCAAGCTACCCAGGCCGGTCGCCGTCACGCTAAAGGTCGCCGTCTGCCCGACAGCTACGGACTGGTTGATCGGCTGCACCGTAATCGTGGGCGCCGCGCCGGCGTCGGTACCGGAGGTGCACAACGTGGCGCCAGGATAGTTGTTGGTCACCTGGTAGGCCGAGGTGCCGTCGAAGCTCGCGACCGCGCTCTTGCTGGAATCGTTCGGGTCGGCCGTCGACGTCCACGTGCTCCAGGTTCCCGAGAAAGCGCAAGTCGCATTGTTTACGCCGCCGATGCTCTTCGCTTCCTGCTGCGTGGGCAATCGCATATTGATGCCCGCGCAATAGGTCTGCGCATTCACGCCGGTAAATTGCGAACCCGGCGTGGTATCCGTCATGACGGTGCGGGTCCAGGTCAAGCCGGTCAGGTTGTCCGTCACCAGGCTGGCGTTGGACGCATTGACGGTGTAGCGCTCCGATGCGCCGCCACATTGCGGCACGTTGTAGACCTGGAACTCATAGACCGAGTAGCCGTACTGCGTTGCGCGCTGAGTCCCGTTCAGCCGGACATAGCGGGCACTTACCGTCGGGAAGCTGAGTGTTTCCGTTCCGCCTGCACCGGTGGTGGTGCTGTAGGCCGTCTTCCACGAACTCCCATCACTGCTGTAGAGGATCTGATACTGGGTCGCGTACGCGTTTTCCCAGTTGATGATGGCGGTATTGAAGGCTTGTACCGAACCCAGGTCGACCTGCAGCCACGAGGGATCGACACCGGCAACCGCAGGTGTCGGCGGTGCGCCGGCAGTCGCCGAACCCCAACGCGAGGAAAGATTGCCGTCGACGGCGTTCTCCGGCCCCAGGCAATTGGTGCCCGAGTACGGCGGCGTGGTCGTTGCGTCGTTGCACGCGTTCTGCGTGCTGCTTGAAGTTGCCAGCGCGTCCAGGGCCAGGTTGACGCCAGGCGGTGCGAGCGTGATTTTTGCCGCATTGCTGGTGGCAGGCGCGCTAGCCGCATTGTTCACCGTCACTGTATACGTGCCAACGTTCGCGACGCTCACCGCAGGAATCGTGTACGTGAGGGTATTGGACTGTTGCGTTCCGCCACTGAGCACGGTGGCGGCACCGCCCGGAGGCGTGAACTGCCATTGATAGGTGTAGGGCGCAGACCCGGCAACCACCGCCGTAAACTGCACCGGCTCATTCACGGGCACGATGGTGCTGGCCGGCTGCGTGGCAAAGGACACCGGGGTGGCGGCATCGATCGTCACCACCGCAGTGGAGGACTGAACCGAACCGAGCGCGTTGCTGACCACAACATAGAAACTTGAGCTGCCAGCCGTGGTAAACACAGGCGTGGTGTACGAGACCTGAGTTGCACCGGAAATGGCGCCCGAGCCGACCTGATACCACTGGTAAGTGAGTGTCGGCGAACCCGTCGCCGCTACGGTCAGCGTGGCCGATTGCCCATCCACCACCGCTTGGGAAACCGGCTGCGTGGTGATGACCACGTTAGCGGGAGCATCAACGCTGAGAGTCACTGGCGTGGATGTCACCGTGCCATAGCTGCTGGCGATCGTCACCGTAAAGGTGTCGCCGTTGTCCGCGGCAGCTGTTGCAGGCGTGGTGTACGTAGCGCTGGTAGCGCCGGCAATCGGGCCGTTTTTGTCGGACCACTGATAGCTGAGCGTGCCCGAGCCCGAGGCGACGACACTGAAGGTCGCCGGATAACCCGACGTGGCCGCCTCGTTCACCGGCGGAACGATGATCACCGGCGCTTGCGATTGCGAAGGCGCAACGGGTGCTACCGAGGTCAACGTCACGCTTGCGCTTTGCAGCCCAGGCGCCGTCGCAGTCACCGTGACGGTGCCAGGCGTAAACGTGCTACGCAGGGCGATCTTCTGCAAGCCGCCTTCGAAGTTCAGTTCCGGGTCGCCGGGCGAATGGAAGAACGCGTAAGGCAGGCCTTGGATCACGCTGCTGTTGGCCTTGGAAAACGCGTCCTGGTAGTAATTGGTCAAAGTTGGGTCGGCAACGAGCTGCTGTGTGCCGCCCATATAGGTGGCCGGCCCGGTGACTGAGAACGTGACATTGTCCGCGGCCGTCGGCACGAGGTTGCCGTTGGCGTCCTGTACCTCGGCAACCACGAAGGCTGCATCCGAACCATTGGCGGTCCACTGGAAAGCCGCGCCGTCCGGCTTGGTCAGATCGGGCACTACGCTGAGCACGATCTTGCTCTCTGCGCCAGCGGTCGTCTGCGTATCGCTCACGCCCGCCACCGGATTGCCATTGGCATCCAGGCATTGCGCAGTGACCGTGCCGGAGGCCCAGTTCACCATCCAGTGCACCTGCCCCGGCATTACCGTGGTGCTCTGTGTCAGGTTCGTGCTGGAATTGATGTTCCACGGATTCGGCACCTGGTCCGCCAGCAGTGCACCGGTGACCGGATCGTTGGGCTGACCATTGATCAGCAGGCGCACCGATGGGCAGTTGCTGAAGGCATTTTCCTGGATTGGAGTGCTTGCGGTGTATTCGTAGGCGCGGTTCCAGTGATGCGCCAAGTGCACCACCGGCTTCACCGAATACGGTATCCAGTTGGCCTGGTAGATGTAGTAAAGCAAGCGCGGGAAGCGATTCGCGTCGGTCGAGGAGTAACCCAGCGAGCGCACGAAGTTCACCATGTTGGGCTGGTTCTGGTACTCGGCCCACAGGCTGATCTCGCCCGGCGATTCGGCGAAATACCACTGCGCCATGCCGAAGGCATTGGCTGCCCTGCCCTTGCGCCAGTCGTCGAGATACGGCGCGGCAAAGGCCAGCTCATAGTCATAGGCCAGACCGCGGCCGGTGCCCATGTTGTCCCAATATTCGGCGCCAAAGGCCGGGTTGTTCGGGTTCTGCTGCTTGTTGCCGGCCTCGCAACCGGCACCGTCGCATTCGTCGATCAAACCGAATGAAGGACTGTACGTACGATCGGCGCTGCCGCGCGGATTGATGTTGTCCCAGGTGGTCTCGATGGTCCCAAGCTCACTCGCAAGCGCCGTATTCATGCCGCCGTTGTCCCGTTCCCAATCGAGGATGGACGGATGGCTACGATCGCGGATGATCATGTCGCGATGCAGTTCCTGCTTCAGCTGCTGATCGTCAGCGGTCGGATTGGAACTGGCGTTCCAGTAACCCTCGCCATCGCCGCTGGGCTGATCGATCATGATGCCGTAGGCATCGGCCGCTTCCACCAGCTCCACACTGCTGGTCGAGTGACCCGGGCGGTAGACGTTGCCGCCTTGCGCCGCCAATTGCGCCATGTCGCGCCACACTTGTTCGTCGGGCACCGAAGAACCAAGAGCCGGATAGTCGTAGCGGCCCGAGCCGCCCCACAGATAGACGGGATGGCCGTTGAAGTAGGGAAAGTTCGCATCCCACGTGATCGTGCGAATGCCGAGCGTGTCTACGGTCGAATCCACCACCACGCCGTTCACGCTGACGATGTGATAGACCTTGTACAGGTAGGGTGATCCGCACAATACAGCGGGCGTTCCGCAGGTCGCATTGTTCGGATACCACAAGCTTGGATTGGGTACCGTGATCTTCTGATCGAACATCGGCGTTGCGCCGGACGGGAACGTACTGGCCGTCATCGCCGGCACGGTTTGCGTGACCGGCGCCGCAGTGACCACTACATTGCCCTTGGCGTCAACGATCTGCGTCGTCAAGGTAACCTGCTGTGCCGTGGAGGTTTCATTCACCACGTTGGTCTGCACATCGACGACAGCCGAAGCGGCGGTCGCCGTACCTTGCGCTGCGGGAACCTCGGACACGGTACCTACGTAGGTACCCCATGTTTTCTGGTTCGAATAGACGTTCGGCGGGATACGCACCGGGTTGGTGACGTATAGCTTCACGTTACGGAACAAGCCCGCCATCGCCTGGCCGAAACGGAAAGCGCCGGAAAAGTTGGGTTGCTCGTACCAAGGCGCGCCGCGCGAAACGTCGATGGCGATGACATTGTCCGTCTTGCCATCGGCCGTGATGTATGGTGTCAGATCGACGATCACCGGCACGAAGCCCACCACGTGCGTGGCTTGCGCATCCGCCGCCACTGCGCTGATGCCTTGCAACAAAGTGCCGTTGACAAAGACCTGCACAGCGGTGTGCGAACCCTCGAGCTTCAGCAGGAACTTCTGGCCGGCGTACTTCGGATCCACCTTGAAATGCAGGCGGTACCAGTTGAAGTTGCCCGTCAAGGAGCCTTGCCCGCCACCGGAAGCCTGGTTGATGAAGGTGCGCGAGATATTGGCATCGTAGGGCAAGCCTACTTGCATCCAGTTGCCGCTGGTATCGGTGCTCTCGTTGAAGCCGGGCGTCGAGTAGGCAGTCGAGTTGTTGCTGTTTTCGTACCACCAGTTGCTCTGTGGAGCATCCGAGGTCGAGCTTGCGTTCCCCAGGTATTGGGGAACACCTGCGGCGAGATTGATCGTTTGCCGCTGCGAGATCGGCAGCGTCGGCTCCACTTGTTGGGCACTGGCGCAGGAACCACCCATCAACGCCAGCAACACGGCCAGCATCGCGGAAAACTTGCGTGCCCGGTCTACCTCTATGCAGTTGTCGCGCTTGGCGTCGCCGCGGTCGAGCGCAGAACTGCGCCCCCAGGCCACGAATTTCCAAGTACGGTAAGTGTGCAGTCCCACAGTCGCCCCCTTTTAGACAACCAGACTTTGGAATAGAGATTGGCTGCCGCTCGGCCATAGGCCAGCACGATGCGAGGGTTTCCCCTTGCACCTGATCAGGCGGAGCAGCGCACTTTGTTTTGCCGAACAGTGGCAAGCCGGATCATGGCGGACTGTTGCCGCTTGTCCCCAGCGTCCCCTTCAGGCGGGCTGAATGATCGGCTCTGTTCAGGTTCACCGCAATGCAAACCGGAAACTTTTTACGCACTCTTTCAGGCGCATCTTCGGGTATTGGGATGCACTGCTCATTTAGACGTCTAAATTCAAATGACACGCCGGCATGCAGCCCCCATCCACCCTAGTCCGCCCGAAGCTAGATCGAAATCAATTCGCGCACATTCGAAACTCTTTCGCGAAATCGTCAAGCGATCGAAAGCCGCCCTCAAAACGGGTGAGTGCGTGAGCTGGGATTGCCATCCCAGCCTACGCCACGCGTATGTCATCGAGCAAAGCGCGGCTATTCGAGCGTAAAGCCCACTTTCAAGGTGACTTGCCAGTGAGCCACCTTTCCGTTCTCCACGTGCCCCCTGGTTTCAGTCACCTGGAACCAGCGGATATCGCGAATGGTCTTGGATGCCCGTTCAATGGCGCCGCGAATCGCTTCGTCGCTGCTGGTCTTCGAGGAACCGGTCAGCTCAACGGTCTTGTAGACGTGATCGGACATGGCTGGGGTCTCCGTGGCTCGTAGACAGATGACAAACCAACGCACATTTACACCATTCGCCAATCCAAGGATGTGAATGGCGTGTAGGCTGGAACGATAATCCCAGCCTACGCGGCAACCGGTGCTACGGCATGAACACCGGCCGCCCTTGCGCATCCCAATGAAACGGCATGATGTACGGCGCGCGCCGCGGCGTGCATTTCCAACCGGGACCGGCGTTGGCGTGGAAGATGATCCAGTCCCGCCCGTCGGCGGTCTTGAAAAAACCATTGTGCCCGGGCGCATAGAAACCGAGCTTGGCCGAGCTGGCCAGCACCGGCGTGGGCGACTTGTGCCACGCCGCGGGATCGAGCAGGTCGGCGCCGGCATCGGCCTGCAACAGCCCCAGCGCATAAGCGTCCGACCAGCATGCACTGGCCGAATAAGTGAGGAACAAGCTGCCGCGCGGCCCCCGGATGAATTCCGGCGCCTCCATGATCTTGCGCCCGCCCTGCATTTCCCAGGCGTAGCTCGGATGGGCGATATCCACCTGAGGCTCGCCCAAGGCCCACGGCGTCGTCATCGGCGCAATGATCAGGTCGCTGTGGTCTTGGACATACGCCGAATAGACGAAATAAAGCTTGCTACCCTGCTCGAACACCGTGCCGTCGATACCGGTGAGATGTGTCTTCAGCATGCCTTTGTCGAGCCAGCTGCCCTGGATGGGATCTGGCGCGGCATTTTCCAGCACGAAAACGTGACGATGCGCGTCGTCGTCATGTGCCTTGTCGGCCGCGGAGTAATACAGGTACCACTTGCCGTCCAGGTAATGCAGTTCCGGCGCCCAGATCGAGCTGGAGTTGGGTCCGCTTGCCGGTGGCCGCCAAACCACTACCGCCCGCGCATCGGCCAGGCGGGCCACGTCCTTCGTCTTGCGCAGCGAGATCCGGTTCCCTTCCGTGCTGGTGTAATAGTAGACGCCGTTGCGCTGGGTCACCCAGGGATCCGGTCCTGAGGGCAGCAAAGGACCTTCGATGTGTGCTGCCGCGGCATGTTTACTTGGCGCGGGCTGCGCCGGCGCGTCGGCGGCACGTGCAAAAGGGAGCGCTACGGCGATGGCCGCGGCGATCAAGGCATGTCGAGTGATGGTGCGAGTCATGCTTCAGCCCCAACCTGGTGCACGCCATCCATCGGCGCGGCGATCAAGAGGCCTGCAATGAAATCATATTGTATGATTATTATGCAAGTATTCCAGTGCATTCGTGAAAATGGATTCCCGCTTGCGCGGGAAAGACGTCACTAGGGTATGGTTTTTTCGATCGCGAACTGCGCCGCCTCTTCGAAGGATTTGGCAACGCGGTCGACATGCGGCCCCGTCTCCGGCAGCGCCGGGGCTTCGAGCAAGTTGGGCAGCAGCACGGCCACGATCGTGGCTTGGGCAAGCCGCTGCCGCACTTCCTTGGCAACGGCATCGCCCGGCTCCCATTCATTGGCGATGTCGGTAATCACGACGTGCACCATGGATACGGCATTGGGGGTGGCTTCCGGCGGACGTTCCTGCTGGAACGCCTCGATGTCCTTGATGGAAACATGGCGCGCGTCGATATGCAGGTCACGCAACACGCGCACCAGGATCTCGGTGATCAAGTCGTCTTCGCGAACGCCGCTGCTCAGGCAAAGCACAATGGATCCAGGCGCCACGGCCAACGGCCCCTGCCAGCGCCCGCTTATGCGCTCGCGCTGCTGGCGCAGGTAGTGCCCGATATTGTCGTCGTCCAGCACCGAGGTGCGGCGACGCCAGCGCGGCTGCGCAGGCGTTTCCCGGCCCAACGTTTCGATCACCCTCACCACGGCGGCGCGGGCCTTGTGCAGTTGATCCGGGTTGATGGCGCCCTGGCGCAGATCCATCTGGGCGAGCTGCAATGCCGGCAACAACACCACGTCGCAATAGCGGGCGAAGGATTTTTGCCGCAGGAAAACGCGCGCCTCGGCAATGATCTCGTCCGAATCGCCGGAAAGGGCGCGCTGATAGAAGCGCTGCGGCATGGTCAGCGCCGGTGCGTCGCCCAACAGGATCTCGAACAAGGTAAGCGCCCTGACATGTCGCCCCGCCACCACCAGGCACAAGGTCATCGGGGTGGATAGCACCAAACCCATGGGACCCCACAGCCAGCTCCAGAAGATCGCCGCCACCACCACGGCCAAGGGCGACAGGCCGGTCGCATGGCCATAGAGCTGCGGTTCCACCAGCTGGCTGACCACCAATTCCACCAGCGCGAACAAGCCCAGGGTCAGCAGCATCAGGGACCACCCCGGAGTAACCGCCGCGGCGAGCAAACCGGCCAGCAGCGCCGCCAACCAGACGCCGACATAAGGCACGAAGCGCAGTACGGCGGTAAGCACACCCCAGAGCAAGGCGTTGGGCAGTCCGATCACCGCCAAACCCAACCAGATCGCGAAGCCGACGCCAAAATTGACGGAAAACTGCGAGACGAAAAAGCGGGAAAGACGCCCGCCGGCGTCATTGATCGCAACGGTGGTGGCGCGCAGGTCGGTGCCGCCGATCACGCGGATGAAGCGATCGCGCAAAGATTCGTATTCAAGCAGGACAAAGACGAGCACCACCAGCACGATGCCGGCGGTTTCCAAAGGACTCCACAGCGATGACAGCACGCCGCGGATCGCATCCCACGGCCCCCCGCT
Source organism: Dyella flagellata (assembly GCF_030160275.1). Classification (GTDB taxonomy): domain Bacteria; phylum Pseudomonadota; class Gammaproteobacteria; order Xanthomonadales; family Rhodanobacteraceae; genus Dyella_B; species Dyella_B flagellata. The sequence continues at coordinate 40,521 of NZ_BSOA01000006.1, forward strand.
CAAGGGCGGCAATTGAATCGGCGCGACGTAAGCGGAGGTGGCCATGGCCGACGCATTCTGCCCTGCCCCCGCCGCACCGCTCGTGGCGCCAAGCGCGCCGGCCACCTTGCCCATCTCGCCGCGCATCGCCTGGAGGCGGCCGATGGTTACGTCATGCAGGATCTGCAGCTTGGCCTGGATGGTCCTTTCGTACTGCGGAAGGCTGCCCGCCAGGTGCACGATCTGGGAACCGATCACCGTCATTAGTCCGGTGGCGAACAAAGCCAGCACCAGCACGGAAATGAAGACGGCATAGGCGTGCCCCAGCCCGAGCCGCTGCAATCGACGTACGAACGGGGCCATCAGCAGGCCCAGGATCACCGCCAGGATGATCGGGACCAGCACGTCCTTTCCCAGGTACAGCAGTGCGAGCAGCACGCCGGTGGCGATGATGACCAAGGCCCTTTGACTGGCGTGCTGGATAGGAAGCGACTCGGGCAAGGCGGGCATGGGAAGGGAGGTATGGGCCTGCGTTGGTTGGCCGCGCTACGCCGATGGCGTCCTCGGAGCCTTGAGTAAAGAGTGGTATTGGCGATACCAAGATCGCATGCGCAGGGTTAGTGGGCAAGACAGCCCTTGGACACCCCTTCACTACTCCAGAGGAAAGCAGCGGATACCTGCTAAGGCAAGCGTTTTACACAAGGACCACGGATTCGGCCAGGTCGCTGCTCGTTTCATCGGCGCACTGCGGCAGTTGCGCGGTTACGTCCTGTGGCGATTCTGCGCGAACGGCGCGCAAGGCTGCGCGCCCCTTTACCGTCAGGCCGAACGACAAGGTGTCGCATTGGCGCAGCAAGCCCTTGTCCACGAGCGTGAGCAGCGCATTCACCAATTGATGCACGGTTCCCAGCTTCCACGAAGCCGCCAGCACGCCAAAGGGCGCGCATGCATCGCAGCTTGCTATGGCAGCATGGCCTTCGAGTTGCGCAAGCACTTGCTGCTCGATGCCACTCAGCCTCACCGGGTTTGCCATCATCGCCCCCGCGCAGCCAATGTGTGAAGAACGAAGGGGCAGCATAATCCATGCTTCCTCGACGGAAGTTAAACATTTCGCCGGCTGGCGTCACTTCTCATGGCTAAACCGCGCGCAAAACGCCCCTGCGATTGCCAAGCGGCCCATGATGTCGAGAAATCGTGGACATCTTGTTTGAATACTGTGAACGAAACCAGCAATTCACATTTGCGCTTTCATGCATGCATGACGCATCTTAACCATGCGGTAAACCACAACTCGTGGTCATAAATCAACGCTAGAAACAAAACAAAACAGGGGCCAATTCCATGTACACCAAGCCGGCGCCGTCAGGCGCAGAGGGTCGTTTTGCCCGCAAATCGGGAAACTCGCGCCCTTTCATCTCGCGTAACAAAATTTTAACGTCACTAGCCATTTCCTTGGCGCTTGCCACGGTGGCACTGCCCGCCTCCGCCACCAACTGGTGGAGCTTGACGCCAACGGTGTCGATCGGCAGCGCCGTGGTCAACGTCCGTAACTTCGGCGCCATGGGCAACGGCGCGACAGACGACACTGCCGCCATCCAGGCCGCCATCAACGCCCTGCCCTCCACGGGCGGCACGGTTGTAGTGCCGGATGGCACCTACATGATCAACGCGCTCAAGGGCATCAGCCTGCGCTCGCATACCCGCTTGCACCTGTTTGGCAGCGCCTATCTCCAGGCCATTCCTAACAGCGCCTCCCGCTACTGGGTGGTGAAGGCGTGGGGCGTGAACAACGTCGAGATCGTCGGCGGCAATGTGGTCGGCGAACGCACCCAACACCAGGGTACCTATGGCGAGTGGGGCTATGGCATCAACATCTCCGGCTCCAGCAACGTGTACGTCCACGACATCCACGTCTCCAACTCCTGGGGCGACGGCCTGCTGATCGGCGGAACGGGTTCAGGCCGCACACTGGTCCGGTCAAGCAACATCACGTTCAACCGCGTCACCTCCTTCAACAACCGCCGCCAGGGCTTGTCGATCACGCCGGCGACGCAGGTATACGTGGTGAACAGCAGCTTCAGCAGCTCCAACGGTACCGCGCCGCAAGCGGGCATCGACATCGAGCCGCAGACGCAGGGCACCACCGATACGATCCGCCTGGAAAACGACACCTTGGCCAGCAACGTGGGCAATGGCCTGGAAGTGCATGATTTCGTGTCAGGCCTCGTGCTGAACAAGGTGACCTCGCAAAACAACCGCGGCTACGGCGTGTTCACCAACAGCCCGAACGGCGTGACGATCACCAACAGCACGCTGAGCCAGAACTACATGTACGGCGTAGGTATCGCAGGCACCACCCAAAACGTGCAGCTCGTGGGCAACACCATCAACTGGAACGGCGACTCCTGGTTCTATACGCACAACGTGTCGATCTTCACCCCAGGCTGGGTGCCGCGCGACATCAGCATCGCCAGCACCGCAGGCAACGTAACGCAGTCCAACAACCTGGTCTCGCCGCTGCGGACGAAGTGATAGCGCTATCTGAATGAGTAGCCCAAAAACCCTCTCCCTTGCGGAGAGGGTTTTTTTATGGGCTGCCGCGTAGCTCCATGCTTTGGAATGCGCCCCGAATCAAGCGCCCGGAGCAGGCTCTACCCGGTACCGGTCAGCTAAGCATTCCCTAGCGTGTGTTACCCGCACACATCCCCATGCATCACCAGTTGCCGCACCTCGCATTCGACCTCCCATTCATCGCCATGCACCCTCAAAAAGCGTTTGGTCAGCTCGATGGCTTCTTCCTTGGAATCCGCTTCCAGCACGGCATAGCCTCCGATCACTTCCTTGGCTTCGGTGAACGGGCCATCGACCATGGTCAACTTGCCGCCAGACAGCCGGACGCGGGTGCCATGGGCCGTGGGCGTGAGCCCGGCAGTGTCGATCATCTTGCCCTCCCGGGTCGTCTCCTCCAACAGCTTGCCCATGTCGGCCATCAGCTGTGCGCTGGGCTGCAGGCCAGAGTTCTCGTTGATCCGTACTATCGATAGAAAGCGCATTGTCATATCTCCATAAGGGTGACGGAGCCGGGACCAGATCCCGCTCCCGCCGATACGACGAACCAGCCCGGCACGGATCGACAGCCGATTAGCCTCGCGCAAAAGAAAAACCCTCTCCGCCAGGGAGAGGGTTTGGGATGCCCGTTGCCAGGGATTACATCACTTCATCGGCGAGATGGTGTTGTTGGACACCGTCACGTTGGTAGCCGTACTGGCAATGGAGATGTCACGCGGGCTCCAGCCTTCGTTATAGGGCGACTGGTTGTGCTGGTAGAACCACAACGCGTAGTTCCATTCGATGGTGTTACCCGAGATCTGTACGTTGTTGGTGGTGCTGGAGATGGAGATGCCGAACAGGTAGTTGGTGGTGATGTTGCTATTGGTGATCACCACGCCGTTCGGGCCGCCGGTGTACACGCCAAAGCCCTGGTTGTTTTGCGCCGTAACATTGTTCAAGGTCAGGTTGGACACGTTGTTGTGCACTTCCAGGCCATTGCCCAGGTTGCCGGACAAGGTCGTGTTTTCCAGGCGCACGTTCTGGGTCGGGCCCTGCGTCGACGGTTCGATATCGATGCCCGCCTGCGGCAACGTGCCGTTGGAGCCGGTGAAGCTGCTGTTCACCACATACACCTGGTTCGACGGCAGGATCGACAAGCCTTGGCGACGGTTGTTGTTGGATTTGACGTTGTTCAGCGTGACGCTGTACGAAGGCACCACCGTGGCGCCCGAACCGGACGCACCAACCAGCAGGCCGTCACCCCAGGAGTTGGCCACGGAGATGTCGTGAACGTAGACGTAGCTGGAGGCGGAAATATTGATGCCGTAGCCCCACTCGCCGGTGGTGCCCTGATGCTGCGAACGTTCACCGAGAACGGTGCCGCCGGCGATCTCAACGTTGTTCACGTTCCAGGCCCTGACCACCCAATAGCGCGAGGCGCTGTTGGGAATGGCCTGCAGCGTCGCTCCGGTGTCGAGCAACAAGCGGGTATGCGAGCGCAGGCCGACGCCCTTGAGCGCGTTGATCATGTAGGTACCGGCCGGCACCTCGACCGTGCCGCCGGTGGAGGGCAGTGCATTGATGGCGGCCTGGATGGCGGCGGTATCGTCAGCCGAGCCATTGCCCAGGGCACCGAAATTGCGGACGTTCAGCGAAGCGGAACCGATCGACACCGTCGGCGTCGGATTCCACCAGTTGGTTGCGGATGCCGGCAGAGCAACGGCGGCAAGAGCAAGAGTGGCGGCGGCCGTCAAGATCTTGCGACGGAATGTGAAGTTAAAAACTTGTGCGTTGCCCGTGTTCGGCATAAAGAACCCCCTGCGCGCTTATCAGCGCGACCCAAACTGAATTTTTCACCTAAGGAAGCCCGTCGTTTTCGTCAACGGTGCGTATAAGATCGGTCACCGGGCAGTGAAATTGCAAATGTGAATTGATGTTTTCGCTCGCAGAAAATGAATCAAACCCAAACTCACCCGACGGCATGGATGAGCTTGGCGCATATAAATACGGCCGTCCGAATGAATTTATTATTTTCATTTAGACGTCCAAATCATTTAAAACAGCCATCCATTCGTCGTGCATCCAACCCCACTTCATGGAGCACGAAGAAAAAACCCTCTCCGCCAGGGAGAGGGTTTAGGAGGCAAGTTGCCAGGGATTACATCACTTCATCGGCGAGATGGTGTTGTTGGACACCGCCACGTTCGTAGCCGTGCTGGCAATGGAGATGTCACGCGGGCTCCAGCCTTCGTTGTAGGGCGATTGGTTGTGCTGGTAGAACCACAGCGCGTAGTTCCATTCGATGGTGTTGCCCGAGATCTGCACGTTGTTGGTGTTGCTGGAGATGGAGATGCCGAACAGGTAGTTGGTGGTGATGTTGCTATTGGTGATCACCACGCCGTTCGGGCCGCCGGTGTACACGCCAAAGCCATGGTTGTTCTGCGCGGTGACATTGTTCAAGCTCAGGCCGGACACGTTGAGGTGCACTTCCAGGCCATTGCCCACGTTGCCGGACAGCGTGGTGTTCTCCAGGCGCACGTTCTGGGTGACGCCCTGCGTCTGCGGCTCGATATCGATGCCGGCTTGAGGCAACGTGCCATTGGAACCGGTGAAGCTGCTGTTCACCACATACACCTGCGTCGACGGCAGGATCGACAGGCCCTGGCGGCGATTGTTATTGGATTTAACGTTGTTCAGCGTGACGCTGTACGAAGGCTTTACTGTGGCGCCCCAACCTGTCGCGCCGACTGCCAAGCCATCACCCCAGCAATTGGCGACCGAGATGTCGTGGACATAGACGTAGCTCGATCCGGAGACATTGATGCCATAGCCCCACTCACCGGTGGTGCCCTGGTGATGCGAACGTTCACCGAGAACGGTGCCGCCGGCGATCTCGACGTTGTTCACGTTCCACGCCTTCACTACCCAGTAGCGCGTAGCGCTGTTCGGGATGGCCTGCAGCGTTGCGCCGGTATCGAGCAACAGGCGCGTGTGCGAGCGCAGGCTGACACCCTTGAGCGCGTTGATCATGTACGTGCCTGCCGGCACTTCGATCGTACCGCCCGTCGACGGCAAGGCATTGACGGCGGCCTGGATGGCGGCGGTATCGTCCGCCGAGCCATTGCCCATGGCGCCGAAGTTACGGACGTTGAGCGAAGCGGAACCGATCGATATCGTCGGCGTCGGATTCCACCAGTTGGTTGCGGATGCCGGCAGCGCAACGGCGGCCAGCGCAAGAGAGGCAGCAGCCGTCAAGATCTTGCGACGAAATGTGAAGTTAAAAACTTGTGCATTGCCCGTGTTCGGCATAATAAAAGAACCCCTGCGCGCTTATCAGCGCGACCCAAACTGAAATTTTCACCTAAGGAAGCCCGTCGTTTTCGTCAACGGTACGTATAAGATCGGTCACCGGGCAGTGAAATTGCAAATGTGAATTGATGTTTTCGTTCACATAAAATAAATCGAAGCTAAATTACACCCCGACCGCGTGAGTGGTCTTCACGCGTAAAATTTCGGTTATTTTGTGGTTTTACTATCTTTCATTTGGCCGTATAGACGTCCAAATAAAATACATCACATGCCACTTCGATCGGCTGCCGTATCAAGCAGCTCACCATCGAGCAAGACGGATTACACCTGCACTTTGCGCGCAGGTTGGCGGGGATGACCCCTGGATCACACCGCAGGATTTCGCCCCTGCTTCGCCTCGGCCATGGCCGGGACATGCGCGGTGGAGCAATTCCACCTACGCAAGGGCTGCACCAACGCAGCTCCGCCCTTGACCGCGCATTCAAGGCGATGGCACTGGATAATCCGCTACCCAGTGCCCCGGATAGCCGTCACGGCTTGCTGAATCCCATGTGCAAGGTGATCTTGTCGCCCGCCTTCAGGTCCGCCACAGCGGCCGGCGGGAAATGCAGCTTGAGATTCATGCCTTCGGTATCCGCTTCCACGATGCCGGTTTTCGAATCCACGGACGTAACCGTGGCAGGCATTGCGTGCATGCCTTGCATGGCGTGGTGCATCCCTTTCATGCCGGACATGCCGCTGTGCATGCTGCCCGTCGAATTCATGCTGCTTGAGGAACTGCTCGGCGTACTGTATTGCGCAAGCACGGCGCCGCTCAAAACGAACGTACCTATGACCGACACCACGACTTTGGAAAGCGTGTTCATCATGACCCTCCTTCGAGCACGGTTAGCGGGAAAGCGCGTTTCGGCGCATCAGCAAAAATGCGCGTCCGGCGATCATCCGTGCGTGAATTTATCCGTGCGCAAGCGATGACAGGAGCACCCGGCAGCGTTTCGTATTTTGGCGGGCAAACGCGACCTCTTCCGCGCTGCCTTTGAACCTGCGCGGAGGGTGTGCTTGAGCTGGATCGATGCAAGAGACTAGGCGCGGCGCCATCACCCTGTCGACAGCTACGCGCAAGTAAAAATTCAGGCCAAAACTCTCGGGCTTACACCAAAGCTCGACAAAAATGTGATTAGACTCACATTACCGCCCGGTACCCAATAGGGGATACGTCCTGCATGCGATGCCTGCATCGCATGGCGAGGTTCATTGCCTTATGGCGCACCGGGAGGTGGGCCGCGGGTGGGGGGGAGCGCTCTTGATGTCCTATCGAACGGTAACGGGCAGCGCCAAGGCCTTGGGGCAACCGGTCGCCCCGATCGCCGGGGCGATCCTCAAGATGAACGGCCTCAGGCAGGACCTGCGGGCACCGGTAAGCGTCGTCGTGCCCTGTTTCCGATGCGCGCACACGATCGAGCAGGCCGTCAATTCGGTGGCCAACCAGAAGCTGCGTCCCGTAGAGGTGCTGCTGGTCGACGATGGCAGCGGCGATGACACGCTGGCGCGGTTGACGGATGTTGCGCGGCGTTACCCGGCGGGCTGGATCAAGGTGCTAGCCATGTCCGAGAATCGCGGCCCCTCGGCGGCACGCAACTGGGGCTGGGCCCACGCAACCCAGCCCTGGGTTGCCTTCCTGGACGCCGACGACAGCTGGCATCCGCATAAGCTCCGCTTGCAAATGCAGGCCGTGGAAGACGATCCGCGAATCGCGCTAATCGCGCACGACATGAACGTACAAGCGCGTGACAAGTACGCGCCGGCGCTGCGGTATCCCATTCAATGCCGGCTTTCCCCGCAGCGCTTGTCGCTGTTTCGCAGTGCCTTTCCGACGGCCTCCGTGGTACTGCGCCGCGACTTGCCGTTCCGCTTTGACGAGAACCGGCGCCGTGCCGAGGACTTCATGCTGTGGGCGCAGATCCTGCTGTCCGGCTACCGTTGTGCCCGGCTCAACCAGGTCCTGGCTTCCTGGCACAAGCCGCCTTTTGGTGCCGGCGGACTGAGCGGCGATCTGACCGCCATGTACCGGGCCGCGGTGGACGTACGCAATACCTTGCATAAGCAGGGGCTGCTGGGCCGCAGACAGCTGTATATCGCACATGCCGTGGGTTTTGTGCGCTATTTGCGCCGCAGCCTGGTCACCTTGATCCGCCGTCACATCATGACGTCACCGAATCGCACCCCATGAGGGGCTCAGCCATGGCATCTGTCGCCTCTTCATTGTATGAAGAATGCACATCCCCACTGGCACTGCGTGTGCGCGCCGATACGCGAGACATCGATTTTTCGATGGTGGATGCGCTCCCGAAAGACCGGGCATCGTTCGATCCGGTGTCGATCGCCGATCTTCTGCGCAACGCCTTTGTCTATCCGCCGCACTCGGTCTATCGCCGCGTCAAGCTGATTTTCTCGGACGACTATCCCGCGCAGGACAGTCATAACGATCCGGTGTTGCAAACAACGCTGTCGGCGTGGCCGAAAAATGCTCGGCCAGGATGCTCTTCCAGCGACAGCGACACGCTGGTGCAAACCTATCACCGGCTATTGTGTGCGGCCATAACGCACACGACTGCCCGCATGCGGCAACCGTGGTTTCTGCAAAGCGGCGGCAAGGATTCCACCTCGATGGCGATTGCCTTGGCCGACGCGCGTCCGGATGTCACCTGCATCACCTATCTTGGCGGTCGCGAGGAGAACGAACTGGCTTCGGCGCAGTGGGTCGCGCGCAATCTTGGTTTGCGCCATGAGGCACTGGTTTGCGATCCCGGGCGAGCCTATGACCGTTACCTCGCACGTGTGCAGCGGATACCATTGCTGACTGCGGATTTTGCCACGCTGTCGTATCTGGACCTGGTCACCGAGATCCGTGGCAATGGCGGCGACGGGGTGCTCGACGCATTGGGATCGGATGTGTATTTCGGCATGCCGAGCCATTGGCGCCACCAGATCTACCGCGTCGTGGCGCAGCAATTCGCGCTGCCGGCCAACTTGTTCAACCTGTGGGGCGTCCGGCACAGCTTCCGCCTGTGCTACGCCTTGAGCACCATGCAGATGAGCGCGTTCGAGCGCTTCTATCCAGGCTCGCGCTTCAGTGACCAGGAAGTCGATGCGCTGTTTGGAGAACCCATCGCCGCGCGCTCCCGGCAACGCCTGGATACCTTTCTATCCGCTATCCATGCGGCGCGTACGGTGGCCGATCGCCGGCGCATTGCCGCGGCGATCGTCGAGGCGGCGAGCTTTGGCAAAGGACTGTATACGGCGAGCGCCGTAGCCATGCCGCTCGCCTACCCCTATTGCGACGCACGGCTCGGCCAATGGCTCACGCACGAGGTGCCCGACGACTATCTCATCGGGCCGGACGGCACCAACAAGATCCTGGTACGCAAGCACATTGCGCGGTCTTTTTTGAATCTTCCCTACGTAACGAAAAAGGGCTGCTTCCGTTTCAACGTGTGCGCACTCGCGCGAGTGCGCTATGACTGCGTACGTCAGTTTGCCGTCGACGCCAAGGCACAGGGTCTGCTTCCCGGTGCGCCCGCCTGGCTGGATGCGCATCGAGAGCATTTGCACAACAAATACTTCGCTTCGAAGTTCTACCTGCTTGCCGTCGTGCTGCCATGGCTGCTGAACCGCCTGCAGCCGGAACGTCGTCTCGGGTAAACCCGGCCTAACGGTTTATCGCCTAGCCTAGCGGTTGACTCCGTAGTCAACTACGGAAGTAGGCTTGCACGACACCGGTTTCCCCACCCTTCGGCCACCGTCATGGCGCAAAACCGCAGTGAGAAGAGCAGCCTTGCCATTGGTGGCCTCTCAGCCATCCTCGCTTCCGCCTGCTGCCTGGGGCCGCTGGTATTGGTGAGCATCGGGCTGAGTGGCGCCTGGATCGGTCAACTGACGCGCATGGAACCGTTGCGCCCCTATTTTTTGCTGGTTTCGGCGCTGGCCTTGATTTTTGCCTATCGGCGCATCTTTCGCCCAGCCGGCACCTGCCCGCCGGATCAGGTTTGTGCCGTTCCGGCGGTGCGCAGGGCCTACAAGGCGTTGTTCTGGATCGTGGCAGCCCTGGTGTTGATAGCGTTCGGCTTTCCCTATGCCGCGCCCTGGTTCTATTGAGGAAACCCACTATGAAAACCTTAGCTACCCTTGCCCTGATACTGATGGGTGTCATTCCCATGGCCGGTATGGCCGCAACCCGCACGGTCACACTCGCCGTGCCAGGCATGACCTGTCCGGTGTGCCCGGTCACGATCAAAAAGTCCTTGGAGAAAGTCGCCGGCGTGGGCGATATCACCCCCGACCTGATGCGCAAGACGGTCACGATCAGCTACGACGACACCAAGACGCAGCCGGCTGCACTGATGCAAGCGACGGCCGCAGCCGGTTATCCGTCCTCCGTCCAGCATTGAGAGGCATCGCGAATGTCCTTGAAAACCATTGATCCCGCGCTCGACCTGATGAGCGATTTCGACCAGCTCACCCACGGCGTCGCCCGGCATATCCAGCAGATGCGCCAAACCGCGATCTTCACGGATGGCGCACTGCCGGCACGCCAGAAATCGTTGGGCGCCATGCTGTGGTCGATTTCTGCCCGCTGCGAACCGTGCATCGTGTTCTACGTGCAGCAGGCCGTCACCCACGGCGCCACCGAAGCCGAGCTGGGCGAAGTCCTGGCCATCGCCGCCACCATGGGCGGCTGCGTGGGCGAAATGTGGGCGTTGAAGGCCTTAAAAGCTTATCGAGACTTTACGGCCGGCTCGGCTGGCGTGGCCGAGCCGCATTGCTGCGCCCCCTGACACGGCCTTGCTGGGATTGGCCATCCATGGCCTGGCGACCAGGGCATCCCTCGATCGATTGATCTGGATCAAGGCGTGCCCTGGGTCGGTTCCATCACACTGCGCAAATGAGCCGCGCGATACCTCCTCCCGAATTCGATGCGGCGCTGATCGCCCGTTACGACGGCAACGGACCTCGTTACACCAGCTACCCTACCGCACCGCATTTCCAGCAAGATTTCGGCGAAAAAGCCTTGCGTTCGGCGATTCGCGCCTCGAACGAAGAACCGATTCCGCGGCCGCTGTCCCTTTACGTCCACCTGCCGTTCTGCACCAGCCCCTGCTTCTATTGTGGTTGCAAGCGCGTCATCACCCGCGACATTGGCAAGGCTGACCGCTATCTGGAACGGCTGTACCGAGAGATCGAATTGCTTGCTCCGTTGTTCGATCGCGATCGGCCCGTGCAGCAATTGCATTTTGGCGGAGGTACGCCCAATTTCCTCGACATGGCGCGGATGCGCGAATTAACAGAGTCGCTGGCCAGGCATTTCAGCTTTGCTGTGTGGCAAGGGCGCGATTTCGGCGTGGAACTCGATCCACGTTTCGCCGATGGCGACTATGTGCGTGGACTGGCCGAACTGGGCTTCAATCGTCTTTCCGTCGGGGTGCAGGATTTCAATCCAGACGTCCAGCGCGCCATTAACCGTATCCAGAGTGTGGCGCAGACTCGGGAAGTACTGGAAGCGGGACGCGCGGCCGGTTTCATCTCCATCAGCATCGACCTGATCTACGGCTTGCCGCGGCAGACCCTGGCCGGCTTCGAGACGACGCTCGCCGAGGTGATCGCATTGTCGCCCGATCGCATCGCCTTGTATGGCTATGCGCACCTTCCGGAGTTGTTCAAGAGCCAGCGTCAGATCGATACGGCCGAACTGCCCGACCCGGCCACCCGGCTCGCCTTGCTCGGGCGCGCACTGTCGCTGCTCGGCGGGGCCGGCTACGTTTACGTGGGCATGGATCACTTCGCACGTGCGAGTGACGAACTGGTGCGCGCGCAGTGCGAGGGTACACTGCAGCGCAATTTTCAGGGCTATTCGACACATGGACAGTGCGACATCGTCGGCCTTGGGGTCAGCGCCATCGGACGCATCGGCGACAGCTATTGTCAAAACGCGAAGGACCTCAACGACTACTACGCCGCGCTGGATACCGGGCACCTGCCGATCATGCGCGGACTGACCCTGAACGAGGACGACATCATTCGCCGCGAGCTGATCGGTCATTTGATGTGCTACGGCGAGCTGGACACAGCTGCATTCGGCCAGCGCCACCGCTTGATCTTCGAGGAGTATTTCGCGCCCGAAGTACAACAGCTGCGGCAACTGGCCGAAGACGGCCTGATCGTCCTGGACATGCCTCTCATACGCGCCACGCCGCGAGGGCGGCTGCTGCTGCGCACGATCGCCATGCGCTTTGATGCCTATCTGGGGCAGAAACTGCCCTTCACCAGGTATTCGCGTACGATATGAATGCCGATGCCGACATAGGTTCATGCACAGCGATGCGCTCAGAAAACAGAGTCGGCAAGTTGCCCGAACCACCAAGCCCGATCGCCGACGACGGCGATGCCGAACACTTTTGTCACACTTGCGCCTTTAGCGGCGCGTGCATCGCCGTGGGCTACGGCAAAAAAGAGCTGGCCGAACTGCACTGCCTGGTAGAGCACGTCAGTTCGTACCGCGAAGGCGAATACGTCTTTCGCACCGGCGACCCGTTCCGCGCGATTTATGCGGTCCGGGCCGGCACCGTGAAAACCTCCCTGGTCGACGAGGAAGGACGCGAGCACGTGCTCGGCTTTTACCTGCCCGGCGAGGTTATCGGCCTTAACGCGATCTACCCGGATCGCTTCCCGTGCGATGCGGTGGCGCTGGAAGACGCGCAGTTCTGCCGCTTTTCGTTTCCAGCCATGAGCGCGCTGGCCACGCGCCTGCCCGCAGTGCAACAGCATCTGTTCCGTTTGATCAGCAAGGAGCTTGGTAGCGCCAGCCTGCTTGCCGGCGATTACAGCGCCGACGAGAGAATGGCCGCGTTCCTGGTCGATCTCGGCGAGCGCTATGCCGCACGCGGCTTCTCCGGTACGCATTTCCGGCTAAGCATGTCGCGCGGCGACGTCGCCAATTACCTGCGCCTGGCTGCGGAAACGGTAAGCCGCGTATTCAGCCGGTTTCGTACGCAAGCATTGATCGACGTCAATGGCCGCATGCTGGTGCTGCGCGATCCGGTGCGGCTGCGCAAGATAGGCCGCAGCCTACTGTCGGGCTGACGAGCGTCCCCGCTTCTGCTGTTTGATCACGCCATGATGAATGATCCGCGTTTCCACCCACCCGAGGCATCGGCCGCACCATGGCCGATGTTGTTCACAGCTCCTCATCGCCTGATGTTCTTTGCCGGCGCACTGGCTGTGCTGACCGGCATGGGCTGGTGGGCGTTGCAGCTGGCGGCATGGCGCTTTGGTTGGAGCGGTTGGCCATCGCCAGCCATCTCGCCGGTCTGGGCTCATGCCATGCTGATGCAGTACGGCATGCTGCCCCTGTTCATGCTCGGCTTCCTGCTGACCGTATTTCCGCGCTGGCTGAATCGGCCTGCCTTGTCGCGTGCGCACTACGTGCCGGTGGCCGGTGCGGTATTTGGTGGCTATCTGTTTGCCCACCTGGGCTTGCTTGGCTGGCCATGGCTGCTGAGCGTCGGAGTCGAGCTGATGCTCGTGGGCTACGTGACTGCGTTCGTGATCTTGGGCAAAGTGCTGCTCGCCGCCGAACAGCGCAATATCCATGCATGGTCATGTCTGGCCGCGCTTGCCCTGGGCACGGCCGGCTTGCTGTCGTTCGTGGCGTACCTGTTCGGCTCGCCGCCCATGGCAGGCCTGGTAGCCGTCAAGCTTGGCACGTTCGGCTTGCTGCTGCCGATCTATTTCACCGTTTCCCACCGCATGATTCCGTTCTTCAGCGGTAACGTGGCCGCTGGTTACGTGGTGCGTCGGCCCGCCTGGAGCGTGCCGCTGGTATGGGCGTTGGTGCTCGCCCACCTGCTGCTGGAGCTTTTCAACCGCAACGCATGGCTATGGCTGGCCGATGCGCCGCTTGCCTGCATTTTCGCGTGGCACGCGTGCGCCTGGCAGCCCTGGAAAAGCATGCGTCCCGGCCTGCTGGCCGCGCTGCACCTGTCTTTTGCATGGTTGCCGCTCGCCTTTGCGCTCTACACCGTGCAAAGCGCATGGCTGGTGATCCGGCACGCGAATATCCTTGGCTTCGCCCCCCTGCACGTGATGGCCGTCGGCTATTTCGGGTCGATGCTGGTGGCCATGGTGACGCGCGTGACGCATGGTCATTCAGGGCGGCCTTTGCAGATGACGGCCGTGCCCTGGTTGTGCTTCGCACTGCTGCAGATCGTGGTGGTGCTGCGCATACGTGCGGAGCTTGGCAGCGATCGGCTCACGTGGCTGGTGATCGCCGCCTGCGGATGGCTGGTTGCTTTTCTACCGTGGGTGCTGCGTTCGCTGTGGATCTATCTGACCCCGCGCGCGGATGGCAAGCTGGGCTAAGCAGCGCAAAGCTTCGGTCCATTCGCCGTTTGCCGCCGCCCGCCGCTTACCTGTTTCCCGCGTAATAGCTCGCCGATGCGTTGATCTCGTCCGGCGTCATATTGCGCGCGATATTTCGCATCTGTGCACTGATGTCGTTGTGGCGGCCTCCGTGGGCGAATGCCTCCAGCTGAGATTTCAGATAGTCGCGTGGCTGCAGGCCGAGCCAAGGCGCCCCCAGCTTGGTCGCCATATCGCCATGGCAGGATTCGCAGGGAGCGACGTTCCGCATGGGCGCCCCGGTCGCAACGATAGTGGGAACCGGCTGCATTTTCCGCTCGCCCGATCCGCCATCACGGGGCAAAGCCGCGTAATACGCCGACAAGTCGCGCAGATCCTGATCGCTAAGCCCGACCACCATCGGCGCCATGATGGCGCTGGTGCGCGCAGCGCTTTGAAAATCGCGCAGCTCCTTATAGATCGAAGCTGCATATTGCCCGGCCAGGTCCGGTGTGTTTGCCGCGCTAACGCCGCGGGCGCCGTGGCACATCGTGCAACGTAGCGCCAAAGTGGCACCCCGGCCGATGGAACCGCCGGCGGACGCTCCATCAAACATGCCCGGCGTAAGCACCACGCTGGAGACGGGAGCCTTGGGCGGAACCGCGGGAGCCGCCTCGCCCAACCAGGCCCCGGGCCTGCCTGCGGCACTGCAAATCGCATTCAACAGCCCCTTGAACAGCGCATCATCCTGAGCCGACGGAAGCCAGACAAATCCTACGAAAGCCGAAAACAGGAACAACAGGGAGATGGCCCCGACACTGGCGCTGAACCAGGGATTTCGAAACGATATCAGGCGGGGGCGATGAGCATTCATCACTTCGCTCCCACAAAGACCGCCGGCACCTTGGCGTCGGGCAAGCCCATGAGCTGCACGATCGGATAGCCATAATTCGTGATCGTCAGCGCGATCATCAGGCCCACCCAAAGCCCCAGTCCATTCAAGGCCAGCGGCAGCGAAACCGGCTCATGAATGGCCTTGCTGAAGGTGAACGGGGCAGGCTCGACCTGGCACGCGGAATGATTGCGATAAAGGATGACGAGGAACAGCACGGCCGAAACGACCAGTAAAGCACCGCCCAGCGTCGACATGACGACCCAGATTGCCTCGCCCGCAGCCCCCGGGGCGCTGTAGTCGAAGTAGGCCATGCGCCGTGGCATGCCCAGGATACCGACGTAATGCCATGGAAACGTCGTGACTATCATGCCTATGAACCACAGCCACAACTGTGCGCGAATGAGACTCAGATCGCGCATCGCCCGTCCCGTGAGATGCGGCCAAAGATCATAGGCGATGGCGAAGTACATAATCACGATCGCGCCACCGAAAATCAGGTGGAAATGGCCGGTCACCCATTGCGTGTTGTGAATGGTCGAGTCCAGCTGGTAGCTCATGTTGATCAAGCCGCCCGCGCCGCCAAAGCCCAGCATCACGAACGAAAAGGCCAAGGCGAGCATTTGCGGATTGTCCCAGGGCAGCGCCTTGAGCCAGCCGAACACGCCTTTCCCGCCACGCAGGCGAGCGGCAATTTCCACGGAAGCGCCGATCGTAAACACCGTCAGCAGCGTGGGCACCGCCACCATGGCGGTAAACACGGAATGGATGAATTTGAATCCCGAGCCGACCTGCGGATCGGCGAACAAATGGTGGATGCCGATCGGCATCGAGAACACCAGGAACAGCACGAAGGAAATTCGGGCCATAGTGTCGCTGTACAGGCGTCCGCCGATGGCACGGGGAACGATCGTGTAAAAGGCGATGTACGCGGGCATCAGCCAGAAGTAGACGATGGCATGCAGCGTCCAGGAAAACAGCACGCGCGACAGCCCCGCGTTGATGGTGTTTGAAAAACCCAGCGCCACCGGCAGTATCTGGAACAGCAACTCCAGGGCCGCGCCAACCGCCGTCCAGCCCCACAGATAGGCAGCAGCGACATTTGCAAACATGGGCAGCGGTACAGGAGCCCCCGGATGCGCACGCTTCCACGCCTGCAGATTGATACCCATCAGCGCAACCCAGATCCACGATCCGACCACAACTAGTACCACGCCGATGTAATAGAAGGCGTTGCCGATCATCGGCGGGTAGAACGTGTACAGCACCGAGTCGAGCCCCAAGGCCACAGGTACCACCGCGGCGATCGAGCCAATGATGATCATCGTGTACCCCGCCCACGCCCAACGCCGACCGATCAGAGGCTGGTCGAGCGCAAGCTCCGTGATGGCGTAGCCGAAACCCATGGCGATCAGGGTCGGGAAGACGTATCCCATCACCGTGCCATGCGCGGTGACCGAGCGGTAGTAAAGGTCGGGGTTGTGCAGCCAGGCGTGCAAGGGACTGCGAATGAACATTTGCCATTCGCCAAGCAGGATGGCGACGCCGAAGACGGCAAACGCCAGCCAAAAATGGGCGAGAACCAGGCGTTTGTTAGAAATCACAGGTCAGCCTCCTGGTGTTGAGGGCCATTTTTGAAAAAACGTCCTTGTCGACCACCTTTACATTCGCCCACATGGCCTCGTGACCGACGCCGCAATACTCATGGCAAGGCATCAAGTGATCGCCGGGTTGCTTGAATTCGGTCTTGAAGGTCGAGATGTAGCCGGGTTCCACCATCGAATTGATGTTCGTCCCGGTGATGAGCATCCCGTGAATGACGTCGGCGCTGGTCACCCGAAATGTGATCAGCGTTTTTGACGGTACGACTATGCACTGCGGCGTGAACGAATACTGTTGCCCGACGACCCGCACGGTAATCGAACCGTCCGGCTCGACGGCGCTGCCGAGATTGCTCTCGACGAATTCGCCCGACAGGTGCAGGGTCGAGGGATTGATGGTTTCGACCCGCGACGGAGGCATCATGGCCCAATGCAGGCTGGTAAAAATGACCACTGCGACAAGCAGGCTGATGATGCCGACCATCAGGAAAGCCCATCGCTTCTCGATCCGCGCGGTCAGCGCGGCCGTATCGTGCGAATTAGCGGAAAACGTTTGGGCCACGACAGGTCCTTTAGTGAATCACGCCACGCGGCAGGAAAACCAGGAAATAGAACAGGAACCACAGCCCGATGACGATTGCCACTGCGATGCCGGTAACCGTCAGCGCGCCACGGGGGCCGGCTCTTACGATTTCCTCCACACGCTCGTCTTCGCTTCGTGCCGATGGATCGTCATGACTGGACATTGGGATCTCGCCCCTCTCAATTCAGCGGAACCGACCGCAACGCATTGACATCCTGGACCGTAATAGCCGTTCCGTGGTTATTCCAGGCCGTGCGAATGTAGGTCACCACCGCCGCGACTTCTTCGTCGGACAGCTGCTGTGCAAATGGCGGCATGCCGTAAGGCCGGGGATTGCGCATGGTCCCCGGTGGGTAACCGCCATTGAGGACCATGCGAATCGGATTGACGGAAGAGGCCATTTGAATCGACTGGTTCGCCGCAAGCGGAGGAAAATCCCAGCCCTTGCCCTCGCCATTCGATCCATGGCACATCGCACACTGTGCCGTGTAAATCTTCTTTCCCAATGGGGAGAGACGAAGCTTGTCCTGCGTCTGCGTTTCGTTCGGCGCAGCGGTTTGGCCGGTAGACGGCAATGCCTTCAGATAGACCGCCATGGCATGGATGTCGGCATCGGACAAGTATTGCAGGCTGTTGTACACCACTTCAGCCATGGGGCCATAGACTGCGCCGCGCTCCGATACACCCGCTTGCAGCAGGTCCGAAATATCCTTGATGCTCCAGTCGCCGAGTCCTGCTTCGCGATTGGAGGTCAGGGAGGGTGCATACCATTCCTGTGCAGGAATCAAGCCGCCCTGG
Source organism: Dyella flagellata (assembly GCF_030160275.1). GTDB lineage: Bacteria > Pseudomonadota > Gammaproteobacteria > Xanthomonadales > Rhodanobacteraceae > Dyella_B > Dyella_B flagellata. The sequence goes on from NZ_BSOA01000006.1 coordinate 58,627, forward strand.
AAGGTTTCCGACTTCGAGCTGCCGCCTAGCGCATTGATCGCGGTGTGGCACATCGAACAGTGCCCGAGCCCTTCGACAAGATACGCGCCGCGGTTCCATTCGCTCGACTTCGACGGGTCAGGTTGGTATTCCCCTTCACGAAAATAGAGAGTGCGCCAACCGAGCAACAAGTTGCGGTTGTTGTACGGGAATCGCAGGTCCTGCTCCCGATTTTTCTGGCGTACCGGCGGAACCGACTTCAAGTAGGCAAAAATGGCATCCGCGTCGGCGCGAGTCACCTTGGTGTAGGCGGCAAATGGCATGGCCGGGTAAAGCAGCGCCCCCGAGCGCGTCCGCCCAGTATGCATCATTGCGTAGAATTCGTCGGGCGTCCAAGCACCGATGCCGGTTACCGGATCGGGCGAAATATTCGGCGAATAGAGCGTGCCGAACGGCGTTGCCATCGCCCGGCCGCCTGTAAAGGGCTGGTCGCCGGGATTGCTGTGGCAGGCCACGCAGTCTCCCGCCCGGGCCAGGTACTCGCCTTGCGCAATGGTGGATGCTTCCTGGCATCGCGCGCCCTGCACCAGGACCATCAGGCCAAAGGCCAGGCCAAGCATCGACCGTAACGCGCCGGCCGACTGTCCATGGGTTTGTCGAGGTAGCGATGGCATGCTCATCTTGCCTCGGCGCCTTCGCAGCTGAGCGCCAGTTTCAGCGAACCCGCGGGGGCTGGCGCAGGATTCGCAGGCGCGGGAAGTGAAGATAGATAGGCGGAGACGGCCGTAATGTCTGTCTCCGACAACAGCTTGGTCAGCGGCTGCATGCAGTTGGACTTGCTTGCTATTCGTGTCCCATAACGCGATGCGCCAAGCTGCGCGCTGATGTATTTGCTGTGCAGTCCCAGCAAACCGGGAATATCGGGCGACATGCCGGTCAATGATGCGCCATGGCAAGCGACACACGCGGGAATATGCCGCGCAGCATCGCCTTTCAGCACCAGCTTCTTTCCCAGCGCCAGCACTTGCGGCCCCACACTGAGTCTTGGCAACACCGGAAAAGGAGCTTGCTGGCTTGCAAAATAACCGGCCATTTCATGCAGATAAGTATCCGGCAAATACGCGAGCAAATAATTCATCGGAGGGTATTTGCGCTGGCCGTCCCGAAAGGAAACCAGCTGGTTGTACAAATACCCTGCCGGCTTGCCGGCGAGCCGAGGAAAATAATCGTCCTCGCTGCCCTGCCCTCGCTCCCCATGACAGGCGGTACAAGCCATGACACGTGTTGCGGTGGAGTCCGACACCGTCAGCGAACTCTGGGTCTGTGCATGAAGTCGGCCAGCGACTGTCGAAAGCATCGCGATCGCCACCAGCACGGCGACTTCGCGGAAGGCTCCAAGAAAACCGCTGTGACGACAGTCGATCTTCCTCATGGAATAAACCCCATGCCTAGGGTGAATGGATCAGGCCGGCACCCATAGTGAAAATCCCCTTCGCGCAATGTACAAACATCAGACTGGTGCCGCAAGGTGATGGATCCTGATCAATTAGCACAAACGCCGCCCTGGCGCCTTGCAAAAAGGGTAGCTCAACAGCGCAACCAGGACTTGATCCAAATCAATTTCCCTTTACACGACGACTTTGCGCCTCATCTTTGCTTTGTGCTTGCCTGACGCAGCAGTAGAATTTTTTGAGCGAACTGCATGTCATGGCAACTTTCCATCATTGCGTCCGCCACGTAGCCGCGCTCGCGCCATGAGCCGGGATGCAGCACGCACTACACCGGATGCGGCCCCCTAGGGATGCCCTGATCTATTCCGCCTCAGGCAGCGTTGGGTTTTCCGCCTGCCCCGCGCAGATTAGTGACCTTGCCGAGCAGGCCGAACCAGAATGGCGCGCCAAACAACGACGAACTGGCGGTGATTAACCAGCCGGCCACCGCATACAGCACATTGACGCTCCAAACAGGCGGAGCACCCCATCCGATCGGCAACTGACCCAGTGCCGATAAAGCGTCGTTGACGCCCGGCGTCGATGACGGAACCGGCAGGTGGAACAAGCCTGCGGCGGACATCGTCCATAACTGGGTCAGCACATGACAGGCATCGATGTTGAAGGTGATGGATATCGCCAAGGCGAACACGAACGCCAGGAACTGCGCGTGTCTTTTATAGGCGCCGGAGATCCGGTCCATGGCCGAATCAAACCAGTCGGCAAGCTGCTTCTCGAAGGCGGCAGCATCGCCGGCGGCACGGTCGTACATGCCGCAGAGGCAACTGCGAATTTGCGCATCCGAAATGGCCTCGAGCATGGGGCGCAAATTCGCGAACGCGACTCGGCCTCCACTCAGCACGTCCACCAGCGCGCGCGCGAAATTCACCGGCGCGATATAGGACGGCGCCAGCTTCATGGACAGCTTGGCAAGACTGTCGGCGCGGCCGTCGCCGCGAGGATTGACCAGGGCATGGTTATAGATGTCCAGCACCAAGGAGTGGCCATTGAGCAATTGCGTGACACCCGTCAACAGCGTTCTGGCGCGCAGCCGGAACATGGAAGCGGCTGCCTCCTGCACGCTGCTGGAGATCAGCGCGACCGAGCCAAAGCACACGATCATGCCTGTAGCGACTTCAAGGACTATGCTGCCGAACATGGTTCCCTCCCCCGTTTGGCGAATGCCTTCGCCTTAGCTGCTTTTGGCCGCAACGCCCCGACCTGGCCGGACAAGAGCTTCGCCCCGAGCGAGCAATTTTACAAGCCATCCCGCTCCACGGATCACATATCGGCAAAAACCACCATCGCAACGACACCCGACGTCGGGGCTGCTTGCGCCAGCTAAACCGTCACCAGCTCCTCGCCCATCGGCAAATCCATCAACCGCAAGGCGGTCGGATGGCTGAGTACGGGTTCGTCCTGGTCCAAGCAAACGTCCTTGCGTGACGCCCGAGGGAAAAAGCGTACGGCACCGGCGCCCCGACGGGGCGAACCAGATGATGGGCCAGCGTACGGCCCAGCGCGACGTTACGCCGATCGTCAGCCTGACGAAAGCGCGCGGCACGTTGGCGATCCTTATCGACCAGCATGCTTTCGTCGGCAAAGGCCTCCACTCCGCGCAGGATCAGCATAAAGCTGTTGCCCCCAACAAGGCATCGTCGCAGATGCGTCGTGCCTCCAGCCATGAGTCGGCCGGCAAGTCATGGATGAGGGTGAATCGGCAACCCGCGCGGGCTTGCGGCAAGAGATCCGGTTCGGCGGCCGGATCATTCATGTGTTGGCTCCGGCAAAGCGCATCGCTGCGTGATGGCTCCAACGCGCAAGCAGATCGTCGATCAACGCGACGCGTTGATGATTCAGATAGAAATGATCGCCGTCGAAGCTGCGGCAGGCAAAGCCAGGCAGCGCCCAACGCTCCCAGGCCAGTATCCGCGTTGGCGTGATGTGCTTGTCGGCGGTACCGGCATAGGCGGTGATCGGCAATCGCAACGTGCAGCCTTCCGGCACCGCGTAACTATCGACGAGATTGAAGTCCGCACGCAGCACCGACAGCACCATCTGCAGGTATTCGGGATGTCCGAGGACCTCCTTCGAGGTGGCGGCATAACTTTGCAGTGTGTGCAACAGCTCGGCATCGCTCAGGCTGGCGCGCGATTTTTCCCGCCGGCACAGTTGCGGCGCGCAACAAGCCGACACGAACAGCCGCTGCGGCAAGGGCAAACGACGTTCATGCAACTGCCTTGCTACCTCGAAGGCAACCACGCCCCCCACGCTATGGCCGAAGAAGGCGAACGGCAGATCCAGCGGCATCACGTCCGCCAGCAGCATGGCCAGCGTATCCAGCCGATACAGTGGCCGTTCGGCGAAGCGCGTTTCCCGCCCCGGAATCGCCGCCGCCCATACTTCCGTATGCGGCGCGACGTACCGCTGCCACTCCCGGAACGACGAAGGTCCACCGCCAGCGTGATGGAAACAGATCAGGCGACGACGCGTGCCGGTATGCGCGCCAAAGCGCCGGAACCAGCGTCCCGGATCGACGGCGCTTGCTCGCATGCTCACTGCCATGCTCCCCCCTTATTGCTGGCAACCCCTTACACTGCCTTGAGTTCGTTCTGCGCAACCCGCCCGCGGCTGTTTCATATAAGAAATCAGTCTTGGCTCTGAGCATAGGCCGGCACCATGCCGCTCTGGCGCTTATTCACGGCGGCAAAGATGCACCAAAAATACAACATACCGATGACGGCCCCCCATGACCAACCGACCGTCCGGCGGGCAGAATACCCGAGTTTCCGACATGCGAGGTGGTGATTGCGTATATCGGTGAGTGGATACCCTCGATTTCGCTGAGCCGCGAGCACCAGCTGCCGAATTCAACTTGCCCTTGCTGCGATGTCCGAACACGGCAATCGCAAACGAACCAGCAGGCCGGACCCGGTAGTGTGCAAGCTCAGCTCCCCTCCGAGGTTTCGGGCCATGTCAGCGGCGATCGCCAGCCCAAGGCCGCTTCCGATTTCGGTGGTGCCCGGGGCGCGGAAAAAGGGCTCGCAGGCGCGGGCGAGATCTTCCTGCCGCATGCCCGGGCCGTTGTCTTCCACCTCGATGCAGGCCCAGCCGCCATCCCGATAGGCGCGCAAGTCGACCCGGCCGTGTTCCGGTGTATAGCGAATGGCGTTGTCGACGAGATTCCTCAAGGCAGCGTGCAAGGCCAAGCGATCGGCATGCAGGGCGAGCGCCTCCAGCTGCTCTACACCGAGGTCAGTCTGCTTGCTCTCGGCATAAGCATAAGTTTCGTCCACGACCTGATGGACAAGCTCCTGCACCGCCACCGTTTCGCTTGCGGTCGCGGCGTCCTGCTGCAAACGTGCCAGCGAAAGCAGCTGCGCGACAAGCCGCGTACCTCGACTCAGGCCCGCGCGCAGTGCATCGATCCGCTCCCGCATCTCAGGCGTCATCGGCAACCGATCGAGGTTTTGCGCCTGCAGAGTCAAGGCGGTCAGCGGCGAACGCAGTTCGTGGGCGGCATCGGCGACAAAGCGGCGTTGCTGCGCGATCGATTCGCGCAAGCGCTTAAATTGCCGATTGATCGAGGCGATAAAAGGAGCAACCTCGGATGGTATACCCTGCGTAGGCAACTCGACCACGGTTCTTTCATCGGCGCGGTCGAGCGCCTCGGCCAGTTGCACGACCGGCTGCAACATGCGCCGAACGACCCCTGCCACCAGCGGAATCAAGGCCGCTATCAAGCACAGCATGGGCACCAAGGTGCGCATCGAACCATCGCGGGCGATTTCGTCACGCAAGGCAGTAGGCTGCGCCACCGCGAAGCGCAAACCGGAAGGCTGCGATCCGACCCAGACGCGCCATCGCCCGCCATGGGCATATAAGGCATGCAGGCCATCGCCGAGGCCGCAGGGAATCGTGATCTCACGCGTAGCGCCGCATGTTCCTGCGGCGCCATCCTGTTGCAGCGGGACGATATCGACCGAGGTTTCCGACGACAGCGCCTGCGAACGCTGCAAGTCGTTCTGCTTGACGACTGCGGCTGGAATCCGCGTGGCGAAAGCGCCGATCTGCTTGAGCGTGTCGTCCTGCAACGCATGCGCTTCCTGCATCGCAAAGTAGTACGAGGCCACGGTAGCGATCGATCCAATCACCAGCATCGAGCCGATGATCCACAGCGATAGCTGCACCCTCAACGATCGTGAGGCTGCGCGTTGCCCAATGTCCATCCCACACCTCTGACGTTCTTGATGACCGACGCGCCAAGTTTCTTGCGGACGCGGTGAATGAGGAACTCGATGGCATTGCTTTCCACTTCCTCGTTCCATCCGTACAACGCGGTTTCAAGGGTGGAGCGCGAAACAATGGAGCCGCGACGCAGCACCAAAGCTTCCAGCAGCGCGTATTCGCGCGCAGACAGTTCGCACTCCACACCGTCGAAACACGCCACGTGCCTGGCCGGGTCGAGCGTCAACAGGCCATGACTCAGCTTGCCCGTAGCCTGCCCGGCTGCACGACGCCCCACAGCGCGCAAACGCGCCAGCAGTTCGTTGATGTCGAAAGGCTTGACCAGGTAATCGTCGGCGCCCAGATCAAGCATGGCGATGCGATCGGCAATGGCATCGCGCGCAGTCATCACCACCACCGGCACGGTGTCGCCGTGCTTGCGAAGCTGTCGCAATACCGCTTCTCCATCTTTGCGTGGCAACCCGAGGTCGAGCAGCACCGCGTCATGCTCGTGCTGGGAGAGTACGTGCATCGCAGCTTGCCCGTCACGCACCCAGTCCGCCGCGTACGCGGCATCGCGCAGGGCTTGCAGCACAGCCTGCGCGATCATCGCGTCATCTTCTACGACCAGTATTCGCATGCGTCATTCTACGCGTCGCCGCGCATGGACTGGCAACCATGCATCCCGGCTCGCATACGCCTGGCCAGCGCTAAGTCTCATCTAAGTCTCGTCGGGCATGGTGTTCGCCCTGGCCGCCTATCGGCGTGAAGAACCCGCGATGCCTCCCCCCTCTTCCCCTGCCGTTCGTTGCCAGCGCATCGTCAAGTACTACGGGACCGGCGATACCCGTGTCGTGGCGCTGCGCGGCATCGACCTTGACGTGTACAAGGGAGAATTATTGATGCTGGTCGGCCCATCCGGCTGCGGCAAGACCAGCCTGATATCGGTGATTGCCGCCTTGCTCGAATCCGACGAGGGCGATTGTCACCTGCTTGGCGAGAATATTCAGCGCATGGAGCTTGAGGCTCGCACCGTGTTTCGCGGGCGCCACGTCGGTTTCGTGTTTCAGGCTTTCAATCTGTTGCCGACCTTGTCGGCCCTGGACAACGTGGCAGTTCCCTTGTTGATCCATGGCCTGCCGCGCAGCCTGGCCGAGACGAAAGCCGGGGCACTGCTGGAACGCGTCGGCCTCGCCGGTCACGCCCATCTGCTACCAAGCCAGCTCAGCGGCGGACAGCAACAGCGCGTCGCCATTGCTCGTGCGCTGGTGCACGAACCGGACCTCGTCATTTGCGATGAACCCACGAGCAGCCTGGATCACGCCACCGGCCACAGCATCATGCAATTGCTGCGCGAGCTGGCTCGGACGCAAGGGCGTGCCTTGATCGTCGTTACCCACGACCCGCGCATCCTGGAATTCGCCGATCGCATTGCGCATATGGACGACGGGCGCATCGTCGATGTGACCCGCGTGCCAGGAACTTCCCATGAAATCTAATTACCTATTACCGTCGCTGGCCGTACTCGGTTTTGCCGTCACCATCGCCGCCGTCGTGTTGGGCAACCCATGGCAACCATCCGCGCCGGCCACACCGATGCCGCAGCCGCGCATACCCTACGCCGCCTATGTTGCGGGTGCAGGCGTGATCGAAGCGCGCCTGGAGAACATTCCCATCGGCACCCCGGTAGCCGGCATCGTGACGGCGATCGATGTGCGTTGGGGCGATCGTGTCCAGGTTGGCGACCGGCTGTTCGAGATCGACGATCGCGCTTTGCAAGCCCAGCTGCTTCCCGCCACCGCCAAAGTGAGGGAGGCTGAGGCGCAATGGGCGCAAGCGACGCGTCAACTCGCGCTGGCGCAGAGCGTGCCTGACCCGCGCGCGGTCAGCGGCGAGGACATGAGTCGTCGCCGAGGCAACGCTGCCGTCGCCAAGGCCGCCCTGGACAGCGCGCGAGCGGATCTGGAACGCATCCGCAAGGAACTGGATCTGCACAGCGTGCACGCGCTGGCAGCGGGAACAGTCTTGCAGATCAATATTCATCCCGGGGAATACGCCTCTTCCGGCATGCCACTTATGTTACTGGGCGACAACACACGCCTGCATGTGCGCGCCAACATCGATCAGAACGATGCCTGGCGTGTGCACGCCGGCTCCGCCGCCACCGCCTTTGTGCGCGGGAACCCGAATATCGTCATCCCGCTGCGCTTCGAACGCATCGAGCCCACGGTGATTCCCCGTGCCGTCGTGACGGGCGACAGCACCGAGCGGGTCGACACGCGCGTGTTGCAGGTGATCTACAGTTTTGACCCGGCGAAATTGCCGGTTTACGTGGGCCAGCTGGTGGATGTCTATATCGAGGCGCCGCCGGAGCAGTCCGGCGGCAAAGCCACACCACGGTCATGAGCGAAGGCGTCATGACATCCCCGTTTACACGCACGCTGCTGCTTTCCATTCTCGCTTCATGCATTGGCGGCTGCATGGTGGGACCGGACTACCAGCGCCCATCCGTGTCCATGCCGGCGAATTGGAGTGAAGCTGCCAGCAACGACGATACGACCTCGGCGGTACCGCTTGAGTGGTGGAAACTCTATGGGGACGTGCAGCTCGACGCTCTCGTCCAGCGTGCGCTGAGCACCAACCTCGATCTGCAGCACGCCGATTACCGTATTCGCGAAGCGCGCGCCATGCTGCGGGAGAACCGCTCGGCATTGTGGCCGGCCGTGAATGCCTCTGCTTCGGCGGAACGAGGGCAGCAAAGTGCAAACGCGCCAGGTGTTTCTCCCTTCATCCAGGGCGGTGATCTTGGCTCGGGCGCTTCGCTGCAGAACTTGTTCCAGGCCGGATTCGATGCCAGCTGGGAGCTGGACCTGTTCGGCGGCACGCGCCGTTCGATCGAAGCCGCGCGAGCGAATGCGCAGAGCGCCGCTTTCGAGCGCAACGCCGTGGCGCTGTCGCTGACGGCGGAAGTGGCACGCACGTACGTGGACCTGCGCAACAGCCAGGCCCAGCTCGCCCTGTCCATGCAAAGTGCCGCAAACCAGCGTGATGCGCTGAGCCTGGTTCGCTCGCGATACCTCGGCGGGCTCGCCACCGACGTCGAGGTAGACGCTGCCGAAGCGCAGCTCCACAGTTCCGAAGCGACCTTACCGGCATGGGAAACCCTGAGCAAACAGGCCATCCATCGACTCGGCGTGCTGACGGGACAGCCGCCGGAGGCGCTCATTGGAGAGCTTGCAGCAAGCCGGCCATTGAATGACACACCGCCCGCTATAGCTGTTGGATTGCCGTCGGACCTGTTGCGTCGCCGGCCCGACCTGCAACGCGCCGAGCGGCAACTGGCGGCGGCCACTGCCCGCATTGGTGTCGCCACAGCCGAGCTTTATCCGCGATTTTCATTCGATGCTTCGGGGGGACTGGCGAGCTTCAGCGCCAGCAGTTTCTTCGATCCGCATAGCATTATCTGGTCCATCGGACCGTCGTTGACGTGGCCGGTCTTTCGCGGCGGACAGATCAAGGCCACCATCGAAGTGCGCGACATCCAAGCCCAGCAGGCTTTGCTTGCCTACCGGCAGGCGATCCTGACGGCGCTGGAAGATGTGGAAAACGCGCTAGCCGCGTATCACGACGAACAACGGCATCACGACGCATTGGCCGCCACCGTGACTTCTAGTCGGCAAGTTTTCGAGCGCACGCGCGCCCAGTATCAGGGCGGACTGATCGACTTTCGAGGTGTCCTCGACCAGCAGCAACGCCTGCTGCAGGCAGAGGGCGACCTGGAGCGCAGTACCGCAGCCGAATGGTCCAAGTTATTCGCGCTGTACAAAGCCCTTGGCGGTGGATGGGATAAATCGGCGCCGCATGCGGATACCACTGTTTCAAGCGCGCCTGGACACGGCTGATGTTTCGCATTGCCATCAAGATGTTGTGGGGTGACCGCGCCAAGTTCGCGGGGCTGATCTTCGGCATCGCATTCACTTCCTTTCTCGTCACCTTCGCCATGTCCTACTTTTGCGGGTTCATGACCTGGGGCTTCGCTTTAATTGCCGAGAATCCTTCGGCCGACGTCTGGGTGATGGATCCGGCCGTACCCTCGACCGAATTGACCACCAATCTTCCCGATTCCGCGCTGTACCGCGTGCGAAGCGTCCAAGGCGTGCACTACGCCGTGCCGATGGCGCTTGGCACGGCGGAAGTCCGCTTTCCCAATGGCAGCTTCCAGTCGTTCCAGGTCATCGGCGTGGATGACGCCAGCTTGGCAGGCATTCCTCCCATTCAAGCTGGCGCATCGCCGTCGCTGCTGCGCGCGCCTGACGCAGTGCTGGTCGCCGAAGGCGGCACCAGTGACAAGCTGAATACGCCAGCCCGGGTGCAGGATCAATGGCCGTACGGAGCATCTCATCTGGACGTCCCAACGCGGATGTTGCAGGCAGGCGACGAATTGCAGATCAATGATCGTCGCGCCGTGGTGATGGGTATCGCGCAAGCGCTGCCGCGTTATCCGGCACGCCCCTTGCTCTATACCACGATCGCCAACGCCAGCCGCTTCCTGCCGCCGGAACGCCACCGGCTGACCTTCGTGCTGGCCAGTGCGGCGCCCGGTATAAGCGCGCGCGAACTTGCCACACGCATCCAGGCAAGCACAGGCTTGAGGGCACGCGCCGCATCCGACTTCAAAACTGACACGGTACTCTGGTTCCTGGTCAACTCCGAAGACGTCGGCGACATCGCGGCAATGCTGCTCTTGGCCATGACCGTAGGATTTGGCGTTACGGGTGTAATGCTGTACATCTTCACCAGCGAGAATTTACGTCACTACGCCTTGCTTGGAGCAATGGGGGCAACGCCACGCCTGCTGATCCGCATGCTGTTCGTACAAGCCGGCATGTGCGCCATGCTGGGAAGCGGATTGGGGCTGGGTGCATGCAGTTTGGCCAGCTATGCCGTTGGCTACATCGACTACCCATTCCGCTTGATGTGGTTCACGCCGCTGTTCGGCATGCTGATGGTGGTGCTGGTGAGCCTGGGGGCCGCCGCACTAAGCGTGCGGCCCGTACTGAAGCTGTCACCGGCCGTGGTATTTGCCGGGCGCTAGGGATGCCCTGATCTATTCCACGTACCCGTCACCGCACTGTATGCGCGCCTCGCTTCGCCCCGGCGGCGACGGCATACCGGGAGTATGTCTAGACGGCGGGGCGAAGCGAGGCGCGCATACAGTGCGGCCCCAACATTTTAAATTTTGATGACGGGGTGACGTCCAGAAGGCCCGCAGGCCGTGCCCCGCGGCTTGAACAGACGGCCAGTCTGCCCTGTGCCACGCGACACGCCCTGCGGGCCTTCTGGACGTCATGCCGGGCACGCGGAATAGATCAGGGATCCCTAGCATGCCCTAAGCCATCTGTTCCAGGGCCGCGATCAGCGGACAATGCACCTGGCCGGTATTGCAATGGCACTGATCCACCAGCTCCGTTAAGGCTTGTTCGACGCGCCGCAGCTGTGCAATGCGCTCGCGCACGATCGCCAATTTATTCTCGCCCAGTTGCTCGGCCTCACGGCAATGGCGCCCATCTTCCAAAGCCAACAGATCAGCCACTTCGTCCAGGTTGAACCCGAGCGACTGCGCGCGCTTGATGAAGCGCAGGCGGCGCACATGGGTCTCATCGTAACGACGGATACCACCCAGTGGCTTGGCCGGCTCGGAAACCAGCCCGCGCCGCTGATAATAGCGGATCGTTTCGATGGGGACCTCGGCGACCTTGGCCAAGCTGCCGATGGTGTAGCTCATGGGTGACTCCGTAGCATCACTATAGATGCAAGCTTACGCTGGAGATAAGCCGAGCTGCACTGCATCGGCCTGAAGGCCTCATTTTACGGGTACAAGACTCTGCAAAGTGGTCGGCAGCAATTCCGCCACGGTGGGGTGGATATGCACGGCGTGAGTCACGGTTTGAAAGCGCGCCTTGGCATACATCACATCCAGCAGGCTATGGATAGCCTCGTCGCCGTTGACGCCCAGGATGGCCGCGCCGAGCAATTGCTCGCTTTTCCCATCGACGACCACTTTCATGAAGCCCAGCGTTTCACCGCGCTCGATCGCGCGCCCCACGCGCGTCATAGGCCGCACACCTACCCGCACGTCATGGCCCTTGTCCAAGGCCTCCCGCTCGGTAAGCCCGATGCGCCCCAAGGGCGGATCGATGAACAGCGCGTACGCAAGGATGCGATCGGAAATGCGCCGCGGCTGCTTGTCCAGCAGATTGGCGGCGACAATTTCGTAATCGTTGTAGGAGGTGTGAGTAAAGGCACCCTGGCCGTTGCACTCCCCCATGGCCCAGATGCCATCGACGTTGGTGCGGCATTGATCGTCGACGCGGATGTAACCATGCTCGTCGGTAATCACGCCAGCCTTGTTCAGTTCAAGCGCGTCGGTATTGGGACGACGCCCTACCGCCAATAGAACGTGCGTGCCATGCACCTCCGTGCGCGGATTGGCGCATTTGGCCTCGATGCTTATATCGCCAGCTTTGCCCTGCAATTGGATGCATTCGGAAGCGAGATGAAACTGGATGCCCTCTCTCTGCAAAATGTCGACCACCGCCGCCGACACATCGGCATCTTCCCTTGGCAACAGGCGATCGCTGCGTTCGACAATGCTGACCTCGGCCCCGAAGCGCCGGAACATCTGCCCAAACTCCAGCCCTATATAGCTGCCACCGACGATCACCAGGTGCCTGGGAAGCTCGCGCAATCCTAGAATGCCGGTATTGGTGAGATAGGGCACGCTGTCGATGCCGGGGAAATCCGGGATGACGGCGCGGCCGCCGACATTGAGGAATATTTCGTCGGCTTCGATCAGCGCATCCCCCACACGCAGCGTGCGCGGCGATTCGAATGCTGCATGCCCGCGCAGCAGAGATACGTTCCGCATGCCGGCCAGCCACCTCTCGACATTGCTGCGCGATTGCCCGGATATGCCCTGCGTGCGCTGCCAGACGGCTTCCATATCCACTCGAACCTCGCCCGTGTTCACACCATAGCTGACCGAGCGACGCCCTTGATGCGCAACATAAGCGCTTGCCACCATGGCCTTGGTGGGAATGCATCCGGTATTGACGCAGGTGCCACCCACCAGCTTGCGCTCGACCACGGCCACCTTGCGGCCGGATTTACCCAGGCGCTCCGCCAAGGCAGGGCCTGCCTGCCCCGCGCCAACGACCACTGCATCGTATCGCTGCTTCATGACGCCGCCATCACGAATTCGGAGGTAGTTAAAGTGTGTAGCAAGAATGAAGAAGAAACTGTTAATAGCGCAACGATTTAAATCCTAGACATATAAGTCCTTGGAAAAACTTTGCGCGACGACGGAAACAAAATATTTTAACGCTCCATCTTCCATGAAAAAGAAAACGCTACAAACGTGCACGACTTCAGCGTCAATTTTACGAGCTTTTTTTCCGAAGCTTCACATTTGCAGCCCTAGCATCTCCCACACGCCCTAAGCATTTCGCGCTCAGGGCACATCTACACAGGGGAACACAGAGGTAGTCCGTATGATAGTCACGCAGCCAATGCGTCGCTGGGCAGCGACGTCCCTTATTGTCGCCGCCGGTTTATTTGTGGGCGCATCCGCATCCGCTACCCAGGCAGCCTTGCTGGCGCCTGTAGGTTCGGTTCTTTATTCACAAACTCATGTCGATACTTCCGATAGCCCAAATGGCACGACGCTGTATCGAGCGCCCGCAGCCGGTGGCGCGGTCACGCAGCTGATACCTCTAAGCCTAGGCACGCTGGATCTGGGGGCTCGCTGGTCCCCGTATGGCCGTGCCGTGGTCTTTGAACGCGTCTCCACCAAGCAATGGTTCACGCAATCGGAAATCTACCGCATGGATCGTGATGCCGGCAGGCTTCAGCAAATTACCGTAGGCAGCAGCCGGCACCAATTTCCGGTATGGGGACCCAGCAACTGGATCGCCTATATCGATGGCGGCGTGGACACCAATCAATGCCTGGCCCTGGTCAGGCCCTATGGCGAAGATCAGCACATCTTGTTCTGCCCCGGACCTGTCGATGCGGTGTTCCAGGCGCCACAGTGGTCGCTCGATGGTACGAAGCTATTCGTCGAGGTTCACTACTACGGAACCGAAGGGGTCAATCCGCCGGCGTATTCGGATGTCTATAGCGTCAACGCTGCGACAGGCAAGGCCACCCGAATCTCGCATCTGACTACTGGCGACGTCGCTCATCTGGAGATTTCTCCCGATGGCACCCACGGTGTTTATGCCTGGGATGCCACCACCGCCATGGAGATCGTGAACTTCACCACCGGCCAGACGCTGGGTTCGGAATTCGGCACGCTTTATGGCAGCTCGCCGAGCTGGTCGCATGACGGCAGAGAAATAGCATTCGCCAGGGATGTCGCTGTGCCCGGCACCAACTACGGTACTTTTGGTGCCGTGTTTGTGATGTACCCCGATGGCAGCCACGTCCGCCAGATCACCACGCACCCCGTGGCGTTCGATTATTACTATCCCGTGCAATGGTCGGCGGATGATTCGCACGTGCTTGTGAACTGTACGCGCTATGTCACCCAAGGCACGCATCCGGGGCAGTACTTCTCGGTGCATCTGCTCGACATGGCGACACAGGCCATCACCAATGTCGCCGCCAATGGCACCGCCAATGAAGGGGCGTGGGGGCCGCTTTAATCCTTCCTAGGGAGGCCCTCTCCCTTCCAGGAGAGGGCCCACTCGCATCATACCGGCGCACGAATGCCGGGGTCGACACCCCGCAGCTGGAAAACCCATTGCCAGGCCCTCAAAATCCTCAATCAGGTTATGCTGTCCGCTGACACCATCCATCCGGTTCAAAGCGACACCGCACGCCATGATTCTCCGCGACGAGCAGAAAAAAATAACCCGCCAACGCATCATTGATGCTGCCGGCCGCGGCTTTCGCAAAGGCGGCTACGGCGGTATCGGCGTCGACGCTCTAGCGAAGGAAGCAGGCATGACTTCCGGCGCGTTCTACGTGCATTTCGACTCCAAGAAAGCAGCGTTCCAGGAATCGATGCTGCAGGGCATGCTGGAACTGCAGGAAGCCGTGCGCCATTTGCAGGCACAGCATGACAAGGCATGGTGGCCTCAATTCGTGCGCTTCTATCTCAGCGTAAAGCGTACTTGCGATCTGTCCGAAAGCTGCGCTCTGCAAAGTCTTCCTGCGGAAATCGCGCGCCTGGATGAACCGCTGCGCGCGCAATTTGAAGCCGAGCTGCGCAAGCTTGCCAAAGCCATCGCCGAAGGCCCGCCCTCCCCCGTTACGCCGGCGGACGAGGAATCCGCCTATGCAGCCCTGGCGCTGCTTGCCGGCGCGGTGACCCTGGCGCGCGCGGTTTCCAGCGAAAGCCTGTCCCGGAAAATCGCGCAAGGCGCGCTCCAGGCACTGTTGCCGATGAAAGAAAAACCCAAAGCTGCCCCCAAAAAACGCGCGACGAAGAAAGCGGCGATCAAAAAGAGAAAATGATGGTCGCAAGAACGCACCATCCCGCCGAAGCAGGCGGGATGGTGCGGAGTACGTTTCACGGCCGGAGCGTAAGCGGCGAACTCAGGCCGCGGCGGACCCAGTCAACTGGGCATTGGTCAGCGCCTGACCCGCAATCCCCCAGGCGCCGTCCACCGCATGCACCACATTGACCCAGATACGGTCCTTGGGCTGCCTGCCGTTGGAAGCCTCGTACACGATGCTGGTGGCCTCCTCGATGTAGCCCTGCTGGATCTCACGTCTCGCAAAGATAAACGCCGGCACTTTCCATTCGATGAACACCACCGGGCCTTCCATCGAGCCTGAGAAGCTACGGTCTTGCGGAACCACGTGGATGGAACCGACTACATTACGCTTCAAATCCTGGTTCTCGGACTGGCCATGCCACTTGAGCATGCAATCGGAAAGGCGGGCAAACGTGGTCTTTTCGGTCCCCTTGGGCAAAACGCCTTCGGTGAGAGTCAGAGTGAGCGGCATGACAGACTCCTTGTGGGTAGTTGGCACCGCGGAATGGGCGCGGCCGTCAACGGCCGTACAAATAACGACCGTTATCCAATACTAGATAACGATCGTTATTTCGTCAACGCCTTGGCGCCTGCGGATGGCGGCTCGCCCGAACAAGGCCTGCCGCTTCCGAAGAAAGCCGTTGCTGCTGTGCAGCTAGCATTTTCATAAGCCCGATTGGTGTCCTTCGCAATGCCACCCTCAAGTGCTTGAAAGATAGAGTGCCGGAGCAGGAAAAGCTCTCGCGCATGAATCGCTGACCAGCGATTCGGCATGGCGTTTGTCGGCACAAATCCAGCCCGTGATTTGTTGCATTGCATGAGTATCCGCATCGCCCGGCAATCGACGCGCCAAGGACAGGGTGTCCAAAAAAAAATCGGCGTAGAGTGCCGCCGGCTTCAAGCAAGCCCGCAACGAAAGAGCTGTTCTGTTGCGAAAACACGGCGTAGTGAATCGCCTGCCTAACGGTGCCTGGATGGATCAAAGGCAGCGAACTCCCGCCATGATCTGCATAGACAAACCGGAGGGGACCATGAAGAAGCTGTTGCACCGGGCGATTGCCCAGGGACTCTTTTGCGGCACGCTTGCCGCGCTTTCGCTCTCAGCCGTAACGACACTCTCGGCGCAAACCACGTCCCCCTCTTACACCTGGGACAACGCAAGAATCGTTGCCGGTGGTTATGTCGACGGCATCATCGCGCATCCAAGGCAACCAGGATTGTTCTACGCCCGCACCGACGTGGGCGGCGCCTACCGCTACAACGCCTTCACTGGCCAATGGGTATCGCTGAGCGACTGGACATCGCCGGCCGACTCGCAATGGATGGGCATCGAAAGCATCGCGATCGATCCGAACAACCCGCATATGCTGTACCTGGTCGCCGGTTTGTATACGCAATGGTGGGGCGCCAACGGTGCGATCTTGGTGTCGTCCGACCAGGGCGCGCACTTTACTGCGCATCCGCTCAACTTCCGCGTCGGCGGCAATGACGATGGACGCAACGTCGGCGAACGTTTGCAGGTGGACCCGAACAAAGGCTCGATTCTGTTTTACGGCACTTTCAACGACTCAGCGCAAGCCAGCACCAACGGCCTGTGGACGAGCACGGACAGCGGTAGTACCTGGACCAAGGTAATCGGCTTCAATGCGCTGTCCAGCGACGGCAGCGGTGCCGGCGTAGCCTTTATTGCTTTCTACAAACATTCCGGCCACCGAGGCTCACCGACCAAGACCGTCTTTGCCGGAGTATCCACCAAAACTGCAACGTCGACGCTTTATAAGAGCACCGACGGCGGCGTGACCTGGTTGCCGGTCAGCGGCGGTCCGAGCGGACTTCTGCCGCAACGTGGCTTGATCGGTCCGGACGGCAACCTGTACGTGACTTACGGCAATGCCATCGGCCCCAACGGCATGACCGCGGGCCAAGTGTGGAAATACAACATCGGCCTGAATACCTGGCAGAACATCACGCCATCGGATAAATACAATTATCCCTCCGGCTTCAGCGGTCTGGCGGTGGATTCGGCCAGGCCCGGCACGGTGGTGGTGATGAGCATGGATCACTGGTGGCCGAGCGACACCATGTATCGCACTATCAACGGCGGTTCGAGCTGGACGGACGTAGGTGCCAATGCCGTGCGTGACGCCAGCTTGTCGCCGTGGATCGTGCCGCAAGGCCAGACCCAGGCGCCGTTTGGCAATTGGGGGGAAGTGGTGATCGATCCATTCAATTCCGCCCATGCGATGTACGGCACCGGCGGCGGCATCTGGGGCACCTTCGACCTGACCGCCGCCGATGCCGGCAAGGCGACCCATTGGCACGTCGGCGCCAATGGTATCGAGGAAACGGCGGTGCTGGCGATGATCTCGCCCACGGCCGGTGCGCCGTTGATCAGCGGCCTCGGCGACGTCTGCGGTTTCGTGCATGCCAGCCTCACTGTTGCTCCCAGTACCCAGGTCAGCAACCCCGTCTGCGGGAATGGCACCGGATTGGACTTTGCAAAGAACGCACCGTCGACGATCGTGCGCGTTGGTACCGGCGGCAACAATGTGTTCGGTTCGGTCTCAAGCGACGGAGGCAAGACCTGGACGGCGTTTGCCAATCAGGCAGGCTCCAGCAATGGCGGCGGCACGGTGGCGGTTTCTGCGGACGGCGACACCATCGTATGGGCCCCTACGGATGTAGCGCCTGTAGCCTCCACCGATCATGGCACCACCTGGACGACGCTGACCTATCCCTCCGCCAGCGGTGCGACGAAACTTCCCACCGGCGCACAAGTCCTGTCGGACGGCGCCAACGCCAATCTGTTTTATGCCTGGAACCCGGCATCCGGCACGTTCTTCAGCAGCTCCGACAAAGGCGTAACCTGGTATGCATCGGCAACATCCGGCCTGCCCACCGTGGCCTCGTGGCAGAAAAGCCAGGCGGTCACGGTGACCAGCGTACAAGGAGATATCTGGCTCGCTACACCATCGGGCCTGTATCGCAGCACCAGTTCCGGCTGGAGCTGGAGTCAGGTCGACGCTTCCACCGTGACAACCGCCAATTCGATCGGTTTCGGCAAGGCGGCAGTCGGCAAGTACTATCCGACCATCTATCTATCAGGCACGGTGAACGGTGTAACCGGGCTGTTCCGCTCTACCGATATCGGCGCCAGCTGGGTGCAGATCAATGACGCGCAACATCAATGGGGCGGCGTGTCGCTGGTGGTGGGTGATCCGCGGACGTTCGGCACGGTGTATCTGGGCACGAACGGCGCTCGCGGTGTTATCTACGGCACGTCGCCGAATTGATGCACTGGCCACTCCATCCCCTGCGTGCAGGGGAGGAGCAAGCGCGCTTTGCTACATAATCCACCATCGCGATAGGCATACAGGGCAATGCTTGGGTTTGCACCCTGAGGTATCCCCACGTTTTTCCTTTACCTGCATACGTGCCCCAAATGCCGTCATTCCCGCGAAAGCGGGAATGACGGCCCGTTTCTTTGGATATCAGCGGGCTAAAACGCAGCTGCCTGATTTTTACGGGATCCAAGAGCAAAAAACGTGGGGATACCTCAGGGTTTGCACTCCAGCTTACGCGTAGTCAGACGCACATGCGGTTTAGCGGATATCCAACACCACTACCGACTTCGACGGCAACGCGACAGTCAATATCCCCGCGCCGAATTTCGCTCCGTCAAAAGCCGTAGGCTGCACTTCATGCGGCTGGTCAAAGGTATTGATGGACGTCATTTGCGGCGCCGTAAGCAGCTTCCCCTGAACACTGCTAGCGCGAAGGCCATCCAATCGAACTTGGACGGTATCGGCGTGGTGCGGGTCCAGGTTCACCAGCGCCACATGCACGACGCCCGCAGCGTCGCGCCCCGCCGTAGCATGCACGCCTGGCACCGAGACTGCCCCGTAACGATACGTAGCGCCTTGCACGTCCACCGGCAAAGAGGTCGCGTCCTGGAACACCTTGTACAGGTCGAACACGTAATACGTCGGCGTCAGCACCATCTTCGCCTTGTCGGTCAGAATCATCGCCTGCAGCACATTCACCATCTGCGCGATATTGGCCATGCGTACGCGGTCCGCGTGCGCATGGAAAATATCCAGGGTGATCGCCGCTGAAATGGCATCGCGCAGGCTGTTCTGCTGAAAGAGCGCCGCATCGCCCGCCCCAGGCTCCTGATCGGTCCAAATGCCCCACTCGTCCACCGCCAATCCCACGCGTTTGCTCGGATCGTATTTATCCATCACCGCGCTGTGCCTGGCGATCAGTTCATCCATGTGCAGCGCTCCCTGCAACGTGGACATCCACTGCGCCTCGTCGAAATGCGTGGCCGATCCCTTGTGCGACCAATCGCCCGTGGGGATGGTGTAGTTGTGCAGGCTGATGGCATCGATCTGGCTGCCGGCCAGCGACATCACGGTATCGGTCCAAGCCACATCGTCCGCATTGGCGCCGCTGGCGATCTTGATGATCGGCTTATGCTCCGGCGCATGCACGAAGGTGGCGTACTGGCGATAGACATCGGCATAGAATTGCGGCCGCATCGAACCGCCGCAGCCCCACATTTCGTTGCCGATGCCGATGTAGTCGAGCCTCCAGGGCCGGTCGCGGCCGTTTGCACGCCGCTCTCGCGCCAGGCTCGTGTCGCCATCGGCAGTGATGTATTCGATCCACTGGCTCATCTCGCGCGGCGAGCCGGTGCCTACATTGATGCTGAGATAGGTCTTGGCGCCGATCAGTTCGGCAAGATCCATGAACTCGTGCGTACCGAAATGGTTGTTTTCCTGGCCACCCCAGGAGGCGTTCAAACGCACTGGCCGTTGGTCACGCGGACCTACGCCGTCATGCCAGTCGTATTGATCGGCAAAACAGCCGCCCGGCCAGCGGATCACCGGCACCTTGATCGCTTTCAGCGCGTCGACCACATCCTTGCGGTAGCCCCTGATATTGGGAATGGAGGAGTCTTCCCCCACCCAGATGCCACCGTAGATGCCGCGCCCAAGCTGCTCGGCGAACTGGCCGTAAATCTCGCGATGGATGACCGCGCCTGGCTGATCGGCGTGCACAGTCACTCGAACTGCGGTACCCGCATGGCCTTGGCTGGCATGGCCTTGACTGGAAATAAGCAATAACGCGGCCACCAGATTGATTTTCCACCCTGCCATGATCATCCCCATGCGTGCCGGCACACACGCACTCCAGCAAAGCTCGGGCAATGATTTCCAGAGCATGGCCTTTATGATTTTGACCAGCGGGCCGGAGCGATTGGAGCGCAGATCCGTCGCCCCGGCAAAAAGCCGGGGCGACGGGCCCACTGGCTGATCACGCCCGCTTCTTCGCCACCTTCCTGGTCTTACCCCTGTGTGCGGTACCGTCCGCGGCATGCACCGGATGACCGTGCTGCAGGATGTGTGCCGTCCCCTTGCCGGGCACGGAAGGATGGAATTCGCCGAACCAGAACGCCAGCTCACGCTGGTGCGCCGGCTGCAGATAGGCATCCTGCCACGAAGGATCGCTCTGCAATCCGCCCCACTTCGCGGCATTCGCAGCGCCCTTCTTCGGCTTGGCGGACTTCGCGCTGACGTGGTGGTTCTGACGGAATTTGTAGTGATCGAACACGCCCATGATGTTGACCGCGTATTCCTGCGCGAGGCCCGGCGCGTTCTCGATGATCAGCAGGTTGTCGTCGTTTTTCATGCTGGCTTTCGGCCCCAGGTTGTGCGAACCGGTCATCACCACCGGATGCGCGCCAAAGGGGTCGATCACGACGACCTTGGAATGGATCATCACCATCGGTCCACCGGGCTCATTCTTGAACCAGGGACTTAAGTACTCGTTGATATTGGCCGGCAGGGTGACTTCCGGGTCCGCGTCGATGCGATCGCCATGCTCGTGCAGCGAGAGAATGGGCGCCTTGCCGCCACCCGGATCGGCATTGACTACACCGTGGATATAGAGGTTTTCCTGATTCAGCGCCAGGATGTCGTTGAGCAAGGTTCCTTTCGGCCCTGGATTGAAGAACAGGAACAGCACCCCTTGCCTGGCGCCCTGGATCAGGCGGCGCGCATCGGCCAGATCCACGAGCTGATTGCAGGGTACGTTCCAGGCCGTGGCTGGCGCCTTGGCCGTTCCCACCACCACATGCGCCGGCTTGCTGCCCTGTTGGGCCAGCGACGGCGGATAGGCGTTTTTCGCCTGCATCAGGGCCTGCCAGCGTGTCAGGTAGGCGCGCGCCAGTTCCGGGCTCTCCACCAGTATCCCGTTGTTGACCTGGGTGCACAGGCCGGTCACGGTCCAGTTGGTGCTGCCCGTCCACACGCGCACCGGTTGCTGGTGCTTGTCGCAAAACACCACGAACTTGTTGTGCGCAAAATGCGGATTGGTGACCAGCCGATCGTAGACGGCAATCGTGTGGGAAGCCTTCAACGCCTTGCGAACGTCCGCGTTTTCGTCAGTGACCTTCTTCCCTTTCTTGTTGCCGTAAGCGCCGGAGCCAAGCAGCAGGTGTCCGCGCTTGCCGAATGCCTTCAGCGCACCGATGAGTTCGACGTCGTTCAATTCATACAGCGCGGCGTAAATGGTCTCTCCGTTGGCATTGGATTGCTTCATCAAACCCGTCAGGGCGGTAAGCAATACGCCACCGAGTTCCTCGCGCAGAGGGTTCCCGGGCTTTTCGATATCCTGGGGTTTGCCATGCGTGATGGCCTGTGCGGTCCGCGCCATATACTGCGACGGCACAATCCCGCGGTTGAAATAGGCCTTGAAACCATCCGTCTTGCCGGTACCGACTTCGACCGCCGCACACCAGTCGCTGGCTACACCGTCTTTCAGCGCACCCGGCTTGCCGATCTTCGCCACTACCCGGTACTGCACCTGGCCCGCGGCTTCCGCGCTGTAGTCGCTCCAGATCATCCGCTGGATCGGCCAGATATCGCTGGACTGATGCTCGCCCGGCGCCGCGCCCGAATCACCCTGAAAGCCGATACGGTTCTCGATGACGACCTCATTGCCACCGCCGTCAGATCGGCGGTGCAACGCAAAACCCAGGCAACCGGGAATCGCCTGCTCCGTGCGCCATACGACCGTAGTGCTGTCGGCATTGGCGTAGGCCTTGATCTGGATACTCTTGGCATTTTCCATAACCCCTCCTTCGCTGACCCAGTGGATTGGAAAGCAACAACCGCTTGAACCTGCCGCATGGGCGGATTGCGTGCATCGAGGCGAGTAGGTACCAGTCCCTGTACGGCGACGATGGACTTATCCAAAAAAAACAAGCAAAAAAAAAAAATGATGCAAATCACTATTGCACGGGCTTTTCGGGGCAGTAGCGCCTGGCTGTGCCACGAGGGCACACCCACTATTGCAGAGCGGTTGGGGCAGCCGTTGCAAGCATGTATCAATACGCCGCCCCGCCCATCAAAAACAGCATGCATGCACCGCCAATTGCGGTAGGATTCTCCCACCTCAAGGACCGTCGTGCATCTATGACCAGCCACGCTCTGGAGTCGCTGTTATCCCCCCTCGATGGCGAATCGCCCACGGGGGGAAACCTGGAATATGACCAAGATTTCATGACCCTGGAGCGCATGGCCGCGTCCAAGGCCGAGCGGTCCATCGGCGAGGACGTGATCGCCGCCGAGGAGCCGGACTGGGACAAGGTGTCCAACCAGGCCCAAGCGCTGCTGGGGCGCTCCAAGGACCTGCGCGTGGCGGTGTATTTGACCATCGCCTGGATGCGCACCTCCGGGCTAACGGGCTGGAGTGCCGGCCTGCATTTGATCCGCAGCCTGCTGGAGCAGTTCTGGGAGGGAGTGCATCCGCAACTGGACGCCGAGGATGACAACGACCCCACCGCACGGGTCAACGCCGTCGCGGCGATCGCCGATCTGCAGGGCATGCTGCGTTTTTTCCGCAGCACCCCGTTCGTGCAGTCGCCCAGGATGGGACGGTTTTCGCTGCGCGATCTGCGCATCGCCAACGGCACTTTGAAATTGGCCGAAAGCGAACAGGGTGGTGCCGAGCCGCCGAGCCTGAGCCAGATCGAAGCCTGCTGCATGGATTGCCCGGAAGATCAGCTGGCCGACAACGTGGCTGCGGTCAGCGCCGCGCTTGAGCACGTCAAGGCTATCGATGCCATTTTCGGTGACCACGTCGGCACGGCCGGACCCGAGTTGAAGCCGCTGCTCAGCGATATCTTCGAAGTGAAGAAGTTTCTGGAGCCGCAACTGGCGAAGCGCTTGCCGCAGGCTGTCGAAGCGCCTACCGAGGGCGAGGCGGAAGCGTCGTCGAACTCATCGGGTTCCACGCAACAAACGGCCAGCGGTCGGATCGAAACACCGCAGGACGTGATGCGCCGGCTGGATGAAATCTGCGACTACTACGCGCGATGCGAGCCTTCCAGCCCTATTCCGCTGCTGTTGCGTCGTGCGCAGCGCCTGGTGGGCTTGAACTTCGTGGATTTGATGAAGGACCTGGCGCCCGGTGGCATGAGTGAATTGCAGGTAATTTCCGGAACCAGCGACGACTAAGCTGAGAAAACGTAGGCTGGGATGACAATCCCAGCCTGAGTCAGTACACAGCCTTGCAAACATTCGCCGCCGAGCGCACGAACACCGTCCGTGTCGAAGGACTCCAGCTCAACGTAAACCCCGCCGGCAAGCCCATGGTGATATCGGCCGCAGCCGTTTGCTCGACCGGCCCGACGGAAGCGCTGGCGCCGTCGCCAAACGTCACCTTGGCGCTGATCGCGTAACGCGATGGACTGGGGCACGCGGCATCCACCTGGCGAGATGCAGTGGCACCGTAGGCGGTGATGTCTGGCAAATTGCCGGAAGCCGGCACGCGCTCACCGCCGCTGCACGTGGTAGTCAAGTCATAGCTGACGGAGACACGCATGGGAGACGTCACCTGCAGCGCAGTCGTAGCCTCCGGTTGGGCGGAACAGCCCATCAGAAATCCCTTGTGCTTGGGCACCACATGTAACACCAGCGCGCCCGGCCGCCCCCCTGCCCCGTCCGGCAGTTTCAACTCGATCCGGGTAGGCAATACACCGGTGATGACCGGTTGATTGTCGAGCAGCTTGCCCTTGTCGTCGGTAGCGCTGATCTGTGGATCGGCGCATTGCGGATCGGACAGATTCGTGCCGACCAGCGCCAAGGCCACGGGCGCATTGCCAGGATGCAGCGCAAACAACGGACGGTGGTCGATGGTTTCGACGCCGCTGATCACCGGCGCCGCTTTCGATGAGCCCGATGCCTTGGCGAGCTGCTCGATGGTGGTGGCCAAGGCTTCCGTCAACGCCTTGGCATCGCTGCCGGGGCAACTGGGCGCGGCATCGAGAAAACCACGCGTGCGTTGTACGGCGGCGTCCGCGCGCAAGACAGCGATACGCCTGCTGTCGTCCATGATGTCAGCCGGCTGACCCGCCTTGTCGCCCAGCGATTTACGCAGTGCATCTGCCATCTCGCCTAGCCGCGTGCCCACCGAAGCGAGTCGATCGTCATGCGTAGCGCTGGCGCGCGCAGCCACGTCCTGCTTGGCGGTATCGAGGCGGGCGATGACCGCCTCTCCGGTCAAGCGCGGCGCGATTTGCGCCGACGCGTGGCTTGCCGCTCCGACGAGCAGCAAGCCACACCACCACGTAACAACCGCGCGCGCGCTACGCATCAACCCATCCTTCACTCATCCGGACAATCTGTACCGCCACCGCCAGCTTGGCAGCCTCGCTGGTCCTGCGGCAACAGAATGCCTGTGGGTACGATACCGAACGAACGGTAGTTCGCCGTAATCACGCTGGCGTCGATATACGAATCCAGGTGGTTGTTGACGTTCTGCGCACGGCTTGAGAACAGCGAGGTGGGAATGTTCACGCTGTCGCCGACGATCGGCAGGATCGAGCCGACCCTATCCACCGCATAGAAATACGCTGGCGGAGTACCGACCAGATTTACGTACTGCGTGGTGGTGCCCAATACGTAGATCGGACTGGCCTGGGTACCGATCGCGCCGGTCGAAGACCAGGAACCGGTGCCATCGTAGGTCCAGGTGTGATCGGCGTCATACAGGCTGCCGTGGGACACCGCGATCGATACCGGCGAGGTGCCCGCATCTACTGCGTAGCTGCTGCCGTTGACGGAGCCCAAGGCAAGCGTTTGATCGTTTGCGAAGCTGAAGCCGGCCAGCGAGCGGAAATCGCCCAGCGTGTCCACTTTGTTCAAGCCGGTAAGCGTGGTACCGCCGTCGACATTGCCGCTGAGCGTGTCGGCAGTAATGCTGCCGCTGCCACCTTCACTGAGCGCGCCTGACGAGTTGAGGTTCATGGCTGAACCGCTTACTGCGCCATCCAACGCGAGGCTACCGCCGGTGGTGGTCAGCGCAAGACTGCTGCCGCCGTTGACTGGACCCACCACGGTCAAGGCTCGAGCATCGCTAAGGCTGAAGCCATTGGCCGTAAAGCTTCCGAGTGTGGCGACCTGGTTGTAACCATTGAGTGTGGTCGCACCCGCGGAGCCGCCGGTGAGCGTATCGGCATTGACGCCAGCGCCACCTTCGGTGATCGCACCCGCCGAGTACAGCGCGACGTTGCTGCCCGTCACTGTACTGTTGAGTGTGATGTTGCCGGTAGTGGTGGTCAGTGTGGTATTGCCGCCGCCATTCACTGACCCGTTGACGGTCAGCGACTGCCCATCCTTGAAACTGAAACCGTTCGCGCTGAAGTTGCCCAGAGTGCCCACCTGGTTGTTACCGGTGAGGACAGCAGCACCTGCCGCGCTGCCACTAAGCAAACCGGCGGTGATGCTGCCGCTTTCATTGATGCCACCGGCAGAATGCAAGGCCGTATTGGTGCCGCTGATCGAACCGTTGATGGTGATGCCACCGCCACTGCTGGTCAGTGATGCGCTGGCGCCGCCGTTGACTGCCCCGCTTACCGTCAACGCCTGCCCATCGATGAGGCTGAAATTGGCCGCGCTGAAGTTGCCCAGCGTGCCAATCTGGTTGGTGCCATTGAAGGTGACGACGCCACCTGCACTGCCGGTCAAGGTGCTGGCCGTCACGCTACCGCTGCCGCCCTCGTTGATCGCGCCTGCGGCGGACAGCGCCGTGTTGATGCCGCTCACGCTGCCATTCAGCGTAAGATCGCCGCTGCTTACGGCCAACGCAACGCTGTTGTTGCCATTCAACGGGCCACTTACCGTCAGACTTTGGCCATTGCTCAAGCTGAAGCCGTTGGCGCTGAAACCGCCTAGGGTACCGATTGAATTGCTGCCATTGAGTGCGGTAGCGCCGCTGGAAGATCCAGTGAGGCTGCCGGCTGCGATACCGCCCGCGCTGGTGATGCTTCCCTGCGAGCTGTTCAAGGTAAGCGTGCCGCTGGCGTTGATGGTGTTACTTGAGTTGATGCCTTTGAGACCCGTAAGCGAGATATTGCCACCGCTGATCGCACCACCGGTCGACAGCGTGCCGCCATTGGAGGCGAGCGAAATATCACCGCTGCCTGCGCTGATGCCGTAAGCGGTGAGCGTGCCGGTGGCAGTGAGATTGACACCACCATTGGCGTTGTCGGTAAGCGATGCAACGGTGAGGTCGCCTGCGTCATTCAGCGACACGCCCGCGCCGATCGCCGTAACCGCACCGGTGAACACATTGCCACTGTCGGTAAGCGTTACCGAGCCATTGCCGCTGTTCAGCGTGGTAGTTCCGGCTACCGAAAGCGCGCCGGTCTGACTGATCGCGCCGCCATTGCTGGTCGCCGCCAGGTTGCCGCCGACGCTGCCGCCGCCAAGATTCAGGTTGCCAATGCTCGTTGCGGTCAGGTCGCCGGTGTTCAGCGTACCCAGGCTCAACGCGGCAGCATCCGTGATCTGCGTAGCGCCACCGACGAGGTTGACGGCGCCTCCGAAGGTGTTGCCGGTGTTGTTCAGCGTGATTGCCCCGGTACCGGCGTTGAGCGTGCTATTGCCGCTGACCGACAACGCCCCGCTCTCGCCGATGGCGCCGCCATTGCTGGTCGCCGCCAGATCGCCGCTGACCGAGCCGCTGCCCAGATTCAGATCGCCCTGGCTGTTCACCGTCAGCGCCCCTGTGTGCACCGCACCCAGCGTGAGCGCCGAACCTTGACTGATTTGCGCAGCACCACCGGTCAACGCCACGGCGCCGGCAAAGTTGTTGCCGCCGTTGGTCAGCGTGATCGCATTGCTGCCGGCGTTGAATGAGCTATTGCCGGTGACGGTGAATGCACCGGTCTGGGTGATCGCGCCACCCGTCGTGGTGATGGCCAGGCCGCCGCTGCCGATCGTCAACGCGTTGCCGCTGAAGGTGTTGCTGGTGCTGTTCAAGCCGCTGAGATTTGCCGCACCGCCCAGCGTGACGTTGCCTCCCGTGTTGAGCGTCAGCGCATGCGTGCCATTGATGCTGGAAGCGAAATCGATATCGCCGTTGCCCGTACTGTGCAACGTGGCATCGCTCCCCAGGGTGACCGCGCCGTTATAGGCTTGCCCACCACCGGTGGTTTCGTTGCCGCTGATAGTGATGCCGTTCGCGGTGACGCTCAGCGTGCCGCCTACCGAAGTACCCGGCAAACCCAAACCCGCGTTGGGGTAATCCAGCGCAAGGTTGCCGTTGATGCTGGCAGGCAGCGACAGGGCGCTGCTTGAGGTGGCATAGGCGTCCGCAAACGAGAGATTCCTGATCTGCGCACCGGCGAAGCTCACCGTGTTCTTGAACTGGTTACCGGTGTTGGCGAGCAGCACATCCTGCCCGCTGCCGTTCTGCGTAATGCTTGCCGCGCCATTGACCGTGAGCACGCCGCTTTGGGTGATCAAGCCATTGCCTGCTGCCGTGAGCGCACCGCCCACCGTGCCGCTGCCCAGGTTCAAGCCAGCGCCACTGGTCGCGGTCAGGGCACCGGTGTTGAGCGTGCCAAGCGTGAGCTGCGCCGCGCCATTGGTAATCTGCGTAGTACCGCCGGTTAGCGTCACCGCACCGCCGAAGTGGTTGGCAGCGGTCAGCGTTATGCTATTGCTGCCGGCGCTGATACCGCTTGTACCGGTCACCGCCAGCGCGCCCGACTGCGTGATAGCGCCGCCACTGTTTGCGCTAAGCACGCCATTGACCGTACCACTGCCAAGGTTCAGGGCAGCTTGGCTGGTAACGGTCAGCGCTCCGGTGTTCAAACTGCCCAAGGTCAACGCAGAGTTCTGGCTGATCGTAGTCGTGCCGCCGGTCAACGACACCGCTCCGGCAAAACTGTTGCCGGGATTGGTCAGCGTTATGCTATTGCTGCCGGCATTGAAGGCGCTGGTCCCGGCCACGATGAAGGCGCCGGTCTGCGTGATCGTACCGTTCGTCGTGGTGATCGACAGACCGTTGCTGCCGATCGTCAACGCGTTGCCGCTGAAGGTACTGCTGGTGCTGGTCAGGCCGCCGAGCTGCGTGGTGCCACCGACCGTTGCCGCGCCCCCTGTGAGTAGCGTGAGCGTGTTGGCGGGGCCAGTCACGTTGGAAACAAAGTCTATCGCGCCGCCACCCGTGCTCTGCAGGGTGGCATTCGTGTTCAACGTCACCGCGCTGTGGTAGGTCTGGCCACCGCCAGTCGCTTCATTACCGTTGATGTGGATGCCGTTCGCAGCGGTAACGTCCAGCGAGCCGCCCACGGCCGTAGCCGGCAGGGTAAGTCCGCTGCTGGCGGCGTAGTTCAGCGTGAGATTGCCGCTGATGCTGGCCGGCAAACCGGGCGCGTTCGAGGTGAGATCCGTGTTGGTGAGCGAGAGATTCCTGATACCGGTACCGGCGATCGTCACCGTGTTCTGGAAATCGTTGCCTGCGTTGAGCAGGACGTCTGCCCCTGCGCCGTTCTGCGTGAAGCTAGCCGCACCGGTCACGGTCAATGCCCCACTCTGGCTGATCGTGCCAGTGTTGCTGACCGCTAGCGTACCGCTGATCGTGCCGGTGCCCAGGTTCAGCGCACTGCCGCTGGCGATCTGGGTATTGCCGCCGGTGAGATCCAAGGCGCCGATGAAACTGTTGCTGGTGTTGTTCAGCGTAAGGGCGCTAGACCCCGCGTCGAAGGTGCTGGTGCCGGTCACGGAAAGCGCGCCGCCCTGCGTGATCCCCGCGTGGCTAGTTGCACTCAGGCTGCCGCCAACCTGGATTGTCGGTAACGCCAGCGCTGCAGTGGTGTAATCCAGCGTCAGGTTGCCGGTGATGCTGGCGGGCAAAGTCAGCGTGCCGGGCGTGGCGTCCGTATTGGTCAGCGACAGGTTGTGGATCTGCGCGTTGGTACCCGTGGCGGCAAAGCTGACGGTGTTTTTGAAATCGTTGCTGGTGTTGCCCAGAACGATGTCCTGCCCGCTTCCGGCAGTGGCATTGGTCTGCGTGAAGCTGGCCGCGCCGGTCACGCTCAGCGCACCACTCTGGCTCACCGCACCATTATTGCTGACCGCAAGCGTACCGCTGATGGTGCTGGTGCCCAGGTTCAATGCGCTGCCGCTGGTGATCTGCGTGTTGCCGCCGGTTAGGTCCACCGCCCCGGTGAAGCTGTTGGTGGCGCTGTTCAAGGTAATGGCATTGCTGCCCGCATTGAAGCTGGCCGTGCTGGCGCCGGAAGCCTGCACGATACGCCCGCCCGATTGCACGATGCCGGCACCGATAAGGTTCAGTGCACCGCTGCCCACGTTGACGTTGCCCAGCGTGAGCAGGCCGCCATTGGTAAGCGAAACATTGTTGGAGCCACTGTTGGCAAGCGACACCGCGCCGGTGAACGCATTGCTGCCATTGGTCAAGGTGATGGCGTTGCCACCGGCATTGAAGATGCTGGCACCCGCCACCGTGAACGCGCCGCCTTGCGTGATATCACCACCGGTGGTGGTGATGGACAGGCCGCCGGCGCCGATCTTGAGCGTGCTGCTATCGCTGAACGTGCTGCTTTGGGTGGTCAGTCCGCCGAGGGCGCCGTTGGTGGCGCTCGAACCTACGGCGGCGCCGAAGTTCACAGCACCGCCGGGTGCGTCAGCAATCAGCAGTTCAGGCGTGATCGTATTGTTGTCAACCGTATTGGAGAAAACGACACTGCCACCGGTGCTGTCAAGCGTTGCATTGCTGGCCAGGGTCACTGGACCGGTAAATGTTTGCCAGCCGCTGGTAGTGACATTGCCTTGCAGCAGGGTGCTGCCGGTTACCGCCAAGCCCGATAAAGAGGAACTTCCGCCGAGCGTGGCGTTGCCATTGAGGGTGACACCACTACTGGCGCTGCCTCCATCCGCACCATTGCCGAACGTGATGCTCGTAGCGGTAAGGCTGGTAACGGAGCCGCCCAGGGTGGCCAGTCCGGCATAGCTTTGGGCGCCACTCGTAGTAACGTTGCCATTGAGCGTGCTGGTGCCGCTGACACTCAGCGTAGACAGATGCTCCGTGCCGGTGCTGTTGAGCACGACATTGCCGGTGATGGTCAGGCTCTGGCTGGATTGGTTGATCGCGCTGTTCACCGTCACCGTGCTTCCGGTCAAGACGGTGCTGGAATTGCCAAGGGCCAACACCCCGGTATAACTCTGCGTGCCTGAGGTAGTGACGTTGCCACCCAGCGTGATCCCGGTGCTGCCGCTGCCATGAGCAGTCAGCGAAGCCAATGACGCGAGGCTGCCAACCGCGCCACCGAAAGAAACCGAGTTGTTCGAACTGGTGACACCCAGGCTGTAATTACCGTCCACGGTGGAACCGAAGCTGATTGCCCCACCCGATCCAGTGCTGTTAAGCGTGGAACTGCCGGCCAGTGTCACTGCACCCGTGTAGGTTTGCGCCCCGGTACTGCTGACCGCACCGGCTAGCTGTGTCGTACCGCTGACCGACAATCCGGAAAGCGCTGACGAGGTGCCGCCGAGACCAGCATTGCCGGTAATGGTCAGCGAATGATTGACACCGCTGACACCCGCGTTCAAGTTGACGGTGCTGCCCTGCAGCGTGGTCGACCGGCCCAGCGTCACCTGGCCGTTGTAGGTCTGGATGCCCGTCGTGGCAATGCTATGGACAGCGCTGGTCAACGTAACGCCACCAGTACCCACGGACAGCGAGGTCAAGTTGGCGGAAGCGCCGACGTTCTGGTCGAACTCGGTCGTACCTGTGGTGCTGACGGTAAGGTTATGCCCACCATCCACGGTGTTCTGGAAGACCACGCCACTGCCGCTGGAATCGGTCAGCGTGGCATCAGCCATGAGCGTGACAGGGCCCTGGTAGGTCTGCGTGCCACCTGAACTGACGTTTTGGGTCAGGCGGATCGCATTCGAACTGATCGCAAAAGCACCTCCCGCCGCCACCGTACCCAAAGTCAGCGTATTACCGCCATTGTTGAGGCTTACGTCGTTGGCCCCGCTATTGCTGACGTTGACCAGGCCAGTAAAGTTATTGCCATTGCCGAACGTGATCGCGCCAGTGCCGCCGTTGAGCGTTACCGCGCCAGCGCCGGCCGCCTGTGCAACCGAGGTGAAGCCCGCCTGGGCCAGGCCCGTACCGCTGACGGCGAATGTGCCAGTGCCCACTAATACGTTGTCAAGGGTGAGCGAATTGGCACCATTGTTGACGCTGACGTTGTTGGCACCGCTGTTATTGAGCCCCACCGAACCGGTGAAGTCGTTGCCGGCGTTGGCAAGGGTAATGACGCCCGCACCCGCGTTGAATGTGGCCGTGCCGGCACCTGCGGCCTGCGTGATCGATGTACCACTGGCCTGCGTAATACCGGTACCACTTATGGCCAGCGTGCCAGTGCCGACGGCAACATTGCCCAGTTGCAACGCGTTGCCGTTGTTGCTGAGTGCAACGTTGTTATTGCCGTTGTTGCTCAACGCCACCGGACCGGCGAAATTGTTACCCGTATTGGTGAGCGTGATAATCCCTGCGCCGGCATTGAACGAGGCAGGCCCCGCATTGGTTGTGATCGACGTGCCGCTTACCTGCGTAATGCCAACGCCCGACAACGTTAGCGCTCCTGCACCAGTTGCAACGTTATTCAATAGCAGCGCATTCGTGCCATTGCTGAGCGTAACGGCGTTGCTGCTGGTGTCGCTCAATTGCACCCAGCCATTGAAATTGTTGTTGGAATTGGCGGCCAAAATCGCCCCATTTCCCACCAACAAGGTATTGCCGGCAGTCAACGCACCCTGCGCCGTAATGCCGGAATTGGTGACGATGGCCAGCGTGCCGTTCGAAAAGGTGCCAGTGGTATCGATGCTGGAGGCAGCATCGATGGAAACGTTACCGCCCGCTTCAATGTCGACATAACCGCCGCTAGTAGTGATGGCGGCGCCGTTCAATTGCACCACGCAGGCGGTACTGGAGGCGCAACTGCTGGCACGGCTGTAAGTCGTACCGGCTGCTGCGCCGCTGTAATCGGCCCACAGCTTGACGTTCAAGGCATCAAAGCCGTCGCTTGAGATACTATTGTTGACCAGGATGCTGCCGGCCGCTTCCAGATACAGCGACCCACCGCCGTTGGCCGCAATCGGCGCGGATACGGTGATGTCGCCATTCTGTGTACCGCTGCTGCCGGTGAACACGAACACATTGGTACCACCAGTCAACGCGTTGTTGATCACGTTGTTGCCGATGACCGAAGAATTACCACTGGCGGTGTATGTGCTGCCGGACGTCGTGATGCCGCTGGTGGTGGACCCGCTGTTGATCGTTACGTCATAGGGATCGAGCAGCCAGGTACCCGCCTTGCCGCGCGCAGCCGAGGCGTCCACGCTGCCCTGCGCGTTCAGCCCGTAATGCGAGGAAGTTTCGACCAGGCCGCCGTTGCCACCCAGCGCACCACCGCGCGCACTGATGCTGCCGTAGAAATTATTGACCTGGTT
This sequence comes from Dyella flagellata, assembly GCF_030160275.1. Taxonomy (GTDB): domain Bacteria; phylum Pseudomonadota; class Gammaproteobacteria; order Xanthomonadales; family Rhodanobacteraceae; genus Dyella_B; species Dyella_B flagellata. Next base: position 91,705 of record NZ_BSOA01000006.1, read on the forward strand.
GCCCCATACGACGACGGAGCCGCCATTGCCGGTCTGGGTGGCATCGGCTTTCAACGCCGCGGTAGGTGCCACATAGGTGGCATTGGCGGTCTGCAACCCTTCCCCGCCCTGATAGCCGCCGCCCACGCGAATATTGCCGCCACCCTGAATGCCGGACGCATCGATGCTGCCGGTCACGCCCACGTTCTGGTCCGACAGCACCTGCACGCTGCCGCCTTGGGTACCGGAGACGTCGATAGTGCCGCTGGTCACGGCGTTGCCGCCGCTGGCGATCAACTGTACCTTGCCACCGTTGGTGCTGATGCCGCCGGCGCTGATCACGCCGGTGTTGTTCACCAGATCGGTAAACAGTTCCTTCGCCGCCGAAGCCTGCAGTACCACCGTGCCGTCATCGGCCTTCAAGCTGCCCTTGTTGGCGACCGCGGCTTCATCTTTATTGAGGCGTTTTTGCAGATCGCCGGTGATCTGCACGTTGATCAAGCCGTCGCCGTCGAAGTCCAGTACGGCGCGATCGGCGCCGTCGAGATTGATGTGACCGTAGTTGGCGATAATCAGGCCGTCGTTGGCTACCTGCCCGCCGACCAGGCTTACCGAACCGCCGCTGGCGGCCTCGATGGTGCCGTGGTTGACAACACCGGCACTGCCGCCGTGCGCATCCAGGTTGAAATGGTTGGCCAGAAAATCGCTCGGCGTGAGGTCCAGCGTGCTCGCCACCAGGCCGCCGACATTAACCTGCGCATTGCGGCCAAAGATGATGCCGTGCGTGTTGATCAGGAAGATCTGGCCATTGGCGTTGACGTGGCCGAAGATCTGGCTGGCGTTCTGGTCGAGAATGCGGTTGAGCGCCACCGAGGTGAACGAAGGCTGCTTGAATATCACCGAGGCGTTCGAACCGACGTTGAACGTCTGCCAGTTCAGGGCCAGCATCTGCGAATTCTGCACCACGGTGGTGTTGGCGCCGCTCTGCGCAATGGAGCCACTACCGCCCACGATCGAACCGCCCGTGGGCGTGGTATTCGCCGCCACGTGGCCGCCTGCCCATGCGTCACCGCCACAGGCGAAGAGACCCAGCAAGGACACCAGGCTGGCCGGCAGCAACTTGCGTCGCAGGGCCGGCAATCCATTCGAGGGGGACGACGCGTGCTGCTGCTTGCGAATGCTGTTGCTCATGACTGTCTCCTTAGAACGTCAAGCCCATACGTCCGTATACGTGGTAACCGTGGCGGTCCGTTGCCTGCTGGCTGCCCAGCGGTATCGCGCCGTCCAGGTGAAACTCGAAATGGTGGAATTGCGGAATGCGGAAGATGAAGCCCGCGCCGAAGCCGCTGAAAGTCAACGGCGGCGTGCTGCTGCTGTGGTTCGCGCCCGCGGTAAAGCCGCGTGCGTAGTCGAGGAAGGTCTCCAGTTCCAGCACTTCGCGCCAAGGCCGCGCATAGAACGGCGACGGCTTGTTGCCGAAGCCCGGTGCATCCACGTGGTATTCCAGCGAGGTGTAATAGCCGCGGTCGGTCAGGCCGTCGGCGATCGGATACGAACGCACGCTGTCCGGGCCGCCGATGACGAACTGTTCCATCGGCACCAGCGCATCGGGCGTCCACTGGCCATTGAGCTTGAAGTAGAGGCGCTGCGATTGGGTCAGGAACTGCAGGCGCGTGTACGACACCTTCGCCAGGGTGAAATCATGCGCATGGTTGGGGCTGACCAGGTCCGGCTCATGCGACTGGTCCGTCAGCGATTTGCGCACATTGACCTGCAACAGATCGACGCCATGGAAACGGCGATCGGTGTGGTTCATGGCATAGCCAAGATCCAGCACGTTGAACTTCTCGTCCGACAGCTCCATGCCTTGCGTGCTGAGCCTGGACTGCTCGCGCATCACATGCAGGCTGGCCTGCATCTTCATGTCGTCGGTGTTGATGAACTTCCAGTCGCTGCCGATGAAATGCGTAGTGGTCGGGCCGCGCACCTTCAATGCGCCCAAGCCATCGGAGCTGATCTGCAATTGGCTGCGCGTATAGCCTGCCGTCATGCCCAGCCCGGGTACCACCACCAGCGGCACGTTGTAGATCAGCGAACCGTAGGCGTTCTGGTTCGGGTCAAGTGAGTAGTCCACATTGGCGGACAAGCTGTCGCCGATACCCAGCGGGCTGTTCCAGGTCACACCCGCCAACGCGCGATAGCGGCCGGTAAGTGACGTGCCGTAATTGTCTGCGCCGGTGGTAAAGGTAAAGGGGCTCTTCGCCTCGTGCGCCACCATGATCAGATCGGTGTCGCCGGTCTGGCGGCCCGGCTGGAAGGTGGAGGTCACGGTCACACCGGGCAGATCACGCACATACAACAATGCGGAGTCCACCGTGTCCTTTTGCAGCGGCTTGTTCTTCAATTGCTGCGCAGGAGCCGCGATAACGCTGGCGTAGTAGCGTTTGTTGCCCTTGACGACAATACGCCCGACCTGACCTTCCAGAATCTGGATCTCAACGACCTGGTCGTTGCCGATGGTCTGTGCCGGCAGGAAGGCGTCGGCCACGATGAAGCCAGCCTTGCGGTAGCGATCGGTGATCTTGTCGGCCACCCCTTGCATCTGGGCGAAACTGAGCATCACCGGCTGGCCGGCACTGCCACCCAGCTTGCGATATTCCTCGCTGACCAGCGCATGGATGCTGTCATAGGTAATACCGGCATCCGGATGATCGCCAACGCCGTCGATGCGGAAGCCGCGCACGGCGATCTTCTGCCCGGCGGCGCTGCCGCTTTCGCGCTCCTTCACCGGAGGCACCACGCCTGCTGCGCTGGGCGCAGAGGCCAAGGAAGCACTACCCTCGCCACCCGCCGCCACCGCGCTGGCAGCCTCCTGGGCATTTGCAGGAGCGGACTTCGCCCCTGCGCCAAAGCTGTAAGCGGCGAACTGGTCGGCCAGATAGGCGTGCGCTTCGGGATAGCCCGCCTTATGCAAAGCCGCGGTAATCCGCTGGGCTAGCGCTTGCAGCTGCGCATGGTCCAGCGCACCTGTTCCCGCCGCCTTCTGGTATTCCCCGTCAATGATCTTCTGGATCTCCGGCGCCGAAGCCGGTACCCCGCTAATCAGGATCTGGCCCGGCTGGGATTGAGTGCCTTGCCCCCATGCCGAACTGCTACCCAATGCCAAAGCCAATGCTGCTGCCATGCATGCAATCCGCACGATACTTGTCCTCTGAATCGAAACGCGGTGGTGCTTGTGGGTGGAGGAGCGCCCCATGCGCTCCCCTTGCAACGAATTTAAAAAACCTAAAAACCCCTGCTGCCGGTGCGCAAGCTTTTGCGAACGCCAATCACCATGACTTAAGTCCAAGGTGCGATACGAGCGCGTCCCGCAATGCTCACAAACCCTATGCTTCGCCGCGCATTAAACCTGCTCTCGGCTTCGCCGATATGACATGCGTGGCTTCAATTGGAAACCCTGATCCCCCTGCCGCATCTCGCCTGAACCTCGGGGAGCGCAGCCGGAACGCATATAATGCCTCCACTCCATACCTCGTTCCAAGTCAAAATAATGATGCCTGGAACGTGGTGGCGGCACTACTCTTGCATCATCAGGCCCCTTCCATGCAGGGTTACCTGTCGGGGAACAGGCCGAGGGCAATCCCGGCATGCGGAAGCCGCCTATAAACCTCATTCGGCACCCACACCCTCAACCACCTGTCATAGAAATCATGGCTACTCGCAGCGGGCTGCGATCAGACCGGATTTCTCGCCCTTGCGTGGCGAACCGTAAAGCGCCTCGCAACGCGTAACTCCCTGCGGCACGGGCATGGCTGTGAACAATGATGTGCCGGTGTAGAAGCACGCCGCCCACATTTTTTCCGTGGCGTCGAATGTCCACACATCCTTGGAGCGACCTTGCCTTTCATCCGTCGTTTCCGGCACGGAAGATTGCAAATCCGAGGGATTTCCGCGGTATAGCCCCACATGATCCAATACGTGCGGCTCCGGCGACTCGACAATTTGCCAACCGGATGGCGCCGCCGCCGTGCTTTTCACCATCAGCGTAGCGGGACACTCGATTTGAAAGCTGCCAGCAGAGGCAGCCACGGGGGTTAGCAGCGCCAAGACTAGTGCGCATCTCATGGTTTGTTGCCCTTACTCGATCACGTAGAAGGTATCGCCGTCATCGCTACGCTTCGTTCCCGCCTTGGGATGGAAGCGTATAACCCTCTTCTTTACCTCGCCTTGACTGTCCCACTGGTCGAGCACCTCGATCCCCTTGTCGGTCGTGCCAAGATAGATGGCCGCATGCTTACCCAAAGCGTCAGTGGGGTATTTGCCGTGCTCGTCGAACGTCGCTATCGCGGTGCCGGGAGCCAATTCACCCGGCTTGAGGGATTTCACCAGCCGCCCGCGAACCCATTTAGGCGTTTCAGGCGCTCCGGTGGCCTGCCTGACGAACTCAACGCATTCCGTGTTTCCTTTCGCGTTGACGAATTTTCCCTTGCCGTATACGGAATTCTGGTCGATCTGAAGCGTGTATGGCACGTCCTGTCTCCTCCATGGAATCTTGTGCGGTCGGTCATTGCGCTTGCGCGCATGAAGCATGAAATAGCAAGCTGCCTATTCGCAGCGAGCGGCGATAACACCTACCCGAGTATGAGCGCCAACCGTGCGATATCGGACTTCGCATCGCGTGACATTTTGGCCAACCGGCCTTACCAGGAACAGGCTGGTACCGGTATACGCGCAGGCAGCCCAGACTTGTTGCGGCAAAGGAGCGTGAAACACCCAGGTATCGCGGGATTCGCCCGGCTTGTTTACGGTACCCAGAGGCGCAGGCACGAGCTTGGATGGCGTGCCCAATTGAAAGCTTACGCGTTCCAGCACATGGGGTTCAGGGCTTTGGAAAACTTGTGCTCCTGACGGCGCCGACGCCGAGTCTTTCACCTCAAGCGAGGCTGGACATTCCAGCTTTTGTTCAGCGCCTTGCGCCATGGCCGGAACCAGCAACACCAGCGCCAGAAGAAATTTCATCGCCTACCCCTTGGCAAACAGCCCGAACGGAACGGGCGCGTCATCGTGAATCCGCATTGGCCGGGTTGCCGACATCAATGGGATATTCCTTACACAAAGTGTGGCAGTCTCCTCACTCTTCCGCAATACGCCAGCGCGCGACGGAGCACACGCTTTGGATTGCCAAGCACCGCACGGTGTCATGGAGCCATATTCAGCTGGCCCATCATGACAACCCCGGCATTTGGAACTACGGTTTCAACCCGCTTTGGACAGCCAATACCACAAACCGGCGCACAGCAGGACGCCAGCCACCAGTAGTGGCAGCATCCATTTCCACATCGGCAGACGCGACGAAAACACGTCGCGTAACACATCGTCACCCACCATAGGCACAGCTGCCTGTGGCGGCGGCGCCGATCGCACGATGGCATTGCGCGCGGTAACCACATGGCTGTCGCGCAATGCACCTAGCAAATGCCGTCGGCGGGAGCGGTATTCCTCGCGTGTGAGCCGGCCAAGGCGATGGGCTTCGTCGAGGGCGCGCAGGCTATGGTTGACGTGCCGTTCCCGTTCGCTCATTTCAGTTCTCTCAACACGCGGAATCCCACGTCTTTTTGCGCAGCGCCGGTATCGTCGCGGCGAGCGTTCACCGTGCAGTCGGACCAGTAACTGTTATAGCTGCCGCCGCGCACACTCACGCCGCCGCCATTGGTGACCCATTCCCACACGTTGCCGGTCATGTTCACCAGGCCCCAGGGATTGGCTTCGCGCCCGCGCGAGGAAATGGGCGCGCCGGTGTTGTCATCACCATTGCCTGCGGTGGGCGGAATGCAGTTGCTGTCGGAGGCTTGTGACCAACTGCCGCCGCCTTTCGCCGCGTGGGTCCACTCGGCATCCGTCGGCAGCCGGTAGACATAGCCGCCGCTGGCGGAAGACAACCACGCCACATAGGCCTTGGCTTGGGCCAGGCTGATGTTGGCGATCGGCAGGCCGCCGGAATCGGGATCGTCGCCCGTCTTGGCCGAGCACTGCCCGGTAGTGGTGCAGTAGCGGTTGAATTCCGCCACGGTGATTTCCGCTCGTGACAAAGCGTAGGGCTTGCCTCCGGAAATACCCGGTATGACTACCAGCGAAGGGCCGCGGCGCTGACCTAGCGTGTCATAGCAAACCTTGCCCTTGCCGATCAGGTCGGCCTGGTTGCAGGGGTCGCTGCTGGGGGCGGCGGGAGTCGTCGTTGTCGCGACATTTGCCGATGCGGACGCGCTATTGCCGGCCGTCGCGGTTTTGCCGTTGGCCCCAGCTTTTACCGCAGGCGTGCCCGGAGTCGCAGTGGATGGGTTACTGGCACCGGGCTGGGTGGCAATATTTGGCGCAGGCGTGGCTGGAAGTGTCGTTGCGGCGGCTTCGCTTGGCTTCATGCTGTCGAGCAGATCAGACAGCGTCGCTTGCAGTTGGCCGCGTTGCTTCAGGTCCGACTCCAGTTGCTTCAAGCCATCCGGATCGGTCTTGCGAGCGTCGGCAAGCTGTTTTTGCATGCGGTCGAAGTCGGCAGCGCTTACCGGCTTGCCGCGTGCGTTCATCACGGCGGCGAGCAAGTCATAGCGCGCCTTCGCCTTGCGCAATTCAGGACGATTGCCAAGCGACTTCAGGCCCCTGGCCAGCAACTCGGATGCGCTCTGGTAACGCCCGCGTTGCACAGCGGTATCCGCTTGGGCGAGATAGGCGGCTGCCAGCAATTGCGGCCCATCCTGGGCCAGGAACGGATTGTCCGGTTGCAAGGCGCGAATGCGCGCCAGCGATTCTTCCGCCTTGCCGATGTCGTTGGCGGCGGCGGCGCGCTTGACCGACTCGATGCGCGAGGTGACTTCGGCTGCGATACTTTCCTGATTGAGCTGCGCCTCCTGCTGTTGCAACAGGGTGTCGAGGCGTGTGCGCTGCGCGCGCAGTGCGCTGGACTGTGGCTCGTATTGCAGGCCGAGATTGACCAGGTTGCTCGCCTGTTGCAGCTGCAGCGGGTCGGTCTGCGTTGCCGCCTGCGTGGCAATAACCGTGGCCAGATCGTTCACCAATTTGCGCGTGTCGGGCGAACTGTCGTTGTGCAGCGTGCTCATCGCGCTGGCAACTTCCTGCTGCCATTCCGAACTCATCGCCGGCTGAGCGATCAGTGCAGCCAGCGTCTTGCGTGCTTGCGGCAAATTCGCCGGTGGCGCGGCCTGTCCAGGCGCTGTCGCGGCAAGCGTCCCGTTGAGTGCCGCAAGCTGCGTTTCACGCTGTTTCAAGCGAGCCGAATCGGGAAACAGGCGCGTCGCCAACGCAAGATCGGACTTCGCTTCGTCCACACGGTTGGCGCTCAGGGCATGACCGATGGCAATGTCATATTTCAGCTCCAGCTCCGCATTCTTCAGCAAGGCGCTGCGTGGATCGATGGCGCGGATCTGCGCCAGGGTTTCCACCGCATTGTTGGGCTGGTTCTCGAATATCGCACCTGCGTCGATGCGCTGGGTGAGCTGGGTATCGAGCGAGTTAAGCAGGTCATTCTTTTGCTGTTCGATTGCGCTGCGCTTCGCGTCCAGGTTCGGCGAATACAGTTTCAGCTGGTCGCGCAATTGGAAAACATGCTGCGTGGCGGCGTAGTCGTAGTGGTTCTGCGCCGGATCCCAGTAAGTAACGATGCGGCTGAGTAGGTAGTTCTGGATTGTGTCGCCCTGGTCGAGCACGATGCGCTTGCGCTCGTCGTCGCCCAAGGTGTTCAAGGCCTGCGCGGCCTGGTCTTCATTGGCGTAGCGGTCGGGCGCCGTAGGCGCGAAGCGCGCGACGATCTGATCGACCTGGCGGGCGTGCAAGTAATGATTCAGGCCCCAACCCGCGCCAACCAATAGCACCAGCGCGCCGCCGCCATAGGCAAGCTGCGGGCCGATACGTTCGCGCAGGCTGATTTCGCGCAGGCCTTCGACCAGCTCGGCGGCAGTTTTCAGGCGCCGCTCGCCGTGGAACGCCACCGCATCGCACAGCGCCTTGTATTGCCGCTTGGTCAAGCCCGATACCGGCGGCGGCTTGCGGCCTTCGCGCTCCGCCACCTCCGCACTGTCCTTGTCGAACGGGTGCTTGCCCGTCAGCAGTTCGAAGGCGACGCAACCCAGCGCGTAGATGTCGTCGCTGGGGGTCGGTTCCTTGCCCTGGATCATTTCCAGGCTGGCATAGGCAGGCGTGAGCGCGCCAAGCGTACCGGCGTCGAATACGGTTTGTTCGCCCGACGCATCGCTTGCATGCTTACCTGCGCGCGCGATACCGAAATCGAACACCTTCGGCACGCCATCGCGCGTGACCATCACGTTGCCGGGTTTGAAATCCGAGTGCACCACGCCGGCGCTATGCGCACGCTTCAGCGCCCAGGCCATGCCTTCGATCAGCGTGCGCGCTTCCGATAGCGGCATGCCGTTGAAGCGTTCGCGGATCAGGGCCTTGAGGTCCTGGCCGTCGACGTACTCCATCGTCATGAAGACGATGGTGCCGTCCTTGTCGAAATCGAACACGCGCACGATGTTGTCGTGCGCCAGCAATTGCGAGCGACGCGCTTCGCGCTGCAGTGCGATCAGCGAGTCGGGGTGGCGGCGGAATTCGTCATTCAACACCTTCACGGCGACGTAGGGGTCGCGATCACGTGCTTCCACCTTGCGCTCGTCACGCGCCAGATAGACCACGCCCATGCCGCCGCGGCCGATTTCGCGCTCAAGCAGGAAGCGGCCCTTCAGCAGCATGCCAACGGTGGCGTATTCGCCAACCTCCGCTTGCGCGACGCGTGCCCAGGTGTCGCGGTTGGAACTGGAATTGCCGGTGTTATGGCCGGTGTTCTGGGTGATGACCGAAGGTCCCGAAGCCGGCTTCACCAGCGTGGCCTCGGCATCGCCCGACGCGGTGGCCAGGGCGGGCTTGACCTGCGTAACATCCGCTTCCATCGCCGCCGGAGGCTTGACCAGGGTGGCGTCGTTCGCACTTACGCCAAGCGGCTGCTGCACTGCGTGCAGCTTGGCGATCAGGGCGCGGGCGATGTCCGGCGCCAGCGTGCCCTCTTCGAGCATGCGCGTGAGCAGCGCAAGATCGTCACGATAGATTTCTTCGGGTTGCGGCCCGCGTTCGCCCAGCGCCTGGAACAATTCCGGCAATTTGCGCTGGCGCGCGTTGAAGTCGTCGATCAGTTCGGCTAGGAACGTCATATCAATCCTGCAGCCGCACGACCACGGCGGAAATGTTGTCGCGTCCGGCGCGGTTCAAGGACAGCTCGAACAGCCTGGCCAGCAATATCTGCGGATCGGCGTTGCTGCGGTATTCCTCGTCCAGTTCGTGGTCGGACAATTCCTTGTTGACGCCGTCGCTGCACAGCAGGAAGGACATGCCGGGACGGCTGCCGGTCACCACCCAATCCACGAACAGCTGTTCCTCCGCGCCAATGGCGCGCGTGAGCACGCCGGCACCGGCCGGCTGCGACTGGCCCAGTTGCGTGGCGTCGTTTTTTTCGCCGTGCACGTGATCGCGCGTGATCTGCCGCAGATGCCCATCCTCGAAACAGTAGCCGCGGCTGTCGCCCACCCAGCCGCACAACATGAAATCCTTGTCGTGCACCAGCACCACGACGGTGGAACCGATCACGTCGACATTGCGTTCGCGCGCCACGTTACGCAGGTCGGCATTCACTTGCGCCAGGCTATCCTCGATCGCTTCCACGAAATCGAATACGTCGCCCGGCCGCGGCAGCGCACGCAGGCGCTCGACGATCATGCCGCTGGCGTAATCGCCGGCGCTGTGCCCCCCCAGTCCATCAGCCACCACCCACATGCCAACGTCCTCGCGCACCAGGATCGCATCCTCGTTGTGCGCACGGACCTTGCCGGTGTCGGTATGGCCGACGGATTCGTAGCGTAGCGTCATGAAGTCACCTCGATCACGGCCAACGGCCAGCGGGCAGGCTCGCCTGCGAACCCGGCGGCGGCGGCGATGCGCGCACGCGCTTCGTCGCAGGAAGGCATGGCCAGCGCGCGCGCATAGACATCCGGGGCAAACTGCACCAGGCCCTGCGTCACCACGAGCAGCAGGCGATCGCCTTCTTCCACCGCGCACACCACCTCATCGCATAGCGGTTCGGTGGAGCCACCCAAACCGGACGCCACCGGTGCGGCGCGCGTGAACAGGAGATCGTCGAAATCTCCGCCGAGCGCATTGTCCTCTCCCGCTTCCGCGGCAGTGGCGAACAACGATTGCAGCGTACCCTTGCGCCAATGCCAGGCCGCGGCGGTACCGATGCGCAGTAGATTGGCCCAGCGCTGGGTGATGTGCACGGCGATCACCGAGCCATCTTCCGGTACCGGATTGATCAAGTCTTCACTGCGTTCGCGCAAGCGCGGATGCAGGGCCAGCAGGCGCTGGCTCAATACCTTCAGATCGCCGGCGAGGTCGTCCGCTCGCAGTTCGTTCGCGACCTGGTTAGCCGTAGCGGCGGCCTGCCGGCGGGCATCGGGCTCGCCTTCGTCGGCGGCAACCAGCGCCAACGCGATATCGCTACGATAAGTGGTGGTGGCGCCTTGGCTTGCCGAAGCTTGAGCGCCTTCTTCAGCGATTCCGGCAGCAACCGCCATCGACACCGAAGGCACCAGGTCGGCAAACAGTTCGCTCAAGTCATCCGGCAGCAGCTGGCGTGAGGGTGGCGATACGACCGACGCCGAGACAGAAACGTGTGGCGCATGCTGATGGCGGTGCGGCGCTTCGTCGAAAGTCCCTAGCGTCTGCCAACCCTCGCTGGCGTGCTGAGCATCGAGAAACCCCACATAACTGGAAGGCTCCGGCAAGCCGCGCGTAACCAAGGCGCAGGCGGGCACATGACCACCGCCCTGCGTCCACCACAGGCACCAGCCATCGCCGCTTTGATGGATGCGCGCCCACAATTTCTGGAGAAAATCGCCATCGGCATGCGTAGGCGGCAACGGCATGCGCCATTGCGCGGCATTCTGCCAGGCAACGTTTTCCACCCCATTGGCTACCGTTGGCGCGGGAGCCACGAGAGGCGTGTCGGCGAGTGCAAGCAGTTGCGAGTCGAACGCCTCCACACTGGTGGAAGGATCGGCCTGCGCGGCAACCTGTACCCGCTCGATGGCGGCGAACCACCTATCGCCATCGCGCAACACTTGGCCCGCTGTCGCCTGGTCATCCAGCGGCAGCGCGATAACCATGGGAAAACTGCGCCCCACACGGTCGCCGGCCGGCCCCATCACGCCGGCCCAGGCCGATGCCGTGCATACGCCTGGCGACAACAAAAAGCGCCATACCGGGCTGCTGCGATACGCATGCTGCCAGGCATGCCCCAAGGCCTGACGGCTGGCATCCACCGCGCGCTCGAAATGCTGGTCCCAGGTTTCCACGAAGGATGATGGCAGCCGCCGCTGCACAAAATCGCCCGCACTGGGAAGTTTGCCGAAAAATCCTGCCCCTGTCGGATTCATAACCCGCCTAGCCTCCACACCTGAAACGCTGCACGGCGGTATTGAGGAAGGGGTTTTTAAGATTGTCCGCCTGCACGATGAGCTTGGCGACGTGGCCGCCGAAATTGAAGCTGGCCTGATAGCGCAAGTCCGACTGCCGCTGCAGATTGGCGGCCTGCATAGCATGGAAGAACGCCCAATCGCCCTGGTAATCGAAGGTGCTGAGCAGATTGCCGCTGCTGTCCCAGGCGGAAATCGTGACGTGACCGGGCTGCGGACCGGGCCACTTCATGCCCATGCTGCTGGCGTTGCCGGGTTGGTATTCGAACTTCTGGCCGTCGATGGTCACGGCCAGCTTGCCGATGCCCGGGTCGAGCGACGGCGCCGCCAGTGTGAAGTCCACTTCGGGGATGCTGCCGTTGTTGCGGAAATACATCTGCTTGATGGTATCGGCCAGCTGCATCTGCGCGAGCATGCCGGGCGAGCCGCTGATGGCTCCGGGGCCGGTTTTCCATTTCCAGATGGCGCCGCTGGCGTCGACCAGCTTGTCCAGCGTCTGCTTGTAGAAACTGTCGAAGCGCCCGCCGTAACCGAACAGCTCGCCGAAATTCTGCAGCGGAATATCCTGGGCGCTGTTGGGCGAGAACGGATAGCGGCCGCGGGTGAAGTCCGCACAATCTTTGCCGGCCGTCTGCTGGAATGCGTCGCCCAGTGCACCGCTGGTGCCGGTGGCGACCAGCGCCTGACTCTTGCCGGTCAAGGCGGCCACCCAGCCGGACACCGGTGGCGGCAGTTGCGAAGCTTCCTGCTGCGCCATCAGCAATTGCGGATTGGGCTGGCCGGCGGCGCTGCTGAAGTCGGTCATGGTCAGCAAGGTCTTGCTGAGCTGGTCGAGCACGCTCAGGGTGTGATCGATCGGCGCACTGCCCGGGGCTCCTTCGGTGAGCTTGTCGAGCGTGTCGAAGTGAGCGCTGATCTCATCACCAGGCTTGGCGGCGGCGCCCTGTCCTTCCCCACTGCCAGGCTTGATACCGGCATTGGCAAGCGCACGCATCACCGTGGTTTGCTCGGCACGTTGCTCGGCACGCTTTTCTGCGGCTTTCTTCAACGCAGCTTCCGCCTTGTCGGCGTCGCTGGCCGGTGGCACGCGCAGCAAGTCATTGGTGTTGTTGCGCACCAGTGCGAGCAGCGATTTCAGCGGTGAGCTGGGGCCGGACAGTTTCGCGGCAGTGGCGCTGGCATCCTGGATATTGGTGATGGGCTGTAACTGCAAGTCGTTGAGCAGTTCGTCCCAGGCCTTGATGTAGTCCTGCTGGTACAGCGCCAACACTTGCTGCGCCAGCTTGGCCTGCTGGATGGCGTCGATTTTGCCGGTGCCGAAGACCCAATCGTCCTGTGTGAATTGCTTCACCGCCTCCTCGATACCTTTGTTCACTTCCATCGCGAACACTGGTTGCGTGTACAGCGCGGGAATCGGCTCGGACAAGGCGGCACCGCTGCGGCGGTGGAACACGTTGCCGAGCAGGCCCAGCTCCTTGTCCAATTGCAGCGGCGCGTGGTCGGAGCTGTCCATGCTCAGCTTGAGGCTGCCGTAGATCAGCGTGGAAAGATCGGCCGTGCGCAACGTGCTGCGCGCCTGCTCCACCAGTTGGTCGTCCAGATGCAGGGCGCGCAACTGTCCAGGTTCGGCCACCAGTGCTTCGAAATGCTTGGACAGCGCCTTCTGCAGCACGGCATCGTCGGGGAAAACCTTGCGCCATTCGATATTGGTAAGCGCGACCAGTTCATCCGCGTTCTGATGCTTGGGCTCGCCCAGCATCAAATAGCCCTTCAGGTAATAATACAGCGCCTGTGGATCGCTCGCGCTGCTGGTCAGGCCGCTACGGAATTGCGAGGCCACGCCGGGCAGCAGCAGGCCATTCAGTTCGCGCACGTAAGCATCGTGCACTTCGCCGCCCACAGCATGCCCTTGAAAGAGACCCAAGCGCATCGACAGCGGCACGTCGTCCTTGTATTGCTGCGCGACATCCTGCACGCCGGCCATGCCTTCCAGACGCGCCAGTACACGCGCGAAATACTCTTTCTGCGTGGTGGCGCCCGAAACGTCGCTGCTGGCGGGATAGTTCTTCAACCCATCCTCGACCTGCGACAGATAGGCGCGATTGCGCCCGTAGCTCTCGGCAAAGCCGGCTAGCAACAGCACGCTGACCACCAGCACGCCCAGATACGCGGCAGCCTGCAGCATGATCTTCTGCCGCTCCAGCTTTGGATTGGTGCCGGCGAAACCGGATTCGCGGAACAGCACCTCCTTCAGCAGGCGCTCGACGAAGAAAGTGCGCTGCTGCGCACCGGGAGCGTGCACCTGTGCCGCATCAAGACCGAAGGTGCGCGCCACCGCCACCATCATGCGGTCGATCGGCGTACCTTCCTGGGTACCTGATGTGAGATACACGCCACGCAACAGCGGTGGCGTGCCATAGGCATAGCCAGTGAACACGCCTTCGACGAACTGGCGCAGGGTTTCGCGCAAGGCGCCCAGTTGCTGCGGAAACGACAGGATGGCCGAGCGGCGGTTGGCATCGCGCTCCGCATGCAGGCGGCTCAGGATGCGCGTATGCAGCCGATTCAACAACAATTCGAATTCGCCGCCGAATTGCTTGGCCGCCGCGCCGTTCATGGTCTGCTCGACCGGGAACGACATGCCCCAGACCTGGCTGCGCAGTTCCGGGTTGAGATCGTCGAAAAATTCACTGAAGCCGGCGATCAGGTCGCACTTGGTCAGCACCAGGTACACTGGCACGCCGATGCGCAGCTGGCTGGCCAGCTCATCCAGGCGGCGGCGAATTGCCTCAACGTGCTCCTGCATGCCGTTCTGATCCAACGTGAGCAGGTCGGACATGCTCATCGCAATCAGCACGCCGTTGATCGGCCGGCGCTTGCGGTATTTGCGCAACAGCTTCAGGAACTCGCCCCAGGCCGAGGCATCCGCAGCCTGGTCGGACTGCTGCATGGTGTAACGGCCGGCAGTGTCGAGGAACACCGCTTCATCCGTAAACCACCAGTCGCAATTGCGGGTGCCGCCGACGCCGCGCAAGGCCTGCTTGCCGAAGCGATCGGACAGCGGGAAATTCAGGCCGGAATTCTGCAGCAGCGTGCTCTTGCCCGAGCCCGGCGGGCCGATCACCACGTACCACGGCAAGGTGTAGAGATTGCTGCCGCGCTTGCTCTTGCGCAGAGTATCGACCGCTTCCTGGAAGCGTCCTTGCAATTGCGTGCGTTCGGCCGCACTGCGTTGGTCCTGATCGTTGCCGGCTGGCCCGCTCTCTTGCGAGACCATGTCGCCGGACATCTGCTTGGCCTTGTTGCGTGCACGCAGCTGCAGCACCTGCAACCAGATCGCCCACACCGCGAGGATCAGAATGATCAGCACCAGGCGCGACACCGGGCTGGCCAGCGGTTGCGTATCGCCTATGCCCAGATACGGGCCGCCCAGCCAGATCAGGATCGACAGCAGGATGACGCCGACCAGCGCCATGAACCAACCGGATTTGAACAGCGCAAAAATCTTCACAGGGTTCAATCCTCCGGAATGAACATGATTTCCACGCGCCGGTTACGCGTGCGGTTTTCGGGTGTATCGGGCGGCAGCGCGATCGGTTGCGACGAACCTGCCCCGCTGGATTCGACGCGTGCAGGATTGTCCAGCCCGTCGTCCAGGATCTGCGCCACGTTGCGCGCACGCGCGCTGGACAGCTCGAAGTTGTCCTTGTATTTCAGCGAACGGATCGGCTGGTCGTCGGTATGTCCCACCACGATCACCCTGCCCTGCACCTGGTTGAGCGCGGCGGTGATCTTGTGCAGCAGCGGAACCTGGTCCGCACTCACGTCGACGCCGCCGGAGGGGAACAGCCCGGTGGCGGCCAAACGCACCTTCGCCTCGCCATCGGGCTTTTCCTCGACCGTAAGCTGGCCGGCCTGTTCTTCCGGTGACAGCAATTGCTTGAGGCTTTTGCGCGCCGGATGCGGCTGGCGCGCGGTATCCGGCGGCGTGCCGTTCTCCAGGCCGATTTGCGCAAGCTGCGCACTGATCGGCGAGGAGGCTGCATTGAGGCGGGCATAGAAGAACAGGAATGCGCCGAGCAGTATCACCGCGGCAAACGCGGCGACCACCCATAGCGGCACGTAGCGGATCAAAGGATTGCGCCGGTCATCGATGCCGCGCCAATGCGGCGCCAGTTCGTCCGCCGGCTTGGCGCGCTGCGCCTGGATACGCCGGTACAGGTCTTCCTGGATGTCGGCGAGCTTGGCGCGTCCGCCCGTCTCGATGTGGTAGCGGCCGGCGAAGCCCAGCGCCAGGCAGATGTACATCAGCTCGATCAGGTCGATGTGCTTGGCGAAGTCCGAGCACAGCCGTTCGAGAATCTGGAAGAACTTGGCGCCGCCATAGGATTCGCTATGGAAGGTGACCAGCAGCGTTTTCTGCGCCCAGCCGCTGTGCTCGCCCCAGGGTGAATTGAGTACGGCTTCGTCCAGCATCGTGCACAGCACGTAGCGCGCCGCGAGGATGGTTTGCTGCTGGATATTGGCCGCCTGCGCCAGGCTTTCGAAGCGATGGATCTGCGCCACGGTCTGATCGCGCAAATGCGCCGCATCCGGCGGAGCCATGCTGTGGCGCAACTGCACCGCCAGCAGCAACAGGGGGCTGGCTGCCTGCACCAGCGGATTGGCCCCACCCTCCAGAAACTGGTTGATTTCCGCTGGCGGCGTATACGGCGCAGGTGCCCGCGCCGGGGAAGCTGGCGGCGGTGCGGCAGGCGCAGGCGCTGCACCGCGCGGACGCACAATGGTGGCGTCGCGCATATCGTCATTAGGGCCGTTGCTCATGTTCCGCCTCGGATCGCCCACAGTTGCAGGTCAAGCCCTGCGAATTCCTCGCCAAAGTGGAAGGCGATGCCGCCGGACGTCTTCAGCATCCGCCACATCTGGGAGTTCTTGTCGAATTCGAAATAGAGGAAACCCGCGTTGTACGGAATCTGCCGTGGCGCCACCGGCATCGGCGCGACCACGATGCCAGGCAGTTGCAGGTTGACCAGGTCGCGGATTTTTTCCACCGGCCCGATCTTCGATTGCGCCGGCAACTGGCGCCGCAAGTCTTCCGATTTCATGTCGGACTTGGCGGCAAGCACGAACGCCGCGGTGTCGAGCAGGGTCAGGTCCGGCACCACCGCTACCCACACGCCGAACTTGCGCTGCTGCAGCGGTATCGGCGTGGCCGTCTGTTCCATCACCGCGCTCAGGCTGTTGCGCAAGGCCACGATCACCGGCTCGAAGCTTTCGCGCAGGAATTCGTGCCGGTAAGCCGGAAACGCCTGCGCACGCTTACCCGGCGCAGTGAAGGTGGCCAGTTCGCCGGCCATCGACACGGCCACGCGATACAAATCCTCCGGATGGGCGACCGGCGCCGCGGCCAGGTGCGCGATCAAGGGCTGATAGCGGTTTACGACTTGCAGCAGCAGGAAGTCGGCGATTTCCGCCGCGCCACCGCGATCGGTGACCGCTACGCGGCTGGCCAGCGCTTCGCCGCGCTGATGCAGCAGGCCGAGCAATTCGGTCAGGAAGGTCACCAGCCGCGGTACCGCCTGGCAGCTCTGCCCGGTCGGCATGAAGCTTTCATCCAGCATCACGCGACGGTCGGCACGGCATTCGACGATGCGCGCCAGCGGGATTTGCGCCAGGCCCTCCATCGGTTGCGATTGCGGTAGCAGCCGGCTGCTCATGCCGCCGACTTCCACCACGGTGAGTCCATCCATGCTGCCCGAGGCATCGCGCACCTCGGCCTCGCGCACGCGAAAGCGGAACAGCTTTTCCGACGACGCTTCCGGACGCCCGCTATCGGGTTGCGTGGGCGAGCGCAATGGCAAAGTGAGGTAGACAATCTGGTCGCGCCAGTTCGGATCCACTTCCAGCGCGGGCGGCAGCGGATCGTCGTTGGGCATGGAGAACGGCGTGCCGTCCGGAAACACGCCGCGCGCGCGCTTGATGCCGATCTTGCCGATGGCCAGCAGATCCGTCTCCAGTTCCAATTCGTGAAAGCCCCAGGCATACGGTCGTAGTGCGCCTGCGCGCACCTCCACGAAGCGCTCCAGGTAACGCTCTTGCTGCTGCAAGTGCTGAGGGCGCAGAAACAGCCCTTCGCTCCACACCACTTTGTTATTTTGCGTCATGTATCGGGTCCGTCAGTCCTGCATTGGTAGGTGGGGATGCAAACCAGGCATGCATACAAAACTCCTACCTACGTTCATTGCGCCGATTCGCCTTGAGCCGCGCCAGCTGCTCCTCATACGCCCGCGCAAACTCATCCCCGAACAAGCGCCGGAACGTATCGTCCGGGTTCTTCACCAGGCCTTCGAAGTTGTCGCGGTACTTGTCCCAGTACCGCCCCTTGGCGCCGAACGCCACGCCGCGCTTGCCACCATCCACCTCGTTCTCGTAGCGGTCGGGGTTGAAATGCATCAGCAAGCCCTCGAAGCCCGCACGCACGCCGGCAAGCATCGCCATCTGGTGCAAGCGGATATCTTCGAACGCGTCCTGGAACGCCGCCGTGCCGGAAAGAAAGCCGGGGTTGGCCGGCCCCAGGATTTTTTGCATCGCCTCGTCCGTGCCGAGCGCGAATTTCAGCGGGTTGTTTTCCGAGCGCTGGATGATGGTGACCGGCAAGCGGAAAGTGTTCTTGATTTCGGCACGCGCGCGCAGCACATCCATCACCCCGTCCACCACGATGCGCAGGATCTGCTCCATATCCGCCGGCAATGCCCCGTTCGAAACAGGCGCAGGCGCGGGCGCCACGGCCGGCGGTGGCGGCGGTGCTACGGCTACGGGTTCCGGCGCAGGCGGTGGCGCGGGTGCAGCCGGCGGTGGCGGCGCAAAATCGCCGGTGGTCAGGTCCCAGTTTTCCGGCAGTCGATTGGCCTGCTTGCGCACGTCCGTGGTCGGGGGGCGGAAGTGGTCGCTGATGCTGGGCGTGTGATTCCAGCTTGGCGCCGGCGCCGGTTCCGGCCTGGCTACGCCTAGCGGCTCGTCGAGGAAACTCAAGGGATCCAGGTCGACACCCGCGGGCATGGCTTGCTGCGTACCAGGGATCAGGTTGTCCAGGGAAGAAGTGCGCGACGGCGACGGCGCGGGCGCCATCGGATTGAGGAAATCGAAATCCAGCGGATCGTCATGGAAAGCGGCCGGCGCAGGCGCCGGGATCGGCGACGCGACCGGTGCGCTCGGCTGCACGATGGTTACGCTGTCGTGCTCCATGCGTACGGCGATCTCGAACGTATCGATCTGCAGCCGATCGCCACTCTTCAAGGCCGCGGGATCACCCCTGAGCAGCGGCGAGCCATTGAGCAGCATGCCGTTGGTGCTGCAATCCTCGATGAAATAGATGCCGTTGAGATAGCGCACCATCGCATGCACGCGTGACACACCGGCAGTGCTCAGCACCCAATCGCAGTCCTCGGAACGGCCTATGCTGCCGTCTTTCGCATGGAAGGTCTTCTGGCTGCGACTGCCGAATTGCGCCGCTTGCTGGCCTTGTACGACGAGCGTCAATGTCTGTAGCGTCGACACCTGTATCCCCCGCTTAGCGACCGCTGCCGTTGGTGCTGGCATGAAGCAGGCTCATCGCGCGCTCGATAAAAGCGCCACGGCGTGCCTCGAACTGTTCGCTGACCAGCGCGGCCATCAGATTGATCGCCGCCACCGTGGCGCGCGCAGTGAGATGGTCCGGCGGCGGAACGGCTTGCTCCTGCGTGGCCGGTGCCAGGCTTCCGCCCGACCAGCCCGCAGATGCCGCCAGCCATGCGCCGAGCGAGCGATAGCCACCGGCATTGGCGAATTCGAACGCGGCGCGGCGGTTGTCTTCATTCGGTTCGCGCACCCATTTTTCCGCCAGGGATGCGCCAGCCTTGTCTTCCAGGCCCAGCGGCTGTTCACGCGCGCATTGCAGCAGCCATGCAACGGCATAGCGCTTGGGCAACAAACGGGCGAGCAACTTGAGCGCGTCCTGGATCTCGCCGGCATCGAGCAGCGTCTGCACCGCCACTTGCGGCGTCATTTCGGGGCGTAGCCGGGCGCTGGCCAGCGCCGACAAACCCATCTGCATCGAAGCCTGC
This sequence comes from Dyella flagellata, assembly GCF_030160275.1. Lineage (GTDB taxonomy): Bacteria > Pseudomonadota > Gammaproteobacteria > Xanthomonadales > Rhodanobacteraceae > Dyella_B > Dyella_B flagellata. The sequence goes on from NZ_BSOA01000006.1 coordinate 111,317, forward strand.
GTAACCACCGACATTCCGACGTCCCCTTTCACCAATCCGTGTACAGCATTTGCCGTGTTGCGTCTGCCCCATGCGAGGCATTTCCTTTAGCCACCGTCATTCCCGCGCAAGCGGGAATCCAGTTTGATCTTCAAACCCATCAACCAATCATGATGATGCCGCCCGATACCTGCATCATGCCGTCGCCGGTGGCGCTGACTGCCGCACCCTTCAAGGTGGTCATGGCGCTGCCTTCGATATCCAGCATGGCATCGGAATGCAGCTTCATGTTGACGCCAGCACCGATGTCCACCTGCACTTGTCCGGCCACCTTGACCGACGAATTGCCGGTGATGGTGACGTTGATGCCGCTGATCTGGATTTCGCCCGTGCTCTTGAGAATGATACTCGATGAGCCGGTGACAAGTTCGATCTGGGTGCCGGCGGTAAGCTTGAAAACCTTGCCGACGTCCAGCGTGTCGTTGTTGTTGATGGTGTGGTGGCGGTCATTCTTGATGGTGACCGTTTCATCGTGATCGATAGTCACCACATGATCGTTCTCCACCTCCTCGTGCATGTCCTTCTGGGCATGCATGAAGAAATCCTCGCTGCCTTTCTTGTCCTCGAAGCGCAGCTCGTTGAAATCGGCGGTGCCACCGAGCAGGCTGCGGCTCTTGATGCCGCTTTGGGTCTTGTTGTCCGGCAGGCCGTACGGCACGTTGTTGTCGCCGTTGTAGACGCTGCCGATGATCAACGGGCGATCCGGGTCGCCTTCCAGGAAGCTCACCACCACTTCCTGTCCCACGCGTGGGATGCTGATCGCGCCCCAGTTCTTGCCCGCCCATGGCGTGGCCACGCGCACCGGACAGGAACTCTTGGCGTGGGGTTTATCGGGCTTGTTCCAGTGGAAGGTGACCTGCACGCGGCCGTGCTGGTCCACCACGATGTCCTCGTCGGTCTTGCTGCCGCACACGACCGCCGTTTGCAGACCGACCACCGTGGGTTTCACCGCGGTGGGCAGGCTGCGGAAAGTCTGGCTGCTTTCGATCGCTTCGAAGCTGCATTGGAAGGCCGGCCCATTGTCGCTGCTGCCCGACGCAGCTGCGGCGCCGGACAGGTGAATGGTGGTGCCGATGATCAGGTATTCGCGGTTGAGCGGCTTGCGCGGATAGTCGCTCAGCGTAAACAGCCCACCGATCTCGACACTGCAGGCGCCGGTAGTGGCGGTGTAATGCGATCGCGCCACGCTCAGGGCTTCGGCACGCACCTGCGCGAAATGCTGCCCCACATCGGCAACCTTGTGTGCGCCCGGAAAGTCGAACGCCACCACGCCGTCGCTGGAGCCGGCGGTGCCGTGGCCGTCGCTGGTGCCGGTGGCCAGCAGCGAGGTCTTGGGCGCCATCGGATCGTAATCGGTCAGCTGGTACTTGGCTGCATCCATGCCGCGCGACGAGGCCCAGGTAGTGATGGTCGACTCGCGCCGCAGCACGCTGTCGGTGCTGGGCAAGAAGGGGACGCGCGCAAAGTCCTTGTTTACCGCGTGCGCGCTCACGCTGTCGGCGAGCACCATGGTGTGCTTGCTTGCATCGTGCGTGAAGAAGTAATAGATGCCCTCCTGCTCCATCAGGCGACTGACGAAGTTGAGGCAGTCCTCGCGGTACTGCACGCAGTATTCGCGCTGCGCATAATTGCCGCTGAGGCTGAGTTTCACGTCGCTGTAGCCGGCATCGTTCAACACCGACTTCACGATATCCGGCACCGTCATGTCGGTATAGATACGGCAATCCACCTTCTGCCCCAGCAGCCATGGCTTGGGCACCAGCCGCACGCTGTATTGCGCGTAGACCAGGTTGTCGATCGTTTCAACGCCCGTCTGCGACGACTCGCATACGATGCCGTTGAAGTAGCGTTCGTAGCCGTCCTCGGTGGCGATTTTCACCGTCATCGGCGAGCCCAGCAGGCCGCTCAGGTCGATGTTGGGGTCCTGGCTTTCGAACTGCAGATGGAAGGAAAACAGCCGCCCCAGACGCTCGTCGGCAGTCATGCTGCGGAACAGCAGGCCGCTGACCTTGGCGGAAGAAATACTGATCTGGGCGGTCATGATGCGAATCTCCTAGGAGCCTGCTCGGCTCTATACGTTTCCATGGTGCACTCATGTCCGAGGGGCTCCACGCACCGGTTCAGGTGATGAAGCGGGTGGAACCTGCCAATACTCCCCAAGCCCCCGCGGCTCCAGTGCAAAGTTTCGCCCAGCGGCAGCGCCGAATCCAGCGGCTTTACCGTCAAAGGGTGCACAATCTGCAAGATCAGTTCTCCTAAACCGTACCTGGTCCGACTTTCCCTGGGCTTCTGCCCGTTCCTGGGCTGAAGGCGCCACCCGTAGGGCAGCCTGCCCCGACCACCTCCGACGCACAACAGCAGCCGGAGGCTGGGCCTGCCCATCGTTCAGCCTTGCCCCGCGCGTTGTGCCAAGACCACCCAGCCAGTCACGGGCTGTCCGCCTTCCTTGCGCAAAGTGTCAGTACCGATACTTTTCCGCGAGAACCCTGCCGACGACAAGGCGCGTTCGACATGGTGGCGCGTGTGCTGGTAGCGGCCACTGGGCGAAAGATCGACGCGATCGTCCTCGCCCTGCGCCGCTTCCACCGTGAACGCCAACCAGCCATGCTGGCGCAGCGCGGCATGCGCAGCATCCAGCACTTCCTCAAGATCGCCGAAATACTCCAGGGTATCGGCCGAAAACACGATGTCGTAAGCGGCCGGATGCGCCCGCAAATAGGCGGTGAGTTCGGCCACGTCGAGCTCGTCATAGCCACCGCGCAAGCGCGCCTTTTCGATCATGCCGCCGGAAAGGTCCACCCCCACCAGCCGCTTCGCATACGGGCGCAGAAGCGGCTCGCAAAGACCGGTGCCGCAGCCGGCATCCAGGATCTCGAACTCGCCCGCCGCGCCGGGCAACATGCCGCCCAAGGCTTCCGCAAGGATTTCTGGCGCTCGGTAACCCAGGTTCTTCAACAGTTGCTCGTCAAAACTGTCGGCAAACGCGTCGAAAACCTCGCGCACGTAATCATCGGCCGCGCGCGTCGGCGCCTGCGCGCCGCCACAAGCAGCCAGCATATGGCGAGGCACTGGATGATCCGGTTCGCGCGCCACCCAATCACGATAAACCTGAACCGCCTCTCCGATGCGGTTCAACGTGTACAAGGACATGCCCAATGACTCCAGCGCACGCAGGTTGCGCGGGTCCAGCTCATAGGCTGTGCGAAAACATTGCGCCGACTGCTCGACATGTTCCTTGCTCTGGGCGTAATTGCGCAGAAACCTGCCCATCAGGTAATACCCCTGCGCGAACTTCGGCGCCTGCTGCAGCAGCTTGGCGTAAGCCTGGAACGCTTCTTCCACGCGCTCCTGCGCCTCCAACACCACCGCCAGGTTGTTCTGCGCGTTGTAATGCAGCGAACCGCATTTGAGCGCCTTGCGGTAGCAGCGCTCCGCTTCGGCCAGGCGCCCGCATTCCTTATGGATGTTACCGAGGTTGTTGTGCGCGTCCGGGTGCTTGGGCGTGATCTTCAACGCCGCTTCGATCAGGCGCACGCCTTCGTCGCTGCGTCCGCGTTGATGACAAAGCACACCCAGGTAGTGCATGGCATCGGGCTGCCCCGCACGCAGCTCCAGCACTTCGCGGTACCGATGCTCGGCTGCGTCCAGATCGCCGGCCTGATGCGATTGCATGGCTTGCTTGAGGACCCGGCGATAGTCCGCCGCCTCGCCAGGCGAGCGAACGGCAACGCGGGTTGCCGCCCGACTCAAAGGCATTTTCCTCGTCCGCGCCATGCGTCAAAGTTTGTCCACGGCGTTCCTGGCCATCGTCGATATAAAGCGGAACAGCATGCCCAGCACGAACTGGATGAAATCCACCGTGATATTGGCGCCCTGCGCCAACGTGCGCCCCATGAAACGCATCGCCGCGGCCAGCATGTTGCGAACCGCCTCGGCAATGCGGATCGATTGCAACACGCCGGTGTAAAGCAGGCGCGCAAGGCCGTCGAGCAGGGTGACATCGGCAAACAAGGCCAATTCGGGCACCTTGATCAGCTGTTTCAGGATCCAGTCCAGCCCCGAAAGAATCAGCTGGAGCGCCAGCGAAGAGAGCATGATGAAGGGGCCACTGTCCTTTGCTGCCTCCTTGAGCCAGTCGCTGGCCGCCTCGAAGCTGCTGTGCTTGGGCAGGATGACCGGCAACGACGACCAGGTGCAGCCCTCCACCGACTTCAGATAGCCGGGCATCAGATGCGCTTCGATGTTGATGCGCCGGCCCGGCCCCTTCAGGCGGTAGGCATTGCTGGCATAGGGCACGTGGCTGTAGGGAAACACCGGAATCATCGGTACCGGGTCGTTTTCGTGATAACCGCGGTAGATGTTCTCGGCGCCAAGCTTGGCGGTGAGATATTGGGCATGCTCCACCACGCCGCAACGTGGCGCACCAAAGGAGTAAAGCCGAATGGGGCAGCCCACGTCAGTAAGCGCATCGGCCAGCAAAGTGGCCATGGCACCGCCCAGGCTATGACCGATCACATGTAGCGCCTGCGGCTTGCGGTGACGCAATTGTTCCCTGATTTGCGGCAGTACCGATTGCGCACCACGCCAGAATCCGGCGTGCACCAGATAGCCACTCGGCCCGATCACACCGGCGAAACGCAAATTGGTCAGCCAGTCATAACCCGTAGCGGTACCGCGCACGGCAACCAGGCATTCACCCTCGCGTCCGCCCTGCCCCCAGGCCACGAAACCGAAGCCCGAATGCTGCTGCGCTATGGTGCCGGTCGTACCCGCCAGACGGGCTCCCCCCATGATGTCGAAGGACTCTCTTGCACTGGGCGCAACCAGCCACGCCGAACGCATGTCCTTGGAAGTGCGCAGTTCATAAGTACTGGTAGCAATTTCGCCGACCTGGGTCGGTGAAAGTTCCATCGCCATAAGTTAATCCCCTTGGATGATTTGAACGATCCGTGTTTCAAACCGGTTTGCAGATACCGTAGTGAGTACCTACCGCTTCCGGTTTGCTGGTCAATTCGCACACAAAATTCAGTGGCCGGCCGTCAAGCTCGGTATTGGCGTCGTAATCGGCCTTGCCATGCACCCAGGCCTCGTACTCCACGCCCTGATACTTGATTACGATGGTCTGGTGCACCATCGGCTGGGTCGGCAGAAAACGATGAAGAAAGCCCCGCTTACGCTCGATCGTAGGGAACGAGAACCGCCCTTTTTCATCGGTAACCGTGTGCTGGGTGGGGTTATCCGCGTCGTTTTCCGACCACTCGGCCTTGGCCACCAGCTCGGCCCCTTGTACCGGCTTGCCATCCTGCAACACCGTGCCGTTCACTTCAGAAAACAGCACCCAACGATCCGACGTACCCATAGCGCATCCCTCTGACAAACCCGACAACAGGAAAACTACACCGACTGACATGACAGTACGAACCAGGAAAAGCCAGCTTGACCGCCATCTCCTGCTTCGAGAATTCAAAAACGATCGCGTCATCTTGCCACCTCTGACAAGCCCGGTAGTAAGCAGGCCATTAGCCAATCAACACCTTGAAACATCCCAGCACGATCACACCGCCATGGGCCGTGCTGTCCCCCAGACGTGCCACCGGCCGGCCGCCGGCCAGCACCTTCGGCGAGCCCATGGCAATCGCATCCGGTGGCCCCACGCATACCGCCATGTCGCCGACGCATGCGACGGGCAAGCCACCTACCAATACGTTCGGCGCACCCGGTGCGGCGATCGGGCCGCCAACGTGGGGCACCGGCCCGGTCGTCATCGGGCAGGTGTGCATGTCGGTGAGGCGGGCTGCCGGTTGCATGGTGATCCTCGCTTGGGGTCAGGAATGGGATGGAGCAAAAAGGGAGCACGTGAACAGAGTGAGCCCTCGACATCAGATCAGCCTGTTGCTGTTTTGCTTTCAGGTGAAATATTGGACCCAGGCACTATGGTTGTGGCCAAGGCGACCGTCCGAGAGCCACTGCGCTTCCACCACCGTACCGTACACGCGTGAAGCTGATTGCTTATGCCTGCTCGTCGGTGCCACGCCATAGTAGCTTTTGCTGGCACCCGCATAGTTGGGATAGGCATTCATAAATTGCAGGCCCAACGCGTTGACTATGCTTTGGCCGGCGGCATGCTGGTTGTTGTTCATGCTGTACAGGTGGTTCGCCACCCACCCTTCCTTCATCTGACTGTAGCCAGGCGGCACGAATGCCGAGGAGTTCACGGCAGCGCCGGGACCTTTCGCCTCGACGATCAGAAAGTCGCTCCCGCCATTGCTGTTCGGCCTTTGCCAAATCTGGTCTATCCCCGTCCCGGCGTGGATGTGGTAGCCCCAGATCATCTTGAAGCGGGGGTCATGCTCGAGCACATAGATCGCAGCGGCAGCCTCACCGACGCACTCGGTGATACGCGTGTTTGCCACCAAGGCACGCATATCGGTAGCGATCTGATTGAAGTGCGCACGCGCGAGGTTATCGGCGCGCAGACCTGCAACTTCCTGTTCCAATCCTTGCCACACGGCCTGGCCACCCAAGTTCAGCCAGGCAAACGGCAGGAAGATTTCGTCCCCGGTTCTCATGTTCCAACCGGGGGCGTTACTCAGGTCGCCGTGATAAGTAACGTCCTGATGCATGCCGGAGAACGGCCACGACGTAAGCGGGGGCGCGGCCAGCGCCCGCCCAAGGGCAACATTGATGTTGACGACGCGGGTCTTCGGCTTCTTTTTCGAAATGAACGAAAGTTTGTCGTACTTTTTTTCGATCCCCGCGTAATCCACTTTCTTACGCGCCCGCAAAACCCGTTTAGTTGCGCCGGACGTTTTATGACTTGGCATGGTTTCTCCTTTGGGTCGACACGCTTGCAAGACACGTGACACCTGACTTTCCTTTCCGTTGGAACCCACTCAATCAGCCATCAGAAAAGCACTCTGACCGTTTTTCTATCTCGACGCCGGAAGATATTCAACGAAGATATGGCCATTTATCCGACCAATAGCATCGTAGCCAGTGCACCAGTACGAATAGCCCACATGCGTCCTGTCCGGCCCATTGCCACCCTGCCCTGGGGTAACAATGTCCATGTCAACCATCAAGGTCCAGTTCCTTGCGTGACCGCCATGCCCGGTGGTGGCGTTGTAGGTCCATTCCACTGGCGTAGTCCTGCTCACATCACCCGCTGATGTTCGCGTAACCGTAAAAGCATCCAAGGTTACGTTAAGCCCAGTCCGGTTATTCAACTCGACAATCGCACGCGCCTTCGCTGCGTTTTCCTTGGAGCTCATCCTCGCGCTGAATCCCGTAAGCGGCGGATTATCCTGAAGATCGACGTCGTAGGCCGATAACTGATAATTGTTTAAAGTGCCTCGGACAGCAACCATCGTTCATCTCCTTTCCAGTTGAAGGAACGGGGCAGATTCAAGCCTCGATCGTCAGTGGTTCTTACCCGGCAAGTCACTGCGCCCTACGCTTTGCAAAAGCCAATCAGGCAAATCCATACTCGAAGTCCTGGCCGCTGACCCCTACGTTCACTCCCGCCACCGCCTTCCCTTCGATCATTCGCAGCAGGAATTCGCGGCTCACATCCGGCAGCATGGAGTTGGTCAGGATCGCGTCGATCATGCGCCCACCCGATTCGCTCTCGGTACAACGGCTCACCACCAGCTTCACGACCTCGTCGTTGTATTCGAACGGAATCTTGTAGCGCGTCTCGATCCGCTTCTTGATGCGGCCGAGCTGCAGTTTCACGATCTCGCCCAGCATTTTTTCGCTCAACGGGTAATAAGGAATCGTTACCAGGCGACCGAGCAGCGCCGGCGGGAAGATCTTGAGCAGCGGCTCGCGCAACGCCTTGGCCATGCCATCCGGTTCGGGCATCAGGTCCGGGTCCTTGCACAGGCTGGCGATCAGGTCGGTGCCCGCATTGGTGGTGAGCAGGATCAGGGTGTTCTTGAAGTCGATCTGGCGGCCCTCGCCGTCTTCCATCATGCCCTTGTCGAACACCTGGAAGAAGATTTCGTGCACGTCGGGATGCGCTTTTTCCACTTCGTCCAGCAGCACCACGCTGTACGGTTTGCGGCGCACGGCTTCGGTGAGCACGCCGCCTTCGCCGTAACCAACGTATCCCGGAGGAGCGCCCTTGAGCGTGGAAACGGTATGCGCCTCCTGGAATTCGCTCATGTTGATGGTGATGAGGTTTTGCTCGCCACCATAGAGCGCCTCGGCCAGCGCCAGCGCAGTTTCGGTTTTGCCCACGCCGGAGGTGCCGGCGAGCATGAACACGCCGATCGGCTTGTTGGGGTTGTCCAGGCCCGCGCGTGAGGTCTGGATGCGCTTGGCGATCATTTCCATGGCGTGGTCCTGGCCGATCACGCGCTGGCTCATGAGCCGAGCCAGGTTCATCACCGTTTCCAGTTCGCTCTTCACCATGCGGCCGACCGGGATGCCGGTCCAATCGGCAACCACCGAACCTACGGCGGTGTAATCCACCGTTGGCAGGATCAGCGGATGCTCGCCTTGCAGTTCGGTAAGCTGCGCCTGCAGCTCATGCAGCTCTTCAAGCGCCGCGTTGCGTTCGGCATCGCTCAGCTCTTCGGGTACATGAGCCGCTTCGGCTTCGGCGGCGGCAGCCTGTTCCAGCTTGCTGCCGGTACCCTCCACCGGTGAATGGTCGCCACGCAGCCTTGCGCGAATGGCAAGGATCTTTTCGACCAGACCCTTTTCCGCCAGCCAGTTGGCCTCCAGCTGCTCCAGCCGCGCCTGCTGTACGGCGAGTTTTTCCGTGGCGCCGGCTTCGCGCTCGGTGACGTCTACGCCGACGATCTTTTCGCGAGCGATGATGGCCAGCTCGGTTTCCAGTGCCTGAATCCGTTTGCGCGTGTCGTCCACTTGTGGCGGCACGGCATGTTGGCTGATGGCAACGCGCGCGCAGGCCGTATCGAGCAGGCTCACCGCCTTGTCCGGCAACTGGCGTGCAGGAATGTAGCGATGCGACAGCTTGACCGCGGCTTCCAGCGCCTCGTCCAGAATCTGCACACGGTGGTGCTTCTCCATGACGCTGGCGACGCCGCGCATCATCAGAATGCCCTTCTCTTCGCTGGGCTCGTCCACCTGCACGGTCTGGAAGCGGCGGGTCAGCGCTGGATCTTTTTCGATGTGCTTCTTGTATTCGGCCCAGGTAGTGGCCCCCACGGTGCGCAGGTTGCCGCGTGCAAGCGCAGGCTTGAGCAAATTGGCTGCATCGCCGGTGCCTGCCGCGCCGCCGGCGCCAACCAGCGTGTGCGCCTCGTCGATAAACAAAATGATCGGCTTGGGCGAAGACTGCACTTCCTCGATCACCTGGCGCAGACGATTCTCGAATTCGCCCTTCATGCTTGCGCCGGCCTGCAGCAGGCCAACGTCGAGGGTGCGCAGCTCAACGTCTTTCAATTGCGGCGGCACATCGCCGGCAGCGATGCGCAAGGCAAAGCCTTCCACTACCGCGGTCTTGCCCACGCCGGCTTCGCCGACCAGCATCGGGTTGTTCTGGCGGCGGCGCATCAGGATGTCGACCACCTGGCGGATTTCTTCGTCGCGTCCGACGATCGGGTCGATCTTGCCATTGCGCGCCTGCTCGGTCAGGTCGACGGTGAATTGACGCAAGGCTTCCTGCTTGCCCATTTGCGCGGGCGGGATCGCACCACTCGCTTCACCCGGGGCCGCTGCGCCGCCGATGCGGAAGCCGTCGCTGGCATTCTGCCCGTCCTCGGGCGAGCCACTGACTACTTCTGCGAATTTCTCCGCCAAGGTCTCCGGCTTTACCTTTTCGAACTCCTGCGAGATGTTGAGCAGTTTGTTGTGCAGGCTGCGCGTGCGCAGCACGCCAAAGATCAGATAGCCGGTGCGCACTTGCGCCTCGCCGAACATCAGCGTGGCGAACACCCAGGCACGCTCGACGGCCTCCTCCACGTCGCTCGACAGGTCGGAGATCGTGCTGGAGCCGCGCGGCAGGCGATCCAGCGCATCGGTCACGTCGCGCGCCAGGTTGGACGGATTGAGGTTGAACTGCTTGACGATGCGATGCAGGTCCGAATCCTGCAATTGCAGGATCTGATGGATCCAATGCACCAGCTCGACGTAAGGGTTGCCCCGGAGCTTGCAAAATACGGTGGCACTTTCGATGCCCCGGTACGCGAGCTTGTTGAGCTTGCCGAATAGAGCGCTGCGACTGATTTCTGCCATACCCTTGATCCTTAGCCTTGGCACGCCGGCAGCACGTTGCTGCCGCACTTCGTTGATGAATCGAAACGGCGGTGCTAGCCCACCGGCCTCAATACAACCTGATCAGCATCCGTCTGTTCTTGCCGCTGGCCCAGCCAGGTAGTCAAGCCCATGCGGCCGCTCTGCCCCATCCGCGTGGTCGGCACTTCGTCGCGCTTGAGCACGAGTTGCACGTCCCACGCCTTTTCCTCGCCGACATAGGTTTTTACCGCCGCCATCAACTGGCGCAGCGCCTCGCCGCCCGGCAGGAAATTGTTGAACTGCGCTCTCGTCAGCGGGCCCAGCCGCAGGCGGAATCGTTGTTGCGCGCCCCATACATGCTCGCCCAGCACCGCCGTGAGCCCCAAGCCCGCGACCTCGCGCGACTGGCCCAGCTTCAAATGCGCCGAGTCCGGCAGGCGCATCCATTCGGCGACGAATTCGATCACCCGCACCGGAATCCCGAAGAAATGCTCCAGCAGGTGTTTCAGGCCTTCGCCATTGCGCGCCTGCGCCAGCAGGCGTCCGGCAAAGAAATGCTTATAGCGGTCCGGCAAGGCGTCGCGCGATTGCAGGTTGGGCGTGGACAAGCCGATCAACGCGCCCATGTAAAGGCTGAAGCGGTCTTCACCGGGACGATCGAGCTGGATAGTCGGCTGCGAGTCGGCCCACGCGCGGTAGAACAGGCTCAGCATGCGATGGTGGAAGATGTCCGCAAACGCGATGAAAGTACCGTCGCGTGAGTTGTGCTTGCGATCCAGCGCGTATTCGGTCAGGTGCAACGGCAGCGGCGCGTTCGGCCCGAACAGGCCAAAGAACAACCCGTACATGCGCGGTGGCTTGCCGTTCGCTTGCGGCTCGAAACGATCCACCGTGCGCGGAGCGAACTCCAGCGACGGCGTCTGGCACAGGCGCACGGGATCTTCCGCCGGCTTGGTGGAGCGCCCAAAGCGCGGCCGGCCGGGATGGGCGCTTTCGAGCCAGCGCAGCGCTTCGAAGAACTCGAAGGCTTCCGGCTGCCCGCGCAGCGCGTTTTCCAGCGCTACAGGATCTGGCGCTTGCCGAGCCGGGCCGTCCATCGGGCCACCTCATTGCGTTCGAGGGTGCGCAACACGGTTTCGGTAAAGGAATTGACCGAAACGTAGCGCGCGAAGAAATGCCGCATCACCGAACCGAGCAGGAAGGCCCCCGTGCCTTCGAAAGCGCCGTCATCACACGTCAAAGTGATTTCCAAGCCCCGCCCGAAGGTGATCGGGCCGGGTACCGGGATCCGCCGCACCACGGATTTGCTGCTGACCGCCTTCACGCCTTCGATCTGGCGGCGCGCACCGGCATCGAATTCATCGCAGTACAAGGTCAGCATTTCGCGCAACGCCGCTGCGCCCTCTTCGCCGCTGTCACCCAGCAGCGATACGTAGTTGAGCTGCAGGTGGCTGAGCAGACGCCACGCGGTTTCGCCATGTGCCGTGGGCGCACGCGGCTTGGTGGGGCCTGCCACGCAGCGAATGGAAGTTATCGGGGCGCCGGTTTCCAACGTGAAATCGGTGCGCGATTTGCCCACCGGCATCTGCAGCGGCAGATCGCGGTTGGTGCACATCAGCATCATGCCGACCTGCCGCAACTGGGTGGAATAAGGAGCATCGTTGGCATCCACCAGCGAGATGAACACTTCGTTGCCGACGTAGCTGGAACGCGCTCCGTGCAATTTTTGCCGTGCGGACAGGAGGCGCGGTTCGCGCCGCATGGTATAGAACGCGGCGCTGCCGCTGTGCCAGACGCGCTCGTCGCAGCCGTAGAACGGCTGGAAGCGTTGTTCCGGTTCCTGCCGATCGCCGAATCCCTCCACCTGGCTCAGGCTATGCACTTCGAAATCCATCGGCCGCGTGCGGTCCGCCAGCACGTGGTATTCGGTTTTTCCCTGCTGCAGGTGGATGCGATCGGCACGACGCGGGAACAGATTGATCGCCGGCGTGCAGAACAGCCTGAAATTGCTGGTGTCGACGGCGTTGTGCAGCCGGCTGACGCTACGGTCGAAGAAAACGGTGAGATCGAACTCGGTGGCCTGCGAACGCGAGAGCACCTGCTTCAAGCCGGTGAACACGGCGAACAGGAAGCGCTCCGGGCAGGCAAAATATTCCTGCAGCAGGCGATAGCCGCTGAAAGAGCGATCCGAATACGGCAGCAGGGCCTCGTCGTCGGCAAAACCCTTGTCGCGGATGGCCGAAGCATCGAAATGCTCGACCAGCATGCCGCTTGGTCCGGGCATGCGCACCACGAAGCCCTGGGCGTTGCCCAGCAGTTGCTCGTACAGCCGCTTGGGCAATTCATCGGCACCGGCAATGAATACCGGCAGCTCGTCCATCGCCAGCATGTTGGCTTGCGCGCCGGCGGTAATGGTGAATTTCAGGCGCAGGCCGGCGCGCACCGTCTTGCCGGACGGAATCGGCACGCTGGCCGCGGCGATGGCGGCGGGTGTTTCGAAATACTTGGCCTCGACCAGTTCCAGCGGCCACAGGGTGACGTCGTGGGCGGTGCGATATTCGCAAGCAGTGCGGTCGTCGTTGGAGATCAAGCTGCGCAACGCGGTATTGCGCGCCACGGTATAGCCGGTGGCCAGCGCGCTTTCTTTCTGGTCGGGATTCAATTGCACTACGGCCATCGAGGGAATCGGCGCCAGGTAGTGCGGGTAGATCATTTCCAGCAGGTGCTGCGTGAACACCGGGTATTGCGCGTCGAGCTTCAACTGGATGCGGGCCGCCAAAAAGGCGAAACCTTCCAGCAAACGCTCTACATAAGGGTCCGCGCACTCGAAGCCTTCCATGCCGAGGCGGCCGGCAATCTTGGGGTATTCACGCGCGAATTCCGCGCCCATCTCCCGCACGTGTTGCAGCTCGCGGTTGTAATAGCGAAGCAGTCGCGGGTCCATCAGCCGAAGCTCTCTGATACGTTGAACTTGCCTGTTTCCAGGTCCACTTCGGTCTTGAGATAAAGATTCAGCGGAATCGGCTGCGCCCACATCTCCGATTCGATGTTGAAAGCGAGCGATTGGCGATCCATGCGCTTGAGGTCGGTAGTGACCGTCACGCGCAACGTGGCCGAGGTCAGCCGCGGCTCGAATGCCAGGATCGCTTCACGAAGCTGCCGCTGCAACACCTTGGCGTCGACCCCGGCAACCGCCACACCGGTGAGGTCGGGAATGCCGAAATTGACCACGGAACGAGCCACTTCCGGGTAGTCGGCCAGTTGGTCGTCCAGGCCTAGATTCACGCAATTGAGCAGCCAGGAAATGTCGCGCGCCACGCAATCGCGCAGGCGCGAGGCGGAAATCACGCGCTTCTCGCGGCTTTCCTCCGCCTTCGCCGGTTCGTCATCGGCCAGCCGATCCAGCAGCGAAGGCTGCAGGCGTTCCTGGGTGGTCAGCTCGGCCATATGCGATTACGTATCAAATGAAATGCTGCGGATGTCCAGCAACGGATATTCGCCGGCATCGGTGGCGAACATGCGCTGGCCGAAGCCCACATGACAGTCATGGCCCAGATCGATCCATTCGGTCTTGCGTGCCAGCACCACATCGCTGTCCTGCGCGCGCTCCGAACCAGGGTAGCGGCAAGGCACGAAACCGACCGATTCGCCGCCGTTGCTCCAGATGATCTGCACCGGTGCCCAGACTTTGTCGCGCAGATCGGTCGGCGCTTCGAACTTCAATTCGCGGATGCGCGCAAACGGCACCCATGAATAGCCCCCGTTGACGACGACCTCCAGGCACGGCCCGAAGCGCGGATCGGCGTCGGCGATCCACTCGAACCGCTCGCCGTCGATACTGCCGGACACTGCTTCGGCGGCTTCAAAAGCTTGCTCGCGCAACGGCAGCGCCTGCGCATAGCGTTCCTCGCCCATCAGCTTCAGCGACTGCAGCAGCAAGGCCAGCCATTGCGCCGGCTCGCCGATCACCAGCGGCGGACGCGTGCCGCTCATCACCGCATGGCGCTCCAGCTCACCTTGCAAGGCGCGGCTATAGGCACCCACCATCAAGGTGTTGCCGGTATCCAGTTCGCCACTTACCTTCAACTGCGTTTGCGCGCGCTCCCATTGCCCCAACAGCGCCAGCAGCTGAAACAAAAACACTCTTGCCTTGGCATCGGCCGGATTGCCGCGCACCTGCGCGGTCAAACCCTGCAACGCCTCGTCGAGGCGGCCTTCTTTGAGCATGTTTTCGGGAGTCATGTCCTTGAACCTTGAGCATTCTAAGAAGGACAGGGATTTTTGGCGGGGCAAGCCCCAACACCCTCCCCTGCATGCAAGGGAGGGTCAGGGTTGGGTTGCCCGAAGCCCGCGGGTGGAGCGAGCTTCGCGCAACACCACATGTCGCCAACAAAATCCCCGGCAGCTGTTACCGAGATCGGTACAAAAGCCGGGTCAGGCTCAGCCCTTGGCGACCTGCTGCATGTCGAAGGTGAAGTCCTTCGTGCCACCCTCTTTGCCGCCCTTGTCGTCCTGCGGCTGGAACGAGTACTTGAACTTGCCGAAGTGCAGCGTGACGTTCTCGGTGAGGCGATCCTCGCCACCGCTGCCGCCGGTGGACACGGAGGTGATCAGCACGCCTTCGCTCAGCTCGATGGTGAGGAAGTCGGTCTGCTCGCCGGTCGCATTGGTCACGTACAGCGTCGCCTTTTCCACGCGCGCGCCGGTGCAGCAGGCCTGCATCATCGCGTTGGAGCAGCCGTCCACGTACTTGGTGATCGAAATATCCTGTACGTGAGCCTTGCCGCCGCTGGCCGAGCCCGCGCCGGCGTGCAGGTCACCGGAGTTGCTCACACCCCATGACCAGGCCAGGATCGGCACCTCGCCCTTGTGCTTCTTGTGGTTGGAAGCGCCCTTGATAGCGACACTGCCGCCTTCGAACTTGATGTGCATGTCGAATGCCATGAAACCTCTCCTCGGTTACCTGATTGATGATGGCTACCGCCACACTGGCGGCTCCTTTTACAGCACTACTTCCTGATTCAAGCCTTCGCCGCCGACGGCAGACGCGAGACCAGGCGCAACGACACGGTCAGACCCTCAAGCTGGTAATGCGGCTTGAGGAAGAACTTGGAGGAGTAATAGCCGGGCGCGCCCTCGACCTCCTCCACTACCACTTCCGCCGCCGACAGCGGCTTGCGCGCCTTGGTTTCTTCGCTGGAGTTCTGCGGATCGCCGTCGATGTACTGGCTGATCCAGTTGGTGAGCCATTTCTCCACCGACTCGCGGCTGCTGAACGAACCGATCTTGTCGCGCACGATGCACTTGAGGTAATGCGCGAAGCGGCAGCACGCGAACATGTACGGCAAGCGCGCAGCCAGCGCCGCATTGGCGGTGGCGTCGGGATTGTCGTACTCCTCCGGCTTGGCCAGCGACTGCGCACTGATGAAGGCGGCCATGTCGGAGTTCTTGCGGTGGACCAGCGGCATCAGGCCCATCTTGTCCAGCTCCGCCGAGCGGCGGTCGGTGATAGCGATCTCGGTGGGGCACTTCATGTCCACCCCGCCGTCGTCGGTCGGGAAGGTGTGCACGGGCAGGCCTTCCACCGCACCACCCGATTCGATCCCTCGAATCCGCGAGCACCAGCCGTATTCCTTGAACGAGCGGTTGATGTTCACCGCCATCGCGTAGGCGGCGTTCTGCCAGGTGTACTTGGACGAGTCTGCGCCGGCGGTGTCTTCCTCGAAATCGAACTCGTCCACCGGGTTGGTCTTGGCGCCGTACGGCAGGCGCGCCAGCGTGCGCGGCATGGCCAGGCCAAGGTACTTGGCGTCTTCCGATTCACGCAGCGAACGCCAGGAAGCGTAATCGGGCGTAGAGAAAATCTTCGCCAGGTCGCGCGGATTGGCCAGCTCGTTCCAATTGTCCATGCCCATCAGGGTGGAGTTGGCGGCGCTGATGAACGGTGCGTGCGCAGCGGCCGCCACCTGGGCAATGCCACCGAGCATCTCGACGTCCTGCGGACTGTGATCGAAATAATAGTCGCCGACCAGGCAGCCATACGGTTCACCGCCCAGCTGACCGTATTCCTCTTCGTAGATCTTCTTGAAGATCGGGCTCTGGTCCCAGGCTGTGCCCTTGTAACGCTTCAGCGTCTTGCCCAGCTCCTTCTTGGAGACGTTGAACACGCGGATCTTCAGCAGCTGATCGGTTTCGGTGTTGTTGACCAGGTAATGCAGGCCGCGCCAGGCGCTTTCCAGCTTCTGGAATTCCGGATGGTGCATGACCAGGTTGAGCTGCTCGCTGATCTTGCGATCCAGCTCGGCGATGTAGGCGTTGATGGTCTGGGTGACGTCATCGGAAACGATGTCCGCCTTGTTCAACACCTGCTCGGCCAGCGTACGCACGGCCGACTCCACCTCTTCGCGCGCGCGTTCGCTCTTGGGCTTGAACTCCTTGTTGAGCAGCGAGGCGAAATCGCCCGCTTCAAGGGTCGCTACGCCGCCTTGTTCGGCCAGTTTCTCGGTTGCCATGGCTGCTTACTCCCCTGCCGGCTTGGGTGCGGAGGCCAGCGACTGCAGCAAGGCCGGATCGTTAATGGCTTGGGCGATCAGCTTTTCAGCGCCGGCCTTGCCGTCCAGGTAGGTGCCGAGATTGGCGAGCTGGGTGCGCGCTTCGAGCAGCTTGGCCACGGCGCCTACCTTGCGCGCCACCGCCGCGGGCGAGAAGTCGTCCATGCTTTCGAAGGTAATGTCGACGTTCAAATTGCCTTCACCGGTGAGGGTGTTGGGCACGGCAAAACTCACGCGCGGCTTCATTGCCTGCAGGCGGGTATCGAAATTGTCCACGTCGATTTCCAGCGCCTTGCGTTCTTCGATCTGCGGCAGCTCGGCATTGTTGGCGCCGGACAGATCGGACATTACGCCCATCACGAACGGAACCTGCACCTTCTTCTGCGCGCCATAAACCTCGACGTCGTATTCGATCTGCACCCGCGGCGCGCGATTTCGCGCGATGAATTTTTGACTGCTCTGCTTGGCCATACGACGTCTCCTTGGAAAGGATCAAACTAAGTGGAACTGCACCATTCGAATCCCGCAGCCGGGTAAAACGGATTACAACCAGATGACAGGCGTGCGTCACCCGACGGAGCAAACTTTGCAACCGACATCAAAGTTGAAACAAAGCGGCTACTGCGGCACCCCCTTGGGCCTGCATAGCGGAAACGACGCCGCGCAGCAGCTGCGAGGCGACGCGTTACGAACATCAATTGGGTCCCTATTACCCCGCTAAATCTATGCTCAATCGGGTCAACTGGCAACGCCGGCCCGGTCCGTGAAAAATAAGTGAATAAAGCTAAAGCTATGGCCTATCAACTGCAACGAACTCCTTGATTATCCACTAGCTTGGCGAGCCCCTATGCGACACCATACTCATTGTGGGTTGGCCGAGTCATCGATACTGACGCAATGGCATGGGCTCGGCCTCATAGCGCCCCAGGCCAAGCCGCTTCATCAGCGCCGACATGCGCGGTCCATCATGCGCAAAACCCGCCGTAAGTTGCTTACCCTACGCATCGAACAGCCGCCCCCATTCGCGCGACGTGCCTGCGCAATCGGGGCGCAAATCGCTTTCCGTACGACGCAAATCGCAGCTTCATCACCTGCCCGCAGCTTCGCTCAGGTATTTGGCAAATAACGCACGTGCCTCGTCCATGGTCATTTTCGATTGCAAGGCGCCCGGCAGCGAAGTCCATTCCTTGCACATGAAGTGGAATGGCATGGTCGATATCGTCCTGTTCGACATAGCCCAATGCGTGGCGGCTGCGCAGCTTTTCAATAGCCAGCTTGTCCTGAGAGGACTTGGAAAGGTCGCTCACGCCGCCTTTTTTCCAGGCTTCGTACCAGGTCGGATAGAGGATTTGATAAGCGCCGGCGGCGGTGGACTCCTTCCCCCAGGCAGCGACATCGGCTTCTTCTTTGGTCATCCTGATTTGGTCATCCTGATCATCCTTGAGAACTTCTGCGCAGAGGCTGTGCGCAGTGGCGAGGCGCCCTAGCTAATGGCCAAGCAACGCGTCGGGGTTTCCTCTCCCGCTGTGGGTGCGAAATTTACCGACAGTAGGAAAGAGATTACAAGTACCTGCGGCACTGAAATTTTGCCGCCTAGTCAATTCAACGCCTTACGATTGCCTCGGCGTTGTGCAACAAGCGTATCTGTCAGGACTTGCCGAGTGGCAAGGCGAGAGGCGAAGAGCATCGAATCATCGCCACCCTGCCCGATGCCGACCACAAAAAGCGTGACTATAAAATTGCAATAGGCGTATTTTGCCCTGGCTCACACTTTTCAATCACCCCGCAAAAACAGTGCAGCGATTAATTTCCGACCCATCGTCAAACCGGAAGTCGCTCTCATGCAAAGCGGATCCACCCCCGTTGAACGCATGTATTTTGCCTGGAACGATGCACTGTCGCGCAACGACGCGGAAGCACTCCTAAAGCTATATGCGTGCGACGCCTGCCTTGAAAGCCCACTGGTAACGCATCTGCTCGGAGGCGAAAGCGGCGTGCTGCATGGGCATGACGAGCTGCGACCGCTGTTTGCGAAATTGGCCGATCGCAAGCCTGTGGTGCGGCAGTATTACCGCACGCCCTACCTCACCGATGGCAAACGCCTGATCTGGGAATACCCGCGCGACGCCGGCCAGGGCGAACAGATGGATTTCGCCGAGGTGATGGAGATCAACGACGAGGGGCTGATTCAGCGGCACTGCGTTTATTGGGGATGGTTCGGCGTTCGCGTCATGCAGCGCGACCAATACCATCGTTGAACGCGTCCTCAGGCCAAGGCATCCGGTTTCGGCACGTAGCGATGGTCTTTCACCTGCGACGGGTCGACTTCGAGCGGATGGGAAAAATCGGCCACCAGCTTGCCGTTGGGGCTGAAATGTTCACGCTCGATGGCTTCCCAGGTCACCCATACATGCGGCGCTTCGGTCGAGTCAGCCTGCTGCGAACGGAAGCGGCAAGGGTAAACGGTCATGGTGGGCTTGATGCGAGACTGCATAGGCGTTTCCCATTAACCTGAATGGCCGGCCATGATGCTTGGCCGGGACATTGACCTTAGCGCGTTTCGCCGCCCGGATGCCAGCGCTACAAGGGTTCAGCAAGGTGAAACCCATGATGCCAGCGATAAAAAAGGAGCCGCGCACTCGCGCGGCTCCATGGCGTCACAAACCGGGGATCAATGCTTGCCGTGGCTCTTGGCGTGCCCCTTATTGCCGTGCGTGGCACCGGTCACGCCCTTCCCTTTGGCCTTGCTCTGCGCCACATCGCTCACCGCCGGACCCACGCGGGTATCGCCTGCCCTGGCCTGGGCGGCGGCCGCCGAAACGGTATCGCCGTGAGTGTCACGGTTCATCCCGCCACCACCCCTGCCATGCGACTGCGGCGCCGCGAACGCGCTGGTCGCTGCGAGGCCGAATACAAGGGCTACAAGAATCTTGGTACGCATAGGTCTAACCTCGCTGGACAAATACCGCTCGAGCGGTGCGCAGACAGTAAGGCCGCGAAGCCTGCCGGCTGCTGAATTTTTTTGCGAATGGCTGAATGCCGCATAGCCGCTAAAAAAGTGTGCAAAAAAACGGGAACCCTGCACGCCTTCGATTGTGCGGTGGCACACATTTCGCTGCAGCCCTGGCCCAAATCGACAGTCTTTGGGCCCTTGCAGCTCTTAGTCGGCGGCGGCGCATTCGGGTATTTTTGCGTCCGTCTTCGAATGTCGAGGCGTGCCGCCTAGGAACCGACAAGGCCTCGGCATTCGATGACTTCAGGCGGTGCGTCCGGTTTTGGACCGTGCGGCGACAAGTCGTTCACTATCGCCAGGGCAGGCTTGCCGGGGTCCCAATCCGCCGCGATTTCGCTATAGTTCCCTCGCAACAGGGGATTTTAATGTCTATGAACACTGGCCAACCGCCCCACAACGAGGGCGGCAAGCTCCGTGCAGGGCCTCAGGGCACGCAGGTGCTGTCCGCTGCTCAAATGCAGCAGCTGGCGCTTGAGAATGCGCCGGCAACGGACGGTCGCGCTTCCACGCACCAACCGGTGCTGGCGGGAACGCAAGGCGCACTCAAAGGCTTGCGCTTCACCCTGCGCCAGGGCCGTCAGACGATCGGCCGCCGTGTCGACAATGACATTGTGATCAACGACCCCAGCGTTTCGGCCACGCATGCATGGATCATCAATCAGCAGGGCCATTACGTGCTGATGAATACGCTTTCCACCAATGGCAGCTTTGTCAACGACAAGCGCATTCACGAAACGGTGCTGGTGCATGGCGATCGCGTGCGCTTCGGCCAGGCCGAGTTTACGTTCATCACGCATGAGCAAGGCGCGCATAAGTTGCGGGTCTACGGCTACGCGGCAGCAGCGCTGCTGGGTGTATTGGCGCTGGCTGGCCTGACATGGTGGATGCTCTAAGTTGATGAGCCTCCCGGCATGAGCCAGGCCATTCCTGCCACCATCGGGCGTTATCGCATCGACGGCGTGCTCGGCGAAGGGGCGATGTCGATTGTTTACGCCGGCTTCGATCCGGAGATCCAGCGGCAGGTGGCGATCAAGTGCCTGCACGATAACTTCGCCGAAGATTCCGATTACCGGCAGCGCTTCCTGGTCGAGGCGCGTGCGGCCGGACGCCTGACGCATCCGCATATCGTCACGATTTTCGATACGGGCGAGACAGAAGACGGCCGCCCGTATATCGCCATGGAACGGCTGCCGGGCGAAACGCTTGCCCATCATGTGGCGCTGCACGGAATGCCTTCCGCTTCGGCGCTGCTCGAACTGGCCACGCAGCTCGCCAACGCCCTGCACTACGCCCACTCGCAGGGCGTAATCCATCACGACATCAAGCCTGACAACATCATGCTGCTGGAGGGCTGGCACGCCAAGATCGCTGACTTCGGCATTGCCGAACGGCGCTCGGCTCGCGTCAAGTCGTCCGCCGTCGTGCAAGGCCAGATCGGCGGCACGCCCAACTACATGTCGCCCGAGCGCCTGCGCGGCGAACGTGTCGATGCGCGCAGCGATCTGTTCTCGCTGGGCGTAGTACTGTTCTGGCTGGTCACCGGCCGGCTGCCATGGTCCTATGCCGGTGACGTGGAGCGATTTTTGCGCCAGCGCCAGCGCCTGCCCGAGCCGCCCATCAAGCCGCTCGATCCGGCCACGCCACCGATTCTGGTCGACATCATTCGCACGCTGATGGCGGCCACGCCCGAAGCGCGCTACCAATCCGGCGCGGAGGTCGCCGAAGACCTGCGCCTGGCACGCCGAAGCTACGAGCGATCAAAGGAAGAACTGCCCTACCCTCGACTGCGATCGCTTGGCCTGCGCTGGGCGGTCTCGCTGGGCGCCGCGGTGGTTGTCGTCCTGCTGCTTGGCATGCTGGCCATCTACGGCGTGCAGCGCGTAGCGGTTACGGGTCTCGCCCGGGATTTCGGCAGCTCATTGGGCCAGAACATCGCCAGGGACGCGGCGGAAAACATCGTGATGGGCGATCACGCCGCAACGCGCGCGTTGGTCCAAGACATGGCTCGCAATGCGCAGATCGATTACCTGGCCATCGCCGATCGCGACGGAAAAATCATCGCCAGCACGCAGTCCAGCGAAGACAGCCAGAACTTGCCGGCGCCGGCCGAGACGTCCATGCGGCAATTGCCCAACGGCATCGACAGCTACCACACTCGCTTGACCGGCACACATGGCGCGCAAAACGCACTCGTGTTCGACGTACCTATCCGCTATCAGACCAAGGCTGTCGGCCGCCTGCGCCTGGGTGTAAGCGAGGCGCCGCTGCAGGCTGCGCAAAATACCGCGCTCGGCGTGATCGGATTGGTTTTGCTGACGACGCTGGCGGCGGTGCTGCTGACCGCGTACTGGCTGTTCCGCCATTTACGCGGCGCGCTCGATCTCATCGTCGCTTCGTTGCTACGGATGGCGCACGGCGACCGTCAGCACCGCATCCGGATTGTTCGCCGCGATGAATTAGGACGCGTGTTTGCCGCGTTCAATCTGATGGGGGATGCACTGGGCATCGAGAAGGAAGCCGTCGCGGTGGTTTCCGACGTGCCCAAGCCGGAATTGGTGCTCCAGCCTACGCAGATCCTTCCAGTGCCGGAGACGCGCGAGCATCATCCCCGTTGAGGGGCGCGTAGGCTGGGATGACAATCCCAGCTTGACAGGCAACATTCCGATGCTGGGATTGTCATCCCAGCCTACGCGCTCAGTACTGCTGCAAGCGCTGCTTCAGCTCCAGCGCCCGCGTCCGATAAACCGCGGCCGGTTCGTAGGCTGGATCGACTATCAGGATGCGATCCCACAAGGCAATCGCCTGGTCCAGATGCTGATCCAAGTACAACACCATTGCCTGCTGGTGCGAGTTCGCCTCCCATACGCGGCTGAGCGCCACGAAGTCGGGATCGGAGGACTTCAGATGCGGGTTCAGCGCCAGGGCTTGATCGAACAAGCTCAACGCCTGGTCCTTTTGTCCCTGCCGGTACAATGCAAGACTCTGGCCTTCCAGTTGCTGTGCGCGTTGAGTCGGCTTCACCGGCGCCGGCAGTACCACCGGCGCGGTCACCGGCGGAGGCGCATTCGATGTAACACTGGCCGCCGGGGCTGCGCTGCTGGCCGGCGACGACGGTGATGCAGCCGCCACGCTCGCGCCGTTCTGAGCGCCCGGCAACTGCAAGGTGGAGCCAACCAGGATCAGGGCCGGGTTGGTGGAACCGTTGTAGCGCGCCAATACCAGGAACAGGTTGGGATCACCCAGATATTTCGCCGCTAGCGTGCTGTACGACTCCCCTGGCTGCACCACATGCGCACTGGAAGCCGCACCCAGCATCTGCTTGGGATCCTCGGTCAACTGCCGCAGGAAGAATTGCGCGGTGCGATCGCCCGGATGCTCCTGCAAATAGCTACGCAGCGCTTTTTCGCCTTCCGCGTAATGGCCGTTCTGCAGGTACCGCCTTACGATCGTCGACAGCGAAGCTGGTGGCGCAGCCTCGTTTTCGCTGGAATTGGGGCTGCTCTCGACGTGCTCGCGTGTCGTAGCCTGCGCGGGCGTAATGGTGACGGACGGTTTTTTGATACCCATCTTGGCGCAGCCGCTGGCCAGGCTGACGACCAGCAAGGCAGCCACAATCATCCAAGAGCGCAGCGATCTCCAGCCAGCATGTATATCCATCATCACTCTTACGCCACCCCTGATCAGACGCTTTTATCCAGCCGCATGCGCGACTTGACCCAACAAATTAAGCTACTGGGCCAACTTACGCAAACCTATCTCGCCATCGAGCTAGGTCATGTGAAGGTGACGAGAGGGTAATCCAAGGCATGGACCGGACCGGGTGAACTCCCGCACGCATTCGCCGCCCTGCCCGATCGCTTGTCGTGCCGGCGCCTTGCGCACCAGGACGCCGGTCTCAGCAACCGGAACTTGGCCCATCCGAACCGGTATTTGACCCCTTAAGCTATAGGCATGGCTGGCGGGCTTGCCCAGACTGCAAAGGCATCCGCGTGATGCTGCCAGGGCGCGACACTCCCAGCAGTCCCCCTGACGATGCAGTAGCGATGGCGGGCATGCGCAACGGTTGGCTTTTCTCCCTTGTTGCAACCGTTGTTGAACTCACGGCGCCGAAGCTGTATCCACCCGCAGCTTCGGCGCCGATTTTTTTGCTTCAACAAAGCTGGGACGAACCTTCCAGCTTGCGTCGCGGCTACTGCGCGCTCACCTGGAACCAGGTGGTGCTCACCCAACCATTGCCGCGCACGACCTCGCAGCCGGCTTCCACCACGTCCAGGTACATCGACGTGCTGAAGTACGCGCGGCCCTGTAGCTTCTTGAAGAAATGCATGATGTCGATATTGGCGCTACCGCTGGTAGGCAGGCTGGCCGGTACGCTGCTGCGCTGGGGCAGGAAGGTGTAGACATAGTACCCAGCTGCAGAGTTGTTGCCAGCCCACAGGTCGTACGTCACACCGTTCTCGGTGATCACGCCGGTGGCTATCGGCGAACCGATCGGGTAGGAGTTGTTGCCGGCCCAGATCATCACTTCCAGCTGCGGCGTCGATTTCTGCGCATCCTTGCGCAAAAACAGGTCGTAGGCAAAGTCGCCGGCCATGTTGCTGCCGCCGGAGGCATAAGAAAACGCCGCCGGAATCGTGCTGGTGGATGAAAGCTTTTTCGGAAACAAGGTGTCACCGGTGGGGTTCCAGCCGTAATGCCAGCCGCGAATGCTCGCTGGGTATCCATACAGGCTGTAGCTGGAGAAATTGAACGAAGCCGTCCATTGCGGATACTGGCCGCTGGACGGACTCCACGCGATATTGCTGTTGTTGAAATTATTATCCCACGCAAAATAAGGGGTATAGAGATTGTAGGGACCGGCTTGTGCGGCACCGGCCACGCCGATGCAAAGCAATGAACCGGCCAACAGCGAAGCAAGCTTCTTTTTCATCTTCATGCTCCCGATGTAATGATCAGACCCAGTTTTCTGGCGTGCAAACATCCCTGGGAGTCAAACCCCACGTTGCCATGCATGGATGGTCACGCCCCTCTTTTCGCACGGCCGAACGGCCGCGCGAATCAGTCGCTATCGATAGTGGCGGGCAGAGCTTGCGTCAAATCAAATATCGAGAATATGCGTTTGAACACTCAATTTCGTAAGAAGAGGTTCTGGTTTTGATAACTGCCGTGAAAAATATGTCACGCAGTATGCGATACGACAATTCAATTGCGGCGCACGACTTGTCTCTTTGACCTTTTCATCCGTCACATAAGGACATGCGGATGATGGCATCAAACCATGGCGCGATACGAAAAATCCCGCAGCCGGATGCTGCCCTTGTTCGCGCTGTAGACGCCCAGCTTGAGGCTCAGGAATTCACCGAACACATTGTGGTGAAGGCCGGACACCTCCATGCGCAAGTCGTGCAGCGTCCAGGTCTTGCCCTCGTCGTGCGAGTAGTGAAAGCTCACGATCTGCTTGTCGTTGGTCAGCCGGATGCGCACGCGGGACGTAGCCATGGCTTTGCGCGCCCAGGTTTGCTCGGCGGCGTATTCGAAGGTTTTCAGGTGCTGCGGCGTAAAACCGATGCCTACGAAGGCCTTCGGGTTATAGAACAGCAGCAGCCCGCCTTCGGCGTCACCGATAAGATCGAAGCCTGCTTCCGCCACATAGGCACGATCACCCACCAGGCAGGTCAATGGCGAGGTATCGGCGGGCGACAGCCCTTTGCCGCCAATGCGCAAGCCGCCCGCTTCATAGCTGGCTCGCCGCATATCCTCCGGCGTAGGGTCGTAGAAGGTCCACTGCACGCCCAGCCTATCGACCTTGAAATCATCCGACCACGCCGCGCCTGAAGCTCCGCTGCGACCACCTTTTGGCTTCGGCAAAGGCCGGGACAGATCGCCACCCTTGGCCTTGAACCAGCCGTCGCTGGTCCATTCCATGGGTTCCAGCAAGGTCTGACGTCCCAGTGTGCGGAAGCCGTTTTCGTAACCGTGATAAACCATCCACCAGTCGCCAGCCGGTCCCTCCACCAATGAAGCGTGGCCGCGCGACCACCAGGGTTCATCCGCACTCATCGTACGCACCAGCGGATTGTGCGGGCAGTGTTCCCACGGCCCATGGATCGACCTGGAACGCGCGGCGATCACCATATGGCTGGTCGGCGGCCCCGCCGTGCCGCCTACGGCGGTGATCAGGTAGAACCATTCGCCGTGCCGCAGCAGCTTCGGGCCTTCCGGCGCGAAATCTTCCACCACCCAGTCTTCCGGGTAGCGCCAGGGACTATAGGCGGGCTCCAAAGGACCATCCGCGGCCAATCCATCATCCGTTAGCCGCAGCTTGCGAATACCGTTGACGAACAGATAGCGCTTGCCGTCCTCGCCCACCACGTGGCCTGGATCGATGCAGTCCAGGATATGCATGTCGATGGGTTCGCTCCACGGACCTTCGATGGCATCGGCCCAGATCACATGGATGGACCAGCCATTCGCCGTGGCGGCGGGAATGTAGATGAAATAGCGCCCGTTGTGCTTGCACAGGTCGACCGCGAAGATGGTGCCTAGCGGCTTGGAGAGTGCGGCCGTCACCGGCGCCCAGTTCACCAGATCGGTGGAATGCCAGATCACCACGCCCGGGTAATAGCAGAACGAGGTGAACGTCATGTAGTAGTCGCTGCCATCCTTGAGGATGGTGGGATCGGGATGATCGCCGGCAACGATGGGGTTGAGATAGGTGCCGTTGCCCAGGTCGGCCTTGCGTTGGTTTTCCGGACCACGCGCCCATTGGGGCTTGTATGGCGTGCATGGCGCCGAGGCGACGGATTTCGCTGCGAAAGGCGCAGCAGCGGCGCTGGTCAACAACAGCTTGAAGGCGTTGCGCCGGGAGGTGCTCACCATATTCGCAAGATTCCTTTTTTCTTCGATCGCGTGGACTCAGTCGCGCTTGGTGCCCGACAACACATCCACCCAGACGGCAATGACCAGGATCGAACCCTTCACGATCAGCTGCCAGTAATTGTCGACATCCATCATCGACATGCCGTTGTCCAGGCTCGCCATCACCAGTGCGCCGATCAACGCACCGTGCACCGTACCCGCCCCACCGCGCATGGAGGCTCCGCCGATGAAGCACGCCGCAATCGCATCCAGTTCACCGTTGGTGCCTGCCGAAGGCGAACCCGCCGCAAGCCGGGCGGTGTTGATGATGCCGGCAAAGGCGCACATCAAGCCCATCAAGGCAAACACCACCATCTTTACGCCAGCCACGTCGATGCCGGAAAGACGGCTGGCCTCCATGTTGCCGCCCACCGCATAGATGTGCCGGCCAAACACCGTCTGCGTGCCTAGGTAGGTAAAGATCGCCAGCAAGGCGAGCAGGATCATCACCGGCAAGGGCACGCCGTTGTAGCGGTTGAGCATCACCAGGAAGCCGGCCATCACCAGGCCAATCGCAAGCAGCTTCAAGGCATCGCTCCACATCGCGGCTTGTGGAATCGACAGGGCGGCGCGACGGCGGCGGCGCGCGACCGTCATCGCCACCAGCGCAAGAAAAATGATCACGGCCAACCAGCTCGACAGGGTCGGATTCACGTAGCCCTGCGCGAGATACACCAGGTCGGCAGGCACCGGGGCGATGGTGGCGCCGTGGGTAATGCCCTGCAGCACGCCGCGGAACGCCAGCATGCCGCCGAGGCCGACGATGAAAGAAGGAACCCGCAAGCGCGTCACGATGAAACCATTGAGCAGGCCAGCGGCCACGCCCAGCAGCAAGACCGCGATCACCGCCGGCCAGGAGGTCCACTGCAAGTTGACCGTGAGCACGGCGGCAATACCGCCGAGCAAACCAAGCAAGGAACCCACCGACAGATCGATCTCGCCGGCGATGATGACAAACACCATGCCGCACGCCAGCATGCCGGTGATCGAAGTCTGCCGCAGCAGATTGGAAAGATTGCGCGAACTGATGAAGGCGCCGTCGGTGGCGATGTGGAAGAAGATCCAGATCACCGCCAGCGCCAGCAGCAGCGCCAGGATCTTGTAGCGGACGAAGAGGGTTCGGAGTTCTTGGGAGCGCATGGGGAAGACAAGGATTCCTATCAACTGTTGTAGGCTGGGATGGCAATCCCAGCTTCGTGATGCCGGGATTGCCATCCCAGCCTACGGAGCTGCGCATTGCGGAGTCAGTGCATCCTCAAGCCCTCTTCGCCTGCGGAATCGCCGCCGCCATCACCTGCTCCTGGGTAAGTCCCTCGTTGGGCAGGTCCGCGCACAGGCGCCCTTCGCTCATCACCAGCACGCGGTCGCTCATGCCAAGGATTTCCGGCAGCTCCGAAGAAACCAGGATGATCGAGATCCCCTCTTTGGCCAGTTCGAAAATCAGGCGGTAGATATCCACCTTCGCGCCTACATCGACCCCGCGCGTCGGCTCGTCAAGAATCAGGATGCGCGGCCGTGTCAGCAGCATGCGCGAGAACAACGCCTTTTGTTGATTGCCACCGGACAGGCTGGCGATCGGCAGCGCGGCGTTGGCGGCCTTGATGTGCAGGGAGGCGATCTGCGCTTCGGCCACGCTCCATTCGCGCCCGCTGTCCACGTGGCCGGCGCTGGCGTAATGCCGCAGGGTGGCCAAAGTAATGTTCCTGTCCACGCCAAGCAGCGGCACGATGCCATGGCGTTTGCGGTCTTCCGACACCAGGCCCATGCCAGCGCGGATCGCGTCGCGCGGCGAGCGGATTTTCAGCGGATTGCCGTCCATCGACAATTGAACATGATGGCGCCCGGGATAGGCGCCGAAGATCGCGCTGACCAGCTCGGTGCGACCGGCACCCACCAGCCCGGCGATACCGAGGATCTCGCCACGCCGCAAGGAGAAGGAAACGTCCTTTACGCGCTGGCGCGAGGGATCGGCAACGTCGTAGCAGGTGGCGTGTTTCGCTTCGAACACCACCTCGCCGATCGCATGCTCCACCCTGGGGTAGAGCGTTTCCAACCGGCGTCCCACCATCATGGCGATGATGCCGTCTTCATCCAGCTCGCTCATCGGCCTGGTCGCCACGTGCTTGCCGTCGCGAATCACGCTGACGGTATCGCAAATGCGCGCCACCTCGTCCAGCTTGTGCGAAATATAAATACAAGCGATGCCGCGCTGCTTCAGTCGCTCGATGATGCCCAACAGCACCTCGGTTTCCTTGGCGGACAGCGACGAGGTGGGTTCATCGAAGATCAGCAGGCGTGCGTTCTTCGCCAAGGCCTTGGCGATCTCGAACAATTGCTGGTGGCCGCCGCCGAAAGCTTTCACCGGCAACGCGAGATTGACGTCATCCAGCTCCAGCT
This sequence comes from Dyella flagellata, assembly GCF_030160275.1. Taxonomy (GTDB): domain Bacteria; phylum Pseudomonadota; class Gammaproteobacteria; order Xanthomonadales; family Rhodanobacteraceae; genus Dyella_B; species Dyella_B flagellata. The sequence goes on from NZ_BSOA01000006.1 coordinate 140,441, forward strand.
CCTTCAGCAAGGCATGGCCGCGGGCATACATCGCCTCGTAATCCATGCGGCCGCCCGGCAAGGTCGACTCATTGCCGAGAAACAGGTTCTCCACCACCGAAAGCTCCGGCACCAGCATCAGTTCCTGATGGATGATGACGATGCCGGCGTGCTCGCTGTCGCGCACCGAGCGCGCCTCAAGCGGCTTGCCCTGCCAACGGATCTCGCCCTCCCAGCTGCCGTAGGGATACACGCCGGACAGCACCTTCATCAGGGTGGACTTGCCGGCGCCGTTTTCGCCGCACAGTCCAAGGCATTCGCCCGGGCGAACCTGCAAGTCGATGCCATCCAGCGCCTTGACGCCATCGAACGACTTGCGGATGCCGCGCATCTCGAACAAGTGCTCGCTCATGGCTTGTCCGCTCCGCGGCCATACACTTGCTCGTGCGTGTAGAAGCCGTCCTGGATCACCACGTCCACATTCTGCTGCGTGAGCAGGATCGGATTGAGCAGCACGGTGTCGACGTTCTTGCTGCCGTTGTTCAGCGTGGTGTCGTACTTGGGCTGCTCATCACGCACCAGCTGCACCGACAGTTCCGCCGCTCGCGTGGCGAGCTGCTTGATCGGCTTGTACACGGTCATCGCCTGCGTGCCGTCGATCACCCGCTTGACCGCGGCCAGGTCCGCATCCTGCCCCGACACCGGCACCTTGCCGGCCAGGCCCTGCGCCGCCAGCGCCTGGATCGCGCCACCGGCCGTGCCGTCATTGGAAGCGACCACGCCCTGGATGTTGTTGGCATTAGCGGTGAGCGCATCCTCCACGATGCGCAGCGCCTTGGAGGCATCCCAGTCCGGCGTCCACTGCTGCCCGACGATCTTGATCGCGCCGCTGTCGATCGCCGGCTGCAATACCTTCATCTGGCCCTGGCGGATGATCTTGGCGTTGTTGTCGGTCGGCGAACCGCCGAGCAGGAAGTAATTGCCTTTGGGTGCCTTGTTCAAGACACCCTGCGCTTGCAGCTCACCCACCCGTTCGTTGTCGAACGTGATATAGGCATTCACGTCGGCATTGAGAATCAGGCGATCGTAGGAAACCACCTTGATGCCGTTGCGCCGCGCTTCGGCAATCACGTTGCTGAGCACCTTGGAATTGAACGGCACGATCACCAGCACGTCGACTTCGCGCGCGATCAGGTTTTCCAGCTGCGCCACCTGGCGCTCCTCGCTGGCATCGGCGGACTGCACGTAAACCTTCGCGCCGAGCTTGGTCGCGGCGGCGACGAAGTAGTCGCGGTCGTGCGCCCAGCGTTCCAGGCGCAAGTCGTCGATGGAGAAGCCGATGACGGGATGGTCTTTGCTGGCGTGAGCGGCGGTGCAAAGCATCGACATGGCCAAAGCCAGGCTCACGCCAAGCATTCTCCTGGTCGTCCTTTTCGTCACACCGCCCCCTCTGCGCGATAAACACCCGCAAGCTGGCGATACAGTGCCCGAAACTTCGGCTGCCTGACATCGCGGAAATACGCATGCCGTGCGGCATCCGGCTCACGCACTGCCGTCACGTCCGGCATGCCGCACACATCTTCCAGTGTAGCGCCGGGCTCCGCAGCGAGATGCGCCAGGCGTGCAGCACCCAGCGCCGCACCCACTTCGCCACCGGCACGCAAGGTCAACGGACGGCCAATGATGTCCGCCAGCATTTGCGTCCAATACGCGCTGCGCGAACCGCCGCCAATCACGGTGATGTCGTCGGCATGCAAGCCGGCTGCGTCCACCGCTTCGATACCATCCAGCAGCCCAAGGCCAACGCCTTCCAGGGTGGCGTTGGCAAGATCGGCGCGCGTGGTATCGGCACGCATGCCGGTAAAAGCGCCACATGCGTGCACGTCGTTGTGCGGTGTGCGCTCACCGCTGAGGTAAGGCAGGAAGAAGGGAGCTTCGCGGCGCGAGCCGGCTCGTTCGGCGTCGGCAAGCATCGCCGGCACGTCGGCATAGCCACCGAGATTGGCTGTGAAGTCCAGGCAGCTTGCGGCGCTCAGCATTACCGACATCAGGTGCCAGGTACCCGGCAAGGCGTGGCAGAAACTGTGCACTGCCTGCTCGGGACGCGCTAGATAGCCGTCGGATACGGCGAAATACACACCCGATGTGCCAAGCGACAACATCGCCTGCTTGTGCTTCACGATACCCACACCAACCGCGCCCGCCGCATTGTCTCCACCGCCGGCCGCGACTGGCACACGCTGCATGCCCCAGCGATCGGCCAGCTCTTGGCTGAGATGGCCAGTCACCGCATTACCTTCGTACAACGCAGGCATCGCATCCGCCGGCAAGCCGGTGGCTTCCAGCATGGGCTGGCTCCAACGACGCTCGGCGACGTCCAACCACAGCGTGCCCGCTGCGTCGGAAGCATCCGTGGCGTATTCGCCGGTCAGGCACCATCGCAGGTAATCCTTGGGCAGCAGCACCTTGGCAATGCGCTCGAACACAGCCGGCTCATGTTCGCGCAACCAAAGCAGCTTGGGTGCGGTAAAGCCGGGCATGGCAAGATTGCCGGTGATCGCGCGAAAACCCGGCCAGCGCTCCATTTCTCGGCATTGCGCGTCGCAGCGGCCGTCGTTCCACAGAATGGCTGGCCGCAATACGCGGCCGGCCTTGTCCAGCACCGTGGCGCCATGCATCTGCCCGCTGAGGCCGATGCCGGCTACCTGGCGCGCAGCGACGCCGGCCCTGCCCGCTTCGGCCAGCACTTGCTCGATGGCCGCCTGCGCGGCCGTCCACCATGCATGCGGATCCTGCTCGGACCAGCGTGGTTGCGGATTGGACACGGCCAGCGCATGCGACGCGGTGGCGCGCACCTTGCCGACAGCATCGATCAAAACGGCCTTGACGGCCGAGGTCCCCAGATCTATCCCCAGATACATGCGGCTGCTCAGCCGTAGATGTAAGCGTTGACCAGATTTTCCAGATATTCCTGCTGCCCGGATACATGCGCGGGACGCAGATCGCGTTTGATCGCTTCCTGGGCCAGCGATTCGAGCGTGAAACCCCCGGTCAGGATTTGCTGGCCGAGCGGCGCGTCCCAGCCGGCATAGCGCTTGGCCTTGAACTCGGCCAGTGCATCGCGTTCGATCATCTTGGCCGCGCGTTCCAGTGCCAGCGCCAGGGTATCGAAGGCGCCGATGTGGCCGTGGAACAGGTCGGTCGGATCGCTGCTCTGGCGACGCACCTTGGTGTCGAAATTGAAGCCGCCGGTGGTGAAGCCGCCGTGGCGCAGGATTTCGTACATCACCAGGGTCATTTCTTCCACGCTGTTGGGGAACTGGTCGGTGTCCCAGCCGTTCTGCGGATCGCCGCGGTTGGCGTCGATGCTGCCGAACAGGCCCAGTGCAATCGAGGTAGCCACTTCATGCTGGAAGGAATGGCCGGCCAGCGTGGCGTGGTTGGCCTCCAGGTTCACCTTGATCTCCTGCTCCAGGCCGAACTCCTTCAGGAAGCCGTACACCGTGGCGGTGTCGTAGTCGTATTGGTGCTTGGTCGGCTCCTGCGGCTTGGGTTCGATCAGGATGGTGCCCTGGAAACCCAGCTTGTGCTTGTGTTCCACCACCATCTGGAAGAAACGGCCCAGTTGCGCGCGCTCCCGCTTCAGGTCGGTGTTGAGCAAGGTGTCGTAGCCTTCGCGGCCGCCCCACAGCACATAGTTCGCGCCGCCAAGGCGCTGGGTGGCGGCCATGGCGTGGAACACCTGGGTCGCCGCGCAGGCGAACACCTCTGGCTGAGGATTGCTGGCCGCACCGGCCGCATAGCGCGGATGGCTGAACAGGTTGGCGGTGCCCCACAGCAGTTTTACGCCGGTTTGCGCCTGCTTGGCCGCCAGCACGTCCACCATGGCCGAGAGATTGCTCACGTACTCGGCCAGGCTGTCGCCTTCCGGCGCCACATCGGTGTCATGGAAGGTATAGAAAGGCGTGCCCAGGCGCTGGAAGAAATCGAAAGCCGCATCGGCTTTCTCGCGCGCCCGTTGCAGCGGGTCGCCGGCCTGGTGCCACGGCCGGCCAAAGGTGCCATGGCCGAACATGTCCGTACCGGGCCAAACGAAGTTATGCCAGTAGCACACGGCCAGCCGGAGGTGTTCGTCCATGCGCTTGCCCAGCACCAGGCGGGCCGGGTCGTAATGACGGAACGCCAGGTCGGCGGAAGGGGAAGCGGCCTGGCCAAGGGGGGAAATATTCTGGAAGTAACTCATGCGAAGCTCCTGATTCACCACCGGATGCTGCAGTTGGCGTCACGGCCCCGCAATTGCGAAATCCGCCAACCGCGCTGGGTTTTTCTTTGTCGCGTTGCGTCATGTGCCTGATCCTGCAAGCTGTTAGCGTCGCGGTCACGGCACTTGTGGTTGTGCCTGGTTGCTGACCGCCCATGACTAAGCCTCATCGCATCGCACTGCTTTTCAACGCCAACAAGGTGTACGACCGGCAGGTCATTGCCGGCATCGGCCAATATCTCACCTCCACCCGCGTGAAATGGGACCTCTTCATGGAAGAGGATTTCCGCAGCCGCACCGTGGGTATCCACCAGTGGCGCGGCGACGGCATCATCGCCGACTTCGACGATCCGGTGGTGGGCGAGGCACTGGCCTCCCTGCCTATTCCGGTGGTCGCCGTGGGCGGCTCCTATGCGGATGAAACGCACTACCCGCGCAACATTCCCTATGTGGCCACCGACAACCACCAGCTGGTGCGGCTGGCCTACGACCACCTGATCGAACAGGGCCTGCAGCGCTTCGCCTTCTACGGCCTGCCGCCCAATCCCGGCAACCGCTGGGCGCACGAACGCGAATTGGCCTTCATGCAGATGGCACGGGCCGACGGATTGGAAGGCATCGTATATCGCGGCTCCTCCACCAGTGCGGGCGGCTGGGGCCGCGCGCAGGAAGAAATGGTGGAATGGGTGCGTTCGCTGCCCAAGCCGATCGGCATCATCGCCACCACCGACGCACGCGCCCGGCATCTATTGCAGGCTTGCATCGTGGCGGATGTGCCGATTCCCGAACAGATCGCCATCGTCGGCATCGACAACGACCCGATCGCCCAATTGCTCTGCCGCATCCCACTCACGTCGGTGATCCAGGGCGCGGAAGAAATGGGCCGCATGGCCGCCCAAGTGTTGCACCAGATGCTGCACGGCGGCGACTGCTCCACCACCCGCGTCCTGGTGCCGCCGGTGGGCATCAACGTCCAGGCCACCAGCCTGCATCAGCCACTGAAGAGTGCGTACGTGATGCGCGCCAAGCATTACATCCGCCAGTACGCGTGCCTGGGCATCAAGACCGAGCAGGTGGCCGATTACGTGGGCATCTCGCGCACGCTGCTGGAAGAGCACTTCAAGCGCGAATTGAAGCAGTCGGTGCACCAGACCATCCTCGAGCACAAGCTGGAGATGGCGCGCAACATGCTAGCCGATCCGTCTATCCCGCTTGGCGAGGTCGCCGTACGCAGCGGGTTCACCTCGTTGCAGTACATGTACGCAGTGTTCCGGCGTGAGTTCAATTGCACGCCGCGGCAGTATATGGAAAACGCCAGGGAAAGTACGCGCAGCCACTGAGATAGCCGTCGCCCTACGGGTGCTCGCTATCGAAAGTGGGCCCGCACGCCAATCCATCAGAAACTCGCCCGCACGCCCGCACTCGCGCGCCATCCGCCGGGCACCGCGTCGGATTTCGATACCTGCCCTGCCTCGGCGAAAACGCTCCAGCGACCCGCCAGCGCAAAATGCGCGCCGGCGGCTATCTCACCGACGGTGCCATGCCGTGACGGCAAGTTCACCGGCACGGCACCGCCGTCGAGCGAAGCAGTGATATTTGGGTGGCTGCCTACCGTGTGCACGGCCGATACACGCAGATACATGTCGCCCTTGATCGATGCCGCCGGCGCGAATGCCTGGCCGATCAGTACGCCGGCGCGGGTGAGGAGCGCATGGTTGCGGCTTACATCAAAGTGCACTTGATCGCTGGCGACATAGCTGCTGGAACCGATCGAGCCGTAGGCGGCCTGCACTTGCGGTTCCACATAGCCGCCGTCATCCGCCTGATAGCGCCATCCTGCACGTGCGGAGACGCTCGCAGCGAGCGGACGATAGTGGCCCGACGCACTACCGAAGGCATCCGTCGAAGTGTAACTGTCGCGCAGCCGGCCAACGCGCACCACCGCATCGGCGAACACTCCGTGGCGAGAATTCCACGTGTCGTAAACACCGATCGAGTCACCCCGCAAATCGGCGCTACCGTTCTCCAGGCTGGCGCGCGAGTCAGTATGCGTATAAACCAGGCCGAGCGCATTGCGACCGCCATCGAAATCGGACAGCCGCTCTACGCCGAACGAGGCACTGGCTCGATGTTGACGGTAACTGCGGCTGTCGCTGCTTAACCCAGTGAAATCGCCAACGTCCGTATCAACCCACGCGCCGGATGTGCCCGTCAGCTGACTCAGACGGCCCGATTCGCTGCGACGGGACACGGCCTGATCGTCGATCTGCCATGCATTGGCAAGCGCAAGCGCGGCATCGCCCGCCACCAGCACGCCGGTGGACGGCGTCACCGCAACGTTGCTTGGCACAGTGTCGCTGCCGGGCGTCGTGGCTGGCGGCGGCGTAGCCGGCGGGGTCGTCGATGGCGGTGTCGATGGCGGTGGATTGCTGCTGCCGGCGCTCGGCGTACCGCTCGTGCCGGCGCCGGAACTGCTCGGCGTTGTTGATGTACCGCCGGAACCCGAAGAGGTCGACGAGCCCACTCCCGTCGTCGTACCGGTGCCTGTGCCTGTACTGCTACCGGTACCACTGCCGTTGCCAAGGATGTCGATGCCGGTAAGCAGGATCTGCTTGCGATCCGAACTCAGGCTTACGACGGGCACATACGAGTAACGCACCAGCGCATTCTCATACGTGGTGCCCCATTGGCTGGTCAACCCCGCCGCACCCAGGAAGCTCGCCGTACCGCTCGCTGCGGAGCTGGCGTCGACCATCACGATGGGACTTGGCGCGGTGATCGTAACGCCGTTCTGGATCGCACTGGCATTGACCCATGACGTATCGTCCAGCGCAGGATCGTAAGCGATACGAATGCCTTGAGTGCCCTGCGCGGTGAACGACTTGACGCCGCTGCCGAACACCACTTTGTCCGCTTGCGCATGGCGGACATCGCTGAGCAAGGTAAACACCGCGCCATCGGAAAGGCTCACGCTGGCGCCGCCGCTGCCGGTGCTGCCGATCTGCAAAGTCCGCAAACTGTAGGATGGCACGCTACCGCGCGCAAACGTGCCCCAGCTGCCAGCCATGTCGATCGCGCTGCCAGCACCGACAACCAGGCTGCCCGCACCGAAATCCGTGGCAAGCACGCCGGTGCCGGTGGGCATCCAGCTGGCACCGTTCGTCAATGACAATTTGGCGCTGCCACTTTGCGTATAGCCGAGCACCAGGCCTTTCAGGTACGAAGTGCCGGTGTCGAGGTTGAGCGCGGTAGTACCCATGTAGACCGTGCCGGTGGTGGTATCCGTCACGTTGCCGGTCAGCACGTCGCCGTCGATGTTCACCGGCTGATGGCTACCCTGGTTGACGTTGACTGTCGCGTCGACGCCGTTCGCCGCGACATTCCAGATCGCGTAGCGATGTCCCGTCCCGTTGGTGGTTACAGCAACATCCAGACCACCCGCAAATGTAAGTGGACCACCGCTATTCAAGGCGCCGATCACGTCGCAGGCCGGGCAATTCGCACTGGCACGCAGTGTGACCGTCTTTGCGGCGTTGGTGAATGACATTACACCGTTATTGGTGATGGCGTAGTCCGCAGTGACCGCTGAAATACTGATATTCGCCGCACCGCCTACGGTCAGGTAATCGTTCATGCCATACGTATTGCTCACCCCGACGGGATTGCCGAACGGCGTGTAGCCGGTGGTATTGGTGACCGACACAGTGAGGTCGCCGCCTACATACGTGCGTGCCGTAGCATGCCGGTTGTCGATGCCGTAAGCAGAGCGTGGGCCACTGGCTGCAATGGAGGCGTTGCCGTTGATCCGCAGATTGCCCTGATTGCGGATACCCATCACTGTTGAGCCGTACGACGCAGCCACCAGACTCAAGTTGCCGTTGATGGTCAACCGAGTGTTCACGTTATCGTTGTAGATGCCATGCACGTTGTCGTTCGGCCAGATGCCCAAACCCTGCACTGTGGCATTGCCATTGATAACGACGTTGCCGTAACCCCCACCCGAGATGTAGAGGGCACTGGTCATCGAGCCTCGCGCCTGCGCGGTAAAGGAAACGTCGCCGTTGAACGTGACAAAGCTGCGGTTGATCGACACGGCTTGCGAATAGCCGGGCGTGTACGTGCTGACGCTCGTGGTGCCGTTGAAAGTGGCCGTGGAATCGTTGACGTGCAGGCCGATCGCCGTGCTGTTCCACACGTCCGCCGTCTTGGCAAAAATGTTGCTATTGCCGTTAACGGTCAGATTGGCGCCGTTGTTCACATTGACCGTGTTCACTACGCCCCACACGCCGGTGACAGGCCGCACGCTGGAAAAGCTCAGCTGTCCCGCCCCGTTCGACCCCGCCTGCAGGATGACCTTCGGGCTGCTGTTCTCCAGGTCCACGCCATAGACATTGGCGCCGCTATCGGTGGTATTGATGCTGTCGCCGTTTGCGAAGCGGTAGACCAGGTTACCGCTGGCGTCCTTGAATGAGTTGTAGGACGTATCGGCCGATGTCCCGGCAAGAGTGGTGGTGTAGGTCGTCGATTTCGCCTTGCTGACGGTCAACGCCGCCAAGGTCGCCAGGATCGAGACGGGTATCGCCTTGCGCCGCTGCCTCATCCGAAGCCGTTTTGTCGCATCGTTGTAGTTCGCTTCCACCGACAACTGCCATGCTTCCGGCAGCTGTGCGAACAAGTACGGTTGCCTACGATAGTAGCGCCACAGCTCGATGTTCGACGCGTCGACCTTCTTGCTCACCATTGCTCCCCCTCGCTGATGTGCGTGCACGCACTTGTCACTCAAGGACAAGCCACTGCATTTCCTGACAAGAAAAATGCATCGGACTCGTCACCGTGCCGCGTAAGTACCACATCGATCGAATTCGGCTAGCGCGCGCCTGCATGGATGTGAATCCAATCACACAACATCCCCCGCGACATACGCGGCTTCCTTGCACTCACCCATTGATGCGAACACCCACCTTGGCGCTGCAACCGTTGCTACGGTTATTCACCAATACATTTCACGCCGGTGTTGGCCATGAATTCGCGCCGCAGGTCGACGCGAATGAAGTGCGCGGGATTATTTACGTTACCGCGCAGGACTGATCGCCATGCGGCTCGCTGCCTGCATGAGCAGGCATGCCTGGATCGAACGCAACTACGTGCCAACTCAAGAGATCTGGCCTAAGCCACCATCAAGCTCGTCGACGACAACGGCACACCTGTGTACAACCAAAGCAACGATCGGCGAGTAAACCTCCGCGGCGTTGGTGCCGGCGAGTTTGCCGGCGTGGGCAATGGCTCAGTAACCGCCTATCACCGAGACGACAGTCGAATCCGGCTCGCGCCAGGCTGCCTCGCCCTCTTGTTTCAATTGGTGAGTGGCGTCGTTCCACATCAGTTTGGTGACCGAGTATTTGCCCTGCTCATAACCATAGGACTTCCCGTCATCCCGGAACAGCTCAAAGCGGCCATCCGCTCCCGGGTATACCTTCACCGACACGATCTTCTGCGATTGCTGTGCGCCCGCTGCGTCCGGTCCCAGCGGCACGATGCTCCCTGCCCTTACGAACAACGGCAGCGTATCGATGGGAGCATCCACCTCGACCGTCTGCCCGCCGTGCAGGTGCTGGTTCGTCCAATAGTTGTACCAATCGCAGCCTGCCGGGAGGTACACGCTACGGCGGGTAGCACCTTGCTCCGTGATCGGAGCCACCAGGAAAGCCGGCCCGTACATGTATTCATCGGGGATGTCCGCCACTTTCGGATCGTGCGGAAAATCCATGAAAAGCGCGCGCATGTACGGCGCACCGGTCTGGTAGCTGCGATAGGCCACCGAATACGTATAGGGCAAAAGCTGGTAGCGTAGCTTCAGGTACTTGGCCAGGATCGGTTCGGCCTGTTTGCCATAGGACCATACTTCATTGTGGTCCCGCTCTCCGTGTGCACGCATCACGGGCTGGAACACGCCCCATTCGAACCAGCGTACGAAGAGTTCCGGATAGTCCTCGTAGTTGCCTATCGTGCCGCGAACGTCGGAACCATCGATCAAGGGTTTATGCGCCGCATGGTAATCGGCGGGCATGTGCGGCGAAAAGAACCCGGCGATATCGGTGTCCCAATAGGGCAGGCCCGTCGCGGTGAAATTGAGCCCGGCTGGAATGGATCGCCTGAGCATGTCCCAGGTCGCGAAAATGTCGCTCGACCAGAACACAGTGCCGTTGCGTTGCGCGCCCAGATAAGCGGCTCGCGCTAGAATCATCACTCTTCGGCTGTTACCAAAATCGCGGCGAAATCCTTCGTACACGGAAGCGGTATGAAACAAGGGATATACGTTGTAGTAGCGCGTACCCGAGCCGATCCAGAACACGTCGTTCGCCGGATCGATATCCGGCTCGGTCTCATCTAGCCACAGATAATCGAAGCCGTACGGCTTTATGTAGCGGTCACGGATTTCCTGCCAGAACCACTTGGCCGCATCCGGATTGGTCGTGTCGATATTCGGCCCGATGATCGCCTTGTAGCCACCCGAGTCCGGCACGCCATCACGCGTATGGACCAGCCAGCCTTTGCTCGCCAGCATGGCATAGAACAACGATCCCTTTGAGAAGTGCGGCCATACACTGAGCAGCGTGTCCACGCCCATCGCATGCAACCGGCGGGTCATGGCGGCCGGATCCGGCCAGCGCGCGGGATCCAGATCCAGGTTCCCCTGCTTGGTCATGTTCAGGAAATCGACCACCATCACGCTCAGCGGCAGATTCTTTTGCCGATACTCATCGGCAACCGCCAGGACCTGTGCCTGCGTCGGATAAATCGCCTTGCTCTGGATATAGCCATAGACATTTCGGGGCAACAGGTGCGTCACACCTGTCAACAGGCGGTAACCCTCGTAGACCTCGTCGGTGTTGTCTCCCGCAATGACGAAATAGGAGACGCGATCGCCCACTTCCGACGACCAGCTGTTCCGGCCATTGAAACCCAGTTGTATGGTCGTCTTCGAGGGATTGTCCCAAACCAGGCCGTAGCCGAGGCTGGACACCATGAAAGGAACGCATACGGCTTCGCCGCCGAGAGCGTAATAGTCGTGCCAGCAACGTATCTCATGGTCGCGCAGGTCCATCCACCCCTGCTGCTGCTGTCCGAGCCCGTAGTAGTGCTCGTTGGCGGGCGAGTCAAACGTGGCGGCAATGCGAAAGCCCTTTGCACCGGCGTCCGCCTGCGCTACTTGCGGCGGTTCGGGTGCCATGGACCACGTGCGCATGTGCAATAACGTCTTGCCTTCGGCATTGGTGATTTGCAGCGCATCGTCGAAGGTACTTCGATCCCGTCCTCCTCCGAAATACTTTTCGCGCAGTTGGCGATTCAGCGCGTCCAAGGGCATGGCCTGCGGCAGTTGGTCAGGCGCAAGATCCGCGGGCGCCACCCGCACGACCATTTTCGCCGAACGGTAAATATCGCCGCCTGCCGCATCACGCGTATGTGTCCATCCCTGGGCCGAAGCCTTGGCCTCAAATCCGTATCCGGGCCGATTCATCACCGCCGCCCGATCGACGCCCAGCGTTACACGCAAGATATTCGGCGCATAAGGTTCAAGTGAAATGGTCCTGCCGTCGCGCTGCAGTACGAGCGGGACATCCTGGGCGACCGCAGCACCGCTTAGCGATACGCCCAACAGCAGCGCGAAAAATCCGCCAAAAAAAAGTTTTCGCATAGTGCCCTGGACCCTTCACTTTCGTCCGGCGCATTCTGTCACTCCGGGAACTACCGTCCTCGGCCCTCGGCCGGACCCAATAAATAATCACAAGCTTAGGTGATCAATATCGCAATAGAGGACGCCAAAGTTCGTGCAAACCGTTGCCCTGCTCGTCAGTTGGCACGCACTTGTGAACCAGGGCACAAAAGCAGGACGCCGCCGAACCGATAAAAAAATGGACGGCTGCGATGCCAACTTGCATATCGCGATCCGCCGCCCATCAAGGATGTCGCGTAGTCGGTCACACAACATCCACATTGCTGCTTTGCAGCTTCAATTTTCGCAAGCGCCACTGGCGTTGTTCGCAATGCCATCCGCGGCAGCTCAAACGATAGAGTTCGTCTCCACGGTTGTCGCGGCTCATGCAGCGCCACCCGTCAGGATAAAGCAAGCAAACCGAGTGGAACGCTCAGCAAATCTTCGCCCAGCATGGCGATGAGAGGTGGATGAAACTGTGCGGCATACGTGCCGCCGGCTTTGGTTAAGCGTGAGTCTTGTTGCTCAAACAACTCTGCGGTGCGCAACCGTCTGCTGAGCAGCGGAGAAACACCGCAAACGATCCAACCACCGAGGGGTACCATGAAGACACTTTTGCACCGGGCTGTCGCCCGGGGAATCCTTTACGGCGCACTTGCCGTGCTTCCGTTGTCGCCGGTTGCGTCATTTGCGCAAACCGCTCCGTCCTACACCTGGAACAACGTGCGCATCGTCGCCGGCGGTTATGTCGACGGCATCATTGCGCATCCCACGCAGCAAGGACTGTTCTATGCGCGTACCGATGTTGGCGGCGCCTACCGCTACAACGCCAGCACAGCGCAATGGGTGCCGTTGAACGATTGGACGCCGCCAGCCGATTCGCAGTGGATGGGTATCGAAAGCATCGCCATCGATCCCAACAATCCGAACATGCTTTACCTGGTGGCTGGCTTGTACACGCAGTCCTGGGGCGCCAGCGGCTCGATTCTCGTATCGTCCGACCAGGGCGCGCACTTCACTTCGTACCCGCTCAATTTCCGCGTCGGTGGCAATGAAAATGGACGCAACGTGGGCGAACGCTTGCAGGTGGACCCGAACAAGGGCTCGATCCTGTTCTACGGCACGTTCAACGATGCCTCGCAAGCCAGCAGCAACGGCTTGTGGACCAGCACCAACAGCGGCGCCAGCTGGTCCAAGGTGAGCGGCTTCAACGCGCTGTCCAGCGACGGCAGTGGCGCTGGAGTGGCTTTTGTCGCCTTCTACAAGCCCACCGGTGGCAAAAACTTGCCGACCAAGACCATCTTCGCCGGGGTATCCACCAGCACGGCAGCCTCGTCGCTATATAAAAGCACGGACGGCGGCGTGACCTGGGCGCCGGTTACCGGCGGCCCTGCTGCAGGCATGCTGCCGCAGCGGGGCATGATCGGCCCGGACGGCAACCTGTACATCACCTACGGCAACAACATCGGCCCCAACGGCATGACCGCCGGCCAGGTGTGGAAATACAGCATCGGCCTGAATACCTGGCAGAACATCACGCCGCCGGACAAATACAACTACGCGTCCGGCTTCAGCGGCCTGGCGGTGGATCCGGCCAAGCCCGGCACCGTGGTGGTGATGAGCATGGACCATTGGTGGCCGAGCGACACCATGTATCGCACCACCGACGGCGGTTCGAGCTGGACGGATGTAGGCGGCAGCGCCGTGCGTGATGCCAGTGTTTCGCCCTGGATCGTGCCACAAGGACAGACGCAGGCGCCGTTCGGCAACTGGGGCGAAGTGGTGATCGACCCCTACGATTCGGCGCACGCCATCTACGGCACTGGTGAAACCGTCTGGACCACCTCTGACCTCACCTCTGCCGACGCCGGGCAACCGACTCACTGGACTGTGGGCGCTAGCGGCATCGAGGAAACGGCCGTGCTTGCGATGATCTCGCCGACTTCCGGCGCGCCTTTGATAAGCGGCCTCGGCGACGTTTGCGGCTTCGTGCATGCCAGCCTAACCGCCGCACCCACGGCGCAGCTGAGCAACCCCGTTTGCGGCAATGGTACGGGCCTGGATTTTGCCAAGAGCACCCCCTCCACCGTCGTGCGCGTCGGCACCGGCGGCAACAATGTGTTCGGCTCCGTTTCCAGCGATGGCGGCAGCACCTGGACGGCGTTCGCCAACCAGGCCGGCTCCAGCAACGGTGGCGGCACGGTGGCGATTTCCGCGGACGGAGGCACCATCGTGTGGGCTCCCTCGGATGTAGCGCCGGTGGCATCCACCGATCACGGCACCACCTGGACGACGTTGACCTATCCTTCCAGCGGCGTCGCGACGAATCTACCCACCGCCGTACAAGTGTTGTCCGATGGCTCCAACGGCAATCTGTTCTACGCCTGGAACCAGGCTACGGGCACGTTTTTCAGCAGCTCCGACAAAGGCGTGACGTGGTATGCGTCAACCACATCCGGCCTACCGGTGCTCGCCTCTTGGCAGAGCAGCCAGGCAGCGACGGTTACCGGCGTGCAGGGAGACATCTGGCTCGCCACGCCATCGGGCCTGTATCGCAGCCAGAGTTCCGGCTGGGGCTGGAGCCAGGTCGACGCCTCTACCGTCACCGCAGCAACATCGATCGGTTTCGGCAAAGCAGCGCCTGGCACGTATTACCCGGCGATCTACCTCTCCGGCACGGTAGACGGCGTGGCCGGCCTGTTCCGCTCCACTGACGCGGGTGCAAGCTGGGTGCAGATCAACGACGCGCAGCACCAATGGGCTGGCGTATCGCGCGTAATAGGCGATCCACGCACATTTGGCACCGTGTATCTGAGTGCGGGTGGTGCGCGCGGGATTATTTACGGCACATCGTCCAATTGATGCGCCTGTCCCTCCCTCCCCTGCTTGCAGGGGAGGGTTATGCTCAAAAACGGAATGACTCCATGTCACCTTGGCTAAGAACAGCGCTGCTATTGCTCATCCTGCTCACCGCCGCAACGGCAGCCGACGCACAGGAGGTCGCCCCTACTCCTCCCATGGGCTGGAACAGCTGGGACTCTTACGGCCTCACCATCGACGAAGCCGACTTCAGGGCCAACGCCACGCAGCTCGCCAAGCTGCACGCCTATGGCTGGACCTACGCCGTGATCGATGAAGGCTGGTACATGGGCAACCCATCCGGTGACAAGTTGCAGCATCGCGACTACGCGATGGATGCGCATGGACTGCTGATTCCAGCATCGAAGCGCTTCCCCTCCTCCACCGATGGGCAAGGCTTCAAACCCATCGCCGACTGGGTACATGCGCAAGGCTTGAAGTTCGGCATCCATATCGTGCGTGGCATTCCCAAGCAGGCCGTCGAGGCGAATCTGCCGATTGCCGGTTCAAGCTTCCGCGCGCAGGACGCGGCCGATACCGTCGACACCTGCCCCTGGGACGACGGCGACTACGGCGTTCGCGACAACGCGGCAGGACAGGCCTACTACGACTCCATGCTGGCGCTGTATGCACGCTGGGGCGTGGATTTTCTCAAGGTCGATTGCATTGCCGATCACCCTTACCGGATCAGCGAGATTCGCCAGATCGCCACGGCGATCAAAAAGACCGGACGCCCGATCGTACTGAGCCTGTCACCGGGACCGACGCAGCCTGCGCACGCCACGGAGATTCGCCAATACGGGCAGATGTGGCGCATTTCCAACGACGTGTGGGATGGCTGGACATTCAAGCATGAACACCCCACCGACGATTTCCCCATGGGCTTGCGCGATATCTTCGATCGCCTGCCAGCATGGGCAGGACAAGCCCGCGATGGCCACTGGCCCGACGCCGACATGCTGCCGTTCGGCATGCTTGCACCGCATCCGGGTTTGGGTGAAGCACGCCATTCGCGCTTGACGCTGGATGAAGACCGCACGCAACTGAGCTTGCTTGCCATCGCACGTTCCCCGCTGATTTTGGGCGCCAATCTGACCAAGCTGGACGACGCTACGCGCGCCTTGATCACCAACAAGGATCTCATCGCGGTGGATCAACACAGCCACGGCAACCACCCGGTGGAACACCTGCCACCGGGCCTCGGCCCCATGCGCGTGTGGGTTGCCGATGGCGAAGCCGGTGAGCGTTATCTGGCCGTGTTCAATCTGGACGACAAGCCGGCATCCTTGGACGCAAGCTGGGAGCAGTTGGGCCTTGCCTCGGGCAAACATGCGGCGCGCGAGCTGTGGAGCGGCCATCGCCAGGAGGCGTCCGGCCGTTTGACGATCAGTTTGCCGGCCCATGGATGCCTGCTGTTTGCAGTAGGTCCTGCGCGGTAGCCAACCCCTGCCGCGCTCGCTCAGCTGCCGAGCGAGCGCGTGCCTTCATTCCAGCCTTCGTCCCGCAGCGAAGCCGGACCGGCCGCCGCCATCGCCACGCCTCGCGCTTCCGGCCCGAACGCCATCAACAAGATGAGCGCAACCGCCACGCCTGCGGCCACCAACAGCAGTGCATAGCCGTAATCCTGCCCATGCCGCTGCGCGATTTCCGCCTGCAGTACCGGATTGATCGCAGCCAGGAAATTGCCCAGTTGGTACACGAAGCCGGGGAAGGTGCCACGGATCGAAGCCGGCGACAGCTCATTCAAGTGCGCGGGCACAACACCCCATGCGCCTTGTACGCCAAACTGCATCGCAAACGCCGCCGCGCACAGCATGTACACATCCCGGCTATGCGACCACGGGTACACCGCCAACAACGCCAGCAGACAGGCCAGCATGATCGCGCGGCGCCGGCCGATCTTCTGGCTCAGCATGCCGAAGCACAGACCGCCCAGGATCGCCGCCACGTTGTAGACCAGTACGATGTTGGTCAGCGTGGCATGCGGCAGGCCCAACTGCTTGGCCAGGAACAGCTTGGGATAGATATCCTGCGTGCCGTGGGAAAAGAAATTGAATGCGGTCATCATGGCGATCGCGTAGATCGTCAACTTCGCATTCGCCTTCACGATCTCAAGCAGGGAAACTTTGGGGCGCTGCCGCATGACCTCGAAAGCCGGACTTTCATGGATCTTGGCGTTGATGAAGAACACCAGCAAGGCAGGTGCCGCGCCGACGAAAAACATGCCGCGCCATCCGAGGCTGGCGTAAAACAGCCCAAACAGCAGCGTCGCCAGAAAATAGCCCGCCGGATAGCCGGCCTGCAACAGTCCCGACACCCAGCCGCGCCAGCGTACCGGTATCGTCTCCATCACCAGTGAGCTGCCCACCCCCCACTCGCCACCCATGGCGATGCCGAACAAGGTGCGGATCACCAAGAACGATACGTACGACCACGCCAGGCCGCTGGCGAATTCGAACAACGAATACAGAACAATCACAAGCATCAGCGTCGGCTTGCGCCCGTAGCGATCCGCCATGCGGCCAAACACGAAAGCCCCCACTGCGCGCGAAGCCAGGGTCAGGGTAATCGCCAGCGTGATGCTGGTGATGCTCACGCCGAAAGTCTTGGCGACCTCATCGAAAGTGAAGATCAGGATGAAAAAGTCGAACGCGTCCAGGGTCCAGCCGAGGAAGGCGGCGATGACGGTGTTGCGCGCTCGCGTGAGGTCGATGTCTGCTGCGGAAGCCATGATTGTTCCTGCTGATTGCCGATACCAGGCAAGGGGTTTGCCGATAAAAGTTAAAACACGATCCTCACGCCCACGGTCGGATCGAACGAAGCACGCTGCAGATAACCGCTGCCCATGCCGTCGTAAACCTTGGACCACTGCACGCCGCCGTACACATCGAAGTGCCTGCCAAACCGTTGATCGAGCACCAGCGACAAGGCGTTGTAATGACCGCTGCATTGCGGCGAACTGGCATCCGAACAGCTCACTTTTGCGTAGCTGCCCTGCATCGCGCGGTAGTACGCACCGAAGAAGTCGAGCGAAGGCGTCACCGCATAGCGCAAGCCGACCCAGGCGACCTCCAGGATCTTCGGCCGTGGAAAGGCGCTATTGCTGGGAATGATGAAATAGCCGCCGATGGTCTGGCTGCCTATCGGCAGCGGCGAGGATGGATTGACGTAGCGAATATGTTCATAGGCGCCAAACAACTTTGCCCTGCCTGCATCGTATTCGCTCAGCAACGTGTAGGAGGTGTTGTCCGACACGGTGCCCGGCAGCGTCTTGTCGACTGGCAAGCCATACGTGGAAGAACCCGGCGTAGTCAGCGCCGCCACCTGCCCTGCAGTCAACGAGCCACCTACAGCAAGGGCGTCATGCTTGCGCGCCCAAATGCCGTCCACGGACCAGGGACCGTAAGTGATGCCCAGATCCAGCTGATAGGCGCTGCCGCGCGAACTGGAAAGCTCGCGCGCATTGCCGAACTGGTACATCACGCCGCCGTGGAATAGTCCCCGCTTGAGGGTATATTTGAGCGTACCGTCGAGCGCGCGGTCCTCTGTATCGCCGGTGCCGGCGGTGGCTCCGAAAAAGCCCACGTAGGAAAAGGCCAGCGAGCAGCTCAGCGGATCGTACTTGCATACGCCATCATTGAGCAGCGTTGGCTGACGACCGAAGCTGAGCGTGCCGTAATGCGGCGATTCGATGCCGACAAACGCCTTGCCGTTGAACGCCTGGCCGGCACGGCTCGAGTCGCCGTACGATTTCTGTTGCGCCAGCGGCACGCCATTGTTCCTCGCGATCGAACGCAGGCCATCGATCAGCGTCATCGATGCCGGCAGGAAACCGGTATCCAGCTGAAAAATTCCCCACCAGTCCGCCCCCAGCGGCTCGCGTCCCTTCACGCCGATGGTCGAAAGGCTCATGCCATTGGAAGCCAGCGACGTGTTCGGCTTGTTGCTGGCCTTGATCAGGAAGTTGTTCACGTTGGTGGCCGCCGCATCGCTGAATGCGCTGCCATGGCTTTGATAGGACACGCCGACGTCAACCGTGCCGTACAGCGTGATGCCGTACATCGTCAGGCTGTCTGCGGTGCCCGATTCGGTACCGGCCCAGGATGGTGAAGCGGCCAAGGCGCAGGCGATCGCCAATGCGCTGAGGGTGTGGCTTGCTTTGGACATGTGTAACGCTCTCCCCGGAATGAAGCAGGCTGGCCTCTTGCGCATCAGCCCTTATCGATCGTCCCCGGGGAACAGCATGCCGCCGTCCGGCATGGCGTTGAATAACACCATGCGGCTAATACCTTCCGGCTACCGTGCAGGCTGGGATGGCAATCCCGGCATCGGAACCTTGCAAGCGCTGGGATGGTCATCCCAGCCTACGCGGCACTGGCTTAGGAGTTAGCATGTCTTGCATGCCAAGGCCCTCCCCCAAAGCCCTGAAAATCAGCCTGCTGGCAGTGCTGATCGCAGTTGTTGCGATCAGCACCTGGGCGGCCGCCTGGTACACGGAACAGCGCTCGCTGGCGCAGCTTTCCGGACAAGCCCTGACCCAGTTGCAGATACGCGCGCTCGCCTTGCAGCGCCTGGTCGACCGCTACCGGGTACTGCCGACGGTGCTGGCGCTCGATCCGGAATTGCGCAACGCCCTTGCCGTCCCAGTCTCCTCCCTTGACATCCCTGCGCTCAATCGCAAGTTGACACGCGCCAACGGCGCCACCCATGTCTCCACCCTCACCCTGATCGACCGTCATGGCGTCGCCATCGCGGCCAGCAACTGGAATACATCTTCCAGCAACGTCGGGCTGGACTATGCGTTTCGCCCTTATTTCCAGCAGGCGATGCAGCACGATCGGGGTACGTTCTACGGCATCGGCATTTCCACCAACCTGCCCGGCTATTTCATCTCCGAAGCACTGCATGACGAGCAAGGCCAGCGCATCGGCGTGATCGTGATCAAAATTCCGTTGGACACGCTCGAGAAGGAATGGGGGAGCAACGGCGACACTGTGCTGTTGAGCGATACCAACGAAGTGGTGTTCCTCGGCAACCAGCCGGCGTGGATATACCGGCCGTTGACGCCGCTGGGCCCGAGCGCCGAATCCACGCTCGCGCGAACTCGCCAGTATGGCAACAGCCTGTTGCCGCCCGCATCGCTGCGTATTTTGTCTGCGCTTGCTGCGGGCGGGCAGCTGGTGCACGTCGCGCAACCGGGCACGCCGCATGACGTCGTCTGGCAGTCCATGACCCTACCCGCTCAGCAGTGGACCTTGCATCTGCTGCGCGATGCACGCCCGGCCCTCATCGCTGCCTACCGTACCGCGATCCTCACGCTGTGCATCTGGCTGTTGGCGACCTTGCTTGCGTTGTTCCTGCGACAGCGCTGGCGTGCTGCACAATTGCTCAAACGCAGCCGACGAGATCTGGAACGTCTGATCTCGCACTACGCCAGCGCCCTGCGTTCGGAAGAAGACAGCCTGGTGCACGCGGCACTGCAGGCCATGGCCGGCCACCCTGAAGTGTTGGAACGCCTGCCGCAAGGCGTCAGCGTGATCGACTCGCAACTGCGCCTGGTGGCCTGGAATGCCAGGTACGCTGAGCTGTTCGGCTATCCGGATTCGCTGCTGCAAGCGGGCCATCCGGTGGAGGAGCTGTTCCGCTACAACGCCAGGCACGGCCTGCTCGGACCCGGCGACGTCGAAGATGCGATCCAGCGCCGTCTCAACTACCTGCGCCGGGGCAGTCCACATATGGTCGAGCGTGAACGTCCTGACGGCGTGCTGCTGGAGATACGCGGCAGGCCGCTGCCGGGAGGCGGTTTCGTCACCAGCTACGCGGATATCTCCCTGTACAAGGAAGCCGCCCGCGAGCTGCGCACATTGACCAGCACGCTGGAGGAGCGCATCGAAAAAAGCACGCAGGATCTGCGTGCCGCGAAAGCGGAAGCCGAGCGGGCCAATCGCAACAAGACGCGCTATGTCGCCGCTGCCGTGCACGATCTGCTGCAACCCTTGAATGCAGCCCGGCTGTTCGCCGGCTCTCTGCAGCAATCCGATGCCGCAAAGGCCGGCGTGGCGGAAAGAATCGAGCGCTCCCTGCAGGCGCTGGACAGCCAACTGACGAGCATGCTCGACCTGGCTCGCCTGGACGCGGGAGCGATCACGCCGGATATCGGGGCGTTTGCGCTGGGACCATTGCTGCAGGAAATCGCCGGCCAGTTCCGTAGCATGGCGCAAGCGAAGGGCTTGCAGCTGTCCTTCGTCGATACCTCAACTTGGGTGCGCAGCAATCGAGCACTGTTGCAGCGCGCCGTACAGAATTTCCTCTCCAATGCCCTGCACTACACCACGCAAGGACGTATCCTGCTCGGCTGCCGCCGGGTGGGAGCTGCGATACGGATTGAAGTGTGGGATACCGGCATCGGCATTCCGGAAGACCGGCACGAAATCATTTTTCAGGAGTTCCGTCGCCTAGATACCGCGGTCGAAGCGGACGAACGCAGTGCAGGCCTTGGCCTTGCCATCGTCAAGCGCATTGCTCATTTGCTCGATCACCCCCTGCTGGTGCGCTCGTGGCCCGGTAGGGGGAGCGTATTCGGCATCACGCTGGAACGGACACCGCCACCCGCGCCGAGCACGCAGGTGGAGGCTGACGGCAGCAGCGATTCCCTGCTGAAGAGCCGGACCATCTGGCTGATCCATGAGAACAACCATCTACGTCAGAAAGTGGCAGCGCTGCTGCAAGGCTGGGGTTGCGAGGTGTTGGAGTGGGCCAAGGCCGATGAAGCCCTGATTCCCGGATCGGCCGTTCCCGACCTGATGGTGGTGGGTGGGCAATGGGAGCCGATCCTGGCGCTGCTCAAACTGCGCCAGGAAAGACGCAAGCCGCCGATCGTCGCCTTGCTCGGCAAGGACGAAGCCGGGCTGGCTGATGTCTTGCGGCAGGCCGGCGTGCACACCACCAAGCTTCCACTGTCGCCAGCTCGCTTACGCGCGATGATGACGCAGCTGCTGCTGGGTACGTAGGCTGGGATGCCAATCCCAGCATCTGGAGCAAGCTGGGATTGGCATCCCAGCCTACTAGGTGTCCTCGCTGCCGCCCTCATCCAGGTCCAACGATTTCGCCAGCACGGCCGCCTGCGTACGCGAGCGGCAGTCGAGCTTGGACAGCACCGCCGTTACGTGGATTTTCACGGTGTTCTCGGCCAGTCCAAGGCGATCGGCAATTTGCTTGTTGAGCAAGCCTTCCGCCATCAGCATCAGGACCCGGAACTGCTGCGGCGTCAGCTGTGCGAAGCGTGCGGCAAGCGCCGCATCCTGCTCGCTACGTTCCGCTCGCGTGGATTCGAACCATAGCCCACCGTCCAGCACTCGCTGCACGGCCTTGTTCAAGTCTTCAACGGGTGCCGCCTTGGGCACGAAACCTGCTGCGCCGAACTGCTGAGCGCGGCGCACGGTGCGGGGGCGATCGTCGGAAGAAATGACAATCACCGGCACATCGGGCCGCTCGGCACGCAGCCATAGCAGGGAGGAGAAGCCGATGGCCCCCGGCATCATCAGGTCCAGCAAGACCAGGTCGATATCGTGCGCGGCGGCGAGGCAGGCTTCGAGCGTGCTCTGGCTGGAGGCCTCCCGCACCCGGCATTCGTTCATCGCCGTTTGCAAAGCGTGCACGATCGCCGCGCGCAACATCGGGTGGTCGTCGGCAACCAGGATGGAGACGGGAGTTTCGCTCATGGATGTGCGGCCACGGTATTGTAGGCTGGGATGATAGACCCAGCCTACGATACCGCGAAGCCGGGATGGCCATCCCAGCCTACGGTTCGCGCGTTCTAGTGCTGCAACGTCAGCGACGCTTCCAGCGGCGTGTCATTGGAAGCATCGCCTACGTAGACCTTGAACAAGCCGGGATCGACCTGCCAATCGTGATGGCCAACGTCGTAATAGGCGAACGCCCGGCGATCCAGCAGCAAGCTGACGTGCTGCGTCTGGCCGGGCTTCAGGCGCAGTTTGCGAAAGGCCTTCAACTCGCGCGCCGGCCGCGCCACCTTGGCGGATGGATCGCCCACATAGACTTGCGCCACCTCGGCGCCTTCGCGTTTGCCGGTGTTGCGCACGTCGAACGACACCTGTACCTGATCCGGCGCGACGGTGCTCGTCTTGAGATTCGCAAAGCGGAAGCTGGTGTACGACAGGCCATAGCCAAACGAGAACAAGGGTTGCGCCTTGTCCAGGTGACTGGTAAACCCGCGATAGCCCAGGAACACCCCTTCGCCATAGGTGACAGTAGGATTCGTGCCCGCCGGATGCGCTGGCGCGTCGTACCAGTCGTGCGTCGGATTGTCGGCCCACTGCCGTTCGAAACTGATCGGCAGCTTGCCTTCGGGCGAATGTTCGCCGAACAACACTTGCGCGATCGCCGTACCGCCCTCCTGCCCCGGGTACCAGTTCTGCAGCAGTGCCGGCACCTTATCGAGCCAGCCGTCGGTGGCGTAAGCGCCGCCCGAGGTAACGCTGACCACAGTCTTGGGGTTGATCGCGGCCATCGCCTCGATCAAGGCTTCCTGGCCCCAAGGCAGTTGGAAGGTGCGATCGTAGGCTTCGCTTTCGGAGCTGGGATCGAATCCCACCGCTACCACCGCTGCGTCGGCCAGCGCGGCCATCTTCTTCGCGTCGGCGGAAATCAGCTCGTCGATGGCGACCACACCCAAGCCCATGCGGCTGTAATCGACATCGGGCCGGTAATCGAGCCGAATCGATACTGGCTGGTTCGCGTGCAACGCCAGCGTGGCGTACAACGGTGCCTGCCCTTCGCGATGCGGCTGCGTGATGACGGGTTTACCGTCAACGTACAGCGTGTACGTGTCTTCGCTCGCCGCCGCCGTGAGGAACAAGTATTTGCCGTCGTGCTTGGGTACAAAGTTTCCGCTCCAGCGTATGCTCTGCCGCTGAGTGGCGTGCTCGGTCCAAAGCTCCGGCTTCCACAAGTCGACCTGTGCATCCACCGTGCTGGTGGCGGGCTTGCCCTGGAACGCATCGTTGGCGAAAGTCTCTTTGAGCAGACCCGGTTTGCCATCCGGCGTACTGAAGGTCGATTTCTTGAATATTTCCATCGCCGACGGCAGGCCGCGGCTGTACAGCACCTTCACCTTGCCGGCGCCCAGATGGGTGATGCCGGTCAATACGCTTTGCGCCTGAAAAGTGTCGACGTGCGAACTGCCGCCTGCGCTGCTGATGGCTGGATCGGCATCCGGACCGATTACAGCGATGGTCTTTATGCTCGCGTCAAAGGGCAGCACATGGTGGTCGTTCTTCAGCAGCACCAGGCTTTCAAGAGCATCGTTCAACGCCACCTGGTCGTTCTGCAGGCTGTATAGCGGCAAGTTCACATCTTTCTGCGGCCGGTCAAGAAAGCCAAAGCGTACGGCCGTGCGCAGGATGCGACGTACCTTGTCGTCCAGCATCGCCGACGAGAGCTGGCCGCTGCGCAGGTGGCTCACGATCAGCTCCGGCGTCATTGCCTCCGCCGCCGGCATTTCCAGGTCGAGCCCGGCCCGGAAGGCTTTCAGGCCATCGTGCGTGGCGCCCCAGTCGGACATGAAGATGCCGTCGAAACCCCAATCCTTCTTCAGGATGTCGTAGCTGATCGTGCGGTTTTCCGCCAGGTAATCGCCATTGACCAGGTTGTAGCTGCTCATCACCGCGCCGACGTGGCCTTGCTTGACCGCCATCTCGAAGGCCGGCAGGTAGATCTCGCGCAGCGTGCGTTCGTCGATGTGCGTATCCAGGTGCCGACGGTCGTATTCGGAATTGTTGGCGACAAAGTGCTTCACGGTCGCCACTACCCCCTGGCTTTGCACACCTTCGATCAAGCCCACCGCCATGCTGCCCGCCAGCAGCGGGTCTTCACCAAAATATTCCATGTTGCGGCCGTTTTGCGGCGCGCGGTACATGTTCACGCCCGGGCCCAGCAGAAAGCTGACACCGCGCGCACGTGCGTCCCGTCCCATCGCCGCGCCAACGTCCTTGGCCAAGGCCGGGTCCCACGATGCGGCCAGGCCGATGCCGGCCGCATAAGCGGTCGAAGGGCCGACGGCACGCACACCATAAGGACCATCGGACATGCTGAGCGCCGGCAGGCCGATGTTCGGCTCGGCATGGGTGAAGAAGTTGTCCACCCCGCCGAGCAGTTCCACTTTTTGCTCCAGGCTGAGCTTGGCGAGCATGGCGTCGACGCGTTGCTCGACGGCCGGAGTGTCGGCGGCGGGGGTCGCGATGGTGTCGGCATACGCAGCGCCGCATACGCCAAGCGCAACCCACAGCGAAAGCGTCAGGTGTTTCAAAAACCGGTTGTGCATGACGCAGATTTTTCCTTGTACTGAAGCTTGAGTCGCGAGTGTTCTTGTCAATACGTCGCTAACTTCACATGCAGCACCTGCGGCCGCTCGGTGAAATTTAGCCCCCAATCGGTCTGGTCGCCATTCCACAGCCGCATGAAATGCCAGTGGCCCTGTTCGTCATAGCGACCCTCTTCCACGCGCTCCAGCATGAAGTGCTCATGCTCCTTGGCTTTGCCGCGCATGAAATCAACGCGAGCGAAATAGCCGGTGACCAGGTATTCGTTCTTGCCCAGCTCGGCGATCACCACCCCGCCCTTCGGCGGTGTGTTGCCGGGCGCAGAGGTGCTGCTTCCGAACGATGGTAGACCATAGGAAACCGTGGCGCGCCAGTCACCCATATCCAGCACTTGGGCGTGCTCATGCTCCGGCTCGGCAACGCCCCACACCTTGCCGGCAAAACTCAGCTTCGCGATCAATTCGCCCATCGGCCGCAACAAGCGGTTGGTCATCGCGAACGGCTCGAAAGCTTCCGCATCCGTGGTCTTCGAACCGAGCGGCCAGTTGGAATAGCCTGTGTAGTCGATGCCGAACGGCGCAAAGCCCAGGCCCTGCTTGCCCAGTGTGGCGAAGATGTAGCGCGCGTAGGGCTGATCGTTGCCGGTTTCGGTGACGATCAACGGGTTGTCAGGCCGTGCATAGCGATCGAGCACGGTGGTGTAGTAGTCGTACTCGCGGTGGTAGATGTCCGGCCCCAGCAAATCCAAGGCAGGCGCTGCGGCTTTCCAGATGAACATCACGTTGTCGGTGGGGCCACCGCTCGCGTAGGCGCCCGGGGGACCGGGATGGAACGGATCTCGCAATGACGCGTTTGCGTACATCGGCAGCGGATACACCGCTTTGCCCGCAGCGGCCACTTGGCCGATGAAATGAGCAACCTGCCACGCCTGGAAATATTCGGCTGCATCATGGCCAAATACCTGGCTCCACGTACCCGCTTGCTTGTTCGCCGCCTTCAGCAGCGCGGTAGGCACCTGCCCGGCGAACGCCTGATTGGCGGCCGGCGAATAGTCGCGATCCGTACCGTAAGTACCCGATTCATTTTCCACTTGCACCATGATGGTGGTGTGTTGCGTACCATCGACCTGGCGCAGATGCGTCATGAATTGCACGAAGGCCTTGCGGTCCGCCTCCAGCGTGGCCGCGTTGAGCGGCGACAGCGAATGATCCACTTGCTTGCCGTCACGCCCTATCACACGGGGAAAACGCCGGTTGCCCAGCTTCACCCAGGAAGGTGTGTAGTTGGGCCCATTGTTCTTCCAGGTACCGAACCACAGCAGCACCAGGCGAACCTTGTGCTCGCGCGCCTGAGTGAGCAATGTGTCGAGAAAGCTGAAATCGAAATGGCCTTCGGTGGGCTCGATCTGCTCCCAGGCGATCGGCACCATCACCGTGTTGGCATCAACGTGATCGATAGCGGGCCAAACTTGATCCAGCACGCCCGGCCAGTTGCTGGAGTTGTTGACCTGGGCACCCAGCAGCAGGAACGGCTTACCGTCGACCAATAAGACATGGCGCCCGTCTTTGGTGAGGATGTGCGGCATATCCTCGGGGGTTTCGGCTCCCGATGAAGGCATGGCCAGGCCGATACTGAACAGGGCGGCGAGAATCAGCCAGAGGGACATGACCCGACGGCGCAATGTAGCTTGCATAGAAATCACCATAGTGGCGCCAAACCAAGCCCCCTCTCCCTTTCGCAGAGAGGGGACGGATATCGCATGCTCATGGCTGCGCCGCATCGGCCGGATCGCCATAAAACAGCCCTCGTCCGCTGGTCGCAAAATACACACGCCCGAACACGCGCGGATCACCCGTAACCAGCCGCTCGCCACCATAGCGATGCGCATCGTCATCGATACGCAGCCAATGAGCACCCGCATCGGTCGAGCGATAAAGCCCATAAATCCCGGCATATTCACCAGCCGCGAACACCGTGGGCAAGGAACTGCCCGGCGCCGGCTTGCCGAAACCAAAATCGCGCGCGTCGGCCAATCCACCCAGTTGCGTCAAAGCGCTGCCATCGTCCTTCGCACGCAACAAACCAAGGCCAAGGCCGCTGACGTACACCACGCCGGCCGCATCAGGCGCCGCGCGCATCTCAACCACGTAGGCTTGCTTCACCCGCTCACCCAAGGCACCTGCCATTGGCTTAAAGTGCTCACCACCATCGCGGCTGACGAAAACCTGCCGTGCCTTGCCGTCATAAGCGTAAAAGCGCCTCGGGTCGACACGATCGCTCAATACGCGCGCGCGCGACGATAGACCCTGGACGGGAATCCATCGTTTGCCGAAGTCATGCGTGACATAAGCGTTGGGCGCCTCTTCCGGAAACCACAGTACCGCCGAACCGTCGGCGGCAACGGCGATAGTGCCCGCCGCCTGCCCTACCTGTGCGGGTTCGCTGGCAAAGGCTTGCCAGTGCTCGCCACCATCGCGCGAATACGCGACGCGGATCGCCGGGTCGAACGGCTTTCGCAAGCGGCCGCTACGCACGATCAAGGCGGGTTTGGCGGCAGCAAAATCGATGCTTTCCGTGTTGGCGTAACGCGGCGGCGCGGTGAATTGCAATTGCGCCACGGCCAAATGGTCATGCTTGTAACCGTCGAGATCGCCGAGCGCACTCAACAGATGCGCACCTTGCGGGGGGCTGACCAGATCCAGCGCCACGGTTTCCTCCAGGCCGTGATCCTGGAATTGCCAGTGCACGCTGCCACCGTGATCGGCCTGGCGCATATCCGTGGACATCCACACGCCGTAGCCAGTGACGAACCATACGCGATCCGCATCGTGCGGATCGATGGCGATCGAAGCAAGCCAGTGCGGCGTATGCTCGCGCGTCCATACCGGATCGCTGTAGTCGAACTGCGAGCGCGCGAAAATTTCCTGCCAGTGATGACCGCCGTCGGTGCTGCGAAACAATTCGTCTTTCGGGTTGTAATGCGCGAACGTGGCAGTCATCACCACGTTCGGGTCGCGCGGATCCACCGCAATCGCCCCCCAACCATAACCGCTCGGTGTGCCTACGACGTGCGGCAGTGGCGTAACGTCCGTCCAGCGCTGCACAGCGGGTTCATATTTCCACACCGCTCCGTCGTGCATGGTGTCCGGACCAGGCTCATCGCCATAGCTCAGGTAATAGGAACCATCGCCCGCGCGCACCATGTGATTGGGCCGCAGGCCAACGGGCTGTCCGGATACGGCATTCCAAGTACGTCCACCGTCAGTCGACCGAAACAGACTGGTTTCCCGAGTGGAAACACCGGCGTAAAGCACGTTGGACGGTTTGCCTGCCGCACTGCCGGCCGGATCGAACACCACGAACACGATGCCGACCGCTTGCGAGCGCGTATGCGTCTTTGCACTGGCCGAAGAGGAGGTGGCGACGGCAGGAAAGCTAGCCACCTTGTTCCAATGCGAACCGTAATCGTCACTGCGCCACAAGCCCGCATCGCGCGAGCCGAGGAAGAGGATGCGCCCGTCATGGGGATCCACCGCCAACCGCTCACCGTCGCCCCGCCCCAGTTCATTGCCACCCGCCTTGAACGGCAGGTCGGCGCGCTGGAAGCGCGTGCCGCGATCGGTTGAGCGCATCACGGCTGCATAGCCGGAACGAGGCTCGTTGTAAGTGCCCGAGAGCAGATAGACACGATTGGCGTCACTCGGATCTATGGCAATGCTGTCGATGCCGAGCAGATTGTTGTCCGCCGCACTCACCCAGTCGGTGATCGCCGTCCAGTGCATGGTGGACTGATCCCAGCGATAGGCGCCACCGACGTCAGTGCGTGCATAGAGCAGACCTTGTGCCGTGGGATGGTAGATCAGCCCGCTGACGAAACCGCCGCCGCCGATGTCGACGCTGGTGAAGTGGTAAGGAACCGTGGCCGGTTGACTGGCGTGAACACTCAGCGTGAGGAACAAAGAGCAGGCAATAACACTGATGTTTCTGAACATGCCTAAGAAATTCCTGCTCGCCTTGCCGTCATTCCGGCGGGAGCCCAAATGACCGGCTGCGGGTGAGCAGGATGGATGAGCCGGAACACAGAGAGATTTTCGAGGTGCCGAGCAAGGCACCCAATGCTGGATGCCTTGCCATGCCGGAGCCCTCATCGCCCGCTCAAACCCTGCACAATCAGAACGACACACGCACAGTCAGCGCATAACGGGTGTCGTTCACGTACCATGAGGTGATGTGCTTGCCGGCGGCATTCTGGTACATGATCGTGCGCTGTTCGGCGTTGTTGAGATTGTTCATCTCCAGGCCGAGCTTCACGTGCTGGTTGAACGCGTAGAAGATCGAACCATCCAGCTGTCCGTAGGCATCGGCGAACACCGGCAGTTTCCACGGAATGTTGTTATCGGTACCGTTGTAGCCATTCGGACCGATCGACAGCAGATACTGGCTGCGCCAGTTGTAGGCCAATCGGATCTGCCACGGACCGTGCTCATAGAAACCGGCGACATTGAGCGAATCCCTTGACAGGCCGTCCGCCGGCAGGTTGCCGTATTTGGACCCATCGGTATCCAGCGGCACCGCCGTGGAGTCGTTCGGCACATGAGTCCTGCTGCGGATGTAGGTGTAGTTCGCCGACATGCCGAAGCCCTTGACCGGCAGGAAATCGAAGAACTGGTTCCAGCCGACTTCCGCGCCATCGATCGTGGCCTTGCCGATGTTCACCGGACGGGTGATCAGGTACTGATAGTTGTTGCCGTCAACGCCCGGATACGTCACGAACTGCGACTCGTTGCGGAAGTAGTCGCTTATTCCCTTGTGGAAGAAGTTGATCCAGGTCATGCCGCCATGATCCTGATCGAAGTACCACTCCAGCGACAGATCGAACTGATTGGCCTTCATCGGCGTCAGGTACGGGTTGCTGGTGGAAGTGCCGGTCAAAACCAACTCGTTGAGCGGCAGCGAGGTGGCGCCTTTGGGCGGTGTATAGCCGGCGTTCACTGCGGCATTGAGCACCTGATAGGCTTGCATCTGGCTGAAATCCGGCCGCGCAACCGCCTTGGAAAAGGCGAAACGCGTGATCACGTTCGGAGCAAACTCCCACTTCAGGTTCAAGCTGGGCAGGACGTCGGTGTACTCGTTCCGCGCCGTGATGGGCGAACTCTGGCCCGTGCCCAGAAAGGGCGCCAACGCCTGATTGGGATACACCAGAAAGCCCTGGGCGGCGTTGCTGGTCCTCACCGCACGCACGCCGACGTTGCCGCTCAGATTGGCATCGTCCACCCCGAATTCGAGCATGCCGTACGCTGCGTAGGTTTTCTCGTGCTGAACATTGGTGTGGGCAGCATCGAGCAACGTGGGCTCGTATGGCTTGTCATAGCCGCCGCCGATGTAATACGGATTGGCGGCGTCGTGGATGTCCGCATAGCTGGCCGGGTAGCCCAGCGCGGTCGACAGCACCGGTGCGTAGAACGCGCCCGGTATGCTGGCGGAGCCCTTGTAGAAGTTGTTGAACGTATCCAGGTGCACCAGGCTGGAATTCACCGTACCGTTCAAGTTCAGGCCAGGCATCGCGCCGCTTGGTATTGCCCATCCTTGCATCCAGGTCTGGAACACGGGATTCCAGTTGTAACCGGTATCGATGTTATTGGCATAGCGGTCGGTTATGCGCACACCCGCCTTCACCGCATGCACGAACCCGCTGGCGAAGCTGTGCTCGATGTCGCCGCGCCAAGCCAGCTCTTTGGCGTAGTTCTGGTCCTGGTGATCCATGGTGAACCCCCAATAGTAATTGGCGGGGTTCGTGGTGAAGCTGGTATCGACGCCAATGCGCGGCGGGTTGCTACCGTTCAGGGCGACGTCGATATAGGGCACGTTGGTGCCCAGGGCCACCGTGGAATCCAGACTATTGGTCGTAGCCTTGACGAACTGCAACTCGCTCGTGACATCGGTGCTCGTGCCCAGCTGCCACTTCAGGCCGGTGGAGAAATCCGTGGTCTTGGAATGGCTGTTCGATGCGCGGATGTCGGTGCCCATCGGCACGCCGCCGGGCTGCGTTAGGCGACCGGACTGGAACACGCCGCCGTTGATCTGGCTCGGCTGGCTGGCATCCACCACCACCTGCGTCGGGTCGTTGCTCACGAAGATCGCATCCTCGTCCCAGACCTCGTGGTACTTGCTCTGGAACGCGGTGGCGTAAAGCTCAAGATCGTTGCTGGGGCGCCACTGGAAGGCCAGGTAATAGCCATCGCGCTTGCGGTCATAGAGCAACGTGCGCCAGTCGGCGCCGCGCGGTACCCAAACGCCGGCCGAGTCCTTGAAGAACGGACGCACGAACAGGCCATCGGTACGCGTGGCCAGGCGGGAATCGGCGACATCGACGAGGAAACCCATATCGCCGATGCTGGTGTGCCAGCGATTGCTGTAGAGCACGGAGGCGGACGGCTTGTACTTCTTGTCGAAGTCGCCATAGTTCTCGCTCGCGGAAGCAGCGATCTTCTGGCCCTGGAAGTCGAAAGGCATGAAGGTGCGCAGGTTCACGGTGCCGCCCAGGCCGCCTTCGATCATGTCGGCCTTCTGGTTCTTGAAGACGTCGACGCCGGACATCAATTCCGACGGCACGTCCTGGAAGCTGAGAGCACGTCCACCGTTGGCGGAAAAACTGTCGCGGCCATTCAATTCCGAACGCACCTGCGTAAGACCACGCACCTGCACGCCATTGCCTTCGGCGGAGAAGTGTTCCGGGTCGCCCTGGGAGAGAAAATGGTCGATGGTGACGCCGGGAATGCGCGACAGGCTTTCCGTGACGCTGCGATCCGGCAGCGCACCGATGTCCGTTGCGGATAACGAATCGACGAAGGTGTCGGCGTAGCGCTTGGTGTCCTGCGCCATTTCGACCGACGCGCGGATGCCCGTGACGGTGACCGTGACCAGCTGCTTGGCTTGTTCCTGCGTCTTCTTTTTGGCCGCGTTTGAGGTGTCCACCGCCCCTGTCTGCGCGGATGTACTGCCCGTACCGGAAGCCAGCGCCGCATCCTGGGCATGTACGGCGGCTGAGCCATACGTGAACGCAAGTCCCATTGCCACTGCCACAGCCAGTCGACCGCCGGACACCGGCTTGACCCCCACAGGACGTTGTCCGACGCCATGCTTACCCGAAGCTTGCACTTTCCCGATCATGAGCTTTCTTCTCTCCCCGCAGTTACCCGCGCCGGCGGACCGTAGTCAGCCAACTGTTGTTGTCATTTCGGGCCAGCGGCCCGGCGGATGCATCCGACGGCAAACTCCCCTGAGTGTTATCTGTCCGTCATGGATGCTTGGCAATGTCGATGCTGGGGCTTAAGCCTTATGTCGGGCAATTACGAAATTGACGGCGCGGATTAATGTTTCTTCATTTGCGGTCGCGGTAATAGATCGATCCAAAACCGGATGCAAGTCGACTGATGAAGCCGGCCGGTTCGGCTAAAACGATGAGCATCACGATGCAAGTGATGTTTCAAAACTCGGCTTTTTAACCCGATATGCCCCATTTTTCGCTAGCACGTGAATGCGTCCCGACGTCGCCCGCCCGGCAGCATCCTCGGCCTGTGGAGTTTCAGTACACCTCCCGCGCCATGTGGCGTAGCGCTTGGACCATCAAACCCACCGCCGGCGAAAGCGCCTTTTCCTTGGAGCTAATCAGTCCGAAATCGTCCATCTTGCAGTCCATCGGCAGCGGCAGGATTTCCACCATGCCGTGCGCCGCGTAATACTGCGCCACGTCCTGGGCAAGCACGGCAATCATGTCGCTTTGTTCAAGCACGCGCGTGATGAAAAGAAGTGCCGACGTTTCGACAACGTTCGATGGCGGCGCCAGGCTCGCGCGCTGGAACATCAGCTCGAAGCGATGCCGCAACACGCTGCCGGCAGGCGGAACGATCCACGCACTGCCTTGTACATCGGACAAGCCAAGCGCCCTGCTCTTCAGCAGCGGATGCTCACGCCGGACCACCGCATGCACGGGCTCGCCAGCCAGGGACTCGTAGTGCAGTTGCAGCTTGTCGTGCTCGGGAAACAAGCGGCCGATTACCACGTCGAGCTTGTCCTGGGCCAGCCGCTCAAGCAGGACATTGCTGGTGTCGATTTCGACCCTGATGCGGATGCTCGGGTGCATGCTCTTGACCGCGGCGACAGCGGCCGGCAGCAGGCGCACACCCGGCGACGTAATGGCACCCACCGCCACCTGGCCCAGGCGCCCCGCCTTTAGCGCGATGAGTTCTTCCTGAGCCTGGTCAAGGCTGCCGAGCACCATGCGCGCATAGCGGATCAATGCCTCGCCATAGATGGTCGGCCGCATGCCGCGTGGCATGCGTTCGAACAAAGGCGTGGCCAGCATGTCTTCCAGCTCGCGCAACAGCTTCGATGCTGCCGGCTGCGTGATGCTGAGTGCCGCCGCCGCGCGGTGGATATTGCCCTCCTCCGCCAGCGCCACCACCAGCAACAATTGCCGTGTTTTCAGGCGCGTGCGGACGTACCAGGGGTTGGTGTCGATCATGGGCCAGGCCGGACACTGATATCGATATGGATATCAAATCAGTCTAATTTCTCATTGGTAGGTTATCAACCTTGTTTCTAGACTGGACTGGCCCTGTCCACCTGAAGACCAGTCCATGTCGGCAAGCAAACCCAGATTGCGGTCCCAGCAATGGTTCGGCAGCATGGACAAGAACGGCTTCATGTATCGAAGCTGGATGAAGAACCAGGGCATCCCCGATCACGAATTCGACGGCCGGCCGATCATCGGCATCTGCAACACCTGGTCGGAACTTACGCCCTGCAACGCGCATTTCCGCAAGCTGGCCGAACACGTCAAGCGCGGCATCTATGAAGCAGGCGGCTTTCCGGTCGAGTTCCCGGTGTTCTCCAACGGCGAATCGAACCTGCGGCCTACCGCCATGCTCACGCGCAACCTCGCCTCGATGGACGTCGAAGAGGCGATTCGTGGCAATCCCATCGACGCTGTCGTATTGCTGTGCGGCTGCGACAAGACCACGCCGGCGCTGTTGATGGGCGCGGCGAGCGTCGACGTGCCGACCCTCGTCGTAACCGGCGGCCCCATGCTCAACGGCAAGCTCGAAGGCAGGAACATCGGTTCGGGCACAGCCGTCTGGCGTCTGCACGAGGCGCTCAAGGCGGGCGAGATCGACCTGCATCATTTCCTCTCCGCCGAAGCGGGCATGTCCCGCTCGGCCGGCACCTGCAACACCATGGGCACCGCCTCCACCATGGCGTGCATGGCCGAATCGCTCGGCGTCTCCTTGCCGCACAACGCCGCGATTCCCGCGGTGGATGCGCGTCGCTATGTGCTTGCGCACATGTCGGGGATCCGTATCGTGCAGATGGCGCTGGAAGACTTGAAGCTGTCGAAAATCCTCACTCGCGAGGCTTTCGAGAATGCCATCTGCACCAATGCGGCGATCGGCGGTTCGACCAATGCGGTGATTCATCTCAAGGCGATTGCCGGACGCGTCGGCGTACCGCTCGAACTGGAGGACTGGACGCGCATCGGCCGCAACACCCCTACCCTCGTCGACCTGCAGCCCTCCGGCCGCTTCCTGATGGAGGAGTTCTATTACGCCGGCGGCCTGCCGGCGGTCCTGCGCCGGCTGCTCGAAGCCAACCGTCTGCCGCACCCGGATGCGTTGACGGTCAACGGCAAGTCGATCGGCGACAACGTGCGCGAAGCGCCGATCTACGACGACGAAGTGATCCGGCCCCTCGACCAGCCGTTGCTAGCCGATGGCGGCATCCGCATCCTGCGCGGCAATCTTGCGCCCAATGGCGCGGTGCTCAAACCGTCCGCGGCAACGCCCGAGTTGCTCCGCCATCGCGGGCGTGCCGTGGTGTTCGAGAACTTCGAGCACTACAAGACAGCCATTAACGACGAGGCGCTCGAAGTCGACAAAGATTCGATCCTGGTCATGAAAAACTGCGGTCCGCGCGGCTACCCCGGCATGGCCGAGGTCGGCAACATGGGGCTGCCGCCCAAACTGCTGCGCCAGGGCGTGAAGGACATGGTGCGCATTTCCGATGCGCGCATGAGCGGCACCGCGTACGGCACGGTGGTGCTGCACGTTGCGCCGGAGGCCGCGGCGGGCGGACCGCTCGCCGCGGTGCGCAGCGGTGACTGGATCGAACTCGATTGCGAAGCGGGCCGCCTGCACCTGGACGTCAGCGACGAAGAACTCGCGCGTCGTTTGCAGGAGCTCAACCCGGCCACCGCACCGGGCGTGGCAGAACAACAGAGTAAAGGGGGCTACGCCCGCCTTTATGTGGATCACGTGCTGCAGGCCGACCAAGGCTGTGATCTCGATTTCCTGGTGGGGAACCGTGGTGCGGCCGTGCCACGTCATTCGCATTGAGGCCTGAAGCATGACGATGCCGCTTACCGGCGAATTGCTGATCGCAGGCCGCGCACAACGCGGCGAAGGCGCGGCGTTCCATGCTTTCGACGCGACAAGCGGCGAACCCATAGCACCGCCGGTCTTTCATGCCGCATCGGTCGCCGATGTCGATCGCGCCTGTGAACTTGCGGATGAAGCCTTCGACGCGTATCGCGCTCTGCCCGCAGAACAACGCGCGCGCTTTCTTGATGACTGCGCGGCGCGCATTGAAGCACTGGGTGACCCGCTGATTGAACGGGCCATGACCGAGACCGGCCTGCCGCGTGCACGCCTGGAAGGTGAACGCGCGCGCACCGTCAATCAATGGCGCATGTTCGCGGCGCTGGTTCGAAGCGGCGACGCGCTCGATGCTCGCGTCGAGCCAGCGCTGCCCCACCGCCAGCCACCGCGTACCGACTTGCGTTTCTGGCGCATCGGCGTCGGACCGGTCGCCGTATTCGGCGCGAGCAATTTTCCGCTGGCGTTTTCCGTCGGCGGTGGCGATACGGCATCGGCTCTTGCTGCCGGCTGTCCTGTCGTGGTGAAGGCACATCCGGCACATCCGGGCACCTCAGAACTGGTGGGCCGCGCCGTCCAGCAAGCCGTTGCCGCAGCGAGCCTACCTGCGGGTGTGTTCGCATTGTTGTTCGACGCTGGTTATGACGCAGGCTGTGCGCTGGTCCAGCATCCAGCCATACGCGCGGTGGGTTTCACCGGTTCGCGTACGGGTGGATTGGCGCTGCTCAAACTCGCAGCGGCACGGCCCGAGCCGATTCCGGTCTACGCGGAAATGAGCAGCGTGAACCCCAACCTGCTGCTGCCAGGCGCACTGGCTGCGCGAGGCGAAACACTGGCACGCGAATTCACCGCATCGGCCACGCTCGGCTGCGGCCAATTCTGTACCAATCCGGGCCTGATGCTCGGCCTGACCGGCGCCACGTTCGATGCCTTCGCCGCCTATGCCGCGCGTGAATTCAGCGCCGTACCGGCTGGCGTTATGCTCACAGCCGGCATCCTGCATGCATACGAACGCGGCGTCGAACGTCTCTCGCAGCATCCGCAAGTGACGACGCTTGCACGCGGCGCAGCTGTATCAGGGCGCGCGCAGGCGGCGCTATGGCGGGTGCGTGCGAACAGCTTCCTTACAGATCCTTCGCTCGGCGAGGAAGTGTTTGGTCCGAGCAGCATGCTGGTCGAATGCGCCGACGAAGCGGAACTACGTGTAGTGCTGCGCAAACTCGAAGGCCAGCTCACCGTCACGCTGCACATGGACCCTGCCGACGCGGAACTGGCGCACTCACTGCTGCCGCTGATCGAGCGCAAGGCAGGCCGCTTGCTGGTGAACGGTTTTCCGACCGGCGTCGAAGTGTGCGATGCGATGGTGCATGGTGGTCCGTTCCCCGCGACCTCGGACAGCCGCAGCACGTCGGTAGGTACGGCTGCTATCGAACGCTTCCTGCGTCCGGTCTGCTACCAGAACTTTGCCGAAGATCTGCTGCCCGAGGCGCTGCGCGATGGCAATCCCCTGAACCTCCGGCGCCGCTTCGCGGGAAGACCGGAAACCAAGGAAACGGGATGATCGAAACGACTAACAAGCCTCGCTACCGCGGCATCTTCCCGGTCGTTCCAACCACCTTCACCGAAACCGGCGAACTGGACCTGGCCAGCCAGAAGCGCGCCGTCGATTTCATGATCGATGCCGGTTCCGACGGCCTGTGCATCCTGGCCAACTTCTCCGAACAGTTTGCCCTCTCGGACGACGAGCGCGAAACCATCACCCGCACCGTGCTCGACCATGTGGCAGGCAGGGTACCGGTGATCGTCACCACCACCCACTACGGCACCAGCGTCAGCGCTGCGCGTAGCCGCCGCGCACAGGACCAGGGCGCGTCGATGGTGATGCTGATGCCGCCCTATCACGGCGCCACCTTTCGCGTGCCGGAGCAGCAGATCTACGAATTCTATGCGCGCATATCGGACGCCATCGATATTCCGATCATGATCCAGGACGCGCCCGCGAGCGGTACCGTGCTCTCGGCGGCATTTCTGGCGCGTATGGCTCGCGAGATCGAACAGGTTGCCTACTTCAAGATCGAGACACCGGGCGCCGCCAACAAATTGCGCGAGCTGATCCGCCTGGCTGGCGACAAGGCGGAGGGTCCGTGGGATGGCGAGGAAGCCATCACGCTGTTCGCCGACCTCAATGCCGGCGCAACGGGCTCGATGACAGGCGGTGGCTATCCGGACGGCATTCGCCCGATCATTGAGGCGCACCGCCAAGGCCGCATCGACGAAGCGTTCGCGCACTATCAGCAGTGGCTGCCGCTGATCAATCACGAAAACCGCCAGGGCGGTATGCTTACCTGCAAGGCATTGATGAAGGAAGGCGGGGTGATCGCCTGCGAGCTGCCGCGTCATCCCCTGCCCGCCATGCATCCACATACGCGCGCCGAGCTGATCGATATCGCGCGCCGGCTCGATCCGCTCGTCCTGCGCTGGGATAAGTGATTTCATGACGGAAACCAACGCGTGCTACACCCTGGGCATCGTCGGCGTCGGCAAGATCGCCCGTGACCGGCAGCTTCGCGCCACCGCACCTTGGGGAGATTGGAACATGATCAGCAAGATCCACCGATGCGCCTTGCGTACTCTATTCGTGGCCATGGCCGCTCTCGGTATCGGCGCGTGCCACCACACCGAAGCCCCAACCAAGATCGGCTTTCTGGTGAAAATGCCGGAGCAGGCATGGTTTATCAACGAACAGAAGGCGGCCACCGAACTCGGCAAAAAGGAAAATTTCGCGGTGGTAGGCATCGGCACACCGGATGGCGAGAAAGTGCTTGCGGCGATCGACAACCTCGGTGCCCAAGGCGCGCAAGGCTTCGTGATCTGCCCGCCCGACGTGCGATTGGGGCCGGCGATTCGCGCACGCGCTAAGCAATACGACATGAAGGTGGTGACGGTGGACGACCGGCTGGTCGACGGCTCCGGCAAACCGCTGCAAGGCGTGCCGCACCTGGGCATGTCATCGTTCAAGATCGGCAACCAGGCCGGCCAGGCCATCGCCGATGAAATGAAAAGACGCGGCTGGAAAGCGGAGGAAGTGGGCGCGCTGCGCATCACCGACGATCAACTGCCTACCGCGAAGCAGCGTACCGATGGCGCCACCGAGACTTTGCTTGCCAATGGCTTCAAACAGGGCAACATCTTCGACGCGCCACAGCGGACCACCGACGACGAAGGCGGGTTCAATGCGGTCTCGCCCGTGCTCGCCCAGCACCCGGACATCAAGAAGTGGGTGATCTTTGCGCTCAACGAAGAAACGGTGCTGGGCGGCGTGCGCGCGACCGAGCAATTGCATATTCCGGCGGTAGATGTCATCGGCGTGGGCATCAATGGCGCCGGTGAAGCGTTCGCGGAGTTTCAGAAGAAGGAGGCGACCGGGTTCTACGGCACGATTGCGGTCAGCTCGACCAATCATGGCCGGCAAAGTGCGCAGAACCTGGTGGACTGGATTCGCACCGGCAAGGAGCCGCCGGCCGATACCCAGACGGCAGGCATGCTAATGACACGGGAGAACTGGCAGAAGGTGCGAGCCGAGCTGGGTATATGAGCCTCGTTGCAAACCGCCCCTCCCCTAGCGGAAGCCACGCCTACCTGGAACTCAACGGCATTACCGTGAGCTTCCCTGGCGTACGCGCGCTGGACGGCGTATCGCTGCAGGTACGTGCAGGCGAAGTGCATGGCTTGATGGGAGAAAACGGCGCCGGAAAATCCACGCTGTTGAAAGTGCTCTCGGGCGTGAACCAGCCGCAGGCGGGTTCGCTTCACCTCGAAGGGATTCCGCATCGCTTCATCAATACGCGCGCGGCGATCGATGCCGGCATCGCCATCATCTACCAGGAATTGCATCTGGTCCCCGAACTGACGGTGGCCGACAACCTGATGCTAGGGCAGTTGCCCAACCGCCTCGGCGTGCTTGATCAGCGCGCACTGATCCAACGCACCCTGGACGAACTCCAGCGCCTCGGCGAACACATCGACCCGCGCACACGGCTGAAGCATTTGTCGATCGGCCAGCGCCAGATGATAGAAATCGGCAAGGCACTGATGCGCAATGCGCGCGTGATCGCCTTCGACGAGCCGACCAGTTCGCTGTCCGCGCGTGAAACCGACAATCTGTTTCGCATCATCAAGGCGTTGCGTGACGAAGGCCGCGCGATTATCTACGTCACGCACCGCATGGAGGAAGTGGATGCGCTGTGCGATCGCGTCACCGTATTCCGCGACGGCAAGTGCATCGAGACCTTCGACTCAGTGGCCGGCCTGGATCGCCACCGGCTGATTACCGCGATGGTTGGCCGCCCCATCGCAGACGTCTACGGCTACCGCCCGCGCCCCGCCGGCGACCTGCTGCTGGAAGCAAAAGGACTGATGGGGCCAGGGCTGTCGGAGCCCGCTTCCTTCGCCGCGCGCCGCGGTGAGATCGTGGGCTTCTTCGGGCTGGTGGGCGCGGGACGTTCCGAGCTGATGAAGCTGATCTACGGCGCGGCGCGCACAAGTGCCGGCCACGTCGAACTCGGCGGCAAGCGCGTGCGCCTCAATAGCCCGCGCGACGCTGTGCGCGCGGGCATTGCGCTGTGCCCCGAAGATCGCAAGCAGGAAGGAATCGTCGCCATCGCGTCGGTGGCCGACAACCTCAATCTCAGCGCGCGCCGCCATTTCAGCCGCGCAGGTTTTCTGCTCGATACCAGGCGGGAACGTTCGCTGACGCAGGATTACATCCGGAAACTCGCCATCAAAACGCGCAGTGGCGATACCGCCATCGGCACGCTATCGGGCGGCAACCAGCAGAAAGTGATCCTGTCGCGCTGGCTGGCCGAGCGCATCGAGGTGTTTTTGATGGACGAGCCGACACGTGGTATTGACGTGGGCGCGCGCGCCGAGATCTACCACCTGCTTTACGGGCTGGCGGAAGCGGGACGGAGCGTGCTGATGGTGTCGAGCGATCTTGCCGAGGTTATAGGCGTCGCGGACCGCATCATCGTGATGCGCGAAGGACGCATCGTGGGCGACATACCGAAGGCCGAGGCCACACCCGACGAATTGATCAAAATGGCGCTGCCGCGCTGAAGACGAGTCAAAGATGAGCCGAGCCATGCAACCCGAAGAAACCCCTGCCACAGCGTCCGTATCGCCCGTCGCGCCTATCAGCGCACGCCTATGGGGCATGCTCGGCAAATCGGGCAGCGTGGTGGTATTCCTGCTGCTGTTCGTGGTGATGTCGGTGACGGTGCCCGACTTCCTCACTACCCGCAACATCCAGGGCCTACTGCTCTCCGTTACGCTGATTGGCTCGATCGCCGTCACCATGATGTTTGTGCTCGCGCTCGGCGAGGTCGATCTTTCGGTCGCCTCTATCGTGGCCTTCGCGGGCGTGGTGGCCGCTACCGTCATTACGGCTACACATAGCGTGTTCCTGGGCATCGCAGCAGGTGTCTTGGCAGGTGGCGCGGTGGGCTTGGTGAACGGCGTGCTGGTGGCACGCTTCAAGGTCAACTCGCTGATTGCCACGCTCGCCATGATGGAGGCCGTGCGTGGCCTTGCGTATATCACCTCGAACGGCGATGCCGCCATGATCACCGAGGAAAGCTTCTTTGGCCTTGGCAGCGGCTCGTTCCTCGGCATTTCTTATCCGATCTGGAGCAACATCGTCGGCTTCGTGGTGTTCGGCTTCCTGCTGAACAAGACCGTGTTCGGCAAACACGTGCTAGCTGTGGGAGGCAACAGCGAAGCCGCGCTGTTGGCCGGCCTGCCGGTCACGCGCATCAAGATCATGGTGTTCGTGCTGCAAGGGCTGGTGACCGGCTTTGCCGGCGTGATGCTCGCCTCACGCATGAGCCTTGGTGACCCGAAAACCTCGGTCGGCCTGGAATTGGGCGTCATCTCCGCCTGCGTACTGGGCGGCGTATCCCTCACCGGAGGCGTGGCGACGGTCTCCGGCGTGCTGGTCGGCGTGCTCATCATGGGTGCCGTACAGAACGTGATGAGCCTGATGAACGTGCCGACGTTCTATCAATACTTGATTCGCGGCGGCATCCTGCTGCTGGCGGTATTGTTCGATCAATATCGACGCAGCCGACGGCGCGTGTGACGGTGGAATGCTGACGCATCTGGCGCAGGTTGGGCTAGGGATGCCCTGATTCATTCCGCATTCGGTTCGAAGCAGGCGTAGGCTGGGATGAAATCCCAGCCTTCTTGCGGCTCCAGATGCTGGGATTTCGTCCCATCCTACACGCTTACATCGTTGCAGGCCTTCCGGACGTAATGCCGGGCACGCGGAATAGATCAGAGATCCTAGGCTTGCAGAACATTCGCTGTGTCATCGCATCCTTATCGCCGTGCAAGCTGTTTCCCTAAAACACCGGCGGTGGCAACGTCAGTGTTGGCGGCGTCCGCACCAGGCCGAGCAAATCCTCGCTCAACATCGCCCCATGCGTCGCGAACAAGCCATGCGTCCCTCCCTCGTAGGGCCGAAAAATGCTCCCCGGCAACAAATCCGACGTACGTTTCCCGTGCGCGGCAAATGGCGCGATGCGGTCTTCAGTGCCATGGATCACCAGCGCCGGCAAGTTGATCGCCGCGGCCATGTCACCAGTGAAATCCGTTTCGGCGAATGCGCGCACGCAGGCCAGCATAGCTATGCGCGTAGCCGGTACGGCCAAGGATTTGATCCACTCCACGGTCGCGCGGCTGCAGTTGCCCCCATCTAGCAAGCGCGCGACGAATTGCTCGATATAGGCAAAGCGGTCGGCGCGGATGCGTGTGGCGATATCGTCGAACTTCGCCTCGTCTTCGCCTTCCGGATGATCCTTGCTTCTGGACATGCCGGGCGTGATCGCGCTGACCAGGGCCAGGCGCGTGACGCGCTGGCCGAGATGGCGGCTCATGTATCGTACGGCTTCGCCGGCGCCCATGGAAAAGCCGACCAGGGTGACGTCGTGCAGGTCGAGGGTTTCCAGCACGGCTTTGAGGTCGTCGGCGAAACGGTTGAAGTTGTAACCGTCGACCGGTTTGGACGACTGGCCAAAGCCGCGGCGATCGTAGCTGATCACCCGGCATCCGCCGCTGGCCAACGCAAAGGCCTGTTCTTCCCACATCGCATGATCGAATGGGTAGCCATGCAGCAGTACGACGGGTGGGCCATAACCGGTGTCTTCGTAATACAGCTCGATCGGACGACCCAGGCTATCCGTTTCTACCTGCAACATGCTCATGGGACTCTCCTGCTTATCCTGTTAAACCTAACGTTGCGGCGATGAAGATGGTGTCGCCGCCGATAGCGCGCCTGCATCGGGGATCATCGAACCGAGGTCCTCGGCGATGGGGGCGTCTCCTGCGGGGGGAGCAGGTAGCTGGTGTTCGGATTGGCCATTTCGATGCCGATTTCGCGAAACCGCTGCACGATGCGTCGATTGAGTTCCCGCTGCACCCCCCAGCGCCCGCCGTCGGTGCATGCAATCTGCCCGGCGATGGTGACCTTCGATCCATCCATCGCATCCACGCCCCAGATTTCCAGATCCTTGCGGATCAGCTGGCGGAACGCCGGATCGGAGCGCAGCTCCTTGCCGATCCTGGCCAGCTCTTCGATCGCGCGATCGATGTCGGTGCTATAGGCGAGGCTGACCCTCATCGAGGCATTGCCGATGCCGCGATTGGTGTTGTTCACCGTGGTCACGGAACTGAAGGGAACGGTGTACAGCGAACCATCGCCGCCGCGCAGCCTCACCGTGCGTACGGACAGGTATTCCACTGTGCCGGAAACACCGGCCACGGTGACCCAGTCGCCCACTTGCATGGCGTTTTCCATCAACAGGAACATGCCGGTGATGAAGTCCTGCACCAGTTTTTGCGAGCCGAATCCCAAGGCCACA
Organism: Dyella flagellata; assembly: GCF_030160275.1. GTDB lineage: Bacteria > Pseudomonadota > Gammaproteobacteria > Xanthomonadales > Rhodanobacteraceae > Dyella_B > Dyella_B flagellata. The sequence continues at coordinate 183,940 of NZ_BSOA01000006.1, forward strand.
CCGACAATGCTCGCACTGGCCAGCAGCGGTGTAGTGTTGATGCCGATCTCGTTCAAGGCGGTGAGCCCCACCACCAGCACCACGCCGATCAACAGGCTGGTGCGCATCATCGGCAACAGGGTACGCAAGCGTGCTGCGCGCATCCGGTCACCTTGCTCGGTCCATAAGTTGATCCGGCGCTCGATACTCAAGCTGGCGGCCTCCCAGATCGCGATGGCGATGACCGTCGCCACCAGGATCGTGAGCACGGCCGATGCAAGGCTGCGCCCGATCGCACCGTGCGTGAACCAACCGACTGCATCCAGCCCCCAGGCCTGCAACAGCGCAATGATGGTGAACACGGAGATGAAGAACGAGATCATCCGGCTGATGACCGGGTAGTAGCGCCTGGACAGCCTGCTGCGAGCGTCCTCGTCTGTCTCGCCGTCGCTGTCTCGATGCCGAAATGCCCGGCCTAGCGCGCCTTGCATGAGGATGGTGGCGATCCGCGCTGCGATCAGGACGCCGGCCGAAAGCCCGATGAAGTGAATGAGCTTGGGAAAACCATCCTCCACGCCCAGCGCCCATACCACCCACGCACCGATCACGAACACCACCGCGAACAGCGCCCAGACACGCGCCAGCCAATTGCGCGCGGCGGCGATCGGCCCGCTTGCGCCAGGCCTGGCCGCGATGGCGTGCGCCACGGGCCGGCGCAACTTCACGATAAGTATCACGGCGGCGATGTGCACGAACAACGAGATCAGCTTGATGAAGGCCATGCGACCCGCTTCGCCTCCACCCAATGCACCCAAGGCGTCGCCCAGTGCCATGCCGAATGCAGCGGTGATGACGATGCCGCGCATCCATGCCTGCAGCATCCTCGCGACCTGATCATTCACTCGTAGCACGCACATGCCACTCCCTTGCGGCGACACGAACAAGCGCAATACCGCCATGGTGATGCGCGCACTGACATAGGCATCGATGAAACTGCTTGCCACCTCATGCGCCCGCTCGTCACCGCCGGTAAGGCTGCGCAGCACCAGGCCGGCCACGACGAAGAACACCACCAGGGGCAACAGGTTGAGCAGCAGCCCGCCGAAGGCGAACAACAGATGATGCAGTGTGTTCACATAGCGCGCGGGCTTGGCATGCGCCGGTGTTCTTCCCGAATTGCCCGGAGGGCTGGTGCCGGTGTCCTTATCCGACACTGTCGGGCCGCCGCCGGCGTTCTGCTTGCCCACACGCACCGGCTCAACCTTGTCTACGCCATGATCGCTCGTGTGCAGCAAAGCGACATCGGGCGCCAGCGGCTGCACGCCTGCCTGGGATTTCGCCTCGGCAAGCTGTTCCGCCTCGGCGCTCTTTGTGGCCCCGGTTTGGCGTGTAGCGCGTTGTTCTTGCGCCTCGTGCGCCCGATCACGTTGCTCCACCGCATTGGCCTTGGCAACCAGCAGCTGCAGCGGGCGTTTCAGCAGGAAATGCAGCAGCCATTCGACCAGCAAACCCGCGGCAAACACTCCTGCCAAGTCCTCACCGATGCGCAGCAACACATGCCGATCGGCTTCGTTCGCGATATGGCCGCCCGAACGCAGGAACATCACGAACAAGACAACCAGTGCCTGCTTCGCTTGATCGAGCTGACGTCCCCATTCATCCGCCCATTGGCTGAGCTGGCGCAGACTGCGCGCGATCAGGCCATTGGCCTGCAAGGCAGCGACGGGCTTGGCGGCAGGCTTGGCCGCGGCCGGCGGCGCGGCCGATTTACCGACCGGATTGGACGAATGCGCATTGCCCGCCGTGGATTGCACGCAGGGTGGACTGGTGCTGCTGGAGGCCGCTGCCGGCGCCGAGGTATTCCATGCATCGAGCGGTGGCGTTATCGCCACGCACGCGAAGGCAAGCAGACTGATTAAAAGGATCTGCAGGGCTTTCCTGCCATCCCTTGGAACGACAATGCGCGATTCATTCACTGCGATGCATGTGTATCGCCACTTGCCGACATGCCTTTGCGCTTCCGTATCGTCCTTTCAGCGTAGGCCGATGCGCTACACGACAGTGCAGCGGCTCAATCCAGTTTGCATACGCTGCGAAGGACGCGACATGGTCGATGTCGAGTGCTTCGCGTAGCGCGTCTTGACTGGATGGTGGCCTTCGCCGGAATGACGAACGAGATAGGCGCCACCCGCAGTGGCGATACCTCCAATGGTCATCAGGCTCATCCAACCGTGCACTGCACTCCGTAAAGATTGCGTGCACGAAAAGTTGTCCAGACCTTGATCGCTCACAACACAGTGGAGATTGTGCGTGCGTGTTTGCGCCCTATCGTCTCGCCGCCTTCACTTTACCGCATCGCTGGCTGTACGCGAGTTTGATCCTTCGCGCCCTAACCTCAAGCATATGCACTGCAATCATTGGCGAATCGTCGCCTTGCAGGATTTTCGTGAGATCGATTGGATGACTATTGCAAAGCCCGTATCAAGGACTTATCCCTCGCATCGTCCGCTAAAACGTAAAACCGGCCTGCCACGGCGCAGGCCCGAACTGCCCGGCACCGTCGCGCGCACGGATCGCGGCGCCAATCGAGTGCTGTTCGTCACCACCGAAATGACCGACTTCGTCAAAGCCGGCGGGCTGGGCGACGTCTCCGCCGCCCTGCCTCGCGCGCTAGCCAGGTACCACGATGTACGCGTGCTGATACCCGGTTATCCGAAGGTGCTTGCCAAGCTCGACAAGTCCTTGCGGCTGGTCGGCAAGACGCGTAGCCATCACAAGCTCCCGGCTTGCGAAATCGCCGAGGCACGCCTGGACGACGGCCTCGGCGTGCTCGTGCTGTGCAATGCCGAGCTGTATGAGCGCGAAGGGTCCCCCTATACGGATGCGCGCGGCCACGAATGGCCTGATAACGACATCCGCTTCGCCACGCTTTCGCATGCTGCGGCCGAGATCGCGCTCAAGCACGCGCACATGAATTGGCGGCCGGAGCTGCTGCATCTCAACGACTGGCCGTGTGCGCTGGCCGCCTATTACATGGAAGACAAAAGCAACGCCGTGCCAACCGTGCTGACCATCCACAACCTGGCCTACCAGGGCGTGTTCCCCGCTTCGAGCGCAGCCGGCATTGGCTTGTCGGCGCGCAGGCGGATCGAGCACGATCGCCACGGGCGCTTGTCGTTTCTGCATGAAGGCCTCGCCAAGGCCACCTATCTGACCACCGTCAGCGCAAGCTACGCCAGGCAGATCACCGAGCCACTCTATGGCTGCGGCCTGGAAAAACTGTTGCGCAAGCGCGCCCTGGAAGAACGGCTGGTCGGCATCGTCAACGGCATCGACCAGAGCTGGGACCCGCAAAACGACCCTGCGCTAGTCAGCCCCTTCGCCATCGGAGAATGGAGCAAGCGCCACGACAACACCCAAAAGCTGCGCGAAGAGCTGGGCCTGCGCCAGCAGCATGGCCCGCTGTTCGCGGTGATTTCGCGCATGGTGCAACAGAAAGGCGTTGACCTGATTTGCCAGGCGGCGCCGCAGATCATCGCCGCGGGCGGCCAGCTGGCGCTGATCGGTCGTGGCGACCCGGCGATCGAAAGCGGCATTGCGCGACTGGCGCGCCGTTTTCCGGGGCGTGTGGCGGCGCACATAGGTTTCGAGGAAGGCCTGGCGCGGCGCATGTTCGCCGGCGCGGATTTCCTGCTGATGCCCTCGCGCTACGAACCGTGCGGCCTGAGCCAGATGTACGCACAGGCCTATGGCTGTCTGCCGATCGCCCATGCAACGGGCGGCCTCATCGATACCATCGAGGATGGCATCACGGGCCTGCTGTTCGGCGCTGCCTGCGTGTCCGAATTGCGCCTGTGCCTGCAGCGCGCCTTCCGCATCTATGCCGAACCGCTGCTGCTCAACGCCATGCGCGGCGCCGCGATGCTGGAAAAACGCAACTGGGATGAGCCGGGCCGGCATTACGCGACCTTGTACCGCCGTATGCTGCCGAGCAAGAACCTCCCGGAGATTTCCGCGCAAACGGCACCGCATCCGCATAAAGAGAATGCGTATGCCCATCTGTGATCACGCCGGAGCGCTCGACCAGCGAGCGTGCAAGAGCGGCCCTTCGGGCCGCGCCTGAGCGGACCGAAGCAGCCATGCCGGGCGAACTCTCCGAAGGCCGCAGTGTGAGGGTCGACAACGGTATGGCCGTTGCGGCGACGGCACTTCATTCCAAATGCATACCTGCCGAGGTCCTGCACGCCTTGAATGAAGGGCGTTGCGGGGAACCATTCAACTGGCTGGGGCCGCATCAGCATGGGGATCACTGGTACGTGGCCAGCGTGGCACATGGCGCCACCGCGGTAGACGTGGTCCTTGAGCCGCATGGCGAAAGCTGGCCGGCACAGCGGCTGCTTGGCGGCGTATTCGTCGCCCTGCTTCCGTACCGGCCGGAAAATTACCGGCTCAAGATCAAGTGGCCGGCCAGCATGCAGACGATCAGCGACCCTTACGCCTTCGGTCCCCTCCTCACCGAAAGCACACTGCACGCCTTCCATGCCGGCCAATTGAGTTATCCGAGCGATGTCCTGGGTGCGCACCCCATCTATGTCGGCGACACCAGCGGCGTGCATTTTGCCGTGTGGGCACCCAACGCAAGACGCGTTGCCGTCGTGGGCGATTTCAATCAGTGGGACGGCCGTCGCCATGTGATGCACCGGCATGACCACGAAGGTCTGTGGGAAATCTTCATACCAGGCGTGAGGGCCGGCGCGATCTACAAATTCGAGTTGCTCGACCGCCATGCGCACTTGCTGCCGCTGAAGGCCGACCCGTTCGCTCGGCAAACCGAACTGCCGCCGGCCACGGCCTCGGTGGTGGCGGCGCCCGGGTCGATGAACTGGCACGACGCTGCGTGGATGGCCCACCGTGCGTCGGTGGAGTCCGAGCGCATACCGGTTTCCATCTATGAAGTCCATGCCGCTTCGTGGCAATGGGACGATCACGGCCGGCCGCTCCCATGGGATGCGCTGGCCGCGCGACTGATCCCCTACGTGCAGGCACAGGGCTTCACGCATATCGAACTGATGCCCATCAGCGAATATCCGTTCGGCGGTTCGTGGGGCTATCAACCCATCGCCATGTACGCGCCCACGGCACGTTTGGGCAACCCGGAGGCGTTTGCCCGCTTCGTGGATTCCTGCCACGTGGCCGGCATCGGCGTGATCATCGATTGGGTAAGCGCGCATTTCCCGTCCGATGAACATGGCTTGCGCGACTTCGACGGCACCCAGCTGTACGAGCACAGCGATCCGCGCGAAGGCGTGCATCAGGACTGGGACACGCTGATCTACAACTACGGCCGCCATGAGGTGCGCCAGTACCTGCTCGGCAGCGCCCTGTATTGGATGCGCCATTTCCACGTGGATGGCCTGCGCGTGGACGCTGTAGCCAGCATGCTCTATCGCGACTACAGCCGCCCCGAGGGTGAGTGGATACCGAACAAGCACGGCGGTCGCGAGAACCTCGAAGCCATCGATTTCCTGGAATCGCTAAATGAAACCGTCGCACGCGAGCATTCCGGCGTGCTGGTGATCGCCGAGGAATCCACCGCCTGGCCGGGCGTCACTCGCCCCGTGGCGGAAGGTGGCCTGGGCTTCAGCTACAAATGGAATATGGGCTGGATGCACGACAGCCTCGGCTATATGCAGCGTGATCCCTTGTACCGCCGCTATCACCATCACGATCTCACCTTCGGCCTGGTCTACGCCTGGTCGGAAAAGTTCATGCTGCCGCTTTCGCATGACGAGGTAGTGCACGGCAAAGGCTCGCTGATCGCCCGCATGCCGGGCGATCGCTGGCAGCAGTTTGCCAACTTGCGCGCCTACTTCGGCTTCATGTGGACACATCCTGGCAAGAAACTGCTGTTCATGGGCGGCGAATTCGCGCAAGACCGCGAATGGCATCACGACCGCCCGCTGGACTGGTTCCTGCTGAGCGATCCGATGCATCGCGGTGTGCAGCAACTGGTGGCCGACCTCAACAGCCTGCTCGTGCACGAACCGGCCCTGCACCGCTGCGACCACGTTGCGGAGGGTTTTGAATGGGTCGTCGCCGACGACATGCACGCATCCGTGTATGCGTACCTGCGCCATGGGGGCGAAGGCGTTCCACCCATCCTGGCCGTATGCAATTTCACGCCGGAAGTCCGCCGCGATTATCGCGTCGGCGTACCCGAGGGAGGTCTATGGCGCGAACTGTGCAACACCGACAGCATGCATTACGGCGGGTCCAATCTTGGCAACGGCGGGCTGCTGCCGGCCGATTCGCTCGCCGCCCGCGGCCAGCCTTTTTCCTTGAATTTGCTGTTGCCGCCGTTGGCCACCCTGATATTGCGGCCAGAGAGGAGCTGACGAAAAACTTTTGTCGCGCCGGTTTTGAGTGCAAGCTGCAACGTCACGCGACGACTGACATGGCAAACGCTGGGGCTTGCACTCCAGCCTACCTTTGACTCCGTGATGCGCCGCATATGTCCGCTCCCCCCCTGATCCAGAAATCGCCCGCCACTTCCGGCCACTCCTGCACTTACGGCGCGCAAATCCTCGACGATGGCACTACGCGTTTCCGCGTCTGGGCACCCAGCGTGCAGCGTGTCGAACTGGTGATCGACGAACTGGCCTTCCTGATGGAACGCGATGGAGAAGGCAATCACACGCTGACCATCGAAGTCGATCCGGATACCCGCTATGTGTACCGCATCGGCGATCGCCAGGTGCCCGATCCGGCTTCCCGCGCGCAGCCCGACGGCGTGCTGAGCGCCAGCATGGTGGTCGATCCACGCGCTTACGTATGGAAAAGCAATCAATGGCACGGCATGCCCTGGCACCATGCCGTGATCTGCGAAGTCCACGTCGGCGCGATGGGCGGCTTCGATGGCTTGCGCCGGGCGCTGCCACGGCTGGCTGCCTGTGGCTATACGGCGATCGAACTGATGCCTGTCGCCGCGTTCCAGGGCGATCGCAATTGGGGTTACGACGGCGTGCTGCCCTACGCCCCCGAAGCTTCCTACGGCAGCATCCATGCGCTCAAGGCGATGGTTGACGAGGCGCACCAGCTGGGCCTGGCGGTGATCCTCGACGTGGTCTACAACCACTTCGGCCCGGTCGGCAACGAACTGCCGAACTACGCACCGGAATTCTTCCGCGCGGACGCGCAGACGCCGTGGGGGGCGGCGATCGATTTTCGCCGGCCGCAAGTAGCGCGCTTTTTCCTTGACAATGCGCTGATGTGGATCAACGAATACCGCTTCGACGGACTGCGTCTGGATGCGGTGCATGCAATCAAGCCAACAGCGTTCCTGGAAGAATTGGGCGCAGCGATCCGGCGCAACTGTCTACCGCGCGGACGCGAGGTATGGCTGGTCCTGGAAAACGAACACAATGGCGCAGGCCTGTTGCGCGGTGACTACACCGCGCAGTGGAATGACGATGCGCACAACGTGCTGCACGTGCTGCTGACCGGCGAGCAAGAAGGCTACTACGTCGATTTCGCCAAGCATCCCGGCGAGGACCTGGCCAAGGCGTTGAAGGAAGGTTTCGTGTTTCAGGGTCAGTCCGATCGCCGCGGCATCCCGCGCGGCGATCCCAGCCAGGATCTTCCTCCCACTTCGTTCGTATTGTTTTTGCAGAACCACGATCAGATCGGCAATCGCCCGCTGGGCGAGCGGCTGACCTGCCTTGTGAATGAGGCCGACCTGCGCGCAGCAATGGTACTGGTGGCCCTCAGCCCGATGATTCCACTGTTCTTCATGGGCGAGGAATGGGGCTGTCGCACGCCGTTCTATTATTTCACCGACTACCAGGGCGAGCTGGCGGAAAAAGTGCGCGAAGGCCGGCGTGAAGAGTTCGCGCACTTTGCCGGCTTCGCCGATCCCGAGCGGCGGCAGCGGATTCCTGATCCGAACGCGCTCGCCACCTATGCCGCATCCATACCGCGCCAGGAAGACAGCATGTCGGCCCAGGAGTGGGGGCACTGGTTCGCCGGCCTGCTGCAAATGCGCAAGCGGCATCTGGTCGAGCGCCTGGCAGGCAGCCGCGCGCTCAGCTGCGAAGTGCTGGGCAAGCAGGCGGTGCATGCGCGTTGGCGGCTGCGTAGTGGCCAGCATTGGGAAATCGCCTTGAATCTGTCGGAGCAGGACGTGTCGCTGCCGCGTGATTCGGCCAGCAGGATTCTATGGATCGAACCCCAGGACGTGATGGATGCACTCGACAGCGGTGTCCTCGCCGCACATACGGCAGTTGTATTGGTGAGGGACCCGGAAGGTGAGCGACTCCTCGCTTGAAACACTTGCGCGCGCCGCCGGCATTGGCGTCCAGTGGACCGATGCTTACGGGCAGGTGCGTGCTTTATCCGATGACACGCTGCACCACCTGCTCGGCGCTCTGCAGCTGCCTTCGGAGAATGTGGCAAGCCGTGAATCAAGCTTGCGACTGCTGAAAGAGCGCGCCCACGCCCTGCCAGCGCTGATCACCGCCGACGTGGACAGCATGTTCGACTTGCCGCCCGCGCTACGCGGCGCCGCATCCATCACGGCGTACGACGACGCCGGAAAGCCCCAGCCGCTGGCCTTGCCTGGCGAAGGCAAATGTCGAGCGCCCGCGCACCACGGCTATTACCAGCTCAGCGCGGGCTCGCAACAACTCACGCTGGCAGTCGCTCCGCGCCGATGCTTCAGCGTGGACGATAGCTTGGGGAAGGGACAACCCCGCGCATGGGGCTTGGGCGCACAGGTGTACTCCCTACGCCATCCAAACGACGGTGGCATTGGCGATAGCCGCGCCGTCGCGGAGTTGGCGGCAGCCATCGGCCATGCAGGTGGCGATGCGCTGGCGCTCAGCCCACTGCACGCGATGAGCCCGATCGCCGGACATTGCAGTCCGTATTCGCCATCCCATCGTGGTTTTCTCAACTGGCTGCACGCGGATGCCGCGCAAGTATTCGGCGCGTCCGCACTGCAAGAGGCCATCCAGCAAAGCGGCGTCGCATCGACCTGGCAGCAGGTGCAAGCAAGCAGGCTGGTTGACTGGCCCGTAGCTTATGCCTTGCGGCACAACGTGTTTCGCGTGCTGCACACGCATTTGACCGGCACTCATCCAACTTTGCGCGATCAGCTGGAGCACTTCAAAGCACAGGGCGGGGAGGCCTTGCGCCGGCATGCATGGCTCAGCGCCCGGCAATCCCAGGCAGCGCCAAGCGGCGAATCGACATCGTGGCAGGCATGGGCGGACGACTGGCGCGATGAGTCGGTGGCCCGCCGATTTGCGCAAGCGCATCCGGCTGAAGTGGAGTTCGAGATCTTCCTGCAGTGGCTGGCTGCGTGCAGCTGGGAAAAGACCGCAGCCCTTGCACGGGACGCCGGACAACGTATCGGCCTGATCTGGGATCTCGCCGTCGGCTTCGAAGCGGGTGGCAGCGAAGCCTGGGCATGGCGCGAGCACGTGCTGGACGGATTCGAACTGGGCGCGCCACCGGATGCGTTCAATCCTGGCGGGCAAAGCTGGGGCATTAGCTCGTACTCGCCGTGGGGATTGCAGGCCAGTGGCTTGCGCCCCTTCATCGAATTGTTGCGCGCCAACATGACGCGTGGCGGCGGTATCCGCATCGATCACATCATCGGCTTCCGGCATCTGTGGGTGCTGCCGGCAGGCCGGCCATCCTCCGAAGGCGGCTATATCCGCCAGCCGTTGGAGGATCTGCTGCGGATCGCTGCGCTGGAATCCTGGCGCCATCGTTGCATCGTGATCGGCGAGGACCTTGGCACTGTGCCGCAAGGTCTGCGCGACATGTTGGCAGCGCGTGGTGTGCTGGGACTGGATGTGCTGTTGTTTACGCGTGACGAGCACGGCGAGTTCCTGGCGCCGAAGCAGTGGCGCAAGCACGCGGTGGCTATGACCACCACGCACGATCTACCGCCGCTGGCGGCATGGCGTGAAGGGGTGGACCTGCGACATCTGGCACGCGCGCAGGGATGGCAAGACGATGAGCTGAAGCAGCGAATGCTGGAACGCGAGCAGGATCTGGCGCGACTGGATGCCGCCGTGGCCATGACCACGCGGGAAGCAGGCCCAGCTGCCGAAGGGAACGAGGAGCAGTATGCCCGCTACTTCCAATTCCTTGCGCAAACACCGTCGCCTTTGCTGCTCGTCCCACTCGAAGACGCCCTTGCCCGCAAGGAACAGCCCAACCTCCCCGGCACCATCGACACCCATCCCAATTGGCAGCATCGCCTGCCGAGCGACACTGTCGCATCGTTGCGGCCGGTATTGCAGTCCATCGACATCAAGCTGAAGCGAGCGATGTCCGCATGAACGAGCTGCGCGCCACGATACGCCTGCAACTGAACCGTGAGTTCGATTTTCTCGCCGCGGCCGAGCAAGTGCCGTACTTCGCGGCGCTCGGTCTGAGTCATGTTTACTTGTCGCCGATCGCCATGGCGCGTCCCGGTTCCACGCACGGCTACGACGTGATCAACCCCATGATCGTGAGCCCGGAACTCGGCGGCGAGCCGGCCCTGGCCAAGCTGGTGCAAACCCTGCATACCCATGGCATGGGCGCGATCGTAGACATCGTGCCCAACCACATGGCCGCCGACGTCGCCAATCCCTGGTGGAACGACGTGCTGGCGATGGGACGTGCCAGCCACTACGCCCATTACTTCGACATCGACTGGCACGCGCCGCATGCGGACGGCAAATTGTGGCTGCCCATGCTCAGCGTCCCGCTGGAGCAGGCGCTTGCGCATGGCGAGCCGCAGGTCGAACGGCACGTTGGCGGCACCACCATCGCACTGGGCGTGGCGGGCACGAAGCTGCCGATTTCCGAGCAAAGCCTGCGCCTGCTGTTCGACCTGGCCGGCCAGGTATTGCCGCGCTTCAAGACATCCAGCGACGCGATCGATGCCATCCGGCTGGCGATGCAGGACGAGCACCAGGGTGCGCGGATCGATCGCGCCATCACCCAACTGCATGCCGACCGGGCGCTGATGCGGCGCTTTCTCGATCTGCAACATTACCGCCTCGCCTGGTGGCGCAGCGGCAGCCAGGCGATCAATTACCGGCGCTTCTTCGACATCGACTCGCTGGCGGCGCTGGCGATGGAACGAGATGACGTGTTCGATGACGTGCACGCCCTGCCCTTGCGCCTGATCCGCGAAGGCATGATCGACGGCTTGCGCATCGACCACGTGGACGGACTCACCCAGCCGCGCGATTACCTGCGCAAGCTGCGACTGCGCGTCGATCGCGCCGCGCGCATCGATCCGCGCCAGCCGGCCAGGCACATCAGCCTGCATGTGGAGAAAATCCTGGCGCACGATGAAAGCCTGCGCGACGAATGGCCGGTAGACGGCAGCACCGGCTATGACTTCATGAACCAGGTGGGCGCGCTGCTGCACGCAGCCCAAGGCCAGGCGGAACTCGGCCAGGCGTGGGCGGCGTTGACCGGGCGCTCCAGACAGTTCGGCGATGAGGAACGCGCGGCACGGCGCAGCATGCTGCAAACCAGCCTCGCCACCGACCTGGTTCGCTGCGTACGCGCGTTCGAGCGCTATGTGACGGATACGCCGGAATACGGCGACCTGACACCCCTGGCACTAGCGCGCGCGTTGGGCGAGATCCTGGAACACATGCCGGTGTACCGCACCTATCTGGGCACCGGCACACCCAGCGATGAAGATCGCCACACGCTGGAGCATGTGTTCGAGCTGGCGATGAAGGACGGCGATCCCGATTTGATCGCCCATCGCGCCTACCTGCGCCAATACCTGCTGGAGACCAAGACACGTTGGCTGAACACGCTTTCGCAGCGACGCCATCTGCAGATCGCGCGCCGCCTGTTTGAACAACTGGCCACGACCTTGAATGCCAAGGCCGTGGAGGACACGGCGTTTTATCGCTACGGCGTACTGCTGTCGCGCAATGAGGTCGGCAGCGATCCGCGCATCCTGGCGATCGAACCGCGCCGCTTTCACGCCCTCATGCAGCAACGTGCCGAGCATTGGCCGCGCTCGATGCTCGCCACCGCCACGCATGATCACAAGCGTGGCGAGGACGTGCGCGCCAGGCTCGCCGTGCTGAGCGAACGCTCGCACTGGTTCGTGGACCAGGCAAGCCGCTGGCTGAGGGAACTGGAAGGCCCCAATCGCCCATCCCGCGGCGCGTTGTGGATGCTGCTGCAGACCTTGCTTGGGGCGTGGCCGCTGGATCTGCGCCATGACGATGAAAGCGGGTTGCACGCGTTCGCCGCGCGCATCGAGGCGTGGTTACTGAAGGCCGAACGCGAAGCAAAACTGCAAACGCGCTGGACCACGCCCAATCCCATCTATGAAGAGGCCTGCAAGGCCGCGGTAGGCGACATCCTCATCTCGCCACGCTATGCAGGGCTGCGCCGCGACATTCATGACGCCGCGCACAGCCTGGATGCGCCGGGCGCGCTGAACGGCCTGGTGGCAGTCACGCTTCGTCTCACTGTGCCCGGCGTACCCGACCTGTACCAGGGCACCGAATATTGGGATCAGTCCCTGGTGGATCCTGACAATCGCCGGCCGGTCGATTACTCGGCGCGCAAACTTGACCTCGACGACAACCTGCTGCCCGGCCCCATGCTAGCCAGCTATCGCAGCGGCCTGATCAAGCAGCAGGTGATCCATCGCCTGCTGCGAGCCCGTCGCCGCTGGCCGGAGATGTTCCTGCGCGCCACCTGCGAGCCGCTGGAGGTGACCGGCTGGCGCAACGAGCATGTCGTTGCGTTCTTGCGCCGCTACGAAAATCAGCGCTTGCTTGTCGCCGTGCCGCGGCTTTGCGCAGAAGGCATGGTGAACGAGGATCGCCCCATGGTGGAGGGGGCATTCTGGAGCGACACCGCGGTAGCCTGCCCCGCCGATGACGGTACCTGCACCTTTACTGATTTATTTACGCATCGGACGCACCAGGGCGGCCCGCAGGGCCTGTCCGCCCGCACCCTGTTTTCCGATTGGCCGGTGGCCGTCCTGATGTCTTGAGTCCCGCATGAAAGCCACACCCTCCTCCACCGACCGGCAAGCACGTATCCGCGAGATCGCCCACAGCATCTGGGAGTCGGAAGGCCGGCCAGCCGGCCAACAGATGCGGCATTGGCTGATGGCGGAGAAGCTGGTGCTGGCCGAAGAAAAGCATGCCTCACAGCGCGGGGAGGAGCAGAAAAAGCCGAAAAAATAAGCGCGTAAGCTGGGATCATGATCCCGGCTTGCTGGTGCTCCACGCATGCTGGGATTGCATCCCAGCCTACAACTTTCCAGCAGATGGACGTCATGACCAAATCCGCGCCATTGCGCCGCGTCAGCGGAACCACCTTCCATAGCGCCAGCCTGCGCGAGGGAATGCCGTTTCCGCTCGGCGCCACCTGGGACGGGCTGGGCGTGAACTTCGCGCTGTTTTCCGCCCACGCCAGCAAGGTGGAGCTTTGCCTGTTCGACGAAGAAGGCAATGAAACCGAACGCGTCACGCTGCCCGAATACACCGATGAAATCTGGCACGGCTATCTGCCGGACGCGCGTCCGGGACAGCTCTATGGCTACCGAGTGCACGGCCCTTATGAGCCCGCCGCTGGCCATCGCTTCAATCCGAACAAGTTGCTGCTGGACCCCTATGCCAAGCAGATCATCGGCGAACTGAACTGGCACGATGCCCTGTTCGGCTACACCATCGGCCATGCCGATGGCGACCTCAGTTTCGACGAGCGCGACAGCGCGCCCTACATGCCCAAATCGCGGGTGATCGATCCGGCGTTTACCTGGGGCACGCATTACTGGTCCGGCGTGCCGTGGGATCGCACGATCCTCTACGAAGCGCATGTGCGTGGCTACACCATGCGGCATCCGCAGGTAGACGAACTGTTGCGCGGCACCTTCGCTGGTTTCGCACAACAGCCGGTAGTGGACTACATCCGCTCGCTCGGCGTTACCTCGGTGGAGCTGATGCCGGTGCATGCCTTCGTCGACGACAAGCATCTGCTCGACATGGGCCTGCGCAACTACTGGGGCTACAACACCATCGGCTTCTTCGCCCCGCATCCACGCTACATGGCTAGCTCCAGCGTGGCGGAATTCAAGGAAATGGTGGCGCACCTGCATGACGCGGGTCTGGAGGTGATCCTGGACGTGGTCTACAACCACACCGCCGAAGGCAACCATCTGGGCCCTACGCTCTCCCTGCGCGGCATCGACAACGCCACCTATTACCGCTTGGCGGACGACCGTCGCTACTACGTCAACGACACCGGCACCGGCAACACCCTGGACCTGAGCCATCCGCGCGTCCTGCAGATGGTGATGGATTCCTTGCGCTATTGGGCCACCGAGATGCGTGTGGACGGCTTCCGCTTCGACCTGGCCACCATACTTGGGCGCGAATCGCACGGCTTCGACCAGGGCGGCGGCTTTCTCGATGCCTGCCGGCAGGATCCCATCCTAGGCCGCGTCAAGCTGATCGCCGAACCCTGGGACATCGGCCCCGGCGGCTACCAGGCGGGCAAATTCTCGCCCGGCTGGGCCGAATGGAACGATCGCTTCCGCGATGCGACGCGCGCGTTCTGGCGCGGCGACGAAGGCTGGCTACCCGACTTCGCCACCCGCCTCACCGGCTCGGCCGATCTGTTCGACCAACGCGGTCGCCGGCCGAACGCCTCCATCAACTTCGTCACCGCGCACGACGGCTTCACGCTGAACGACCTGGTCAGCTACAACCAAAAACACAACGAGGGCAATCGCGAAAACAACCATGACGGCACCGACAACAATCTGAGCTGGAACCACGGCGAGGAAGGTTATACCGACCATGCCGAAATTCTCGCCCTGCGCCAACGCCAGATGCGCAACATGCTGGCAACCGTACTGCTCTCGCAAGGCACGCCGATGATCCTGGCCGGCGACGAATTCGCGCGCACGCAAGGCGGCAACAACAACGCCTATTGCCAGGACAACAACGTCACCTGGCTCGACTGGCCCGCCGCCGGCGAACAGCGCGCCCTCACCGACTTCGTGCGCCGGCTCACCCGCCTGCGCCGCGACTATCCCCTGTTACGCCGCAGCCGCTTCATGCGCGGCCTGGTCGATGAGGAGTCGGGCGTGCGCGAAGTCACCTGGCTCACACCTGACGGACACCAATTCACCGAAGCGCGTTGGCACGTTCCCACGGAGCGCTGCCTCGCCATGCTGCTCGATGGACGCGCCAAACCCACCGGCCTACAACGTCCAGGTGTAGACACCACGCTGCTGCTTATCAATGGCCATTTCGAGAACGTGGACTTCGTCTTGCCGAATGACGCTGGGAAGCTGGAGTGGCGATTGCTGATCGGTACGGCGAAGGAGATGCCGGTGATAAAAGAAGGGCATGTGAGTTTACTGGCGAGGTCGCTGGCGTTATATAGAGCGCGGCCGGTTAAGACGCACTAACAAGCGCGTAGGCTGGGATGGCAATCCCAGCATCGGAATGCCGCGTGAAGCGCTGGGATTATCATCCCAGCCTACGCATTGTTGCCAGATGTCGCAAACATGGTGCATTGCCTGCGATAGGCGTTACGCAACGCATACACGCCTTGTCGCATGGTTACGCTCACCACTGCGCCTCCGCGCCCAGCGAAATGCTCCCATTGCGCGCCCCCCTCCACCACGCCGTCACCGGCGTCAGCGAAGACGAACTCTTCACGCGCGCCGCCGCCATCGCCTACTACTCCGCGCTGTCGATGGCGCCGCTGATCGTGCTCACGCTATGGATGCTTTCGCTACTGCGCGCCCAATGGCAGTTGCAGCTGAACGAGGCGCTGGCCGAGATGATGGGTGACAAGGCGGCGCAGGCCGTACTGCTGGTGGTGAACAACGCCAAATCACGGCCGACACTTGGCAATGTGGCCGGTGTTCTGGGCTTGATCGTGACGCTGTTCAGCGCTTCGGCCGTGTTCGCGCAATTGCAAGGCTCGCTCAACCGCAACTGGCGGGTGCAGGAATCTCCACGCAATGCCATCGGCCTGTGGCTCAAGGCACGTGCGCGTGCGTTTGCGCTGGTCATCGGCATCGCCTTCCTGCTGATCATTTCGTTCGCGGCGAGCGCCTTGATCCACTTGATGATTCCCTATGGCTCATCGGCATGGTCGATGGTGGAGTATGTCGTCTCGCTGCTCGTGTTCGTGCTGGCGTTCGGTGCCATGTACCGGGTATTGCCTGACGCACAGATCGACTGGTCGGATGCGGCCTGCGGCGCCTTGTTGACCACGCTGCTGTTCATACTCGGCAAGTTCGCCATCGAGCTGTACATCGGGCATGCCAGCATCGGCGGCGCGTACGGCCCCGCTGGCGCCGTCGTGGTGATGCTGACCTGGGTGTACTACGCATCGTTCGTGGTTTTGCTCGGGGCGGAGCTGACGCATGGCCTGGCCATGGCAAGGAACGCCCGGTCAAGGGAACACAGCGGTCGGCCGTCGGAAAGAATGTGAAGCCCGCACTAACGATACATGTGCGCTGGATTGAGACAGTAGCTGCCATAGTCTGACCGTCGTGGCAGTACATGCCAAGATATTTCCGGATACCCCGTCCTCCGTTGCTTGGCATGATTTGACGTGATGGCTGCCATCCCTGCAGCCCACTTCCGTAACCAAGAAGAATTACAAAATGAAAGCCCCCGTCCATGGCACCATCCATCTTATCGAGCAAGCAAAAGCCATTGTGCAACCCGATGCGGCGGGGGGTGGATTCAAGCCCCGCCGCGCCGACGACTTCGCCAGCCGCGTCCAAACCCATGCTGCGCGAAGGTGAACTTGTGGCGCCGCGCCGGCATTCCATCGTCACCGTGCTGCAAAGAACACCACGGGAGCGGTTCGAAGCACTGCCGGCTTACGACGTCGCGATTTCGTCGAGGCGGGATTTCATGCGTTTCCTGTCATTTGCCGCACTGCGCGAGCGCTGGCGCAACGCGTTGGCCACCCGACGCGTACCGGGTACAAGCACGGAACATACAACCCCGCTCCAGCGCGAAATACGCGAGCGCTTAGGGGTGCTGCCCAATTTCTTCCGGGCCGCTGCGGCAACCCCGGGCGTGGCTGAACAGCTGTGGATGCAGGCCAAGGCAGCGTACCTGGACAATCCCCTGCCCTCGCGGTTCAAGGAACGACTGTTCGTGCATCTGTCGCGCTTTTGCGAAGTACGCTACAGCGTCGTACGCCACGTCGGCTTCCTGCTGGGCAAAGGCTACCCCGCCGGGGACGCCAGCGCCGGTCACGAAACCATCGAGCAAGTGCTGGAACTGCTGAACCGCCCGCTACCTAGCGCCTCACGCCTGGAAGCCGTGTTTGCGCGCCTGGAAGGCTACCCGGAACCCAAGGGCATTCCCGCGCCGCGCAGCAGGGACGAGGAAGACCTGTTCGACGCGCTGACGGTCATGTTCGTAGTGCCCGCCCGATCGACCCAAGCGCGCGCCGCCGTGCAGTGCGCGCTCGGCGATGAAAGCTTCGAATACCTCATGGTTCTGCTCGGTTTTATTCGCCATACCCACCACTGGACCGAAACGCATCCCGACCTGGAATACGAAACGGACATGATCATGCTGATGGCGCAGCACCAGGAGCTGGCGCGGCGCCTGCTGGATACGGCCGATTCCGAGTGGGCGCATGCCGGCGACGCCGTGCGCGAAGCGCTTACCGGCCAGTTGCAGGTGCTCAATACCGAATTGCAGCATCGCACACGCAACCTGCTCAGTGTGATACGCGTGCTGTTCGATCGCACCTTGTCCAAGCACAACACGTTGGATAGCTTTGCGGAGGTGTTCGCGTCGCGGCTGGATGCGATCAACCGCGTGCAGATCTACCTGTCGCGGCTGGTGCAAGGCGACAAAGTCACCTTCGACGTGCTGCTGCGCAACGAACTGGCAGCACACGCCTTGTCGCTACAGCAGATCACGCTCGAAGGCCCGGAAGGCATACGCCTGCGCTCGTCCACTTTGCAGACTTTTGCGCTGGCCCTGCACGAGCTGGTGGTCAATGCGGTGAAATACGGCGCACTGTCCTGCCCCACTGCGCAACTGCTGGTGAGCTGGGAGGTGGAACGCGCCGAAGGACAGCCACCGATGCTGCACCTGCAATGGGAAGAAACCGGTGTGAGGGTGCTTGCAGACGACAATTCGCGGCCTGGCTATGGCCGAGAGTTGATCGAGCGCGCCTTGCCTTATCAGTTGAAGGCAAAGACGCACTACGAGCTGCAGCCGGAAGGAGTGCGGTGTTCGATTTCGGTACCGGTGCTGGAGTGAGCTGCGAACCGCCGCTACTGGACGGGGATGTCTATCCTGAGGCATCCCCACGCTTTTCGCCCAAGACCATTCTCAAAAATAGACAGTTGCGGCAGCTCTCATGCTTTTGCTGGTCATTTCGGCGCAGGGTGCCCGGATTGGCATCCTTGTCTACGTTGAATCCCACCCCGTTTGGCTACGTCACGCCGTCTGTCCCGTCCTTCAACGGCAACCGGATCGTGCAGCGCTTGATGGCCTCCAATCCGGCCACGCCGTCACCGAGCTTGCCCGATAGCAGCACACCAATGACACGCGGGCCATAGGCCACGGTAGCCGAACGAAACGGCGCGTCGATTGCCGGCCTAGACATGTTTTCCCGCGCCCCAGGCGGAGGATGCCCGCTTCGGTCAGCAGCAAATGGCTATCGGGTACAGCCAGGTAGATATGGCCCAACTGGATCGGCATGCCATCCACGGCCTGTCGCACCGGTAGATGGCTGACCCCGGATGTTACAGTTTTGAAAACGCCGGAGCTGCGGGCCGATACGTGCAGCGCCACGAAGACGGATACGCTAAGCTCTAAACGACTCCTTGGGGAGCCAGGCGCAACCTGTCTTGATCAAGGGTATACACGCTGCCTAAGCAAGAAGGCATGTAAATAGAGTGTTCTTGCATCGAGGGGAATACCGCACATGATTGCCGGGCCGCTGAGCGGAAAAACCGTCCTGATGGTGGAGGACGAATACCTGATCGCCGATGCGCTGTGCTCCGCCTTCGAAATGGAAGATGTGCGCGTAGTGGGGCCGTTTTCGAACGTCGCCAGCGCGATGGACGCCTTGGACAAAGGGGCCACGGCGGATGCGGCCGTGCTTGACGTGAACTTGAACGGCGAGCGCGTCTTTCCGCTGGCCGACCGGCTGATGGCCGACAACGTTCCGATCGTGCTCACCACCGGCTATGACGGCGATGCTATTCCACGCGACTATGCGCACCTGGAACGCCTACAGAAGCCGGTGCATCTGCGCGAGCTGTTCGGTTGCCTCAAAGGCCTGCTCGCCAAATAGGTCGTCGGCCCCACCGCAGGCGCCCCCCGGA
Organism: Dyella flagellata; assembly: GCF_030160275.1. Taxonomy (GTDB): domain Bacteria; phylum Pseudomonadota; class Gammaproteobacteria; order Xanthomonadales; family Rhodanobacteraceae; genus Dyella_B; species Dyella_B flagellata. Next base: position 203,303 of record NZ_BSOA01000006.1, read on the forward strand.
TATGGACGCCTGCGGCCTGTTTATTCCCCAGATCAGCCATGCATACGATGGAGCGAGTGCTTCAGGCGGCTCACCTCGTCATGTCCCGACCGTACGGACACATAGGCCTGTTGAACAGCCGCCAGCGATGAAGCGGAGAGCCCCGCTTGCTGGATGGCATCTTCGAATTTGCTGCGGATGCGATCTTCGCCGCGCTCTACTTCGTCGATCACGGCCAGGTCGCCGGATCGAGCCGCCGCGCTGCGCAGGTTCACGAACGCTCGATGCATGGAAGCCAGCAAGGATCCTTCGTCCTCCGGTTCACCGCCAAGTGCCTTCACTTGCGACTGCAGCGACGTGAACGCGGCGAGGCGCTCACGCGAACGGCGTTCGAAAACCGCCTTGATCTCGGGATTGCTCACGTCCTTGGCTGCCTCCTCGTAACCGTCGACACTGTCGATAGTCGCTTCTATCAGGCGGTTGAGAACGGCGATGTCTTCCTGGTTTGTGGCCATCCGTTCAGCCCTGGACTACCTACCGATGCCCTGCGATGAACAAGGTTCAACGGACCGGATGAAGGCGCGGCGGCAGGGGAATCCGCGCGACATTGCTCAACGGCAGCACCGAGCGCCCCGGACGGCTCATCGTCTGGATCTGCAGCAACAGCTTGGCGTTGCGCTCGATCAGGCGATGATTCTGCGCCAACAACTGCCCGCAGAGACGTTCCAGGTGCTGCAGGCGCTGCTCGGAAAGGGATGCCATGGCTGCTTCGCCTCCGTTGCTTGATGCCAATGACTATCCCCCTATCGAAGTGAAGCGGTCGTCTGTGATGAGGCTGCCGGGGCCGTACCCAGGCGGAAGCGAAACAAGCCCGGCACTTCCCCTGTGCCGGGCGCGTGGAATAGATCAGAGCATCCCTGGTGGTTTCAGGTGTTCTTGTGGCTCTGTTGGCCGGCCTTCACGTGCTGTTCGTGGGTTCCGCCGCTGCTCTGCCTGCCGGCTGCCACATGTTGTTCGTGAGTAGCATGATCACCGCCGCCGGCCTTCCCGCCTTTGCTGGCGATCTTGCGCTGCTTGGATTCGTCCATCGAAGCGAATCCGCGGTTGGTTTTCTCGTCTGCCATGGAATGACTCCAGTGAGGAACGCAAAGTCCGTCCTGCAACGGACTTGGTTCACTCTAGAAGTGCGCCGGTCAAATGGAGTTGAGATGGCCGTGAAAGCCATTTCGCATCGCTGACCAGCATGTCACGCATAATCAAAAAATTTCGATGGAATGCGCATGCACTCGCTTGCTTGCCTGCAGAAAACGCTCCCCTTTAAGAGGAAATGAACATGTCGGGGGTGCGTTTTGCGTTAGCCTGTCTGGGCATTTCATTAGATGGTGCATCAAACATGACCGAGGATCTTGCGCAAAACCCCGATTCGAAATCCACGCACGAACATCTTTCTCTGATTGATCTGCTCTTCGTACGCATGGCGTACGAACGCGCAACCATTGGCATATGCGAGCGCTTTATCGAGAAGGCGCGCCAAAGCCGGGATGCGGTGATTCGCGCGCTGGACCTGACTCGCCTGCAAGCGTTCTGCGGCACGCTCATCGAACATGTTCATCTGCTTACGCAGTCGCTGGACGTATTGGGCGACAAGGCCGATACCGAACACCTGGAAGAAAAACACCGGCATTCCCTGGTCCTTGCCAAGGCCGCCGAAAAGCAGGCCGGCGATCCGGAGGTGGCGGTGCTCCCTTCCATGCAGGCACTGCTCACTGTCGAGCAGTTCAACGAGGTGGCTTGGGGATTGTTGCTCGCACTGGTGAAGGATGCGGAGCTGCAACGCTTCGTGGTTCACTTCGAACAGGCATGCGCGCGCCATCGCGAGCAGCGCCTGGCGCTGCAGCAGGGGTATGAAGATGTAGCACTCGGTCTGGTTCGACGGCATCAGCTGGCCACAAAATCCGCCCATCCGCTGAAGAGCACGATCACCGGCCGGGCCGGCATGCTGTTTGGCGATCCACGTCGTTTGGGGCGCATTTAGCAACGCTTGCGCCCGCCTATGCTTGCGTCCCAAGCTCGCCCGTTCACTTCCCCTTTTCCCGACATTCACGCCCTTCGGAGGCGGGAGGTCCAACACTCAACACCCCCGTCATTCGCGCAATGAGTGCCTCTATGTCCGATCACGACGAAACCAAGGTTACTCCCCGGGGTTTTGCTGCCATGGATGAACGCCGGCGCCGCGAAGTAGCCAGTCTCGGTGGCCGTATCGCCCATGCAAGAGGGCGTGCCCATCGCTTCACACCCGAGGAGGCGCGCAAGGCCGGCCAGAAAGGCGGCAGTCAGATCAGCCGCAACCGCAAGCACATGGCCGAACTCGGCCGCCGCGGCAACGCACGCGAAGATGCCTCCGGCACCACCGAAGAAGCATGGACTTGACGCAGACCTCGTTCCTGCTCGGCATTCTTGCCCTTGCCGCGCTGGTGATCTACTACCAGCTCAAGGACAGCGCCCGCCATCCCGTACGCATCCACGGCAACATCAGCAAGGATGACCGGCGCTTCCTGCGCCTGGCGGTGACCGTATCGGCGACGGAAGTCACGCTGAGCCAGCTGGCCTTGAAGACTTCGGCCACCGCGCTGGTGCAATACATGGCCAAGCGCATCGTGGACGATTGCACCCAGGTGAACCGCCGGCTGGCGAGCCTGGCTTGGCGCTACCGCGTGAACGTATCGGCCGAACCGGGGCCAGAGGCGCAGCGCAAGGCCAAGCATTTGCGCGCGCTACGCGGCAGCGCGTTCGACCAGGCTTACGACGCGGTGATCCTGGAAGACCATCTGAAGGCGATTGTTTTGTTTGCCTCGGCCGCACGAAGCACGAATGCCGAGATCCGTGATTTGGCGGAAGCGACCTTACCTACGCTCGACCTGCATCTGAAAATGGCCGAAGAGCTGGATCCGCGTGCCGGCACCTCGCCAGCGCCGCCACTGCCGCCGATGTAGCGCAAGCAGGCAAGTCGAATCTACGCCATGCGCTTCTCGCCACCGGCCGCCAGCTTGGCGGCGGCCGCGGATCGTCGATCGGTGCCGGATCGGGATTCGGATCGATCAGCGGCGGATGGCCAGGTTGCGGAATCGGTGGTTCAGGCTGCGGTATCGGCGGCGAGGGGCTCGGCGGTTTGACCGGGTCCGGCGCCGGTGCGGGTTGCGGATGTACCCACAAGGGAAAAACGGGCATCTTTTCGATCCATGCACTCATGGCGGGACGCATTTCGTTTCATCCACCACCGGCGGCTGGCCGACATTGGCTTCCCGCATGATTCTGGCGACGCCTCGCAGGGAATCGCCCACCGCGCAACAGCGCGGACGAGGGGTCATGATCTCGCATGCTTGCATGATGGCTCTCCCATGACGCACGGGCAGGCGCACGTCGACGCAACACTTGGTGAAATCGACCGTGCACCCGGGTTGAAGCAGGATGCCCAGCGGTAGGCAAAAGCATTGCGCATGCCAAGCGAACAAACTTATCCACGTCTGTCATCGATCTGAAAGAGAACGTTTTCAGGTCGGATTCGTGAAAGAAAAATCAAAATTTGTCAGCTATACGGCCATTTTTGCCGAGATTTTCACGTCGTTATTACGTCAATGCCCGCATCTTGACCACGCGTAGCGGATGAGGCGGCTGGCGTCGATAAGACACAGGGGACGCCGGGCGGGTTATCGAGCCTTCGGCGAGGTGGCCATCCCGGTTGCGCCAGTTGCGGTTTGCATGGAATCACTGGCATGGAATCCATGCAGCGATCATGCCCAGGTTAGGCGTGCCGTCCGTTTTCGCGGTGCAAGTGCATGAGTAAAAACGCAGTGTTCGATGGATGCTTAACTGGTCCAAAGACATTGCACTGGCCGCCCGGCTTAAAGTGCTTTATCGAACCATGCCATGCCGTTAGCTTTACACCATGACAGCCCATCCCCAGCATTGCCTGCCGACCATGCCGTGTTCATTCTCGACCGGTGCGGTTATATCGTGGCAATGGACGCCGGGGAGACGCAGTTCGGCACTTTTCGCACTCAGGATCTGATCGGCAAGCACTACGCCAGCGCGTACTCAAACTCCGAGGAGAACGCGCTGCTGCAGGCCGCCCTGAATGCGAAAGACGCCGACCAGTCCGCTCGCCTGGAGACATGGTTGCAGCAACGGCACGGCCACCGCATTCGGGTGGAGGTATCCATGCACGCGCTGAAAGACAAGAACAGACAACCGCACGGCTTTGCCATGGTCATGCGCGATATTCATACGCATAAGCGCCTGCAAGACCGTTTGCGCGAATGCGAGCGGCGCTTCCGTCTGTTCGCTCAAGAGGTCACCGAGGCCGCCATCTGCATGCTCGACGAGTGGGGTACGGTACTGGACTGGAACGTCGGCGTTCAGCACCTTACCGGCTATTCGCCGCAAGCGATCATCGGCCACTCCTTTTCCACCCTCTTCAACGATGCCCAGCGCGCAAACGCTCTTCCCTCGCAATTGCTCGGCATGGCACGCGATGACGGCCGGGCATGCATGGAGTGCGAGCTGACGCGCGGCGATGAAAGCTTTCCGGGCGAAGTCGTGCTTGAAGCCGTGCACGACAGCGATGACGGCCTGCTTGGATTCGCCCTGATTATCCATGACCGAACCCGGCAACAAACGGCGGAGCGCCGTCTGCGCGAGGCGCGCGAGCAGATCGTGCACGCGCAGAAGATCGAGGCCATCGGCCATCTTACCGGCGGCATCGCTCACGATTTCAACAATGCACTGCAAGGCATCATCAGCTCGCTGGAGCTGGCGGCGCTGTGCCTGGATCGCCGCCACACCATCCAGGCCAAGCGGCACGTGATGGTTTCGCTGGATGCCGCCTTGCGTGCAGGACGCTTGACGCAACGGCTGCTTTCGCTGGCACGCAGGCAGACGTCGTCGAGCCAGCGAACCAGTATCGCCAAGGTGCTCGCCTCGATGCGCGAACTGCTGGGCCGCACCTTGGGCGACGACATCCTGCTGGACGTGTCGTTCGCCGATGACCTGCCTCAGCTTGCGTGTGACAGCGGGCAGCTGGAAAGCGCGCTGGTGAATCTCGCGGTCAATGCGCGGGACGCCATGGCCGGGCATGGCCATCTGGGCATCAGCTGCCGCGTCTGCAGTCCGGAGGACAGCAGCGTGCAGGTACCACTGGACCTCGCGCAGGGCGCCTATGTGGAAATCACCGTGACCGACGATGGCCCGGGCATGAGCGAGGAAACGCGCAGCCGCGTCTTCGAGCCGTTCTTCACCACCAAGCCGGAAGGACGCGGTACCGGCCTGGGGCTGTCGATGGTGTATGGCTTCGTCACGCAATACGGCGGCGCCGTGGACATCCGCAGCATGCCAGGTGCCGGTACCTCGGTGCTGCTCTACCTGCCTTGCGACAATGCGAATCTGGAAGCTGCCGCGCCGAAGAGCCACACGCCTGCGCCAAAACTGCACGGCTTCCGCATCCTGGTAGCGGAAGACAACGAAACCATCCGGCACTCGGTGGCGACACGGCTCAGGCAGCTGGGCTGCGAGGTGGCCGAGGCCGCTTGCGGCGGTGAAGCGCTGAAGGTGCTTGCCACCGCTGCATCGTGGGATCTGCTGCTGACGGACCTGGACCTGCCGACCGTGGACGGCAGCCAGCTGTGTTGCCAGGCGCGTAAGCATTTTCCCAAGCTGCGCGTGATCTTGATGACCGGTTACGCCGATTCGGAGTGGCTGGATGCCAACGAGCGCGACGGGACGATCGAGGTGCTGATCAAACCGTTCGACATGGGAGAGTTGCTGGCGAAGGCGCAAATGTTGTTGCAGGCGGCGTGAATCATCGCGAGCCGCCTTGCCCGCCAAGACGGGCATGGCGGCCATCGGCTTGTGTTGCCGTCAACCGGCCCTCCTCCCAACCATGAACACCGCATGCGTGTGCTCCGGGCCCGCCACAAAGGCACGCAAGTCATCCACCAATTGCTGATACCGGTGATCGTGCGTGTCGCGGTTGATCGATCGCAGCACGGAGGATGGATGCCAGGTCGCCATCGCATCCATGCCGCCGGGCAGCTTGAACCAGCGGCCGTGGCTCATGGTGAGCTGGAACGTCGTACCGAAAAACGCCTGTGCCGCCATCGCCCCCAGCGCCAAGATGCGCTGCGGGCGCACCTCGCGCAGCTCCGCCGCCAGCCACTCGCGGCAGATGGCCTGTTCCGCAGCGTTGGCGCGTTTGTGCAAGCGACGCTTGCTACGCGACTCGAATTTGAAGTGCTTGACGACGTTGGTGAGATACACGTCGTGACGATTGAGGCCGCTTTCCTTCAACGCGCGATCCAGCAGCACACCCGCCGGCCCGACGAAGGGTTCGCCCGCAGCGTCCTCCTGCAAGCCGGGCTGCTCGCCGACCAGCATCATGGTCGTGGGTGCAGGGCCTTGGCCGAACACCGTTTGCGTCGCATGCTTCCACAGCGGGCAGTCACGACAGCGCAAAGCCTGCTCTCGCAGTTCTTTCAACGATCCCGTCGGCGGTGGAAGGCTTGGTGGCCTGGCCAGCGGAGACTCCCACGCCGATCGCGTATGCGGCATTTCGGACAACCTCGCATTACCTGAACGAAGCTTCCGATACCGCTTATCGAAAAAACGTGCAGACGCTGTCAACAATCCCATCCATAAACGATTCATGTTGCGTGCGCACTGCACGCATGGATGTCGTCGGATGGTTTACCGATGCGGTTGGTGCGGGTTTTTGCCGCGCTCGGCGGAACCGCGACTACGCAGGCCGCCTTTCTTGCCAAGCTCCGCGTAGCCTTCGCGCCCCAGTTCCTGCCTGCGGGCTTCCCCTCCCTGTTTGCCGAGCGCGGAATAGCCTTCCGAACCGAGTTCTTCCTTGCGCGCGGCACCACCTTTCTTGCCGAGCGCCGAATAACCCTCCGGCCCCAATTGTTCTTTGCGAGCCTCACCGCCCTTGCGGCCAGCCTCGCGCACGGTCATGGCACCCTGCTCCGGGTTGCGCTGTTTTCTGCTCATGCCTTTACCTCTTGCACTGCTCTTGCCAAGTCCTGTCGCATTGAATCGAAGCGACTGTGCGAACAGGCAACATGCCATCGCTTGTGTGATGCTTGCGTGGTTCCGATACGCGACCTGCGTGTGAAAGCAAGCCGTACGTCACACTACGCAACCTGCTCGCTCACTCGCGTAGCAAGCGCCAGGGAGTGTGCCTGTCGGCACCAGCCCAAGCTTTTTCACACTCGTGAACGAGCAGTTGCCGTTTGTCTGCAGGGGTGCCAAGATCGCGCCGCCGTGAAGGCGTCACAGGGATCAGCGGGTATCTGTTCTGTTCCAGGCCTTAAGGAGCCGAGCAATTCACCCATCAAAAATATTGACATCGATTGTGCAACCTCAAGAAGGAAGGACACTCATGAAGACCCCAAAGAACGGTATCGCAACCCTGGTCACGGCCGCTGTGGCAGCCCTTGCCTTAGGCCTGGCTGGTGGCGCCGCATCAGCCCAAGACCTGGGCAATCTCGGTGGAAAGCTCGGCGGCATGCTTGGCGGCAGCAACGGCTCGATGAGTTCAGGCAGCATCGGCAACGTGGCCGGCCTGCTGCAGTACTGCGTCAAGAACAATTATCTGGGCGGCGACAGCGGCGCTTCGGGCCTCGCCGGCAAACTGCTAGGCAAGACCGATGGCGGCTCCGGCAATGCCGACTACCAGAGCGGCCTGGGCGGCATCCTGAAAAGCAGTAACGGCAAGAGCACCGATCTGTCCAACGTCGGCGGCGGCAACAGCGACCTGAAGTCCAAGATCACGACCAAGGCTTGCGACATCGTGTTGAAGCAGGGACAAAAGTTCATCGGTCACTGATTCGCCAGCATGCGGCGGTCATTCCCGCCAACCTGGGAATGACCGCGTAGGCTGGGATGACAATCCCAGCTTCCGCCCCGACATCTCAATGCTGGGATTGTCATCCCAGCCTACTGGATCTGCGCCTCGACGAGCTTCGCCAGCAACACAAGCGACTCCTGCCAGCCCAGGTAGCAAGCTTCGGCGGGAATGGCCTCGGGAATGCCTTCCTGCACCACGGTCAGCTCCGTGCCGCAAAACACGGCGCGCAGCGATACCGTCGTCTGCATCGTACCCGGCAGGTTCGGGTCGTCGAACACGCCCGTGTAGCGCAGTCGCTCGTTCGGCACCAGCTCCAGGTACTCGCCACCGAATGAATGACCATGGCCGGTGGTGAAGTTGGTGAACGCCATCTTGTATTGCCCACCCACCTTCGGCTCCAGCTTGTAGACGCGGCCGGTGAATCCGTTCGGCGGCAGCCACTTGGCCATGGCTTCGGCGTCGAGGAAGGCGCGGTAAACGCGCTCCGGGGTGGAACGCAGTATGCGATGCAGTCGAATGGTCTGGCTGGACATGGTTGGCTCTCGGCTTCAGAGGAAGGCCCTCTGCTCTGGATGACGAACGGCAACCGCAGGATTCGACACGTTGCGCCGGGCTTATTCGACCGGCACCAGCGTGCCCCTTTTGATCGTGCCCAATGCCACGCGTGTGTGATAGCGCCGGACGTTGGCGTTTTCGACCACCATGCGTTGCATCAATGCTTCGAATTGCTCGACATCGCGCGCCAGGACGATCAGCACGTAATCGCCCGCGCCAGTGACGTACCACGCCTCCTGGATCATCGGCTCGACGGTGACCCATTGCTTGAGGCTGGCCAACAGCTCGGGGCGTTCGCGCTCCACCTCCACTTCGACAATCATCGTCAGCGGCCGGCCGACGCTCTTGGGATCGACGACGGCCACTTCGGCTGTGATGACGCCATCCTCGCGCAGACGCGCAATGCGGCGCTGGATCGCCGACGCGGAGAGTCCGACCTCGGCGCCAATCAATTCGGCCGGCCGGCGCACGTCTTTTTGAAGCACGGCAAGGATGCGCCGGTCAAGCTTGTCCAGTTCAAGGGGCATATGCGCTCGGTCGAGGGGATTTGCGGGGAAAAAACCCGTCTGGCTGCCGACGGTCGCGGGCTGGCCGCGCGGACAAACCCTAGCATAAGTCGCCGCCGTCAATACTTGAGGACACGTGGAGCGTATGACTCTCGATTTCGATATAAGCAAGATGATCGATGCCCGTCAGCGCATCGACCCGGCCTTTCTGGGCTCGCCCGTACTCACCGATGCCGCGCTGGATGCAGCCATCGGTTGTAGCGTATTGGCCAAGGCCGAGCTGGCCAATCCGATCGGCTGCTTCAAAGGCCGTGGTGCGGATCTGTTCTGCTCCACGGCGTTACAAGCGCGCGAGTCAGTGGTCTGCGCTTCGGCCGGCAATTTCGGGCAGGGGCTGGCGTATGCAACGAACCGGCGTGGACATGCCTGCACTGTTTTCGCCGCGAGCCAAGCCAACCCGGTCAAGGTGGAAGCCATGCGCAGGCTGGGTGCGAACGTGCGTCTTGTCGGCGCAGACTTCGACGCAGCCAAGGCGGCTGCGCGCGATCATGCTGAGCAAACCGGGCAGCGCTGGGTGGAAGACGGCGCCGAAGCGGCCATTGCAGAAGGAGCCGGCACAATCGCGCTGGAACTGATCGAAGCAACGCCGTTCGATGTATTGGTCGTTCCACTTGGCAATGGTGCGCTGCTGGACGGGGTCGGTGAGGTAGTGCGCGCACTCGCTCCGCAGGCTTGCATCATCGCCGTGGTTGCGGCGAACGCCCCAGCCATGAAACTGTCGCTGGAAGCCGGACGAGCGGTGGCTACCGAGCATGCCGACACCATCGCCGATGGCATCGCTGTCCGTGTGCCGATTCCCTCCACGCTGGGCCGACTGCGCGCTTGTTGCGATGACGTCGTGGCGGTTTCGGAAGACAGCCTGTTCGAGGCCATGCGCTTGATCCATCGAACGCTTCGCGTGGTGGTCGAACCCGCAGCCGCAGCGGGCCTGGCCGCGATGCTCGCCGAACCGGAGCGCTATGCCGGGCTGCGCGTCGCCACCGTCCTCACCGGCGGAAATATCTCCCCTGCTCTGCGCGCACGCCTGCTTGCGGCGTAATTTCCGTCCCCCGATTTCCTCAGGGCAAATACTCATGAAACTGCTGTATCAGACGCATTCCCCTTATGCGCGCAAGGCGCTCGTCGCCGCGCATGAAATCGGCCTGGCCGACCGACTGGAAGTGATCCACCACGAAACCAGTCCGCTGCTGCGCAACGATGAAATATTCGCCCTCAATCCCTTGGGCAAGGTGCCCGTCCTGATTTGCGACGATGGCGCCGCGGTGTTCGATTCGAACGTGATCTGCGAATACCTGGACGGCTTGCACACCGGACGCAAGCTCATTCCCGTGGAGCCCGCGCATCGCTATCTCGCGCTACGCAATCAAGCGATTGCCACGGGCATGGCCGACGCGGGCATAGCCGTGCGCTGGGAAACCGAACGGCGGCCGGAAGCCGTGCGCTGGGCGCCGTTGCGCGAGGGGCAATTGCAAAAGATCGTCGCTGCCTGCGACTTCCTCGAACAGCATCTGGAAGAAGAGCCATCGCTCGATATCGGCAGCATTGCGCTGGCCACCACCCTCAGCTGGATCGAGTTCCGCGATGTCTATGCGTTTCAGGCATCACGTCCGCGGCTTTCGTCCTGGTACACCCGGTTCTGCGAACGCCAATCGATGCAGGCGACGGCCTTGCATGGCGACACCGTCGATACATCGCCTTCCGCCGATGCAGATGTCAGGCAGTCGCCGATGGCTGCAATCTGCGGCGACTGGTTGTCGCTGCGTGGTCACGTCATCCCGTCCCGCCTCGCTTGGCGGCCTGATGATATTTTGCGCCCGGTTCCCGCCAAACAAGACACGCATTGGCCATCCGGGTCCAGGATCGATCGGGCGCTCGCTTCGTTGCGCTTGTGCCTGGGGATTGGCGATGGTTTCTCTCGCAAGCAATGAAGCCGTCCACATCGATCAATCGGCCAGCTCGATGGTGTCGACCCGATCCGGATAAAAGGCCAGGTAATCCTTGATCGCCGCCACCGCGTCATGCGGGTTTTCGTACGACCATACGGCATTGCTCGCCCGCTCACCGCCCGCCGGAATGCTGTAGTAGGAGCAGTTGCCTTTGTACGGGCAATAGGTGACGTGGTCGCTGCGTTCCAGCTGGCCCATGTCGGCATCGGCGCGCGGGATGTAATACACGGCCGGATAGCTCGCCTCCTGCAAGGTCAGCGCCCGGCGCGTGTCGGCAATGGTATGGCCGCCTGCCTTCACCACGATGCGCTTGGGGTTGCCCGTGATGGTGATGGGGTGATCCGGCCCAGGCTGGATGACGGGGCGGGCGGACAACAGGTCAGACTGCGTCATGGTCGCGTATCCATTTAAGCGGTACTTCAACCTATATGGGCATCGCGCATTTATCCAAGGGCTGGCGTTAGCCCAATGCGTAGATGGTTCGTGACGATGCCAAAATCATTCGCGCCGAGGGTACGTGATCGTCAACATGAGCTACCACTAACGATTCCGCCTGCAAGCACACGCCGCAATTCATTGCGGGTGATACACCTTCTGCACATGTCCCTGCAATTCTTCTGGCCAGAAATACACCTGCCTTAGATTGCCGGTGGTATAGCGCTCCGCTTCGTCATTGAAATGCGCAGAATCGGGATGACCGCTTTCACCACCAGCGGTCACCGCACGCGCGTGCACCTTGTCGCCGAATTCCACCACCGCCACGAAGCTGTTGCCGCTGGTGCCGTAGTAGCGCTTGGTGCCCGGCCAGCGATGGGCGCCAAAGGAAGCGAGCGAACCCCAACGCGATGAGGTGAACGGCACCGGGATGCTGGGTTTGCTGTCGTCGAAATGCGGGGCGATATCGTCGTTGATGCGCTGGAAGCGGTTCACCTCGCCCCAGGGGATGCCCCAGCTGCCGAAGTCTTTCACCAGACGATCGGAAGCCTCGGCAAGTGCTTGCAAGCGCGCTTGCGCGCCGGCTTTTTCCGCCATGCGGTCATACACGGACAAGCCTTCGGCGTTATCGGCCTTGTCCATCTTGTCCCACAGAATATCGCCCCAGAACACCGCCAGCGTGGTGGGCATGGAGGCGATGCCCCAACGGTAGTCCCAGTTACGCAGCATGGCGATCTGGCCGGCGAGTTTGCGCTTGAGCGGGTCGCTGGCCGGCAGCGCGTCGTAATCGTGCACGAGAATGGGAATCTGGCGCGCAAACTCCGGCAAATAGGAATCGAACGCGAGGGTGAGCAGCGATTCCATGCTGAAACCCTGCTTGCCGGTCAGCAGCATGGTCGCATGCACGCCGCGCGGATTTTCGCCGACGGTATCCATATAACGTGGATAGTCTTCGCGTTTGGGGCTGTACGGACCGGCGGCGGAATACGGCCAGTCGTTGGTGTTCATGATCCAGCCGTTGGGCGGATTGATGAGATGCGGCAGTTCGTTCAGCGCGTGCAGGCCTTGCCAGTCGGTAGCCGGGTCGCTGCCGTCCACCGGCTTGGTGTAATCGAAACGATTGTCGCGCTTGGGGATGAATTGCGGATGCAGGTAGGCGATCTCGCCCTTGTCGTCCGCGAAGATGGTGTTGTTCGACGAGTTGGCCTTCAGGTCGGCCACTTTCATGTAGCTGGCGTAATCGCTGGCCTTGGTACGCAGCCAGCTTTGCTCAAGGGCCTGCAGCGGCTTGTTCATCAGGGCGATGGCGATCCACTTGCCATCCTGCTCGCGCACGATGGGACCATGATGGGTGGCGTAGACAGTGAACGTGCGCTCCGCCATCGAGCCGTCACCGCGACGATAAGGCACGCTGATCTTGCGCGTGGACACCGGGCGCAGTTCGCTGCCATAGCGGTAGAACAGCTTGCCGTCCTTGTGCTCGATGGTTTCGGCGAACTCATCCACGGCATCGGCCGTGGTGGAGGTATGCATCCAGCCGATATGCGGGTTGAAGCCCTGGTAGATGAAGAACTGGCCCCAGGTCACTGCCCCATAGGCATCGAGGCCCGCATCGCTCTCCATTTGCAGCTCGGAGCGGAAGTAGAACGAGGTATGCGGATTGATCAGCAACAGGGCATGACCGTTGGTGGTCAGCTTGGGCGCGATGGCGATGCCGTTGGAGCCGGAAGGCTCCACCCAGCTCGATGGCGTTTCGGCGACGGCCACCGCTGCGCCAGCGTGGCCGTAAAAAGCTTGCAACTGCTTGAGCGACACGCGCTCGATATCGCCGCCGATGCTACCTTCGCTGAAGCTCAACGCCATCCACGGCTCGAAGTGCTTGATGGCGCGCGGATGCACGTCGCGATGCGTGGCCAGGTAATCGTTCAAACCGTCGGCCCAGGCGTTCATCAACGCCTTCAGCCAGGCGGGACTGTGCGTGTATTGGCTTTGCAGTTGCGCCGAATCGATGAACAGCCGCTGGCGCAAATCGCTCCAGATGGCCGATTCGCCTTCGGCTTCAGCCAGGCGGCCCAGCGAATTGAGGTAATTGGTTTCGACGCGATTGAAATCGTCTTCGGCCTGCGCATAGGCCATCCCGAACACCGCATCGGCATCGGTCTTGCCATGCACGTGGGCGATGCCCCAGTCATCGCGGGTAATGGTGACGGCCTGCGCCTCGCTATGCCAGCGGGCTGTTTCATTGTCCGCATGCGCGGCGGCCGCAAGAGTGAGCGAAAGCGCCAGGGCTAGGGCACGGATGGGCCGCTTGGCAGCTTTAGCACCGCGGTTTCGCATGGCAAGGTGGCCTGTCCGATGGGAATCGGAACATGGTAACGATTGCGCGGGGCGGGAGTAAGCCGACCTTTGGCCCATGAGGGCTTAAATATGAGACAGGTCCGATAGATCCAGGCCTGCCTTCATCGTCCAATGCAGGTTGCAATTGCAGGGATCCGCACATGCCAGCCGCCAAAACCTCACCCGACTTTGCCGCCTATCTACTCCTGTTTGGGGTGGGCATCATCTGGGGTGGGCAGTTTCTCTTCAATGCCCAGGCGATCAACTATTTTTCGCCCGTCACGATTGCTGCCAGCCGCGTCCTGATCGGCGCACTGACGCTTACGGTTATCGCTTGGCTAGTGCCTGAAAAAGCGAAGTCGTCAGCCCAGCGTCCAGCGACAACCTGGCTGCTGTTGATCGCGGTAGCGCTGTTCGAAGCCGTGCTGCCGCTGTTCCTGATCGCATGGGGACAGCAGCATGTAGCCAGCAGCGTCACGGCGGTGATCGTCGGCAGCGTGCCGATCGTCACGCTGATCCTGTCCGTGCTGTTAGGCAGCCAGAAAAGCCGCTTCAGCGCTGCTTCCGGTGCAAGCGTGGCACTGGGATTCGTCGGCATCATCGTGCTGGTTCGCCCCGATGCCGGCGGCATCAGCCTGCAGAGCCTGATCTACCAGCTGGCCATTTTTGCCGGTGTGGTCAGCTTCGGGATGAGCCTGACCCTGTTTGAAAAACTTCCCCAGGGAACACCCATACGTTCCGCGCGGAACGTGCTGTCGCTGGCATCCGTTCCATTGGTCATAGCAGCCTGTCTTGAGGACAAGCCCTGGCTGCTCACCTGGAATTGGCACACGCTGATGCCAATACTGGTGTTGGGCGTGGTCAGTTCAGGCATTGCGTACTACATGTACGGACTATTGATCCAGCGTAGCGGCCCGGTCTTCACTTCCATTTCCAACTTTATCGTGCCGGTGGTTGGCGTACTGTTGGGTGTCCTGGTTCGCGACGAACCGTTTGGGAAAAAAGAGTGGCTGGCGCTGGCCTTGATTGTTGGCGCGCTGATCGTCAATGAACTCAAGGCCTTTTCCAAGCCTCGCTGGAATGCCGGCAAGGCCCCGCAATCGGAAAAAACTGGGTAGGCTGAGATGACAATCCCAGCTTACGATGCATCCCTAGTGTGGCGGCATCTTCTCGAACGCCGGCATGGCTTCGGCCAGGCGATGGAAAACCTGCTTGTCGCAGGTGTAGATCGCCATCTGCGGCTTACCGAACAGCGTGGGTTGATCCAGCGTGCCCACTTTCAGGATCACCAATGGCATGTCCGGGCGCCGCGTGACCAGATGGGTACCGCATTCCGGACAGAATTCTCGCGTGACCGGCTGTTCCAGGTCACTGCGCGAATAGGCCTTGATGGTTCCCTGGGTATAGCCGAACGTGTTGGCCGGCAACGCGAGAAACAGCTGCGGGGCACCGCCGCTGATGTATTGGCATTCGCGGCAATAACACTCGCCTTTCAGCACCGGCTCCCCTTCCGCCACATAACGCACCGCGCCGCAATAGCATCCACCCTCGAACTTCATGGTCGTCCCTCGATCCTGTAGTTTCGCAAGAGGCCGGAGTGTAACTTAGGCAAGCGCTCCAAACTCACGAAGAAGCATCGTCGAAAGAGTGCTGGAGTTTGGCTGAACGTGGCGGCGCGGCGACATTCCTGTCGCCCTCGCCGGACAGCACGTGCTCGACGCGCCAGCGCTCTCGCCGCCTGAGGCCGGCCTTTTCAATCAAGTCATGAAACGACTCGTCGGCATCCGGATCGCTGGTTGCCTCGCCGACACTGAAACGCGCCTTGTAGGAGCCTCCGGCGGCGTTCAAGGCTTCCATTGCTTCGCCAATGCGCATCAATGCGATCACGCCTCCGGTGTTCTCATCCTTGGTGATCACCACGAATTCATCGTTGCCGGTGCGAGCGACGATGTCCGCCGGATCGAAGCTCTCCCGCAACATGCGCGCCATGTCCTGGATCAAATGCGAACTTGCTTCCTGCCCGTAGGTATCACTGATTTCCTTGACGCCCTCGACCCTGAACACCAACAGCGTCAGCACGGTGCGGCTGCGCTGCGCCTCGCGGAAGGATTGCTCGCCCAGCCATTCGAAACCGCGGAAATTGAGCACCCCGGTCAGCTCGTCGTTCAGCGACAGCTCGCGCAATCCCTGCTCCAGATGATTGATGCGCCTGCCCATCAGCGCAACGAGCGCGGCCAGCGCCGCCGCCATCAGTGCGATGGTCAGACCTACCGCCACCTGAGGCGCAAGCCAACCCGCGCTCGCCATGGCGCTGCTGATCAGCATCAGCACGAACGGCAGCAGCAGCACCAAAGGCAGCACCTTGCGCGCCAGCTGGCTGCCGAGCCCTTGCCCGGATAGCGCCGAGAAATAACCCAGTTGCGTGCGCCAGCCGATCAGCGCAACCGCCAGCAGCAGCATGCACAGCAAAGTATGCGGCGACGTGCGCGTGGACATGCTTTGTCCGAACAACTGTACCGCGCCGTAGCAATAGCCGGAAAAAATAATCAGCGTGTGCAAGGCGAGCAGTAGCGTGAGCACGACTACCGTCACACCGGACAGCCGATGCGGTAGCGTGGCGATCAGCAGGCTCAGCGCCATCAACAGCAGATAGGCCGCCGTCTGCGTCGACATCAGTCCCGGCTTGTCGCTGGTCGGATCGGTCACGACCAGCGTGTCCAGGCCAGTGGAGCGTCCACTCAAATGCTCATACAGAGGTGCTACAGCCAGTAACAGGATCAACAGGGCCAGTGCGCGGCCGGACCACAAGCGCGATGGCGCCCGCCCGGAAGACAGCAGCAGAAGGCTTGCCGCACTCAACAGTATCCCGGCGGCGGTATCGAATTTCATCAGATACCAGCCATGCGGATAGCCCGGACGCAGATCTTTGAACATCCATGCCAGCAAGACCAGCAACGCGATCAGCGCAGCCACACAAAGACTGGCCATCTGCACAGCCGCCACCCGCTTCAAGAGAGAAGCAGAAGGCTGGCTCGTTGGCGGGGCAAGCAGGTCGTTTAGGTTCATGAGCGCGGCACGACAGTGGACTTGGACCAACTGAAACGCTCGAACGGACACGACCCTGGCGCCTCGCGCCATTCTCCCCTCCGGGTCGCGGGCCTAGCATACATCCGTGAAAGCGGATCCAAACAGCTGCTGGATCATGAAAAACCGCGTTACAACGTGAAGATTTTGTGTAGATGCGCGCCAGGGATAGTCATTCCTGCCTACCCCCGCAACGCCGCCGCGTGATAAGCCACATGCTCCCCAATGAAACTGGCCACGAAGTAGTAGCTGTGG
The DNA here is from genome assembly GCF_030160275.1 of Dyella flagellata. GTDB lineage: Bacteria > Pseudomonadota > Gammaproteobacteria > Xanthomonadales > Rhodanobacteraceae > Dyella_B > Dyella_B flagellata. Next base: position 220,363 of record NZ_BSOA01000006.1, read on the forward strand.
TCATAGCCAGCACGCACGCGCAGCTCAAACGGATGCCCCGCCGCCTCTGCTGCCGCTTGCAACAGTTCCGGTTGCAGCTGGGTGTGCAGGAATTCATCCGCATCGCCCTGATCGACCAACAGCGGCAACTGTTCATTGGCGCTACTCACCAGTTCGGTAGCGTCATAAGCGCGCCAGGTTTCCCGATCGCTGCCTAGGTAGGCGCTGAACGCCTTTTCGCCCCAAGTCACGCGTGCCGGCGCCACGATCGGCGAAAACGCCGAAACACTGCAATAACGCCCGGGATTCTTCAACGCGATGGTCAACGCGCCATGCCCACCCATGGAGTGGCCGCTGATGGCGCGCTGCCGGGTTACCGGAAAATGCTGTTCGATCAACGCTGGCAGTTCGTGCGCAACGTAATCGTACATGCGGTAATGCTGTGACCACGGCGCCACGGTCGCATTGACGTAAAAACCGGCGCCCTGCCCCAGGTCATACGCAGCGTCGTTCGCCACATTTTCACCACGCGGGCTGGTATCGCACACCACGATCGCCACGCCATGCTCCGCGGCGTGACGCTGCGCGCCAGCCTTGGTGATGAAGTTCTGCTCGGTGCAGGTAAGCCCGGACAGCCAGTACAGCACCGGTACTCGTTGCGTTTGCGCCTGCGGCGGCAGATAGATGGCGAAACGCATCTCGCCGTCCACCGCTTTGGAGCGATGACGGTGAACTTCTTGCCAACCACCGCAACAGGCGTGACGTTCGATACGTTCCATGCCATCCCCTCAGAAGTGAATGACGGTACGGATCGACTTGCCTTCGTGCATCAGGTCGAAGGCCTGGTTGATCTGTTCCAACGGCAGGCGGTGCGTGATGAAAGGCTCCAGCCTGATTTCTCCACGCATGGCCTGTTGCACCATGCCTGGCAACTGGCTGCGTCCCTTGACGCCGCCGAAGGCACTGCCGCGCCATACGCGGCCCGTCACCAGCTGGAACGGACGCGTGCGAATTTCCTTGCCGGCGCCGGCCACGCCGATGATGATGCTCTCGCCCCAGCCCTTATGGCAGCACTCCAGCGCGGCGCGCATCACGTCCACGTTGCCGATGCATTCGAAGCTGTAGTCCACGCCGCCATCGGTCATCGCCACGATCACTTCCTGGATCGGCTGAGCATGATCCTTGGGATTGATGCAATCGGTTGCCCCCATTTCGCGCGCCAGCGCGAACTTGTCCGGGTTCAGATCCACCCCGATGATGCGCCCGGCCTTGGCCTGCACCGCGCCCTGGATCACCGCCAGGCCGATGCCGCCCAGGCCGAACACCGCCACCGTCGCACCCGCTTCCACCTTGGCGGTGTTATGGACCGCGCCGATACCGGTAGTGACGCCACAACCGAGCAGGCACACCTGGTCCAGCGGCGCCTGCGTGTCGATTTTCGCCAACGAAATTTCCGGCACCACGGTGTATTCGCTGAACGTGCTGGTACCCATGTAGTGGTAAATGGGTTTGCCCTGGTACGAGAAGCGCGTGGTGCCGTCCGGCATCAGGCCCTTGCCCTGCGTGGCGCGCACCGCCTGGCACAGGTTGGTCTTGCCGGAAAGACAGAACTTGCACTTGCCGCATTCGGCCGTGTACAGCGGAATGACGTGGTCGCCGGGCCGCAAGCCGGTGACGCCCTCGCCCACTTCCACCACGATGCCACCGCCTTCATGGCCCAGCACGGCCGGAAACACTCCCTCGGGGTCCTCGCCGGAAAGCGTGAAGGCATCCGTATGGCAAACGCCCGTGTGGGTGATCTTGACCAGCACTTCGCCGGCCTTGGGCGCGGCGACATCGATCTCGACTATTTCCAGCGGCTTGCCAGGGGCAAAGGCTACGGCGGCACGGGATTTCATGGGCAGGCTCCAGCAAGGCGACTCAAAGGCGTCGATTATCGTTTACGCGCGGCGGCGATCGGAATACACAAAGCTCCGGGCCCTATCAGCGCCACAAGCCGTGAGCGTAGGCTGGGATGACAATCCCAGCTTTCCATTCGACATCCCGATGCTGGGATTGCCATCCCAGCCTACGCTCCGCCAGACGGCATACAGTGTGGTGACAGGTGCATGGAATAGATCAGAGCATCCCTAGATGCCACCTGAGCGCAAAATGGCCGTACCGCGCCGCCGGAAAGTGGCTATTGGGACGCGGGCACCGGCCAGTCCATGATCGCAAGCGAGCCTTGACAGAGGTGAATCGCAACGCCATGACGATACGCCGCAGCACCGCCTTGGGATATGGAATGTGGCTGACCTGTGCCGCAGCAGCCGTCCACGCCCAATCGGCCGCGCAATGGCAGGCGCAGCAGGCCGCCGCGGGTGCGAAGGCCGACCGGATCATGGCCGAGGCCAGCCACCACAAAGGCCTGCTGGGCCAATACATGCGCATGCGCCAAGCCTATGCCGGCGATGATTCCCCCGCCTTCCGCCTGATCTTCGGGCAATACATCGCCTGGTACCTGAGCTTTCTCGGCGACTACCCGCTGGCCATGAAGAGCTTTTCCATTGCGCAACTGCCGCAGGCAAGCGACAAGCCATCGCCCTTGGAAAACGGCTATGCCGCCCGGCCTGCGCTGGATGCCATTCCCGACCTGGCCAAGAACTACCAGGTGGTACTACTCAACGAAGCGCACAATGTGGCGCTGACACGCAGCCTTACCGTGCCGCTGCTGAGCCGCCTGTATGCCCAGGGCTTCCGTTACTTTGCCGCCGAAACGCTTGCGCAAAGCGACACCAACCTGCAAACGCGCGGCTATCCCGTTGTCGACAGCGGCTTCTACACCCAGGAACCGGTGTATGGCGAAATGGTACGCACGGCGCTTAAGCTCGGTTTCAAGGTGATCGCATACGAAGCCACGTCCAATACCAGCAGTGCCGATGAGCGCGAGGCCGAACAGGCGCGTCATCTTTACGACAGTGTGTTCAAGCACGATCCCAACGCGCGGCTGGTCATCAATGCCGGCTACGAACACATCGTGAAATCGGGCGTCTATCTCGGCGGTGAATCGATGGCCGAACATTTGTACAAGCTTAGCGGTGCATCGATGCTCGCCGTCGACCAGACGGCGATGTACCCGCACCCCTCAAGCCAGAACGATCATCCGTATTACACGGCGGTGATGAAGCAGCTGCAGCCGCAGGCCCCCATCGTATTCGTCGATGCGCAGGGCAAACCATGGTCGCTGCGTTCGGCTTACGATGTCACCGTCTTCTTTCCGCCAGAGAAACTGGAACGCGGCCGGCCAACCTGGCTGAGCCTGGGTGGTCTGCGCCATCCACGCCTGGTAAGCGCGGATGGCTGCCGTGGCCATTACGCCTGCCTGGTCGAAGCGCGCTACAGCAACGAAGGAGCGGATGCGATTCCCGCCGACCGCATGCTGCTGGACTTGCCGCCAATGACTGTTTCCATTTCGGGTGTAGCGGCATACAGCAGCACGCAGGCCGTGCCCACGGGCAATCTCTATCTGCGGCCAGGCAGCTATCAATTGAGCTTTGTCGTGGGCGATGACAAAGTGCTGCACAAGCAAACGATCGAGGTACCGTAGCTTGCCCTGACTGCGTCCGTCGATGCCTACTCCCTTTTGCTCCCAGCCGGCACTCGACGACCCGGCGAACATTCTGCGACCATGCCCCGATGGAAGAGGGGAGAACGATGCGGATGCTGCGCTTTTGCTGTGCGTGCGTGGGTGTTTTGCTGGTAAGCCAGGCTTGGGGGAGCGCTTGCCATTTGGGGAAATACGGCACCTTGCCGGTGGAAATGCTTGGGGGGCAAGCCACCACCATGGTGAAAATCAACGGCACCCCTACGCGCCTTGCCCTGGACACCGGGGCCTTCTACAACATCATGTCAAAGGCTGCCGCCACTTCGCTGGGCTTGCGGACGCGAGCCCTGCCCGATGGCGTTCGCATCGGTGGCATCGGCGGCTCCTCGGACGCCAGCTACACCGACGTCAAGGAGTTTGGCGTCCTCGATTCGACGCTACACAAAGTTGACTTTATTGTAGGTGGTAGCGACGCCGGTCACGGCTTGCTGGGCGCCAACCTGCTCGATGCCGTCGACCTGGAACTGGACCTGGCCAATGGCAAGGCAACCCTGTTCGAAGAGGACCACTGCGATAAAACATCGCTGGCGTATTGGACCAAGGACGGTAACTACCGAATAGCCGATATCGAGCCGACCGACAACGCTAGCGACCGGCGTACTTTTTTGACCGTAACCATCAACGGCAAGAAGGTGCGTGCGCTGCTCGATTCGGGGGCTTCGTCGACCATTCTCACCCGCGATGCGGCCGAGCATATCGGCATCGATCTGAAGGCGCCGGAGGTCAAACAGGGCAACTCCACCTATGGCGTCGGCAGCAAGGTGATCAAGACCTGGATCGTACCTGTCGATACGTTCACGGTCGGAACCGAAACCATCGGGCACAGCCAGATGGAGGTGATTGACGGAAGCATTGGCGACCGCAATACGGACATGTTGCTGGGCGTGGACTTTATCCTTGCGCATCACATGTTCATCGCCAACAGCCAGAAGAAGGTTTATTTCACCTACAACGGCGGGCGCGTGTTTACGTTAGCCGCGGCGCAGGGCGACGACGAGCACGCTGACGCCGCTGCCGGCGACAGCGCCAAGACCGCGAATGATTACGCCTTGCGTGGCCAGGCGCACCTTTCCCGCGGCGAATCGAAAGCGGCCATGGCCGACCTGGATGAAGCGATTAGATTGGCCCCTGGCCAAGCCATTTACTACGCGGCCCGTGCCAGGGCGTTGATGGCTGAGAAGCAGCCCGCTGCCGCGCTCGCCGACCTGGACAAGTCCCTTGGCCTGGAGCCTAAAAACCCTGATGCCTTGCTGCTGCGTGCGGAGCTTCGCCTGGCGCACGAGGAGCGCACGGGAGCCGTTGCCGACGTGACGGCGGCCAGCGCCCTGGTGCCTGCAGGCTCAGCGCAAGCGCGCCGGATTGCCTCGCTGTACATTCAACTCGAACAACCAGCGAACGCCCTGCCCTACCTGGACGATTGGATACGCCTGCATGGCAATGACGCACTGCTTGGCTCCGCCCTCAACGAGCGCTGCTGGGCGCGCAGCCTGAGCAACCAGATGCTGGACGAGGCATTGAAGGATTGCCGCAAGGCGATCAGGCGTGACGGGGAAAACCCAGCCTATCTGGACAGCCTTGGCCTGGTTCAACTGCGGCTGGGACATTACCCGGACTCCATCAAGGCCTACGAGCAGGCCCTGGCGCAGCACCCGCATTCTGCCTGGTCGCGCTATGGCCTGGGCCTGGCGAAAATCCGCCAAGGCCAGACGGATGCAGGCCACGCCGACCTGGTTGCCGCGCATGCCATCGATCCGCAAATCGACGCACGCGCCGCCAAGTATGGGCTGGGGGCGACGGCGCCCTAGGCACAATGGCGCGCGTAGGCTGGGATGACAATCCCAGCATCGGGATGCCGTATGGATAGCTGGGATTAGCATCCCAGCCTATGCGCTCGGCCGCTTCGTGATCGAAGCACCTGCAAGGGGCATCCGATAGACTCAGGATGTTTTGCCCACCACCGGTGCTCCATGCGCAAACTGCTCGCCTTCATGCTTGCCTTCGCGTCCCTGGGCGCCGTCCACGCCCAGACATTCCACAACGACGGTACGGCCGCCACCCACGGCCCCATTGTCGTGCTCATCACCATCGACGGTTTTCCGGCGCGCGCACTGCGAGACCCGAAGCTACCCATGCCCACGCTGCGCAAGCTGATGCAGGAAGGCGTCTACGCGCAGGCCATGCAGCCAATCAATCCTGCCGTGACCTGGCCCAATCACACCACCCTGATCACTGGCGTGAACGCCAGCGAGCATCATGTAATGGCCAACGGCCTTATCACGTTTCCGCCGGACGGCAGCAAGCCGCAAGTGAAACCCTGGACGCCCAAAGATCAACTGGTACACGCCCGCACGCTATACGACGCGCTAGCGGAAAAAGGCATGAGCACGGGCCAGGTGGATTGGGTGGCAATCTACGATGCCAAGCATGTGCAATGGTCGTTTGCCGAACAGCCCGATGCGAATGGCTTGATTGCGCGGGACCTGATCGCGCAAGGTCTGGTCACGAAAGAGCAACTGGCGACGTTCGGCGACGACAGCACACCGGCGTGGCGGGATGAAATCTGGACCGATGCCGCCATCGATATCCTTACTCGCCACACTCCCAACCTGCTGCTGTTCCATCTGTTGCAAACCGATACGTTGCAACACGAATACGGCGCGCTCTCACCGGCCGCTTATGCTGCCTATGCTTATGCGGATACATGCATCGCAAATCTGATCGATGCAGCGCGCAAAGCGGGCTTGCTCGATCGCATCACGTTCGTGATCGCTTCCGATCACGGCTTTGCCGATTACACGCATCTCATCCATCCCAATGCCGAACTGGTGCGACAGGGTTTGCTCCACAGCGTGCAAGGCAGCTACCGGGGCGACGTATGGATTCAGCCGGAAGGTGGCGAAGCTTCGCTGTATATTCGCGACCGCTCCAAACGCGCCGCACTGGTACCCAAGCTCAAGGCCGACTTCGAAAAGCTGCCGGGCGTCGCCGCGGCCTATACCGCGAGCGATGCCAATCAGCTCGGCCTTCCCACACCCGGCTCCACCGACCAGGCACCCGATTTGTACCTTGCCGCCAAGGCCGGCTATTCCTTCACGGATGGCAGCAAGCAGCTGATCACGGACGTCAATCCAGCCCGCGGCGGACACGGCTATCTCAACAGCGAAGCAGACATGCAAGCGCTTTTCATTGCTGCTGGAGCCCACGTACGGCACGGCGCGGCACTGGGCGTAATCAGCAACTTGCGCGTCGCTCCCACCATCGCCAAACTATTGCAGGTGTCATTGCCAGCAGCCACACAAGCGCCTCTCAGCGAAATATTGCAATGATTGCTCCACGCTGAGACTTGCGCGGCAGATTTGCTTTTCAAAGCAAGACACATTAAGAACGTGTGCAGGGGACGTCCTTTCCCCGTGTTTTTTTGTCCGCCTGCCCGGCCTCGCCGGGTCGGCACAGTAGAGAGCGTGCCGCAGGACGGACGTTGCTCATCCCGGTAGTTTATGCAGATCAAGAAAATCTCCTCCGCCGTCACCACCCTTGCTGCAGCATGCGTGCTTGGCGCGGGTTTCATGGGCTTCAGCCGCGACGCGCGAGCCATCGACCTTCCCACTCCGCCCGGCTGGCAGTTGCAGTGGGGTGACAACTTCGCCGGTCCGGCCGGCTCCCTGCCCTCGACGGCCAACTGGCGCATCGACACCGGCCATGGCTATCCGAACGGTCCGGTGAACTGGGGCACCTCGGAAATCGAGAACTTCGCAGCCGATCCGTCCAACCTGCGCCTGGATGGCCAGGGCCATCTGCTGATCACGCCGCAGCGTGACGCCAGCGGCCAATGGACGTCCGGACGCATCGAGACCATTCGCGACGACTTCAACGCGCCCGACGGCGGCGCGTTGCGCATGGAGGCGCGCATCCAGATGCCGGATGTGACCGGATCGCGTGCACTCGGCTATTGGCCTGCATTTTGGGCGCTGGGCAGCAACTACCGCACCACCATGGCCTGGCCCAAGTCCGGCGAGTTCGACATCATGGAGAGCGTCAACGGCCTCGACGCTGCCTGGGGCATCCTGCATTGCGGCATCAATCCCGGCGGCCCGTGCGGTGAACCGATCGGCATCGGCGCCCGCCTGCCCTGCCCGCATGAAGCCTGCACCGCCGGCCCGCATACTTTCACATTCGAGTGGGATCGCAGCGTCACACCGGAGCGCATGCGCTGGTTCGTCGACGGCCAGCTGATCAATCAAGTGGCGGAAAACCAGCTTTCGGCCGAGACCTGGCGCGAACTCACCCAGCAGCACGGCTACTTCCTGCTATTGGACGTAGCGATGGGCGGTGGCTTCTCGTTCGTAATGGCCGGCTGGAAACCCACGCCCACACCGGAGACCGAGCCGGGCCACTCCATGGTGGTGGATTACGTGGCAGTGTGGACCAAGCCCAGCACCGGCAAGAAGATGCCGGCACCGGCGGAAATGGCAGCCGATGCGGCGAAGCCGGGACAGAAGCCTTCGTCCAAGAGCTGACGTAGGCTGGGATGGCAATCCCAGCATCGCGATCTTGTCAGCACGGAAATGCTGGGATTGACATCCCAGCCTACCTAACACGGAGGTTTGAGATGCGACGCCTGATCAACACAGCGTTGTTCATGATGGTCGCGGGAGGTGTGCAGGCTGGCACCAGCGCAAGTCTGCCGACCGTCGAACCGCTTTCCCCACTCGATTGCCAAGCGATGGCGCAGCACAACACTTTGCGACCGGACAATCCCGTCGCCTGCCAACGCCTGCGCTCCGTGCATTTCAGCTACCACTCTGATGCAGGGATCAAAAAGGACGGAACACTGGTGGTGCTCGACGTAATCGCCCCGCAAGTGGCTCAATTGATGCAGCAGCTTGTCGACCAAGGCTTCTACATCAACAAGGCCAGGCCCATGGAGGCCTACGAAGGCGACGACCTCGCCTCCATGAACGACAACAACAGTTCCGCATTCAATGGCCGCCGAACGGCGACCAGCAGCAACTGGTCGCTGCACGCCTATGGCGTCGCCATTGACATCAACCCGCTGCAAAACCCCGCCATCTATGCCAACCAGCGTGAAGACGCCGAGGGCAATGTCGTGCCCGGACAGCCGGGCATGGCCTTGGTTCGCCCAACCGCATCCTCCAGCGGCAGCAACAACTATCTCAATCGCAACGTCTATCGGGCAAGACCGGACCAGGACGGCTATTACCGCCCCGGCATGGCCGAATCGGTGGCCGACCTGTTCGCGTACCACGGTCTTCTGACTTGGGGCGGAGACTGGAACGATCCGCTCGATTACCAGCACTTCGAAGTAGGTCCACGCTCTTTCATCGAACGCCTGTATGCGGCTGATCCTGCCCAAAGCGCCGATCCTGTCAAAGGACGTCGGCTATTTGCTCGCTACGTGGAAGCCTTCAGGTCGTGTCTTGCCTCACAACAGAACCATTTATCACACGCTTCGCAACGGCGAGCGTTCTGCGCAAGGGAAACGATCAGCCAGTTTTTGTAGGCTGGGATGAGAATCCCAGCCTATCCGCGTTTCATCCGGGGATCAGCGTGCCTTGGTGAAAAACCATCTGCCAAGTCTCGCCCCGCTTCTGCCATAGCGAGCTGCGCAAGCTGAGCACCGGTGGTTGCGAGCATCGCCTCACCCGATAGGTCAGCAGTGCAACGTCCGCTGCCAACATGCGCGTTTCGAATTGCGACGCTGCCAGTTTTAGCGGCGATTCCGCTTGCAGCAACGCGATGATGTCTGCCTTGGTGAATACGCGGCCGGAGCTGCCGAATTCGATAAAATCGTCCGCCAGCAGGCGCGCAACGGCGTCTGAATGCCGGATCTCCGGCTGCAGCAGGTCCAGCTCCCACTGCACCAGACTTTGTTCAAGGGACAGCTGATCGTCCATCCGCACCTGCCTACCAGATCTTTACGCGCTGATCCGGCGACAGGTACAGCTTCTCGCCCGGTTTCGCTTCGAACGCCGGATACCAGCCATCGAGATTGCGTACCGCCTGCGCTCGGATGCTTTCGGGCGCATGCACATCAGTGGCCAGCTGCTGGCGCAGCGCGGCATCGCGGACTTTGGAACGCCAGCTTTGCGCATACGCGATGAAGAAGCGCTGGTCGCCGCTGAGGCCATCGATCACCGGCGCCGGCTTGCCGTGCAAGGAGCGGTGATAAGCCGCGTAGGCGATAGCCAGGCCGGCAACATCGGCGATGTTCTCGCCCAAGGTCTGCTGTCCGTTGACGTACAAACCCGGCAGCGCCTCGTAATGGTTGTACTGTTCGGCGAGTTTCTGGGTATCGGCATGGAAGTGCGCCGCATCCTGCGCTGTCCACCAGTTCGCCAGCCGGCCTTGCGCATCGAAATCGGCGCCAAGGTTGTCGAAGCTGTGGCTGATTTCGTGACCTATCGTCGCGCCGGTGGCGCCATAGTTGGCGGCATCGTCGGCAGCGGGGTCGTAGAACGGCGGCTGCAGGATGGCAGCGGGGAAATTCAGCGCGTTCTGCAGCGGCAGGTTCACCGCATCCACCGTTTGCGGCGTCATCCACCATTCACCGCGATCGACCGGCTGATGCAGCTTGGCCAGCTGGTAGCGATAGTTTTCGTCGACAGCGCGCCGATGATTGCCCAGCGCATCGTCGGCGCGAATTGCCAGCTCGCTGTAGTTGCGCCAGGTATCCGGATAGCCCACGCCCACCCGCAGGGTAGACAGTTTTTCTTTCGCCTTGGCGCGCGTAGCCGGTGTCATCCAGGCGAGCGTGTCGAGCCGTTCGTCGAAGGTGGCGATCAGGCTCTTCACCATCGCCTGTACCTTGGTCTTCGACGAGGCCGGGAAATAGCGCTTCACGTAGACTTGGCCTACCGCATCGCCCAAATCCCCACTAGTGGCATCCACCGCGCGCTTCCAGCGTTCCGCCTGCTTGGGCGTGCCCCGCAAGGTGGTGCCATAGAAATCGAAATGCAGCTGGGCGTAAGCCTTGGGCAACAACGGCGCAGCCTTGTCGATCGCGTGATAGCGCAGCAATGCCTTCCACGTATCGATCGGCTCGCTTGCCACCAGGGCGGCGAGACCGGTCGTGCCAGCCGGTTGCCAAACACCGAAACGCTGCTGGTCGCCAAGCTTTGCCGCATTGAAATAGATCTTCCAATTCAGCCCCGGCGCTTTCTGCGCGAAGTTGGCCAGGGTCCACACCTGGTTAGCCTTGTGAATGTCTTCGCTGTCGAGCAGGCTTTCCTGGGCCTGCGCGATCCTGGTTTCCAAGCCCATGATGGCTTTGGCTTGCGCTTGCGCATCCGTTGTAGCAGCCAGCTTGAGCAAGGCGGTCACGTACGCCAGATACTTCGTTCGTGCCTCCGCCATTTCGGCATCCTGCGACAAGTAATAATCACGGCTGGGCATCGCCAAACCGCCCTGCAGCAGATACGGCATGTTGTGTGCGGGGTCTTCCAAGCCTTGTGCCACGAACAAACCGAACAAATGCTCGGTATGGAAATGGGTGGCATTGACGGGATCGACATCGGCCCGCAGTTCGCCACCGAGCACGCGGGCCAGATCGTCGCGCGTCTTGATCGCATCGATCCCATCCAGCTCGGCCTTCAAGGGTGACAAGCCGTGCTGTTCGATCGCCGTCTCGTTCATGAAAGCGGCGTAGTAATCGGCAATCTTGCGTTCGTTGGAAGCCGCCGCCGGATGCGTGCTCGCCATGTTGCGGATCAGGTCCGCCGTGCGCTGCTCGGTAAGCTCTTCCAAAGCTTCGGTGGGACCGGTGCTGGAGCGATCGGCGGGAATATCGGTGTGCTTTACCCAGGTGCCGTTGGCATAGCTGAAAAAGTCGTCGCCTGGCTTGACGGCGTGGTCCATGCCGGCCAGATCGATGCCGCTCTGCTGGGTGGGGGCGGCGATTAGCGCTGATGCGGTGCCAAGCAGAGTGAATGCAAGAATGCGGTGCAGCGAATGCATGGTAACAACTCCCTTTACGCGGATGAGCGGGAGCATAGCCTTGTATGGGCTGATCTTGCAGGTGACATTTGGGCTAGCGGTAGCGCGTAGGCTGGGATGACAATCCCAGCATCGGGATGCCATGAAAGAAAGCTGGGATTAGCATCCCAGCCTACGCGCTACAACTGTTTGCGCCGCTCCGCCACGTCATCCGGCGTCACCGTGCCCTGCTTGTTGCCGAAGTGCCCGATCACGTAATTGCTGAGCGCTGCGATCTCAGTGTTCGAATAGGCATTGCCAAAGCCCGGCATGAACACGTTGGCACCCTCGCCGCGCAGGCTGGAACCATGCAATAGAACCTGCGTGATGTTGCTGCCATGCACATCATTCACACCGCGTGCGCCGAGCAGGGAAGCATACGGCGTCTGCTGACCCTTGCCATTCCATTGGTGGCAACTGGCGCAAGCACCCTCGAACAGCTTCAAGCCTTGCGCATCCGCCTGCGCATCTCCGGAGGAGGCGTAGTCACTGGAAGCCAGGGCCGGCGCAGGCTTCGCATCGACGGCAATCGGATCCTTCCCAGCGAGTGCAGGCGCGCTGCGCAGGTAAGCAACCAATGCGCCGGTATCGGGCGGCTGCAGGAAACGCAGGCTGTTTTCCACCGCCTCGGCCATCGGGCCGGAGGCGGAGCCATGGCCATCGGCATGGCCGGTGGAGAAGTAGCTGGCGATATCGCCATCGCTCCAGGCACCGATGCCGTGCACCGGATCGGAAGTGATGTTGTACGCGCGCCAGCCTTGCAGCACTTCGCCGGAAAATTCCTGGCTGTGATCCAGCGCGAAAGCGGCATTTCTGGGCGTGTGGCATTCGGCGCAATGGCCCAAGGCGGTAGCAAGGTATTTGCCGCTGTTCCATTGTGCCGATTGTGCCGCATCGGGCTGGAAGCGTTGGCTCTTGAAAAACGCCGCGTTCCAGAAACCGATCGCCCAGCGCTGGTTGTACGGAAAGGAAAGATCGTTCAGCCGGTTGGGCTGCGAGATCTTTGGCAGGCTGAAGAGATAGGCCTTGATCGCGAGCACGTCGCTGCGGCTCAGCAGCGTATAGGAACTGTAGGGAAACGCCGGATACAGATGCTCACCACCCTTGCCGATGCCGTCATGCAAAGCACGCACGAAATCATCGTCGCTCCAACTGCCGATGCCGGTGGCTGCATCCGCCGTGATGTTGGACGAGTAGATGGTGCCGAACGGCAGGCGGAACGGCACACCGCCGGCAAAGGCTTTGCCCGAGCCAGGCACGCTATGGCAGGCGGCGCAGTCCGCCGCCTTGGTGAGGTATTCACCACGCGCAAGCACGTTCGCCGTGGGCGGGGCACCAGCGATGGCCGGCGCAGTGCCCGTGGAACTGTCGGAGCGATTCAAATACAGATAGGCGCCGGCGCCGATCAGCACCAAGATCACCAACACCAGGAGAAAACGTTTCATGCGATCTCCCTCCCCGCGGTCGCGGCGGCCGAAGCCACGGACTTCAGCGCCGCAGGGTTTTGCACCAGCAGATCGCGATCCACGGGAAGTTGGTAGAGCCGCACGCCGGTAGCGGCAAAGATCGCATTGGCAAGCGCGGGGGCGGCAATTGCCGTGCCCACTTCACCCAGGCCGCCCGGTGGTTCGGCGTTGACCACACGGTGCACCTCCACCACCGGCGCCTCGTTGATGCGCAGCACGCGGTAGTCGTTGAAATTGCCCTGCTCGACCGCGCCGTGCTTGATGGTGAGCCCGCTGTACAGTGCGGCACTGAGCCCGAACAGCACGCCGCCCTGCACCTGCGCCTCGATGGAACTGGTGTTGACGGCGATACCAACGTCGATGGCCGCGACCACCTTGCGCAGGCGTACCTCGCCCTGCGGAGTGACTTCCGTTTCCACGATCACGCATACATGGCTGCCGAACGGCTCGCCCAGTGCGATGCCGCGTCCTACTCGCTGGGGCAACGGCTGGGCGCCCCAGCCGATTTTTTCCGCCGCCAGATTCAATACGCCCAGCGCACGTGCATTCTTCTGCAACAGAGAACGGCGAAATTCGAGCGGATCCTTGTTCGCGTGATGGGCCAGTTCGTCGAGGAAACTTTCCACCACGAACAGATTGTGCGTAGGCCCCACGCCACGCCACCAGCCGACAATGATGCCAGGCGGCATGTCATGCCGTATCCACTCCACCCGCGCCTTGGGAATGTCGTAGGGAAGCTGCACCACGCATTCCACCGCATCGCTGTCCAGACCGTCCTTGCCCATCGCACCCGGTGCGAAACGCGCCAGCACGGAGCCGCCGCTGGTGCGATAGCCAAACCACAGCGGCCGGCCGTTGGCGTCGACCACGGCGGAGATTACGTCGTGGTACATCGGCCGCATATGGTCCTGGCGAATGTCTTCCTCGCGCGTCCACACCACTTTCAGCGGATACGGCACCTGTTTGGCCAGGGTCACCGCCTGCTCCACCCAGTCGGTTTCCAGCCGACGCCCAAAGCCGCCGCCCAGGTACTGGTTGTGCAGCAGGATTTTTTCTTCAGGCAGGCCGGTGATCTTCGCCGCTTGCTGCGCGGCGCGCATCGGCACCTGCGTGCCGGTCCAGATCTCGCATTGATCGTGGCTGACGTGCACGGTGCAATTCATGGGTTCCATTGTCGCGTGCGCAAGCATCGGCGACTGGTATTCCGATTGCACCAACGTGCCCTGCGGCCGCTCGCCGTCATCGCGCGCCACAATACCTTTGCCGTTGCGTGCACTATCGGCGATAGCATCCTGCAATTGGCGCGTGGTGAGGTTGGCGTTCTCGCCCCGGTTCCACTCGATCACCAGCGCGTCCATGCCTTTCTTCGCGGCCCAGAAGTGCTCGCCCACCACGGCGACGGCATTATCCAGGCGCAATACGTCCACCACCCCCGGCAGCTTGCGCGTGGCCTGGTCATCGATAGAAGCAAGCTTGCCGTTGAACGTGGGGCATGCCATCACGGTGGCGACCTTCATGCCCGGCACGCGCACGTCGATGCCGAATTGCGTGGCGCCTTTCACCTTGTCCGACGCGTCCACGCGCCTGATCGGCTTGCCGATCAGCTTGAAATCCTTGGGGTCGGTAAGCACAACCTTATCCGGCATGGGCAGCCGGCCCGCCGTGTCGGCCAGTTTATTGAAGCTGGCACTGCGCCCCGATGGCGGGTGATGCACTACACCACGGTCTACCACACAGGTAGCGGGGTCCACGTGCCACTGTACGGCCGCCGCGCTCACCAGCATGCTGCGCGCTACCGCGCCGGCTTCGCGCAGCACCGACCAGGTGGCACGCGTGCTGGTGGAGCCGCCGGTAATCTGCCCGCCCAACGCGGGAATACCGTACAGCTCGTCGCTGGGTGGCGAATGTTCAAGCTTGATCTGATCCAGGCCCACGCCGAGTTCTTCGGCCAGCAACATGCAGCAGCCGGTATAGATGCCCTGCCCCATTTCCACGCTGGGCATCACCAGCCGTACTGGGCCTTCGCTGTCGACGCGGATGAAAGCATTGGGCGCAAAGGGCGGATTGCCGTCGGCCATCGCCGCCGCGGTGTCGCCGGGCTGCCGGCGGGCGCTCATCATCGCCGAGGCCGCGCCGGTACCGCCCAGCCACAGGAACGCGATCGCCAAACCGCTGGATTGCAGCATCCGGCGACGTTGCAGGTCGACAGCCTGTTCCGGCTCTTGCGGGAAGGATTCGTTGCTCATGACGCTGCTCCCTCCGGCGTGCTGTCGATCGTCTGCAGGACCTCGGCCTTGCCGGTAGCAGCCTGCTTGATGGCCGCACGAATGCGCACATAGGTGGCGCAGCGGCAGAGGTTGCCGGCCATCGCCGTGTCGATGTCCTGATCGGTGGGATTGGGGGTATGCGCCAGTAGCGCCGCCGCCGTCATGATCTGGCCGGACTGGCAATAACCGCATTGCACCACGTCCACCTCCAGCCATGCCTGCTGGATCTTCTGCCCGCTGGGCGTATTGCCCACCGCCTCGATGGTGGTGATGGCGCGGCTGCCGATCGCCCCTACCGGAAGCACGCAGGAGCGCACCGCCTGGCCGTCCAGATGCACGGTGCAGGCACCGCATTGCGCCATGCCGCAGCCGAACTTCGTGCCGGTCAGGCCGATGACGTCGCGCAGCACCCACAGCAACGGCATGTCATCGGGTACATCGACCGGGTACGACTGGCCGTTGACGGACAAGGACAGCATGCAAGCCTCCGTACTGCGTCAGGAGCCGCGTGGTGCCTGAATCGCCGGCGCTTGCCTAAAACTCGCGCGCTTTCAGTCACGCAACTGGGAACCACCCATTCAACACAGCCGACGTGATAATGGCGTGCCGGCACCCAAACCACGGGATGGCATCGAACGGCAAAGCCGTGACACCATCAGCGCCATCGATTCTGCGCCTTTTGTCCATCCACAGCAAAGATGAATTCGGCCCACGAGCTATCCACCCTGATTGCAGCGTTACGCGATCTGCACACCCAGGCCGCACCGAAAGCCGCGCTTGCCACGCTCACTCGCACACGTGGCTCCACCTTTCGCCGCCCCGGCACCCGCATGCTGGTATTGGGCGATGGCCAGGTGGTATGCGAGCTGTCCGGTGGCTGCCCGCAACGCGACATCGTGGCACGCGCGATGGAGGTCATGGACAGCGGCGAGCCACGGCTGGTCGGTTACAACGCGGAATCGGGCCTGGATGTATTGATCGAGATGGGCTGCGGCGGCGAACTGGAAGTGCTGGTCGAGCCGCTGCTGGCGATCCGCGATACGGATTTCATCGACACGCTCTCGCGCTGTCTCGACGAACGGCGCACGCTGCATATGGCTACGTTGTTCGCGTTGGACCGCAATACGGTCATGCCACGAAGGCTGGTATGGAATGGAAATGGGGTTGCGTACGACGCCATCGGTGATGCGTCGACCGTGCAGGCCATCATGTCGCATGCGTCCAGATCGCCTACAAGGCGCGCGACCACGCTTAGCATTCCATCGATAGGCGGCATGGCCGACGTATTGATGGAGGCCATTGCACCGCCTCACGCCCTGGTGGTGATCGGCAGCAGTGCCGCGGCGCGCGCCTTGCTGCCGCTGGCAAGCGCGCTGGGATGGCGCACCACGCTGGTCGACCACGATCCCGCCCGCCTCCGCGCCGGCGATCTTCCCGCAAGCTTGCATACCGCATGCGCTACACCTCAGCAGCTCAAGGATGCGATCACACTCGATGCCCACAGTTCGGTAGTAGTGATGACGCACAATCTCGAACAGGACATCGCCTACCTCGCCGCCTTGCGCAACGCGCCGGTGGCGTACATTGGCGCGCTTGGTTCACGCGAACGCGTTGCGCGCATGCGCAACAGTCCGGCGCTCGGCGGATTGCACGTGCATGCGCCGGCCGGCCTGGACATCGGCTCGGAAACGCCGGAGGAAATCGCGCTGGCGATCGCCGCGGAAATCATGGCGGTGGTCAACGGCCGCGGCGGCGGGCATCTGCGCGACAACGATGGCGCCATCCATTAGCTGCAACGGTGAATCCATGCACGCAGATACCCCCGTTATCCTGTTGCTTGCCGCTGGCGAGGGCAGCCGCTTCGGCGGCGCCAAGCAGCTGGCGCCGATTGCCGGCGAGCCGATGGTGCGGCGCGTGGCGCGCATGTTGCTGGAGACGGACATGCCGCTGGGCGTAGTCACCGGCGCCTACGCCGACGAGGTCGAAGCGGTGCTCGACGATCTGCCGCTCACCCTGATCCGTTGCGAAGACTGGCGACTGGGCATGGGCCATTCGCTGGCCGCGGGCGTGCACGCCTTGATGCATGCGTTTGCGCAGGCTACGGCCGTGCTCGTCTGCCTGGCCGATCAGCCTATGCGGGATAGCGAATCGGTGCGCGCCATGCTTCGGCGTCATCAGCAGGCGCCGGACCGCGTTCTTGCCACCAGCCTGCACGGCACACTAGGGCCGCCAGCGCTGTTTCCTCGCGACTGCTTCAAGACTTTGGCCAGCCTGTCCGGCCAGCACGGCGCGCGCGCGATACTGCAGCAGGAAGCGCAGCGCATGGAGCTATTCGAGTCGGAAGGCCTTGGGGACGTCGATACGGCCGAAGACCTGCGGCGCTTGCAAGCATTGCTGGACAATACGCCCCATCCAACGCCATAGACGCCTTTCCGCATCGGATGCCGGATTTGCAGGGAAAACAACTGGCCTTTTAGCCATAAATGCGTAAAGTCGGCCCCAGGATTCGAACCTGCGCGGCTGCTTGCTGCCTTGCAGCACATCAGCGCACGGCAAGGGTAACGAAGCCTGGTTAACCGCCGGGTTGGGTACGCACTCCGTCAATTCCATTGCGGGAGGTTGCGGTCATGAGCTACGCCATGAAACGACATGCCCTGTTTCTAAGCCTTGCCGCGCTGAACCTGGCCGTTGCCGCTCCCGCCTTCGCGCAAAAGAACGACCAGCGCGATGCCCAGATCAAGGCGCTGAAAGCCCTGGTGGAAAAGCAGCAGCAGCAACTCGATCAGCAGCAGCAAGATCTGAAG
The DNA here is from genome assembly GCF_030160275.1 of Dyella flagellata. Lineage (GTDB taxonomy): Bacteria > Pseudomonadota > Gammaproteobacteria > Xanthomonadales > Rhodanobacteraceae > Dyella_B > Dyella_B flagellata. The sequence continues at coordinate 238,514 of NZ_BSOA01000006.1, forward strand.
CAGATGCATGACGCGCTGACCCAATTGCAGAACCAGCAGACGCAGCAGCAAACGCAGATCCAGCAGACCCAACAGGTCCAGGCGCAGCAGGCAAAAACCATGGCGGCGGTGCCCGCCAAACCGATCTTCAGCAGCGCGCCGGGCGTTTCGGTGGCCTTGCATGGTTTCATCGACGCGACCGCGTTTTCTCAGAGCAGGAACTTCACTTTCGGTAACGGCCAGAACGCCGAATACCCGATACCGGGCGCGCCCGGCAGGCTTAGCGGCGTGGATGTCCGCAATACGCGTTTCTGGCTGGACTTCAGCGGCGCGAAAGTGGCCGGCGACTGGACCGGCGGAGGACGCCTTGAATTGGATTTTTTCGGCGGCAACAACGGCACCGGCCCCTACTCACAGCAACAGCCCCTGCCCCGCCTGCGCCAAGCCTACATGACACTGACCAATCCGCTGACCGGCAGCAACTTCCAGATCGGCCAGATGTGGGATCTGATGTTTCCGCTGGATGACCTGCCCACTTCGCTCAGCCACATCGCCTTTCCGCTGGGCTACGGCACCGGCATCATCGGCTGGCGCTTGCCGGGCATCATCTTCTCGCAGGATCTCAACCATGGCTCCACGGGCCCGCTGTGGCGCCTGGATGTCGGCGCCTTCGAGGGCACCTGGAGCGGTCCGGGCAACCCGGTGAACTACATCAGTGCGGCCAATGCCGGCTTTCGACCCCAGCTAGAGGCAAAACTGCACCTGGAGCAGCCCAAAGACTGGCTGCTGTTCGCCGCCGCGCACTGGAGCCAGATCAACCTGGCCGGCGTGGGCAACAGCGCGCCAACACCGATCAAACGCGAGTTCTCCAGCACCGCGTTCGAACTGGGCGGCCAATGGACACCCGACCCATGGGTATTCAGGAGCGTGGTCTATACCGGCCGCGGCATCGGACAGATCTTTGGCGATCTTTCGCAATTTGGCGACATCAAGGACACCGGCGGCTACGTGATGGGCGGCTACAAGTTCAACCCGAACTGGAGCAGCAATCTGTTCTATGCCCTGAGCAAGCCCAACGCCAACGAGGTGGTCCGCTGGCTGGGTAATGGCGCTACCGGCCTGCTGAAAAATCGTCAGGCGGCGGCGAACCTGATCTACAGCGTGGGCGATTACTCGTTCGCCCTGGAATGGATCCACTCCATGCTCGACTCCACCACCAACGGCAAGACGCGCACGCGCACCAGCGGCAATCAGGTGAACGTGAGCGCGTATTACAAGTTCTGAGGCGATCGACGCCTTCGGCCGAGAAATCCAGCTCCCTCCCCTGCCTGGCAGGGGAGGGAGCTGATCGCGCAAGCGTCAACGCGTCACTGTAGCCGCATAACCACCACCCAGCGCATCGATCAAGCGGATCGAAAGATCCGCCTGCTGGCTCTGCAACAGCGCCAGCCGCTGATCGGCAAGCAACAGCTGCTGGCGGCTCGCCAGTGGTGTCAGCGGCCCGCTGACGCCGCCCTTGTACGCCGACAAGGCATCGCGCCAGCTTTTCTCGGCATCCTGTTTCGCACGCTGCTCCAGCGCGATCTGCATGCGCACCGAAGCCAGGGCGGAAACCAGATCCGACACTTCATTCACCGCGCCGATCAGCAGGCCGTTGTAGTGCGCCACTGCCTGGTCGTAACGCGCGTCGGCACCGGCAAGATTGGCGCGCAGCCGGCCGCCGTCGAAGATCGGCAGACTCAAGGCCGGTCCCACCGAATAGGTCCGCGCCGGTAGCTGGAACACATTGCTGCTGCCGCCGACGGCGACGAAACCAGCCATGGCGCTAAGGCTGATGTTGGGCAGGAATTGTGTCTTGGCCGCCTTGATGTCCTTGGACGCTGCCTCGACCTGCCAGCGTGCTGCAACCAGGTCGGCGCGACGACCGAGCAGGTCCACTTGCAATTGATCCGGCAATGCAACGAGGCCGGGATCGAGCAGATGCGGCCGCGCGATGCTTAAGCCACGATCCGGCCCCTGCCCGAGCAGGACCGAAAGGCTGCTGCGCGCGGCATCGATGCCGCGATCAGCTTGCGCTTTCTGCTGTTCGGCGCTGGCCGCCTGGGAATCGGCAAAGGCTTCCTGCTGCGACGTGCCCAGCCCCCCCGCCACCAATCGGCGCGTCAGCGCCAGTGTCTGCGAGGCACGCTGCAGCTCGCCGTCCGCAACATCCCTTTGCGCAAACGCGTACCCCAATTGCACGTAGGCGCGGGCGACATTCACCGATAGCTGGATGCGTGCCGCATACGCTTCGATTTCCACCGCGCGGCTGCGTCCGAGCGCGGCTTCCCACGCATCGCGCTTGCCGCCCCATAGATCCAGGTCCCACGAGAAATTCGCCGTAACCGACTTGCCCCAGGCAAAATGACCCAGCACGTACGGAGGATAGATCGGATCTTTCAATGACAAGCGGGTGCCCTGGGCGCCGGCTTCCAGATCCGCTGCTGGCAGGCGCGCCGCGTCGGCGCTGTCAGCCACCGCCTGGGCCTGCCGTGCGCGCGCCTCGGCTTCATCGAGGCTGGGATTGTGCTTGAGCGCCTCATCGATCAGCGTGCTCAACTGCGGATCGCCGAAGCTCACCCACCAATCCTGCGATGGCCAAGCCGTGGCGCTCAGTGGCACGCCGGCCAGGCTTCGCGCGCTTTTCAGGCTACGCGCATCGACTGTCTTGCCGGTGGGATGCAAGCCGCCCGGCGTGGCGCAACCTGCAAGCGCTATACACAGCGCCAACGTCGCCAAGGTCGGCCAGCTCGTAGGCTGGGATGATAATCCCAGCTTTCCATGCCGCATTGCGATGCTGGGATTGCCATCCCAGCCTACGCGATTGGAACAGATCAGAGCGTTTTTGGACATGGCCGTATCACCGCGACTCGGCCAGCGCATCGCCATGCCCACCGGGCTGCACGATCAGCGTAGCGGTCTGCCCCGCCACCAACACCGTGCCGGCAGGCATGTGCTCGGTATCGATGCGTACGCGTACCGGTACGCGTTGCGCCAGTCGCACCCAGTTGAAAGTGGGATTGATGTTGGCGAGCAGATCGTTGCCGGTGGGATCGACGGCGCCGGCAATGCCGCGCGCCACGCCCTCGACGGTGCCACGCAAATGCACGCCACCGCTCATCAAACGAATGTCGACCGGATCGCCCTCGCGCAACTGCGGCAGCTTGGTTTCCTCGAAATAGCCATCCACCCAGAACGAATGGCTGTCGATCAACGCCAGGCGCGGCGCACCGGCGCTGGCGTAATCACCCACGCGCACCAGCAGGTTGGTGACGTAGCCATCCACCGGTGCGCGCACCTCCGTGCGTTGCAGATTGAGTTCCGCCGTTGCCAGCGCTGCTTGCGCCTGCTTCACCGCAGCCTGGGCTTGCTGCTGTGCGGCGATCGCCTGCTCAATGCCTGCACGCGCCTTGTCCCAGGTGGCACGTGCGGCATCCGCGGTCGCGCTGGCATTGGCGATGTCTTCGCTGGATACCACGTCGCGCAGGCTCTGCCGACGCCTGGACTGTGCTTCGTACATGGCGAAGTTCGCCTTGCTCTGCGTGGTACCGGCCTTGGCGGCGTCGATGTTGGCCTGGGCCGCGGCCACCGAGGCCAGGGCTGCGGCGAGATTGGCCTTGGCCTGTTCCTCGGCATCTTCGTAACGGGCACGATCGATGACGAACAGCAGCTCGCCCTTCTTCACCTGTTTGTTGTCGATCACGTTCACCGCCGTGACCAGTCCGGATACATCCGGCGCGATGCGCACGACGTTGGCGCGGATGCGTCCGTCGCGGGTCCAGGGCGAGTACATGTAATGCCGCCACATGCTATAGCCGATCAGTATGGCGAGCAGCACGAGGACGGCGGTGATGGCGATGCGGAGGTAGAGAGTGTTTTTCATAGAGGTAGGAGTGGACGCCTTGCGCCCTTCAGATCGTCAACCAGGCGAGTCCGCCGAAAATGCACACGAAGAAGGCCAGGCGCAGTAGCGCCGGATGCCATACGTAGCGGTACAGGCCATAACGGCCGACCACCCAATCGAACAGCAGCATTAGCGCCACGGCCAGCAGGAACCAGGGCAGCAGTCCGGGAACCAGCGCGCCGCCGATGGCAATTTCACGAGGCATGGGCAACTCCTTGCGAGCGGGGTTGAGCTTGCATATAAGCGCCAAGCACGGATTGTTCGTCCAGCATGGCCAGGCGCAATAGGTGCAAGTGGTTGAGCAGCGGCGACATGGCTTCGTCGCCTTCGATCATCGCCATGGTGGCGGCAAGCGCATCGCGCGCCTGCGCATAAGTGACCGTATCAGGATACTCATAAAGTTGCGCGATCGCATCGATACTGCGTTCGATCGCTTCGCGCACTTCTTCCGGCAGCGGACGGCCGGACATCTCGTTGCGCAGCTCAAGCAAGGTGCGCCCCACTTCGTGCACGGATAGCGTCCAGGCCACCAAGCTGCGCGAAGCCTCGCTGCCACGTTCGGTCTGCTCCACGATCTGGCCGAACAGGTCGTGGTTGACGCTCTCGAAGCGCGCAGGCAAGCCCGCCAGCGGTGCGGTGGCCGCGAGACGTACCTGACGGCGCAAGCGCTCCAGCTGACGGCGACGTAAGCCCACGCTGCCAATGGCCGGCGGCAGCAGCGCGAAGGCCGCTCCCGCCGCGGCCAGTCCGACCAGTTGGGCCAGCGTGTCGTTCCAGAAAAACACCACGTCGTAATTCATCTCGTTACGCGCGGCGAGGGTCAAGGTAAAACCCATGCAGTAGCCCACGCCAGCGCGAACGGTGACCGGCCACCCTATCATCGCCATGCCGATCATCAGGAACGGCGCGGAGCCAGCCACCAGCAACCCAAAACCATCCATCAACGGCAGCACGAAGAACTGGCAGGCGAAACTCGCGCAGATGCCGAAAAAAAAGCCCACGGAGGTATGGCGTATCCATTGCAAAGGATTGGGCGTCGCGGCGAACAGGCCAGCGAATACCGTCGCCAGCAACATCGCCGACGCACCCGATGGCCAGGCCGAAAGGATCCAGACCAGGCTCAAGACGCCCATGGTGAGCGCGGTGCGCAACATCGTCAGGCCCGCGCCCAGAAAATCATTGCTGCGCTCGAAACGCACGCGCTCTCCGGCCGCACCGAAAAGCCTCGGCGCCTGCAGCGCCGAGGCCGTTTCGACGTAGGCATGAAGTTCATCGACAAATCGATCGACCAGGGTGGCACCAGTGTCGAAATCGAGCATGTCGTAGGCGGACGTCATTTGCGCCCGCAGCTTCGCCTTGCGTTCCCTGATCGCCTGCCGCGCGCCAGCCAGCCGCGGCAACAATACCCGTGCAGCCGCGCCCGCTTCGATCGGCGCATCAAGCGCGCCAGCCAGCGGACGGTACGCTTCGATCAACGCGTTCGCAGCGGTTTCGTGCCCCCGCCGCTTCAGGCGATTAATCAGGTGGTGGAGGGTCTGCAGCGTAGTGGAAGTTGCCATGAAGCGCTGATTGAGCAGCAGCATGTGGCCGCTGCGCGCACGCGCTTCCGGGTCCTCGAAGATCACCGAGCTGCGCAGGTCTTCCACGGTAACCGCGTCGCGGACGAAGCGCAGGTGCGCGTTCTCGATGTCCTCACGCGCCACTTTGCCGCACACCAGCCGCTGCACGAATTCGATGAAGTTGGCGAACTGGGCGCGGCACAGGCGGCGCAGATCGTCACGGATGCGGTTGGGAAACACCAGGTCGCTCACTGCGGCCGAAACCGCAATGCCGAGCAGCACTTCGCTTAGGCGCCATACTGCCGAGTTGAACACTTCCAGCGGGTTGTCGATCACCGGCAATGCCACGATTGCCGCCGTATAGCCGGCCAGTACGAACGCATAGGCTTTGAAATTGCGGTACAGCGCGGCGCCACCGGCGCATACGCCAACCCACAAAGAAAGCGCGCCGAGGAACAGCACGCGCTCTTGCGGGAACAAGGCCACGATCAGGAACCCCGCCAGCGCTCCGACCAGCGTGCCGATGGCGCGGTAGAAGCTCTTGGCCAGCACCATGCCGGCCTGGCGGTTGACGACGATGACAGTGGTGAGCATCGCCGTGCCGGGCTGCGGCAGCGCCAGGCGCATCGCCAGCCAGCCGGTGATGTAGAAAGCAAGCAGCGACTTGAGCACGAACAGCCAGGTGGCGGTCTCCTCGCGCAGGGTCGTCGCGAAGACCTCGCGCATGCCGGGCGTGCCGGCCTGGACATCGGTTGCGGACATGACGTGACAGCCTCTGCTCAGTCTGCCAATCCACCCAGAAATTTCTTCAACAGCTTTTCGAGCTGAACCTGCTCGGAAACCGTGACGTGGCGTCCCTGCTTCGCCAACAACGAGCAGATATCCGGAAGCAGGTTTTCCAGCAGTGCCTCTCCCGGCGGCGTCAAGCTGAGTTCGATCTTGCGGCGATCATCGACGCTGGCGCTACGTTCGATCAAGCCTTTGTCGCATAGCTCGTTGGTCAAGCGGGTGATGTTGGCGGATTTCTCGCCCGCCGCATCGGCCAGCTCCGACGGCGACATCGTACCGCTGGCCGAACCGTACAGCATCATCAGCAGATTGTATTCCGGATGATTGATGCCGTACGGCTTGAGCGCGAGATTCGCGCTGTCATGCAGTTGCTTGTGAACGTGCTTGATCAGGCGCACCAGGGTGGCGGGGCGGCGCGGGAAATCGGGGTAACGCCGGCAGGTGACGGCGAGGCGCTGTTCGGTGAGAGCGAAGTCGGCCATCGGGTGGCAGCTCCAGGGCATGTAGTACAGTTATATATAATATATAAATGTACCATTCAGAAGTAAAGGGACTCCGCGCGTAGGCTGGGATGCCAATCCCAGCATCGGCACGCCGCCTGGAGAGCTGGGATTGGCATCCCAGCCTACGCGCCTATCTCCAAAGCCCCCACTCTGATGGTCATGACAGCCACAACCTTAATCCTTCTTAAGACGCCTTACAGGGAGTCGTCAGGTTGAAGGTTTATGTCTATGCCCAGCTCCGGTCAGCATGACGGACCATCCAAAAACCAGACCCTGCCCACAACACGGAATACTAGGCCATGCTTCGTCGCGCTCTTGCTGTTGCGATCGCTCTCTCGGCATTTCCTCTCTACGCGCAGACCGCGCCCAAGATCTACGCGCAGGAGCTGGTCGATCAGACCATCGCGGCGCATCCGGACATCGTGGTGATGGCGGTCCATGCCGTCCCGCCCAAGCAGAAGGACAATGTCATCATCGCCTCCAATATCGGCCGCATCGGCAAGAAGGCCGACTCGGACGACATGGGGGTAGTCACCACCGGCAAGCCGCTGGTGGAGGTCAACCAGGCCGGCGATCGCCTGGAAATCGAAATGCCCTTGTTCGACACCACCGGCGATACGCTCGGCGCACTCAGCATCGTCTACCCGTACCACCATGGCGACGACAAGCAGGCCTTGCAGCAGCGGGCCGAGCAGATTCGCGATCAACTCGCCCGGCGCATTTCCAACCAGGGCAACCTGACCCAGCCCTATCGATACGACTCCGGCACCCCCACCCACACCCTCGCCCAGCAACTGGTCGACCAAGCCATGGCGGCGCACCCGGATGTGATCATCCTGGCCATGCACGCCACTCCGCCGGGCAGCAAGACCAATGTGATCGTCGGTTCCAGCATCGGGCGCATCGGCAAGGCCGCCGACGACGACGATATGCGCGCGATCCAAACCGGCATCCCCAACCTTGAAGTCAACGGCAGCCGCTTCGAAGTCGAAACCCGCCTGCTGGACGCCGCCAAGCAGACCATCGGCGCGATCGGCATCGTGTTCCGCTACAAGCCCGGCGACGACAAGAAGGCGCTTGAGCAGCACGCCTATGCGATCCGCGACGAGCTGGCCGCCAAGATTCCCTCGTTGGCCAAGCTGATGGCGCCGCCGGCCGGAGCGGACCCGGCCGCAGCGGCCACCCTGATCGGTCGCAGCACCGCATGGAAGCCGCAGTACTCGGGCGATTTCGATCACTTCGGCGTCGATACCAAGCGCAATAAGCTGCTACTGGCGGCCGAAGATCACGGCACGCTGGAAGTGTTCAATCTCGCTACCGGTGCGCATGAGCGGACGCTCACCAGCTTCAGCACCCCCCACGCGATTCTCTACCTGCCGGAAAAGGACCGGCTGATCGTGACCGACAGCGGCAAGGGCGGCACGCGCGTGCTGGATGCCGCCACCTACAAGGTGCTCGGCTACATCGACCTGGCGCCCGGCGCCGATTCGATGGAATACGACCAGGGTACGCATTTGCTCTACATCGTAAGCGGTGGCAAAGACGTCGACATGAAGGAGTGCTACCTCAACGAAGTCGATCCTTATTCGGGCAAGGTTTATCGCAAGCTGCGCTTCGATTCCGACCACGTCGAGGCGGTGCGGGCGGAAGAGCACGGCAATCGTCTGTTCGTCAACGTGGCCGACAAGAACGAAGTCGACGTGGTGGACAAGAAAACCCTCAAGGTGACCGCGCGCTGGCCGCTGACCGGTGCGCAGACCAACCTGAGCATGGCGCTGGACGAGGCGGATCATCGACTGTTCGTGGGCACACGCAATCCCAGCAAGCTGATCGTGCTCGATACCGAAACCGGCAAGACCGTGGCCAGTCTTGACGCGCCTGCGACCTCGGACGGCATGTTCTACGACGGCGTGCACAAGCGCATCTACATTCCCGGCGGCGACGGCTATCTCGGCGTGTTTCAACAGAACGACGCCGATCACTATACGCAACTGGCGCGAGTGGCCAGTACGAAAGGTGCCAAGTCGGGCATGTTGTGGGCGCCGCTCGATCGCGTCTACCTGGCCGCCTCGCCCGGTGATAACAACAAGGGGGGAGAAATCCTATGGTTTGCGCTCCACCCGTAAGGACGAGCCGATCAAACACACATGTACGGGTCTTACAAGCAACAACGGTCGGCAGTCATGCATCCGTTGCAAAACGCAAAGGGATACTCATGACAGCCTGTTGAGTCCATCGCTGACGTGTCATCCGGGGAGGGATAGACGTTATGCAGAGTTTGACCGTAAAACCATTGTTCGGCGCCTTGCTTATGGCAATGGGCACCACCTGCGCAGCAGGCGTTTCCACTAATTTGTACGCTGGCGATACAGCGCAGCAAAGTCCTGGCACGGCTCAAGGCACGACAAAGAAAGCAGACCAGCCGGAAAAACCGGCCACCCTGGCCACCGTGGTGGTCACCGGCTCCAACCTGCCCGTCGCTCCCGATGAGGTGGTGGTGCCGGTGGTCTCCGTCGACAACGATGCGATCAAGGCGGCGGGCGTCAACGCCAACGTACTCGATCTGTTGCGCAAGGTGGTGCCCTCTTTCGCTGGACGCAGCAATACCGGCACCAGCAATGCAAACAACAACAACCAGAACACGGCAGGCGGCTCCCAGCTGCAGTTGCGCAACCTCGATACCCTTGTGCTGGTCGACGGCCGCCGCGTAGCGACCAGCGGCATTAACGGCATCGGCGGCAAGAGCTTCGTCGACGTGAACCAGATTCCGATCTCGGCGATCGACCACATCGAAGTGTTGACCGATGGCGCTTCGGCCATCTACGGCTCCGACGCAATCGGCGGCGTGGTCAACATCATCCTGAAAAAGGACTACCAGGGCGCGGAGGTTGGCGTGCGCTACGGTGCCGCCAGCGGCAACTACCGCGAGAAATCCGGATACTTCGTCGCCGGCACAACGCTGCATGGTGTCCATATCACCGTCACCGGCAGCGAATCCAAGACCGACCCGCTGTATCAGGATGCACGCAGCTTCACCAGTCCGCTGTACGGGCGCATCTCCAATATCCCCGGCACGGTCGGCGCCAATGGCCATCTACCCGGCGCGATCCTAGCCTCGGGACTGAACTCCCCGGCGCAGGACAATCCGACCGGTACACAGGCCATCGCCCCCAGCATCAATAGCCTCATCGCCAACGGCACTTATCTTGCCACCACACCCACCGCGGTGGCAGACGGCTTCGACGTCTCTCGCTACCAGACGCTGCTGGAGCGACAGGATCAAAAAGGCCTGAGCGCCAATCTCTCGGCCGATCTGCTGGACGATCACAAACTCACCGCGTTCGGCAACGTGCTGTATTCGCGTACCAAGAGCTTTACCCAGTGGCTGCCCGTCCGTACCACCACCTCGCTGCCGGCGGGCGCTCCCTACAACCCGCTAACCACCGCGTTCAACCAGATCGTCTTCGGCTACCTCCCCCGTCCCCAGCAATTCGTCAACCAGGCGGAAGGCTTGCGGGTGGTGGCCGGCTTGCGCGGTGACATCAACAGCAACTGGAATTGGGAAAGCACCATCGACCACAGCCAGAGCAAGCTGGAACAGGACCAGTTCAACCTGATCTATGCCCCCAATATGGCTGCTGCGGTGGCCGGTGGCTATGACGCCCAGGGCAATCCCGTCGCGGGCGGGGCCTACAGTCGCGTGCAAGCGGGCTACTCCAGCAGCGGACCGTTCGTGATCCAGCCCGCGCTCAATCCTTTGGCTGTCACCTCGGGCATCAACCCCGCCATGCTGGCCAACCTGTATGGCACGGAAGTGATTCATGCCAAAAGTACGCTGGATGCCTTCGACGCCAAGCTGGTGGGCAAGGCCTTCCACTTGCCGGCGGGCACCATCGGCGTCGCTTTCGGGGTCGAGGCGCGGCGCGAATCCCTCTCCGCCTATACCGACGCCAATGGCCGCAATACCGGCCCCACCGCGCACAACTGGATCGGTGGCACTTCGGCCGATCCGTTCTCCAGGTCACGCGACGTCGACAGCGCCTACAGTGAAGTGCGCGTGCCTATCACCAGCTCCAGCTGGTCGGCGCCGGGCTTCCACGCCTTCGACTTGATCGCCGCTGCGCGTTACGAGCATTACAGCGACGCCGGCAATTCGCTGGTACCCAAGTTCGGCTTCCGCTGGCAGCCGGTCGACAATCAGGTCACCTTGCGTGGTTCGTTCTCGCGCTCGTATACCGCACCGACGTTGTATGCCTTGTACGGTCCCACCGATACGCGTCTGGTGGGCAGCGGCGTCATCCAATCGGTCTTCGGTCTGCCCGGGCTGCAGTTCAACGGCGAAGACGGCAACAATCCGCGCCTGAAGCCGAGCACCGCCGTCACCCGTTCGATGGGCATCACCTTCGCGCCGCAAGCCGTTCCCGGCCTGACCGCCTCGCTCGATTATTCCTCGGTGGACCAGCACGGCTACCCGGGCGGCATCGGCTTTACCAACATCCTGCAAAGCGTGAATCAGCTTGGCGCGGCATCGCCATTCTCCGCCAACCTGGCGCTGGGCAATTTCCCCGGCCAGCCCGGCGCCACGGCCTTCACCGCACCGGGTCAGGTAGACGCCTATCTGCGTTCCGGTGGCAATCCTCTGAACTTGTACGCCATCGACCGCTTTACCAACCTGGGCGGCCTACATGTACGTTCGGCGAACATGACGGTGGATTATTACGTCGTGACCGACCACGCCGGAACGTTCACGGTCTCCACCAACGGCGCGATGTTCTTCAAGTATCAGTTCCAGGCGTTGCCCGGCCAGCCGTTCTATAACTATGCCGGATTCGCCACCAACAACGGCACCGGCGTGCAGGGAACGATCCCGCGCTTCAGTTTCTACACCACTGCCGACTGGCAATACGGCAACTGGGATCTCACCCTCGGCAACCACTACATCTCGTCGGTGACGGACATCGGCCCTGGCGGCCTCGTTTATGCGCAAAGCACCACGCTCAAGCCGATTCCCGTCAGCAGTTACACCACCTGGGATTTGCGCCTGGGCTATTCGGTTGACCGCTCGGCGCCGAACGCCATCATCAAGGGATGGTCGGCGGCGCTAGGTATCAACAACATCGCCAACCGCATGCCGCCGCTCGCACCGCAAGCGTTCACCGACAACAACGCCGACGTGGCGACGTATTCGCCGATCGGACGGCTGATCTATGGCACTGCCACGCTCAAGTTCTAGGCTTTGACCGCGTCGAGGCGGGCGATTCACGCCACACCGCCATACCCCAGAGCCTCGGGGTGAATCGCCCGTCTCGCGCACCTTCGTAGGTTGGGATCGTCATCCTGAGATATCCCGCGTTTTGTCGCCGACCGCTGCATTGGCTGCGGCGCGTCCTTGATCGCACTGTTGTTGCATGTCGCCATCGTGCAGCATTGCCTGCGGCGCTTTCGGTCGCAAGCGCCCGAGTCACTTCTCTTTGCTGGCCCAAAGAGAAGTAACCAAGAGAAATGGCCTGAAGAGCTCTTGGCGCTGCGTGGTTACAAGCCCGAACGTTCACGCCTTGCTTTGATCGATGACTCGCCAAGCTTTTACGGCGCCGCTATACCGCGAGGCGTCGAAGCGCGGAGGGCTTAAAGCCAGGCGGCAAGCGTGTAGGCTGGGATGACAATCCTAGCATCGGGATACCCTGTGGAAAGCTGGGATTAGCATCCCAGCCTACGCGCCCTTTACTTCCTCAGCGTCTGGACGCGTTGCGGTATAGCCGCTCCGTAGAACCCGGGGCGACCAACCACCTGTCTAGCCATACGCGTTCAGGTTTTTACCCGCCCCATGCCACGAGCCTTTTAGGCCATTTCTCTTGGTTACTTCTCTTTACTACGGGCTTCCTGCCCTCCGCCCTTCGGGCCAGCTAACGCTGTTCGCCCGCGTTCCTGACGCGGGCGTGGGCCAGCAAAGAGAAGTGACTCGGGCCCTTTAGGGTCCGAAAGCGCCGCAGGCAATGCAGCACGTTCGCGACATGCAACAACAATGCGACCCAATGCGTGCATGTCACGCAATGCTGGGGCAGCCTACGAGCTGCCGAGCAGAGGCTGGATCACGGCGTGTGAGGGTTCGAGCATCGGTGGCGCCAGCGGAAGCTCGAAACTCACACGCAAGCCGGGTCCATCCGTACGCGGCTGCGCGCGAATGCTGCCGCCATGCAACTCGATAATGCTGCGACAGATCGTCAGCCCGAGGCCGCTGCCCTGATCTTCCCCCGCCTGCACATTGAAACGCACGAAGCGGTCGAAAACGCGCTCGCACTGTTCTTCCGTCAGGCCCGGCCCCTGATCCGCGATGCTGACGCACCAGCCACTGCTGTCGACGGTGGATTGCATGACGATCATGCCATTCGGCGGCGATACGCGCAGCGCATTGGTCAGCAAGTTGAAAATCACCTGGCGCAGCCATTTCTCTTCCATCGCCACCAGGCCGTCGCCATGCTGCACGCTGTGCAGGCGCCGGCCGCGATGCTCCGCGAGCACGCGCAGATCCGGTTCGATGCTGCGCAGGAAATGCGCCGGATGCTGGCTGACGAGGTTCAGCTTGACACCGTTCACTTCGGCCCGCGATATGAACAGCAACTCGTCGATCATCTGGTTGATGCGCGCCAGCTCGTCGAGCTGCACCAGCACGGCATCTTCGTGCCGTCGCTCAAGCCTGCCCTCGACCAGTAGCCGCTCGGCGTGCAGGCGTACCAGTGACAGCGGGGTCTTCAGTTCATGCGATACCTCTTCGGAAAACTGGCGAGCCTGCTTGAACGAAGCTTCCAGGCGATCGAACATCTGGTTGAGCAGGCGTACCAGGTCGAACAGTTCATCCTTGCCGCTGGGCACGGCAATACGCTCGGCCAGGTTGTCCGAGCGTATCCGATTGGCTGTTTCGCCGATCAGCCGCACCGGACGGAGAATCATGCGGCTGGTGGCGATGCCGATCAAGCCACTGGTCAACAGCATGATCACCAGCAAGGCCACGCTTACTTCCACATACGCGGTCAAACCCTGCCGCATCTGCCGCGTGGGCGTGCCGATAGTGACGTCGAACGGCGGCATGATGAATTCGCCGACGCGCAGCTCCCCTACTCCCGGCACGAACGTGTTGTACACGTGCTTGCCCGGCACGTCGGGAATCGGCTTGCCGTCCAGATTGTTGGAGTAGAACAGAATGTCGTGCGGCGGCTCGTCGATGTTGATGTAGAACAGCACCGAGGCGTAGTTGGTGGTTTCGCGAATACGTTGGTCCACGATCTGCGGCGTCAACGCGCTGTAGTCCGTACCCAGGCGCGCACGAATCTGCTCGAACTCGGTCTTGTTGAGCAGATCCAGGTCGCGCTGGATATAGCTTTCAAGCAAAAGGTAGCCGACCACGAACAGGACCGCCAAGGTGATCGTGGCACTCAGCGCGAACCACAGGCTCAGGCGTGCCCGCAGCGACTTCATACCAGTTGGTAGCCTATCCCGCGCAGGGTCTTGAACAGCGCCGCGCCAGTGCCGCTCTCGAGTTTGGTGCGCAGCCGGCTCATGTAGACATCCAGCAGGTTGTCCTCGACCAGGCCGGGCCAGATGCGCTCGGAGATATAGGAGCGCGTCAAGGTGCGCCCGGCATTCTGCATGAAGATCTCAAGCAGGGCGAATTCCCGGCTGGTCAACTCCACCGGCTGGCCGCGCAGGCGCACGGTACGGCTCAGCAAATCGAGCTTGATGCCCTTGTGTTCGAGCATCGTCTGCTTGACGGCGCTCTGCCTGCGCATCAGCGAGCGCACGTGCGCCAGCAGCTCCTCGAAACTGAAAGGCTTGGGCAGGTAATCGTCGGCGCCAAGGTTCAGGCCGGTGATGCGATCGTCCACCGTGTCGCGCGCGCTCAGGATCAGCACCGGTTCGTTGAAGCCGCAGCGGCGCCATTCGCACAACAGTTCCAGCCCGTCGCCGTCCGGCAGGCCGAGATCGAGAATGATCACGTCGAAGTTGTCCTCCGCCAGCGCATCGCGCGCTGCCGTGCAGCTCTGTGCCCATTCGGCGGTATAGGAGCGTTCGCTGAAACCGCGCTTCAAGAACTGACCCAGCTTGAACTGGTCTTCGACGATCAAAACCTTCATTTACATGAGCCGCCCTGACCTGACGGCTTTCGAGTCTACGCCAAATGTCAGCGCTGACTTGACGCACCGCACAAGCCTATCCACGCGTTACGCAACGCAATCTTTCGATGCTTGCTTCCTTAAAAAATTTTAAGCAAGGTTTCATGGCCAAGTCAGGAAACCGACTTATGGTGAGCACGCAAAAAGAATGTGCAACGCATAAGCTATGCGCTTTTGATCGACTAGAAATCTGGCCACCAGGGCCAATCAGGGGATCGATGTCCGCCAGCGCCAGTTGTCGCCGAGGTGGCTGTCGACCCGCACCTTCCACTCCCAAGTCCAGCAACGATGTCTGAAACCGAATCCGCCAAGATTGCCGCTCGCCTAGACCGACTGCCCTCGTCGCGCACGCTATGGAAAATCATCGTGCTGCTTTCCCTCGGCGGGCTGTTCGAGTTCTACGACCTGTTCTTCACCGGCTACGTCGCACCCGGCATGGCGCAATCGGGGTTGTTCACACCGGCGTCGCTAGGCGTGTTCGCCGGCCTCGCCGGCATCAAGGTGGCGGGGTTCGGCACCTTCGTGTTCAGCACCTTTGCCGGTCTTTGGGTGGGCGTGGTGCTGTTCGGCCAGCTTGCCGATCGCTATGGCCGGCGGCCGGTATTCACCGGTTCGCTGGTTTGGTACGCATTGAGCACCGTCATCATGGCGTTCCAGCACACGGGAGAGATGCTCAATTTGTGGCGCTTGATCGCGGGCATCGGCTTTGGCGTGCAACTGGTCACCATCGACGCCTATATTTCCGAACTCACGCCGGCGGCGCTGCGCGGGCGCGCCTTCTCGATCAACCAGTTCGTATCGTTTTGCATCGTGCCGGTGGTGGCGCTGCTCGCCTGGCTGCTGGTGCCCGTTACGCCGCTCGGCCTGGACGGTTGGCGCTGGGTCGTGCTGATCGGCTCGGCCGGGGCGGTGGTCGCGTGGTTCCTGGTACAACAAGTGCCCGAGAGTCCACGCTGGCTGGCGCTACGCGGACGCGTCCAGGAGGCCGATGCCATCACGGCCGGCATCGAACGCCGTGTAGAGGCCGAGACTGGCGCGTCGCTACCGGCTCCGCATGTGGAGCCCGTGCAGGACGATGGCGAAGGCCGTTTCGCGGAAATCTTTTCGCAGCGCTACTGGCGCCGCACGCTGATGCTATCGGTGTTCAACATGGCGCAGGTGATCGGTTTCTACGGCTTTGCGGCGTGGGTCCCGACTTTGCTGATCGCGCGCGGCATCAACGTCACGCACAGCCTGGAATATTCCTTCATCATCGCCATTGCCAATCCGTTCGGTCCGCTGCTGGGAAGCTTTTTCGCCGACCTGCTCGAAAGAAAAACCCAGATCGTGCTTGGCCTGATCGTGATGGGCGTGTCGATGCTCGCATTCGCACGCACCAACGCGCCCGCCATGCTGATCGTGCTCGGCGTGGTGTTCACGCTGGCGGCGAACATCATGTCCTACGCGTATCACAACTATCAGGCCGAGCTATATCCCACCCGCATCCGCGCCCGCGCCGTGGGCTTCGTCTATTCATGGAGCCGCATCGCGGCCGCCTTCGCGGGCCTGGGCATCGGCTACTTCCTCCACCTAGGGGGTGCGTTGGCTGTCGCCTCGTTCATCGCGATCGCGATGGTGGTGGGCATTGTGGCCATTGGGGTGTTCGGGCCGTCGACGAAGGGCGTGGCGCTGGAGCACATCAGTCATTGATCGGCGTGTCGCTGTGCTTCGCACTCGCGAGAGGCGTAGGCTGGGATGCCAATCCCAGCTTTCCACGTGGCGTCCCGATGCTGGGATTGTCATCCCAGCCTACGCGCTGAGGCGGTTATGCCGTCCACGAAAACCTACACGGTTTCACGCGCCTGCATCACCATCTCAAATGACCGCTTGCGCGCAGCATGATCAAACACATTGGTGGTGACCATCAATTCATCCGGACGATGACGCTCAATGAAGGCAGCCAAGCCTTCACGCACCGCCTGCTGCGCGCCCACCACCGCACACGCCAAGGCACGCTCCACCATCAGTTTCTCGGTGGGCGTCCAATACGCTTCGATATCGTCGATGGGCGGCGGGATCAGGCCCGGGCGTCCGCGTCGCAGATTGACGAAGCTTTGCTGTTGCGTCGTGAACAGGCGCCTTGCTTCGGTATCTGTCTCGCTGGCCACCACGTTCACGCTGAGCATGGCGTAAGGCTGGTCGAGGCGCGCCGAGGGCCTGAAGCCTCTGCGGTACAGCATCAGCGCCTCGTCCATGGCGTCCGGCGCGAAGTGCGAGGCGAAAGCGAACGGCAAGCCGAGTTCAGCGGCCAGCTGGGCACTGAAGAGGCTTGATCCCAGCAGCCACACCGGCACGTCGATGCCGGCACCGGGCACGGCACGCACGGCCTGGCCGGATGCGGACGATTCAAAATAGGCGAGCAGTTCATGCACGTCGTCCGGAAAAGTTTCCGCCGCTTCGTAGTAGCGGCGCAGTGCGCGCGCAGTGGCCTGGTCCGTGCCGGGTGCGCGTCCCAATCCCAGGTCGATGCGCCCCGGATACAGCGAAGCCAGCGTGCCGAATTGTTCGGCCACCTGCAGCGGTGCGTGATTGGGCAGCATGATGCCACCGGCCCCAACCCTTATCTTCGAGGTTCCGCCGGCGACATGGCCGATCAGCACCGCGGTGGCCGCGCTGGCGATGCCCGGCATGTTGTGGTGTTCGGCCAGCCAATAGCGCATATAGCCGAGTTGTTCGGCCCTGCGCGCGAGATCCAAAGTATTGGCGAAGGCCTGCGCCGGTGTGCTGCCTTCTGTAACAGGGGCAAGGTCGAGTACGGAGAACGGGATCATGCGGGAGCCTCGGGAGTCAGGCTCTCGATGTGGGGCTGGTTATCGGTAATGCCAGCCTACGAAAATGCCAGCCTACGAACTAGAACACCTGCTGCTGCGGATACTCCGCGGTGAAGTCGTTATCCCACAGGAAGTTGGTGAACGACACCGTTACCGAGATATCCAAGCCTTCCACGAAATGCCAGCAACCCACCGGCAGAAACAGTACTTCACCAGGGTGAAGGGTGCAGGAAAGCACCTGCACTGCGTCCATGCGCGGATAGCGTTGCAGGTCGATCTGCCGGCCATCCACGTGCGTGAAGCAGTGCTCATGGTTGTAGACGTGCGCGATCTCGCTGGCCGGCATCAGCAGGATGCGTTTGCGGCCGAGCACCTGCGCCATGAAATTGTTGGTTAGGTCGTGATGGAACGGGGTGATGGTGCCGGCTGGGCCGAACCACAGGAATCCCTGGCTTGCGCCCTGGTTGCTCAAGTACTCGGGAATCTGCACGATGTCCTGCCATAGCTCGTCCAGCGCGGCGCGGTTCTTCCCTTCGTTGTAGGCCGTCATGTAGAAATCATTGCTGCGCTCGGCGTTGCGCACCATCTCGACGTAATCGCCGAACAGCATCGTCTTGCGGTGCGCCGTCTTGCGCAGTTCGTATTGCGCATCCGCATCGCGCCCGAACTGGATTTCCACTTCACGATCGCCGCAGCGCTGCTTGAAATAGTCCAGGCTCCACTTCCTTCTCGCGGGCCAGCCTTCCATCCTGCCGGTGATGATTACCGGGCGGCCAGCGGTGTAGTACGCCTCCAGGAACTCCTCGCGCGAAAGCTGGTGCCGGCGCGGCACTTCCGCCGGGCGCAGGCGATTCATGCGGCGCTGCGTCTCCAGCACCCAATCGTGTTTCGCCAGGCGATTGCGCAAGCGCTGTGCGCCGGCCAGGTACGGACTGGCGATGGCCTGCTGCAGCTCCTCAACGGCCTCCTCGTGCGGAATGCCGGCACGCAGCATCTGTTCGTAGATGCCCTGCGGCGCGCCATCCAACAACAGATTCTCCGCAATCCATCGGCGCCACTCGTTGTCGACGTGGACCACCGGCCTCAACTCGACGTTCGCCATGACATCCCCTCATGCGTTACCAACCAGCCTTGCACGGTGAGCCTAGCGCAGGCCCGCCCGCCGCAATGCAATTGTGTCGGCGAAATGACAACGATGTCTAGCCCTTATCCCCATGGCGGCATCAGCCCCCTCCCCTGCTTGCACCTGATTAGCGTCGAGTCTCAGCTGGTGATTTAGACAGGGGAGATCCTGGCGGCGTTC